>CBFHBA010000013.1:0-137829 GCA_965653675.1 uncultured bacterium
CGCCCACGACCGCAACCTGGATCGACATGGGGTTTCAGCGTAGGCGGCGGGCTGGTTCGTTATAACAATGGAAGATTCATTCGCTTCAGATCGCTTGATGGTTTGCCCGAGGGTGGAATCTTCAACCTGTTCATTGATTCAACCGGCAGGCTGTGGGCGCCAACCACGCGCGGTGGTATCTGTCGCATCGATCACCCGGAAGCAGACCGTCCGCAATTCGTCGGATATACGACCACCCAAGGGCTTTCCAGTAATGATGTGAAAGCTATCGCCGAAGACCGTTGGCACAGGGTTTATCTGGCGACCGGCCGGGGAATCGATCGGCTCGATGTGAGCAACGGTCAGGTTAGACACTACACCGCCAACGACGGTGCGCCGCTCGGCAACGCGAACGCTGCTTTGCAGGATCGCGATGGCGCGCTTTGGTTCAGCTACGCGAATGGATTGATCAGATTGGTGCCTGAGCCCGATCTGTCCCCAGTGCCTGTGCCAGTGCTAATCACCGGGCTGCGCATTGCCGGATCAATGCGTGACTTGTCCGCTTTGGGCGAGAAGCAAATCGCTCTGTCTGATCTCTCGGCCGATCAGAACCAGATTCAGATCGAGTTTGTCGGTTTGAGTTTTGCTACCGGAGAGTCCCTCCGTTATCAATACAAGCTCGGAGACGCAGGTTGGAGCCAACCCACCGAACAGCGCGTTGTCAATTTTGCGAACCTCGCCCCGCGGAGCTATCGCTTCATGGTGCGCGCGGTCAGTTCGAGTGGCGTGATCAGCGCCGAGCCCGCAATTGTTACCTTCACGATTTTGCCGCCATTCTATTTGCGCTGGTGGTTTCTGACGTTGGCCGCGCTCGCATTGGGTATGTTGGCGTATGCCGTTTATCGCTATCGCGTGAGCCGACTGCTGGAAGTAGCCAACATGCGCACGCGCATCGCCACGGACTTGCACGATGACATTGGAGCGAACCTTACCCGCATCAGCATCCTCAGCGAAGTAGCCAATCAACAATTTGGTAATCAGCCGGACGAATCAACAAATCCGCTCACCTCGATTGCTGAGATCGCGCGTGAATCAGTGTCATCGATGAGCGACATCGTTTGGGCGATCAATCCCGAGCGCGATAACCTGCGAGACCTCACGCGTAAGATGCGACAGCATGCGGATGAAATATTCACGTTGCGGGACATCGATCTTGAGTTCAACGCACCGCCTCTAGATCAGGATTTGAAGCTGGGGATGAACGTCAGACGCGATCTCCTCCTCATTTTTAAGGAGGCAGTCAGCAACGCAGCGCGCCATGCGAAATGTTCGCGAGTCATAATCGATTTCTTTGCAGAGGGCGACCAGCTTTTGCTGCGAGTCGCGGACAATGGTGCCGGGTTCGAGCCGCAAGCCGAAACCACGGGACACGGGATGATGAGCATGCGCCGGCGCGTACAAAGTCTGAATGCAAGTTTCAGTGTGGATTCACATCTCGGATCGGGTACGACTGTGTCGGTTGCTATTCCGTTGAGCAGAGCGAGCACTTCATCCTGAAATTGCGTTTCAAACCTACCTCAACAGGTAGGCGACAGCGGGGCGACTAACAATTATCGTTCACCTGATCGCATTAATTCAGCCAGTGAAAACCAACGACAGCATGAAATCAGCCGCCGCTCCTTCAACAGCTAGCACAACAATTCAGGTCGTAATCATCGAAGACCTGCGCGAAGTGCGCGAAGGCTTGACGATGCTGGTCAATGGCACGCATGGGTTTAGCTGCGTGCGCAGTTACGCGAGGATGGAAGCTGCTCTGGGCGAAATGGACCAAGTTCAGCCGAGCTTGATTTTGACCGATATTGGTTTGCCGGGAATGTCCGGCATCGAAGGCATTGGCATCCTGCGCGAACGGTTTCCCAATTTGCCGATTCTCGCGCTCACTGTCTATGACGATGATGAGCAAATCTTCAAGGCGCTTTGCGCGGGTGCGACCGGTTACCTGTTGAAGAATATTGCGCCTGCCCGCCTGCTCGAATCTTTGCAAGAAGCAGTCGACGGCGGTGCGCCAATGTCACCGGAAGTCGCGCGCCGCGTCGTAAAGTTGTTTCGCGAATTCAAGCCGCCCGAGAATGCTGATTATCATTTGACGCGACAAGAAACTGAATTGCTCAAGCTGCTGATTGAAGGCCATTACAAAAAGACTGCTGCGCGCGAAATGGGCATCTCGACTAACACAGTTTCCTTTCATCTCAAAAACATCTACGCCAAACTCCAGGTTCATTCGAAAACAGAAGCCGTCGCCAAGACCTTGCGCGAGCGTCTCTTTTGAGCTGCCGCGGCGAAGACATACGCGCCACATGCGGACCTCGCGATTCCACCGACTTTCGGATCGCGCTTCGCACTTACCGCTTCGCTCTTTGCCTTCGTAACCCACACATCTGGGTAGTTACATACAGCCGCGTGCACTGCTAGAACTCTTCATCCCCCTCCAACGAAACATAATCGCTGGGAGAACTGAATGAGGAGTCTGAAGCTGACTCTGTTTCTATTGCTGAGTATCGGGACGATGGTCTTGATGCCGGCATTCACTGCGCGATCCGCCGGCGACGACGATGTGCTGACGCGCAGCCGAGCAACTTACGCCGCGCTGAACTCGTACGCGGACAAGGGCACTGTCGTCAATGAATTCGGGCCGGCGAATGGCGCGGTCACTGAAAAACACAATTTCACTACCTACTTTCGACGCGCGCCGCGCGGTTTCTATTTTGAATTCAACAAAGCCAGCGGCGACCGCTTCGTGATCTGGGGCGACCCCTATGCTTTTCACACCTGGTGGAAAACAATCGGCACCAAAACTGATTATCCCAATCCGAGCAACACTGGCGCCTTCGTCACCGCTGAACCAAACACGTTGGGAGCAGCATTGAAGATCCCCGCGTTGCTCTACAAGGGCGCACTGGCGGGAGCCTTCTCGCATTTCACTGATGCGGTGAACGATGGCACTGAAGACATCAGCGGCCACAAATGTTACCGCGTGGTCGGCACCGCGAAAGATGTCTACAGCGCGACTGGCCGTGAGACGAATATTCGCCAAATGACTGTTTGGATTGATGCTGAGTCGCTCTTGATTCGCAAAGTCGTCGAGGTCCCGAAAGATATTCCTGCCGGCTATCTCAATCGTGTGACGACGACATTCGAGCCGCAAGCGAATCCGACGCTGGAAGACAGCCGGTTTGGCTTCACGCCGCCATCGAGTCAACCATGACGCCGACAATCTCCGGCTTGAGCACTCAGAAGCAAACATGAGACCAAGGAAAACAGTGACGCAATTCGCAGCAAGTCTCGCCGTGGTTTCGTTGGTTACATGGCTGTTGATGGTTGACACTAGCCGAGCCAAAACGCCCTCCGAATCTGAATCTGATCAACTCGCCGATCTTGAACAACAGATCAACAACCTGCAGCTCTACCCGGCGTTGTTCAAGGTGGTCGATCCGCAGGACAACTCGATTTTCGAAGTTACGTCGAGTGATTACTGGAGCAGCGCAAGTGTCCTTAGCTCTGACCGGCGAGTTGCGGCCAGCATGAACGCCGATAAAGATGGTGGGTACTTTTTTGTTCTCTCAGCAGACGGTTATACCAAGGCTCGCCTGGGCATCGACCAGACATGGGCCGGCCTGCGCATTAGCGAAGGCGTGACCACAACGAAAGTTACCGACTCCAAGGGCGTGACAACCGAAGTGGTTCGCCCTGACGCGCGTCTTGAGCTGGGCGGATTCGCCACCGCGAACTATTCGCTGAGATTCCCGTCTTCTGGTGGCCTGCTGGCCGGCATTGGCGAATCAAAGGCAGGCACTGGCGCGATTGTCATCGGCGATTCAAAGGGCAGAAGACGGGCCTCGATGTTCGTCGGCGAGGATAGCAAGGGGTTAATCGGCATTTATGACGCGGCCGGCGAACCAATCGCGGTCCTCGGCGAAGCGTCGGGTAATACCGGGGGAGCGCTGGTGCTTGGCGATGCTAAGGGCGACCCAAAGGTCAAGATAGGTACTAACGATAACCGGTACGGCGTGGTGATGACGTTTCCGTCGGGTTTTCCCTACTTGCCGAAGTCCGGGTTACCGGGAAGCTACATGCTGGGGTGCGCCCCCGGCCCGGCATGCCAGTAGTAAAGCAACGGAACGTTCGGGAACAAAATGCAAAAAGCAAAATTCCTGCTCGGGTTTAGTTTCGGATGCTTAGCTGCCACAGCGCTTGGTTTCGGTCCGGGAGTGATGTCGGGGCTCAAGGGCACGAGCGTGGCAGCCGCCAGTAACACTCTCGAGGGCCGGCTTGAGGCGCTTGCGGAGCGCGCGGCAGAAGTCGAAGGTAGGACCACCGCCAGTGCCCAGCAAATTAACAGCAAGGTTTACGCACCATTCGAGATTCTGGATGGAGCGAAAAGGAGGGTCTTCTACGTAGGGCCTGACACCGTCAACCTCTATTTTCGAAGTGCGAAGCCGGCGGCGACGATCTCAGGAGGCAACAACAGCGGAAACTTCGGTGCATTCTCAGCGTCCGGAAACCTGGAGGCCCGGCTGGGCCAGGAGCCACGCGGAAATAGTTGGGGAGTCACAGTGAGCGAGAACTTTATAGACCGAATTGTCCTTGGAAAAGACACCAAGGCGCGAACCCACCATTTGACGTTCTTCTCAGGCTCCAGCCAGCAGATTGCAGGAATCGGAGAGGCGGCGGATACGCGCGAGGCAGTAGCGCTGGTCTTCGACAAAGCGGGGAATCTGAGAGCGCGCATGGCCACGACTGATGGCAAAGGCCTCGTCGATGTGCTGGGCGCCAACAAGCTTCCTATCGCCCAATTTACTGAAAGTGGTGAAGGCGGCGGCAAGCTGTGGATTGGTAATGCTAGTGGCGTGGGGATGGTTGAAGCCGGAGATGCCGGCGGCTATGGCATCGTCAGGGTCGGTCCCGAGGGATTCAAGTTCATACCCACTCCGGGCCTGGCGCTACCCGGAAATGTAATTGTGGGCAAACATTAGCGCGCGACGGCCTTTGTCCAACAAGGGATAGAAAATGAAATACCTGAAATTGTTTTTGGCGTTCGGACTCGGGTGGACGGCAGTCGTTGCGCTCGGCATCGCTGCCGATGCAGCAGATCGCGACAGCGACACTACGAGCTTTCAGAGCCGCATCAATGCTCTGAAACGGCGTGTTGGCTATCTTGATGAGCAAGCCAAGAGCGGCGCATTAACCAAAAAAGCGGTCGCCCCATTCGAGGTCGACGATCGGGCCGGCCAGAAGATCTTTTATGTCGGCGCGGATCACGAGGTTGAGTTTTACAAAGGGGGCAAGCGCGTGGCAGTGATGTCGCCGGCCGGAAGCTTTGGGACCTTGTGGGCCTTGTCTGACCAGGGGTCTGCGACGCTGACTCCCAGGGCTTTTAGTTTAAATGATGGTGATCAGGCAAGCGTGGACCTCGGAAAGGATTTCACGGAAGGAAACTACCGTTTGGTGCTGAGGAGTGGCGGCAAGGCCATCGCAGCAATTGGTATATCAGCAGTATCGAAGGCAGGTATAGCACTTGTCGCCGACGGATCGGGCAGCCAAAAGGCGGACATGGCCTGCCCTTACGACTATGGCACGGTGGAGGTTGAAAGAGGCTATGGCTTTACCGTTACTCGATTGACCGAAAGCAATGGCGGGTACTTCATTATTTGCAGCGCCCAAGGTTGCAGTCCAGCTATGGTTGAGGCCGGGACTGATGAGAGTGGAGTCGGCGTCGTCCGGACGGGTCCCGCGTTCTATAACCAAGGTCCCACCGGCGCTCCGGGAAGCTTTCTGATCGGCAAGAAACAATAAGAAGGAAGATGGCATGATGCGGTGGCTACGTGTCACACCTTTGCTCCTGTTGATTATTTGCGCTTGTCTCGTCGGAGTCCGAGCACAAAGTACAACACCACCAGTTATTCCCCGCTGTACAGGCCTCACGATTGTCACCGCCGTCAATCAACAAGACGGCGACTATGAATCGATAAAGACCATCGAGTCAGTGACTGCTTCCGAAGTGCGACTGAAATATTCGGTTGAGCGCGAGGTTCAGGACTGGCTTTCGAATGGACCACCCAAGCTGGTGAAGTACACCCTATATCGAACGCTGCGACGAACTGATTTGGACTCGGCCGTTCTTTACGAGCAGCAGTTTTCAACTGAGTTACCAGAGATGATTCCAGACACCACCGCGATTGGAACTTCAGCAGCTGTTCTGAATGGGCTTAAGACAAAAGGCGAGTCCAAACTTGGAATATTTATAGCCTATACCCAGATTAAACCGCCGATCGACCGCAACGTGCACCCGAACGTTTACGACAATCAAATGGTCACTGCGGCCACGCGCGTCGGCGACAAGCCCGTGATGATGCCTGTTCTAGTCAAAGACGTGCCAGCCGAACTGCCGGCGATTCAAGCGCGCCGGGATTTCTTCGGTGATAGGTCTGAGTTTTTCTTTCTCGACGATGCCGCGAATCCGTTGAGCTTGAAATTCCGGATTGGCATCGACGCGATCAAAGCGCTGAATGCTCAGAGTGCTAAGTCGATGGGCATGCAGCCCAGGCCCGCTAGCGATAAAGATGTGCTCCAGGTAATCAAGATCACATATCACTGCGGCGAACTGTCGATGCAGAACACCGGCGGAAAGGAAGGTCAGAGAGATCGGCTTGGACAAGGCGAAAATGCCGGCACTCCAAGCGCGAATTTTGAACGAGCGCTGAGCGAATCAGGAACAGCCGATATCTACGGTATCTACTTTTCATTCAACAGCGACGTGATTCGCGGTGAATCTGAGCCAGCCCCGAAAGAGATCGCCGAGCTCATGAAGCGTCACTCCGACTGGAAAGTGCAAGTCAACGGACATACCGATGGCATCGGAACGGATCAATACAACCTCGATCTCTCAAAACGTCGACAAACAGTCAAGGACGCCCTTGTAAAGCGTTATGGAATTGACGCCGCTCGGTTGACAACGCAGGGATTCGGCAAGTCACAACCGAAGGACACTAACGACACGCTCGAAGGCGGCGCGCGTAATCGCCGCGTGGAATTGGTGCGCAAGTAGGAGGTTAATCATGAAGTTCTCTCGCAAACTCAACTTGTTTGTCTGTAGCTGTCTGATTCTGAACTGTGCACCCGTCAGGACACAGGCACAAGACCTTAAGTCCTCGCTGGATGTGTGTGTTGGGGTAATGGGTCTGGCCTTTCCCGCGGCGTCACCGTTTCTGGACACAGGAATGAAGTTGCTCGACGCTTTGGGCGCATTCGATAAAACCGACGCAGTTGGCGAAGCTCTCAAGAAGATTAATGAGCGGCTCGACGAATTGGATACCAGATTGAAGAACGTTGAGCAGTCCATCATCAGCCTGCAGAACGAAACTTTTAAAGAGAAGAATTTTACGCGACTCCAGTTACTCGAAAGTAAGCGGGATTCGCTCCACGCTTTTGCTTTACAGTTCAAAGACCCAGCCGGGAAATCAAGCGATTTCAAACGCGAGCTGGCAAAAGACATTGGAGACCTCGCTGACGAATTTCTCGACCCTGAACTTTGGCAGTGGAGCGATATGCGTCAGGAAGATGGACAGATGCTGAGTCCTGACTACAAACCGCTGCCCACGTTACCGCTGTATGCAACCACGCTCGTCGCTTGGATGACTGCCATCGTAAACGCCGGGAATAATGACCCTGATTACATAAAACTAACCTACGGCCGGGCATTGCAGAAACATATCGATTACCTGAGCCAACGGGCCTCTTGGAAACAGGGCGATCCTCCTCAGACGCTGCCCGAGAAGCTGAAAGATCGCGTTCGTACCCGGCGTGGTCGGTTCGATGACTATGCGACGAACGGAATGTGTCACTACCAACTCATTCTCGAAGACTTCATCATGCATAACAGCAAAACGGTCACCAAGGGGTATCCCACGCCGAACGCCAACGGCTATTGCGTTTATGCCAATATGCCCGAACCCGACACTCATCACCCTGACGAAGAAACTACTCAGCGTGCATACGGCTTGACCGCCATGGAAGCGCTGGCGAGTAAGCTCGGTCAGTTGCGAACCAGAGGGACGCTTACAGATCCAGGCATCGGCGAATTCGATAAGACGAAGTACGACTCACAGGGTTATATCTATGGCGTAAAGCCGAACGGCGAATTGGTTTGGTTCTGGCATGTGATCTTGACCAAACCGGCGCCGCCGAGCAGCGTAAACCCCCTGCAACGCAAACGGCAAACGAGCGACGTCAACAAGGTCAACACCAACGCGGATGTAAACTCCGGCGCTGATTCATCACAGAGCCAGAAGGGGCGGGCGAGAAATCAGCGCGTAGTAACGCCAACTCAAAGTTCCGGAAGGATTCAGCCGCAAGAGAAAATCGTCCGACCGCAGATCGATCAACCACCGGCGGCTGATGTCAAACATTTGTTGCAAGGACCAAAACTCATCAGTAGTGGTTGGCAGCAGTTCAAAGATGTAATGCCGGCGGGCAAGGGCGGCATCTACGCGCTGACAAGTGATGGAACTCTCAAATGGTATCGGAACGATACCGATTGGAACACCGTGGGTGGGGAACCTGGCAGGCCAAGTTGGAAAGGACCAATCACTGTTGGCAACGGCTGGCAATCCTTCGTCAGGATTGTACCCGCCGGCGATGGAGTGCTTTACGCGATCGATTCAAGCGGGAAGCTCAAGTGGTATCGGCACAATGGGTACACTGACGGAAGCATTAAATGGTCCGGACCCGTGGACATCTTCCCACCGCAAATTGGGACTGTCCCATCACCAAGGCCAAAGCTGGGCGGTGCCAGGACCATGACGAGTCCTAACTGGGCCAACTTCAAGCAGGTGTTCTCAGGCGGTGAAGGCGTGATCTATGCAATCACGAACGATGGCACGCTCGTCTGGTATCACCATCCCGGCTATCTGACCGGCGAGACCAACTGGGATTCGCCGAAGAATGTCGGCACCGGATGGGCAGACTTCACGCGCGTCTTCTCTCCCGGCCAGGGAGTCATCTACGCGATGAAGCCGACCGGCGAAGTGTTCTGGTACAAACACGTCGGTTACAAAGACGGAAGTGTTTCGTGGCAGGGGCCGATTGAGATCGCGGCGGACTGGAGCGATTTCATATTCGTGTTTCCGCAAATGTGGGGAACCTGGACTCCGCCGGTTATTAATTGACGAAGGGAGCCCCGGCAATGAGGCTGAGCGTATCACTCGTCCGAAGCCTAGCCTCGTTCTGAACAAAGACCACTTGGGATGGAAAGTAGCGAACACAATTAACTTGAGAATCTGGAATTGAGGGCGCGTTGGAAGCGTGAACGGTTCCGATGAAGAGAGTTTTGGGCACAGTTTTTCTAATGCGACTTCTGGTAATTGGCCGTCTGGATTTACCAGTGAAAGGAAAGTGACAATGTACGGAAGACAGATTTTGCGCTTGGCCGTGTACTTATTGGCAATTGCCGGGACGAGCCTCGCCATTCACGCACAGCAACGTAATCCAAATCAGCCAACTCCGACGCCCACGCCAATTACTCCACAGGCTCCGGGCCAGATCATCACTAAAAAACGAGCGAACGCACAAGTGCGACAACTTCCAGCCATCAACGGAACGATTCGCTGGAGGAAGGAGCTCGGTTTGCCCTACGACTCAACACTCGTGCGGCCGCCTTATCCTATCTGCAATATGTTTCATGTGCTGCTAAAAATGCAGGACCCGAGCTCAGGGCCTGGCACGTTTGGCGTCACACGCACCGCCTATTACCGGGCCTCGGGCAACCTTAATCAAGACGGTCATTATTACACTTGCAGTTTCGAAATTACGAAGCTTAACGGCGTCTCTTTGCCGCTTGAGCAAATGATGGTGATCACGGCGGAGTTAGACCCCGCCGTCTTGCGAGGAAGAGAAAGTGGGCCATGGAGTGTGGGTGGCGACGCATCTCCTCCGCCGGGACAACAGCGCGCGATCATCATTATCGGAGGCCGGGCGAACAATGGCGTTACCCTCACTAACAATCAGCCGCGGGCGACAATGGATTTCGAAATGGTTTATCGCTCGCTGCCGGCACAGCCACATTAACCCTGAGAACACAAATTGCAAACAACTTCATCGTGAAGCAATGGCAACGACAAAGATCATGAAAACAAGACTGCCGTTAAGTTTGTTACTGGGCATCGTCCTGTTTTGAATTTCATGCAATGGGTTAAAGAATCGCTATTCGGACTACAACGCTGACATCAAGGTTAATCCGCCGATCTAGCATTGCGGCAGATTGCCGTTCATAGAGATCATGAGGAGAAACAGGATGCGAATTGTTTTTCGAATTTTATTGTTGGCTGTAGCCAGCATCGCGTTTGCTTTAGTGAGCAAGGCCCAGATTGATCCCCGCGCACCCATAAGGCCTGATGGCCGGCGTGCCTCACCCAACCCAACTCCTAATCCCGGACCGCAGTTGCTCGAATTGCGTTGTCGCGGCGGCGGGTTGCAGATAACGTTGACTCAAGGGCAATACAAGGAGAACGATCTATACATGAACATGACGGTTCGTTTTCAACATGCGAACGATGCAGCGGGCATCAATGGTGGGAGTCTCGGCCCGGGACAGTGCGCGCTCGCCGATCGCGCGCTCACGCCGGCTGAGCCGACCGAGATGAGGGCGGAAGTGATCAACTTTGGCCAGCGTGACCGTAAAATGCACGGCGATCCTGTTTACCAAGGAGATATCGCGGCTGAAAAGTATCCTGATGCGCTGAACATCCCGCCTTATCTCGCCAACGCGAATCACTACTGGTCGTTCTTTGGCTTCAATACTTTTGATGGATACTTTCGGATCACTAATCTGAAATACTGGAAACCAATTGACGTATCTGGCAAGGCCGATCGCACAGAGACCGGTGTTCCCCGCGGGAATCCCAACAATAGAGTTAGAACGACCAGCGACGTTAACAAAGTGGATCCTGATCCCATTCCGAACGACTCTGTGCGCGTTCACATCCGCTACAAACAGGAACTGGGCTATCTCTCAACCCAGAACGCGTTCGGAAATGCGGGGCCTTATTCGTGCAACGCCTTTACTGTCGATGCGCACGCTGGGGGACTCGGTGGATACAAGAGCGTCGGCAGCACCATCGTGACTCCCTCAATCATGAGAACGGAAGGCAACTATTACGACTGCGGTTTCACCATCGAAGGCTTGCCGCAGAACCAGACGATCACGATCAACGCCGACACGGTCAATGATCCGAAGGTGTTGGTGGCAACTTGGAAAGGTCCAGGCGCTCCGCACCCGCCGTCCGGCGAACAACGAGCGATTTTGAAAGGACTCCAGCAGATCACGCTAACGCGAAACAATCCGTTCGACATCGTGACTTTTGAGATGACTTACGCGCCTGTATCCACACCACCAAGATAAAGAGAGTTAAGTTCATCGGCACGTGGGTGATTAACCACAGGCATGAGGTGTTTCATTTTCGCGGAGCGCGAAGGGCGCTTGGCGTGGGATCCGAGATGACCCGACAAGATCGATAAAGACGAGCGCACGGACCAACACTCCGTAGCGCGTTTTCAGTGGGAAGAACGACCGTCTGTAAACGATTGCTTAATAGCACTACCACGAGGAGCAAGATGTCGATGAAATTAAAGACCATCAATGCAATGCATACAGATTTCCGTCTTATCGGAAGGCTGAATTCACCCCCAAGCGAGTTCTCCTTATGGCTTGTAATAGCAAGGTGGCCGGAGCATCATTGTAGACTCCATGCGTAGGAGGCATAGGTTTTATGTTCTGTCCCAACTGCGGCGCTTCCGATCAAACTCCGAAATCTTACTGCCGGCGCTGTGGCAAGTGGCTTGTGGACAAAGCAGGTCGATCATCTGCCAAGCCAGAAGACCGGATGAAGGTGATGTTGGTTTTCAATGCCTTGAGCGCTTTTATGGCGGCCTTCGCAGCGATTGTCCTGTATGTAACCTATCTGGGCACACCAGAGGCAAAGTGGTCCATCTATGTCGCCGGGGCATTCTGCTCGGTGATAGCCGTGCACCAGGCAGTCAGCTTCACCTTTGCGCTCGAACTCAAGTTGAGATCTCGGCGAGGGCAGAAAGACTTGCCAGAGCTTGGTACCGCAAATTCCGAAACTGTTGGCTATCTCGACGGGCGCAATACGCATCAGCTTCTTGACGTCCCGAGCGTGACGGAGAATTCAACCGAACTCCTGCAAATGGGGCCCCAACGGAGTGCTGTCACGAAGCAACGTTGAGGGTTACATCGTGACTGAATGATTTAACCCGCTCGTTATTGAAGTTTGTACTTGACAATCCCTTTCATAGACCGACGTACGGGAGTGTACCCCGTCCTATGAAAGGGATTGTCAAGTAACGTTAGCCTACCGGCCCACACCTTCCAGGCAAAACCAAGAACGTTGAGTTCACCGGGCGGGAGTCAACTGCGAAAGGCTTTCAAATGGCTCAGTGAAGCTGCCGGAGGACGAAATCTTCGTCGAAGGAACCACTTTCGAGTTGCGACAATGTTTCGGTCCAGCCAACCCTGAGAATGAAACATCCTCGCATTGTCACGACTTGTGCCGCCGGAACTTTTATTGCCGAAACGATTCGTTCAAGCGGTGCTTGCCGTAGCCGATATTTTCCTAGTTGTAATGGGAAGGCCTCAGACTTGAGGATGCGTAATCCAAGCAAGCCATACAAGCCTCCTTCGTGATTTGCGTTGCTAACGAGTTCTTTAACCGCAAGCGAACCATAATAAGTCTGTAATCTACCGTACCCCATATCTCAAGCCTAGCCTCAAGAATTCCTCAACTGCCGCGACCTATTCTGTGCCCGTTTGGTCAGGGAAAAAACTGACAACAATCAAAACTGATTGAAGGGGAAATCTTATTATGAGATCAATTCGCAACTTCCTGCAGACGCACGGCAATGTGAGCATGGTGGTACTTGGCCTGACGATATTCTCGCTGCCTCTGCTGATGGTTCCGCGAAAGACGGCAGCCGCCGGAACGCCCTTTGGCGCGCCGGTGAAGGTAACGCCTGAGTTAGGTTACGGCTACGAGCCGTCGCTCGTCGTCGATCGCTTCGGCAACATTTTCGCGACGGCGCACAAAGAGAACTGGCAACTCCTCCTTGCCCCAGATATAAATTCGCCCACCTACACGCGCAGCATGTCGTGGGCTTGGGCGTCGGTGGATGGCGGGCATACCTTTCAGGATATTCCCGGCCTGACGTCTCTTTCTTTAGAACAGCATGAGTTCGGTGATGAGGGCGACATGGCCTTCGACGACGCCGGACATCTCTACTTCGTCGATACAAACGTCACGGATGATACGATCACCCGCTGGAACGTCGGCGGTCCAGGTCTGCAAAACATTTCGCTCGACTTCACTCGTCCGCTGATTCCCGCCGCGCAATTCGTAGACGACCGGCCCTGGGTAACAGCGCACGGCAGCAGTAGCGTCTTCTACCTCGGCAACGAGGGAGACAAAGTCACGTATCCGCTTGGTCAAGGCACAGGGAGCGGCTTTGGGCCGGGTCGTTACACCGTCTATCAGTCTTACGATGGCGGACAATCTTTCAACAGTCTGGGCTATACCCTGAAAGATTCAGGTTGGTGCCGGCCGGCTGCCGATCACGCTGCGGGTTCACCATACGTTTATGTCGTGTGCGGCAACGATGGTGGATCAAACGACGTATTTACGCCGAACAATCCCAAGGGCACTTTGTACGCGTATGTCTCGTCGGATGACGGACAGACCTTCTCGCGATACATAGTCGGGAGCTACAACTCGACGGACAGCACGGTTAGTTGGCCCACCGTTTCCGTCTCGCCTGATGGTTCGATCTGGGCGCTCTATGTGGATGCCGCCACAGTAACGAATTGCGGTACTGATGTATTTGGCAACACGACGTGTGATCCGGTGACCAACCGGTTAACGCTTTATCACTCGACGGATCACGGACAGACCTGGAAGGGCCAGGACATCACGCCGGGGCGGGGACGTTATCAATATGCCTGGCTGGCTGTTTCGGCCGATGGAAAGAAGCTGGGCGTCGGAGTCTATTATCGTCCTAACCTGACTTCTGACTGGCGCGTCTATGGAGCGATCTTCAGACCCGGACAAAAGCCGGCATTGACTTCGCTTGATGAATTCAATCCGGTGGCGCCGGCTTCAGCAAGCTCGCCGCCCGGCGATTACATGGGCAGCTACTTCAACCCGGACGGAACACTGAACGTGATCTGGACGCGACGTGAGCTTTCGGCTGGGACGACAATTTTGCGCAGCATCTATTTCGCTCGTTCGTTGTAACAGTTGGTTTTGGTTATCGTGCGTGTGAACGCATGAACCGACGGACCGGCCTGTGCTTGATGCGATCGCAAGAATGGCGAACCTTTGTTTGGTCGCATTACGCCTGACGGTTACGCGGACCACCAGTATTCGCCTTGATCGGCTTCTGCTTAATGTTGATCGGACGGAACGCATACCTGTTGCGAATAGATTGATAAGTGTGATTAGGATTGGCGACATTTCGGCTGGGATGCGCAAAGTCCTGCAACACACTTTCGAATCGGGAGCGAACATCGCGCCGACCAATCTTTCCGCCAGTTAAGACACCAGGGGTGGGTCGACAATGACTCCCGATCTTTATATTTCAGAAATAATTACTCTCTTGCTCTAATCCCCTGAGTTCCAACAACGATAAAGCAAAAGAATTAAACGCAAGGCCCTGGTCATCGAGGGAAAACGCAAAGTTGGCTGAAGAATTTGGTTCTTCGATGGTTACAAGCCGCCCGATACAAGGCGTTAGTTTTAAGGCGCGGCGGGCACAATTACAAAAAGTTATATTATTGTCGAAATTGGAAACCGGTAACTATCTGAGTTTGAGTCTCAGTTAATTTGTTTTGATTACTAGTGCTAATACTATATAAATTGCCATTCTGGACCGTCTGCAATCGATAGATTGGGATTGTATTTTTCGTAGGGTGGAGCGGTTCGTTAAATACTTTCCATGTTGTCTCTGCGAATTTCAACTCCGCATTGTATTTCACCCGTGCATCCGGGTCGGAATCGGCATCTTGCGGTTTACTGTTTTTGTAGACGTCTATTCTTAAATTTTCATAACTTCCCGAACTGTTTTGCTGATCCTGATTCAGCAGGAGTATCAAAAATTCCGGCTTTGAGGTGCTGACGTCGACCTTCCATTTGGGGGGATAGGAAAAAGCAAAATGAAATTCCGGGTTTGAATATGTGACCCAGCCGGGGGTTGATGACTTATTGCCAGCATTTGAAGCGGTGGGGGCAGGGGATGGTTTGTTCATTGGGCCCCCTTTTGGTTGATTATCCGCCGGCTGCGATAAATTGCATCCAGCGACCAATAAAACAAGTGTTGGAAGTACATAAAGGATTTTTTTCATAGGTAACATTTTGAAATTTATACGAAAATTTTTCCGGCGAATCGACTGCCCTTGATCGGCTCGCGTCCAACGATTTTGTCGGGGGCTTTTACGCCTCACCGATGAATCATTGCTCCTTCGTTCACGATCAGTGCCGCAAGTTTCACAAAATGCATGAAGCTAAGTGCGATTCCCCCGGTAACCCGCGGCAAACACAAGATAGGGAATCGCAAAAGGTTTGTCAGAACACCAGTTCACCCACCGTTGCGTCAAAGATAGTCCGAACAAGGCTGAGCCGCCAAGTAATTCAATAATTGCGATGGGAAAGAGCCACGGCATATCTGGAATTGAAAAAAGAATGTCCGGCATCCTGAGCCGCCGAACGGTTGAGTTAACCTAGGAACAACTTTGGAACTGCCCTGAACTTCAGACGCGGAGCAGCGTCGAACAAATCGTTGGCCCGGAGCCACGGGAAGCGTGTTTCGCATCAAGCGTGATCCGGCGAAGCTGCTCGGTAGCGCCGTGGCCCTCAAATCTTCGTCAGCTCGTCGCCCTCGCTAATTTGCGGTCCGCCTCGAACGTCGGTCTTTCCATTCCACGTTTGGCGAGGAGCGCGTCGATGGACCATCGTCCCGGCCCGGCGATTAACAAGAACGCACACGATGCGAGTTGCGCGTACTCCGAGCGAATCTCATGCAATACCGCCCAGAAACCAACTTGCGGCGGCACCGGCGGTAGCGGCAGCGGCGACGTGCCGAGATACAGAGGGATTTTTGTCGAAGCCATCGCCACCAGCATTTCAATGATGAACGGAAGCGCGATCAGTCGAGTCAATAAACCTGAAACGATCAGAATCCCACCGACAATTTCCAGCCATGCGTCTGCCGTGGCGGTGAAGTGCGGCGCTGGGAATCCGAGTTTGGTAAATCGTCCGACACCCTGGTTAGCAAAGACAAACTTCATCAGACCTTCCCAAAAAAAGACTGTTCCGGCCATCACCCTAATCACAAGCGTCGCACGGGGCCCGTCAACGGGCGGTTGCAGCAGCCAATTAATTTGATTGTTCATTGTTCTCAAAATCCTTTCGAAATTGCTTTCATCTGTACAGACCAACCTCGGTGTGTGAATATTCCTCGGACTAATCGAACAATTTCGCGGGAATAAAGAAGGTCGAGCCAGAGTCTTTAGTTTCAGGAGCGGGGTGCATTTTGCCGGACCAGAGCCGCGCGGGTCGCTTTGAAGAGGTGGTGCTGCCGCATCTGCCCGCAGCCTACAATCTCGCGCGGTGGCTCGTGCGTAGCGATCAGGATGCTGAAGATGTCGTGCAGGAGGCTTACCTGCGGGCCTTCAAGTTCTTTGACGGGTATCGTGGCGGCGAGAGTCGGAGCTGGCTGCTGACTATTGTGCGCAACACTTGTTACTCGTGGCTGCAACGAAATCGGGCGCGTGAGCTGATGGATTCGATCGATGAATCTCACGAGGAGGCCGTAGTTGACTTTGCAAACCCTGAATTGCGCCTGGTCCGAGACGCCGATGCGCAGATGGTCCGCGAAGCCCTGGCAGAATTACCGCTTGAGTTTCGCGAGGTGATGGTGATGCGCGAGATGGAAGAACTCTCGTACAAAGAGATCGCGGCGATCGCCGATTTGCCAATCGGTACCGTGATGTCGCGACTGGCGCGCGGTCGCAAAAGATTGTATTTGCTGTTGGCAACTCGAATGGGTTTTGAGACGACAGGAGGAGCGGCATGACCTGTGAGGAAACAAAGCCGCTGATTCACGCGTTCGCCGATGGCGAACTAGATCTCAACAAAACCCTTGAGATCGAAAGCCATCTGCGAGAGTGCCAAACCTGCGCGTTGGTTCGGGAAGAGATTCGTGGTCTGGGATTGTTGATGAAGGACGCGTCGGTTCGGTTCAAGCCTTCTCCAGACTTTGAAAGGCGTCTGCGCTCAAGCGTCCGCCGCGAAGCAAGAGAGAAGCCGGCGATGCCAAGCTGGTGGCGCTGGTCGATAGCCGCGGCGTCGCTGGCTGCCGTCGTGGTGGCAGTTTGGGCATTCATGATGATTCTCAATCGACCGTCTTCAGATACGTTGGTCGCACAGGAAGTCATCTCAAGCCATGTACGTTCGCTGATGGCTCAGCACTTAATGGATGTCCCATCTTCGGATCAGCACACCGTCAAGCCCTGGTTCGACGGCAAGCTTGACTTCTCGCCGCCGGTCAAAGACCTAACAACGCAGGGATTTGAACTGAAGGGTGGCCGCCTCGACTATATCGATAATCGGCCAGTCGCCGCGCTGATCTATCAGCGGCGGCAACATCTCATCAACGTTTTTGTCTGGCCCGCAAAGACAGGTTCCAAGTCTACGACTCAGGCTTCAGTGAGTCAGGGATACAGTCTGATTCACTGGCGCAGTTCAGGCATGGAGTGGTGGGCCGTCTCGGATCTGAATCTGGCTGAGCTGCAGCAACTCATGCAGGCTTTATAGACTGACTCGAATATGAGCGCAAACTTCGACGAAGTTCCTACTGATTCCGGTACTCATCGATTGTTTGATTTGAGACTCGGCTTGTTGCTTACCCAATCACGCACGTTGTACAAAAATGCCTGAGAAGTACTGACGCTTCGCATAGAAGACTATGAACCACAGGACTGTCACTACCGCTGCGAGGGCCGCGCCACTATGATTCAGGAAGATGTGATAACAAAGGATGTTCACGATTATTGGTCCGAGCAGCACCAACGCCAAAGGCACGAAACGGTTTATCAGCAACAACGCGCCGCCGATCACTTGCAACCCGGCGATGACCCAATAGTAATGAGACACAAACAGCGCGGCCATGAACTGGCCAGCCAATCCGGTAGGCATCGGCCCCATATTGAGAAAGCCGAGAAAGCCGTTGAGTCCTAATACAAAGAACATCAGCCCTAATAAAAGACGAGCGACTAAAGTCAAGATTTTCATTTCAAATTACCTTTCGATATTTTTCAAAGTCATATCAATTTCAGGGTCATGCGCCGTCAGTGGCGCTGAGCTGTTTGGCGATCAGTGTTTTATTGTTGCATGACATCTCTTCCGCCCTCACATTCCATCATTCAAGAGTTAATCGTGCCCATCCTGCCCCGACTGTAATCTTCAAACGCTTTACGGATCTCTCCCTCGGTGTTCATCACGAAGGGGCCGTGGCGCGCGATTGGTTCATTCAGCGGGACGCCGGCAATCAGTAACATTTCGAGCGCCGCTTTCGCGCGGGACGGATTCTCGATTCTCACTTCGTCTGCGTCGGGCGCAAACATGACCATCTGTCCATCGACGCCACGCTCGCGCTCTTCTCCAAAAAAGCCTTCACCTTCGACCAAATAAGCGAAGGCGTTGTACTCATGCGGCACTGGCTGCGTTATCACCCCACCCGGCTTAATCCGATAGTGCAGGTAGATGATCGGAGTGCGTGTCTCAATGACGGCCTGCTGCCCCATCGCTTCACCTGCGATGACGCTGACTGCGACTAGCCCGTCCGCTGAAGTTGCCTTCGGTATTTTGGCATTTGAAATCTCCTGGTATCGCGGCTTTGTCATCTTCTCGCTGCGCGGGAGATTTACCCAAAGTTGAAAGCCGTGCATTCGGCCGCCAGTGCGCTGAAACTCCAGCGAAGGCATCTCGGAGTGAACTACACCGGCGCCGGCAGTCATCCATTGCACGTCTCCAGGCCGGAGGCGGCCAGCGTGACCCGCGGAGTCCTTATGTTCCATCTCACCTGACAGCATGTAGGTCACGGTCTCGAACCCGCGGTGCGGATGATCCGGCGCGCCCTTGGCTTCACCCGGCGCAACGTCCATTGGCCCCATCTCGTCAAGTAGCAGAAACGGATCAAAATCTGAAAATGATGCTTTGGGAAACGGCCGGCGCACCAAAAACCCGCCGCCTTCTAGAGTCTCAATGCTGTTTACAATTCCTGCGACCGTACGTCCTTGATTTGTTTGAGTTCTCAATGCTTTGCCTGCGATCGACATAAAAATCTCACCTCTCTAAACCTTTTACTCATTACTTCGTGGTGTCTGTCTCACTCTGCGCATAATCCGCAGCTTTGTAGCCGATCTTCTTCAACAGATGAATCAAGGTCGTGCGCTCCTTCGCCGACAGCGACGCCGACACAAGTCGTTCAAGATCGGCTGCGTGCTGCGCATAGGCGCGCGTAATCAGTTTCCTGCCTTCCTTTGTCAAGTGGACTATCCGCGCCCGCCGGTCAGTACCGTGCGCCCGCCGCTCTACGAACCCCTTTTGCTCCAGACGGTCAACTGCGACCGTGATCGAACCACTCGTCAGCAGGATCTTCTTACCAATCTCGTTAACGGGAAGCGGCCCTTTGTGCAGCAAGGCCTCAAGCACGGCAAAGTCGCTGCCGCCAATTTCCAGATGCGAGATGCTCTTTTGCGCGCATGAGCCGACCGCGCGCGCGGCTTTCCAAAGGACGAGGAACACATGCACCCCGCTGCCGCCGGACAGTGATTCAAGCTTGGTCACTGGCTTTCTTCCTTTCTCATGCCTTTGGTCCTTATGTAGCTTGATATCAAGATACTTGATGACAAGACACAATGTCAAGTGCTTCGTTAGGACGCCGAGAAGAACTGTATGCGAGGAACGTGGATGTTTCAGGTCGGAACCTGCAAAGCTTGATTTCAGAATTTGAGGCTGTGCGTGCTTCAACTCAGCAACTTTATGAACATGTAACTGACGCTCAGAGTAAGCTGCCGTGCAACATCGTAACTCACCCAATGACGGCGCGCGCTATTGGTTATTTCTTGATTGGGCACGTTGAGCATCACCTAGATGTTATCAAGGAGCGATATTTATAGAGTTCCTGCCTTCAACGACTCGGCATCGCCCGGAAAATCCGGTTGGTGGTGGCGAAAGCTCGGACTCACGGTGCCATGAGCCTCATCGAGCTTGCCTGCTGCTGGTTCTTAAGAAACGAAACGAAAATCGCACCTTCCTTGTTCGTTGATAATTCAAGGTGTCCCGAAGTTCACTGGTCTTTCGGCACGCGAATGCTCAAAGGCATCAGCGGCAAGGGCGCGTCTTTGATCTTATAACCTGATGGCACCTGAAATAGTGAGGCATCCGGATCGGCACGACTGATGTTCGTTAAGCGATAAACTGTTTCACCAAACCGTGGATCGCTGTGCTTAGTCATTACCACGGTTTGCAACTCTGGCGAATACCAACGCTCCGAAATGATCTCGATTGCGCGCTCATTGCCAATTTCGCCTGCGGGACTCGTGACTGTTGTCCGCGTGCCTTCGGCTTCGACTCCCTCGATCGACTGCTTGCCAAGCGATTCTTCCTTGCCATTTCCATTCTGAGTGTGGAATTCCATGGTGAGTCCTGGAGCTGGACTACCCGGCGCGCCAACCTGCACCCCAGGTACTCCCGGAAGGTCCTCTGGAAGTTTTTCGCGCTCGAGGCGCAGAGCCTTCCCATCATTTGTCTGCAATTTGAATTCAAACTGCGCCATTGCCATCTTGCGCGCGGTGTGCGAAGCGGGTTCGAGTATATAGCTTAGTCCAGCGACAGGATCGTTTATGGAAATCAATTCCGGCATTTCACCCGCGAACGGTCCAATCGCCGCGATGGTTTGTTCACGCCGGGTGCGACCTTCTTTGTCGCGATAGACGGAAGCCGTGCTCTTGTTCACGATGCGGTTGCCGTCCCCAAGTACTTGAGTCATTTCCGAGACAGCCTGACCAGAAAACGGAAGACCCTTGACCACCTTGCCATCAAAACTAAAGCCCATTTCAGCGCCGAAAAAAGCCACGTTGTCACCCGCAGGTTGAGTTTGCGGCCCTATTCGTTCACCCCTCTCTATCATCGTTCGCTTTTCCTGCGCGGAAACCAGCGAAGCCGAAGCCAACAGCGTGGCGCCATAAACCAAAGCGGCAAGAACACTTCTAGACATAGGTTCCTCTCCTTTTAAGCGGGCGAAAAGACGCCCTTCCAATCGAATGCTAAGTTTTCATCTGATGAACCGGACAGCGCGTGCAATGCCGTCCGAACCGACCAGGACGTCTGCTTTCACTCTTTCATTCGCTCTCTCATTATTCACTGGCAGCCCGAAGCGCATGAGAGCTGAACGCGGTAATTCAACACGCACCAACTGACCGCCGTCGGCAAGGCTTGAGGCGCTGGTATCACCAACCGCAAAAAAGTCTGTGGCAATTTCACTCTTGGTGTTCCCGGTATCTGGCCGTGGGGAACGTTCGCCCCTGGTATTCAACGAACGCGAAGCAACCGAAGGATCCGGGATGGTCCTGGGTTTGTGCTTAACAAAAGTCGCGGGCGACTTGAGCGGCAGACCTAATTCGACTCCTTGGGTCTTCTCTGGCTGGCCGGCCTGAATGTTTGAAGGTGGCACACTCACTACAGACCCGTTAGGCGTCGAGAATACCTTCCTCAGCTGCACTGTCAGACCGATAGCCAACAGAACGATCGCGGCAGCGGCCGCCCAGCTTTTCCAACGCCGCGTCTTCTGAGGAAATTCGAAAACTCGAGACTGATCACGAAACATCGCGATTACTCGTGGGCTGAGTTGTGGTGCGGCGTTTAACGATCCCATCGCTTTAGCTAGCGCGCGCATACGCCTGGACAATTGTTGTTCGTCTTCCAGTCTGACGCGACAACGCCCGCAACTAGAGACATGTGCCATTGCGCCAGTCCGCGCTCCCGCTTCCAAAATCTGATCGCGCGCAATGTCGAGTAGAGCATGGTTAAAGTCTTCGCAATTCATGCAACACACCTCGCTGATCTTACGGTTGCACCCGCAGAACTACTTTCGGTTGCCGGGCGCAACTTTTCCAGCAACAACGCCCGGGCTCGATGCAAACGCGAACGCACAGTGCCAACCGCGCAGTTCAGCACATTCGCCGCCTCCGAATAACTCATTTCCTGAAGGTCACAAAGGACTACAACCTCACGATAGCGAACCGGCAAGGTCAAGACTGCTTTCCGCACCGCCTCGATGATTTCGTGACGATCCAATTCATCGGTGAAGTTGATCGGGTTGTGGCTTTGATCAGCGACCGAAGTCTCGCCCGTCTCATCATCCAGCGAAACAAATGTTCGTTCGCGCGAGATCCTTTTACGCACCTCGTTTCGTGCGATCCCTAGAAGAAACGAGTTCACCGAACCACGTTGCTCGTCAAACGTCGTCCCTTTGCGGATGAGCACCATGAACACCTCCTGGGTGACATCCTCAGACCTCTCACGTGAGCCGGTCATCTGCAGCGCGAAACGATAGACATTGCTTTGCCGTCTTGCGTATAAGATCGACAGCGCTTCCTCGCTTCCTGCCAGCATGAGCTTCAGGAGTTCGCTGTCTGAAAGTCGACTCTTTGAAGTCATCGCAATGCGGGCAGCCATTTGTAATCCCGTCTGGAGAGGGGAAAAGTTCCACGAAGTTTTGAAGAAATCGCGGGGATCGGTGTAGAGCCTTACATTTGTTAGTGGGCGATGATGTGAGGCGTTATCTTCGAGCAGGCAGAACGCCTACGGATAAGATGCCATGAGAAGTTCTTACGAACTACCTGGCTACGACATTCATTCTCGTGCTGAATTGGTGGCTGGAGACGGACAGTCCGCTGGCTCCGAATGACGCCAACGACTTATATCGAGCGCTGGTCCCACCAACGCTTGTTACTGCCTTATGCAAATAAACTCTAGTCGTCGCAACTGTCGAAAAGTTGCATAATTCGCGAATGAACACAGAAACCAGCCAAACGATCTACGAAGCGACAGGCGGTATCGACGCAATCCTGAAGTTGGCCCACGCGTGGCACAAGCGAGTGCTCGAGGACGAAGTAGTTAGCCATGCCTTCAGTCATGGATTTCACCCGCAACACACAGAGCGGCTGGCCGCGTACTGGGCGGAAGCACTCGGTGGCCCGGCGATGTACTCTGACCGCTATGGTAATGAGACCTCCGTCGTGCGGATTCACAGCGGGAACGGGTCGCACGAAGAGATGGATAGGCGGGCGATCTCCTGTTTCGATCAGGCGCTGGAAGATGTCGGCCTTGATCGTGACGAGCGCCTCCGAAGTGTACTCCACGATTACTTCGCGTGGGCTACGACGATCACGATGAATCGTTACCACGAGTCCGCTGAGGATGTGCCCGACGGTTTGCATATCCCGAAGTGGTCCTGGAACGGACTCGTAACTGACGCCGGAGATTGACGACATTCGAAAGTTGCGCCGCCGGTGTCCGTCGCTGTCGGCATTGGTATTTGAGCATTCGCTGATGACTGTGGCTTCAATACCGTCGACCAATTAACATCGCCGCCAAATGCTCGTGGAAAAATGTTTCTTGACTAAGTTCACGGACTGAACAAGACTAGCGGTCCGGTTGCCGGACCTCTTGTCAGTTAGTTGGCAAGAAAACGTATCACATGTCGATCTCTCGTCGTCACTTCATTATCGGGTTGGGAAGCGTGGCAGCGGCGTCTGCGCTGCCAACGAAAGCGCTTTCGCGCACCATCGCACCGACACCTCTCTATCCACCGGTCGATCTTTTTTATTTTAGTCGGCCGATTACGCCAGCGCCTGGATTGATTCGGTTTGGCTATGCGGCGATTACCTGGAACGGAAACGATGCCCAAGCCATCAAGGAGATTTCCGAACTGGGTTTCCGCGGCATTCAGTTGCGTAGCAACATCTTGAAAGACTTTGGTGATCGGCCGAAAGCCTTGCGCGATCTGCTGGACGAAAACCGTCTGGAAATGGTCGCGCTCTCAAGCGGCGGAGTTCGCATCGCGTCAGGATCAGAGAGCGACGAAATTGCAAAGCACGTTCGAAATGCGAGGTTTGTTCACGATGTTGCCGGGCATTATTTGCAGGTGACTGATTCAGCGCGGCCCAAAGATAGAAAGCCCGAGGCCGACGATTTCAAAAAGCTCGGACGAGTGCTGACTGAGATCGGTAAGCGGTCTGTCGATCTGGGAGTGCCCGTCGGCTATCACAATCACATGGGGAGCCTCGGTGAAGCCCCGGATGAAGTTGATCGGATCATAGACGCCGTCGACTCGCGTTACGTCAAACTTGAGCTCGACACCGGCCACTATCAGCAAGGTGGCGGCGATCCTGCGCGCGCGATTCGCCAGTATCGCGATCGGCTGCTTTTTCTCCACATCAAAGATGTAGAGAATTTGGCGACGAATGATGACCGTGGTCATGGTTATCGGTGGGTCGAACTCGGCCGCGGCCGCGTTGATTTTCCGACAGTGTTCGCCGCCCTGAAGCAGGTGCAGTTCCGTGGTTGGGCGGTAATCGAATTAGACAGCGTGCCGGACAAGTCAAAAACGCCAAAAGAGTGTGCGGAGATCAGCAAGGCATATGTTGAAGAGAAATTGAAGCTGAAGATCTAAACGCACGCTACAGACGCACGGAGTCACCGGGAAAGCATCCATCAGAAAAGTACAGGCTGTTTCAAATTCTCAGGTGTCTCCACGTCTCTGTGGCTGATTTCTACTGACATGCCAACCTTCAAACTGTCCGTAATCAACGACGAAATCACTCAGGACTTCGGTCACGCGTGCGAAGTTGCCGCGAAAGAGTTCGGTCTTCAGTTTATCGAGATTCGAGCCATGTGGGGTAAGAACATCATGCGCCTCGACGCGAAGGAAATCGCGGAAGCGCGACGGATTCTGGAAAAGTACAAGCTGCGCGTCTCATCGATTGCCTCTCCGATCTTCAAAGTTGATTGGTCAGGTGCGCCCACTTCTAAGTTCAGCCCGAAGCGCGATCAGTTCAACGCGGACTTCACTTTCGAACAGCAGGATGAATTACTTGAGCGTGGCTTCGAACTGACGCGGGCGTTTCAGGTTGATCGCATTCGCATCTTCGATTTCTGGCGGCTGGACGATCAGAAACCATACCGCGCGGCGATAGACGCAAAATTGATGGAAGCTGCGAAGAAAGCTGAAAAGCGCGGCGTTACTTTGTTGCTCGAGAACGAAGGCGCCTGTAACACGGCAACCGGCGCTGAAGCTCGGCGAACGCTGGATGCCGTCCGATCGCCAAACCTTAAATTGAATTGGGATGCAGGTAATGCCGCCAGCCGCGGCGAGATTGCTTATCCTGACGGTTATTCCCATCTCCCGAAAAATCGCATCGGCTATCTGCACTGCAAAGATGTCGTTCGCAATGGCGACAAGTATGAATGGATGAAGATGGGCGGCGGGATTATTGACTGGGTTGGACAATATCGCGCGCTCAAAAAGGATGGCTATCGCGGCGTCGCAAGTCTGGAGACACACTGGCGCGGCGCGGGCGCGCCTGAAGAGTCTTCACGACAGAGCATGGCCGGAATGAAAGATCTACTGCGTCGTGCGGGCACGCTTTGAGGCGGGAAGAACATTCCGACTTATTCTTGTCCTGTAGTGAATCCTACCGACACGCACCGTCTGAGATTATCTCAATCGAAGTCTTGAGCTAGACAACCAGCTTGTCGGCACCGGAGATTCTTAGATGATTAATGTGGGCATCATCGGCGGTGGAAATATTAGCGAGACTCACGCGCGAGCGATTCAACAAATTGAAGGCGCCCAAATCCCAGCCGTGTACGGACAGAATCAGGACAAAGCGGAGCGGCTGGCGCAACTCTACGGTGGCAAAGTCTACGCAGAGCTCGAGGCTCTCCTTAATCACAAGCCATTGGACATGGTGGTAATCGGCAGCCCTTCAGGCTTGCACGCTGAGCAGGGAATCGCGGCGGCTCGGCATCGCCTGCACGTGCTGGTTGAGAAGCCCTTGGACATTGACCTCGAGCGGGCGGATGCGCTCATCTCGGAGTGCGAGCGCGCCGGCGTAAAGCTGGGAGTGTTCTTTCAGGATCGCGTCGCGCCTGGCATCACTGATCTCAAACAACTGATTGAGATCGGCCGTTTAGGAAAACTGCACCTGGTGTCTGCCCGAGTGAAGTGGTACCGCTCGCCGGAATACTACAGCGGTTCTCGCTGGCGCGGCACCTACGCGATGGACGGCGGTGGCGCACTAATCAATCAGGGAGTACACACGCTTGATCTGTTGCTGTGGTTGCTCGGCGACGTGCGCCGGGTGTATGCCAAAACGGTCACCGCACTCCATCCCATCGAAGCAGAGGACACGGTGGTGGCCACGTTAGAATTCTGTAATGGAGTTATAGGTACTTTGGAAGCAGCAACATCCGTCTATCCAGGCTATCCTCGTCGCCTTGAGTTGACCGGATCGGAAGGTACAATAATTCTTGAACACGACCGGATCGTCGCAGCCGACTTGCGAGAGCCACTATCAGAGATCGGTCCACTGCCCAAAGCAAGCGACAACGCTAACGTCACGTCTCCGGTAGTTTCAGATGTAACGGGCCATCAGCGCATTGTGGAAGATTTTCTGAGAGCGATCGAAACCAACGGCAAACCGATTTGTGATGGACATGAAGGACGGCGCTCCCTGGAACTTGTTCAGGCGATATACGAGTCAGCGCGCCTCGGTAAACCTGTCAGTCTCGTTCAACGCGTTCCGCAGGCTGAGTGACCTCATTGCAGGTCTCGCCGCACCGGTCTCCATCTTATTGGATCATCGTACAATTTCTTGTTGACACGTTCGAGACAACGGGTATATAAGCGTTTCCGGACGAGTTGGACAGTCCAAGTGCCAAGCGAGTACCACGCCATTTTTTATCTTTCAAGGTTCAAATTTTCTGGTTCGGCGCGAGAAATTTAAGCGATGTGCACGACGATTTGGAATTAAACTGGTTTCCAAATCACTCGCCGTTGACCTTTGCGCCGCAGCGTAACTGTGGCGCCGCGAAAGAATGTCCGGACGATTCTGTCGCGACGTCTCGGGCGGCTACCTTCCTGCGCCTTATTGCACAGCTTCTGTTAAAGCGATTAGCACTCGGCCGGACGAGCGGTGTCGCCGTGGACACCAGTGGGCTGGGTAATCTCCAGCTCGTTCTAGCGCGAGTTGCCGTCCCTATCCAAAATTACGGAGGAGAGTCGATGATGAAGGAACTAACAAGGCACCTGCCAAAATTGACGTTCACCCTGCTTCTAACAGTTGCTCTGTGCCATCTAACTTGCACACGCATGGCATATGGCCAAGCGGTTACCGGAACTCTGCTGGGCACCGTAACTGACCCTGATAACGCTGTAGTTGCCGGGGCCACGGTTACCGCTACCGAGGTCAACACGAATATCAAACACTCAGCGGACACAAACGAAAGTGGGAACTACGTTTTCGACAAACTTCCTCTGGGCAAGTATTCAATAGAAGTTGAGCGTGCTGGTTTTAAGAAAGTACTGCAGACAGATATCTACGTCTTAGTAAACAACACGACGCGCACGGATATAAGACTTGAGCCAGGCGCCGTCTCAGAACAGGTCACGGTGACAGCAGAAGAGACGCCGCTGCAGACCGATCGCGCCGACATCAGTAGGACTATTGAGAGTAAACAAGTTTCGGACTTACCCCTCGGCTTCAATCGAAATTTTCAGGGGCTGATGTTGCTGGTACCGGGTAGTACACGACCGACGCGGCCTCACTCACAATTCTTCAATTCACAGGACAGTCTGGAATCTAAAGTGAATGGCAATTCACGCCTCTCAAATAATTTCCAGATTGAGGGCATAGATGACAATGAAAAGACTGGACTCCTACAGGTGCTCATCCCTTCGGCTGATTCCATTGAAAGCGTCAGCGTAGCAACGAGCAATTTCGATGCTGAACTTGGCCGCGCCGGCGGCGCCGTTTCCACGGTGACACTCAAATCGGGCACCAATGCGATCCACGGCAGCGCCTTCATTTTTGGCAATAATGACAACCTGCTGGCGGGCGATTACTTCACCGGTACCAAGGCTCCAACGCATTACCGGCAATTCGGCGCGACCATCGGCGGACCAATTAAGAAGAACAAAATCTTCTACTTCGGTGACTACCAATATACGACTGATGAGTTGGGCATCATCAACCGGCACACAGTTCCATACAAAGAGTGGTATACCGGTGACTTCCGCAACGCGCCCACTAAGATCTACGATCCAGCTACCGGTAATCCTGACGGTAGCGGGCGCCAGCAGATCAGTTGCAACGGAGTCCTGAATGTAATCTGCCCTAATCGCATCAGCGCCATTGCCACAAAGTTGCTCGCCTTCCTCCCCGGACCTAACATTCCGGCAGGTTTCGCACAAAGTAACTTTGTCTTCCCCGAAGTGCGTGTAAAAAAGACGCACGCCTTCGACACGAAGATAAATTATCAGATTAACGGCAAGAACAATCTCTCTTACCGTTTCAGCTTCCAGCGCCCTAAAGTATTTGATCCGGGTACTTACGGCATTTACGGCGGGCCTGCTAACGGCGGTTTTGCCGGCAGCGGGACTCAAAAGACAATCAGCACAGCCGCGAACTATACCCGCACGTTCAGCAGCACCTTGGTATTCGAGGGCAGGTTCGGCATTAGTTGGTATCACAACGTCGCGATTTCTCAGGGACATGGACTGAAAACCTCTGAGGAGGTTGGCATCAAGAATGTCAATACCGACGATTTCTCGAGCGGTCTCACGCAGCTCAACATCAGCGGTTTCTCAGGGCCCGTACTGGGCTTTTCAAATAGCCTGCCGTGGGATCGCGGCGAGACTACTTACGTTGGCTCCGGCATCATCACAAAGACTCACGGCAACCATACGTTCAAGTTTGGCGAAGAGATCCGCAAGAACCGAGACTTCCTGCTGCAAATCCAGGACAACGGTGGAGTCCGCGGGCACTTCGACTTTAACGGCAATCGGACGGCCATACCGAGTGATACTGCGGCGCAGAACGGCTTGGCGAACGCGTTTGCGTCATTCTTGCTTGACTTGCCCAACAGTGTGGGTCGCGACGTCAAAGTCCTTGACACGCCCGGCACAACACACAAGGAGTTTTTTAGTTTCTTTCAGGATCGTTGGCAGGCCAGCAAGAAGCTGACTGTCACTCTCGGGCTGCGTCACGAATACTACACAGCGTTGGTCGGCATCGTAGGTAAAGGCGGCCTGTCGAACTACGATCCGGCTACCAACACGGCTTTGGTCTCCGGATATGGAAACATCTCTAATTCGGCGAACGTAAAGTCCACCTGGAAAAACTTCGCCCCACGCTTCGGACTCGCCTATCGCCTGAATGATAAGACCGTCGCACGCGTCGGATTTGGAACGACTATCATTCCTTTTCCAGATAACAGCTATGCGTTTAACTTCCCGGTCAAACAGAACAATGCCTTTACCGCACCGAATAGCTTTTTGCCGACTACAAGTTGTGGCACAACCGCGTGCCCGGTAGTAAATATGGCGTCGGGCTTCCCTGACAAGATTTTCTTTACGATTCCCCCTAACGGGATCATTGATGGCAGCAATGCCGTGCTAAAGAGCGCGTCGTTGTTCGCCGTACCGTTTAACCTGAGAGAGGGCAGACTTCATTCGTGGAATATAGCCGTTCAGCGCGAATTGTGGTGGGGGTTCACCGGCGAGGCCGCCTACGTCGGCAACGTCGGCCGCGGGATCGTGGATCGGCTGGATCTCAACGCTGCGAACACCCTCGGAGCTCCGGTTACGTCTACCAGTGATAACAATGCTCGGCCGCTCTTCCCACTGTACGGCCGTACTGCCTCGGTCACTACCTGGATTCCAGTTAACACCCACCACTATAACGCTCTCCAGGTTAAAGTTGATCGGCGTTTGCGGCGGGGTCTGCTTCTGACAACCAGCTACACCCTGTCGCGCGCAATTAATTATGACGACGAAAGCAATAACATCAGCACTCCCGCTGATCTTCACCGAAGCCTTGGGCCAGCCGGCTATAACCGGACCCACTCCTTCGTTCAGAGCTTTGTCTGGGCCGTACCTTTCGCCAGCCATATGCACGGCTGGGCCAAGCAAGCGCTAGATGGCTGGCAGTTGTCAGGCATCTTCTCGCGACAGTCGGGTACACCGCTCGACATCACGACCAGCGGGACGCTGCTGCATGCCCCCGGTAATACTCAGCGCGCGAACGTAAATGGCACTCCCAGAATTCTGGATAACACCGGACCGGGCCAGCTCTATTTCGACCCCTCGATTTATTCAACACCCGCTGCGACTCTCACTGGTCCAAACGGTGTTCTGTATGCTCCGTTCGGGACCTTGACGCGTAACGGCTCAGGGATTAATGGACCGGGTTGGCTCAACCTGGATGGTTCGATCTTTAAGACGTTCAAGTTTAGGGAGCGGTTTGGCTTCGAGCTCCGGGCTGATATATTCAATGCCCTAAACCACCCGAACTTTAATAATCCTAACACCAGCGTCACCAGCAATACGTTCGGCCAAATCAACGGTGTGGCCAGCTCATCGCGATTGGTGCGTTTGAGCGCCAGACTGACTTTCTAGATTCGCCACGCCGAAGGACTGAAATGATGAAAGACATCCGACGGAGACAGTTTCTGAAAGGGGCCGCGGCAAGCGCAGCGGCCATAGCAATATTTCCGACCAGCCGCGTGCTCGGAGCCAACGATCGCGTGCGTCTTGGCGCGATCGGCTTTGGTAGTCGTGGTCAGGAAGATATGCGCGAGGCGCTCAAGCTCGCGAACGTCGAGTTTGTCGCTGTCGCTGATGTCTATAACCGGCGACATGCTGAAGCCAAACAACTCGCGCCCGCCGTCAAGACATTCAGTGATCATCGAAGGTTGCTGGACTTGAAAGACGTCGATGCGGTGATCGTCGCTTCGCCGCTTCACATCCACGCGCGACACTTTCTGGATACGATCGCGGCGGGCAAAGACCTCTACTGCGAGAAAACCATGACTTGGTCCATCGAAGAGGCGGAAAGTTGTCGCAATGCCGCGCGCAAATCTGACCGCGTGATCCAGGTCGGACAACAGCATCAAAGCTCAGGACCACTTTTCGACGCCAAGCAGTGGATCAAGGACGGCCTGGCCGGCAAGATCACACACGTCGAGTCCTGGATGAGCCGGAACACCCCGCGCGGCAAAGGACAATGGGTGCGTTCAGTCCCGTCCGACTGCACGGCAGCGAATGTTGACTGGAACTTCTTCCTGAATGGAAGACACTCCCGGCCTTTCGATCCGTACAAGTTCATTAATTGGCGGCTCTATTGGGAGTTTTCGGGCGGCAACGTGACCGAGAACATGGTCCACCAGATCGGCTTGATCATTCGCACGCTCGATCTGCCGCTGCCCACCTCCGCTTACATGTCTGGCGGCGTCTTTTCTGAAAAGGACGGACGGGAAGTGCCGGACACGATCGCGGTAACTTTGGACTTTCCCAACGATCTCACCGTAACCTGGCAATCGACGTTCAGCAACAGCCATTACGGTTTGGGCGAGCGCTATCTGGGCTCGCATGGCACCATCGAGCGTTTGGCAGGCGCAACCGATATGGTCACCGGCAAATCTCAAACCGGTCTCTGGTATTTTCCGGAAAAAGTGAACCGGCCCAACGGGGCGGCAGCCGAGGGACAGACGCGTGACGTGAATCACATGGCCAATTTCATCGATTGCATTCGTTCACGCAAAGAGCCGAATGCGCCGGTTGAGATTGGCTACCGTTCAGCCGTGGCCGCACACATGGCCAATCTCGCTTACCGTCGCACTGAGCGCGTCACACTGGAAGCAGTCAAGAGAGAACTGACGACGGTGTAGCTCCTCACCGGCACGCGGGCGTTTTTCTCTGCGGAACTCTGTGCCCCGCCTAGGGGCGCGATGTTTATAGGTCCGCCATCCAACTTACGGTTTAGCTCCTTTACGAGCGTAATGGGTGAGGCTTTACGGCCCTAGCGTTGTGCTTCTAAAGGAGCTGAATTCGTCATTGGTAAAGTTGGTTCTATAAAGGCTCCTGACGGAGCTGTGAATCAAGCGCGAAGCTGTAAAGAGTTAGCTGGTACACGACACTAAGTAACCGACACGATGCGAGCATTCATCTTAATTGCCATCCTCTTCGTTTGCGTCTGCATGACAGGCGGTCTATTGGCTCACACCAAGGGACGCTGGATTCCTCTTTTCAATGGCCACGACCTTACGGGATGGCATCTGCGCGATCCCAAAGGTCCCAATGGCTGGAAAGTTGAGAGCGGAATCTATGTCAACACGCCTCCCAGCACCGACATTCAGACCGACGCCGAATACTACGACTTCCAGTTGCACGTGGAATTCAGAGTAAGCGAGGGAGACGGCAACTCCGGCGTTTACATGCGCGACAAGTACGAGATACAAATCTTCAACAGCTACGGAAAACCTCCAGTTGATTCTGGTTGCGGCGCGCTTTACCGGCGCATTGCTCCCGCGGTCAACGCCTCAAAGCCCGCCGGCGAATGGCAGACTTTCGATATCACTTTCATCGGCAAACATCTGACCGTCATTCATAATGGGAAAAAGGTACTGGATAATGTCGATGTCGGTCCAATGGGCACAGGCGCGGCCAGCAAACGGCCTGATGCCCCAGGGCCCCTGCGTCTTCAGGGCGATCACAATGCGGTCTCGTTTCGAAATATTCGCATCCGCGCTCTGTCGCAAAGTGAAGCCGAGAAAGTTTCGAAGAAGATGGGCATTCCCACTCACAATAAATTAAATGACAAGGCAATGAGTGATGAGCAAGCGGTGTTCGACGAAATTCAATTTGTCGCCATCCGTCGAGCGCGCTGATCCGCCACGGCTTGCGAAACCGAGATTTGTCAGGCGAGCAAGCCACGTCTTACGATCGCTCCCAATTCTTCTCGCGGTCCTCTTTTCCCAGCAGGTTAGTGCTAAGTCTGTCGTGCTTAGCGCCTCCGATCAGCTCTTTTGCGAATCGCGGCCGGCGATGGGGACGACTTTCGAGATATATCTTTATGCGCTCAGCCGCGAACAAGCCTCCGAAGTATTCGAAGCCGCCTTCGACGAGATTGAACGAGTCGAGGAGGCTTTGAGCAACTATCGATCTTCCAGCGAGCTTTCGCGCATCAACCGAAACGCGGCCGACGCTCCGGTCATTACCGACCCGGAAGTCTTTGCTTTGCTGACACGATCATTCGATTACAGCGAACGCACCGACGGCGCCTTTGACGTTACGGTGGGAAAGTTGATGAAGGCGTGGGGCTTTTTTCGCGGCGCAGGTCATTATCCATCCGATGAAGAGTTGGCATACGCGCGCGCTCAAACTGGTTGGCAGGACGTGCGACTCGACAACCGAAGGCGCTCTGTATATTTTCTCAAGCGCGGTTTAGAGCTCGACCTGGGAGGAATCGGAAAAGGATACGCGATCGATCGGGTCGCGCAGTTGCTGCGCGAAGCTGGAGTGAAGGCCGCGCTGATCAGCTCCGGCTCGAGCACCATCTATGCGATTGGCGCGCCTCCGAAAAAAGCTGGATGGTCTGTGCGCGTGCCGGATCCGCTGGATCGCACGCGCATCCTCGCGACGGTCTGGTTGAAGGATCAGTCACTTTCGACTTCCGGCAGTTACGAGAAGTTTTTCCGGCTCGGTGGCCGTACCTATTGCCACATCATGGACCCGCGAACGGGCCGTCCGGTGGAAGGAATGCTGCAAACAACGGTCATCACGCCGGAAGCAACCGACAGCGATGCGCTCTCAACCGCGGTTTTCGTGATGGGTCCGCAACAGTCGGCACGACTGCTCGATAAGATTGCGGGAAGCGCCGCAGTGTTTGTAACCGACCGAGCGGGAGCAGCACGAGTCCTCGAATTTCGTTGGCCTAAGCAGCAAGCAGGATTAAAGCAGACTAAGACGGAGAACAGATGAAGAGAAGGGATTTCGTAAAAGCTTTTTCAGCCGGCACGCTGAGCGCCGCGGTTATCGGTCGTGGCCTCGGCAAGACGGGCGCGATGCGAAGGGTCGCGCCATCGGACCAGATCGGACTTGGCATTATTGGTCCCGGCAGCCGCGGCCAGGAGTTGATGCGCTACTTCTTGCGCGTGCCGGGTGTGCGCATGACGGGACTGTGCGATGTCTATGAACCGCGCTTTGCTGCCGCGCGAAAGATTACCGGCGAGGATACTCCGGTCTATCGCGATCATCGTCGCCTGTTGGAGGCCCACGATGTCGATGCAGTAATAGTCGCCACGCCGCTCAGCTTCCACGCCGAGCATGTCGTCGCGGCGCTGCAAAGTGGCCGGCCTGTCTACGGCGAGAAATCGATGGGCTTCACCATCGAGCATTGCGAAAAGATCGTCGAAGCGGTTCGACGCAGCGGCAAACACTTTCAAGTAGGCCATCAATATCGTTACGCGCCCTGGTTCCAACAGGTCATCGAGCGCGTCGGCAAAGGTGAGATCGGAAACGTCACTCACATATACGGTTACTGGCATCGCAACGGGAATTGGCGGCGGCCCGTGCCGGATCCAAAATTCGAGCGACTCATCAACTGGAGAATGTACAAAGAATATTCGGGCGGGCTCACGGCCGAGCTTGGTTCGCATCTGATCGACTTTGCCAACTGGCTCTTTGGCGCCACACCGGAATCCGTCGTGGGCAGCGGCGGGATCGACACATACCGTGATGGGCGTGAGACTAACGACAACGTCCAGATCATATTTCGCTATCCTGGCGGGCGCACTTTCGTTTTCAGCTCAATCACTGATAACGCAAAGGTGGGAGCCGAACTTTGGATCTACGGTAGAGACGGCAGCGTCGAAGTAACGATGGAGGACGCGCTCTTTTTCTACGAACCCAAACGAGCCACGTCGCCGGTACCCGAGGCCACTACTGAACGAGGCGTGCCCACCGGCGCGACTTATCGCACCCGCGGCGAGATGCCATATCGCGGCCCAGGCAGCCAGGTCAAGATCCCCGAAGGCGCCGAAGGCAATCCAAATCTTCTCGCCTGCCGGTCATTCATCGAAAGTTTACGCAACAACACGCGACCCTTCGCGGACGAGCGAGTCGGCCGCGCGTCGGCCGTCAGCGTCTGCCTCGCGAATAAGGCAATCGAAGAAGGTCGCCGAGTCACTCTGGGCGAGCGAAGCGGTTGAAACTAAATTTGACACGTGCGCGCGGTGTATCGACAGCGAAGCAGGGAAGGCGCCGTCCACAATATGATCCAAGTTCTCGCACTTTCCATCGTCCTGGCGTTGCTTTCCCTCGCGACCGTCGCGCCAGCGGTCAATGCACAAGATATATCTGCGGACCAGCTATCGACGCCATGGACTGCGCAAATTGATCGCGCCGCCCCGTGGTCTGAGTACCCTCGTCCGCAGCTTCAACGAGATGGCTGGATCAATCTTAACGGCGCATGGGACTACGCCGTGCGACCGCAAGAGATGACAACACCGCCGGAAACCTTTGACGGCAAGATCTTAGTCCCCTTCCCAATTGAGTCGCATCTCTCTGGTGTGCAGCGTCGCGTCAGGGCGAATGAGCGTTTGTGGTATCGCCGCAGTTTTGCAGCCCCGCAACTTTCAAATCGAGAGCACTTGCTGCTCCATTTTGGCGCGGTCGATTGGCAGGCTGAGATCATCCTGAACGGAAAACAGGTTGGGCGACACGAAGGCGGTTACGATCCGTTTACCTTCGACATAACCGCCGTTTTGAAATCCGGAAACACTCAGGAGCTGCTGGTGGCCGTATGGGATCCCACCGATGAAGGCCCGCAGCCTCGAGGAAAGCAGGTGAGCAAGCCAAACCGCATCTGGTACACGGCGGTGACCGGTATCTGGCAGACGGTCTGGCTGGAAGTCGTGCCCGCCACCTACATCGTCTCCACGCGAAATACTCCTGACCTCAATCAACGAAGGCTGATAATCACGGCAAACATAGAGAATGCCGAGCCGGGCGATGCTTTACGGGTCTCCGCCTGGGACGATGATCACAGAGTAGCCGAACGGCTAGTCACCGGTCGGACGGTAGTTTTGCCTTTTAAGAACGCCAAGTTGTGGACACCGGTCAATCCATTTTTGTACCAACTGCATCTTGCCGTAGTACGTCGAGGTAAAGTGCTTGATGAAGTAGAGAGTTATTTTGCGATGCGCGAGATCTCAAAGGCTCGGGACGCCTTCGGCATTCAGCGCATTCTGCTTAACAACAAACCTGTCTTTCAATATGGCCCGTTGGATCAAGGTTGGTGGCCGGATGGTTTATACACCGCTCCCACGGACGAAGCCATGCGGCGCGATCTGGAAACAGTAAAGGCGATGGGTTTCAACATGATTCGTAAGCATGTCAAGGTTGAACCGGCGCGTTGGTACTACTACTGCGACCGTTTAGGTCTTCTGGTTTGGCAAGACATGCCGAGCGGCGATTTAGGAAACCACTGGGACATTCGACCGGGCATTCTCGGTGCGGCGACGGATAGAGCGCGCAGCGAGATGTCAGAGCGGATTTACAAGATAGAATGGAAGGCGATCATTGATGCTAACTACAACTTCCCGTGCATCGTCGTTTGGATTCCTTTCAATGAAGGCTGGGGACAATTTAAAACAGATGAGATTGTTCTTTGGACCAGGAAATATGATCCGACTCGGTTGATTGATGGCGCCAGTGGCGGAAATTTTACCGATTCAGGAGATATCATTGATCTACACAATTACCCGGACCCCGTTATGCCCCGCCCCGAACTGTTCGGACGAAAACAGGCCATGGTCCTTGGCGAATTCGGTGGATTGGGTCTTCCGATCGTGGGACACTTGTGGCAGGAGCAGAAGAGTTGGGGCTATCGCGAATACGGGAACGCGGCGGAACTTGAGCAGCACTATGCAGAGCTAATCCGAAAGCTCCGGCCGTTCATTTGGCGCGGTCTTTCGGCGGCTGTTTATACCCAACTCACCGATGTGGAAGGCGAAGTTAACGGGTTAATGACCTATGACCGTCGGGTGACGAAGATTCCCGTCACGAAGCTGGCTGAATTACATCAAGAATTGATCGGGGCAACGAACCGTAGGTTCACTGTCCGCACGCGGCATCGTATATCTCCACAAGTAGAACTGCAAGAACCATTGCGAAATTGAGATCTCAAGCGAGCGCGTCGATTCTGCTCCAGAAATGTTTGGCAATGCAACAGAATGCCGGTGGAACTTACGGAGATCTGATCGCTGAAATAGATGCTGCTCTCCGCTCGGGCAAAACAAATCGTTGGGACGCGAGCAGCGGGAGCAAGTTTCGTAAGATGACTGGTGCGGCGATGCTTGAATGAAATCGCGCCGCGTCAACTTCTCTGCCGTTCGATCGCTCTCGTTGCCCAAATTGAAAGAGCAAAGAGGGAACGTTGATGAATTATCAGGTGGTCACCAAAACCGTCAGCGCGCAGCCGCTCGCCGCGGTGCGGCGGCGCGCGCTCAGTCGAGATGTTGGCCGTATCTGGAAGCCGGCGCTTGATCTCGTCTGGGAGTTCCTCGGCGGCCATAAAGGCCTGCGAGCCGACGGCCATAATTGCTTCCTCTACCATCATCCCGCCCATCGTGATGCAGTGATGGAAATTGACTTCGGCGTTCAGGTCATTCGGCCCTTTGAGGGCGAAGGCGAGGTAATCTGTACAGAGACGCCCGCAGGTGAGGTCGCCATGACCACGCATGTCGGTAGCTATGACAAACTTGCTGCCGCATATGATGCGATCCATTCGTGGCGCGCGGCGACCGGTCGCGCGTTCGGCGGGTGCTCGTGGGAAATCTACGGCGATTGGACCGACGACACCACGAAGCTCGAGACGCAGGTGGTCTATTTGTTGTGAGGCCGGTCCCGAGCGCCGTGCGTGGCTGTCGTGCGTGTGAACCTCGCTTTGGCAGCCCCGTCCAAATCGCTCAAAGCAGCCTATGCGCGGCAACCGCTCAATTCATAGAACGCTGGCGAACAATTCGTTCGACTCTGTCATCAAGCTGATCTCGCTTCCGGAGCGTTCTTTCATTTTGGCGGCGGCCCGGTCAACTGCTCCACCGTTAGCCGGCCGATGGCTTCGAGATTCTGCAATGCCGGCATGCGGACGGGCGGCCCGCTCTCGCAAAGTACATCTGACTGGCGTTACCAGCTAATGAAAGAGAGTCGCCTCATCGCTTATATCGCTCTGATTGCGGTTGCTGTGACTGGCTGCAAGAACGCGGGCGAATCTGCCATCCCTCTGACATCGAACACGGTACCGCCCATTCTCCTATTCAACGGAACCGGCACGTCTCCCAATGATGTCACGGCGGTCGAGATGATCTTGAATGAACATCATCTGAATTATTCGACTGCGGATTCCTCGCAAATGAACGACATGAGTGAATCACGGCTCAGGGCTTATCGTCTGCTGATTGTTCCCGGCGGACATATCGTTACCATGGGCAACAGCCTGGAGTCGAGCACTATCACGAACATTCACAATGCCGTAGGGAGTGGTTTGAACTATCTTGGAATCTGCGCGGGAGCTATTTTGGGCGGAGATTCCATCTACCACGACAACGGTCTGAATCTGACCAATGGTGTGCGGTTCGAGTTTTATGCCGACGTAAATCGGGGTATCCACAAGGCAGCGGTGCCGATTGCCGATGCCGGATTAGGAACGCTCGATCAGTACTGGGAAGATGGCCCGCAGCTTACTGGCTGGGGTGCGGTTGTCGCTAAGTACCCTGATGGGACCCCCGCCATTGTAGAAGGAATGTCCGGAAAAGGATGGGTGATCCTCTCCGGCGTTCACGCTGAGGCACCGGCGAGTTGGCGACACGGTATGACCTTCACTACTCCAACGAGCGTCGATAATGCATATGCTGGAACGCTCATTCGTGCGGCACTTGAGGGGAAGTGGCTCCCGCATTACTGATATCCGCTCGATCGCTAGGAGGATTTTCTCAACTCCGAGGTAAGGGAATCTCCGCCGCCAGAGCTAATGATTGCGGTAGCTTTCATCGTTTCGGCTGTAGGCTCATTGCTAAATCAGAGCCCCAGGAAATGCTGGCTGAGGTCGGAAGCAGCCGCCAATAAAAACTGAGTCAGTACATGGAGTCAGCCTAACACGCGATGCAGGTGAACGTGGCCATCCTGATGCTTCGATTATCACGAATGTTACAGGCCGCGCCCGCTGATCTCTGCCGTTGGGTCGCGCGTGTTGCGATGGCTTCGCTTGAACGAGTGGCAACGCTCAATGCGCCATTCGGGTTGAATATTGGTGATGCAACCTGCCGGAACTTGCGCCGTGCTTGCGGGAGGGCCGATAATCGGTCGCGTCGTTCTATCCGAGGTCGACCCAATCCGTCGTTCCAGGTGAGCCGCGACAGTTCGTTTGTTAACTTGCGTGGTCCATTCGATGTTGGACCAGATTGCGCGACCACCTGAACTCAACCGTTGGGCGGATGATGGCGCGGAGTAAAGTCTATTCGAGGTGCGATGGCTCACTTTTCGAAGCCTGAGCCCGTCTAATCGGCCGCCACCACCAATTCGGAGCCCGCAATGTTTAAGGCGACACACCCAATTCTCGGCACACGGGACATCCAACGAGCGATTACCTTCTATACGGAGCTACTCGGTTTCGAACTGGCTTTTGGAGACAAAGCTGATCCCCCGAACTACGTCGGCTTTCGGCGCGACGGGGTCGAGCTCCACATGCAGTTTCAGTTCGAGCACGAAATGGGAACCATCCGACTGCGCTTTCTCGTGGAGGACCCAGACGCGCTCTTCAACGAATACCGCCAGCGCGGGATCGAATGCACTCCCAATGGCGTTCGCGATACCCCGTGGGGAACGCGCGAATTCGCTCTCTACGATCTGGATCGGAACTCACTCACCTTTTACCGCGACCTAACAAGCGCAGAAAAGGAGCGGCGATCTTTCTAGTCGCAAGCACGCGGCCCATGAGTTTGTGCCACACTCGGATTCCTGGGCGATGGGAACTGGAAGGAGAGCCGCCTTTACGACACCAAAGACAAACCGGACGCGTGGTCCTGAGCGACGTGCCGTGAGAGTTGGCGTCACGCGCAGATTACCCCATCTCGTTCTCTGACCCCTGGCTTCTGACTCTCGACCTCAGTCCTGGCTTTCGTTCCATTCTTCATCAGCTTGTATTCGACCGAATCGACTAACGCCTGCCAGCTGGCTTCGACGATATTGGCCGAGACGCCGACGGTGCCCCACGTCGTGTTTCCATCGGTTGAAGTGATCAGCACGCGCACCAAACTGGCCGTGCCGGAAAGCGCCCCGCTGATGACGCGTACCTTGTAATCCACCAGATACACGTCTCCGAGCATGGGATAGAACTTTTCCAGGGCGCGACGTAGCGCCTGATCCAGTGCATTGACCGGGCCGTTACCGCTCGCCGCTGTGTGCTCCACACGATCTCCGACCTTGATCTTGACGGTCGCTTCGCTCATCGGCATCAAAGCTCCGCGGTGCTCATCCATGACGCGAAATCCCAGCAGTTCGAAATACGGTTCGGGGGCACTACGGAGCCGGTGAACCAGTAGCTCGAAACTCGCTTCCGCTGCTTCGAACTCAAAGCCGTCGTGCTCGAGTCGTTTCAGTTCCGCCAGTACCTGCTCTGATTCGTCCAGACGGAGTCCCAACTCGCGAGCTTTGACCAGTAGGTTCGCGCGGCCTGAGAGATCTGAAACCAGCACGCGTCGCCGATTGCCGACGGTCTCCGGGTGGATATGTTCGTAAGTTGCCGGATTACGTTCGACGGCTGACACATGCACGCCGCCTTTGTGGGCAAAGGCGCTTTCTCCGATAAAAGCTGCGCGCGAGTCAAGCGAAAGGTTCGCAATCTCGCTGGCAAAAAGCGCCGTCGCGCGTAACTTCTGCAAGCGCTCAGGGCCAACAGTTTGGCGGCCCAGTTTGAGTTCGAGATTCGGGATGACTGAACAAAGGTTGGCATTACCGCAGCGCTCGCCATAACCGTTGACGGTTCCCTGCACTTGGGTCGCACCCGCGGCAACGGCCGCCAGTGTATTGGCCACCGCCAACTCTCCATCGTTATGACAGTGAATGCCGAGCGGCACCTTGATCTCTTTAATGACTGCCTGAGTAATGCGAGCGACGTCATCAGGAAGACTGCCGCCGTTGGTGTCGCAAAGCACGATGCGCTGGGGTTTTCCTGCGGCTGCCGCGCGTAACGTAGCCAGCGCGTATTCCGGATTTGAGCGATATCCGTCAAAGAAATGCTCTGCGTCATAAATCACAAGCGGCACGCGCTCGGAAAGGTAACGAACTGAATCTTCGATAATTTCTAAATTCTCGTCCAGGTCTATTCGCAGGGCGTCCGTTACGTGCAACACCCAGGACTTGCCGAAGATGGTTACTATGGGTGTCTCGGCCGCCAGCAGCGACTGAATCCCGCCGTCAACGGAGCAAGACATATTTCGGCGACGGGTCGATCCGAAGGCGGCGATGGTTGCGTGCTCCAGCTTCAGATTGCGCACCCTTTCGAAGAAGGCTACGTCGCGAGGGTTTGAGCCCGGCCAACCACCTTCTATGATGTCCACTCCCAGCGCGTCTAGTTCCCCCACCAGGCGACATTTGTCATCCACCGAGAAATTGACGCCCTCACCTTGGGTTCCGTCCCGCAGTGTGGTGTCGTAGATTTCGATTCGATTAGTCATAGACTCACCAGTTTCAATCACGAAGAACCCCTACGGGTTGCGCCACCGGATGCAGCCAGTGCCTGTACCTCGGTTCACGTCCCGAGGTCGCGGCGAAGAAAACCTCCTGAATCCGTTTGGTCACCGGTCCGCGCCGGCCAGTTTTGATGGGTACGCCGTCAACTTCACAAATCGGTGTCACCTCAGCAGCCGTTCCTGTAAAAAATGCTTCGTCGGCGCCAAGCAGGTCGTCCAGCTGCAGCGTTCTGGTTTCGAGCCCATAGCCCAGGTTGTTCGCGATCTGCATCACCACCTGGCGAGTAATACCGAGAAGAATCGAGTGACGTCCGTCATTGGTCAGCAACTCGTGACCACGAACGATGAAAAGATTCTCACCCGACCCTTCGGCAAGGTGACCTTCGGTATCCAGCAGCACCGCTTCATCAAAACCCCGACCGACCGCGTCGCGCACGGCCAGGAGCGAATTAACATATTGACCACACCCCTTAGCCGTCGTCGGCATCATCTGCGAGTGAAACTTCAGCCAGGGTGAGACCGTGACGCGGACACCTCGCTCCAGACTTTCTGTCCCGAGGTAGGCCGCCCATGGCCACGTAAGGATCACGACCTCGACGGGACATTTGGCAGGATGCAGGCCGAGGGTACCGCTGCCGTAGTAGCACAATGGCCGCACATAGCAACTGCTGAATTCGTTGCGTTGGATGACCTCGCAGGTCGCTGCGGCGAGCTCTTCGCGCGTGTAGGGGATCTCGATCCCATAGACGCTCGCGGAGCTATAGAGTCTTTCAAGATGAGCGTCGAGACAAAAGATCGCCGGCCCATCGACAGTCTCGTAGCAGCGCATTCCTTCAAAGACACCGCTGCCGTAATGCAGGGCATGGGCGGAGACATGTGTATTGGCGTCCCGCCACGGGATCACGTCGCCGTTCCGCCACACCCATCTGGTTAGTTCAAATGTCATTTGAAAATTGAATGAAAAAGCCATCAACTAGTCGTTGATGGCCTGATGCAATACGAGCGAGATTGTCGCAGGCCGTCATATAAAGCGCCGACTTTTAATAATTGACGCCAGAATAACCACACGCGGGGCAACCGGTACGGGAAATTTACTCCGGCAGCGTGTGACTTTTGTCTTCCTGAAAAATTTCATGTTTGAAACTGCGGGTAGCGTTTCATACCCGAGGCTGTTTCGCTCTGGTGTCTGCCAATTTAACGCTTCGTTGCTTGACTGCATAATTGATTATTCTTACCGGGCTATAAATCCGGTTAACTACGGCCTAAAACGCGCGATTCGCGCCACCGGCCGGACCCGGGCCTTTGTTTTATTAACCCCAACAATCCACCTTAAGGTGGACAATCTCGGTGGGCAGACTGATGAACGCTTCGTGCTGGATCTACTGGACGCAACCGGCGCCCTAGTAGTGAATGGATCAGGTTTCAGTGCCGACCCACAACGAGGCTATTTTCGGATGGTCTATCTGGCTGATGAGGCGACCCTCGAGTTTGTTTTCAGCCGGCTTGGTCAATTCCTGGAGAACCGTCAGTACCGGAATCGGTTGCAACCGGTTAAACGCGATCCAGGAAAAACCCGGTGGCTATCGCTCCCGGTACTGACCAATCCGGATGCCTAACGGAGGTTCTTTGAACTTCAATGATTGTGATCGTGACTATGCGGACTACCGACATACGCCGCGTGGGCGTCAATAATGGCGCGACGCTGATTCGCCGGCGCCGAGAGTTTTTCTTCCAACCACGCTATCACATCCCCTAACCCCGTTCCTGCTTTCAAGTTTGTGAAGATGAATGGCGCGGCGCCGCGCATTTGGCGTGAGTCACGTTTCATCACCTCCAGCGATGCGCCCACATGCGGCGCCAGGTCAATCTTATTAATCACGAGAAGATCGGAACGCGTGATTCCTGGCCCACCCTTCCGGGGGATCTTGTCACCACCTGACACGTCGATCACGTAAACAAAGACATCTACCAAATCAGGACTGAACGCCGCCGCCAAATTGTCTCCGCCACTTTCCACGAAAATCAGCTCCAGCCCCGGCAGACTGTGCTCTAAATCAGCGATTGCCTCAAGGTTCATCGAAGCATCTTCGCGAATAGCCGCGTGAGGACAACCGCCGGTTTCAACTCCCCGGATACGTTCTGCCGCCAGCGTTCCCTGGCGAATCAAAAACTCCGCATCCTCTTTGGTATAGATGTCATTAGTCACCACTGCGAGGTTGTAGCGAGACCCCAATGCTTTGCTGAGAGCATCAACCAGGGCCGTTTTACCGCTGCCGACCGGTCCAGCTACGCCCACGCGAAAGGCTCTTTCGTCATGTCCGTGGTCCATTTGTTCGAGATCTCCATATGATCTTCTCCCTTCTCCCTTTGGGAAAGGGCTGGGGATGAGGGCTTAACCCGCCCGGACAGTTCTTGAGGCTTCTTGCGAGAGATGAATCCCGACTCGTCGGGATTCATCTCTCGCAAACTAAAATTAATTTACTGCACTGCCTAAGCCCTCACCCAACCCTCTCCCAATGGGAGAGGGCAACCAGAAGTACCTTTCAATAGTGTCGATATCAATCCGAGGTTAGCGCATCAAGTAGATAATGCACAGATCAAAACAAGAAATACCGCTGCGCCAGCGGCAAAACTGTCGCCGGCTCACACGCCAATAATTCACCATCAGCGCGTACCTCATAAGTCTCAGGATCAACTTCGATGTGCGGCGTCGCGTGGTTGTGAATCATGTCAGCCTTGCCGATGTCTCGACACTTTGTAACTGCCACCACAGTCTTTTCGAGCCTCAGGTTTTTCGGCACCTCCCGCTCAAGCGCCACACGCGACACAAAAGTGAGGCTGGTCGACTGCGTAGCCTTACCAAAAGCTCCAAACATCGGCCGGTAGAGAACTGGCTGCGGAGTCGGTATGGAAGCATTTGCATCACCCATCACGCTCCAGGCAATGAAGCCACCCTTAATAACCAGCTCCGGCTTAACCCCGAAGAATGCCGGTCTCCATAACACGAGGTCGGCAAGTTTGCCGGCCTCAATCGAGCCGATGTGTTCAGCAATCCCGTGTGTGATTGACGGATTAATCGTGTACTTGGCGACATACCGGCGCACGCGCGAGTTGTCGTTGCGACTTGAGTCGGGGGCGAGTGCACCGCGCTGCACCTTCATCTTGTGCGCTGTCTGCCAGGTGCGCGTCACCACTTCGCCGATGCGACCCATCGCCTGCGAGTCGCTCGAAATCATGCTGAAGACGCCCAGGTCGTGCAGGATGTCTTCCGCGGCGATGGTCTCAGGCCGAATGCGGCTCTCGGCAAACGCCACGTCCTCGGGAACCAGTGGATTCAGATGGTGACAGACCATCAACATGTCCAAGTGCTCAGCGATAGTATTGACCGTGAAAGGCCTGGTCGGATTTGTCGAAGAAGGAAGAACGTTGGGAAAAGCAGCGATGCGAATGATGTCCGGTGCGTGCCCACCGCCTGCTCCCTCAGTGTGATACGTGTGGATCGCCCTTCCGTTGATAGCCGCAATAGTGTCCTCAACAAATCCCGCCTCATTGATCGTGTCCGTATGTATCGCGACTTGCACATCGTACTTGTCGGCGGCGCGCAAACAGGCGTCGATCGCCGCCGGAGTAGTTCCCCAATCTTCATGCAGTTTCAGGCCACAGGCACCGGCCTCGATTTGTTCGGCCAGTGGGGGAATCGTCGCGGCGTTGCCTTTGCCCAGAAAGCCAAAGTTCATCGGCCAGTGTTCCGCTGCTTGCAACATGCGCGCGATGTTCCAGGCACCGGGTGAACACGTCGTGGCATTCGTGCCGGTTGCGGGTCCAGTACCGCCGCCGATCATTGTGGTGATGCCATTCGAGAGTGCGGCTTCGACCTGCTGAGGTGAGATGAAATGAATGTGCGAGTCGATCGCGCCGGCAGTGACAATCAGGTTCTCGCCGGCCACGACCTCAGTCGCGGCCCCGACGACCAGTTCGGGATCCACACCGTCCATCGTGTCCGGGTTCCCGGCCTTGCCCACCTTAACAATCCGACCGTTCTTCACGCCGATATCGCCTTTTACGATTCCCCAGTGATCGATGATCAAAGCATTCGTTATCACCAGATCAAGTGCTCCCGGCAACTCCTCTCGCCGAGCCTCGCTACTCTGGCCCATACCGTCGCGAATGACTTTGCCTCCACCAAACGTAATCTCGTCGCCGTAGCTCGTAAAGTCCTTCTCAACTTCTACGATTAATTCAGTATCGGCGAGACGAACCCTGTCTCCGGTTGTGGGACCATCAAGATCTGCATATGTTCGTCGTGGGATCTTCAGAGTCATCTGCCGGTCTCTCCATCAAGCTTTCCATTCACCAGGCCGTTGTGTCCAAAAACACGCCGCGCACCAGCAAAGGGCACCAGTATCACTTGTTTTACTTCGCCCGGTTCAAAACGCACTGCCGTGCCCGCGGGAATATTCAAACGCATTCCGAAAGCTATCTCCCGATCGAAAACCAACGCATGATTAACTTCGAAGAAGTGGTAGTGACTCCCGATCTGAATTGGTCTATCACCAGTGTTGCGCACCATCGCCGTTGCCACGCGCCGGTCGGCGTTCGCCTCAATCTCATCCGGCTCTAAAAAGTATTCACCTGGACTCATGATCATTGCCGATTTCCGATTTCCGATTGCCAATTGTGCCATTCTTTGAATCGCCAATCGGCAATCGCCAATCGGCAATCGGCAATTGGCAATCGGCAATCATCTGATCGGATCATGTACCGTCACCAACTTCGTGCCATCCGGAAACGTAGCCTCAACCTGCACCTCGTGAATCAGCTCGACCACGCCTTCCATCACATCTTCCCGCTTCAGGATCGTCGCTCCAAAACTCATGATCTCTGTAACTGACTTGCCGTCTCGTGCTGCTTCCAGGATTTCGGCTGAGATTAGCGCCACCGCTTCAGGATGATTGAGTTTCAGTCCCCGTGCCTGCCGGCGGCGTGCCACTTCAGCGGCAACGAAAATCATCAACTTCTCCTGTTCACGCGGTGTTAGGTGCATCTTTGACTTGTTCGCGGATTCTCAATACAACTTTCTTGGCAACGCCGCCGTTCGCCCGTACAGATACCGTCTGGCGAGATTCCAAAACTTGGGCAAGTGCGCAGTTATGTCCCAACCACCGCGGCTGAGAGCGCGTACGACAAGACCGTGCCTACGCAAGGTGCTAACGCCCCAAATGATCTGGGACGATCTCGATAGATTCTGACCCAATTGCTCGAGCAGTTTTTCCAATTCGAGCCAACGCCGGGGTTGGATACCAGAGTGACAAATATAGAAGGTTGAAAAATACCGATAGCTGCCCAACCTGGCAAGAGAAAGAAGCGGCCGCTGGGCCGGTTCGATTCTGTTGTGTTCGAGCGCAATTGGACAGCCCAGGGCCATAATCGTTGTTTTGAGTTGCAGCAACTCGTAAGCAAACTGCTCGCGGCATGCCTCCCTGCCCGGCGATACAGTTTCCCACCAGAACAACCCGGCATTCGCGCCGAGTTCAATCCGGGTCTCCTGGCGGCAGCGCGAACCTGCAAACGGAATTAAGGGATCCGGAAGATATTCCACCAGGCCGTCATCAGCGACATTGACGAAGAGCTTCAACTCGGCAGGTGCGACGTCCTTTCGGCTGCGATAGATGCGCGTTGCCCCGGTTGAAGTGATCTGTGCAACGGCCTTTGCACCGACTTCCACCGCAACTTCCAACCGGTCACCACCCAACACGCCGCCAGACACGTTGTGCAAATGTACTAAGGCGCCGCCATCGTCGAGTTGAAATGCCCGGATGATGCGCATCGGCAAGTGCTGTTCGCAGTCGGCCAGAATGGTTCGCTTGCCGGAACGCTCCGCTTCGAACCGCAATCGCAACCGGCCATCAACCCGGGGGCCGATTGGCGCCGTACCAGCCGTCTTAAACCTTTCGCGGTAGGTACTTGATTGCACGATTCAGCTTATAAACAGGCGCGTTGAGAGGGACGGGTGACGCATTGAACCTACTTCAATGAGCGGCAAAAAACAGTATGCCTGATCCAGGTCGAACCGGTCTTCCTGAGCTCGTGAAACTACTTCGGTCAACACCGGCTTTAAGTTCCACAACACCCGCGAGGCCTGCGTCTGTCCCACCGGTAACAGACGCTGGCACACGGAAATCAGGTTAGCGAGTGCTTGATGACCGTACCCGAGCAGTGTTGCCTCCTCTTCAATTCCCAGAGCAGCTGAGGCCAAACCAAACGCGGTGCAGTGATAGACGTCAACCTCAGTTCGCCGCGCAGCATCAATTGCGACTTGGAGAACGGGCAAGTCGGCCAGCGAATCAACGAGGTGAATAAATCGTCGTCCGAGCGTACCGCTTGCCGTACGGCTCTCTCGCGCCATCTTGAAGGCGCCAAGTTTGGTATTCAGATCCAGCCAGCTTTGAATTTCTTCCGGGCCCATGGCGTGACCTCCGATTTGATACGCCGCACCACAGAAATGAATTTCGAGTCCCACTACCTCTTTCAGATAATCATGGAGAAATGGTTCGAGATCTTCGGCGGTAAGCGACTCCTGCATAGCGAGAGTTTCCAGACCAAAAGAGTGGCTCAGGGCCCCGATTGGGAGTGCGCTGTCAGACAATTGAAGCAACCACAAGAGTGACATCTTGTTCGGGGTACTCATGATTAGTTGAGATGATGACTATAACAGTTTTTTTAGAAAGATACGGGGCTTCGCTGATTGTCGGTCCAGACCCACATCTTCTCATGGATCCAGGCGGCCTGGCCGACCGGCGAGTCCATAGCCGAGCGTTTGCGGCCGTGTCGACTGCTGCTTGAAATAGCCGAAGCCTTTTCCCCCCAATGGGCCAGCGACGCCACGGTGGCCTGCTCAAACTCGTCCATGTCCTGGAGTTGGTCGGGCTCAGGAAACACCAGCGGCACGTTGACATGGATCGCCGCACAGTCATCAGGCACGTCATTGATTGATCGAACGAGCGACGCCAAAAGTGAAACTGTGCAAGTAGAGCGGCGATACAGAGCATTTTGAAGTGCCGCGGCATACCTCGCTGAGGAGTTTGAGAACGCATCGAACGGTTGAGTTGACCGGGCCACGGCGTTACCGAGCAGCTTAGCCGGATCACGTTTGATGCGAAACACGCTTCCCGTGGCTCCGGTCCAACGATTTGTTATGCGCGTTTCGCGAAGTTCACAAGCACCGCTCAGCGTTCGATTTAACGAATGCGTTTCGTCGTGCCGTGCGGAACCCATTCGCGGTTATCGTAACGCGATACTTACCCTGTGGAAGATCGATTTGGAAGAAGCCTTCTTCGTCAACGGACACCTCGCGCGAAAGACCAGGACCGGTTTATTAGGATTTTAGCCGTTGCTATTCGCGCTTCGTTGCGATCAACGATGATCCCGACTAGCTTGCCCGGTTCCGATTGTGACCGCGAGGATTGGGCGAGAGTTGCAGACCGGACTACGCCCAGCGGCGCGGGCACAAGAATGACTACAAACACGCTTCGCATTTGGAATAGAGGAAACGCATAACGGTTGAGTTGACTTATGACCGATCTCTACAAAGCCATGTTGAAAGAACGCGTGTCGCCGGCGGCGGCAGTCAGAGCGGCTCAGATCGAGATCATGAAAGACCAGCGCTGGCAAGCTCCCTATTTCTGGGTTACCAGCGCGGAGTCGAGTGAGTAAGAGCAGCTCGCAAAGACTGGGACACGCTTAAGGGAGTGATCGACGACGAACGGCATGAAGCGGTTGCGAAGAAGCTCATACAGGAACATGATGCGATTGTTTGGCGCGACGCTTGTTTGCTTTACTTTCAGACATTCTCGAAGCTGCGCTTGCCGGCCGGCGTTGAAAAGCCCGCGAAGACTTTGGACGAGTACAAGGCCAAGAGCATCTTGGAAAATTGAAGTGATTGATCACCGATATCAAAGCCACCACCGTTACGCCACCTCTCTAGCACCCACGAGGGCGCATGAAATCGGGCCGACGGAGGACGCAGCACTGAGCTAAGGAAGACGCGTACGACATCGCAGAATGAAAACCAAGAACAAACTTAAACCGAAGCCGCACTACCTGGATCGCGATCTCTCGCCGAAAAAGCGGGTCAAGGATCTGTTATTGCGGATGTCTCTTGAAGAGAAAGCTGCGCAGATGATGTGCGTTTGGCAGCAGAAGACCGCCACGCTAGTCGATGCGAAGGGCCAATTTGATTTGCAAAAAGCTCGCCGCCATTTCAAAGACGGTCACGGGTTGGGGCAGGTGGGTCGACCGAGCGATGCGGCCGGCGGACTCAGTGCTCGCGCGACGGCAAAACTGACCAACGACATTCAGAAGTTTTTTATCGAAGAAAGCCGGCTGGGCATCCCGGTGATGTTTCATGAAGAATGCCTGCACGGTCATGCGGCGCTTGATTCGACCAGCTTCCCGCAACCGATCGGTCTGGCGTCGACTTTCAATCCGGAATTGGTCGAGGCGCTTTTCACCATGACGGCCAAAGAAGCGCGCATTCGCGGAACACACCAGGCGCTGACGCCGGTAGTCGATGTCGCCCGCGATCCGCGCTGGGGTCGCGTGGAAGAAACGTACGGCGAAGACCCTTATCTGGTTTCACGGCTCGGCATCGCTGCCGTGCGCGGATTTCAGGGCGATGCTTCGTTCAAGGACAAGACTCGGGTGATTGCTACGCTGAAACATTTTGTCGGTCACGGCCAGCCGGAATCAGGCATGAACTGCGCGCCGGCAAACGTGTCTGAGCGCCTGCTGCGCGAGACGTTTCTCTTTACCTTCCGCGAAGCAATAAAGAAGGCCGGCGCGATCAGCGTCATGGCCTCATACAACGAAGTTGATGGCGTGCCATCGCATGCAAATAGATGGTTGCTACGCGACGTGTTGCGAAAGGAATGGGGCTGGAAAGGTTTCGTCGTCTCTGACTACTACTCAATTTGGGAATTGAACTATCGGCCGGAAACGCATGGGCATTTCGTGGCGAAAGATAAACGCGAAGCATGCAAACTTGCGGTTAAAGCCGGGATGAATATCGAACTACCCGAACCGGATTGTTATCTGCACCTGATCGATCTGGTTCGCAAAGGCGAACTGAAGGAGAAGCAGCTCGATAACCTCGTAGCGCCGATGCTGTTTTGGAAATTCAAGCTGGGTCTGTTTGACGATCCTTATGTCGATCCAAACGAAGCTGAGACGGTCGTTGGATGTGATGACCATCGAGAATTGGCACTCCAAGCCGCCCGCGAAACAATCACGCTGCTGAAGAACGAAAACAATCTTGCGCCGCTCAATTTAAAGAAGATCAGATCGATCGCCGTCATAGGTCCCAATGCTAATCGCACGCTGCTGGGAGGATACAGCGGCCTGCCGAAGCATGAGGTCACGGTACTCGAAGGCATCAAGGAGAAGGTTGGCGATCGCGTCAAGGTGCTCTACAGCGAAGGCTGCAAGATTACGATCGGCGGCGCGTGGCACATCGATGAAGTTGTCCCCAGCTACCCGGAAGAAGATCGCCGGCAGATTAAAACGGCGGTCAAGGTCGCCGGGCAAGCCGACGTGATCGTTTTGGCGATCGGCGAAAATGAACAAACTTCGCGCGAGGCGTGGAACCTGAATCACATGGGCGATCGCCCCAGCCTTGAATTGATTGGCCGTCAGGAAGAACTGGTGAAGGCGATGCTCGCGACCGGAAAGCCCGTAATTGTTTTTCTCTTCAACGGCCGTCCGCTTTCAATCAACTATCTTGCCGAGCACGCACCCGTTATTTTCGAATGCTGGTATCTGGGCCAGGAGACGGGTCGGGCGATCGCCGACGTTCTGTTTGGCGATTACAATCCGGGCGGAAAATTGCCGATAACAATTCCACGTTCGGCTGGACATCTTCCCGTCTTTTATAACTACAAGCCTTCGGCCCGCCGTGGTTATCTGTTCGATGACGTCTCGCCGCTTTATCCATTTGGTTACGGCCTGAGTTACACGACTTTCGTACTTACCAGCCTTCGTTTACGAAAGAAGAAGATCAAGGTGCATGACTCGACGCAGGTTCTCGTCGACGTTTCCAACACGGGCGACCGTGCGGGCTCGGAAGTGGTGCAGATATATATCCGCGATCTCGTCAGCTCAGTGACACGGCCAATCAAGGAATTGAAGGGCTTCAAGAAGCTCTGGCTCAAGGCGGGTGAGACAAAGACAGTGACGCTCGATATTACGCCAGAGTCTCTAGCCTTCTATAACATTGATAGGAAACATGTCGTCGAGCCCGGCGACTTCGAGATTATGGTCGGCAACTCGTCGCGTGATGAAGATTTGCAGAAAGTGATTTTGCGGGTAGAAAAATAGAAAACGTGAGGTCAGACGCGGATGACTAAGCCCAGCGAAAAAGTTTCCGTAAGAGAAAAACTTGGTTACAGCCTCAGCGATATCGCTACCAATTTTTTCTTTCAGTCGATGATTCTCTACCAGACTCGCTTTTACACGGACACGGCGGGTCTTTCCGCGGTGGCGGTCGGCTCGATGTTTCTCATCCTCAGACTTGGCGATGCGATCTTTGATCCAGTCGTGGGCGCGCTCTCAGATCGGACCCAAAGTCGCTGGGGGAAGTTCCGTCCGTGGATTCTATTCACGGCGGTGCCGTTCGGAGTCGTTTTTTGGCTGGTTTATGTGACACCGGATACCAGCCCGACCGGGAAACTTATCTATGCCTACATCACCTATGCGTTCGTGATGATGTTCTATTCGGCGAACAACACGCCCTATTCCGCGTTGATGGGCGTGATGACTCCGGATTCGAGCGAGCGCAGCAGCATCGCGAGTTATCGATTTGTCGGCGCCTTGATCGGACAGTTCTTCATTCAGGCATTGCCCCTGCCACTGGTAGCGAAATTTGGCCAGGGCGATTCTGCCAAAGGCTGGGCCGTCACAATGGCGATCTTCGGCAGTCTCATTATCATTCTCAACCTGATCACATTCGCCAGCACGCGCGAGCGTGTGCAGCCGCTTCCCGGCCAGAAGGCCTCGCTCAGCGCTGACCTGAAGAACGTCCTTAGTTGCCGGCCATGGATTTTGATGTTCGTGCTCACGCTTCTGATCTTCACCATGCTGGTGGTGCGGGGTAGCTCGACGAATTATCTCTTTGCTTATTATCTCGACGCGCAGCAGTTGCGCGCGTTTTTGGACAAGCTCGGACTGGCGGGCTCAACGGGTTCGCTGACTGCCTGGCAGTCGGTGAGGAATTCACTGGGCCTGCTGGTGAAACCCGACGGGTCAAATGCGGCGGCTGTCGGAGTCAGTCTGTTTTTCGTCATTGGTAGCTTGATTCAAATCGTCGGGATAATCTTTTCCAAGCCGCTGGCAGATCGCTTCGGTAAAAAGTCTGTTTTCATCGCCGGCATGACGGTGACGATGATCGCAACTGTGTTGGTGTTCTTCATCGGGCCAACATCGATCTCCACAGCGTTCGGGTTGAGTGTTCTTTGGGCCGTCGGTTGGGGCCCGACGGTGCCGCTGCTTTGGGTGATGATTGCCGACGTTGCCGATTATTCGGAATGGCAGACCTCGCGACGCGCCACGGGCTTTATGTACGCGGGCATTCTTTTTGCGCTCAAGGCCGGCCTTAGTTTAGGCGGCGCTTTGAGCGCTTGGGTGCTGACTCTTTATGGCTATGTTCCGAATGTCGCCCAGACCGGACGAGCGCTGTTGGGAATCCGGCTCGGAGCAAGCATCTATCCGGCACTGGCAATGGTGTTTGGCCTTGTGTGTTTGATTGTTTATCCGATCGGCAAGCAGCTCAATTTGCGAATTCAGGATGAACTTACAGAACGTCGCCGGCAGTTGGTAAACGCTCATTCCGCCTGAGGAGAGATTTGTATGAGATTAAAGAGTCATCGCGCATTTTTTGTCCTAATGATGGTCATCGGCGTTGGCCTGGCCTTTGGAAATATCGGGTCGCACGCGGGCCTACCTGCGCAACCGTCTCTTAAGGATGTTTTCAAACAGGATTTTATGATTGGCGTCGCGCTTAACCCGAATCAATTTTCTGAGCGCGACGCGCGCGGCGTGCCGATCATCATCAACCACTTCAATTCAATCACGCCTGAAAACGTTTTGAAGTGGGCGTTGGTCCATCCACAGCCCAACGCCTATAGCTTCGACGCCGCTGATGCTTACGTGGCCTTTGGTGAGAAGCATCACATGTTCATCGTCGGGCATACGCTCGTTTGGCATAACCAAACTCCGGCTTGGGTGTTTCAGGATGAAAAAGGGAATCAACTCGATCGCCAATCACTGCTCAAACGCATGCGCGATCATATTCACACTGTCGTTGGGCGCTATAAAGGACGCATTAAAGGTTGGGACGTAGTCAACGAGGCGCTGAACGAAGATGGGACACTGCGACAGACACCCTGGATGAAGATTATCGGCGAAGATTACCTGGTTAAGGCATTTCAATTTGCGCGGGAAGCGGACCCGAACGCGCAGTTGTATTACAACGACTACTCGCTTGAGAACGAACCGAAACGGAAGGGCGCGATTGAGCTGATTACGAAGTTGAAAGCCAGCGGCGTGACGGTGTACGCAGTCGGTTTGCAGGGACACGACAAATTGGATTGGCCGACCGTTGAGCAACAGGACGCGACCATCACGGCGTTTGAGCATCTCGGCATTAAGGTGAACATTACCGAACTCGACATCGACGTGTTGCCGCGGGCCGTCCGCTCCCAGGGCGCAGAGGTAACCTTAAAGGCTGAAAACAACGATCAACTCAATCCTTATGCTAGCGGTCTGCCCGCGGTTGTGCAGCAGGCGTTAGCTCAACGGTATGCGGATCTTTTTCGAGTTTTCGTTAAGCATCGCGAGGCGATCGATCGGGTGACCTTCTGGGGAGTGACCGACGGAGATTCCTGGCTCAACAATTGGCCCGTGCGTGGCAGAACAAGTTATCCGTTATTGTTTGATCGCGCCGGTCAACCCAAACCTGCTTTTTATTCTGTCACACAGTTGAAGAAGGCCGGCTGAGATGTCGAATGACCGCAAAAATGCTCTTGGCGCTTTTGCTGGGCGTCCGCTGAACATGAACCGAAAAGTGAAGTGGGGAGTTTTGGGAGCGGCCGACATCGCACTCAGGAAAGTTATTCCCGCAATGCAATGCGGCGAGTGGAGCGAAATCTCAGCGCTGGCGTCGCGTGACGAAGCGAAAGCACGGCGTGCCGCAGCCGAACTCGGCATCGCGACAGCGTACGGCTCCTACGAAGAATTATTGGCCGACCCACAGATTGAAGCCATTTACAATCCGCTGCCCAACCACCTGCACGTCCCTTGGACAATCAGAGCGGCCGAAGCCGGCAAACATGTGCTGTGCGAAAAACCAATCTCGCTGAACGTTCAGGACGCTTTGCTTTTGCTCGCAGCGCGCGATCGCACCGGCGTAAAGATCGAGGAAGCATTCATGGTGCGCACTCACCCTCAGTGGCTGCGGATTATCGATTTAATTGAGGCGGGAAGGATCGGTCGAGTGCGTTCCGTGGTTGGTCAATTCAGTTATGACAATCCCGATCCCCGCAATATCCGCAATAACGCTGCGATGGGTGGGGGTGGGTTGATGGACATAGGTTGTTACTTAATATTCTTTTCGCGTTTGGTGTTTCGGTCTGAGCCTCGTCGCGTGGTGGGTCTGATTGAAATGGAGCCGGCGACGAAGACCGATGTGTTGACCTCTGCGTTGCTCGATTTCGATCAAGGCCACGCAATGATCAATTGCGGCACGCGCATGACGCCTTTTCAACGAATTCAAATCGTCGGCACCAAGGGCCGCATCGAAGTGCAAATTCCAGTGAATGCGCCGCCGGATCGAGCTTGTCGCATCTTGATTGATGACGGATCGGATTTCTTTGCAGCAGCAGAGACAATCGAATTCGAAGCTAACCAGTACACCATTCAAGGCGATCTGTTTTCGCGGGCGATTAGAGAGGGAAGGGAACCCATCGTTTCTCTGGAAGACTCAATCAGCAACATGGCAGTGATCGACGCGATCTTTGCTTCCGCCAAGTCGGGCGGATGGGAAGTGCCTGAGACTATTTGAGCAAACCATACTGAAACGAGCCGCCCGAGCAATTCATCGGAACGTTACCCGGAGGCGTGACTTTTTTCGTGATAACAGCGTAACCTTTCGGTTCTTGAACGGTTAATGAACTTAAGCCTGTAAATTCACGTACAGGCCAACAGAGTCAGACCGCGAATTGAACCGGCAAGTTACAGTCGCCCCGGCAATTTTCACAGGACAAAGAAAAAACTTGTCGATCCGCGAGTATGTCGTTCGACTAGAGGTAGAAAGCGAGACGCCTCGATGAAATTTAACAAGCTGATCCTGAGGAATATTCTCCGCAACAAGCGGCGGACACTCCTGACTATTTCCAGCCTGGTGATTTCGTTATTCCTGATCATCACCCTTGCGACCATTCTCACTGAGCTGACGCGCAATGACAATGCCAATCCACTCCGTTTGATCACGCGTCATTCGGTTTCGTTGGTATTTCCTTTGCCCGTCTCGCAGGAGCAACGGATTGCCGCGGTTCCTGGAGTCAAGCGCGTCATGCGCTTTAGCTGGTTCGGTGGAATCTGGAAGGATGAAAAGAATTTCTTTGCCAATTTTGCCGTGGATGCCGATCGCATTCACGAGATTATGCCGGAATTGAGGATGTCTGATGCTGAGTGGCAGGCGTTTATTAACGACAAGCAGGGCGCGATTGTGGGCGCCAAATTGGTGAAGCTATACGGCTTCGCGCCGGGCCAACGAATCACATTGCGCAGTCCGATTTACAACGAAAGCGTCGAGTTCGTTATTCGCGGGATCTGCAGCGGCGGCGACGAGAAGACACTCTATTTCCATCATGACTATCTCAACGACCTGGTGCCAGTTTGGGCCAAAGACAAAACCGGCTTATACAGCATTCTCGCTAATTCGCCCGAGGACGTCCCGCGCATCGCTCAGACGATCGACTCGATGTTCATCAATACTGACGCTCCGACCAAGACCGAAAGCGAACGCGAATTTGCGGCCAGCTTCCAGGCGATGTACGGCGGAGTCAAACAGTTCATGTACGGCATCATCGCGGCGATAACCTTTTCGCTGCTGTTGGTGATGGGGAATACGATGGCGATGAGTGTCCGCGAGCGGATTAAAGAAGTCGGAACGCTGAAAGCCATCGGATTTCAGCGCGGGACAATCGCCCGTTTGTTCGTCGGCGAATCGCTCCTGGTTTCGGTCATTGGCGGCCTGATCGGCGTCGGCGGTACGCTCCTCATCTTCAAGTCAATTGATTTCAGTTTATATATCCCGAACATGGTTTCGTTTGTGCCCACCAATACGACGTTGACTGCGGCGCTGCTGGTTTCGATCCTCGTGGGCCTCGGAAGCGTGGCCTATTCGGCCTATCGAGTTTCAGGAATGACAATCGCTGAAGCTCTGCGGAGAACCGAATAATGGCTCTTCCCCTGAAATACAACCTGCGCAATTTAATCGTTCGTAAGTCGAGCACAATGGCGACGGCCTTCACGGTCGGGCTGACGGTTGGCGTCTATTTGCTGGTGGCGGCGCTGGCTCAGGGTATTGATGCAACCCTCGCCAGCAGTGGCGAGCCCATGAACCTGATCGTCGTGCGTGAAGGCAGTACCGCAGAGTTGAACAGTTCCGTGTCGAAAGAGAACCTGCGGGATATTTCTTTTCTGGACGGCGTAGCGCGCGACCGCGATCAGCCTTTAATTGCGCCGGAGCAAATCACCTTGATTTATAAGCCGCGCAAAGGGATGACCCAGGGATCAAATGTCATCGTGCGCGGAGTCGGCCCCATGTCCACGCGTCTACGTTCCGGCTTTCAGCTGGTTGCGGGACGAATGTTCAAGCCGGGATTATTCGAGGCCATCGTGGCGCGCCGGATCGCTGAGCGCTTTCAAGGGATGAGCATCGGTGACAAATTCCGAGTTCAGACTACAGAGTTTGAGGTGGTCGGGATTTTCGAAGCCGGCGGCAAGGCGTTTGAATCTGAGAGCTGGGTGGACATCAACGCGCTGTCTAATGCGACCAAGCGCGATGATTCAACCTCAGTGCTATTGCGAGTCAAGGACGCGGCATCCATGGAATCTCTGGCCAAGCGAATCTCAGATGATCAAAGACTTCACCTGAAAGCGATGCCGGAAATTAAGTTCTACGAAGATCAGCAGGGCATGGCATCGGGCCTTCTGAAGGCGCTGGCCGTCTTTATTGCTTTCATCATGGCCATCGGCGCCGCCTTTGCCGGCATGAACACGATGTATGCGGCAGTCGCCAGGCGCACAACGGAAATTGGCACGCTGCGGGTGTTGGGTTTTAGCCGGCGCAGCATTCTCATCTCGTTCGTCCTCGAGGCAATCGCCATTTCATTGCTGGGCGCAGCCATCGGGATCGTGCTGGCATTGCCGCTGAATTTTGTCTCAACCGGCACGGCGAACTTTGTGACCTTCAGCGAGATTGCCTTTAACTTTCGAGTGACGCCTGGTTTGGGGTTAGGCGCCCTGATTTTCGGCAGTGTGATCGGATTGATTGGTTCGCTACTGCCGGCCCTCCGCGCGGCGCGCTTTAAGATTGTGGATGCGCTACGAGCGGTCTAGGTGAATTCTGGGACTGGGTGATGTTTCGACTGGAGCGCAAGCGTCCCGCTTGCATTCGCGGGTTTCGGCTACGAAGGATTGCAAGCGAGACGCTTGGCCCCAGTCACTTTGATTTGGCATTTGTAGTATGGCGACAAATCTGAAAACCGACGAAGGGCAACAGACTCTTAACGAGCGGCTGCGCAGCCTGAAAATAGATCGCGCACCGGCCGGCCCTCCGCCCGTCCGGAATCGCGCGCCGCGGAAACTGCTGCTGGTCGTCTCGGTGTTGCTGGCGCTCGCGATAGTCGCCTACTTTTATTTTTTCTCAACTGCCAAAACAATCACCGCGGCGCCGGTGAAAGTTGAATCCGGCGGCAGCTTTTCCGCCGGCGCAGTGCTCTCGGCTTCAGGGTACGTCGTGGCGCATCACAAGATTGCGGTGGGAGCAAAGGTGATGGGTCGGGTGGCTTGGATCGGCGTCGAAAAGGGAGATCGTGTGCAGGCGGGGCAGGTTCTGGTGCGACTGGAAGACCAGGAATTTCGCGCCCAGGTTAATCAAGCGAAGGCGAACCTCTCGGCGGCTCAGGCCCGTCTCGAGCAGCTGCGGGCCGGCTCGCGGCCGCAGGAAAAACTGAAGGACAAGGCCACCGTGGCTCAGGCCAACGCAAATCTCAAGAATGCAGAAGCAGAGTACGATCGCGCGGAGAAGTTGTATCCGGCCGGCATCATTTCGAAGGCTGAGCTCGATCGCGCGGTGGCACAGCGCGATGCGGCGCGCGCTTCGCTCGAGGCGGCGCGGCAAAGCTCGACGATGACTGACATTGGACCACGGATCGAAGAGATTAGCGCTGCGGCGGCGCAGGTAAAACAGACGCAGGCAGCACTCGACTACGCCAACACACAACTCGCCGCGACTGAAATCAAGGCGCCGGTCAGCGGCACCGTGCTGGAACGAATCGTAGAGCGTGGCGAGATGGTTTCGCCATCGGCGATCGGTGAATCGGGTGCCAAAACATCGGTCGTTTCGCTGGCTGATTTGAACGACTTACAGATTGAACTTGATATCAGTCAACAGGACTTTGCCCGTCTCAAGATGGGCCAGCGGGCGGAAATAATTCCCGAAGCGTATCAGAACCTGAAGTACTCAGGTTTCATCGCCGAGATCGCGCCGGAGGCGAATCGAGCGAAAGCCACCGTCCAGGTAAAAGTGAGAGTCGAAAATCCTGACGAACAGTTGCGTCCCGAAATGAATGCGCGCGTAAATTTTTTAACCGAGGCAGCGGCGCCAGTCGAAGGTGGCAAGTCGGCGGCGCGGGTTCTGGTTCCCAAGGCGGCGGTGGTGCATCGTGACGGGGCTGATTTCGTCTTTGTCGTCAAAGGCACGCGGGTCGAGCAGCGCGTGATCCGTCTCGGCGAAGCCGCCGGGGACTTCTACAATGTGATAGACGGCCTCAGCGGCGGCGAATCGACCGCAGTAACCGGAGTAGACAAACTGCGCGATGGCGATCGCGTGAAACTTAATACGCAGTAATCAAGAGGGAATCAAGAGGAACAGGAGCATGCCTGAAGCAATTGTACACGTGCGTGATGTTAGCAAGCGGTTTGCGCGTGAGGGATTTGAAGTCGTGGCCCTCGATCACGTCAGTCTGGATATTGAGAAGGGCGAGTTTCTCGGGCTGATGGGCCCAAGCGGTTCGGGGAAATCGACCTTGCTTAATCTTTTGGCCGGCATCGATCGCTGCACCGAAGGCGAAGTAGAAGTGTTGGGAACTAATCTGGCTCGCCTGACTGAGAGCCAGCTGGCCGGCTGGCGCAATGCGCACATCGGCTACATCTTTCAAACCTTCAACCTGGTGCCGGTGCTGACCGCTTTCGAAAACGTCGAGCTGCCTCTGCTGTTGACCAAATTATCGAAAGCCGAGCGCCGGCGGAACGTCACCACTGCGCTCGAGCTGGTTGGCCTGGCTGATCGGATGAATCACCAACCGCGGCAACTATCTGGCGGACAGGAACAACGAGTGGCGATCGCGCGAGCGATTGTGACCGATCCCGACCTGATTCTCGCTGATGAACCGACCGGAAATTTGGACGCGCGTTCAGGAGAAGAGATTCTCAATATTCTGGCTACTCTCAACCGTGAATTGAAGAAGACGATTGTCATGGTGACTCACGATCCCCATGCAGCGCGGCACGCAACCCAGGAGAAACATCTCGAAAAGGGTGTTCTTCTCAACGCGGCGAGTGCGGGCGCGGCGTGACTACTTCGTCGCGCGCTACGCAAACGACGCGGTTGCAATTTTTATAGTTGCGCGTCGCATCGGTCGCGGCCATGACAATCTTCGCGCAATGGCAGACACGAAGGGCCAGCTGACATCGATGCGACCTGAATTTTATTTAACACCGCATGCTGCACTAGACGTACTTCCGACCACTACCTCAATACGGTACGGGCGGCGACCACTGAGCGATTGCGAAGTCCAAGTAGGCCTTTTGCGTGACTGTTGATTCCCTCTTCCTGAATGTTGCAAGTGAAAGAGATGCCGAAGCAGTGTTCATTGAATTGAGCTATACGCCTTTATAAATGTCTCGCGCCTTTGCGCGTTCCATTCCGGGGCGTTGTCTCTCTTTTAATGGGTCGAGAAGTATGCCCACTCTCCGTTATCGATGGTCCAGTAGCATCGCACTTACACATACGTCGCCAGCCGTCTTTGCCGTTGTGCGCTTTCGATCCGATTCTTGTGTGACGTTCGGTGGCGCCTGGGCTGCGAGAAATTGTTGAATGGCTTTAACGTCCTTGTCGTCGGAGATCAAACCTTTGTCTTTCTCGTTCAAGAAACGGCGGGCAGCTTCGAGAGCTTGAACCTGACGCGCCGACCAAACAATCAGAAGTTTTTCTGTGCCTGAATGCTCGTCAAAGAAAAACCAGCCAGTTTGCAAAACGTAATTCGAATCGACTGAGGTGGGCTCACTCCTCTCGGTTGGATCGGGATAGAGAATTGTCAACGCAGAACTTTGGCCTTGGGTTTGATCGAGGAGATACAGATGTCCGTTTTGCGGGCTGAAGAAATCCAGTCGAAATCTTGACCCATTCGCAAACGAATCTTGTTCACTGGCCTGAAACGGTGGTCCAACCGGTTTGCCCGCGACCATCCTCTGAACCGTCAGGCCGTAAGTTAGAACTTGGCCAGTCGACGTACTCGAACTGGTTACCGAGGCAGTGGCCCGCGAATTTCGGAATGCGAACTTCATGACAATCCCAATTGATAGGATCGTGAGCAGTATTGCCGCAGCCAGGCCGATTAATTCTTTCTTCGCTGGCCGACGCGCACTGAGTCTATTGCGATCAAACTGAACTGTTACCTTGCGAATGTCAGTGAGTAACTCTTCGGCCGACTGATATCGCTTTTCCCTTGGTCGTTGCAGGGCCTTGGCGACGATCTCCTTAACTTCAGCCGGCACACTGGGCGTCGCTGGCCAGGCTAATTTCCGTTCACCCAGGATCTTCGCGATTAAATCGCCGGCAGTTTGGTCGTCAAAGGGCGGCGCGCCGGTCAACAGCTCGTAAAGCACCAGCCCAAAACTCCAGATATCAGTCCGCGCATCTACATCCATCGCGCGAACTTGTTCCGGTGACATATAGCGAACAGTTCCGATGGCCGCCCCTTCTTTAGTTTGGATAATTGTGCTCGCGTTCGAATCTACGGTTATTTTCTCGTTAAGTTTGGCGATACCGAAATCGAGAATTTTGATGAGACCATCTGGCCTAATCATGATGTTTTCAGGTTTAATGTCGCGATGGACGATGCCGGCCTTGTGCGCGACCGCAAGTGCGGCAACAACTTGTTGCCCGATCTCGAGCGCCTGAGACAATTCAACCGGATCTCGATCAATAAGTTGTCTGAGGTTCTCGCCCTCAACATATTCAGTGACGATGAAATGCACACCGTCGATTTCATCGATGCGATGGATAGTGAGGATGCTTGGGTGGTTGACGACCGAAGCGGCGCGAGCTTCTTGTTTGAATCGCTGCACGCGATGCGCATCGCTCGTGAGATCGGGGGGCAAGATCTTGAGGGCCACGTGGCAGTGCAGCTTGGTGTCGATTGCCAGGAAGACAACGCCCATTCCACCCCTTTGGATTACCCGGACAATCTGATAGGGGCCGAGAAATTTGCCGACGAATGTTAGTTCGTCATCTGCTAGTTGCTGGGCTACAAGTTGAAAAGCCGGAGTTTCAAATAGACTGCCGGCCTGCCCGTCGTGAGCCAACATCGATTCGAGCTCTCGCTGCAGCTCGATGTCACCCCCGCAAGCCGAAGCCACATAGGCCGCGCGTTCGGCGGCGTCGCGTTGCAACGCTTCTTCGAACAGGCCATTCAGCTTTTGCCATTTTTCGGGGGTCATCGATGAAACGGCTAACTGAGTTCCTTGTGCAGCCACGCCTTTGCGGATCGCCAATCGCGCATCACGGTTACTTCCGAGATGCCCAGGAACGCGGCGATCTCCTTCACTTCCAAGCCACCAAAAAAACGCAGTTCGACAATTCGGGCTTTCCGGTTATCAAGCTTCGCGAATTGATTGAGTGCTTCATCGACTGCGAGTACGTCAACCTTAGATGCGGGCGAAACCAAGGCCGCTTCGTCCAGCGAGATCCGCTGCGGCCCGCCGCCGCGTCGTTGCCGGTGACGACGACGTGCCTGGTCGACCAGAATGCGACGCATGAGTTGCGCGGCGATGCCATAAAAATGCGCGCGATTCTGCCACTTCACCCGCTTTTGATCCACGAGCTTCAGAAATGTTTCGTGAACCAGATCGGTCGTTTGCAGCGTGTGTCCAGGTCGTTCTTTTCTGAGGTTCTGACGGGCCAGCCGGCGAAGTTCCTGATAGATGAGCGGCGTTAGCTGTTCCAATGCCGCCTGATTGCCGTTACCCCAATTGACCAGTAACTGCGTAACGTCGTGATTGGGGGCTGGAATTTGAGTCGCCAAGAATTTGCGAGCCCTTCCGTACAGAGCGCAAATTGTAACACCTTCTTTTATATGCGAAAGAGATTCCCCGCGTTCGTCTCTATATCGCCTATACGCCTTGGAACCAAGCGCTAGATTAAGAATGTTTAGCACTGACGCTGGTCAAAATCGCTGCGTGTCACTTAAGCCGGCATGACATATTTCCAGGCTAAACGACGCGTTATTAATAGGGAGGGCAACTCTAAGGAAAACTGGTTGACTGCGAAGCGTCTTTTGGTCAACTCTCGCAAACTTACTGTTAAGTCGAATCCATCAGTGGGTTAGTCAAACGGTTGCCCGACGCGTGCTTGAGGTTGTGGAACGCGTCGCACTTCCTTCCAATTGAACCGTCCAAAGACAGTTTGCGCGAGGACACAATGCCAACCCAGTCGAAAGCCCCGTCATCAGTTTTCGAGAGCTAAGGCGTGCTGAAGCAATGAAGCACTTCGTATCAAAGCATCAGGCCGTGATTTGTTTTGCCGCAGTGATCATTTGTGGTGTGTTTGTCCTTGCCTATCCGAAAGCGCAAGCAAGACATCGCGAAGTGAAGACGAGTTCGCCAAACTTGAGTTCTGCCGCGTGTGACGACGTCTGGACTGCAACATCGACCACAAATGCGCCATCCGCCCGCGAGAGTCATGTTGCGATTTGGACGGGAACTGAAATGATCATTTGGGGCGGAGAGGACAATAACTTTACTGTCGTCAACACAGGTGCCAGGTACAATCCGGTTGATGACAGTTGGACGCCGACGAGCGCAGTGAATGCCCCAAGTCCCCGCGTCGTCTTCAGTGCAGTCTGGACCGGCACTGAAATGATTGTTTGGGGCGGACAGAGTAACGGAGACGTTGTCAACACAGGCGGCCGATACAATGCCAGCACCGATACCTGGACGCCGATAAGCACTACGAACGCCCCGAGTGCGCGTTTCGCGCACAGAGCAGTCTGGACGGGGACAGAAATGATCGTCTGGGGCGGTAGCGGTCAGTTTGGCGAGCTGAATACGGGCGGGCGTTACAATCCAACTACAGATACCTGGAATCCGATTACCACTGTCAATGCACCTAGTGGTCGTCTGGGTTATGGTGCGGCGTGGACAAGCTCCGAGATGATTGTCTGGGGTGGCTTCGCCGCAGGCAACGTCCTGAACACTGGTGCCAAATACAATCCGACGACTGATACCTGGACAGCGATAACCACAACCAACGCGCCGTCAGCGCGAAACCGTCCGACCGCAGTTTGGTCAGGCAATGAAGTTATCATCTGGGGCGGCTTTAACGACGCCGGTCCTTTTAATACCGGAGGCAGATATAACCCGGCGACAAATACGTGGACTCCGACCAGTACGACGAACGCCACAGCGCGAGCGGATCACACCGCTGTGTGGACGGGAAGCGAAATGATTGTATGGGGTGGCCTTGGGCAGTCGGCGATTCTCAACACGGGAGCAAAATACAATCCGGTCACCGACAGTTGGACCGGCATCAGCGCCACCAACGCGCCAGAGGCAAGGTTTTTTCATACTGCCGTCTGGACTGGGAGCGAGATGATCATTTGGTCGGGCGATATCGGCAACGATGTTGACGTGAACACTGGCGGTAGATATTGTACGCAGTCTTCCACACCAACATTGCTTTTAGATCAATCCGGGCCCGCGGTTGATCAGGCAGTGGCGCTGGATTCGGTGTCTTTTCTCAGAGATCCATTTCAGGTTATCAACAACTCGAACCCGCTTTCCAAAGGTCTCGATCGAAACACGCGGGTAGTTGTCTTCGCGTCAAACCTCGTACTAGGGCCGGGCGAACCGTCTTCCTCAGTCACCGCTAACCTGGTTGACAGCAACAACCAGAGCTATAACATTCCGGCCGAGGATGTTCGCGCTGTGCCAAATTTCAATTTCACGCAGGTAATCTTTCGGCTGCCGGATAACCTGCCGGCCGGAAAATGTGTGATTCGAGTAAATGCTCACAATCAACTGAGTAATCAGGGCAGTTTCCGAATTCAGGCGTAGCACTTATATTTGCCAGCCCATGCTCCCGAAATACATTGCAATTCATTTATGCCAGGAGGAAAATTCGGCGTTTGGATCGCGGCTCGTTTGTTCGTTTCCGCCTGAATCGCAGGGTGAGAAACCATCGCGATAATTCAGTCTTATTGAGGAGTCCTGCGATGAATCCCCCAAGGTCATCAGTTTGGATTACAACCGTTCTCTTCCTGTTCTTTTCACAAATCAGTCTCGCACAGACGACGTCAGATGTACCCCCGCTCGAGCTTGGTAAACCAATCGAGCGCGAGCTGAAAGGCGGCGAGACCCACACCTTCACAGTCGATCTTTCTGCCGGCCAGTTCCTTCGTGTGGTAGTCGACCAACGTGGGATCGATGTAGTCGTGACGCTATTTGGACCAGACGAAAAGCAGATCGAACAAGTGGATAGCCCGAATGGCGCGTATGGCCCAGAACCGCTCACGCTGTTGGTGAAGGTCTCGGGCCGCTACCGTATCGAAGTAGGATCGTTGGAAAAGACTACGCGACCTGGCCTATACGAGGCGAGAATCGAAACTTTACGAGAGGCCACCGCTGACGACAAGAAAAGCGAACGCATTAAAACTTTAGCGCAGGCGCTCGCCGCAGTGAAGACTGAAGATGATGGCATCGCTTTGCTTGCGAGAGAAAACGAACTGGTCTCGTCCGAGTTGTGGAAAAGGCTTGACCTTCTGGGTGATTCTCCGAACGGACCTGTGATTCTCACCAATCGCGTTGCGCTGAGGATTGCGGAACAGATCGGCTATAAGCTGGGCATTGCAACCTCGCTAAACAACCTGGGTGTTGCTTACCGGCGGCAATCCGATCTTAAGCAAGCATTCGATTCTTTCCAGAAGAGTTTGCCCTTGGCCGAGCAACTTGAAGACAAAGGTCTGTTGGCAACCGTGATTCTTAATATTGGTGGCATTTATCAAGCTGAAGGCAACAACGAACAAGCGCTCGACAGTTTCCAGAAAGTTCTGAAGCTAAGCGACGTGTCAAAGGGCACTGGAGTCGTGACTGCGCTGAACAACATGGCGGTAATATTCCGCGATCAGGGCAAGTTCGCCGAAGCGCTCGACGCCCTCCAGCAGGTTCTCGTCAAGAGAGAAGCCTTGGGCGATAAGCCCGGTACGGTTCGAGCGATGCTCGATATTGGCGCTGCCAACCAATCTCTCGGCAATCTCGAGCCGGCACTCGAATATCGACAGAAAGCTCTGACGCTAAGCGAGTCTCTGAAGGATAAGGGTTTGATTGCTCAGACTTTGTTGAATTTGGGAGGTCTCTTCAGAGTCCAAAGTGATTATGCGAAGTCGCTTGAATATTTCCAGCGTGAACTCAAGCTGCGCGAGGAGTTAGGCGACAAATCGAGGATTGCGCAAGCACTCAACAACATCGGTTATGACTACCGCTTTCTTGGTCACCTTGATGAAGCCTTGGTTTGTTACGGGCGAGCGCTGAAACTGGCTGAAGAGATGCAGAACAAAGGATTGCTTGCTGACGATCTAGGCCTAATTGGAGAAATTCATCGCTTGCGAGGGAATTATGCCGCAGCGTTGGAAAATTACCGCCGAGCATTGGAGTTGTATGGAGCCCTAAAGGCTAAGAGAGGTATCGCTAATACTCTACATGGCATTGGGATCATCCTGGAAGAGCAAGGTGACCATGCGCGCGCGCTGGATTACTTTCAGCAGGATCTTAAGCTGCGTGAAGAACTCGGTGTCAAAGGCCCCATCGCAGACACACTAAACACGATTGGCGTCACCTATTACGCATGGAAGAATTACGCGATGGCGACGGACTATATGCAGAAGAGTTTACAGGTGACTGAGCAAATCGGAAACAAACGTGGGATGGCGATTGCCTTGGGTAACCTGGGAGAAATTCGCCGGGACCAGAAAGACTACTCGGGGGCCGCGGACTACTTCGCGAGAATGTTGAAACTTGCCGAATCGATGGGTGATAAAGAAATGCTCGCGAGCGTGCTGGGGGACATTGGAGAAATCTCACGCCTGCAAGGTCGCCTTGCTGACTCCCTTGACTTCAACAAGCGGGCTGTAGCCCTGTCTAAGGAAATCGGTGAGCCTATTCTATTTTGGAATGCAAGTCTCAATGCGGGGAAAGCCTATCGCGACTCAAAAGAAAGCGCTGAAGCACGACAAGCGTTTGAAGAGGCCATAAGTCAGATCGAATCTATTCGGTTAAATATTGCCAGTCAGGAGGCGCGCTCGACTTTCCTGGCAGCCGCCCGCGAGCCATACGAGCTTGACATTGATTTGTTGATGGAGTTGCACAAGCAGCGTCCTTCTGAAGCATTTGATTCCGCGGCATTGAAAATAAGTGAACGCGCCCGCGCCCGCTCTTTGCTAGAGACGCTGAGTGAAGCCCATGCCGACATTCGACAGGGGATCGACTCCGACTTGCTTGAGCGCGAGCGTGTCGTGAGCCAACAACTCAATGCCGCGGTTGATCGGGAAGTTAGGTTGCTCTCAGGTAAGCACACTGACGATCAGGCTGCCGCGATCAAAAAAGATGTCGACGACGTCACCGCGAAATTTCAAGACGTCGAAGCAGAGATTCGACTAAAGAGTCCGCGTTACGCGGCGCTGACACAACCGACGCCGCTTGGCCTTAAAGAAATTCAAGTGTTACTCGATTCGGAAACACTGATTCTTGAATACTCGCTTGGAGAAGAGCGCAGCTATCTTTGGGTCATCGGTCAATCATCGCTTGACAGCCTTGAGTTGCCAAAGCGATCGGAAATAGAGAACGCTGTGGCTCAATTTCTTCGACAGTACAAATCACGCCCGTCCGCGAATAGCGGGGAATCGCGAATGGAGTCCTCTGAGGCGGCTGCGACACTCAGCAGAATGCTTATTGCTCCCGCTGCATCGCTATTCGCGCACAAGCGGCTGGTGATCGTTGCCGATGGTGCGCTTCAATTTGTTCCCTACGCTGCTTTGCGGACTGCGTTCAACGCGTCGCCGAAAAAAACCGGACGACTTCTGATTTTGGATCATGAAATTGTAAATGTGCCGTCGGCTTCGATACTGTCAGTGCTCAGAAAAGAGAGTCGTCAGTCCACCGCCAAAACGATCGCAGTCTTTGCTGATCCAGTTTTCAGCAAAGACGACGAGCGTGTAGCAAAACCCGGTAATGCCGCATCATCAAATGGGTCTTCTGTACCGAAGTCGGAAGATGTTGACGAGCGAAGAGAGCTCGAACATCCAATCGAGAGCGCCGCAGAGCTTGGGCTGAACATTCGACGCTTACCAGGTACGCGGCGAGAGGCGGACGAGATCCTTTCCCTTGTTCCGGCGGGCAGCGGAATGAAAGCAGTGGATTTCGACGCCAGCCGTGAAACAATAAATGGCACGGAACTCAGTCACTATCGTTACATTCATTTTGCCACTCATGGTTTTTTGAACACACAGAACCCGGAACTGTCGGGAATCATTCTCTCTATGGTTGATCGTCAAGGTCGGCCGCAGAATGGATTTCTGCTTGCGAGCGATGTGTTCAATCTTCGTTTGCCGGCAGAAGTTGTGGTGCTCAGTGCGTGTCAGACAGGATTGGGAAAGGAAATTCGTGGCGAGGGATTGGTTGGTCTGACACGTGGCTTCATGTACGCCGGCTCACCGCGCGTGATCGTAAGTCTTTGGAGCGTAAGCGACCGGGCCACCAGCCAACTAATGTCCGATCTTTACCGGCGAATGTTGCGGGAGCATCAGAGGCCGGCAGCAGCTTTGCGCGCGGCACAGCTCGAAATGCTCAAACAAAAGCGTTGGCAATCACCGTACTTCTGGGCACCGTTCGTGATTGAAGGAGAGTGGCGATGACTGCCCCGTTTCTTATTTGCTGATAGCTGATGGCTGGAAATGTCGCGTTAACGTTTGAGGCGGTTTTAAGCCGGTGAGAACATGAAAATGAACAAACACGATATTGTGACGATGGTCTTGATTCTCTTTGCTGTCACCGTGGCGGGATTCTCTTTCTCAAAACCGGTTCACAGTCAGAACCATGATGAACGCGCGATTGTGCCGGAGAAATTTGTGGAGAAGCGCTTACTGAAGTCGCGTAGGACTTTTCCAAGACATCTGAACTATAAACGCGTTACGCAAACTGAAATTCAACAGGGAGCCGGTTCAACGGCAAGGTATGCGCAACTGGGCGTCACGATCTGGCGGCTACGGAGGTCGGGGCGGACCGACAATGGTCCGAAAATAACGGACAGCGGCACACAGTGGATTCCAATCCGTGTCGAAGCCGGTCAGCCGTTAACACTGGATGATCTGGTTAGGCTGAGTATTGAGTCATCGATCGAAGGGTATTTGTATGTGATCGATCGCGGCGCGTATCTTGACAGCAAGACGAGCGAGCCGACTTTAATCTTTCCCACTACACGGACCCGTGGTGGTGACAACAATGTGCGGCCTGGCAGATTGATTGAGATTCCCGGCCAGAGTGACTCACCAAACTATTTTCGTTTGACATCTAAGCGGGGCGAACTGATCGATGAATTGCTCACCATCATTGTTTCGAAGGAACCGATCGGCGGTATCGCTGAACAACTTAGTTCTCGACCGATTGTGCTGGATGATGCGCTGTTCGCGAAATGGCAGACTGCGTGGACGCGACCGACTGAGCACTTTGAGCTTACGGATGGCGCCGGCAAACCGTGGACGAAAGCGGAGCAAGAAGCGGGCACCGACGGCTCGAGAGAACTCACTCAGGACGATGCGCCTCCACAGACGATCTTCCGGGTGAGACACGGGGCAAATGATCCCATTATGGTGAACCTTGATTTGCGCGTGCGACGATCTTTGTGAATACGCAACGGCTTAGTCTCGTACTTCATTGCGGAGACACCGATTTCACAAACGAGAACGACTTTCTCAGGCTCGGGCTGAAGTGACGGGTTTCGAGTTTCGAGTTTTGAGTTGGACGCCATCGCGCGGCCTGCTTGGCTGTTGGGGCACCGTATAAGAAATCGTGACCGCTGGAGCCACGGGAATCGACTTTCGCATCATCATTGATCCGGCTAGGCTACTCGGTAGCGCCGTGGCCCGGTCCGCAGTTATCATCGTGTGGCTGCTGGCGATTTCGATCCGGTTACGCGCCTTCGCGCACGACTTAGCGGGGGAGGCCTAACATGCGCTTGCAGTGGAGTGTTTCGGAGCTTTTAGAATCCGCAATCGCAACGACGACGGTCAATAACAAGAAGCCATCTCGCGCCGCGGCCCTGGCGACAGCTGGTTAGGTTGGCAGGGAGTTGTGGCCGACAACTACGAATCATAGAAGAGAATCCATTTGTCAGACGCGTGCGTATATAGATTTAGGAGAAAGAAATGCTTAAGACACTTCTAATGAGTTCGGCGCTTTTACTCGGCGCTATGACGATAGCTTGCAATCGGGCGGCAGCCTCGGCGATTGCAATTCCGGACCCAGCGGTCGACGAGACCCTCCGAACTACTTCTGCAAAGCAGACGATTGTCCTGGCCGGAGGTTGCTTCTGGGGTGTCGACGCGGTCTTCAAACACGTCAAAGGCGTTACGGATGTCAGATCTGGCTACGCCGGAGGAAAAGGTGATGTCACTTATGAAGAGGTCAGCACGGGGAGGACTGGCTACGCCGAGTCCGTCCAAATTACTTATGATCCATCAAAGATAACCTACGGAAAGCTACTCAAAGTGTTCTTTGCGGTGGCCCACGATCCGACAGAAATAAACCGGCAAGGTCCTGATACAGGCACGCAGTATCGCTCGGCGATTTTTTACTCCACTGATGAGCAGCAGCGCATCGCGCAGGCCTATATCAATCAACTGAATAAAGCGAAAGTATTTCACGCGCCTCTGGCAACGCAACTTTCAGCGCTCGACACTTTTCATGAGGCCGAAGGCTATCACCAGAACTATCTCGCAAACCACACAGACGAGCCGTATATCGTTTACAACGATCTGCCCAAGCTTGAGAATCTGCGCAAGGAGTTTCCGGAGTTGTACCGGGAAACGGCTTTGCCTCAAAAGTAGGATCACTTCGACGGCTACCTATCAAGAACGGCACCCCAACTTCTGCACCATAATCGGATTCTGTGACTGTGGCAGTTGGACGCAGCCGTAGCGCGACGTTCCGTACATAAGCTTCTGGAAAATGAACATCGCAAACTCCGTTGCGATATTAATCGGTCACAACTACTGGCGCTGCCGGGCGTCGAACGTTCACGTCTTTACGCGTACCGAGGGACGATAGGGGATCCTTAAGGGGATCCTTCCCGCGAATCATCGGCCGAATCGTACAGAGAGTGAAGCGAATCGTACGAGGCCATTTCGAAAAACGATGTACGCGTATTGTACGCACGGTGAAAAGAAGCGGTGACTGCCGCTAAGTCGTTTCAAGGATGGGGGATTGGAGGAGAGAACGAGCCACGCCAGCCTTTTTTGGCGGTTGTCGCCGGTTCGACTGGAGCCTGTAAGTCGTTGATTTAAGATGGTGGCCAGGGACGGAATCGAACCGCCGACGCCGGCCTTTTCAGAGCCGCTTACCGTATCGCGAAAGTGGTTTGAAATCAACAGATCTCAGTCAGCCTAAAAGACTTACGGCGTTAATGATTTAGGATGGTTTAGTACTGTTTAGTCCGTTTTAGGCTCTTCGATGTACGCGTATTGTACGCACGCATCGAAATCTCCGTTGTTGACTCATGAACAAGCTCTGTCCGATTACTCCCAACGAATTTTAAGGCGTTCGTCCCGTCGCGGCCATGACAATCTTCGCGCAATGGCAGACAACTAAGAACCAGCTCACATCGATGCGATCTGAATCCTCTTTAACATCGCATGCTGCACTAGACGTATTTCCGACCACTACCTCACTACGACAGTGGTCCGAATCGCTCAGACTCACTCCCAGTTCAAACCTCCGAAATGGAGTCCGACTTCAATGATCGACTCCTGATTAACTGACTCAATTCGCTTACTGATTTTTCTTCATCATGTCCGGTGATTTCATATTGTCGGTCTTCATCATGTCGGACTTCTTCATCGAGTCCTTCTTCATCATGTTCTTGCTGTGCATGCGGCGATGACTGCAGGGCGATTTGCGCCTATTAGTCATGTGATTGCCATTCATGTTGCTGTTCATCGTGCCCGACGACTTCATCTGATCGCCTGACATGTTGCTGTTCTGCGCATCCGTAATCACAGTCAGCGAGAGACAGGCAAATAACACAACGACAACTAACGCGAAGCTCTTAATCCGTTTCATTTGATCCTCCGATTGGGGTTGATGTAATGGCCGCACGGGTCTGTAATGTGCCAGCCATTCGCACGACTAATACCTTGTGAGCGTCTATTTATTCCCGGCCTGACGAATTTTTTCCCTTTGTGGGAATAAATTGGCGGGTGGCTGGTATTAATCTGTTGGAGGCAGGAGAAACCCGAGGTTAGGCAGCGGCTATCTGGCTTGTGTTCGGATTTTCCCGAGAAAAGAGACGGCTGGAAGATTGGGCTTCGTTCGAAAGCGAGGCCCTGCCTTTCCATGTCGATCTTTACCGTTTGGCGAAGTGGCTACTACGGAATCAGGCGGAGGCTGAGGACCTGGTCCAGGAGACTTTCGTTGAAGCGCTGCGCTCTTTTCACCGCTTTGAGAAGGGAACTAATTGTCGGGCGTGGCTGATAAAAATTATGTATCACTTGCTAAGCAAGCGCCGCCGGCAGACGAGCCGTTTGCAACTTGTAGGCGATCCTGATGAGCAGATTGCGGAAACGGTTCCCGCGCCGCCGACTAGCTCGCATGATGTCGTGGAAGGGGAAGTGCTCAACGCGCTTCAGCGTTTACCGCAACATTATCAGGAAGTGGTGATTCTCTCTGATGTTGAAGACATGAGCTACAAGGAGATTGCCGACGCGCTATCAATTCCAACAGGCACGGTCATGTCTCGGCTGAATCGAGGACGGAGTCTTCTGCGGTCCGAACTGGGAGATTACGCGCGCAGCATGGGCATTGGTATTAAGGAGGCGGACGCAAGCAAATTGAGACTGGCAGGAACCGATCGCGGAGGGAAATCAAATGCAGTGTGATGATTTCCGGGAAATTGCCGATTCGTATCTCAGCGATGAGTTGCTGATCGAGACCAATCATGAGGTGATTCGCCATTTGGAGTCGTGCGGCGATTGTCGCAACGAACTATCCGAGCGGCGTCAGGTGCGCCACGAACTGAAGAGCAAATTCAACGAGTCATCAGAGCTGCGCCTGCCGGAAGATTTTAGCCGCCGGCTGAGAACGGATTTGCGTGACCGAGCATTAGCGCGACCGACTATCGTTATTTCAAGGGCCGCTTATGTCGGCATCGCTGCTGGTCTCTTGATCGTAATCGGGCTCGGTCTCTCGGGCGTGCTGCGATGGCGGTCGGGTCAGCGGGAAATGGCCGCTTGGGCAAGTCTCACGAATGGTGCGACTGGTGATCATCGTGAGTGCGCGTTGGAACACAAACTCAGAGGGACAATCATTAGTCTAGCTGACGCCGGGCGTACTTACGATCGCGCATACGCTGCGCTGGCCGATCAAACATCGCTGATAGCATCATTGCCCGCCGGGGCGCAATTACTCGACGCGCATTCGTGCGCGTTTCAGGGACGACGATACGCGCATTTGGTAGTTAAGTATCGTGACCAGGTTGTTTCTGTTGTCATTACTCGGAACGATGCGAATGCCAAAGGTCCCGCTCCCACGCCGGGGGAGATCGCCGCCTCTTTCAAATCTGATTCGTATCAAGTTGCAGCTTTTCAAGCGTCAAGTCACGCGGTCTTCGTAATCTCATCATTAAACGAGACTGACAACATGACGATTGCGCGAAGCGTCTCGCCACTCTTGGAGAGGCAAATTCGCAACGGAGAGCAGCCGCTGCAAGCCACCTTACTCAAAGCAAGGAGACGATAGTTGATGCACCGACAAAATATTATTGCCGCAGTAATGCTGATAGTGATTGGCGTCGCGCTTGTTGCGACTGGATACGCAAAAGGATGGGGGCCGTTGGGTGTGTTGAATGTAGGTGTGTCCCGGCTCGCAAACGGACGGGACAGCGGAATGATCTCGACGAAGGGCGAAACGAAAGCCGCGATGGCACCGGAGATCTCCGGCGGCACTTGGATCAATTCAGATCCATTAACGTTGAAAGGTTTGCGCGGGCGCGTCGTAGTTATCGATTTTTGGACGTTCGGTTGCTACAACTGTCGGAATGCCCTGCCTTCAGTAAAGAGTTGGGATGCGCGTTATCGCGAAAAAGGACTGACGGTCATAGGAGTTCATACGCCCGAGTTACAGCCCGAGCGCAACCTTGAAAATGTGCGACGCGAGGTGGCCGCGCTCGGAATCAAATATCCGGTAGTAACCGATAATGACAATGCCATCTGGAATGCTTACCAGGTCGAGGCGTGGCCCACGTGGTTCGTCATCGACAAGCAAGGTCACGTGCGCGGGATGCACGTCGGCGAAGGCGCCTATGACGAAACTGAACAGTTAATCAAGAAGCTCCTGGCCGAGAACGACAGCAAACAGCAGACAGAGAAGGGTGCGATGACAGACAAAGTGGAAAAAACAGACGAGCAATGGCGAAACGACTTAACTCCGGATCAGTATTACGTCTTGCGTCAAGCCGGAACTGAGCGAGCCTTCACGGGCGCTTACTGGGACAACCACGAGCACGGAGTCTATTACTGCGCGGCTTGTGGGTTGCCGCTATTCAAGTCCGAAACCAAATTCGATTCAGGAACTGGCTGGCCAAGCTTCTACGCGCCAATTTCCAAGGCGAACGTGATCGAAGAAACTGATCGCAGTTTGGGCATGGTGCGCACCGAGGTCAGGTGTCGTCGCTGTGGTTCGCACCTGGGACATGTGTTTGACGATGGCCCGCAACCTACGGGTCTGCGCTATTGCATGAATTCGTTGGCCCTGAAATTTGAGAAGCAGTAAGGATCAAAGAGTACGGCCGACTAATCAATGAGAAATGATGGCAAGCAAGTTTGAAGACAAAATAAGGTCGAATGAGATAACTGATTATACGGTCTATCTCAATCGCCGAAACTTCATGCGTGGGGCAGCGCTGGCGGCGGCAGCTACAGCCACGACGTTTCTCTACCGGAAGCTAAATCCGCCACCGGGGGAACTGCCGAAGGGCCAGCAGATCGAAACAGTTGCAACCAAGTCCGTTGATGATCTGGCGAAGTCTGGCTTCAAAGTCAATGAAAAGCTGACACCGCTCGAAGACGTCACGAACTACAACAACTTTTATGAGTTCTCGACGGACAAGCGAGACGTCGCCGCGGAAGCAAAGGGATTCGTGACCACCCCGTGGGCGGTCGAAGTCGGGGGTCTGGTCAACAAGCCAAAAGTCTTTGACCTTGATGAGTTGCTGAAATTCGAGCAGGAAGAGCGCGTCTATCGCTTTCGTTGCGTGGAAGGTTGGTCGATGGTTATTCCGTGGGTCGGATTTCCGCTCTCAAAGCTGCTCGAAAAAGTTGAGCCTACATCGGAGGCTCGTTACGTCAGTTTCCAAACATTGCATGATCCAAATCGAATGCCCAATCAGCGCACGGGCGTTCTAAGTTGGCCATACGTCGAGGGGTTAAGACTCGACGAGGCCATGCATCCGCTCACAATACTTGCTACGGGTTTGTACGGTGAGGTTCTGCCGCCTCAGGACGGCGCGCCGATTCGCCTCGTAGTTCCCTGGAAATATGGATTCAAGAACATCAAGTCCGTTGTAAAGATCAATTTGGTGGCTGAGCAACCGCCGACCACGTGGAGCAATGAAGGCCCTCTGGAATATGGGTTCTATTCGAACGTCAACCCGCATGTCGATCACCCGCGCTGGAGTCAGGCGACTGAACACCGCATTGGCGAATTCACTGGTCGTCCGACGTTGATGTTCAATGGTTACGGTGATCAGGTCGCGCATCTCTATGACGGAATGGATTTGCGCGTGAACTTCTGAAAGATGCAAGACACTCGATTTGCGAAGGTTCTGATCTTCATCAACAGCCTGATCCCGCTGATGCTGTTGTTGTGGGACACCTACCGGAAGCAAGTGGGCGCGAATCCGCTGGAGTTCGTCACTCGCACAACTGGGATGTTGACGATTGTCTTTCTGCTGCTGTCGCTGGCTGTTACTCCGCTGCGCCGAATCACCGGCGCAAATTGGCTGGTGAAATTTCGCAGAATGCTTGGGCTGTATGCCTTCTTCTATGGGTTTCTGCACCTGATGACTTACGTTGCATTTGATCGTTTCTTCAAACTTAAAACGATCCCGGGCGACGTCACGCAAAGGCCATTCATTGCCGTAGGCATGCTCACATTCTTTCTCATGGTTCCTTTAGCCATCACTTCCACGAACAAGATGGTCAAGAGACTGGGCGGAAAACGTTGGAGCCGGTTACACAAATTAGCTTACGTGGCCGGCGTTGGCGGAGTATTGCACTATTGGATGTTGGTTAAGTCCGATACAAGGATTCCGGTGACCTTTGGATTTGTGTTGCTGGTTCTGTTGGGTTATCGGTTGGTGATGAATTATGTTCCGCCGAACCGGGTGTCCCCTTCGCTCTTCCCGAAATCGTAACTGTCCAGCCAGGGTCACCTCAAGGTTGAAGAGGCTTCAACTAGTTCGGAGTCTGTAAGGTTTAGGACGTTAGTCCGACAACTAGGAGTGCCGAGGAAAATAATAGGCACGTGTCAGCTAAGAAGATTTTGAGGCGCGCGTGTGGCGCTTCTTAAACAAAGCGTGAATTGAAAACAAAGGAGAATTAGGCATGAAATCAATGGTCAATCGTTTAATGGTTTTTTGTTTGTTGGCAACTTTGGCAGGCACGACAGCGTTCGCCAAGGTCAGGAAAGCGAGCGTCGCTCTCGCAGCCGACACCAAAGTAAATGGTACGCTCGTAAAACAGGGCAGCTATGACGTAGTGTTCGACGAGCAATCCGGCGAGTTATCAATCTTCAAGGGTAAAAAGCTGGTCGTCAAAACTGCGACCCGTTTGGAGAAGCGTGACCGGAAGGCGAGTCGCATTGAAGTTCAGACAGCGCTCGAAGGCATGGAACAGAAGTTAGTTAGCATTAGCTTCGAAGGAAGCGATCAGAATGTGGTCGTGGCTAACATGGGCATGCAGGCCGGTGGAAACTAGTTGAATCGCTCGGCTCGTGAATTCGCACTCCGGCTCACCTCAGTCGGAGTGCGTTTCGCTTTTGCACTCAGCGATGCAAATAAAAGATTACAAGCACAGCGAAAATCGCGAGCACGATCAGTCCCGGTAGAAACCGACGCCAAACAAAGAGCTCGATCATCCTTTCGGCTTCAACGTTCATCGCGCAGCGAGGACATCCGCGCGCGTTAGGCTCGAGCAGATGACCACAGTCACGACAGGGTTTGTTCGTCATGCGTTACTTAGATCAATTCTGATTTACTCGCCGACCTTAGTTGAACTAATCTACGGCGTTACCAATGAGCCCAGCTCAAGCAACCCCTGACAGATCACCTGCGGATGCAGGCCGCTGGTTGGATGAGCACGGCGATTATCTTTTCAAGTACGCGAGTTTCCGGCTGCGTGACGATACCGCCGCTGAAGATTGCGTGCAAGAGACATTTTTGGCTGCGTTGAAAGCTTATGAAAAGTTTGAAGGCCGGGGATCAGAGCGGACCTGGCTGGTCGGTATTCTAAAACATAAGATCATCGATCATTTTCGAAAGCTCGAACGCGAAGCGCCGATCGGCGAAGACGTGGACGAGGGACCGGAGCATCTGGAGTTCTTTGAAAGAACCGATCAATGGGCCGGCCATTGGAATGCTGATCGCGCGCCGAGTGACTGGCATGCAACGCCGGCCGAGTTGATCGAGCGCGCAGACTTTTGGAATATTTTCAACGACTGTCTCACGCCGCTGCCGCAACGCACGGTCAGCGCATTTACTTTGCGTGAAGTCGACGGCTTAAAGAGTGAAGAAATCTGTGAGATTCTAAGTATCTCGGCGAATAATCTTTGGGTGATGCTGCACCGAGCGCGATTGCATTTGCGGAATTGCCTGGAAGTTAATTGGTTCCAGCATCCGCACTGAAAGCATGGCGACCAACGCCTACGACAAGCTGAAACATTCCATCCGCTATTGGCTTTTGCGGAAGTTGCCGACCTGTCAGCAAACGGTCGAGAAGATCTCGCAGTCAATGGATCGCGAGTTAGGTTTGCGTGAGCGAATCAATCTCAAACTCCACATCTGGATCTGCGCGTGGTGCCAGTGGTACATGGAGCACCTCAACATTATTCGTGATGCTGCCCGTGCCAAAGGAGCTGAGTCGCCGGATCTCAGTTCAGCGCCCACCCCGGCCCTTTCATCCGAAGCCCGCGATCGCATTAAGCGAAAGCTGGCCGGCGAGAATTAACTTACCTGTAAGGTTCTCCTAACTGCTCCGACAAACAACTGAAGGGACCGGTTTGCTCGATTTGTTTGCGAACGGCGATTGAGAATGCCGGAGGCTATTTGTGTGAATTCTCGGAGTCATAATCACCAACACGCACCTAACAGATTTGCGGTGATTCCAACGGCCGCTCGACTCAATGCCGATCCCAGCTACACGGGAAAGGACGTGACCATTGCCTTTCTCGATTCCGGTTTTTACCCGCATCCCGATCTTATTAGGCCAACGAGCCGCATCATTGTTTACAAGGATCTGACTGATGAACGAGCCTCTTTGGTCCGCAGCGATCCATCTGAGTCTTGGCAGTGGCATGGCACGCAGACTTCGGTGGCGGCAGCCGGTAATGGACATTTGTGCGAAGGAATTTACCGAGGGTTCGCTTATGAATCTCAACTCGTGCTCGTCAAAGTCAGTGAGAACGGGCGTATCACCGAAGGGAATATTGCGCGAGGCATCAACTGGGTAATCAAGAATCGCGAGCGTTACAAGATTCGTGTGCTGAATATTTCCTTAGGTGGTGACGAAGACGTTCCGTGCAGCCGAAGCATCATTGACGAGGCGGCTGAGGAGGCAATTCGAAACGGAATTGTGGTGGTAGTGGCCGCTGGTAACTCAGGCGACAAACATTCAATACCGCCGGCAAACTCGCCATCAGTGATTACAGTTGGCGGTTACCACGACAACAATCAGATCCAAGGAAAGGGCCTCGATCTTTACCATTCCAACTTTGGGGTCACTGCGGATGGAACGGTAAAGCCAGAGATTATTGCCCCAGCTATGTGGATCGCGGCGCCAATTCTTCCCGGTACGTTTTACGATCGCGCCGAAGCTCTTTCTCAGCTTTCAGCGGCGCCTGATTACCAGCTTCCAGGTCTTGCTCGGGAGCTGGAAGACAAAGCCGAGCTGCCGGAGAACTTGCTCGCCTCTGATTCAGAGGAGATTCGCAGATACGTCGACGATGCGTTGAGGCAACAGAAGATTGTATCCGCGCATTATCAACATGTGGACGGAACATCCTTCGCTGCGCCCATTGTTTCGTCGATTGTGGCGCAGATGATTGAAGCAAATCCGAAACTCACGCCCGGCGCCGTCAAGAACATCTTGGTTTCGACCGCCGATCGGATCGCGAATGCGCCTGCAATTCGACAGGGTTTCGGAATGGTGAACGCTCGACGTGCGGTTGAATTAGCTATACCGGAAAGCCATTCACTAAATGTCGTCGGATGCAGTCCTCCACGGGTTTTGAACGGCCACATCGTCTTCGTTTATCACGACGATGCAGCCCAAAGTGTTGCCCTCGCCGGCGATTTCAATGGCTGGGTCGAGCCCTTTGCGCTACGTCGAAATTCAGAGGGTCTCTGGATGACAGAAATCAAGACACCCGACGCCGGGCGCTATCAATATAAATTCATTGTGGACGGAAAGCGCTGGATTGAAGACCCTAGCAACGGCTTGAAAGCTCCGGACGGGTACGGCGCGTTGAATTCTTTGTTAGTGATTCAATAAAACGAGACTCTCCTTCCAGTGCCAGAGAGAACGAGACAAAAGTGAGAGTCTATTCGAGCCTCAGAAAACTCTTTCGCCACTGGTTGCTTCGTACCCTACAGCCTTGCCGGAAGGTTGTGCCGCTGATGTCTGAATCATTGGAGAGACGACTTTCGCTTCGCGAGTGGTTGGGTTTGCGGCTGCATTTGCTGGTTTGCGCCTGGTGTGTGCGGTACTTAAAGCAAATCAAGTTCGTCCGTTCATTATTGCGCGGTCACCGTACGACGACAACAGAATTGGTCCCAGTCCTGGCGCAAGACGCTCGTTCCCGCATCGCCTCATCTTTGAAAGCTCACAAATCTAACCCCTAAGAAATGTTTCCCGCCGTGTAAGGAACAGAGTCCAGAATCGACTAACGAAATGAACGAGGTGGTCGTTTAGAGACCAGAGAATCAATGCGACGTAGGTTGAGAATAAAGAAGAGACTTCAGCGCCAGCGGATTGCCGCGCGCAGAATCTCCAGGCCGGATCGAGGCGTAAGCAAATTGCGAAACTTCAATGTCTGTCTGATTAGCGCCGGCTTGACCGATCCATTCATAGGCTGAACAACCGGTCGCACCAAACGATAAAGAGGCATCCGCGCTGCAAGCGCGGTGGAGAACGATGGATCTAACGAGTCCAAACAGTATCAGTGCGTTCGACATCCTGAGGAAGCGAATGATGATGCCGGAACCTTTGAGAGTAATACCGGCAGTAGCAGCGCAAAGATGGAGTGATCGAATGATCGAAGCCCTGAATCAGCACTGGCCGGAATACTTGATGGAGGGGACGGAGTTGGGCCTCTTCATGATCTCCGCTTGTGCTTTTACGATCCTTCTTTTTCATCCTGCGTCACCGATCACCAGTCTCGTGCCAGACGGAATCCTAAGACGCCTGCTCATGGGCGTAGCAATGGGATCGACTGCGATCGCCATCATCTTCTCGCCGATCGGCAAGAGATCGGGTGCACACTTCAACCCATCAGTCACGCTTACTTTCTTTCGTTTAGGCAAGGTCACTGGCTGGGACACTGCCTTCTACATCGTCGCTCAATTTCTTGGCGGAGTCGCCGGGATCGCGATTGCGACCGTATTGCTCGGTCGGGCGGTTGCTGCGCCGAGCGTCAATTACGCAGCGACGATCCCTGGGCCACAAGGTGCGCTGATCGCGTTCGCGGCTGAAGTGGGGATCTCATTCGTGCTGATGTCAGTGGTTCTACGCGTCTCGAATACGAAGAAGTTGGCGCGCTGGACGGGGCTGTTTGCAGGTGCGCTGGTCGCTACTTACATCACCTTCGAATCACCGATCTCCGGCATGAGCATGAATCCGGCGCGAACGTTCGGCTCCGCTTTCGGCGCTCAAGTCTGGATGTCGCTTTGGATCTATTTCATCGCGCCACCGCTGGGAATGTTAGCGGCGGCAGAAATTTTCACGAGAGGTAAGCGTCGACGCACGGCGGCGTGCGCGAAGTTTCACCACCACAACAATCAACGTTGCATCTTTCGGTGCAACTTCGAGGGGTAGCGCAAGTTGCTAACTTGCGTCCGTTTGAAAAATCGCAAGGTAACAACTTGCGCTACATCAAGAAGGAGAAATGAAAGATGAGTACGAGAACACTTCTAATAACGGTGATCGCTTTGATCGCTCTTGCCGGAACATCCGCGCACGCGCAGATGGCCGACAACACGATGATGAGTGACAACAACATGAAATCGAAACACGTGTCTAAAAAGAATGCGGACATGAAGACCAACGCCATGCAAGGCGCCACCAAATTTACGGTGCGCGTCGAGAACATTTCGAATCCCGAAGGCATGACCGCTTCCGATGGAACTAAATTTCCGTTTGCACTCTCGCCCGGCATGTTCGTTTTGAGCGCAAACAAAGCAGTTCTTTTCACGGAAGGGAAACCTGCGCGCGCTAACGGCCTCGAGATGCAAGCTGAAGATGGCGATCCATCAGGGCTGGTCAAGTCTTTCGAGGCGATGCACCACGCGTCCAATCTGCATGGAGTGTTCAATACACCGGTAGGTGCGATGGGCGCCGGCCCAATTCGTCCGGGCGACAGCTATGAGTACACCTTTACTGCCGCGCCCGGTATGAAACTTTTCACGACGATGATGTTCGGTCAGTCAAATGATTGGTTCTACGCACCCGACGCGAATGGCATTGCGCTATTCGATGCGAAGGGAGCGCCCGTGACTGGCGACATCACCAGCAAATTCATTCTCTGGGATGCCGGTACCGAGAAGGATGAAGAGATCGGCATTGGCCCGAATCAGGGACCGCGACAGAAAGGTCCAAACACGGGTGAGGACGAGCACGGTGTGGTGATGCGCGTTAAGGATGCGCGGTGGGCGAACAATGCGCAGTTCTTCCGCGTGACGATTACGGCCGAAGCCGGCATGTAGGTCGATGGAGCGCGGTCATTCGCTGGCCGTTTGGAAGGCCATGAAACCGCCAGCCAAATGCTCGCGCTCTGTTGACGATGGCTCAGTTCAGCTCTGGGAGAAGAAGCCAATGAAAACAAAGATGAAAATCGCAATGGTCGGGTTGATTGTTCTGAGCGCAACGCCATTAGCACACGCTCAAACAGTCGAACGGAAGACGTTAACTATTGATGGCGCCAGAAGAGTAATTGCCGGAGCGATTGCTTACGCTAGGAAGAATAACGCGCCGGGAGGCGTCGTCGCTGTGGTCGATGAAGGCGGCAACCTGATGGCGCTGGAACGGCTCGACGGCACTTTCGCTGCTGGGGCGAATATCTCGATAGGCAAGGCGCGGACGGCAGTGCTTTTCAAGCGTCCGACCAAGGCATTCGAAGACATCATCAAGAATGGCCGCACAGCCATGGTTGCTTTGCCCGACGCTTACTTCACGCCTTTGCAGGGAGGTATCCCGATCACGATCGATGGACAGATCGTCGGCGGCGTCGGCGTTAGCGGCGCGTCGAGCGCGCAACAAGACGAAGAATTGGCGATCGCGGGAGCCAGTGTGTTCTCTGCCGAGATGAAAACCAGCGACACGATGCCGGCTACTAAATCGCCGGTGATCTTCTTTGATGCCAGCCAGGTAAACGCATCGTTCTCTAAAGGTGCGGTGCTGCTGGATGGGACCGATCGCAATTACATGGTCCACACGAGCCGTCGCGACAAGCCGGGCCAGGCTGAGATTCACACACTCGACACGGACATCATTTACGTCATGCAAGGCACGGCCATCTTCGTTACCGGCGGGAGCGCTGTCGAAGCGAAGGAAATTGCGCCAAATGAACTTCGCGGTTCGCGTATCGAGGGCGGCGACACGCGGCAATTGAAAAAAGGCGATGTAATCATCGTACCCAATAACACGCCCCACTGGTTCAAGGAAGTAAGCGGAGAGTTTCTCTACTACACGATTAAGGTTCGCTGATGCTGGGAGCGCGGGCGTCCTCGCCCGCATTGGCGAGGCGCAGCCTCGCTCAAGAAAACAAGAGGGGAATTTTCGGAAGGGCAAGCCCTTCCGCACATCAGGCGGCAAAGCTGCTTCTTGAAGGACGAATGTCATGGAGAACGCTCGAATAATTTTTGCAATTTGTATGCTTGCAATGGCCGCAGTCGCAGTCAACGCGCAATTACCGACCAAGCAAGTCTTAACGCTGGATGCGGCCAAGAGAATTGCGGCTGCTTCCGAAGCTGAGGCCAGGAAGCGAGGCGCGACGGTAGTAATCGCAGTCGTTGATGACGGTGGTTATCTGCTAGTTCTCGAGCGTCTCGACGATACGCAAGTGGCGAGTGTCGATGTAGGCATCGCCAAAGCCCGGACGGCCGCAATCTTTCGCCGGCCGAGCAAGGTCTTCGAAGACCAGGTGAAGAATGGGCGTGTGTCAGCTCTGGCTCTGCCCGGTGCGGTGGCTCTGCAAGGCGGAGTCCCCATCATCATCGACGGCAAAGTCGTGGGCGCGGTCGGTGTCAGCGGCAACTCGCCACAGGAAGATGAAGACATTGCCAAAGTCGGTGCTGACTACGCGGCGGCGGCGATCAAAGGAGACAAGCAATGAGCGTGCGAAAGTTAACCAACACGTTGAGAGCGATATTTCTGATTGTGATCGCGGCTGCGCTTTATTACGGCCTGTCAGCGAGAGCACACACCGCTACGCAGCCGGCGAAGACTTCGGCTGATGTGCCGGCTGGAAGTCCTGCCGCCACGATTGATCTCGGAACCGCCGAGGGCGTGAACGGGGTCAAGGGTCAGTGGCGCTACAGCGACACTAAGATCGTCGAGGTTGATTTCGTTGGTCCAGGGCCGGACAAGCAGCCCACTGGTGCGCCAGTCAAAACCTATGACTACACGCCACATGCTGGCGGCGCAGACTTCGACGATTCGAAGTGGGAAGCGATTGCGCCTACCACGTTGGATCAGCGACGAGGAAACGGACGGCTCGGATTCAACTGGTATCGCATCAAGCTGACGATTCCGGAACATGTCGGTGATTTCGATCCCACCGGAACGACCGCGGTCTTTGAGACTTCACTCGATGACTATGCGGAGATTTGGGTTGACGGCGAGTTGTCGCGCGCTCTCGGGCAATCAGGTGGCTCTGTGATTGCGGGATGGAACGCGCGCAATCAGTTGGTCATTGGTCGAAACGTAAAGCCGGGCCAGCAGATCCAACTCGCTATTTTCGGAATTAACGGGCCGCTGTCTAATCCGCCGACCAATTTCATTTACCTGCGGTATGCGAAGCTTTCGTTCTACAAAACCGAACCGGGTCCGGTTGCGCTGACGCCTAGCGAAGTCAACGTCGAGGTGGAGCGCGATGATCCGGCCATGAACGAGATTGTTGGCCCGAACCCCAAGGTCCTCAAGCTCACCGAAGGATTCAAATTCACTGAAGGTCCGATTTGGGTGAGCAAGGATGGCGGCTATCTCCTGTTCAGTGATCCCAATGCCAACACCATCTATAAGTACGCCCCAAACGGAAACGACGAGGGCAAGCTCGAAGTCTATCGCACGCCGAGCGGTTACTCCGGCGCAGACATTGCCGAGTATGGACAGCCGGGATCGAACGGCATGACCCTCGATCCACAAGGCCGACTGACGATCGATCAGCACGGTAATCATCGCGTGGTCCGCGATGAGAAGGATGGAACGCAAACCGTCCTGGCGGACAGTTATCAAGGCAAGCGTCTCAACAGTCCGAATGATCTGGTTTATCGATCGGACGGAACGCTCTTCTTTACTGACGCGCCTTTTGGTTTGCCGAAATTCTTTAACGATCAGCGTAAGCAACTTCCGTATAGCGGCGTCTATTCAATCTACAAAGGCAAGCTGCAATTGGTGAGCAAGGACTTCACCGGTCCAAACGGTATCGCGTTTTCGCCGGATGAGAAATATCTCTACGTCGGTAACTGGCCGCGATCACTTGTTGGTCAGGAACTACGAAAAGAAGACGAGCCAGTCAGCGAAATTGGCGACAAGCACAAAGCGATCATGCGTTACGAAGTCGGAGCCGATGGCACGTTAAAGAATGGCAAGCTCTTCTTTGATTTCACGAGCGCGCCGGGCGAAGACGGGCTCGACGGAATCAAGGTTGACCAGAAGGGAAATATCTATGTGTCAGCTCCCGGCGGTTTGTGGGTGATCTCGCCCGAAGGCAAACACCTGGGGACGATCATCACGCCAAGGCATGCGCACAACATGGCTTGGGGCGATGCTGACGGCAAGACACTTTATTTGTGCGCTCGCAGCGGACTCTACCGGATTCGATTAAACATTGCGGGAGTGCGTCCTTAGGAAGTCGCGCTCCTCGGTTTCGTCATGACTCAAATCAAGTCGCCGAGATTCAGCCGCATCGTCTGGCTATTTCCAGTAGCCTACGCGCTGCATGTGCTAGAAGAACTCCCGCACTTCACAAACTGGGCCAGACAATATGCGAACGCAAGTTTTACTATGCGCGACTACTTAACGGTGCATATAACCGGAGTAATAGTTGCAGTAGCTGCGCCGTTACTGATCAGATACTTTCCTAACCGCGCCGTCATATTCCTTTTCTTTGCTTTCGTTTTCACGCCCGCGCTGTTCTTCAACATTATTTTCCACGCCGGCGCCACGGCCGTCTTCGGTGCGTATTGTCCTGGATTGCTGACTGCAATAACGATCTATCCGGTTACGTTCTTAGTCGTCGGTCGGCAGGCGCTCCGAGAAAATCTGATAAGCAGTCGAGCGGCAATGATCTCATTCTTCCTCGCTGGTCTGTTTCACGCGGCCGACGTTTCGCATAACGTCTTCAAGGCATGGTGAGCTTATGACGAACGTACACAGCATCGATGAGTTGATTCAAAAAATTCGCGCTTGTCGGGGCAGCATCCCGGAAAGTCGCAGTCTCGTAGTAGGTTTGAGTGGCATCGACGGAGCAGGGAAGGGTTACGTCGCCGGACAACTCGAGGCACATCTCGCGCGATATGGCTTAGCGGCTGGGATCATAAACGTCGACGGCTGGCTCAATTTACCGGAGAAGCGATTCAATCAACGTTGCCCAGCCGAACACTTTTACGAACATGCGATTCGATTTGAAGAGTTATTCTCACAACTCGTGCTGCCGTTGCGGGATTCGCGATCCGTTCGTTTGGTAGCCGATTTTGCGGAAGAGACTGCGTCCAGCTTTCGCAAACACACTTATGATTTCAAAGACGTCGGAGTGGTAGTTGTCGAAGGGATTTTCTTATTCAAACCGCAATATCGGCAGTTTTTCGATTTGACGGTTTGGGTGGACTGTTCATTTCCGACAGCGCTCGCCCGCGCAATCGAGCGCGCGCAGGAGGGATTGTCGATCGCCAGGACGATTAACGCTTACGAAACAGTCTATTTCCCTGCGCAAAGAATTCATCTGGCACAGGATCATCCGAGAGAGAGTGCCGATCTAATACTCGAAAATGATCGCACAACGGTGAGATGGCAATCGAGCAGGGCGCAATTCAATTAACATAGTCATATCACGCTACATTAGCGACAGCCGCCCGCGCGCTTTCTTCTTTTGGTTTCAACGTGTCGTAGATGAATTGGTGAGTTGGAACGGCCACTCTGCTTTCTCGGGCCATGCGCACCACTGCTCCGTTTTGCGATTCAAGTTCTGAAGCTTTTCCTGCAGCGATGTCGCGTTGCATCGAACTGGTTGCATCATCTGGCAGAGCGTTCACGCCGGCCATTACGGTCTCGATTGCATTCGACGGCAGCTTGATTCCACGAGCCTGCGCGAGTGCATAAATCTCTTCCATCGCGTCCAACATCTTGCCGCGTAGTTCCGGATCGCCACGAAGCTTTCCCGCTGGTGCGTTGGCAATTGCCCCCATGCCACTGAATGCAGCAATGAATAGGAATTTCATCCAGAGGGCGACCTGGATGTTGTCCGCGATGGCGGTGTCGATTCCAGCATGACTAAACACATCCTGAATGGCGACAACGCGGGCGGTGCGGCGATTGTCCAGCTCGCCTATAACGACAGACGGCGCAAAGCCGGCGTGACGAATGTGACCGGGCGCCACCACAAAGCTAACAATCTTGCAGAGCCCACCAATTACTCGATCGGTTCCTAGCTCAGCGGTTAACTCTCCGGCAGCATCGACTCCATTCTGCAAGGGCAGGACTGTCGTTTGTGATCCAACCATTGGCTTCATCGCTTGTGCTGCATCCGGCACTTGCCAGGCTTTGACGCCGACGATCACGAGATCAACGGCGCCCACTTCATTAACGTTGTCAGTTACGGTTGCTGGATAAACGACGAAATCACCGCTAAGGCTGTCGACCTTCAATCCCGTCTCTCGAATAGCGCGCAAATGTTCGCCACGTGCAATGAAGGTCACGTCCTCGCCAGCCTGGGCTAAACGCCCGCCGAAGTAGCCACCAACCCCACCTGTACCGAAAACTGCTATCCTCATGTGAATACCTTGACGCTAACTGATCCCGGTCGTAGCATGACTCAATCCCAATGAAGTTGCCGCCGGACTTCCCCGACAGGAGCGACTATGAGCTACATCAAAGAGCCCCCGTTCAACGAGGACGACCATCCAACGCTTAAATTAATCAAAGAAGACTATGGTTTTATTCCCAACTTCTTCAAGGCACAAACAGCGCGACCAGATTTGCTCGCAGCCGAAGTCGGCTTCATTGATGCGATTCTGATTAAGCCAGGCGCGCTGACGCGTCAACAAAAGGAGCACATCTTCCTCGTTTGCTCCGCCGCTAATCTCAGCACGTATTGTGTAACCGCCCACTGCGAGATCATTCGCATGCTGAAACTCGCAGGACCTGAGCCGGAGCAAATCGCTTTAGATCATATGTCTTCAGATCTACCGATAGTTGACAAGGCGCTGTTGAATTTTGCGTTGAAGCTGAATAATCACGGCCTAAAAATCACGCAGGACGACATCAATGATCTGCGCACGTACGACTTTAGCGATCAGGCAATTCTGGAAGCAGTGATGTGCGTCGGACTGGCAAAGTGGGCGAATTATGTCGCCTTCGGTTTGGGAACCGTGCCGGACTATCCGGTGCGCATTGACTTGGAAAAGACCGAGGCTGCAGCAGTCTAGCCGTTTGCGGTTTATTTCTGCGACATGGAGTCGGGTACCTCGCAACCACCCCTGATCCGATCCATGATTTTCGTCACCAGCGGTTCAGCAATAGGTTCAGGATACTCAAACGAACCACTCTCGGTCACAATGCGCAGAGTCTTCTTCGTGGAGTCGTACAGCACCTGACAACTCTGGCAATGAGCGAGGTGCGCCTGCAGTGACTCACGCACCTCTGAGGCCACGTCATCGTCTAACAGATTTCCCAACTCGGTGATGAAATCCTGACAACTGATCATGCCTTTACTCCCGCAGTGCCTTTAGCGAAATAAGCGACCATAGACTCACGTAGCATTAAACGGCCGCGCAACACGCGCGCCTTCAAACCAGGGATCGTCAACCCTAATGCATTTGCCGCCTGTTCAGTAGATAGTTCTTCTAAGTCCCGCAGCATTAGAACGACTCGATATTTTGCCGGCAACTTCATTACTTGCTGCTCAACTATTCTTTTCAACTCTTCGCGTGAATATGACTCTTCAGGATTTTCATCCCACGTCTGAATGCGTCGTGGCTTGAAATCATCCGCTGATTCATCAAGGCTGTCAAAATCTTTCCGGCCCCGCAGTCGCTGAATGCCGGTGTTAATTGCAATGCGTATCAACCAGGTTGAGAAACGCGCGCGCCCCTCGAACTCAGGCAAATGCTGGAAAGCCTTCAAGAAACAATCCTGCAAAGCGTCCTCAGCTTCCTGGGCATTCCCCAGGATTCCAATCAAAGAGCGATAGACCCTCCGTCCATGTCGGCGAACCAATTCTTCAAACGCATCCGTGTCTCCGGCCTTCACCTTCGCTACCACCGCAGCGTCCACGTCTTCCGACACGGATTCGTCCGTCAATGGCCGCTCAAGAATTGGACGCATGGATTCAGGGGTGGGATTCACTTCTTTTGCAGAAACGTTTAGCCGTGGTTTGAAATCGGGTTCAGTACCCAGACCGAACTGTGTGGTGTTCAGCAGACAGGCTAGGCCCACCATCAAGACAGCCTCGAGAATTTGTTCGTCGGAAAATCCTTGGCCGCGCAGTTGCTCCACGTCACGGGCGGCAAACTTGTTTCCCTGTGAAGTTAGCTTTTGGGAAAAATCGAGCAGAGCAACATCACTTTCAGAGAGGCCGGCGTTTTGATAATCCGCCATGACTGCCACTGATTGTTCCAGTTTTACCCCTAAAAACTTCAAAGTTTGGGAATGTACGGCGGGGAAATAGGTATTTCTATTGTTAGCAGAAACAGTGAGGAGGATTAATTCTTTTTGCAGGCGGGTGAGCGCTCCTTTTTCGAAGAGCAACGCCTCCATCAGTCTCGCTTCCGACGCAACTAGGTCGGGTCGCGCCAATTGCTCGCGGAAGATCCGCGGGATAAACCCATAGTGCTTCTTGAACGCGGACAGCGAGGTGAGCGCTTCGGCGTCGTTGTTTTCGGACAGGAAGCCCACTGCGTCTCCTTACGAGTGCCCATGAGAATACTTCAGTCGCCGAGTCTCAGGCCAGCCAGAGAGCCCTTAAAAGAAATTCTGCATCCGCGTAAATGCCCTGACGTCTAATCAGTCAGAATCGTTATGGAGCCACCACGATGCGGGCCGAGGAATCCGATGAAAAAGAGTCCCGACAAACAGTCACCGCTTGATCCAACCTACTGGCTGGACCATCACGGTGACTATCTTTACCGCTATGCGTTGACCCGAGTCCGGGACGCGGCGGTTGCAGAGGATTTGCTTCAGGAAACACTCCTCGCCGCGATGGGCGGTTATCAAGAGCACGAAGGGCGCAGTTCGGAGCGAATCTGGCTTGTCGGCATCATGCGACACAAGATTGTCGATCACTTTCGCCGATTGGCACTGACTCCGGAATTTCAGGTTGAGACTGCTGAAGCGGGTGCTGACGTAGATGTCTTTGAGCGCGACGGTCCATGGCGCGGTCACTGGCGCGAGACTCAGGCGCCAGTTAACTGGCCGTTAGATGCCGTCACTCTGCTCGAATCAAAAGAGTTTTGGGAGACCCTCGAGCGCTGTCTGGCGCGACTATCGCCGCAAATGGCCGCGGCTTTTACCTTGCGAGAGATTGAGGGTCTGAGTTCGGAAGAGATCTGCGAAATTCTCGGTGTTAGTCCGAACAATCTCTGGGTGCTGTTGCACCGTGGCCGGGTGAAACTGCGGCACTTCCTGGAAGCAGAGTGGTTTCGAGGCAATCGACGGGCGACACCCGCAACAGATAACGTGAAGCTCCAGATAAGAGTCGGCGAATTTCCGCCCGAACTTACGATGCGTGCAGTTGCCGCATGAGGAGCTGTAAGGATTCGCATTCTCGGCCGACGAATAGGCGTAAGTGGTAATCGGCCGGGCGCCAGTTAAACGGTATTCACGCCGCGCCGAAATCGAAGACACGTTGAAATCAAGACGGTTCGCGATCTTCTCCGCGAATCCAAACGGTTCACGTGTGTCAATTCAAAAAGGGTTTGTTGAAAAGGAGACTTTGATCATGTTGAAGAAGGTAGCACTTGTTTTGGGAGTCCTCGTTGTCGTGGGTGGCGCCGGTGCGTGGTACGCGTTTCGTCCGGAGCGGCTGTTCATCAATCAGCGAGTTAACGAGCAATTTCCGACCGCATCCGCGGCAAGTAACAAACTGGCGACGGGTCAGTTTCACAGCGGTGCTCATGAAACCAAAGGCACGGCCACTCTGTTTCAGCTCGCAGACGGAAAGAAAATGCTGCGGCTGACAGATTTCGCAACGTCGAACGGTCCAGACGTCCACGTTTATCTTGTAGCGGCGAACGACGCCAAAGACAACGAGACAGTAACGAAGGCCGGTTTCGTCGACATTGGATCGTTAAAGGGCAATATCGGCGACCAGAATTACGATCTGCCGGCGGATACGGATCTTTCGAAGTATCGAGCCGTAACCATCTGGTGCAAGCGGTTCAGCGTCAACTTCGGAACAGCGCCATTGATGAATGACTCGATGCAATCGATGAATCGGTAATTGAGTGGTGTAGCCACAGAGACGCAGAGGCACAGGGAAGTGCAAAACAAACTTAAGAAAACTTACTTCAAAGGTTCTTCTGCTGTGTCTCTTCGCCTCTGTGGCTAATCTCGGAACGTACAGTCTCCATCACTTGGTAAGTAGACGGAGCTAATCATGAGCACGAACAATCATTACGACGTAATCATTATCGGGACTGGCGCGGGCGGCGGCACGTTGGCATACAAACTCGCGCCCTCGGGCAAGAAGATTCTCTTGCTGGAACGTGGAGATTACGTTCCGCGTGAAAAGGACAACTGGAGCACGCGGGCTGTCAACCTCGAGGGTAAGTACAACACGAAAGAAGCATGGCGAGATTCTGACGGCAAAGAGTTGCACCCGCATACGAACTACTACGTGGGCGGCAACACGAAATTTTACGGTGCTGCATTGTTTCGCCTCCGGAAAGAGGACTTCGGTGAGATTCGACATCATGGCGGCGTCTCACCGGCTTGGCCGATTACTTATGACGAGCTGGAGCCGTATTACACCAAGGCCGAACATCTCTATCAGGTGCACGGCAATCGGGGCGAAGACCCAACCGAGCCCTGGGCCAGTGCGCCTTACAGATACCCAGCCGTCAGTCACGAGCAGCGTATTCAACATCTGCATGACGATTTGGAACGCGCCGGCCTGAAACCATTTCATGTGCCATTGGGCGTTCGCATTGATGAGAAAAACCAGCGCAAGAGTCCGTGCATTCGGTGTAATACGTGCGACGGTCACCCTTGCTTAATCAATGCGAAGTCGGACGCGCAAACAATCTGCGTCGATCCAGCCCTGGAGCATTCCAACGTTTCGCTGATTACGAATGCGAAAGTGATGCGCCTGGAGACGAACGGCAATGCGCGCGAAGTATCAAAGGTTGTCGTCGAACGAAACGGAGCACGCGAGGAATTCTCGGGCAACCTTGTGGTTGTTGCTTGTGGCGCGGTGAATTCAGCCGCGTTGTTACTTCGCTCTGCCAATGACAGTCATCCAAACGGTCTCGCAAATGGTTCGGATGTTGTCGGCCGTCACTACATGGGCCACATCAATTCCGTCTTGATGGCCCTGTCGAAATGCCCGAATCCAACCGTATTTCAAAAGACGCTGGCGATTAATGACTTCTATTTCAACTCAAGGGATTGGGAGTATCCGATGGGCCACATCTCATTTGTGGGTAAGCTCGACGCCGACACGTTGAAGGCGGGTGCGCCGGCAATTGCGCCAGGTTGGACGCTGGATCTGATGGCGAAGCATTCACTGGATTTCTGGTTGACTTCTGAAGACCTACCTGATCCGAACAACCGGGTAACGGTCGATCGCGATGGACAGATTCGGGTTAGCTACCAACTAAACAACGTCGAAGGACATGATCGTTTGAAAGCGCAGTTGCAGAAAGCCATGAAGCAAACGAACTGCGACGTTCACGGGCACGACTGTCACCAGGGATTGTTTGCGCGAAACCTTTATCTCGGACAGCGCCTGCCTCTGGCTGCAGTCGCGCACCAGAACGGCACCGTGCGCTTTGGTGATGACCCCAAAACATCGGCGCTCGACCGAAATTGCAAGGCGCACGAACTCGACAATCTTTACGTGGTTGATGCGAGCTTCTTTCCATCTAGTGGCGCGGTTAATCCGGCCCTCACCATCATGGCAAACGCTTTACGAGTTGGTGACCACTTGTTGGAGCGAATGAAATGAAGCGCGCGACCATAATGATTCTTGGTTTTCTGCTTGCGCTGAGTGTTTTTGTCCAAACGACAACGGCTCAGTACCTGCCGACGGACGCGCGTGTTCTCACGAGCGCGCGCGTCCCCTTCCTATCTGTAGCGAGCGAAAAGCCACGCGTGGTGCCTACTGTCGAGCAGGTCGGCGCGATTGGGATGACAGTCTCGGATATCGATGCGTCAGTTGAGTTCTACTCGAAGGTTTTGTCGTTCGAGAAAGTCTCGGATGTCGAAGTAACTGGCGAAGATTACGAGCGACTACAAGGCGTCTTTGGGTTGCGCATGCGTGTGGTGCGGATGCGGCTTGGCGATGAGTTCATTGATCTGACGGAGTACCTTGCACCTAAAGGTCGTCCGGTTCCGGTCGATTCGCGTAGTAACGATCGTTGGTTTCAGCATATCGCAATCATCACGAGCGACATGGGCAAGGCATACGCGCTGTTGCGGCAGAACAAGGTGGAGCATGCTTCGACTGGTCCGCAGCGTCTGCCTGATTGGAACAAGAATGCCGGCGGTATCAAAGCCTTCTACTTTCGCGATCCGGACAAGCATTGGCTGGAGATCCTGCAGTTTCCTGAAGGCAAGGGCGATGCGAAATGGCAGCGAAAAGATCGACTCTTTCTCGGTATCGATCACACCGCGATCGTCGTCAGTAACACTGAGGCAAGTTTGAAGTTTTATCGCGATGTGCTGGGACTGCGCATTGCCGGAACGAGTGAAAATTACGGTACTGAACAAGAACATCTCAACAACGTGTTTGGCGCAAGGTTACGCATTACGAGTCTTCGAGCCGGTAACGGGGGTCCGGGCATCGAATTCCTCGAGTACCTTGCGCCGCGCGATGGGCGACCGGCGCCAGCGGATGAACGCGCTAGCGATCTCTTTCATTGGCAGACGACACTAGTCGTCAATGCTGCCGATCTGTTTGCGCAAAATCTCCTGGCTGATAATTTCCGGTTTGTCTCGCCCGGTGTGGTAACTATCGGCGATGGCCGTCTGGGGTTTTCCAAGGGTCTGCTGGCGCGTGATCCTGACGGACACGTAATGGCGCTGGTTGAAAAGTAAATCCGACTCATGAGCACACGTCCACTGTTTATTCCGGTAATCCTGGGTACATCGCGCAAGGGTCGGGCGAGCGAAAACGTCGCCAAATTCCTATTCAGTGAAGTTCAGAAGCGTGAAGGCGTCGAGACTGAATTCATCGACCTTTGCGACCTCAGATTGGCAATAGATGACGCCGGTGAAGCACTTAAGGACCCAAAGTTTTCGGAGCAGATGATGCGCGCTGACGGTCTGGTCATCGTCAGCCCCGAATACAACCACGGCTATCCCGGCATGTTGAAACACGTGCTGGACACGAATTTGAAGGAGTACATTCACAAGGCTGTGGGCGTATGTGGAGTATCCGCCGGAGGCTTTGGCGGCACGCGCGTCATTCAAGGTTTGTTGCCGGTGCTGCGTGAGCTGGGTCTGGTGACAATCTTCTGGGATGGGAATTTCTCAGGCGCGCAGGGTTTGTTCGACGAAACCGGTGAAATCAAGGATCGCGCGACGCACGAAAAGCGCATCGATAAATTCCTGGGCGAGTTGATCTGGATGAGCAAGGTGTTGCGTTACGGACGAGAGAGCGTTTCGGTCTAGTCGGACAAATTTGGAAATCATTTCACTAAACCTCGGCTTACCCCGCCTAGTCTTGCGCGGTGAAGAGCCGGTTTCCACGGGAATCTTCAAAGAACCGGTTGCCGGAAAGGTGAGGCTGCGTACTTTGAACCTCGATGGCGATCGTCAGGCCGATCTGTCTGTACATGGCGGCCCGGAGAAGGCTGTCTATCTCTATCCGTCAGAGCATTACGAATTCTGGCGGCTGGAATTGCCGGACATGGAGCTGCCCTGGGGAATGTTCGGCGAGAACTTTACGACGACAGGTCTACTGGAGACGGAAACGAATATCGGGGATCGATTCAGGGTGGGTTCGGCTGAAGTGATGGTCACGCAACCGCGCATGCCTTGCTACAAGCTCGAGATTCGCTTTGGCAGAACGGACATTATCAGGAGATTTCTCGCCAGTGAACGGTCGGGGTTTTATCTGTCGGTGGCGAAGGAAGGCGAAGTCGGGATCGGTGATGAGTTCGATCTTATCGAGAAAAATCCGTCCGGTGTAAGGGTTGTTGACGTCACGCGACTATATAGCAGCGATAAAGGAAACGTCGATTTATTAAGACGAGCGATCGCGACTGAGGCTTTACCGGAGAGTTGGCGAAATTATTTTCAGGAACATCTGGAAAAGCTGACCTAAAGCCCGTAGGAGGCAGCGCAATGGCCAAACCCAAAATGATTTGCCCGGATTGCGGCGCGGAGATGAACCAACACGCCTTCAAAATTGACTACGGCGTCGATGACCCAAAATTTGTCGATGCGGTATTCGGCGGCGCGCTGAAAGAAACTCATACCTGTCCAGAGTGTGGCCGCACCGAATTACGAACGGCGTAAGAACATGTCGAAAGCAGCAGACAAACGAAAGGAACTGACCGCTGAAGAACAGAGGCTCGAAGAAGCTCGTCAGCGGACCAAGCATTGGAAACGGTGGGGACCATATCTCAGCGAGCGCGCTTGGGGCACGGTGCGCGAAGACTACAGCGCTTACGGCACCGCCTGGGATTACTTTCCGCATGATCACGCGCGGTCGCGCGCCTATCGCTGGAATGAAGACGGCATCGCGGGCATAAGCGATCGTCACCAGAAGGTTTGTTTTGCCCTGGCGCTGTGGAATGGTCGTGATCCGATTCTGAAAGAGCGCCTTTTTGGTTTGACCGGTAATGAAGGCAATCACGGAGAAGACGTAAAGGAATACTATTTTTATCTGGACTCAACGCCGACGCACTCGTACATGAAATATCTGTACAAGTATCCGCAATCGGAGTTTCCCTACGGCCAGTTGATTGAAGAGAACCGGCGACGAGGCAAGCAGTCGCCGGAATTTGAATTAGTCGATACAGGAATCTTCAGCGAGGATCGCTATTTTGATGTCTTTGTTGAGTACGCCAAGGCTGACGTTGAAGATATTCTGATCAAGATCACCGCTATCAATCGTGGGCCGGAGGCAGCAACTGTGAACCTGCTCCCGACGATCTGGTTTCGCAATACCTGGTCTTGGCACCAGAACGGCACGCCGAAGCCCCATCTACGCGCGGTCGATGACGGTGTCATCGAGCTTGAAGGCCCCGGACTCGGCAAGCGTTGGCTGCACTGCGATGCATCACCTGAACTCCTATTTACCGAAAACGAGACTAACACGCAGCGGCTTTTCAACTCTGCCAATGGAAATAACTACGCAAAAGACGGGATCAATGACTACATCGTCCACGCCAATCAGAGCGCCGTTAACCCTGAGCGACGCGGCACTAAAGCGGCAGCCAATTACCGGCTCACGATTCCGGCCGGCGAAGCGATGACAGTCAGGCTGAGGCTGGCCGACAAGCCCACGGAGCAGCACGAGAATGCTTTCGCGGATTTCGACGAGATCGTCACCAAGCGAATTCATGAAGCCGATGAGTTCTATCAAACAGTAACGCCTGCAGATCTTTCGGACGACGCGCGCGCGGTGATGCGTCAGGCTTTCGCCGGCATGCTGTGGTCGAAGCAGTTCTATCACTATGTCATCGAAGAATGGCTCGACGGAGATCCTGATACACCTAAGCCTCCCGATGAGAGAAAGAAGGGACGCAATCGCGAGTGGAAGCATCTCTACAACGCCGACGTGATTTCGATGCCGGACAAATGGGAATACCCGTGGTATGCAGCTTGGGATTTGGCGTTTCACTGCGTGCCGCTGGCGTTGGTCGATTCCGAGTTTGCCAAAGAGCAACTCGTGTTGATGCTGCGCGAATGGTACATGCACCCGAATGGACAACTTCCGGCTTATGAGTGGGCCTTCGGCGACGTGAATCCGCCGGTGCACGCGTGGGCCAGTTGGCGGGTTTACAAGATCGAAAAGAAGCGTCGCGGCGTCGGTGATACAGTTTTCCTCAAGCGTGTCTTTCAGAAGCTTCTGCTGAACTTCACTTGGTGGGTCAATCGCAAAGACGCCGATGGCATGAACATCTTTCAAGGCGGCTTCCTCGGTCTCGACAACATAGGTGTCTTCGATCGCAGCGCGCCGCTGCCGACGGGCGGTCACATCGCGCAATCAGACGGCACGAGTTGGATGGCGATGTACGCGCTCAATCTCCTCGCGATCGCTCTGGAGTTAGCGAAAGAAGATCCGTCTTATGAAGACGTCGCCAGCAAGTTCTGGGAGCACTTTCTCTACATCGCACACGCGATGAACAATCGCGGCGATGATGAAATTAAGTTGTGGGACGAACAAGATGGGTTCTTCTATGACGTTCTGCACCTGCCTCAGGGCAAACCTTATCCGATGAAAGTCCGCTCGATGGTCGGATTGATTCCGCTCTTTGCCGTCGAAACCCTGGAACCTGAGCTGCTCGATCGATTGCCCGATTTCAAACGCCGCATGGAATGGTTCATCGAGAATCGTCCCGATTTGACTGCGAATGTTGCGTGTATGCGCACTCCGGGCAATGCTGAGCGGCGACTCCTTTCCATTGTCAGCCAGGATCAATTGCGGAGTGTCCTGCGATTCATGCTGGATGAAAACGAGTTTCTTTCAGATTACGGTATCCGTGCGATTTCGCGTTTCCACAAAGACAACCCGTATGTATTGCATGTGAACGGCGCCGAGCATCGCGTGGATTACGAGCCGGCGGAGTCGAGCACGGGCTTGTTTGGAGGCAATTCAAATTGGCGCGGACCAATCTGGTTTCCGGTGAACTATCTGCTCATCGAATCACTACAAAAGTTTCATCACTACCACGGAGATGGCTTTACGGTTGAATGCCCCACCGGTTCAGGTCAGAAACGTACGCTTTGGGAAGTTGCTGGTGAAGTATCCAAGCGCCTTTCGCGCATCTTCCTACGCGATGCGAATCAGCGGCGACCCGTCTTTGGGACTGTCGAAAAGTTTCAGAACGATCCGAATTGGCGCGACCTCGTTCCGTTCCATGAATACTTTCATGGCGACAATGGATCGGGCGTAGGTGCCAGTCATCAAACGGGATGGACCGGGTTGGTAGCAAAGCTCCTCCAACAAAGCGGCGAGTAGCCGTCTCCGACTGCCGATTTATTTTGTAAGGAATCCCAGTCAAATTCGACTCATGATTGTTCGACGAATTCGCATTAAGGACTCCGACAATCATGAGCGCAACATCAGTCCAACAACTTCTTCCGCGTCAGAGCTTCATTCGGAATGTACGAACCAATTCGCGCCGAAGTGAGCGGTGGGCAATCATATTGGCGGGCGGTGACGGCACTCGTTTGCAGTCGATGACGCGAACGATCACCGGCGACAACCGTCCCAAGCAATTCGTTCCCGTGATTGGCGGCCAGACCTTACTTGATCAGACCAGGGCTCGCGTAGCTCTCTCGGTGCTGCCAAGTCACACAATGTTTGTCGTTACGGAAAAGCATAGGCGCTTCTATGAATCATTGACACATACAGTCTCGAAAAATCTGGTGGTCGAGCAACCGCAAAACAAGGGAACAGCACCGGCAATTCTTTACGCTTTGATGCGCGTAGCGGCGAAATCCCCCAGAGCCATTGTCGCGCTTTTTCCCTCCGATCATTTTTTCGCCGACGACGAAGAATTCATGTCTCACGTGGATGCGGCTTTTGATGCCGTACAGTCACAACCGTCGACCGTAACGCTGCTGGGTATTACGCCGACGGGACCGGAAACGGAATACGGATGGATCGAGCCGCAGCCGGCAATTTTAGCGAGTGCTCCTCGCTCCATTACTCGCGTCAGCCGGTTCTGGGAAAAACCCAACGCCAAACTAGCAGGCGAACTCATGCAGCGCGGTTGTCTGTGGAACAGTTTTGTAATGGTAGGGCGGGTGGACGCCTTATTGAAGATGACTCGATCAGCCTTGCCCGAATTGTTCGCTCAATTCTCGCAGATGAGTTCGACATTCGAGACTGATGATGAACGGCTTGCTTTGCGTGCCCTCTATTCAACTATTGGTGAGAGCAATTTCTCTCATGAAGTACTAGCCAATCGCGCAGAGGATCTAACCGTGTTGAGAGTCGGCGACGTGGGATGGAGTGATCTGGGCGAACCAGCTCGCGTGCTTTCAACCCTTGCACGCCTCGGCATGCAAACCGAGTTGGCAATGTCGGCTAGTTGATACAAAAAGACTGTAATCATTTTTTAATTCGAGGACAAACAATGAAAGCAATCGCAGTCAAACCAGGAATTCCAAATACAGTTCATCTCGCGGAGTTGCCCGCGCCAAGAGTCTCCGAGGTCCCCAACGGCCGGGGCGTCTTGGTGCGAGTCATTCGCGTCGGCGTCGATGGCACCGACAAAGAGATTAATGCCGCCGAATACGGCCAGGCGCCCGAGGGATACGATTTTCTGATCATCGGTCATGAGAGCTTCGGACAAGTTGAGGCGGTTGGCCCAAGTGTCACGGAAGTAAAGCCCGGCGACTACGTAGTCGCAACGGTGCGCCGTCCCGGATCGAGCATCTACGACCTCATCGGCACGAACGATATGACGACCGACGATACCTACTTCGAGCGCGGGATCAATCTGCGTCACGGTTACATGAGCCAGTACTACGTCGATGATGCTGAATTCATCGTCAAGATTCCGCAGGGGCTGAAGGAAGTCGGCGTGCTGTTGGAGCCAACCACTGTCGTTGAGAAAGGAATCGCCCAGGCTTACGAGATTCAGCGCCGGCTCAGAGTGTGGAGGCCGAAACGTGCGGCCGTGATGGGCGCCGGCACGATCGGTTTGCTGGCAACGCTGGTTCTGCGACTAAGAGGTTTGCAGGTGACGACGTTCGGCAAGACTCCAAAGCCGTATTTGAATTCGGATTTGATCGAAGCAATCGGTGCGACGTATCAATCAACCGAAGAGCTTTCGATTCTTGAAGGCGCGAAACAGTACGGTCCCTTCGATCTCATTTTCGAAGCCACAGGCTTCTCGCCGGTGGTCTTCGACAGCATGCAGGCTCTCGGCAAGAACGGTGTGCTAGTGCTTTCGAGCGTAACCGGCGGCGATCGCAGAGTCGAAGTACCTGCCGACAAAATCAATCTTGATTTCGTGCTCGGCAACAAAGTGATGGTGGGAACGGTCAATGCAAACCGCGAGTATTTCGAAATAGGTGTGAAGGATCTCGCACAAGCGGAAGCCGAATATCCAGGCTGGCTCTCACGATTACTTACTGATCCAGTTAAGGGATTGGACAATTATCAGGAATTGTTCGCCAAGCTTACGAATCCGAACGGCGCGATCAAGGTCTTCTGCGAAGTGGCTGAGTTGTAGGCGGAAAACGCGCGTTGAGGGTGCCGCAGAGTAGGTATTTCACAGTGCGCGTTACTGTTTCTAGCGGTGCGCATAGTGGGTAATGAATCGATGACCAAGCGTGTTGGCGAACCAAAACGAATCTTGATTCTGGGAAGCGGCTTCGGCGGCCTGTATACCGCGCTGCACCTGGAAAAGAAGCTACGGCGTGCGGCGAATGTCGAAGTCACGCTGGTTAATCGCGAGAACTTCTTTCTCTTCACGCCGCTGTTGCACGAAGTTGCCGCTGGTGATCTCGATGTCACGCATATCGTAAATCCGGTGCGAAAGCTCTTGCGTCGCACTCACTTTTTCAATGGCGACATTAAATCAATCGACTTGGACAGGCGGTGCGTAGTGGTGACGCACGCTGACGATAATCACGATCACGAGCTGACCTATGACTATTTGGTTCTGGCGCTTGGTTCAGTCACGAACTTCTATAATCTTCCTGGACTTGCCGACAACGCGCTCACCATGAAGTCGCTTAGTGACGCAATTCTCTTGCGCAGTCGTCTGATTAAGAACCTGGAAGATGCGGATTTTGAATGCTCGTGCGAAGACCGCTCGCGTCTACTTACCGTGGCGGTTGTAGGTGGCGGTTTCGCCGGTGTGGAAACCATCGCCTCGGTTAACGACTTTGTTCGGGAAGCCGTTCGTTATTACCCTCGCCTGAATGAAAGGGAGCTGCGCATCGTTTTGATCGAAGCTACCGGAGCCATTCTGCCTGAGTTGGGTGCGAAACTCGGCGAGTATGCGCGCACGAAGCTGTCGGCTCGCGGCGTCGAGTTCCTAATGAATACCTCCGTGAAAAGTGTTTCGCCGGATGGAATTATCCTAAGTGATGACTCCATCATCAGAACAAACCTGCTTGTTTGGACCGCCGGGGTTTCGCCGAATCCTCTACTCAGTCTTTTGGATTGCACCAAAGAGCGTGGTCGCGTCAGCACTAATGAGTTTCTTGAAGTGGCGGACTGGCCGGGAGTTTGGGCGCTGGGTGACTGCGCCGCAGTACCCGATCGTTCAACGGGTAGGTCATGTCCTCCGACCGCGCAACACGCGCTGAGGCAGGGAAGGGTGGTAGCCAATAACATCATCGCCTCCATCAACGGTCGTGGTAAGCAAGCTTTCCGGTTCAAGACCATCGGCGCGCTGGCTTCCATCGGTAAACGCACCGGAGTGGCCCGGATTCTGGGAGTAAATTTCTCGGGATTCGTCGCTTGGTGGCTATGGCGGACGATCTATCTCAGTAAGCTGCCGCGCCTCGAGAAGAAAGTTCGCGTCGCCCTCGATTGGGCACTCGATCTGCTGTTTTCGAAAGACCTGGTTCAATTCATGGATTTGGACCTTAGTAGACGTAAGCAAGCGAAGGTTGGGGAGTCGACGCCGCCGCGGGCTGCCGATGTGCAGGCAGCATGAGAGGAACGTGAATAATGATTGAACTAAATCAAGAGAGTTGCCGCGATTTTGGCGTAGCCCCCACTCGCGAATGGCTGGAGACCAACGGAATCGGCGGCTTCTCCTCATCGACGGTGATAGGTCTGAACACGCGTCGGTATCACGGCCTGTTAACAGCCGCGACTAAACCGCCGGTTGGCCGGCTCGTCCTCCTGTCTAAGTTGGAAGAAACGCTCGTGATCAACGGACGTCGGTACGAACTGTCAGCTAATCAATATCCGGGCGTGGTGCATCCGCAAGGCTTCAACGATCAGATCGGCTTTCGCCTCGATCCATTTCCCGTGTTCACCTATGAAGTCGAAGGATTGAAACTGGAGAAGTCTGTCTTCATGGTGCAGAGAGAAAACACTACCGTTGTGCAATACCGATTAGGGCAGGCAGCAAATGGAATCAACGACATTAGGCTAGAGATTCGACCGTTGATAGCGTTTCGCGACTACCACAGCACAACGCATGAGAACAGCGCGCTGAACCCAAATGTTGAAACGGCAAACGGTCTCGTGACGTTTAGACCTTACAGCGATTTGCTGCCACTTCATGTGGCCCATGAACCCGCTGATATTGATAAGACTGGTTTCTGGTATCGCAATTTTCAGTACGTTCTTGAGCAGGAGCGAGGACTCGATTTCGCGGAGGATCTTTTCAGTCCATGTGCTTTCACGTTTGATCTGACCAGGAAATCGAACGTGAGCATCATCGCCTCAACTGAACGGCGAGATGTAAACCAAGCCGAAACCTATCGCCGCAACGAAATTAATCGTCGGGTACGCGCGGGTGATAAGGAAGATCAACTCGTGCACGCTCTAGTTGCCGCCGCGGCTCAATTCGTTGTGGCGCGCGAACGCTGTAAGACGGTGATTGCCGGGTATCACTGGTTCGCCGATTGGGGCCGCGACACCATGATTGCGCTTCCCGGTCTGACACTGGCGACCGGCCACACCGATGTTGCGAAGGGTATCCTCCGAGAATTTGCTGACCATGTGGATCAGGGCATGCTGCCGAATCGTTTTCCTGATGCGGGAGAGACTCCTGAATACAATACCGTCGATGCCACGCTGTGGTTCTTTGAAGCTGTGCGTTCGTTTCTTGAGCACACGAACGACTATGACTTCGTGCGCACGAATCTGTATGCGGTGGTAAAAGACATCATCGACTGGCACGTGAAGGGAACTCGTTACCAGATTCATGTTGATGATGACGGCTTGCTCTACTCTGGCGAGCCCGGCGTGCAGCTAACGTGGATGGATGCAAAAGTCGGCGACTGGGTGGTAACACCGCGCCACGGAAATCCGGTAGAGATTCAGGCACTCTGGTATAACGCTCTGCGCGTGATGGAAGAGCTTGCAGCGAAATTCAAAGATGCGAAAGCCAAGAAGAACTACGCGACGATGGCGGAGAAGACGCTCGCCAGCTTCAATGAGAAGTTTTGGAATGAGGACAAGGGATGTCTTTTCGACGTCATAAATGGTGAAACTCGTGATGCGTCGATCAGGCCGAACCAAGTGATCGCCATTAGTTTGAAAAACTCGATGCTTTCGAAGGACAAAGCCGCGAGTGTGCTGCGAGTAGTTGAGCAGGAGCTATTGACGCCGCGTGGTTTGCGAACCCTTTCACCGAACGACCCAAATTACATCGGCCGCTACGAAGGCGATCCACGACACCGCGACGGCGCGTATCACCAAGGAACAGTTTGGCCGTGGCTGATTGGTCCCTACATCACTGCTTACATCAAGACGTTTGGTAAGAGAGCCGGTCGGAAGTTTGCAACAACGTGGCTCGAGCAATTTCACGATCACTTCCACGAAGCCTGTCTAGGTCAGGTCTCAGAGATTTTTGATGGTGATGCGCCACATGCCCCGCGCGGTTGCGTTGCCCAGGCGTGGAGTGTTTCGGAGCTTTTAGAATCCGCAATCGCAACGATGACGGTCAACAACAAGACGTCATCTTGCGCCGCGGCCCTGGCGACAGCTGGTTAGGTTGGTCAGGGAGTTGTGGCCGACAACTACGAATCATAGAATCTCAAAGAGAATCCATTTGTCAGACGCGTGCGTATATAGATTTAGGAGAAAGAAATGCTTAAGACACTTCTAATGAGTTCTGCGCTCTTACTCGGCGCTACGACGATAGCTTGCAATCGGGCGGCAGCCTCGGCGATTGCGATTCCGGACCCGGCGGTCGACGAGACCCTCCGAACTACTTCTGGAACGCAGACGATTGTCCTGGCCGGAGGTTGCTTCTGGGGCGTCGACGCGGTCTTCAAACACGTCAAAGGCGTTACGGTTGTTAGATCTGGCTATGCCGGAGGAAAAGGTGATGTCACTTATGAAGAGGTCAGCACCGGGAGGACTGGTTACGCCGAGTCCGTCCAGATTACGTATGATCCATCAAAGATAACCTACGGAAAGCTGCTCAAAGTGTTCTTTGCGGTGGCCCACGACCCGACAGAAATTAACCGCCAAGGTCCTGATACGGGCACGCAATATCGCTCAGCGATCTTTTACTCCACTGATGAGCAGCAGCGCATCGCGCGGGCCTATATCGATCAACTTAACAAAGCGAAGATCTTTCGCGCGCCTCTGGCAACGCAGGTCACGGCGCTCGACACTTTTCATGAAGCCGAAGGCTATCACCAGAACTATCTGGCCAACCACACAGATGAGCCGTATATCATTTACAACGATCTGCCCAAGCTTGAGAATCTGCGCAAGGAGTTTCCGGAGTTATACCGGGAACCGGCGCTGTCTCAAAAGTAAGGTTCAAGTTGAAGTGAGGATCTTTTCTTTCGGAAATTGAACATCGCAACGGACCTAAACCCCGTTACGACATTAATCGGTGACAACTACTGCCGTTCGGCCGAGAGTCAATGTTCACGTCGCTAATTCCGCAACAGGCGTTTAGGATACCATCAAGTCTCATCCATCTGAAGATGAAGTTGGCTTGTGTCGAGTCGAGTGATTGGCGAGCCTTCCCGCGGATTCAGCGAGCCACAGCCGCACAGAGCGTGAACGTACGACGCCATTTTCGAAGACCGATGTACGCGTATTGTACGCACGGTGAAAATGAAGCGGGACTGCCGCTAATTCGCTGCAAAAATGGGGATGCGAGCATGAACGAGCGACGCCAGCCTTTTTTCCGCGGGTGTCAGCCATTCAGCGGGCGTCTGTAAGTTGTTGATTTTAAATGGTGGCCAGGGACGGAATCGAACCGCCGACGCCGGCCTTTTCAGAGCCGCTTACCGAGTCGTCGAAGTGGCTTAGAATCAATGACAAGTTCTCACAACAGACGACTTACGGCACTGTCCGTTAGGGATGGTTTAGTATCATCTAGGCCGTTTTAGGCTCTTTGATGTACGCGTATTGTACGCAACGTCTGAAACGTCCTCCTTTAGGCAAGCTTGTGTAGATGAGATCGAGACGATTTCTACACCCAGGATTTTAAGTCGTAAATCGCCCTCTTTACCTGGACTCACCAAACACGATAAACCCATATTTACCGGAATAGTTAGCCGTCAAAGTCAGCTACGTCTAGCCCAGGGGTGGCTAGGTGATCACGTCATCTTCACGGAGTTTCAGCAAGTCGGGAGCGCGATCACGCATACCGACGAAACTAAATGAGCCAGTATTTAGACGTCCAAAGCGCGCTGCGCGCGACATGGCATACATGCATAAGGCGATTGACGATCAACTGCAAGAAGATGCAGAACCTGATTTAAAGCCGGAGCAGCGCTTCATCAATTGCAGCACTTGTCATCGCGGGGCGATCAATCCCAACGGCTAAGAACCGAGGGTGGTTTGATGAATGAATGAGGCACTGCAGGATTCGAGCGGTGTAACTATGCCGCGGAAGTCCTTCTACAAGAGATTAACGACGAGACCGGTCACAATCGCGAGCACGAATACCGAAAACCCGACGGAAGCAGCAACTCTCCAGTTCGTCGATCGGGCAATTGTAAAAAGCGACGGTAGATTGATTGCGGGACCGGCGATCATGACAGCAACGGCCGCGCCGGCTGGCGCCCCGGCTGAGAGAAGCAACAACGCCAGCGGGATTTCAAAGAATGTAGGCATCGCCAATGGGACCGCGATCAGGGCGATGACGATGGTCGCGAGCAATTGTTCACGCGAAGAGGCCAACGCACCCACAGGCAACCACAACGCAAAAGCCATCGAGATCAAGACCCCAACCGCGATTAAAGGCAGCGTCCTGGCGGCAACTTGCGCGCAAGACTCGGCAAACCGAATTATTATTGACCGAGTCTCTTCTGTGGTGACAGTCGGGCAGTCGATTGGCTTCACTCTGACAAATCTTTCGATTAACGAGCCGGTAAAGAAAACAGCGCAGGCAGCGGCAACCAAACGCGCGATGGCCACCCGATGGTCGAACAGCATGAACGTCAGTAGCAACGCCGCAGGGTTTAGCGCTGGCGCGGCCAGCATTAATGCTAAGGACGGGCCCAGTTTTGTCGAGCGTTCGTACACGCCGGAAAAAACCGGCGCTACACAACACGAACAAAGCATCAGCGGGGCTCCGGCGAGTCCAGCGGCGAGTTGCGATCGGACTCGGCCCCTTCCCAGGCTCTCAGCGAACCAGCGCGGCGGATCGATTACGCGGACAGCGCCGCTGATCAGAATCCCGAACAGCAACGCCGGCCAGATGATGGAAAAGTAGTTGACTGATCGCGCCAGTAGGCCAAGCTGTAACGTGCTGCCGGGCATCGGTAGCACGTTTACGCGTGGCTGAAACGTTTGCGTCGCCTGAACTTTTGCGATTACTGCCAGCGCCGAGGTTGATTTATAAACAAAAAGACTACCAACAATCGCCAGCAAGAGGACCACTGCATAAACCGCACTGTGGCGCCGAGGCACTGATATTTCGAGGGCTTGCACATTTGGTCTTAGATTCAACATCAAACCCGCGGAGTTATTGCGCGCTGATCCAGTTTTCTGATCCCGTCAATTTAACTGCCACATTTGAAATGAAAATCCGAATGTTGTTTCCGTCGGCGTTCCCCTGGTGGTCAGTCGAGATTAGCAGAGGCCCGGCTTTCTGGTAACCCACCCACGATGCCGTGACCAGGGTCGGCTTTTTTGCTCCGCCCCGGTGGTAGACGAATTGCTCAACGCGATTGTCTTTGCCGACATAAAGGTCCCAGGTGTCGCCGGGTGTGTAACCGCCATCCGACGGATACTTGACTGAGAGCAGCTCTGCCGAGCCGTTGCCCAGCGGCAGCTGTTTCATTCCCTGATCGGTGACATTGGCACTCTTGTCCCAATAAGCATGCAGCGGAAACAGGAGCCAATAGTTATCGTTGAGGAACGATGCATCGACTTCGTTCTTCACCATATCCGGTTGGCGTTCGAGTTCGGAACGCAGGTAGCTAACCTTGACGGGCTTACCCTCTTTATCTTTTCCGTCGTAAGAGACCTTGTCGGTCTTGGGTTCCCACTCCCACGAGCGAGAAACATCGACACCTGGAAACTTTGCGTTAAAGGTATATCGGATGGCTTCAATTTGCCCGAACGAATCAAGACCGTAAGTCTTGGCAAGTTGTTCGGCATTGATCTTTGCGGCCGGTTCCTGAATTGACTGGGGCTTTTGCGAGCAGGAGACGTCAGCGAAGATCAACACTCCTAGAAACAGGAGATGGCTCGTCTTTGAGCGGCCCATCTTAGTCATTGAGACCTCCTCAGTTAAATGAAGCGATTGTAGGGGTCGATGTCGCTTAAAGATAACATGCGGCAATTGTACTTGCTGATTGCTCCCGGCGGAATGATAATGCGCGTGCCGCTCTGATGGATGGACTTCAAAAAAAGTTAACTGCGAGGAGAGTCAGAAATGAATGATTCTGACAAGGGTATTCGCGGCGCGCGGTGCGCCCTGGCGATGCTCAGAATAATTTTGGGCGCGCTCTTTGTCTCCGTGTTTTTTGAGAATTTGAATAAAGGACTCTACAGCGCTACGGGCTACGCCGGGTTGATTAATTACTACATCGAGAAGGGTCACGCGCCGCAGGTGCTAAAGTCCGTGCAGTCATTTATGGCGGCGCACGCCACTATTGCCGGTCCGATGCAGGCTATGACTGAGATCTCTTTCGGCGTTCTCTTGCTAATTGGATTGCTGACTCGGCCCGTCGCGTTAGCGGCCTTTCTGTTTCTTACGACGTTGTGGGTCTCGGAATGGGGCACGGCATGGATTTGGGAACTTTTGGTGCCAATGGCCGTCGCGCTCGCTTTGGTTATCGGCCGCGCCGGCAGGACCCTTGGAGTCGACGCGTTGCTCGCCATGAAATACCCTGCGAATCCCCTTTGGTAAATTTCAGCGAGTCCGGAAATTATTTTGGTGAGATGTTGTCGAGGACTCCTACGAACACGCTTACTTTGAATCATCTGACAAAGCCAGCCTTTGCGCTGGGCCTTGGTCTCACGAATGAATGCAACCTCGCCTGCTCGTTTTGCTACCGCGATCCGGATCGAATCGATCGCCTGACGCTGGATCAAGTCAAGGCCGTCATGGCGCGCCTGCCGCTTCAGTCGGTGAACCTCGGCACCGGCGAGAACGGAATGCATCCTGAGTTTCTTGCGATTCTTGATTACCTGCGGGGCGAACCAGTAAAGCTCACGATTACTTCCAATGGCCACAGCATCGCGGTGCTCGATGACGAACATGTGCGCGCATTTCACGATGTCGAGTTCTCGCTCGACTATCCGACAGAAATTGAACAGGACAAACAACGCGGCCCAGGCAATTGGCAGCTGATTCACGAGCAGGCCAATCGTTGTCGCCGGTTGGGCGTGCCGGTGACCATTATCGCCGTGATGATGAGAACGAACTACGGGCGGCTTGCTGAGGTCGCTCGCGTTGCGAAAAAGCTCAATGCGCCGTTGCGGGTCAATGTCTATCAATCGGTGCGGACAGATTTGTTTGCGCTCACTTACGACGAATACTGGGAGGGATTTCAACGCCTGTTTGCCGAGACTGACGTAATCGCGATCGGCGAGCCCCTGGTCCGAGCACTTGCTGGGTTGCCGGCTCTGGAAAACAGTTGTGGCTGTGGTGTCACCACTGTGCGCGTAACGCCGCGTGCAACAACTCAACCCTGCGTGTACTGGCCGGGCTCGGGTGAGCCTTTGGCCGATCTATTAACAGCCGGTGACGCGATCGTGAACACGCCGTCCTTTGCGGCTGCGCGAGTCCTGCCACTGGCGTGCGAGCCGTGCGAGTTTCGCGACGCATGTCATGGTGGATGCGCCGGCAGACGAATGCTGCACGGCTCACTCGACGAACCTGATCCCTACTGTCCGATCGTTCGGGGTGATCGGCCGCAACTGAAAATCAGAATGGCTAAGGCTCGGGATCTGCCGAAACTCAACAGCGCCTGCACGACGGTCGTCATGGCGCGCGATTGATGCTTCCGGTTTCGATTTCAATCAGATGAGTTCAACTGTTACAAACAGGAGTTCGCTGTGGCCCATCCTCTTATGTCTGGTCGCGGCGGCTAGCACGCTGATCGGATGCACGTCTATCCTCAAGTATCCTCGATCGGCAACAGCAGTCGGGCACTTCGCGCCAGGTCAGACGCCACCAGGGCCGACGTCCGACAGCATCAATCGGCCCACCAGCAAGCCTTACACCGGCGTTTTATCAATTTTTGAAGATCCGAAACGGGATGAGAAGCTTCAGGTCAACCGCGTAATGGATGAGCTTGGCATAAAACAGGGCACGAGCGTCGCGGACATCGGAGCGGGCTCAGGCTGGTTCACTGTGCGCGCCGCTCGTCGTGTCGGTCCCAGCGGCACCGTCTATGCCGTCGACATCAATCGGGATTATCTGAAGTACATCGACGACCGCGCCGCGCGCGAAAAAATTCCGAACATCAAGACGATTCTCGGCAATGAAGACGATCCGCTACTGCCGAAGGCCGGGGTGGACGCTGTCTTGTTGCTAAAGACCTATCACGAAGTTGCGCAACCAATTCGTTTGCTCAAGCGCACGCGCGAAGCGATGCGCGCGGGCGCTTTGCTCGGCATCATCGATCGCAACGGTAAAGGCGACGATCACGGCCTCGATAAAGATGTGGTGATCAAGGAAGCCGACCGCGCCGGGTTTATGCTCGCCGGTGACTATGACTTTGTGAAGGGTGACGGCGTAGATTACTTCCTAGTGTTTCGTGCGAAGCGATAACGTACTTTCATCAGCGTTCCAAAGCGATTCGCGCGAATGTCGTAAGTATCCTGGTCGCAGCCAGAATTGAGCCACGCACAGTGCCGGCAATTTTGGATTTGCCGCCGGCGCGACGCTTGTAATCAACCGGCACTTCCAGCGTCCGAACCTTCGCGCGCGCGGCGCGCATCTGCATTTCCAGGGGCCAGCCGTACGTCTCTTCGCGCAGGCCGAGCGCTTCCAGAGTCTCTCGGCGAATCGCACGGAATGGCCCCATGTCGGTCGATTGCACGCCATAAAAAATCCGCAGCAAGAACCCGATCATGTAGCCGGCCAGCACTTGATGAAAATTCATGCTGCCGCGTTCACGTTGTCCGCGCGTGCGCGAACCGATGACGAAGTCATAATCGCCGTCACTGATCGGTTTCACCAGACGATCCATCTGCTCAGGACAATCGCTGCCATCACCATCGATGAAAACGAGGATTTCGCAGTCCGTCGAAATCGATCTCAGCCCAACACGAAAGGCGCGGCCGTATCCGCGCACCGGCTCTATCACCACCCGGGCTCCGGCTGCTCGCGCAACTCCCGCTGTTTGATCGGTGCTGCCGTTGTCAACGACGATGATTTCGTTCACGAGATTGCGCGGCACCGCGTCGATCACTTTGCCGATGGCCGCCTCTTCATTAAGCGCCGCGATGATGACGGATACTTTGGGTCTTGAATCAACTTGCATTCGGCGACGGCGTCAGGACAGCGCGATCTCGATCTTTGGAAACGAAGAGAGCGTTTTGGCGGCGACGTTGCCAAAGTTCCATTGCGACCAGTAGCAAGAATGGCACAAAAATCAGCGCTTTTATTCGGAAGACCGAACTATCAGCCCAGTAAAGCCAACTGAAGTAAAGTAGAAAACTCGAAAGCGTCAGATAAAAAACTGATGGCGATAAGACAAAACAAAGTAACGGGATGAGCCAGGCAAAGTACCACGCGAAGTCCGGTGACAACAGCACCATGAAGACTGAAGCGATGATCAAACCGCCGCGCAGATAGGCCAGGTCGTCGCCTCGCTTGCGCGTCACCCAAGCCGCAACCGCACCCAGCACCAGCAGACAAAAGATAAAATAAGCACCAGTAGGTACTGGAAGCTTAAATAGATGCCGCATCACACCCAGCAAGAAATATTGCTCGCCAGTGATCATGTTTCGTTCGCGCGCGTAACCCGGCAGGTACCCAAGAACACGCCGGCTGCCCACACTGAGATATGGCAGATAGGCGACGACTATGGCGACCGCAAAGGCCAGTGGCATTTTCCAGTTCCAGCGTCTGTAAAGAGCGGGGAAGAGAACGCCGGGAAAGAATTTGACCAGCGTCGCGCACGCTAACATGATTCCAGTTGCGGTCTCACCGTTTTTACGGCGGGCCAACAACGCCAGCGCGATGAGAGCAATGACGATCGCATCCAGGTGGCCACTACCGGCAAACTCCCAGATCGCCAACGGATGCCACGCGTAAATCAAAACCCGTTGGCGCGCCAGGCCGAAAGAGCCGAGCAATTGAAGCAGCGCCCATACCGCGATCGCTTCAAAGCCAACCATGGTGACCTTCATCCAGGTCACGGATTCACTAATACGCGTGGTGAGAAAATAAACGCCCTCGGCCATCGGCGGATATATGGTGGGCGCAGAGTCGCGCCGATTTATTTTCGGATAAATCTTGTCGTCGCGCAGAGAAAGCAGCGATTGATCGGCCGGAATGTAACGATAAGGATTGATGCCGGCCGCTTGCACACGACCGTCCCAAACATACCGATAGATGTCGTCAGAAAGATAGGGTGGCGCAAAGATTAAGCTGAGACGGAACACGGCAGCGAAAGCCAGTCCGACAATTAGCAATGGACGCGATTCTTTACTGCGGAGACTGAGCCAAACTGCCGCCAGATAAAGCGGTATCTGTAGGGCGACGATTTTCAAAAACCAGACAATATCCCAGGGGCCCGCGGCGCGCAGACCAGCGCGATAGAAAAACAGAAGCGCGACCCCCAGCACGCCGAGCACGGGGACGATCCATTTTGAATTTGGTTTGCGTGCAGTGACCGCAGGCCTGTTGGTCATGTTGTCATCCGTCGCGAGCGGGAAGCAAATATCTCTTGCGCCGCATCGCTTCTGATTAGCTGCTCAAGAAAGGCTCGCGTGTGGGTCGCGGGATAGGCTCCTTCTCGAGGTGGAGTCTCAAAAAGTTCTTCGCAAAGGCGATTGAGACTGGCCGCGTCGTCCACGTCATACCAGTTTGGCAGCAACTCTACCGGAACCCCGATCTCTTCAGCGCGCTCGATGGTATGCGCCAGGACATCGGCGGTGCTCCAGGCGATGCGATCGAAAAGATTTCGATGGGCCTGTTTTAAGCCGATCAGATAATAACCACCGTCGTCCGCCGCGCCGAGCACCACGCGATCCTCATCGATGGATAAGGACTTGATGGCTCGCTGCAGCAGCGCACTCGGCAGGTTTGGGCTGTCTGAATTTATCAGGCAAACTGAAGCGTAACCGTCTTTCAGCAAATCGTCCGTGGCATTACACAAGCGATCGCCCAGCGTCTCTCCGCGTTGGGCCAGCAGCTTGAAACCGCTGGGCAGCAATCCGTCGAACGCGGATTCCGCTCCTACCGGCGTGTAAACTACCAATCCGGCAGCGTCATGTGCCGTGGCGACTGCGTGAACATTCGCAGCCATATCTCGCAGAAAGCAAACGTTGAGCGCGGCAGCTTCAGCAGGCCCGAGAGGCGGCGTCAACCGTGTCTTCACTTTGCCGGCGAGCGGCGCTTTGGCCATCAAGCCCAAGGCGCATCTTCTATTCGATGTTGAAGGCGCTGACACTGTTGAAGTCTAATGGATGCTGCGACGGCCGTGGGCTACTTTAAGTTCGACCTGATTTCACGTGTGAGTGTAAATCGAATGAGCGCATTCCAGTCAAACCACCCCTTGCAAGAGTGGAGCGAATCAGCGGCTTTTTGGGAGAAGCACGCGGCCACTATTCACCAGATCTTCGCTCCCGTCACGCGCGCGCTGATTGAATCAGCGGCTATAGCTGCCGGCCAAAACGTCCTCGATGTGGCTGGCGGCGCGGGCGAGCCGTCATTAACCATCGCCGACGTCATCGGTCCGTCTGGTTTCGTCACCTGTACGGACGCGGTGGAGAATATGGTCCGCGCGGCCGAAAACGAAGCGCGCCGGCGTAATATTACGAACGTCAGGTTTCATCAGTGCGCGGCGGATTCAGTTCCGTTCCCAGATAATTCGTTCGACGCTGTAGTGAGCCGCCTCGGCGTAATGTTTTTTCCCGATCCACTGTTAGCGTTGCACGAGATGTTGCGTGTCACAAAGCCCGGTGGCTCACTGGCACTGGTGGTTTGGGACCAGAGCGAAGTAAACCCGTTCTTGCATCTCATTTCAACCGTAGTTTCCCGCCACGTCGAACCGGCGCCCGCCGACGCGGACGCGCCCGGCGCCTTTCGGTTTGCGGAGCATGGAAAGCTCGCTGCGGTTTTGAGTGCGGCGAACGCGACTAATGTCCATGAGCGCGGGCTCCAGTTTCAAATCGAAGCGCCGATCACTTTTGCGCAGTTCTGGGAGCTAAGATCCGAGACATCGGCGACGTTGCGCGACAAAATGTCGGCGCTCTCGTCAGCACAAATGCACAGCGTAATCACTGAAGCCGAAGAGGCTACTCGAGACTTCTTTGTTACCGGGAAGATGAGCTTTCCGGCCGCAATGATTATTGTGAGCGGAAAGAAACGGTCGCTGTGCTCGTGAACTAGAATTTATTCCGCGGGCGGCTTACTTCAGCGTATTCAGAGCCGCGCGAATTTCATCATTCGCCGGACGCTCGCGATAGTTCGATTCGATCTTTACCCAAGCCACTTTTCCCATCTTGTCGATCACGTAAACGGCGGGATGCGGGATTCCGAAGTACTTTGTGTCCTGATAGGCCGGATCGCGCAAGCCGTATTCGTCGATCGTCTTATGTTCAGGATCGGACAGGATCGAAAACGCGACTTCGCCTTTGCCGTCCGCGGCGATCTTCATCGCAAACTCCTTGCTCACGTTCGGCGGGTCCACGCTGATAGCGTATAGCTTCACGTTTTCGTTTTGTTTCAAGAGAGTCCTTAGCGCCGCCAACTGCCGCACAGAACGGTCACCAGTAACCTCGATAGAAGACGAGCACGACCGGACTCTTGCCGCGCGCGTCAGCGAGCGTGATTCTGTTGTGGTTCTGATCTTCGAGCGTGAAAGCGGGAGCAACCTCTCCGACAGTCACTGGCGCAGTTCGCTGATCACTGGTTCGTGTAACTAGATTCGCAGCCACTGAGACTGACACCAACACCACGGTTTGCAGTAACACGGTCAATACCTTCACGATCGTTTCCTCCTGGAACGCATTGAAATGTTATCAGCTTTTACATCAAAAAGAGGACTGCGTCCTGATGTATAGCTAGCACACTTGGAACAATTGGACGATTCTCAATGATTTTAAGGAATTCGCGAGCAGCACTCGCGCACCCGCGCCTCAATTGGCAACAAGCTGCGTGGCATAACCATGCCAGATCCCACCCACGGTGTTTGAGTTTGTGAGACCTTATGCCGCGTTCCTGCTACTCGTGGACGTATCAAACGCGCCGGCGATGCCAAAACATTTTATTACGAGGGAACTGACGCGCTCACCAATCCTCACAATATCATATAGAATCCGGCTGCTCTGGCGAATCAAACAGGAGGCATTCAACCATGGCGTGGGTGCAAACCATTCCCGAAGAAGAGGCCACAGGCGATCTCGCAATTGTTTACGGCAAAGCCCGCGATCGCGCGGGCGTGTTGCCTAACATTGCGCGGCTGCAGAGTCTGCGTCCCCATACACTAAGTCGCAGCTTCGAACTCTACTGCCAACTGATGGACGAGCCCAGCGGATTATCAAAGAGAGAACGCGTATTGATTGCGACCGTCGTGTCTCAGATAAACGGTTGCTTCTATTGAATGGAATCACACGAGAAGGACCTCCGGTCGCAGGTTGAAGATGAAGCTCAAGTCCGCACCATTCAAAAAGACTATCGCGGGGCGTCACTGTCTGCTCGCGAGAGCGCTCTGCTCGATTATGCGGTGAAGCTGACCCAAACGCCGAAGCAGATCGCGCATGGTGATCTGGAAAGGCTTCGTTCCAATGGATTCAGTGATGAGCAACTGGTCGATGCCGTGCATTGCATCGGGTATTTCAATTTCATCAACCGCGTCCTGGACGGGTTAGGTGTCGATCCCGAGCCCGGAATGCGTTACCCGCACGAGCACGCGGCGGCTGCGACCAATCTCTGATCGAACTATGAACATCCCCGCCGGCACAAAACTCGGCCGTTACGAAGTCCGCTCAAGGATTGGCCAGGGCGGGATGGGCGAGGTATATCTGGCTGAAGATGCGAGCCTGGGTCGAAAGGTCGCACTCAAGTTGCTGCGCGGCGAGTTAACCAGAAATGAAGAGCGACTACGCCGCTTCCGGCAGGAGGCGCGAGCGGCTTCAGCTTTGAATCATCCGAACATCCTCACCATTCACGAAATTGGACAAGATGGCTCCTTGCACTTTATGGCCACGGAGTATGTGGAAGGCGAAACGCTTCGCCAACGCCTGACGCACTCACGCCTCACTCTGGGCGAGGCCTTGAATGTGGCGGTTCAAGTGGCGGTTGCACTTTCAGCGTCACATCAAGCGGGAATAATTCACCGCGACATTAAACCTGAAAACGTAATGCTCCGCACTGATGGTTATGTGAAAGTACTGGACTTTGGGCTGGCCAAGCTTGTTGACACGAGAACAGCCAACACTACGGCTCCCACTCGACACAAAGTTGAGACCGAGCCGGGCGCCATAATGGGCACAGTCAGTTATATGTCGCCAGAGCAGGCGCGCGGGTTGGCGGTCGATGTCCGGACTGACATTTGGAGCTCGGGCGCGATGATTTATGAGATGGCATCGGGCCACCAGCCATTCGAGGCCGAAACAGCGAGCGACGTATTGGCATCGATACTGCAAAAAGAGCCACCACCAATCGCGCATCACTTCCCGGGAGTGCCGAGTGAGCTAGAGAGGATCGTCAGTAAGGCGCTGCGCAAACGGCAGGAAGATCGCTATCAAACGATGAAGGAGTTGCTTGATGATCTAAAAGGCCTCAAGCGGGAGTTGGAGCGTGAGGCGCAGGTTGGGGTAGCTTGGACGAGCGTGCATCGCGCGCAAGCCGAAAACGAGCGCAAGTCGACAGTCGCCGAAATGGAGCGCCTGGTCGATGTGGGTCGGTTCGTCGAGGCCTGGAAGATCGGAAAGGCTGCCCTACAGCGATGGCCCGGCGACCCGCAACTCGAACACCCGATGCGCGTGACAACTCAGCCCATCACAATCGCAACCGACCCATCAGGCGCCGAGGTAGCCTTCAAGGCGTATGAAGACGTGAGCGGTGAGTGGCTCCACCTCGGCACCACACCTTTGAAGGCGGTTCGCGCGCCCGTGGGTCAGCTTCGCTGGAGAATTACGAAACCCGGGTTCGACCCGCTCGAGGCGAGGATCGAAGTCGGGGCTCCCGCGGCAGCAGCGGGACGGCCGGACGTGAATGCACCTCCCATCCGGCTGCGGCCGATCGACAGTGATGTCGGGCGCATGGTCTTCGTCCCCGGCGGCAACCAGGACGGCGTAGAACTCACCGACTTCTGGATCGACCAGTTCCAGGTCACCAATCGTGAGTTCAAAGACTTCATCGACCGAGGCGGATACCAGGACCCACGGTATTGGACGCAACTCAGACGTGAGATGCCCGATTTGCACGAAGGGCCCAGTACTCTGTTTCGGGATCGGACCGGAAGACCTGGACCATCGACTTGGGAACTTGGGACCTATCCTGAAGGGATGGAGGACTATCCCGTCAGCGGGGTGAGCTGGTTCGAAGCGGCCGCTTATTGCCAGTTCACTGGTAAGAGCCTACCGACAGTCTTCCACTGGAGAAAGGCATTCGGCGCAAGCTTCTTCGTGGAGGTTTTGACGCTTGGCAATTTCAACGGCTGCGGGCCCGAGGCCACGGGACAAATTAAAGAAGTAGGCCCCTTCGGCACCTACGGCATGGCAGGTAACGTCAAGGAATGGGTGTGGAACGAGTGCGGGGGCCGCCGGTACATCCTCGGGGGCGCGTGGAACGAGCCCGTTTACATGGCGGTAGACGATGATGTGCGGCCACCACTCGATCGCGCGGAGACGCATGGTCTCCGCTGCGTCAAGGAGAGCGGGCTGTCCGAGGCGACGGCATATGAACCCTATGGCGTCGGATCGCAACCGGCGCGTGACCTCACGAAAGAGAAACCCGTCGACGATACGACGTTCGAGGTCTTTCGCAGATTCTATTCCTACGACCGAGGTCCGCTTGATCCCAAGATCGAGCGTATGGAGGAAGGCGAGTACTGGCGAAGAGAACGTGTTTCCTTTGCCGCCGCGTATGGTGGGGAGCGCGTGCTGGCCAACATTCTGCTCCCCAAGAACGCGGCACCACCCTATCAGGCAGTCATCTGGTTTCCGGGAAGCTATGCCGAGGGCCTCAAGTCCAGCGATCGGGAGCTGGTATTCTCTTATTATTTCGATTTCCTGCCGCGCACCGGCCGCGCCCTTGTCTACCCGGTCTACAAAGGCACTTACGAGCGTCAAGAACCGGGACAAGTCGGCATCCCATCAACGCGTCGTCAAGAACCGAGTCGGTGGCGCGACCGTGTCGTCCAGTGGGCTAAGGATCTGGGTCGAACCATCGACTATCTCGAAACCTGCACCGATATCGACGGTGACAAGCTCGCGTTTTATGGTTTCAGCATGGGCGCGGCTGCTGCTGTCCCGATTGTCGCGCTCGAGCCGCGTCTCAAAGTGGCGATCCTACTTGCTGGCGGGTTGTACCCAGAGGTCGCTCTTCCCGAAATCGAACCCATCAATTTCCTTCCTCGGATAAAAGTCCCGGTCCTTCTGCTGGCAGGGCGAAATGACTTTCACTTTCCGGTTGAGACGTCGCAAGAGCCGCTGTTCAAGTTGCTCGGAACGTCTGCCGAGCACAAGAGACATGTGATCTTTGAGGATGCCGGGCACGTGCCACCGCGGATCGAGGTGATTCGCGAAGCACTAGACTGGCTTGACCGCTACCTTGGGCCGGTGAGTAGGTAAGATAGCCAGCGCGTCGAATTGAAGGCGAACTTAGCCTTACTCGAACCACTCGGATACAATCGGCCGGGCTCTCGATAGCGTCTGCATGACTATCGCAGCCGGAGCAAAACTCGGCCGCTATGAAGTCCGCTCCAAGATCGGCGCTGGCGGTATTCGGGTTCGCCGCCAATTCCGCGGGCAGAAGTTTCAGTGCGACCTTCCGATCGAGTTTTGTCACCACGCGGCCAGTGACAATGTGATCGCGCGCAGTTCCACTTTCATGTACAAAGGTAAGGAGGTTGATCCGCAGGAAGCGGCCAACAAGCCCAGACTCGGTCGTTACGAAATCCGCGCGAAAGGTTGGCGAGGACTGTTCTCGCCTCATGCGCGAAAATACCAAGGAGGAAGTAAATGTCACTCGCAAAGGCAGTTGTGCTGATGTTCGTGTTGCCAATTGCGGTGTGCTGCGTGTTATCTGCACGGACCGCGGCGCAGACGCGAAATCCGGTAACCGCAACAGACGATCACGATCAGACGCTGAAACAACTCTTGACTGAAGTTCGTGAGCTGCGCATGGCGTTACAGCGCGCCGCTTTCAGCAATACGCGGTTTCAAATGCTGATCGAGCGCCTTAGAATCGAGCAGAGTCACGTCGATTCATTGCGTCGCGAGCTTGAGAATGTTCGCAATCAGCTTTCAGAATTGAAAACTGTGAAACCTCGGGTGGAGCAAGAGATTAAAGACGCAGAGACCCGTTTAGATCAGATTACTGATCCAAGTGCGCACGCTGATTTCGAGTCCCGCATTAAGACTATGAAAGACAATTTGGCGAGGGTCGTGCCCGAAGAGGAGCGACTGCGGAATCGGGAAGCGGCGTTAGATAGCGAATTTCAAAGTTCTCAAGCGAAACTTAACGAACTAAATAATCAGCTGGATGCTTTGATGAATGAAATGAAGGCACCTTAACGGGCCTCAATAGCGCAGCGCGTAAACCGTACCTTCTTGCGCGCCGGCGACGCGCCGGCGACTGTGGTCAATGAACCGGTCGGATTATCGCTGCCATCGAGTTGCGGTGTGAGGTTCTCAGTCGCGCCCGTTGGATAATTCAGTTTTACCGTGCCCCCGGAACCTGATATCGCGGTGAGCGTAGTCGTAATTGTGGACCCACCCACGCGCGAGCCCTGGCGAACCGTATCCTGTCACTCCAACCAATGGCGCAGGGTCATAACTTAGCGCCGCCTTCTAAAACGCGCCATCTCAAGCGCTCCGTCTACCATGAGGACAAGCGGTAAGAAGTAGCTACGCCCGATCTCAACACTTCGGTAGACAAATCTTATGGATATTACATCGGCGCTAGTTGGCCTGAAGAGTCTCGGTGAGCTTGTGAAAGCTCTCTATGGAACTAAAAGTCGATTCAGCGATTACGCAGAAGGCGAATCGAATCACAAAATGCGATCATTTCCATTCAGTCTTATGTACGAGTTATTTTGGGCGAAACTTAAGTATCTCCCTTACCAGGTAAATGATAACGGCTTCGACGGAACCGGTGCGTCGAATATCTGTTTGCCGTTCACGATCACCTTTACCGCGCCAGACATGTTCAGCCCTCCGGGGCCTAAATCAACGTCGAGGCGGTTGCTGTTTGAGGTCTGGATACGCACGATCGAGTTCTCGATCCAGCATTCGAAGCCGACCTTCGGCTCCACGTCGAAGTATGCCAACGGATACTTTTGGGGAATGGAAATGCCCCAAACACCGCGGTGTTGTGGGGTATCGATTACAAAGGAGAAATGGTCCGGCCGACGACGAATATGTTCGAAGAGCCAACTCTGCATGGCTGCGGCGTCTTCCGGGCGATACATGTGTCCGACGCCGGGGGAGATAACTACCTTAGGAGGATCGCCGACCTCGTTCAGCGAGGCACGGAATTCGTCCAAGGCTTGTTGGCGATTGGCCACAGGATCCTTCTCGCCTTTCCACAAATAGAAAGGCACGAATCGTGCATTCGTCACGAGGCCCAATTCTCTCGGCACAGAAACCGGGTCGCCTGCCATGATTCCTGCCGCGGCCCACAAATCGGGGGTGCGCAGAACGATCGCCCAGACATCGTCGCCTCCCCAGGAATGACCGGAGATGTACCAGCGCTTAGGATCGAGTTTGGCAAAAGTCTTCACGTCATCGATCGCTTCCCAGATATCCGGTTCCGACCCGTTCTCCAGACGGTATTCACTATTGCCGCGCACCCACGGAACGACGATGATCGCATCGTCGTTTGGCTTTTGGTTTTCTTCTTGAAGCATAAAGGTCGAAGCGACCAGGGCGAGCGGCAGGTCGGACCACCTGCCGTGAAGCTGGACGTAAAGCGGATAAGCCTTGTTGGGATCCCAATGCGCAGGCAGACTGACAGCGTAGAACTGCAGCGTACCATCGCTGCGAGACAACCGAGCAAGATCCAACGAGAGTCGGCCCTCCGCCAAATACGCTTCAGGCTTCCGTGCCTCATCAGTTTTGAGGCCGGATTCAATCGTTCTTAGGTAGCCCACCGACTCCTTCGTCCGGGCATCGCGATCAGCGCCGGCGAACTGGAGTTTCAAAACGCTGTTTTCGCAGAGCGCCAGCACCGACCGCAAATGCCGGCGGTAGAGCTCCGGGGAGGCGGGGACCATGAGCCGTCGGATGTCAGCCCTAATATGGAGGAGGATTTCGTCGGGAGACTCGGGTTCTGTATTTTCAGCCCGCAGCTCCGTTCTGACACCTATTGCTAACGCTAAAACCGCTGCTGAAATAACAGCTAAAACATCTAATTTGTTCCGGCTCGTCCTCTTCTTTGACGTTTCTGTTCGCATTTTGTGAGTGTAGCGCCTAATGGCCAACCACAGTCCACTCATGGCGTCAGAGACTTGTTCTCTTGTGGCGGTTCGACGAGCAATTTTATTTTTGAGATCCACATAGTCATATAGTTGACTCTCGAAAAAGATCTCCGAAAAGCCGCACTGTTCACCAGTCTTTTGATCAGTTCAACTTTAACCTTTAGGGTTTCACCGCCTCCGTGATGCGAATCTTCTCCGAGAAGAACAACCTGTTTCTGGCATACCTCTGAAACCACTTTTCCAATCTCGGAGTTTACTGACTGGGCGGACACCGCTACGGGCAGCGAAAGGAATGCGGGTAAGACTAATTTCTTCACAGAGAGGCGCTCAGTTAAGTGAGGCTAGCGGAACGGAACTCAGCGAGAAATGAAGGCAAGACCGCTGATTCCTATCCGCTTCAGACGAGTCAAAGCTTGTGACATCAATTCCAGGGGGCAGACTTGACTCGCTGACCGACCGTCGCGAGCCAACAAGACGGCGGCCCGCAAGCTAGCCGACAGCCGTACCACTAGACGAACCTTTCTGCCAATATTACTGTCGTTCGATGACGCCAGGATTCTATCCTTGAACATTGCGATGGTATTTCATCTGACTTCATCTGCCGTGATTTTGTTGGAAATGTGTTACTGACGCTGCTCGAGTTGGAGAACGCGCAACTCACCAATGATCTCTTGAATTCTCTTCGGCTCAGTCTCGATCGCCTCGGCGCGTGTGCGTATTCGGTCACTCAAACCTTCGCGCAGCAGCAACTGCGCCTGGCCCAATACCGCCGTAAGCGGGTTGTTAATTCCATGTCTTACGCGAATCACAAGCGCGTTAGCTTCAGCAATTTTCTTCTGGTAGTCCTCAATCTGCTCGTGCAGCTGTCGCACTTCGTTGTTATTCGCGGACGAATCTGGTCGATGCATGGAAAGCAGCTCCATCACCCGGATTCATTGGTTTCCAGGTGTTGTTTGTTCGTAGCTGATGTAAAAATCAAAACCGCCGCATTCATCTGCACGGCGACGGGGCCCCGAAGATTAGAAGACTTTCCTCCGCAGCTATGGGCAGCTCAAATTCATTGAATTCCTTATTGATTGCATCGCTCAGGTTTTTGCTTCCGCATACTTACCGTTGACCAATAGGGGGAAGTCGGTGGGCGAGTCTCAAGCCCCCAAGGGCTTCCCCCCTCACAGCACAGATCGGTAGGTATCTGGCGTTTGTGAGCTCTCTGCTGTGCATGGTTGAACTCGAAATTGTTGCTGCGGATTACGGCAGCGCCTCCACGTTGATGAAGAACTTGAACGAGCCGGTCTGCTGGACTCCTAACAGGAACTGCAAGTTAATGCTCTGTCCCGGAGCCAGAGGCGTGGGCAGCGTTATCGTTGGCGTATTTTTCCATCGGTTGTTTCCTTGGATTGCCGACCTGGACATGTGTGTGATGGACTGACTTGGTTCCACTAACCGTCGAGTTAGGTGGCCGCTGAAGTAATGCTGTCGAATATCGTTAGATAGTATCTACTGGACTGCACACCGCATTTCGCTACAGTTCAGAAAACCAGGCTGAACCGCGTAGTTTTGTCGCTGAGACGGTTGAGTTGCGGTCGGGTGCCTCAAAAAAGAACCAAATTTGCTGGGTTCTCTTTAGAGAATCACTCTGAGGCGAAAGTCAGCCGATGAGAGACAAAAGGCGGTGGAATCTGTTCTCGAACTTTCCTCCGGCTTGACGACAAAGTTTCGCCAATACGAGGATCTCTCGGCTATCGTTTGCAACGGCTGGGTGCTGAGGGCTCTTTACCGGCAAGCATGGGATTATCCAATGATTTCTTTGATCTGATCTGATGAAGGAAGGTATGAGGCCGTCTGCGCATCAAGTCTCACCAGCCTGGTGACACCGGCAAATCTAAGTTTGACCCTTCCATCCTGGTAAACGACGTGCTCGAACTCAGCTTCGATCTCCTTCGGATCATGGAGATTGCGTAAGGTAACGGTGAAAGTCTCCTTCTCTTTCTTATCAACGGATTCGCGTGTCGCAGTGAAAGGTTTGTCCCAGGAGTCAACTTTTACTTCCATGGAGTAACGCACCGTCGCATTGACTCCATAAGTGCCGGTGATAATCCAAGAATAAATGAGCTGCTCATTTGCTTTATAACCGACGAGTCGGGTGGAGCTTAACTCCTGGCGCCAAATCGCGGGATTCGATTCTTGGGCGTGCGCTGAGAATGGCAGCACCATGATGAACGGCAAGATGAGTTTTCGTGTCATATTCGTGTACTCCTCAGATCGATCTATACAGTCGAATCTAATTAGCCACTATCTGGAACGGACAGAGCGCCAGATCTTGCAGATCCTTCATTGTGTTCTGACTCGACTTACATGTCGTAATGGTCTGCATTTTTAATCCGCTGTTTACGCTTCGAACCAAGCAAGAAGTTTTTCGTTCGGAGTGCTCGTCTCGCACTCTAAATCCTTCCATCGTCCCTTAACAGACGATTCGTGCGATTTATCGCTTTTGATCGAGACACGCCCTTGCTATCATCTCAAAGCGAACTGGAAGATTTCAAGAGGTTCTGCGAAGCACACAGTGTACGATTTGTGCTGATACCTTCAGGATGAACGGTACGTAATCATCAATTCCACGGGCTCAAGAACTCCCACAACGAGGCGATCAGAAAGAGCGGTACGATCAAGCAGTACACGATAGCGACATCCTTTAACGCATCCTGCGGGTATCCCAGAATCTTCTCGCTCGTGTAGTGGTTGAAACGTTTGAAATAACTTAATCCGAGATGTACACCGATACCTCCCGCGAGTGAATACGGAATCAACTGTAGAATGAGAGTGATTAAGTAATAGGCACCGCTCCGCACACTGCGAAAACGACTCTTGTGTTCCTTATCCACGGAGACGATTCCGCCTACCCAACCGCGATATGCCGCGAATGCGTAAGGCGAAACGACGGTCAGGCCAGTAATTGTTTGAGGAACCGCCCCCACAGTTGTGTTCATCATGAAATCCCACAGCGCAGCTTTCACTAGGTGTCCCTGTCGATACTCAATCGAGGCCCGATCCTGCGCCTGAGCACGGGCGACTAATCGATCGCGATAGTCTAGTGCGTGACTGCTACCAGCGTGCACCATTACGATTCCGACCGCGACTGAAAATGCATAGACAGCCGCCACCGTGAGAATGGCAGTCTTTGCTCGACGTAGCGCCTGAGTCAACCTTTCCGGTTCTACAATTCTCACCGCTCTCTCTTTATGATCGATGCTTCAAATGGTAACTCAGGAACAGAACCGTTCGCTCCCAGGAATCTTTGGTTGCGGCGCCCTTCGGCTCGAAAAGATCAAATTGGTGACCAGTGTCAGGGTAAAGAATGACTTCACCAAGATCCGCGTGTCTCTCCTTTAAGCCCTTCGCGTTATCTACAAATTTCGCGTCGTCATCTTCACCTTGCAGCACCAGCAGCGGTGTGCGCAGCGGAGCCCCTTGAACCTGTCCCAGAGCATAGACTCCGTAGTAGATAATGACAGCTTTCGGAGGACACTCGATACCAAGGGTCGCGAGTGCAGTAGCAAAATATCCACCCAGGGAAAATCCGATCACCGCAGCGTGATTGGCGTCGGCCATCGGATCAGCCAGCAGCATACGCCACCCGTGTATTACATTCTGCTCAAGCAGTCTTCGTGTCTGCTCATCCTTGACGACTGCGCCAGTCGTTCTCTTTGTGTAACCGAGGGCAAGTGTGGTGTAACCTTCTCGTGCGAGCCGAGCCGCTATCACATGCTCATGTGGCGTTAGACCCATCGCCGTGGGAAGCACGAGCACACAAGGCGCTGGGGCGTAGGATTTGGGGTAATAGATGGTTCCGCTAATATTCTGTCCCGCACTTGCGAGGGTAATGGCCTTCTTATTTCTCACGAAGGTCATCCTGACGGTATCGCCGACCATTGTAACGACTGGGCGGAATATGAATCGTAGAACTGAAGAGACTCCTTTTCCCATCTGCCACACGCTTTCTTCCTAGACCGGGTATTACGGTTGAGTTGGTGCGTTTGTTTTCTGGTGCTCTCAGGACTTATCGCTCACAGTTCATCCAGCGCGCCAATCAGAGTGCCCCGATTCCACGCAAATTAAACTCCGCCACTGCTTGGGACAACAGTTTGGCTGGGGGCCGCTGTTTCGCTGGCTGCTCGAGCCAGTGATAGACAGCTTCGTAGACGCTTCCCATCCAACAGCGGGCGAAGATTGACACCCTGGAGTTCGGAAAATCGGGATGCAATTTTCTGATAGTGTTTTCGATCGACCGCGCATGACTTGCTATGATTTTTCGCCGTGTGTTTTCCAGCTCGGCGCCGAGGGATGAAGACTCAACGATCAGAATGCGGGCTTCGTGCGGGTTTTCGGCAAGGAACGCCACAAACCGTTCGACAGCTGCTCTCATTTGTTTTAGTGGATCATTGCCGGCTGCCTCAATCGCTTGATTCAATGCGCCCGCGATCTTTCCATCGAATGCCTCGAGCGCTGCTGCAAAAACGTCCTCTTTGTTTCTGAAATAGAAATAGAAGCTGCCGGTTGAACTGCCTGAACCCTTCACGATCATCGGCACGGTTGTATTGTGATAGCCGTGTCTTCCAAATAACGCGACGGCGGTACTAAGAAGCCTCGCGCGGTGCGCCTGTTTTCTTTGCACCATCTTATCGCTTGTGCGATAGGCCACTGAATACTTCCTCCAATCCGGCCAGGTAATCTGGATAGACGGCAGCGCGAAACTCCCCAGTCTCGAATGATCGATTCTTGGGAAGGGTTACATGAGGCCGTCCGCGTTTCGGTCAACCGTCTTTCTCCGTTTTCAATCACTGGGAGTCAGTCCTGAAAGAGCCGTCACCAAATCTTTCAACGACGGCAAGATATCCGGCTCGCTCCTATCAAATAATGAAGCATAGATTCGCGGATTTCTTCGTCCCTAAACTGTGGAGGTTCGTCCCATAGTTGTCGTAACAGTTTACACGGCTGAGTTAGTCTTGCGCTGGAATCAGCGCCATGGCGCACCCAATTCAGGCAAATCGACATTATGCCGTGTGAATGAAAGGACGAACTTAGATGAGGATTAAACTTTTCCTTTTGATATCGATCTTAGTGCTGGCTACACAGGCGGTCGGAGTTCCAACTGCCAACTCTGCGGATTATTGGCCTACAGACCGTTGGCGCGCTAGCACTCCGGAAGAACAAGGTATCGACTCGAGCAAACTCGCTGACGCTTTGGATTACATCAGCCAACACGAGGTCAATATCCATAGTCTAGTCATTATCCGAAATGGCTATCTGGTGCTAGACGCGAATTTCTTTCCCTACGACGGCCGAACGCTCCACGATGTTGCGTCTGTTACTAAAAGTGTGACGTCCACGCTCATAGGCGTCGCCATAAAGCAAGGCAAGATCGATTCAGTTGCTGAGCCCGTTACTCGAATATTTTCCACGACCGCGCAAGCTGACAAAGACACTCGTAAGGAACGAATGACGATCGCGAGTCTGCTTTCTATGACGTCAGGGTTGCACTGTGAGTATAAAGAAAGTGAACTGACCCTTCGGCAAATGAAAGAGAGCAGTAATTGGACAAACTACATGTTGAATTTGCCGATGGCAGACGAGCCGGGAAAGAAATTTGTGTACTGCAGTGGCGGTATGCACTTGCTTTCAGGAATCATTTCTCATGCTACGGGATCGAGTTCGCTCGATCTCGCGCAGACATCAGTCTTTCGCCCGCTCGGAATCGAGCAAACTGCTTGGCCAGCCGACCCGCAGGGGGTGAATCACGGTTGGGGTGACCTCAGGTTATACCCCAAAGACATGGCAAAGATCGGATACCTGTGGCTGAATAATGGCGTGTGGGATGGAAATCAAGTCCTGCCAAGAAACTGGATGGAAGAGGCGACTCGTCCACAGATCAGGCAGTCCGGTGATACTGACTATGGATACGGCTTTTGGATTCGTAGAAGTGAGGGACTCTATGAAGCTCTCGGTCGCGGAGGTCAGCGTATATCGATCGTTCCGAGCAAGAATCTCGTCGTCGTATTTACCGGAGGTGGGTTTGAGCCAAGTGACATTGGGAAGATATTGACGGGCGCCGTAAGCGACAAACCACTACCAGCTAATCGATCGGCGAACGAGCATTTGGCGCTGGCGTTACGCAAAGCGGCGCTACCGCCTCAGCCCAAAGCTGTCGCGGCATTACCGGCCATCGCAGATCGAGTCTCTGGCAGAAGCTACGAATTCGGTGATAATCCGTTGGGGTTGAAGTCTCTCTCTCTGAAGTTTCCGGCGGGGCCTGAAGCATCGATCCGATTCACGTTCTTGGACACACGCTTTACGGAGAACAAGACCTCAGAAAGAGCAGTTGGACTCGATGGAGTCTTGCGACTTTCTGCTGGAGGTCGTTTCGGATCGCCTGTCGGTTTGAGAGGGTTCTGGGAGAACAAGGATACTTTCGTCTTTGATTATGATGAAATCGCGAATATCAATTGCTATCGATTTACAATGACGTTTGCAAATGACCGCGTCTCAATCCAAATCAGCGAAAGGACTGGTATGGCAAAGCTAGACCTGACGGGAACGGCAAAGTAAAGGTGTCCAAATCCGTTTTTATCCATGTCGCTTCAGCCACAAAACAAACGGCGTCTAATTTGGTTGCTGGCGTTCGGCTATTTCACCGTTCACGGCCTCCTCATGTCCGCGTACAGAATTCTCGACGATCGATCGAGGGGTCATCGTGGCACCTTCCCATTTCGTCTGATTGAGGAAATGACGGCCGCGTATGCCGCAGCCTTGATATTTCCGGTTGTCATTAAGTTCGCACGACATTTCCGGCCAGGGCGCACCAATTGGGCCGCGCGGATACCGTTACACTTGATAGCTCTGGTAGGCTTCAGTTTTTCCCACACGACTCTGGTAGGACTTTCGCGGAAGTTACTTTTTTTCATCGCTGGCCTTGGCACTTATAACTTTGGATCGTTACCACTCAGATATGCCACTGAGCTTGCGATTGACTCCGTTTTCTACTGGCTGTTGGTGGTTCTCGTGTATATGTTTGATAGCTACCGTGAGTCTCACACCCAAGAGTTGAAAACCGCGCAACTCGAGGCACAGCTTAACCAGGCCAAACTTGACGCGCTTAACTTACAGCTTCAGCCGCATTTCCTCTTCAATGCATTGAACACTATTTCTTCTGTTCTCTATGAAGACGTTGATCGCGCGGACCAGATGATTACAAGACTCGGCGAATTTCTGCGAGCGACGTTGGAAAGCAGTAACGACCATGAGGTCACCCTGCGACAAGAACTTCGGTTATTAAGTTCATATCTGGATATCATGCAGTCGCGTTTTGGCGACCGATTGACAGTTAGATTGGACGTTCCGATGGAACTCCATGAGGCCCTGGTGCCGCCGCTCATTCTGCAACCAATGGTCGAGAATTCCATGAAGTACGCTGCGGATCCTCATTCGGGCGAGATCCTCGTAGATGTCTCAGCTCGAAGGTCCAACGGTGATTTGTTTGTCGATATTCGTGATGCCGGAGTTGGGGGACATGATCTTACACACGTCGACGGCATTGGACTTTCAAACACCCGACAGCGCTTGCGTCAGCTCTACGGTGATGCGCAAACGCTGAAGATTTCAGCCGCGAAGGATAAAGGCTTTTGCGTCACCTTCAAAATTCCATTCCACACTTCTTCAAACGTCATCTCTGCAAATGTCGATTCGTTTAGTGATAGTTGATGATGAGCAGCCAGCGCGGCGTAAGTTGACACGCCTGCTGGCGACGGAGCCGGATATCGTCGTTGTCGCGGAAGCGCGGGACGGCGCTGAAGCCGTCGAAACCGTCCACAAAGAACGACCTGACGTAGTTTTGTTGGATATACAAATGCCCGGGATGGACGGTTTCCAAGTAATCCAGTCTTTATACTTTGATCCTTTGCCTGAATTTGTATTTGTTACCGCTTACGATGAATTTGCGCTGCGTGCCTTTAAAGTCAACGCTCTAGACTACCTCCTGAAGCCCTTTGATACCGTTCAATTTCAAGCGATGTTGCGACGCGTACGGAGGCGATTGGAGCAGAAAAATGCTGTGGAGAGCAATCGTTTGGCAGGTTTACTGGCCGAGTTGAACAAAGCATCCAGATACGCAGAACGCATTCTGATTCCGGTTGGCGAACGCGCGTTTCTACTCGAGGTCAACCGCATTGATTGGATCGAAGCGGCAAAGAACTATGTCACTATTCATGCCGGCCCTGAGTCGCACTTAATCAGAGGCACTCTTCAGGGACTGCACGGCAAACTTAATCCGAACAAATTTCTGCGCATTAATCGCTCGCAGATTGTTAACTCGGATTTCATCAAGGAACTGAATCGATGGTTTCATGGCGATTATCAAATCATTCTGAGAGATGGAACTGAGGTTATGTGGAGGCGCCAATATCTGGACCAAACGGCGGAAACGGTTATCCGCCGGTTCTGAGGATAAATGCGCTTACCTTAGATTTGAGTTAGCAGGACCGACACTTAGGAACTTCTCCAAGGCAAGTGATTTGAAGGCTGTGTTGCCGGTTACGAGAGTGTATTCAGATTCAACATAGATACCACCGACGGAAGAGTGTTAAGGAAGTAATCACGTAACTTTCACGTGATCCTTAGCCCCAAGCTGACCGAGAGCGAAAACAGAAAGGACGCAAAGGGTTGAAAATGGTGAGAGATGTTCTTGTGCCGAGGTGGGATTCGAACCTACACACACGGGATTACTCTCAACGGATTTTAGTCTTATCTTGCCCTCTTCACCTAGACTCACCAAACACGATAACCCAATATTTATCGGAATAGTTAGCCGTCAAAGTCAGCTACGTCTAGCTAGGGGTCAAGTCGTCATCACGTCATTTTTACGTCATCTGACCAACGGAGTTTCATCCGTTGGCCAGAACGATCTGAGTTCATATCTAAAAGAAAGAATGGTCCCCTCAGCGTAATATTTCAGATCGAGTTGGCTGTTGCGACCGATTCGCAGAAGTCTTTCCACGTTTTGACTATATGGCGGGCTTGTGACTTGGCGCGCGGTTAGCTGGACAATTGAAAACGAGACTTCCAGTGGAGCTGAAGGGATCGAACCCACGACCTTCTCGTAAAGTCACTTCAAATGATGGTCTTGGTAATCAACCAATCCATTTCTGTATTTGGTCCGTGGTTAGGTTTGCACCACATAGAGGTGTTGCCACGCTTTGTTCGCGAAACCGCTGTTTGTATGTGATTGCGGCGGCCAGACCCGCGACGCCCGCTGGTTCTGTGACCAGGCCGTGATGAGTGAATATCAGACGCATGGCCTCAATCATGGAATCATCCTCCACCATCAGGACTTCATCCATCGTTTCCGCTAGATTGAGGAGCGACTCAGGAACGGGCCGACGCACATCAATGCCATCGGCAATGGTGTGCGAAGTCTCGGTACGGCGAGGTTTGCCCTCTTGCCATGACGATGCCATCGCGGGAGCCCCCGACGCGCAAACGCCAATGATCCGCGTGGACGGCGAGTGCGCTTTCATCCAGCAGCCGATTCCGGCAACGAGTGCGCCATCACCCAATGGAATGAGCAGTACATCAAAAGGCTCCTTCATTCGACACAGTTCAAGCGCGATCGTTCCGGCGCCCTCGGCCACTTGCGCTTCTCTGCCGTCCTCGATAAAGCGCGCGGCCGTACGCTCAGCAAAGCGACGCGCTTCTCCTTTCGCCTGGTCGAAGTCCGAACCAGACAACTGCACCTCTGCGCCGAGTTCACGCATGCGTTCTACTTTTAACGGGTTTGCCGACTCGGCCGCGAAAACCACGGCGCGAAATCCGCGTTTCCTGGCTGCATACGCAACTCCTTGCCCGAAATTACCGGCCGACGCGCAGACGAGTGTGTTTGGTTTCTGTGGTAAGGAAGCGACTAGAAACTCCGCGCCCCGGCCTTTGAAAGATCGAATGGGATTGACGGTCTCAACTTTCAGAACTAATCGTAGTCCAAGCAGACGGCTCAACTTGTCGCTCTGAAACTGCGGAGTGTTTAGAAATATCGGATCGATAACGCTCGAAGCCCTTTCGATTCTCTCCACGGAGAGCAGCTTAGTAGGTTTTTCAGTCATCGGAAACTCAGCTCATCACAACACGCTGTGATTCTCAAAAGATTCTTAACCGATGACTTCATACTCGCTCTGAACCAAGCCGCTCGGAAAAGACCGCGTCGAAACGTGGTGCAGCGCTAAGTCGTGAGGCAGCGCACCAAAGAGCGGGATCCCCTCGCCAATGAGTACCGGAACGCGCGTGATTATGAGACGTTGAATCAATCCGGCGCGAAGAAAGCGCTGAATAGTGATGCCGCCGTCCACGTAAACGTGTCCAATGCCGTGCGTGTCAAGCTCAGACGCAATCTTCGTTGGATCGCCGGCCATATGTACGACCTCAGCGCCAGCCGGCGCCGACGCCAGCGGTTTGCTGCTGAGAACGAAAACCGGCTTCTTGCCGTACGGCCAGGTGTCGAAACCCAAAACTGTCTCGAACGTTTTGCGACCGATGACGAGTGCATCGACCGTTTGCATAAACTCGTCATAGCCATGAGGCTCGCCGCCACCGGGCGGCAAAAAATCCAAGTCACCATTGCGCCTGGCAATAAAGCCGTCAACGCTGACGCCAATGAAAACTGATGCTTTCATGATCTACTCCTCACATGAAAACTAAGTGTTGAAACTGTGGAGTCGAAGCGACTCTCGTAGCCGATTACTAATCAGAGTCTTCTTGCGTTCTTTCTCTTGGCTGAACGAGACTCCCGTTTGGCGGATTCAATATCCGCAAGATGATGATTGGCATGCTCGATCTCATCAAGTAAAATCTTTGCCACAGTACTCTTCCGGTACTCCACCAAGTGAATCGAGAATAGCGATGGTCCGCCGCAAGCCCCTAGGGTTTTGGGCCAGCAGACAAGACATGTATTGCGCGAGCGACTCAAGAAGATCAAGAGCGGGCGCTATAGGAGCATGGTCATAGCCAAGCCGCCTCATCCACTCTGTGTTAGGAGTGACCCAAGACCAATCATAGGTAGCACCGGCCTTCCCGATTGCATTGAGTACCACTTGTGAGGCTATAAGATTGGCCTCAACCAGATGATGAACGTACTCGGCAATTGACCATCCTTCAGGTCCACCTCGGATTAGCAACTCGGTGGGCTTCAGGTCTTCATTACCGCGCTGAATTCTTTGCGGGATTTGAGGCCATTCTTTGACGACCATAGCCAACTTCATTAATGAACCACCTCTGCTTTTAGGGTTCACGCACGGAATCAACTCTGAACCAATCGAGAGAATAAAATTGAATTCATGACACCTTGTGTCATGTTTCTGAGGTAGAATTCTTCCGATGCGCGCTGACCGGTTGATTTCAATCCTTCTGCAGTTGCAAGTAAACCGTCGGATCACTGCTCGAGAACTGTCGCGTAAACTGGAAGTGTCCGAGCGAACAATCCTGCGCGACATGGATGCTTTGAGCGGTTCTGGCATACCGGTCTTTGCAGAGCGCGGAGCCGGTGGCGGTTGGAGCTTGCTCGAAGAATACCAGACCCGACTTAACGGATTGACCCCGGAAGAAATCCAATCGCTTTTCGTTTCGACAACGCCAAAGTTGATGGCGGATCTGGGCCTCAAGCAAACGTCGCTGTCAGCATGGACCAAGCTTGAGGCTGCACTGCCTATGAGCACACGCGGATACGCTGATTTTGTGCGACAACGTTTACTCATCGATTCCGCAGGTTGGCGAAGTAGTTCTGAATCAGTGTCGAATCTGCCGACTTTGGTGGATGCGCTTTGGCGAGACAGACAACTCAGGTTTGTTTACCAGCGCGTGGTTGCCGACGCCAGCGAGCGGATTGTCGATCCGCTCGGACTGGTAGCACGCGGAAGCGTCTGGTATCTAATAGCGCAGCGCGAGTCAGAGCTGCGCACGTATCGGGTTTCCCGAATAACGGAGGTTCAGATTCTGGAGAGCGCTGCGCAGAGACCCGCCGACTTTGATCTCGCGTCTTACTGGGAGAGATCTGCAACCGAATTCCGCAAGAAACTTCCTCAATATAGAGTCACGCTGAAGGCAAAGCCAGATGTATTGCGTTGGATTCATTATCGCGGTTGGCGATTGGAGGAGGAACAGAGTGAAACTGACCACGTTCGGGTGCGGCTGAGATTCGATTCAGAAGAAGAGGCGCTGCAATTCAGCGTCGGCCTCGGCGATGAGGTCGAAGTCATCGAGCCAGTAGAACTCCGCAAAAAGGTGTGCAAACGAGCAAACAGCATTCTCCGCTTTTATCAGGCGGAAGATGACCAATCGGAGTCAAATTGAGAGACTTTAGAGTCAAGCATTGGAATTACCACGCGAGCCGCAAAAACATTTGCGACGGGAGGACATGAATGACTAGAAGTGTTCCTTCAGGAATTTGGCACGGCCATAAACTTACTTCTCTGCAAGTGAACGGGTTTCGGCTGGCCGAGATTTCTTATTCTCCCGATTACAAGATTGCGAGACATGCTCACGAATCGCCCATTTTTTATCTCGTCAGAGAGGGATCGTTCACGCAAACATATGGCAGAAAGACGCGTGAAGGAAAAGCCTCTTCTCTGCTTTACTTGCGCGCGGACGAGACGCATGCCGATAAGTTCCATCGTGCTGGTGCCCAAACTTTCGTCATTGAGTTGCCGACGAATTGGGGGGCGCGAAATATCAACCATCACCAATTGAACGATTCCGCCAGTTACGACGGCGGCATTCCTGCCTGGTTAGCGAAAAGGATTTATCACGAATATGAAGATCCGGATGAGCTATCGCCCCTCGCGATTGAAGCCCTGGTGCTAGAACTGATTGTTGAGACTTCAAGAGCACGCTTAGAAAGCAGTGACATCGCGCCTCAGCGCTGGCTCACGCAGGCTGAGGAACTTATACGAGCACGCTTTGCTGAGCGGCTGTCCTTGAATGATGTGGCCAAGGCCGTTGACGTACATCCAGTTCATCTGGCGCGGGCCTTTCGTCAACATTTCCGTTGCTCAGTGGGGGAATATGTTCGCAGGCTGCGGGTACAATCCGCACGCGAAGCAATTTTGACGACTGAAGCGCCGCTCACGGAAATTGCGATGGCGATGGGGTTTTATGATCAGGGTCACTTTACCAAGACTTTCAAAAGGCTAACTGGTTTGACGCCCAGCGCCTTACGAGCCGCGACGCGAACTCGCAGTCGTTGACATGGCTCAGAGAAATCTCGAAGTCAGCCAAAGTTCACCCCTTCTTGCCCGAAAATGTTAAGGCGATACAAATGAGCGGCAAGGACGTTTGTATCTTACTAGCGCCGCGCTCTTCAGATGCTTAACCTTGGCGTCTGGTCCCAATCGGCTCTCCCCTAAGTTGAAAGAGACTCTTGATCGATTACGTGCCGACACCTTCGTCATGGATAAAGTGAACAACCACGATCCTGGCTTCGGCTATAACTCATTCGAGGGCTTCATCGAAGAGGACTGCGTTCAGGCCATTGAGCAGGTTATCAATGAGAAATTCAACGTCGAAGTTGAGGCGCATAAACGGTGGGAATAGAATGACGGCGGGATGCACGTTTTCGCGGTCGCCTTATACAGCGTAATGAAAGGCGAGGGTTTTAACGGAGAGCATGAGACCTTCCGTAATTTTCTGATGAGGATGATACATTCCGGCAAGCTCGCAGCGGGAAGAGTCAAGCCCATCTACGACGCATTTTACTCACGACGTGCCAGCAAACGCGGCGTCACCCGCCCACATTCGACCTGCATGAAAGGCTTCGTGAAAGGGCGGCGGGTGACTGCCCCTGTCAGCAGTGAAATTACACTGATGGATGCAAAGACTATTTCTAGATCGGGAGACGTGCAATGTCTTCTACGCATAGTCCGGCGCAGCGGACGGGCCGTTTCGATCCGCGCATCCTGAGCGCGTTCGAACTGCTGCTGGGCGCATTTATTGTTGTCGGCCACAACGTTTTTCGTGTGCTCCCGAACGAAGTGCCGATCTTAGCTGTGCTGGGCCTGCTCTCGGCTCGCCTGCGCGCGATGGCGGATGGGCGGCCCCGGGTTTCAAACGTCCATCTTCGTGGAGGCGCGTTGTGCTAATCGCTCTGGCGGCAGCGGCGTTGAGGATTGTGTTAGGCGGGTTCGTAATCGAACCGCTCACTAAACATTTCTGGCCGCCCGCAGCGGCCCCGGCCGGTGAACGAAATCCGAGGTAACGTTAAGGTGGCGCTGTTGTGGCTATTGATCGTTTGGAGTTTTGCCGCGTTCGGTGAAGAGCTTGCTTACCGAGGGTATTTGCTCACCCCTGCAGCCGATCTAGGCAGGAGGTCCCGATTAGCTTATGCAATTGGCGTGATTATCGTCTCAATCCTGTTCGGCTTCGGCTATTATTATAAAGGGCCAGCAGGGGTCCTTGATTCCGGAGTTTTAGGGGCCGCTAATAATCCCCGTTAGTTACGGGCGAGACTTGGACAGATCGTATAAGTCGTGACTCACTCAGATGGCTGGCATCACAAACGGGACCATCAACCGCCAAATCCAGATCGCCGATCTGCTTTTGACTGAGACATACCATCAACCGCGGCTGAGACTGCGAACGCACGACCATGAGCATGCGAATATCAACATGGTCATTGACGGCTATTTGGATGAAACAGTTGAAGGTTCCAGCTACTCTTGCGGGAGATTCAGCGCATTGGTGAAGCCTGCCGGAGCGAAACACTCAAATCACTACGGCTCGAAGCTAACCCACTGCCTGATCGTCGAGTTCATGCCACAGTTCATAGACCATGATTCACACCGCCACATACTTGCAGAGATCAGACAGACATCCGCTCCTAAGAGTCGTAACTTGTCAAAGCAGATTTGGACAGAGTTTTGTGCTCAAGATTCAGCAGCACCGTTGATGATCGAGGGACTAGTCATCCAACTTCTCGCCATGCAGACTCGCTTTAAGCAGCGTTCAAGAGGCGCCCCGCGGTGGCTGGAGCAATGTCGCGAGATTCTTGAGAGCGCCCATCAGCGGCCGCCGTCGATCTCTGAGATATCGCGCTATCTCGAAATAGATCGCGCGCACCTGACGAAGCAATTCGCAAAGCGCTATGGCGTGCCTCCCGGAGCCTACTTACGCCGTTTGCGCATCGAACGCGCGCAGGATTTATTACGCACCACAGATAAGTCGCTCTGTGATGTGGCGTCGGAAACGGGCTTTTACGATCAGAGCCACTTCAACCGGGTCTTCACTGCGCAGACAGGCTGCACACCGCTAGAGTTTCGCCGCATCCACAGACCACAAAGATCCCATAATCCCGCTTCCGTCCAAGACAAGGCCTCTTTACCATAATTAGAATCGAAGAAAACGACTCGCTTGAGAAGGGGGGGACCGCTTGAGCACTATTCACCGTTGGTCGATGATCTGCTTCTTAGCAGGCGTCGCGTTTGGGCAGGGTGGCGCTTTGGGGCACACCGCCTCGGTTAATGAAAGCCTGCGGACTACCGGAAAGTATTCTGCTTCGGATGACGCAGTCTTGCATCCAGAAACGACCACGCCGCCGCCGCTCGGTCGCCTTGTTGACATCGGAGGCAGGCGACTTCACTTGTATTGCCTGGGCACCGGTTCGCCCACCGTTGTCATCGAGAATGGTCATAGCAGTTTTTCAGTCGACTGGGCTTTGGTGCAGCCTCGCGTCGCGAAGT
>CBFHBA010000014.1:0-109195 GCA_965653675.1 uncultured bacterium
TGAGAGGGCATTCACGAAACGCCGTGCATTCCGCATAATTCTTAGTTATCCAAAGTTAAGGATTAGCGGTCTGTTACGAGCCCGCTGGTTGATTGAGTCGCCGCATTATGAACCCAAAGGCCAATCCATTCAATAGCAATAATCCGAGCATGAGCCATTAATTCGATGAGTGCGCCGTACCTGGCACTATGAGTACCTAAGTTCGTCTTCTGAGCCAAGAGGCGCGGGGAGGGGATAATCCTGAGGTGCCTTGCGCGATGTCTGTGCGCTGAATACACTCGCTAAGTTTTCCTGTCACAAAGCAATTCAATCGCGTTTCAAAACCTGCGTGTGTGTTCGAAGCTCTTCGTGCGAGGTGCGACAAAATGCTGCTTGAGGACGCAATCGAGGATTTCATTAACGGCTATTTCTCGACACATGAACGAAGCGCGAAGACAAAGGCCGCATACATTTCGGACTTAGAACAACTCTCGAATTACGCGCGCAGCGAGTTTAGACTTAACTCAATAACGCCTAGTTTTATTGAGAGTTGGGCGAGCAATTTAAGGTTGAAAGAATATTCGCCTGCGTCCATGAAAAGAAAGATGGTAGTGCTCAAGGTCTTTTGTTCGTATTGGGTGCGAAAGGGAGTTTTGAATGAATCACCATTCTGGAGAGTACAGTTAAGCTTCGGACGTATTAAGCAATTACCCAAGGCATTAAGCGAAATCGAAATGCGAGGGTTGCTCGCTCAGGCTAGACAAGAGCAGAGTGTTCCAATTGTTCGTCGCAAAGGCCCGGTAATCTCTCGTGGGGATGCAATGATCAGATATCGGCCTCTCCGAAATTTGGCGCTAGTTGACTTGTTATTTGCTACAGGCATGCGGGTGGGGGAAGTGTCTTCATTGAATCTTGTAGACTTCGTTCAAGCAGACGGTGCCATCCGTGTTAGGGGCAAAGGCGGAAGAGATCGTTTGGCGTTCCTCGTTGATGAGCAATCTCTCGAGATACAACGACAACACCTGATCGCGCGCAATAGACTAGGAACAGAAAGCCCTGCGCTATTTCTCAATCCCGCCGGCCATCGGCTCTCAACTCAAGGCATCGCGAACATCATCGCTCGAGTTCGAAAAGGTGCTGGCATCGACCGGCATGTCACGCCACACATGCTTCGTCACACGGTTGCCACGCTGCTTCTTCGCAATGGTGTTGATATTAGAGTCGTTCAAGAGTTTTTGGGCCACGCGTCGATATCTACTACTCAACGTTATACTCACATTACAAAAGACCATTTAGTGAGAGTTTTGCGAGAACGCCACCCTTCATTTGCATTCAGAAAAGTTTCTTAGGTTGATCGACACCGAAACCATCACGCTTGAGATTTTTGATACGGAAAGTTTTAAGGCCGCTACCTCACCACGGTAGGCGCTCCGAGCGATTCTCAGGAATCCGCGACGACATGTTCGCAGGGAAGTGAGACAGCGACGGGCTTATATCACTTATCGCGGTGTTATCGGAAATCGGTTGACGGCTGCCTTACCAGCATTGACACACCGGCCCCCAAACGTCCCCCAGCGAAACGCAAATCAGGCAATGCATGCACGGTATGCAGTGCATGCACGTACATTTTTTCGAAGCGATTTTGTAAGTATTGAAAATCAACGATCGAAAATTTTGATTCCCAAGCTGAAAGGTGCGGATTCGATCGTCGTCGCCCGCTCCAAATTTCCGGCTCAAGTTATTCGCTCAACCAGGTCACCTTACCGGTTTCAAGCGAATAAACCCCACCCACGATTTTCAATTTTCCGTGACCTACGAGTTCTGAGAGAACCGGCTTCGATTCACGCAGTTGTTGCACGACCATCTGCACATTGAGGCGGACTGCGTTCGCGATCGGATCACCGGGCATTCCACGGCTTTTATCAACCGCGGGCTTGATGAGATTGACCAGAGAGCCGATGTGGCCTTCAGCCTCGCCGCCTTGTACCGCAGCGGTCACCGCGCCGCAGCTTTCGTGGCCCAGTACGACCAACAAAGGAATATGCAGATGCTCGGCTCCGTATTCAAGGCTGCCGATTTCCGTATCGGTCGCCACGTTGCCAGCGACCCGTACCACAAACAGGTCGCCAAGGCCTTGATCGAAAATGATCTCAGGCGGCACGCGAGAATCAGCACAACTGAGGATCTCAGCGTGCGGATGTTGGCCGGCTGTGAGCTCTCGTTGCCGCGCGACTGTCTCGTGCGGATGTTGATACTGATGTTGTGCATGATGTGTGTTTCCGGCTTTCAATTCGGCGAGAGCGGCATCGGCGGTGATCGCCGTTTCCAACTGGTAACTGCGGGCGGGTAAGGTCGCTGCGATCACGAGCAACAGTCCGATTGCAAATTTCAAGTAGTGCTTCATAGTGAGCCTTTCATAACGTTAGATTAAGTTTGGGCACTCCGCGGCAGTCGGACTATTGACCCGCCTTGGCAGGCGGTGCGCCCGGAAAGACGTATCTGAACGACAGATACGCATAATTCGCCTTGGCATTATTCGGCTGGCCCGAAGGAACCGACCAGGGATCTCGCACCACGTACGAATATTGACCAATCAATAACAGCGCCCCGTAATTGGGATCGCGCCAGAACGTGCGGGTGTATCCGAGAGTGAGCTGCTGCAGCGAGCGATTGTGATTCAGAGGCGAACCGGGATAGCCATAGCCCACAAACTGCCCGTTCGTATCGACCGCACTGCTGCGATAGATATAGGCGCCGCCATAGTAAGCATCGAAAAGATTGTTCGCGTTCGCTTGATACTCGAAGCCGTCGACGGTTGACGCGGAATGGACCAGCGAAGGCCTGCCATCGGAATTAATGATTACGTCTGGTCCCAAACCGAAGATGTACCGGCCGCCTCCGTTGCTGTAGAAGCCGTTGGCTATCAGCCGGAAATTCTTGAATGCTTCGTAATTGAGACCGGCAAGAATTCCACCGCCCGTCGCATGATGTTTCGCCTGGTCGAGAGGGTTGAAAAACCTGAAACTACTGAGCAATCCGGCAAGTTCAAAATGCAGGTCTCGGTGACCAATTTTGGGATCAAACGCCAGCTTGGCAATTACGTCCGGATGCAGGTTTGGAGCGGCGAACGTTGATTCACCGAGATCGAATTGAGAAGTGTAAGAATTCACGAGCGCTGCGGGTAGTGTAATTTCGCCGGCGCCCGCTGAGCCGCCGCCATATTGTTCGGCTGCTTCCAGCGAGACGGCGAAGGTGACAGTTCGATTAGCGTGATAGATGACGCGAAGTTGAGGTTGCCGCGCCCAGGTCAATCCGATTTGGTTACTTTGATCGATGTCCTGTGTCGAAAAGATCTCCGCGGGGAGCGCCGAGGTTCCTTTGCGATTGGGAGTCAGCAAACTCCATGATTGGCCACCAAGCACTTCCCATTTGTGCTTACGAAAATCAATCCAACCAAGGCGCATCCGCAGGCCGTTGCTATTGGTTGTGACAGCGACGTTGTTGGGAGAGTTTCCGAGAAAATCCGTTTCGATTAATCCGAGCACGTCCGCATCACCGTGATGTAAATCGAATCGCGCGCCGAGTCTGGTAGCCTGCGCAGAGAATCTGAACTCCGAAAGATGTCCACCAACCGTATTAGAGAAGGGAACGCCGCCGTAGTTTGTGCTGAATCCGCTGCCGATATCCTTGTCACGAATGATCATCGTCAGATCGAGAAACCCATACGGCGTAACGGAAACTTTGCCGATGCGAATTGATAGCGGTGATATCTCGTCAGTACTAGCCGTTTTGATGGGACCAGCATTGGACGGTCGTTTGATTGGAACGGCTGCGGCGCCAGCCGTTCGCACGTTTACTGCCGGCTGAGGTTGATTACGATCCCCTGTTGCTTCGGCAGAAACGTGCAGCGCCTGCTCGATTAACTTTCGTTGGGCGCCGACGATTTGCTCAAGCTGCTCGATTCGCTTTTGTTGATCGGCGACAACAGCCTTGAGCTTGTCAATTTCTTCTTCGGTGGACGTCGAGGAGCTTGCAGAAACGGTGCGGGCGCCCGCGTCTGTGGAAGCGTCGTTTCTCTGCGTCAGGCGATGTTGCGCCAATGCGTCGGCATGAACTATTAGTGCTGATGAGACCGCAATCAGAGCAACGCCGAATGATAAAAGAATTCGCTTCATGGGGCCTTAACCTCCAGAGAAGGGGTCTTGAATTGTCGATCGGCACAAGGGTTCGGCGTGCATGGTAGGCCTTATTGAAGCTCGCAATGGCTGTCAGTTTTGACAGGCTTCGCCTTTAGCAGATTTTCTTGCTGCGAGCCTGGTCTGTCACTGAAAAGCTGCGGCTGTCGTGCTGCCAGAAGTAATGGAAGTCGCGGGAGAGATGTTTTAGTTGATAGTTAGGAGATGAGATTATGCCGGATCAGGTATTCGCGGCCTTTGGGCCGTAGCGAATATCGCTCGATGCCGCCGATGCTCCACGTGCTGAGGTAATCGGTTTCAGTCAGCTGTTCCAAGCGAAAATCAAGAGGACCGACTTCGATACCTAACTTCGCGGAAAGGTAAGACGACGCCGGCTCGCTCGTAAGCGCGACCTCTTTCAGGATGTTTACGTCGGTTTCATCAAGTTCGGGAGTATGCGTGTATTGATCGAGACGCCTTTCAAGCCTCAAGAGTTCGCCCTTTGCCTGCCGCAAGTCATCCTTAAGAATCACATTGTCGGTCTTCAGCGAATCGTTCTCTGCCTCGACCGCAGCTAACTTTTCGCGCAGTTCAACTGGAAGCGCAATATCTTTGAAGAGGTCAGTGAGCCAGCCCATGTCGTTCTGTTGAGGTACTGCTCAGGGGGAAGAGCATTAATTAGATTTGTATCACACAGGCCGAGCTATCGGCCACATTCTTAGTGACGGATGGTTGGTGTGGCCAAAAGAAGAAATGGGACGTCATCTGCGATACTGGACGTTGTGAAAATATCCCAGCACTTCAGTGCTGGGATCGATTGAAAAGGATCGCAAGGCCCTGGAACGGACGACAGAGCTTTGAAATCGACGCCTCTGGCGGGAATTCTGTCGCCCTGCCTTGCGGGCGCTGATTTGGTTAGTTACGGCTGACCCAGCGCTAAAGCGCTGGGCTATTTTCAGTTCGTCCGCTTCGCGGACGATTAAGAACGCCACCCAACTTCTTAGTCAAAGCCAAGAACGGTTATAGCCTTTCCTTCGATCAAAGGCGAACATCCTTTCACAAAACGGGCCGCTTCAGAATATCCGCCAACGCGCGCATTCGGTTCGCGTCTGCGTCACTCTTCGCACTCGCAGCGCTCTTTTCTATCGACGCCGCCAACGGCTGAAGTTTACCGATGGATGATTTACTGAGTTTTGATGTCTCGGCTTGTTGAATCGCCGCGCGCAAGCTGGTGATTTGATCCGCTGACAACGCCTGCGAGCGCTCCAACTGATCGACGTAGGCCTTGGCGACCACCAGGTTCCGCGGCCATTCGATCTTCTGCTGATTCTGCACGTTCAACTCAGCCACCTGAACAGCTTTCGCCGCGTCGATTTCGTTCTGTGTCAGATGGTCAGTCGGAGTCAGCTCAAAAATGTCCAAGCCGCGCGCAATTTCCGAAGCGTAGATGCGGCCGTTGTACCAGTAAGCCGACCATTCGCCGCCCAGCACGAGTAGATTCGGATCGATTGGGCCGCGATCGAAGTAAGCAATCTCGACCGGATGTGTCGCATCGGTAAAGTCCATCACCGACACGCCGCCCTGATACCAGGCCTGCACTTCAATGTCGCGTCCCGGCACCGGAATCAACGAGCCATTGTGCGCGACGCAGTTTTCGCTGTCGCCCTGTGCCGCCGGCATCTTGTAGTAGCCGGCGAACTTGAGTTTGTTGTTGTTCAAGTTGAAAACCGCATCGGCGCCCCAAACGTTCGGATCGTTCGCGCGACAACGCGCACCAAGACCACCGCCCCACTCATCAGTGAACACAACTTTCTTGCCGTCATTCGAAAACGAAGCCGAATGCCAGTACGCATAATTCGGATCATTCACCGCGTCGATCCGTTTGGGATTCGCCGGGTCTTTGATGTCCAGCAAGATTCCGTTTCCGGAACAAGCTCCCGCCGCCAGACCAATTGCCGAGTACACCGTTATGTCGTGACACTGATCGGTCGGAGACGGATCGCCTTTGCCGTGGACAGCCGCGCTGCTCAGTCCTGCCAGCGCGCCTGAGCGCGGATCCATGAACACACGCGGACTCGAGACTACTTTGGCGTTCTGCGGCGCTGCCAATGGGACCTTGATCACGTCGATGCGAAACTGCGCGGTGTTCGGATTCTTATCCGGTGTACCACCTGAACATCCCGACAGCTCTTCATCCTGGCGGACGAAAGAGGTTCCCGAGACGTAGATGTAGACGTTGTTCTTATCGTTCGGATCGACTACGAGCGTGTGAGTATGTGAGCCGCGACAAGTTTGCACCGCGGCGACTTGCTTCGGCGCTTTGATGTCAGAGATGTCAAAGATTCTTACGCCACGGAAACGGTCTTTCGAAGCCGCCGGTAACTGATTGTGTCCTTGCGCGTCAGGCGGTGTCGGCGGAAATCCCTGGACGCCGCAATCGACGCGGCCGTTAGCCATCTCGACTGACATAAACAGCAGATTCTTGTAAACCGAGGGATCGCCCTGACCGCCGGGACAAATCACCGATGTCAGCAGACTCGTTTTTTCCGGATTCGAGATGTCATAGATGTTCACGCCGTAAAAATTTCCGAGAAACAGGTGATTGCCCTGAAACGCCATGTCCGAGTTCGCAAAGCCCAGACCGGCCAGCACAAGCTTCATTGCGGCCGGCACCTTCGAAGGATCGGCGATGCCGAGCACGGTGCTGAGTGACTTGTTAACTTTCTCGGCGTTGGGATCGTTCGTCCCGAGATCAAAAGCGTCCGGCTTTTTAAGCAGCGTGATGTGCTTCAGGCCCATTGAGGTTTCACCGGCGTCATAAACCCCCGGCGTAAGTTTTGCACGTGGATCGTTCGCGTCGGAACCGGTCATGCCCGCCGGCAGTGGCGGCGCCGGTTGCGGAGCAAATGGATTCTCGGGTTGCGCAGCCGGTGTTGGCGACGGTGACGATGTTTGCGCGAATGCGTTTGCCGCAAACAAGAAAATAAAAGCGACAACTATGAGTAAGAGAATAGTGCGTCCGTGATTCATCGTTTCTCCTCTTGAGGGTGTTCACCCAGCATGTTTTGCATGATTCTGATTTCGGCGCGCTGGCCGCTGTCCACATCCGTGGCGAAGTTGAAGAGCACCGCATCCTGTCCGGCGCCCGCAGTGTCGAACAAATCTTTAACCATGATCAAGGCGCCGTTGTGGTGCTGAATCATTCCAGTCAAAAACAGATGATCAAATTCAGCGCCCTTTGCTTGCCGCAGCTCCTCCATCTGTTTCGCGGTAAGCATTCCCGGCATCAGCTGATGACTCGACATGTCCATGCCGGGCATCTGCATCCCGGACATTCCGGCCATTGGCAGCGAAGTGGGCTCGCCCTTGGCCTCGAGCCAATGCTTCATGAATTTGATTTCTTCTGATTGTGAGTGCGAGATGCGCGCGCCGAGCAAGCGCAGCTCCTTGTTCGTCGTATGCGAATCAATGAGTGCAGTCATCTCGACCGCTTGGGCGTGATGCACGATCATCCCTTGCATGAACTCGACATCTTTCGGCGAAGATGGCGGTAGCGCCCCTTTGGTGTCCGACGGAAGCGTGCGCGTTGGCTGTCCGGGCGCACCCGGTTGCACAATGACAGGAGCGCTGGTGCCGGCCTGCTGCGCATACTGTGCATGCGGCGAAAACAAAATAGTTACAGCGCCGAAAATAACCAGAGCATTCAGGCGGAGCAAGTAACGCAATGCGACGCGGGCGCTGGGACAGAAGGAATTCATACTTACGAATCGTCCTAACTTTATCTCATTCACGATTCAGATTGAAATCGGGACGTGGGCATCGATACTACGCAGACCTTATCAGCGACTTCACACAATTCGCTTTCAATAAATCGGGCGAGGGTGTAGTCTCACGGCATGGAAAAACCGATCCGGTTTCTACAAACCGTCCCCCCCCCCGGAATTGCCCAAAAGCATATGGAGTCAATGCCGGCGGCAACGACGAATACTAAGAAGACAACAGACAGAGCTTGCCCTGCAACAGAAGATGATAGAGGAAACTTGCGCGCGCATTGAAGACCACGTTAGGCGCGGTTCCGAATTACTTGTTCCCCGCGCTTTGTTGCTAGTGCGGCGTTGATTTGTGACGCTCCATTCCTGTCCCGGCTCCATCAAATAGACTTTGTGGCGGCGCAGATATATCCTGCGCGGGCAATCATTACAATCAAAGGAGAGCCTCATGCGTAGTCGTCCCGCTCGTAGACCTTTGTGTTTCGGAATCATCATTCTTGGATTCGTAATTATTTCGCCACTGACGACAATCGCCCAGACAGTTTCACCGGAACTGTTAAATTCGCTGCAGTGGCGCAACATCGGTCCGTACCGCGGCGGACGCACGCGGGCGGTCGCGGGTGTGCCTTCGCAGCCGAATGTGTTTTATGTCGCGCAAGTGAATGGCGGCGTGTTTAAGACGACTGACTACGGTCGGACGTGGACGCCGATTTTTGATGATCAGCCAACCGGCTCTGTCGGATCGATTGCGGTTTCGATTTCCGATCCAAACATTATCTATGTCGGCAGTGGTGAGGGATTGCAGCGACCCGACCTCTCTGTCGGCGATGGCGTTTACAAATCGACTGATGCGGGAAAGACCTGGACTCATCTTGGTCTGCGCGACGGACAACAGATTCCTCAGATCGCCATTGATCCGCGAAATCCAAATCATGTTTTGGTAGCGGTTGCTGGTCATCCTTACGGCCCGAACGAAGAACGCGGAATATTTCTATCAACTAATGGCGGCGAGACTTTTCAGAAAGTTCTCTACAAAGACGAAAACGTCGGCGGCGCGGACGTACTGTTCGATCCGACGAATCCCAGCATTGCCTATGCGTCGCTTTGGGAAGCGCGCCAGGGACCTTGGGAAAATGGCGCATGGAATGGCAGTGGCGGCGGCATTTACAAATCGATTGATGGCGGAAGAACCTGGACGCAGTTGGGTGGCGGTTTGCCCGAAGGTATTGTGCAGGCGAATCTCGCGATTGCTGCCAGCATGCCGAATCGTTTGATGGCATCAGTAGCCGTTTCAACCGCCGTGAACCTGTATCGATCGGATGACAGCGGAAAGACCTGGGCGATCATCACCAAAGATTCGCGGCCGGCAGGCCGCATCGGTGGCGGCGATCTGTCCGTACCCAGGTTTAGCGCCAAGGATCCCGACGTGGTGATCATAGCCAGCACCGTCAGTTGGAAATCGACCGATGGCGGCAAAACGTGGACGGCTTTTCGCGGTGCGCCGGGCGGCGATGATTACCAAAATGTTTGGATCAATCCGAACAACCCGGACATAGTGATGCTCGGCAGCGATCAGGGCGCAATCATCACCGTCAACGGCGGCAAGACTTGGAGCAGTTGGTACAACCAATCGACCGCGCAGATGTATCACGTCAATGCCGACAACGCGTTTCCGTACCGTTTGTGTAGCGGCCAGCAGGAAAGTGGGTCTGCGTGTGTTTCCAGCCGTGGTGATGACGGCCAGATCACGTTTCGCGAATGGCACCCTGTCGCGGCACAGGAGTACGGTTACGTCGTTCCCGATCCGCTCGATCCTGACACCGTAATTGGCGGTAAGCTCACGCGTTACAACCGCCGCACTGCGCAAGCCCAGACAATCCTGCCACGTGCATTCAATTCCGCTGACTACCGCATGCTGCGCACGCAACCAATCGTGTTTTCGCCAATCGATCCACGCACTCTGTATTTTGCCGCCAACACTTTGTGGAAGACGAAAGACAGCGGCGTCAACTGGGAACAGATCAGTCCGGACCTCACTCGGAAGACATTCGAAGTGCCGGAGAGCATCGGCAAGTACCGTTCGATGCCGACGGCGGCGGCGACTCAGCGCGGCGTCATATACGCTGTCGCGCCGTCGTTTCAGGACATCAACCGCATTTGGGCGGGCACAGACGATGGCCTAATTCACATTACGAATGACGGCGGCAAGACCTGGAAGGACATCACGCCGCCGCAACTGAAGCCGTTCTGGAAAGTCTCAATCCTCGAAGCCGGCCACTTCAATAAAGACGTTGTCTATGCGGCGGTGAATACTTTGCGGCTCGACGATCTGCGACCGCACATCTTTCGCACGCGCGATGCCGGCGCGACCTGGACGGAAATCACGAACGGCATTCCGCAGAACGAGCCGACCGACACGGTCCGCGAAGATCCGGAACGCAAAGGTCTGCTGTTCGCGGGAACTGAACGGGCAGTCTATGTTTCGTTCGATGACGGCGAGCACTGGCAATCGCTGCGGCTGAACATGCCGGCGACTTCGATTCGCGATTTGATTATCAAAGGCGACGATGTTGCCGTCGGCACTCACGGCCGTGGCTTCTGGATACTCGACAACATCACGCCGCTGCGGCAGATCGACTTGAATGCTACGCGCGAGGGCGCCGTGCTCTTCAAGCCGCAAACTGCGACTCGAGTGCGTTGGAACAATAATACCGACACGCCGCTCCCGCCTGACGAATCAGGCGGCACAAATCCACCCGATGGCGCGATGATCGATTACTACCTGGGGGCAGGAACGTCCGGCGCGGTCACGCTCGAAATTAAGGATGATTCAGGAAACTCCGTCCGTCGTTATTCGAGCGCCGATCCGGTTCCGACTCCGGACCCGCAGTTGGCGATTCCGCCTTATTGGGTGCGGCCGCCGCAGAAACTCTCGAACGAACCGGGCATGCATCGCTGGTTGTGGGACATGCACTATCAACCGGTGCCGGGCGTTGCGCCAAACTATCCGATTTCAGCGACCTACATGAACACCGCGCCCGCGGCGACTTCGCCCTGGGCGATGCCCGGCAAGTACACCGTCGTGCTGACTGTGAACGGCAGGAGCTTTTCGCAGCCGCTGATGCTGCGCATGGACCCACGCGTGACCACTTCGCAGAAAGATCTCGGGGAGCAATTCAAATTGTCGAAGCAGCTTTACGACCAGTGGCTCGCGTTGGCTGCGTTAGCCGAGAGTGCTCGACCGTTGCGCGGACAGATAACGGAATTGCGTGCCAAAGTCCCTGAAGAGTTGAAGAAGCGGTTCGAAGAATTCAATGAACAGTTCCAGGTCTTTGGTGGCAGCGGTGGTGGCGGTTTCCAGGGTCCACCGGCGGCGGGTCAAGCGACGCGCGCCACCGTAGCGTCGGTGACCGGGCGACTCCGCACACTGTTTGCGCAACTCGAGGAGGTCGATCTCGCGCCGACGACGCAGCAGAAACTTGCTTCCGCTGATGAGGTGAAGGAGGCGCAAACGCTGCTGGCAAACTGGCAGTTGTTCAAGACGCAGTCGTTGCCCGCGCTGAATCAGCAGTTACAGGGAAAGGGACTGCCGGTGATTGCGGTACCGAAGTAAAGGCCGTACGCACGAAATATTTATAGACTCAGTCTTATGATCAGTTTGAATTCGAATGAGCGACATAACATGTCGCTTATTCGAAACTGTTTTTTCGACGCGCCGTGCTATAGATATTTCGCCGCTACGGCTTTACTTGACCGAGCCTCGCGCGGGGTTTTATTCAAACTCAACCCAGGTCCCGGCCTTCTGCTCCTGGGCCTTTTCATAAACATGTGCGGCCGAGGCGAGATCTTCAACTGCCAATCCGAGTGACTTAAAGACTGTGATCTCGTCACTCGACTTACGACCGGGATGACGCCCAGTCAAGACTTCGCCTAACTCTGCACGAATGTGTTCCGGTCCGAAGGCGCCTTCCGCCGCTGCGATCACGTAATCGCCAGCTTCGTTGAGTGCAGATTCTCTTCGATCAACAAATAGGGTCGCGTCGGCCATCGTCGCTGTGTCGAGTTCGCGCGCTTTGAAAGAGTAAGTGCCGACGGCGTTGATGTGCGCGCCCGGCGAAACCCAGTCGCGGCGCAACACCGGAGTGAAAGAAGTCGTCGCGGTGACGATAATGTCGGCATTGCGCGCGGCCGCTTCAGAGGTTTCGACCGCCTCGATAGCAGGAGCCGGGAGTTGGGAGTCATGAACCGGAAAAGAATTTATCTGTTCGACAAAGCGGCGTGCGCTTTCGTAGCTGCGCGCTGCGATGCGCACGCGCTTGATTGGCCGTACGCAGGCGATCGCTTCCAGGTGTGAGCGGGCCTGCACGCCGGCGCCGATAATTGCCAACGCGCTCGCGTCTTCACGTGCTAAGGTCCGCGTCGCGACAGCGCTGACTGCGGCAGTACGAATCTCAGTTATTGCGGACGCATTCACCAGCGCGAGCAACTCACCAGTCTCGCCGCTAAACAGCAGGACGCCACCTTGATGCGCATCTTTGCCGATCGCCGGATTGTCAGGAAACACGCAGATTGCTTTTAAACCAAAGAGAGGAGCTTCCCCGCGCCGAAACGAAGGCATCATGGCCATCACACCGCGAGCGTTCTCTGGCCGGAAGATTGTGCGCAGAGGCATCTCGGCGTCTCCGCGCGCAAGCGCCGATAGCGCGTCCGCCATCACGGCGATGCATTCGTGCATCGGCAGAAGCTGCTTGGTTTGTTGGTAATCGAGAACAAGAAGTTTCATGCCGTGAATTAGTTTACAGATTATCGTTGAGTACCCAGGTTGAGTGCTACGATCCCGTCGCTATCGCGCCGGGTACTGACAGGCCCGTTTCATTGCCGCCAAAGATTCACGCGCAAATCGTTTCTGTAAGTGTCTTGCGATCGGATATCCGATTCGCGCCAGCGGATGTCTTGGCTTAGAAAGCGCGTACAAGTCATACCACACTTCATCCGTCGCCTTGTCATGTTCCACCAGGAACCTTTCTTCGCCCTCCTCTGAGTGACATGGTAACGTGCCGTAGGCGAAGCCGTATCTCGATTCCTCGTCAATCACGTAAATGACGCGCGAAATGTTCACCGACCAGAACCCGAGATGGTGAACGACGACCGCGACCGCGCTTCCGGCCTGAAGCGGAGGACGGTTTGGAAAAAGTTCAATCCAGTCCAAGTCAAACATCTTCCAGTCATCGATGGCCGCTCTTGCCGCTTTGAATTGCTTCTGACCATGACCGATCAGAAGGCGATTGTGATCGACGTTGTATCCTTCCGGTGCGCCACCTTGAGTACCTCCCATGGCTGAATATGAAAACGCATCCGTTTGACAGACCGCGAGCAGTCGCTCAAGCGTCGCCCGATCCGGTTTCAGCCGCAGAAACATGCGCCGATATTACCTCACTGGCAATCCGACATGACCGTGAGATTTGTATTCCCGCGGACTGGCAACCACTCCCTCGAAAACTCCAGATTCAATTGAGTGCGGACTGAAAAAGGACACCCTTTGTGACTTTTAATTAACAAGTCAGAAGGGTCAATCCGTTTGTCAAGAATCGCACTCATACACGACTATTTTGTGCAAATGGGCGGCCCCGAACGCGTGGCGGAAGCCCTGCACGATTGCTTTCCCGCGGCGCCGATGTATACCACGGTGGCACTACCGCAAGCGATACCCCACCGCCTGCGAAACGCTGACATACGCACTTCGGCTCTGCAAAAGCTTCCGGCAATCGACAAAAAGTTTCATCACTATTTCATGCTCTATCCGTTTGCAGTCGAGCATTTCGATCTGTCTGCATACGACCTGATTTTCAGTAGCAGCTCTGGGTATGCGAAGGGTGCGCGTCGGCGGCGCAACGCAATCCACGTCTGTTACTGTCACACCCCGATGCGCTGGGTTTGGCGTTATGACGACTACGTCGAGCGTGAGCGATTTGGGCGTGCTGCGCGCACGCTTCTGCCAATGATGCTTTGGCCTCTAAAGAAGTGGGACTTACGCGCCTCGCAGCAACCGAATTACTACATCGCAAACTCTCGACTGGTCGCGGAGCGAATAAAGACAACTTATGGTCGCGAAGCTCATGTCATTCCGCCCCCGATCGAAGTCAATCGCTTTCACATGTCGAACGAGATTGATGATTACTATCTCGTGTTGGCGCGGTTGATGTCGTACAAGCGAATCGATCTCGCCATCGAAGCATGCAAACGACTTAATCGCCAATTGGTTGTGATTGGTGATGGACCGGACCGCGCGCGGTTAGAGAAAATGGCCGACGATCGGATTGAATTCCTTGGGCGCCAACCGGACAAGATCGTGAACTATTATGCGGCTCGTTGTCGCGCCTTGCTGTTTCCTGGCGAGGAAGATCTTGGCATGGCACCGCTCGTAGCCAACGCTTCCGGGCGTCCAGTCATTGCTTATCGTGGAGGTGGCGCAATGGAGACAGTCCGCGAGGGCGTCACCGGTATTTTCTTTGACTCTGCGAGCAGCAACTCACTCGTCGAAGCTATCGAGGAATTTGAGGGCATGCGTTTCGATCAGTATAGGTTGCGGCGTCATGCCGAAAAATTCGATCGCGCAGTCTTCACGTTCCGTGTGTTGCAATTCCTGGGTTCGGTCGCGCCCGATTCCTGCTCTGAAGAATTGCTTACAGGTGCGCGCTTGCTTTCGCAGAACATATCGCGGCGCGTGTGGCCCCGTTTGGCGTTGGTCGGCTAATGATAAGCGAACTCTCGTCATCGTCTGTCTGGCCGACACGCTAACCGTCCGTCGCGTTTTAGTACGTCCTTTACTCGCCTGAAATCCTCGCGTACATTCAAAGCATTCACGACATCCCCGTTTGAGCAGCGATGGGTTGGCATATTGCTTGCCGTCCGATCCGCAGGTTTTTTCATTTGGAAGGAGGAAACTCGTGTCAAAGAATTTTCTTATTGCATTCGTTCTGATGGCTCTAATAGTTTGTTTTGGCTGTCAGAAAGCTTCGCAATCAAACGCAAACACGAATGAGAATGCTAGCAGCAGCACGGCTGCGACGACGCAACCGGCGCCGGACAATTCTGAAATCACTACGACAACCGACCGCAATGGCACCAGGACTGAGACTCGCGTCTTTCGCGATAACCCGAACGTTTCGAAAGTTGTTGTGACGACGCGCAACGGACAGCGGACGACGACCGTTTACTCGAAGAACGGTGAAACGAAGGACATCAAAGACGACGTTGGTGATGCGCTGCATGCGACCGGCGACAAGGTGGCTGAAAGCGCCGGCTTCGTCAAAGAGAAAGGTGAAACGGCCGTCGACAAAACCAAACAAGGTGTGAACGAAGTTGGTGACAAGGCCGAAGACGTCAAAGATAAAACGACGAGTACCGCAAAGACTGTCGGCCACGAAACTAAAAAAGGGGCCAAGACGGCGGTGAATAAAACTGAGGACGTCACAAAGAAGACGGGCAAGACGATCAAGAAAGTCATACCGTAACGACGGACAGGCTAAGTCTCGAGACTATGAAGGAGCGGCTTTCAGGCCGCTCTTTTTTGTACTTGCGAAGATCCGCGTTTCCCTCACGGTCGGCTTCTGCCGGCGCCTCAAGCTCGCCACGCCGAAGGCGTTTGATAACTTAGCCCGGCGTAACACGCCGGGAAAAAGAGACGCACGAAATTCTAGTTCGACCCTGAAGGGGTTGAATAAAACCGCAAAATTGATCGCGCGTTTATTTCACCCTTTCAGGGTGAATTGATGATGCCAACCTGATCCTGGGGTGCCGCGCTGCGCGCTTTACCCCAGGCTAAGATATTTCACGCCGATGGCGTGAGTGCAATTTCTGACGCCGTCGAGCCCGAGGCTACGCAACGCGTCTTAGTGCTATACTACGCACGAACTTCTAGGACCATGGCCGACACCTCTCGATTCACAATTATTTGTCCGTGCTGCGAAGCGACTCTCAACATTGACGCGAACACCGGCGCGCTGCTCTCGCACGAAGAAAAACAGAAACCGCTCGCCTCATTCGAAGGTTTAGTGAAGGACCTCGACAAGCAGAAACAGACGCGCGAACAACTCTTCGCGCAGGAAATGAGTTCGATGAAAGATCGCGAACGGTTGCTTGAAGAGAAATTCCGTGAAGCCATGAAGCGCGCCGAAAAAGACAAGGACAAGGTTTACAAAAATCCCCTCGATTTGGATTGAGACCTGCCCGTCGATGCACCGAAACCTCCGTTCGTTTCTTGATTCGCTTCGGCGCGAAAACGATCTCATTACCGTTGAAGTTGAAGTCGATCCCTATCTCGAACTCGCAGAAATCCATCGACGCGTAATCGAACGCGCGGGGCCCGCGCTGTTATTCACGCGAGTGAAGGGAAGTCGATTTCCGGTAGTCACTAACCTGTTCGGCACGCAAAAGAGAATCGAACTGGCTTTCGGTCCGCGGCCCGAGCAGTTCGTAAAAGAACTTGTGCGAGTAGCCGAGACTTTGATTCCACCAAAGCCAGCAAAGCTTTGGCAGCACCGAAAGCTTGGACGTGAGTTTCTTCGGCTCGGCACGCGTACCACATCTCGCGCACCCATCACCTCGGAAATTGATCGTCCGGCCAGTCTGAAAGAGTTGCCGGTGATCACAACGTGGCACGAAGACGGCGGGCCATTCATCACTCTGCCGTTGGTTTACACCGAACACCCAGTCACCAAGCAGCACAACATGGGAATCTATCGCATGCAGGTTTATGACGCGCAATGCGCCGGTCTGCATTGGCAGATTCAGAAAGGCGGCGGCTTTCACTACCACGCGGCGGAACAGCTAGGCCGATCGTTGCCAGTGACGGTGTTACTTGGCGGACCGCCCGCGCTGCTGGTTTCGGCAGTTGCGCCCCTTCCCGAGAACGTTCCGGAGTTGATGCTGGCGTCGTTACTTCAAGGCGAGAAGCTGCGCGTGACGCGCCCACGTGACGCTAAGCATCCGTTGATTGCCGAAGCTGAGTTTGCGCTGGTGGGTCATGCCCCGCCACATGAACGCAGGTCGGAAGGTCCATTTGGCGATCATTACGGTTACTATTCCTTGCCACACGACTATCCAGTTTTTCATTGCGACGCGATTTACCACCGCCCGGACGCGATTTATCCCGCGACGGTTGTCGGCAAACCGAAGCAGGAAGATTTCTTCATCGGCGATTATTTACAGTCGTTGCTGGCGCCGTTATTTCCGTTGGTGATGCCCGGCGTGCGCGACCTTTGGAGTTATGGTGAGACTGGATTTCATTCCCTGGCTGCGGCGGTAGTGCGCGAACGTTATGCGCGCGAAGCTCTGGTTCATGGCTTTCGTATCCTCGGTGAAGGGCAGTTGGCGCTGACAAAATTCCTGCTGCTGACGGACGCGTCGATTGACCTGCCCGATTTTCCGCGTGTTCTCGAGCATGTCCTCGCGCGGTTCGCTCCGGAGAGCGATTTCTTCATTTTCGCGAACACATCGATGGACACGCTTGACTACACGAGCGGCAAAGTCAATCAAGGCAGCAAAGCAATTCTGATGGGCCTGGGAAATGCTGTGCGCGATTTGCCGCGCGAGTTTCGCGGCGAATTGCCGACCGGCATTTCACGTGCGGAAGTCTTTTGCGGCGGTTGTCTGGTAGTGCAAGGGAAGCTGTACGCTTCAGACAAAGACCAGGCCGCCCGTCTCGCGAATCATACTAGCTTCACTGATTGGCCACTGATCATTTTGCATGACAATGCGTCGGTTGCGCGTTCAATCACCGACTTTCTGTGGTCAACATGGACTAGATTTGAACCGGCGGGTGACATCTATGCCCGAGAAACAAACGTCGTGCGTCATCATCTCTCGTACCAGTTGCCGATCGTTATCGACGCCCGCAAGAAGCCTTCGTTGCCTGACGAACTTGTCGTGCGCGACGACATAAAGGAACTGGTCGATCGCCGCTGGCGTGAATACTTTCCGCAGAACTGACCTCCTCCGAAATGATCAGCCGCGTCTTCATCATCGCCGTCGCCTCGTGCGTCGGTTTGCTTCTATTCGTGGCGGTCCTTCTTCGTCCTTTGCCTGGAGGAGAAACCAGCGAGCGGCGACGTCGATGGTGGAAAATCTTCCGGGTAGCGATCTTAGTCATTCTGGTTTCAATCGCGGGATCGGCTGTCTGGGCGTTCTTCATCGAGCCCAATCGGTTGGTCGTCCACAACGAAACGATCTCGATCGAGTCATGGCCCCAGGAACTTAGTGGCCTGCACATCGCGCTGATTGCTGACATTCATACGGACACTCATTACATCAACGAAGCGAAGTTGCAACGCATCGTGGATCTCACCAACGCCCAGCATCCGGACTTGATCGTCTTGCTCGGTGATTACATTCACGGCGGCGGGAATAATCCGGACCATGTTGAGCCAGAAGTGACAGCCAGATACTTAAAGAATTTGAAGGCCCCGTTGGGTGTCTACGGCGTGCTTGGCAATCACGACTGGTGGTACAACGGAGACAGAGTGCGGCAGGTGTTTGAGAACGAAGGCATCCCCATACTGGAGGATGAGGTCAAGGAGCTCAATTGGCATGGCAAGTCGTTCTGGCTTGCGGGTCTCGCTGATTTGTGGACGCGGCCGCAGCATATCGCGCCTACGATTGAAAAGGCGCCAGCCGGTGCGACGATCATTGCGCTAACGCACAACCCGGATATCTTTCCAAATCTTCCGCAGCGCGTGCCGCTGCTGCTCGCAGCGCACACGCACGGCGGTCAGGTGAACATTCCGCTGATTGGAACTCCTATCGTACCGTCACGCTTTGGATCGAAGTACAACGCTGGTCACATCTTCGAAAACAACCATCACCTATTCGTCACGACCGGCATCGGCACGAGCATTATGCGCGTGCGCTTTCGCGTCCCGCCGGAGATTGTGATTCTGACTGTAACGTCATGACGGTTTAGATTTCCATCAGATCTTTGCCGACAATAATTTGCCCGTTGAAGTGTCTGCGCACTCCATCCGACCATTGCTCGTCGGTGATTGAAGCGTCGTCGCCGGGGACGAAGTGAGTCAGCACCAAAGTCTTCACGCCGGCCTGCGCCGCGATCCGGCCCACGTCCTCGGAAACGGTATGTGCGGCCATCAGATGCTGGCGCAATCGGGCAGCGTTTGGCAGCCGCTGCAGTAGCGCTTCGATTCCTGGCAAGTACATCACTTCATGCACTAACACATCAGCGCCTTTCGCGAACTCAGCCAGGGCCGGGAGATAGGCAGTATCTCCGGAAATCACGACTGAGCGATCTTTGGCGTCAAAGCGGTATGCATATGACTGCGTGATGGGTGGATGCTTAACGCGCAAGCTGGTGACTCTGACATCTTCATTTTGCATCACCAAACCGGGCCTGTTGAACTCATGAACAGTGAGCAGTCTTCGCGGATCCGGGCGGCCTTCATCGGAGATGCGGATATCAATGTCGAACTGCTGGTAGGCGAAAAAGTCTCGCGTCAATTTCCGCAGCCCGACAGGACCGTAGGCATCAAAGCGAATCGGGAGGCCGGTAATCCATGCGTTGTAGAACAGTGGACCGTATTCCAGATTGTGATCCGAATGGTGATGCGTGATGAAAACGTAACGCACTCTGTTGAGTGCGATGTCGGCTTTAATCAACTGCCGCGAGACGCCGTATCCGCAATCCACCACGTAGGGAACATCATTAATCAAGAGCAGTGTAGAGGGATTACTGCGCCCGGCTTCTCCGACTCGCGGTCCGCCTTTGGTGCCGAGCAGTATGATACGCGTCCGCTTCTTGTCCTGCGCGAGTCCCGTTCGCGTTAAGGCCAGGAACGACGCGGCAGACCCTGCACCAATCAGAAATTGTCTGCGACCGAGATTCACTTGTTGCTTGCCTTATTATTCTTCTGAGTCTTCCACTGCCAGGGCTCATCAAGCATCTTCAACCACACATACGCGCAATTCGGCCCGCCATCTTTTCCCGTGCCGGGAATCTCGCCGATAAGAGTTGATTGCGAATGGATCAGTTCCCAGGTGATGCGACTGATGGGGACTTTCAAGCGACGACTCCAATTTGTATTTGCTTGTCCGGCGTAAGTGCCAATGTCGATGTAGACGTAGCGGTCGCCGCGCGCACCTTGAACAAAAGGTCCGAAAAAATCCGGACCACCATCTTTGTCTGGCCTCACGGTGACAGGGAACTCAAATCTCAGATCGGCATTCGCGGAGGAACGCTGTTTTTGAATAGTTTGATACTTGCTGCCTTTGCCTTTCTGCAGAGCAAAGTCAACACCGGGAGTGGGTCGTTTCAGTATGATGCGTAGTGCGATCTCCATCGCTCTAATTCAACCACAGAGGAAACAGAGGACCACGTTGCTAGGGTTGAATGAGTACTCTTGGTATTTAAGGCGTCTTCTCTAGAGACAGAATGCTAATTGAAAATTGAAAACTGCAAATTGCAAATTCGCTGCTGTCTGCTCACTGCCTACTGCTACTGTTCTTCTCTGTGTCCTCTGTGGTTAATCCTCCGAGAGCGGCTGACCCAGCATGTAACACAAGCCGTCGGGCGCAACCACAAAGAAGACGCGCTGTGAAGATTCGCCTCTGGTTTGGGTTTTGATATCCGAGTCGCCGGGTTTTTGGCCTTTGATTTCCTCGAACGCCGCCTCGATATCATCCACTTCGAAATAACATCCTTCCTGCGTCGGGTCACCGCCGTTTTCTGCCAAAGCGATTTGAATATCGTCACGCGCCAGGACCGCGCGTCGATGCGGCGAATCCTCACACTGCAGCAGTTGAAAACCCATTGTCTGTTCGTAGAAAGGAATAGCGGATTGGATATCAGCTACGGGCAAGTTCATCGCGTCTTTCGCGTAGGGCACCGCCCGCTTAAATTTTGCGGTCATGTTTAATGCCTCGATCCTGATGAAGGATATTAAGATGTCGCGAACAATCCTTTACACCTTCAGGTACATTCGCGGCAGCATACAAATCCTTAGCTTCGGTCCAGAGTTGTTTCGCTTCGTCCATCGCGCCGCCGTTTTCTTTGAGCAGAGCATATGGGCGAACCGCATTAGCGCGATCGAGGAGTGAAGCTCTCGCATGCGTACGGTAAATCGCGAGTGCTTCTTCGTAACATGGCTCGGCCAAATCATGGCGTCTCATCTCGGAATGGATGTCGCCGAGGTGTCGCACGGTGTGCGCTAGTAACAGCTGATCGCGTTCCGCGCGACATAGCGTAACTGCCTCCTCATAGACGCGCAACGCCAAATCATTTTTGCGCAAATCCCGCGCGATTTGTCCCATCCCTTTCAGGGCTTGAATCAGCGTTAGACGAGAGCTGCCGTTGCGAAAGCTTTCGATGGCTTCGCAATAGAGCTGTTGCGCTTGCTCGGGATTCTCGAACCGCAAGCGATAGGCTTCCCTCATCAATTCGACGCAATTCATCAGGCTCTCGCTCGTTCAGCAGCCAAGCCGACGCAACAAGTGCCCTTAAAGTTCGGCTTCACCTCGGCGATTCCTATTTGCTTGGCTTGGGAAAGATGTCTTTGGGCACACCAGGAAAAGTCTTCATTACGTTCCGAACATACGTGGGACTAGCGTCTTCGGCGCCGAGCGGATCGGCAGGATCGTCAGGTACCTTGGAAAGATCCATCACTCTCCATTTGCCGTTCTCGAAATGCAAAAGGTTAGGACCGCCTTCAGCCGTAGCGTGCCCGTTCTTATCCAACGGCGTCGTATCGACCCAGCACCAACCGTTGTGAACTTTCAGATGATGGACTTGAAATCGGATGTCTTCGTTACCACGCAGGGCGTCCATGATTGCCTGCCGTTCGGCACTACCCATCTCGGGTGTGTGCACTTCGTCCTGCGTCGGCGAAGGCACAACTTCGGCTTGTACGGATTGATGCGGTGATGACACCGGTTGCTCGGTCTGTTTTACTTGCGAATTGTTCGGCTGAGCAGCGTTGGTTGGTTTCGACGCAGTCGATTTCGTAAGCGAACAGCCGGGAATGATAACGAGAGCAATGCCTGTGGCAATGAAGGCAATCAGTTTCATATGGACTCTGCAGAATCTAATCGGATTTGAATGGCGGCCATCATCGCGCCAACGAAAAGTAGAGTCAATAACTCGGTCAAGCGGCAGTGACCTATTTGACTTTGCACCTTACTGCAGTTCTCAGCGCCTTTGCGAGAAATTTGATCATGCGCGTTATATTTCACGCAAAGGCGCAAAGTGAAGACCTGGACGCAAAGAAGGGAAATCCAATACCCGGTGCTTGAGAAACCGACGGCCTTAATCTTCTCCGAGTCCGGCACCAACGCGAAAAGTATGGCCGTCGGGATGGCGCAGGTGGAATTCGCGCACGCTCCACGGTTCATCTGTCGGCGGCATCGTCACGGTCATGCCGTGTTTCAGAGCAAGTTGATACGCCTCATCAACCGCGGCCGGAGATTCCAGCCACCAGCTCATCCACACGCCACCAGTTTCATCGTCACCGATGAATTTCGGCTGCGGCCCACCGCGCGAACCCTGCGCGCCCTGGCAGAGAAAGATCTCCGATTTGCCGTTGCCCACGGCGCCGAACGTCGTGGGCGCCATTTCCGCCGCGCGCCAATCCCACAGCTTTTGCCAGCCAAGTTTTTCAAACCACTCAAAGCTCTCGACGATATTCGAGACGTTGAGTATCGGAGTCAATCCTTCAACTTTCATAGTTGATCTTCGCAGTCAACAGGACGAAAAAGAGTGCGCAGTATACTACACCCTACCTGTCGATCGCTGCTTCGTTGACACAAGCATTCACTCGTTCGATACTTCAGTCCATAAACCCCTTGAACTTGCAACGCTGACTCTGACGCAGGAGGAGTTATGCCGATTATTCGCGCCAACACTCTGATTGTTCTAGCGTCGATCTTTCTCTTTGCCGCAATGGTGATCGTTTCGGCCTCGGTCGTTAGACCAAAAACCGAGTGGAAACCGAAAGCTGACGCGCTAGCGGCCTGGCAGCAGGTTTATTCAGTGCTTATTTCGCCGCGTTGCATCAACTGCCACACGGCTTCCAACTATCCCGAGCAGGGCGACAACCGCGCGCGCCATTTCGCAAATGTCGTGCGCGGCCCCGGAGGAACTGGGGTCGCGGCATTTCGCTGCGTGACCTGCCATCAGAAGGAAAACGCCGACAGCACCGGTGTGCCGGGCGGGAAAAATTGGCACCTCGCCCCGCTGTCGATGAAGTGGCAAGACTTGAACGATCAACCGTTATCGAGCGCCGAAGTTTGTGGCGCGATTACCGATCGCGCGCGTAACGGGGGTTTGAATGGCGCGGCGCTGCTAAAACATCACACGGAAGAACCGTTGGTTTTGTGGGCATGGTCACCGGGCCGGCGCGTCGATGGATCGATGCGCACACTGCCGCCACTGACGCACGATGAATTTGTTGCCGCAACGAAGCAGTGGGTCGAGGCCGGAATGCCTTGCCCCAAATAGGAGACCACGATGGCCAAATATCAATTGATCGTGAACGGTCAACGCAAAGAGGTGAGCGCTGACCCGACCACACCTTTGCTTTGGGTTTTGCGCGAAGACTTGAAGATGACGGGAACGAAGTACGGCTGCGGCGTTAGCGCGTGCGGCGCATGCACGGTGCATCTCGACGGCGTGGCGACCCGTTCCTGCATGCTGCCGGTTTCGCTGCTTGGCGATCGCGCCGTCACAACCATCGAAGCCATGGCAGCTGATCGTATTGGTCGCGTGGTGCAGGACGCATGGGTTGAAAAAGACGTCGTGCAGTGTGGCTACTGCCAGAGCGGACAGATCATGAGCGCGGTGGCGTTGTTGAAGGAAACGTCCCGTCCGACCGAAACGGAAATCGAAGAATCGATGGGTGGAAACATCTGCCGCTGTGCAACTTATGTCCGGATTCGCGAAGCGATCGAACTCGCAGCGCAACGATTGAAATGACGATAATGATCCACCACAAAGGACACAGAGGAAAGAGGTCGGAAACCCGACCGTTAGAGAGCGTGCGGCAGATGAGTTTAAGGGACGGGACTCGCACCTTCTTTGACAGTCGGGTTTCTGTCTCGGTGTCCTCCGTGGTTAAAAGTTTTCCGAGGGCTACATGACAACAGCAACCAGGAGCAGCCACAACGAAATCACGCGGCGATCGTTTTTGCGCGCATCGGCGACGGCGGCGGGCGGACTTTTGATCTCGCTCTATTTCGATCGGACCGAGGCGCAGGAAGGTGCGTCCGCCCCGCAGGGCCCCCCGAAGATCAACTATCCGCCCGATGCCTTTGTCGAGATTCGTCCCGATGGAAAGATCGTGATTCAAGTAAATCGGCTTGAGTTTGGTCAGGGCGTACAGACGGCTTTGCCAATGGTGCTCGCGGATGAAATGGACGCGGATTGGGCAAACGTGGTGCCGCAGCTTGCGCCGGCAGCGGACATCTATAAAGACCCAGTATTTGGAATTCAGATGGTGGGCGGATCTGGTTCGATTGCGCATTCGTTCCACCAGTATCGAGAACTCGGCGCGAAGACCCGCGCGATGCTAATCAGCGCTGCCGCGAAGAATTGGAACGTTAGTGCGGAGTCATTGCGCACTGAACCCAGTGTCGTCGTCGGTCCCGGCGGAAAGCGGGCAACTTATGCCGAACTCGCGAAGGCTGCAAGCGCGGCGCCCGTTCCGTCGAGTATTCGTTTGAAGAATCCATCTGAGTTTCGCTATGTCGGCAAACGTACGCCGCGCCTCGACAGTCGCGCGAAATGCGATGGCTCGATCAAATTCGGGCTCGATTTCGATCAGGCAGGAATGTTGACTGCAGTCGTCGCTCATCCACCAGTGTTCGGCGCGAAGGTCAAGAGTTTTACCGACGATGAAGCAAAACGCGTCGAAGGTGTGCGCGAGATTTTTGAGATTCCGCTGCCGCGCGGAAGTGGTATCGCCGTGGTTGCGGACAAATTTTGGACCGCAAAACGTGCACGCGATCTCTTGAAGATTGATTGGGACACAGGCACGGTCGTCAAAGAAGATTCCACCGTGCTGTGGGCGAAATATAAGCAGCTTGCCGGGACGAAGGGTTTGAGCGTTGTCGCGCGCGGTGACGAAGCAACGATCGAGAAGATTGCGGCGGCGAATCGCATCGTGGCCGAATTCGAATTTCCTTATCTGGCGCATGCGCCGATGGAGCCGCTTAACACGACGATTCGCTTTGATGGCGATCGCGCCGAGGCGTGGGTCGGTTCTCAATTCCAAACGTTCGATCAGATGGCGATCGCGCAGACGCTCGGCCTCAAACCTGAGCAAGTCACGTTTCACACCGAGATAACTGGTGGTGGCTTCGGCCGGCGCGCGGTACCGGATTCGCACGTGCAACGCGAAGCAGCCGAAATTGCGAAGAGACTTCGCGGCACAACGGTGAAACTGATCTGGTCGCGCGAAGACGACATCCGCGGCGGCTTCTATCGGCCGATGTTTCTTCATCGTGTCGAAGTTGGCGTCGGAGCGGACGGCCTGCCCTCAGCGTGGCGCCATGTCGTGGTCGGTCAATCGATCATGGAAGGCACGCCTTTCGCCATGATGATGAAAGATGGAATGGATCCACCCGTCGCCGAAGGAGTGACGGACACGCAATACGAGCTCAGGAACTTCAACGTTTCCATTCATCAACCGAAGGTTAACGTGCCGGTGCTTTGGTGGCGTTCGGTTGGCAATACACACACGGCTTATGTCATGGAAACCTTGATCGAGGAGCTCGCGGAACGAGCGAAGGTCGATCCGATCGCGTATCGAAGAAAGCTACTCAAGCCCGACGCGAAAAAACTGCGAGCCGTTCTCGATTTGATGGAAGCTAAGAGCGCGACCTGGCGTCAAAGACCTCCGAAGGGTCACGCCGTCGGTTATGCGTTACATGAGTGCTTCGATACCGCCGTAGCGGTTGCGGTCGACGTTTCGATCGTAAACAAACGTCCAAAGGTCCATCGCGCAACGGTCGCCGTACACTGCGGATTGGCGGTCAATCCGTTAACCGTCGAGAGCCAGTTTCAGGCGGGCTCTGGATTTGGTTTGTCGCAAATGATGGCCAAAGCCGCCATTACTTTGAAGGATGGTCACGTAGAGCAACGTAACTTTCACGAGTTCGTGCCGCCTTACATCATGGACGCGCCCGTCGCCGTCGACGTTCACATCGTGCCCAGTACCGATGCGCCCACCGGCTGTGGGGAGCCGCCGGTGCCGGTGATCTCGCCCGCGGTTGCGAATGCATTGAGCAAACTTACCGGTAAGCGATATCGGGGATTGCCGCTCGTTGAGGTTTGATCCACCGAGATTCGGACGTCGACGCGTGCGCATCGCTTGAGTCTTCAGTACGCTTTATTTTCGTTTCGAAACGTACTCGCCAGACGGGTCGATCTGCTTCATCGCGGTAATTTGTCCGTTCTCTTCGACGAATTCAATGATCACGTCAGCGAACTCGGGAATCTTGAACTTCAAGCCTTTGTAAGGGACCAGCCGCTGGTCAGGCGCGCCGACGCGCACGACGAACAGGCCGACACCGGGCCGATATGCAACCGAGAACTTCGCCCCGCTCACTGACTCGTAATTTCCAGCGAGGCGCTGGGCCACAGCTTCGTCCAACTTAGCTGCCTTGCGCACGAAGGTGACTTCGCCTTCGTCGATTGACACCGTCGCTTTATCAACATCGCCTTGCGGGTTGGTCGAGAAATTAATCGACCATTTGCCCTCTTCTTCGTCGTCCGGCGAATCGAAACGGTCGTAATGAAAATGTGCCAGGGGCAAACCGATCTTGTGAAAGTCGAACCGCAGCGCGTTGTCTTTCATGGAAATTTTCAACGTGCCATACGCCGGATGATCGTAGTCACCGACGTACTCCGACAAATCATGCGAGGGTTTCGTATTCGCCACGCGTCCGAAACCGGCTTTGCTGCGCGCTTCCATGCCGGCTTTCTTGTTCTTCAGACGAATGTCGAGCAGCCGCTGCGTCCAGGGCGTTTCGTCCATGCCGAGCAGCCGTTCGTAGACGTTGAAGCTGATCGGGTTGTAGAGCGGCGCCGTGTGATTGCCGATCACAAACACGATCACGCCGATGTGTTCATTCGGCATGAATGAAACCTGCGAGTGAAATCCCGGCAGGTCGCCGCCGTGAAATGCGATCAGATGGCCACGATACGAAGCCGTCCAACGCCCCATCCCATATGCTTGATTCATGACTTCCCACCAACCGCGTGTCAGCCCGGTTGTGTTTGGCAAAGCAATCGATGGTTCCATCGTGGCCGCGAGAACTTTGGGCGGTAAGACTTGCTTCCCGTCGTACATTCCGTTGTTCATCAGAGCAATCAGCCAGTGCGACATGTCCTCGATGTTCGAGATGATCGCGCCCGCGGGCGCGACGCCTTGCTGCTCTTCGTAATAGGGAATCTTGTAAAGATCGAAATTATCGCGTCGTTCAGTGAAGGGAACCCCGACGTCGGGCTGTTTCAACATGTCAGAGATCGAAAATACGGTGTGCGTCATACCGTGCGGCTGCAGGATTCTTTCGCGCACGAAATCAGCCCACGGCTTGCCTGATTGCAGCTCGATCACATAACCCGCGCCGGCATACATCATATTGTTGTAAAGAAAAATCTGCCGCGGCGATTCTTTCGGCTCGAGATACTTCAGCCGCTCAAATAGTTCTTTCGTCGAGAAGTCGGACTTGTACCAGATCGAATCATGCCGCGTGATGCCGGTACGATGCGAAAGCATGTCACGCAGGGTGATCGAATTGTTGAGATAGCTGTCGTAGAACTCGATGGTCGGGACCGACTCTTTGATCGGCCGATCCCATGTGAGCTTTCCTTCTTCGACCAGCATGCCCGCCGCCACCGCGGTGAAAAGCTTCGTGTTCGAAGCAATCGTGAACATCGTCTGAGAGGTTAACGGTCGCTTTTTTTCGTAATCGGCATAGCCGTATCCCTTCGCGAACACCAGCTTGTCGCCGATCACGATCCCGACACCAATGCCCGGCGCGTTCCAATCCTTCAAAGTCTTTTCCATGAAGGCATCGAAGCCGGCCAGCTTCTGGTTGACGTCGATGGCGAGCGGTTTTTCTTGTGCGCGAACGGCCGGGAAAGCCGAAACAACGACAATCGCAAATGCGAGAAGAAATCTCGCGCGGTTTCGAAGGATGTTCATGACAGATCTCCGATCAGCAAGAATGGCTTGACTAGAATTTTTAGGCGAGCAGACGAGTTAACTCTTCTTTGCGTGCCACGCGGCTAGCACTTCTTTCTCACGCTCAGCAGTGATGCCCGCACGGAGCTTTGCTTGCCGATCTGCGGCTTGCTGGTGAAACCACTCAAGCGTCGCGTGAGTTGTGTCATCCAGCGGACGGAAGGTTAGTCCCTTCGCCAGCGCTTTCTTAGTGCTGATTGTGGAAAAGCCCAATTCTTCTCCACGCGGCGGGACCCACACCGGCATATCCGTCCACGGTCTAACTTTTTGTTGAGCGAGAAAATCTGCGTCAGCCCATGTGAATTGCGCATTCGACTTGGTCGCTTTCTTAATTTCATCGAGCATCCAGCCGATGCCTCGTTTGTCTTTTGGACCGACCGCGTTGAATGCGCCGACTGTGCCTTGCTCAGCCATGCGGATGATCCATTCGGCCAGATCGCGCGCGTCGATGAATTGCACTGGGTCAGTGGGATTACCGGGCGCAAGCACCTCGCCGCCTCGTTCGATCCGCACTGGCCAGTAGGTAAATCGATCGGATTCATCACCCGGGCCGACTATCAGTCCGGGACGTACGATCAGAGTTTTGCCGGGAAACCATTTCTCAGCTTCGGCTTCTGATAACGCCTTCAATGGTCCGTAGAGCGCCAGGTTCTTGCGGAAAGTGTCCTGCGTTTCTTTCATCGCATCGGCGCCTTCGTATTTCAGTAGCGGTGCGGTTTCGTCAGATCCTGGTTTACTCACGTCGGAATAAACGGAAATCGTCGAGACAAACACATATCGCTCGACGTTGCCCTTCAGAATTTGTGCCGCGTCGCGCACCCACACGGGCAGCGTCGTCGGCACGTCAATTACGACATCCCACTTTCTGCCTTTCAGCGCGTCCAGTTCACCGTTACGGTCCCCGATCAGTTGTTCAACTTCTTTCGGCAGAATTCCCGGATGTGTGCGACCGCGATTGAAGACGGTTACCTGATGGCCCCGGCTAACGGCGTAGTTCACCTGGAACGGTCCGGTGAATCCGGTCCCGCCGAGAATGAGGATCTTTAGTGGTTTCGGCGCAGGACTCGAAGCGAGCGACAGGCTTCGCGAGGAACTCAACAATTCTAGTCCAACGCTGCCGCCTGCCAGCACAGACATTTTTAGAAATTTTCGTCTACTGGTTGACACTTGATTGCTCTTGGCGCGCCCGAGCGTACACGCGTTTGATCGAGAAGGGAAGCGCCGAATAATGGATCACGCTGGATACGGGTGAGTACGTTGATTTGTTTCGGCGTCCAAAGAAAAACGAGCCAGAGACCCACGCGTGGGTGGTGTCTCTGGCTCTAATGCGCGGCAAAGCCGCTGCTGAAAATGACGGGCAACTATGGTCGCGCGATTGAGACGTTAGTTTTATTTAGCCCGCGGTTGACCAACATTTTTACTTCAACGCGACGGTTTTGCGCGCGGCCTGCGGCGGTCGAATTGTCAGCGACCGCGGATGATTTGCCATAGCCCATCGGCGTTATGAATCTACGCGCCGGAATATGATGATTGACCGTCAGATACTCCACGACAGACTCGGCCCTTGCGCGACTCAGTCGCATATTCTTGGCCTCGCTGCCGGTTGAATCGGTATGACCAGCAATTTCAATCATGTAGTTCTTGCCGGCCAATGCTTTGGTGGCGAACTCATCAAGTTGTTGCCTGGCTTCCGGCGACAACACGGCACTGTTTACTCGGAAAGTCACGGCAACGGTTTCCGTCTCGTCGTAATCATCGAGCGCTGAAACGCGTTCGTCGACCCGCGCGACTTCCTGTCGTGCTTCCTGGGCGATGGCATAAAGCTCATCCACCTGCCCGGCAATCTTCTGCTGGTTTTCTTCGACTGGCCCAACGCGGGTTTCGGTCGTGACGGCCGCGCGCATGTCGGATTCTCTAAATCTGATCTTGTCCGCGACTATCTGACCCTGCGGATCACCCTTGCCTTCGACTTCGACAATTAGGCCACGCAGGATGTCGGTCACAGGATACTTCTTACCACCTTTGAGAAACCCGCCGTACGTTTTCACGCTCGTGTCGTCGGTGATCAGAACTTGATAGTCGGTGCGCGTCCGATCGCGGATGATGAATGCGTCGCCAGTGCGTTCGATCACGACGCCCTGAAACTTCATCTTTGCGCCACTCGGAACAGGATGCACACGGCTCGCCGCCGATGCGGTTTGCGTGTTCGAGACCTGCGCCACACCTGTCGAGACTGCCGCAAAGAGCAGAACGATAATTGAAAGCAGGCTGAAAAAATGTAACTTGCGAACTGCGTACTTACTCATTTTTCGATACTCCTTCTGATGTTTAGGGAAACAGATGCTTACCATTCGCGCGCCTAACAGGAGTGGCCGTCTGGACGGGTGTCGGCGCACGTAACAGGAGATTCTTTCTCAATCGGCGCAGACTTGTGTTGCGAAAGCTTGATCGTTGCGTGGCAATACGCCAGCAGGAATCGCGCCACCGGTCAGCGCCCATGGCGACGCCTCAACTTTTTAGGCGAGTTCTTCCGCAGTTTTCGGCCAATCTTCGCGAAGCAAACGAGAGAGCGCACGATCGGCGAGAAGCTTTCCCCCCGTCTGGCATTTAGGACAGTAGTTTGTTTCGTTCGTGGCGTAGCGAATACGTTGAACTTTCGCGCCGCAGCGAGGACACGGCTCGCGATAACGGCCGTGCACCGCCATCTCTTTCCGGAATGCCGTCACCTTTTCAGGAAAACCTTCACCGGCGTCTTCGCGTAACCGTTCAATCCACATCAATAGGGCGTCGCGGGTCGCGCCGTGAAGACGTTCAATCTCGTCCGCAGTCATCGTCTGCGTGAGTTTGATGGGCGATAGTTTTGCATGCCACAGGATTTCGTCGGAATACGCATTGCCGATTCCGCTGAACAGGCGCGGGTCAGTGAGTGCGCGTTTCAGGGTGTGGTTTTCTGACTGGAGTGCCTGCGTGAAAGTCGCAACGTCGATAAAGTCGTCCTCTTCGAACAGCTCCACACCGCCGCGATCCAGCGCGTTCAGGTCAGCTTCGCCTGTGACAAGGTGCAACGACGCGCGTCGTTGAGTACCGGCTTCCGTGAGTGACAGCAAACCGTTTTCGAAATGGAAGAGTGCGAGCTGATTCTTCGGCAGCTTGAACGCGGCTTTCGCTCGAACTAGGCCACCTGGCTTTCGGCCGACTGCATCCTTCCAGTGGAGTCGTCCGGCAATCATCAAATGAAGCACGAACCAAAGGTCATCTTCCATCCCGAAGCAAATCCGTTTTCCGAGCCGGCGTAAGGCCACTACACGCTTATTTTCAATAGCGCTAACCGGGAATGCGGCAGTGCGAAGCAGGAAAGGGGAGCCAATTTGAACTTTCTCCAATTGTCGGCCGAGAACGCGCTTTTCAAGCGCTTTGAGATAAACCGTAATGTCCGGCAGTTCGGGCATTTATAGCAGGGTAACTGGCAAGTCAGCTCGTAAGCAAAAAACAATTTGTCAGATTTCTTCGGACTATGGTAGTTTTTCAGTCGCAAATTCTTTGCGCTTACCCGCAATTCATAATGACGCATTGCATTAGCTCTTGCTCCCAACGCATTACGCCGAAGGGCTTTTTCACCGCTAATGCATTTCTAACTGTAAGTTCTAAGGGGAGGACAAGATGAAATTCGCGAAGCTTCTCGTCGCTTTGGCGGGGACTCTTTTGTTATTAGCCGTTCTGGTTTTGCCGCAGGTCATCGAGGCAAAGCGCGCTCGCGCAGCGCTGGCGGCGTCGCTACCGCAGGGCAACTCGAATGTTGTCGTCGGACATTCAACCCACAACGACACGTCACCACCGCTTCGTGATATGAAGCAGTTGCCGTTGACCTTCAAGCCGCAGCGAGAGGCGAATGAAAATCCGCGAGTCACACACTCGCACAAGAACGTTCCGGATGAGGCGCTGCAGACGACCCCGATTACGGCCGCAATGCCGAGCACCGATTTGAACTTTGACGGTGTGCCTTTTCCGGGTGTCGCGTGCAACTGCGCGCCACCGGATACCAACGGTGAAGTTGGCGCAACTCAATACGTTCAGATCGTCAACGAAGGCTATCAGGTATTCAATAAGTCGACCGGCGCCTCGCAGCTCGGACCATCAGGTATTGCCACGCTTTGGCAGGGCTTTGGCGGAGTATGTGAAACGGCCGGTAATGGCGACCCCGTTGTGCTTTACGATCAAATTGCCGGTCGGTGGATCATCAGTCAATTCGCAGGCAGCTCAGTGCCGACAGATGAATGCATCGCCGTCTCTACGTCAAGTGACGCTACAGGCAGTTACTTCCGGTACGGCTACCATCTCGGCAGCAACTTCTTTGACTATCCGCACCTGGGCGTTTGGCCGGATGCGTATTACATGAGCATGAACGTTTTCAATTCCAGCGGCACAGCATTCCTTGGCCCGCAGCCATTTGCATTCGACCGCGCGAACATGCTGAATGGCCAGCCTGGAACATTTATCACTACCGGTGTGACAGGTGGTTCAAATGAAGACGCTTATCTGCCTGCGGATCTCGAGGGCTCGACGCTTCCGCCCGCAGGCGCACCGGCAACGTTTGTGGAGTTTCCCGGTAGCGGATCTTATCGAACGTTCCATTTCCACGTAGACTTTGCGACACCTGCAAACTCATCATTTACGCTGTTCGCCAGTCCGGCCGCGGCAGGATTCACTTTGCTCTGCTCCGGCACGCGCTCTTGCGTTCCGCAATCCGGAACAACGTCGAGATTAGATGGCATCGGCGATCGGTTGATGTTCAGGCTTTCTTATCGGAACTTTGGAGATCATGAGTCCGTAGTCGGGAACTACACGGTTAGTTCCGGTTCGGTGGCTGGCATTCGCTGGTTCGAGCTGCAGAACGTTACCAACGGCCCAGTGACAAAATTCCAGGAGAGCACTTACCAACCCGACTCAACCTGGCGCTGGATGGGTAGCGCCGCAATGGATGGCAGCGGAAACATCGCACTTGGTTATAGCGCTTCAAGCGGCACAATCTTTCCGCAGATTCGCTATTCAGGCCGCCTGGCAAGTGATCCTGTGAATACGCTGGCGCAGGGTGAAAACACATTGTTCGCAGGCACTGGCAGCCAGACCGGCACCAGCAGTCGTTGGGGCGACTACAGTGACATGACGGTCGACCCCGTCGACGATTGCACCTTCTGGTACACAACCGAATATTACACAACGACCAGTAGCTTTAACTGGCGGACGCGCATTGGTTCGTTTAAGTTCCCGGGTTGCGGAGGAGCGCCAACACCAACGCCAACGCCGACACCAACAGCGACGCCAACACCGACGCCCACGCCGACGCCGTCAGGCGCGCCAAATGCGCCGAGCAACCTGACAGGCACGGCAACTTCGTCAACGAGCATCACCCTTTCATGGGCTGATAACTCAAGCGACGAAACTGCGTTCAAGATCGAAAGTTGTGTCGGCAATAGCTGCACAAACTTTGGACAGATTGCTCAGGTCGGGGCCAACGTGACAAGTTACCCGAATACCGGGTTGTTAAGGAACACGTGGTATCGCTATCGCGTGCGGGCTTCGAATGCAAATGGCGACTCGGCATATTCGAACATCGTCACAGTCAAGACGCCTCCACACTAAAAACAGGCTGGCTTGAAATGATCAGCGGCGGGTTCTTTAAGAGCCCGCCGCTTTTTTCTTGCTGAACTTGATTCTTTAGAAGAGTTTCTGTTGACCGTTGCCGACGAAGTAGTTGCGAGCAACCTTGTCGTCCATCACGGTGCGGCCATCGAGTGAAGAGGAGATCGCCTTTTCGTGTTTGATGATCCCAGAAAAATCAACTTGCGGTGAGAAGCATTTCTCAACCGACCGCGTAAACCGGTCAAGACGACGTAACGCGTCGAGCTTTTCTCTGCCAAACTGTCGCTCCGAATTGATCGGCTCATCACTATTACCGAAAGTTGTGAGCCGCTTCGCTCGATCGAATGCATGGCGAAGGAAAGTTAGGGACTCGTCATAAGTTTTCAGCGGCACGGGAAATGGGTGTCCGTCTTTGCCGCCGTGCGCAAAAGAAAACCGGGCCGGATCATTGAACCGCGTGGAGGCGCCGTGAATTACTTCAGCCACCAGCGCCAGCGACTGGAAAGTTCGCGGCCCGAGCTTTTCCAACAATAGCAATTCCGCAAAATCATGCAGCCCTCGGTCGTACGCGACTGCGAGTACGGCGCCCAGTCGCTTCAGATCGACGTCCTCCGCCCGCACGTCGTGATGCGTAGGCATCTTCAGACGCCGTATTTCGCCTAATGTTCTTTCGGGACGCTCACCGGCGATCCGGAGCATTGCGCGCTGCGCGGGCTTCGCCTCTGCATCGACAAGATTCATGACAATGCCCTGGTGTTCACCGACGATTCCCGTGTGCGGTTCCGCCACAAAGTCTTTCACCGCCGTCGAATGCCAATGATAACGACGTGCCATGCCCGTTCGATCATTGAGTCCCTGCTGCACGACTGCCCACTCACCCGCGGCCGAAACGACAAAGCTGTGCAGGTAAATCTGAAATCCATCTGCGATCGCGTTATTGTCCACGCGCGCGGTGAGCCGGCTTGTGCGAACCAAAGCTTCACCATCGAAGCCTCGGCGATACGCAACGGCGCGCAACTCATTCGGGGTATTCCGAGAGAACCTTCCGCGTCCGCCGCAAATGTAAATGCCAAGTTCGTTCGCCCGCGGCGTGAGACCTCGCTTCAAGGCGCCCATTACCGACGTGGTGACACCTGAAGAGTGCCAATCCATGCCCATGACTGCGCCCAGCGCTTGAAACCAGAACGGATCGCTTAGTCGCGACAGAAATGCCGACGTGCCGTAATCGAGGACAATCGCTTCCGCAATCGCACTGCCGAGTGCCGTCATGCGCTGCGCGAGCCATTGGGGCACACGGCCACTGTGAAGTGGAAGGTCTGCAACTCCCGAGCGTTTCATGGATGGGATTGTAGCCGATTCCTGCAACGCGTGTCTTGTCGAGACACGCTTGTTAGTTGCAGGGCAGGCGAATTGTGAACGTTGCCCCGCCGGTTGGTGCATTCGCAGCCGTTAACGCGCCGCCGTGTTGCGTCAGGATCCGGTGTGCTAGCGGCAGTCCGACGCCGTGACCGGAAGCCTTGGTGGTGAAGAAGGGAATAAAGACCTTTTGTAGATCAGCCGCGGGAATTCCGGAACCAGTGTCGCGAACGCTGACGATGATAGAGCGCTGACCGTTGATTGTTTCTTTCGAGATGCTCGCAAAAACCTTCCGTTCAGTATTGTCGTCCGGAATGGCTTCGGCAGCATTGCGCAATACGTTGAGAAGCGCTTGCCGCAGCATGCGCGCATCGGCATTGATATTTGGTACGTTCCGATTCGGTTCGATGACGAGCTCAACTTTTCGTTTTTCGTAAAACGGTTTCAATTCGCGCGCACAGTCACACAAAATCTCTCCGACAGATACGTTGTCAAATTGGAGTGGCTGGGGTTTGGCGAAATTCAGAAACGCTGTAGTCATCTCGGACAGGTTTCTGACTTCCTGCACCAAAGCATCAGCGGCGCTCTTCGTTTGCTCGTTCTGATCGACATTCTGCAAAAACTGCGCGTATCCGTGCAGCGCAGCCATCGCGTTCTTGAACTCATGCGCCAATCCCGCGGACATCTCACCGAGATTCTCGAGGTTGCGTTTCAGCGCAACCTGCTCGCGCAGTTGCGTGACTTCAGTGATGTCCGTGATCAAGCACAAGGCGCCTTTCGAACCTGAGACGGAAGGATCGATCGGCGCCACGGTTGCGCCCAGTCGCTTCCGGCCCGTCTCGCTCGCGGATTCAATCTCTTCACGACGAAAGATTTGTCCCGTACGCAGACAGACATCAATCCTATCTGCCAATGAGGGCAGATCACGCAAGATCGTGCGAAAGTGTTCACCCTCGAACTTTGTTTGACCGTCAAATAGCGCATACGCCGGTGCGTTAACCAGCGTAGCTTTGCCTGAAAGATCGAAGGCAATCAAACCCGTAGGCATGCTTGCGACGATTCGTTCGCTGAAACGCTCGGCCGAATCGGCACGCTGGCTTGCTTCTGCTGAGAGACGTTCCAATTGCTCCTGCTGCGCCTGGAGTTGCGCGACAACTGATTGAAATGTTTCGAGGACAAAGGCCGCTTCGTTTTGCGACTTGGTTGAATGTGCGACCGGCGCGCGCTCGGCTTCACTGATAAGTTGGTGGTACGGACGCAAAATTCCGCGCAGTAGCCACGCGATGCAAACCAAACTGACGAAAAGTGCGACGATGAACGCTGTCAGCAGAAATGGTTGATAAACCTCAGCGTTCGGCGTCAGCACCACGAGCGCAAAGACAACGATCGCCGCGAGCAAAAAAACGGCTGCCAAAACCGTGAGCGAAAGTTGTCTGCGACTGATTCGCATCCCACTAACGAAACTGCGAGGCATACCACTCGACGACGAAGTGTCCAAAAAACAGAGTCGCGATGGCTCCGATACCGAGGAAGACGCCAAATGGCAGCATCATCCGCATGTTTCGTTTGCCGCGCTTCATCATGATCCCGATTCCGATCAAAGAGCCTGAAAAGACTCCGAAAAAAATCGTTAGAGCGGCAAGGCGCCATCCCAAGTACGCGCCTGCCATAAACATCATTTTGACGTCGCCGAGTCCCATCGCTTCGACACCGCGCAGCTTCTCCCAAAGAAATCCCATTAGCCAAAGCGACCCACCGCCGATCAGCGCTCCGAGCGCCGCGCCAATCAGCGAAACACTCCACAACGGAATGTTTGGTGGAAGTCTCGCGATTAAACCGGGCAGATCATCCAATTGTGCCGGGCCGGCGAGATACGGCAGCGCAATGCGTGTTAACAATGCGAAGAGAATTCCCGGGTAAGTGATGACGTTTGGAAGAATCATGTGCTCGGCATCGATGAAGATCAACGCGAGCAGCGCCGCGACAAAGGCCAGATCAAACGGCAGCGCGAATGAAGTTCCGTCGTGCAACGCAACTGCGACAAACAAAAACGCGGTGAGCGTCTCAACGATTGGATAACGAATTGAAATCGGTTTGCGGCAGTAACGACAGCGACCGCGAAGAATCAAAAAGCTAAGAATTGGAATGTTGTCATACGGCTGCAGCGACGTGTGACACGCCGGACAGGCTGAATTGGGAAAGACGATCGATTGCTCGCGCGGCACGCGATGAATGACGACATTGAGAAAGCTGCCGATTATCGCTCCGAGAATTCCCGTCACCGTGCACGCTATCGGCAGCGGCACGGCGACGTAGTTCTCGATCGCCAAAAGGCTCATCCATCTGCATTGTATCGCGGCAAGGAATGACTGCCTACAACTTTCTGGTAACGTACTAATCACTCTGCGTCCTCTGCGAAGCAATCGGATTTTCCTCGGCGGTTAATCACCGGAACATAAGTAACAACCGCAGAGAAGCGCGGAGGCTTTCGCAGAGGACTCCGAGAAAATCCCAATCCAGGTACTGCTAAGAGGCGGGACTTTGCCTTTTTACTCTTGTTTGGAGCTTTGTAGTTCTCGGAGCAGCTTGTGTTTGAGTGTGGCGTGCTGTGCGGCGAACTTCGCGATCGTCAGACCGGCCGAGCCATCCCGAAATCCACCCTTTAAAATGTAGCTGCGCAGAAACGCCGATGGGCCCGCGACCGCCGCGCTGATCCGCGAAGTGCGTTTACCTTCGCGATACATTTGTTGCGCGCCGAGCGGAGCATAACGCTGCTTGATCATCTGCTCGTGATGCGCGGCGTCGCGCACGGTGTAGTGAAGCAGATCGCCGGCGAGGGTCTCAACCCGTGCACCAGAATTCATTTGGAATGACTCGTGAATTAAACGGTCGCCCCAACCGCCTTTGCTGCGATTGAAGAGTCGTAATTGATAGTCGGGATACCAGCCACCCCCACGAATCCAACGATTCATGTAGAACGTGCGACGCGGCACGCGATAGCCATCAGCGAGCGATGATTCATCTTTGTTCTTCAGCTGTTCGATCGCGCTGCGCAGTTCAGGTGAGACTCGCTCGTCTGCGTCGAGACTGAAGACCCAGTCGGTGCGCGCGGCATTCGTCGCGAACTGTTTCTGCGCGGCAAAACCGGGCCATTTGTTGACCATGACCTGTGCGCCGCAGTCTTTGGCGAGGTCGCGAGTTGTGTCGGTTGATTCGGAATCGACAACTACAATCTCGTCCGCCCACGCGACTGATTCACAGGCGGCGCGAATGTTTTCTGCCTCGTTGAAGGTGATGATAACGGCGGAGATCTTCATTGCCAATTGCCGATTTCCGATTGCCAATTAGTATACATGGCGCTAATCGGCAATCGGCAATCTTCAATCGGCAATGCGGTTATTTCGTGGTGGGCGTCTGCACGTCGACGTTATTCACGCGAAGCGTTGAGCCAGTCGCGCGCTGCAAATCAGCGAGCGCTTTGTTGTAGTCCGTCTGCGCTTGCAATTCGTTCGTGCGCGCGGTCGTCAGGGAGTTCTGACGCTCGAGTAACAAAAACGTCGTCGAGCGGCCGACTTCATAAAGCTTCTCTTCGCCGGCGAGTTGCTGCTCGGCACTTTCTCGCGCGGCCTTTGAAGCAATGACACGCCGACGCGCCGTGTCGACTGCCTGCGCGGCATTGCGCACATCCATTTCGATCGCCTGGTCCTGCGAGCGGAATGACGCTTCAAGTTGATCACGCTGAACGCGCGCGTTGGCGAGATTTGCTTCGGCCGTTCGGTTTCTGAACGGGAATGATATAGCCACGCCAAAATTCACGTTGCGTGTAGTACCACTAAATAAGTTACTCAGATCCTGACCATACCCGCCGATATATTTGGGAGTCACACAAGGAGCACCGGCCGTCGGAGCAGGGCAAGCCGGCAGTATGTTCGTTCCGGCCAAACCGGTCGTCGCAACCGTTCCTGTCAAATTAATCTGCGGCTTGGTTTGATTGTCGAAGTACTGCAAATCGAGAGTATTAATCTCTTTCTGTAAATTCAGACGCCGAATCTCCGGGCGATTTTTGTGAGCCTCATCAAGGGCGAGCGGTAGATTCACCGGTGAAAGATCCAGCACCGGCGAATCCGTCGGCGTAATCTGCGCGGTCCACTCGGGCGCCGCCGGATCATGCAGCATTAACTGCTTCAAAATGTTTTCGGCAACCGATACGTTTTGCGTGGCGATGAACAAATTGGTTTCACGCGACGCGATGTCGGTTTGCACCTGTGCGCGATCGAGCGGGGCTTTCGCGCCGGCTTCGATTTGCGCTTCAATGATGCGCATGTTCTGACGCGAAACGTTCAAACTTTCCAATTGGTTCTGCTGGTTCCGCAATGCAAACACGAGATTCCAGTAAGCAGCCTGCACCTGCGAAATAATTGAGATGGTCCGCGCGCGGAAGTCCGAATCGGACTGTTCGATGAATTTCTTCTGAATTCGAATCGAGTGCCGGTTCGCATCAATCGATCGGTTTCGCCACAACGGCTGTATAAAACTCAACGACAAGTTCGACGAGTAAAACGGATTAAGCGTGCTGCTCGTCGCGCTGGTTACCGTCTTGCTGTTAGCAAAGCCTAACGTGTAATTTCCGCCGCCGACTGAGAAGTTTTTGGACAACGTGGGGCTAAGACTATAAGTAGTCGTTGAAACCGTTCCCGACGCGGTACCGCCCGCGAAGATGCTGGTTACGGGATTGATTCGCTTGTCGTAAGTCGGGGTGACGCTGAAAACCGGATCGTAGAATCCGTACAAAGCCTGCAGCCCGTACTCTTGGATTTTTACATTATCGCGAGCAATTTCAATGTCGTTATTGTTCTCCAGCGCTTTTCGAATCGCGTCATTCATCGATAGCGCGATCACGTTGCTACTGACGACGCCAATGCGCGTCAAATCGGGCAACGGCGGCACGGGTTGTGCTTGCACATTCGGAAAGTTAGGTTGGCGCGGCTCTTGATTTGCTGGTTCCGTGGGCACCGGTTGCGGACTGGGCATGACGTTGGCTCCCGGCGGTGCGGTTATCGGCGGTTGTTGCGTTCCTGGCGGCGCCGTTGGTGGCGGGGTTGGTGATGGTTCCCCACCAGGCGGTTGCGTTGCAGGATTGACTGGCGTTGGCGTCGGCGTCTGGGCCGCGACACCGATCGTGGTCAAAAGCAGAAGCGCCAGCACAGATGCTTTTGTCGCAAGTTTCATCGAGTGAATCATCAGAATGCTCCTATTTGATTTGCAACCTCATGCTCTCGATCTGTGAAACGGCACACTGATCGCGCAAAAGGGTCAAATTTCTAGTACGTTAACAGCAAAGAAGCGGTTTCAAAAAGGTGGCGAACGCGTGCTTGACACTGATCGCGGCGGGCATTATCTTCCAATTTCTTTCGTAAGTTCAGCCACTTCAGCTAAGCAACAATCAAACTAGCGGCTGGAAGTGTGCAAATCGCAAACGACGCAGGAGGCAGCGAATGTCTGTTAAGGTTGGCATCAATGGGTTCGGCCGCATCGGCAGAAATATTTTTCGTACGGCACTGGGTGACAAAGACATCGATTTTGTTGCCGTAAATGACATCACGGATACAAAGACGCTGGCCCACCTGTTGAAATACGATTCGGTGCTTGGGAACCTGCACCACGACATTTCTGCGTCGGAAAACGGAATCAAAGTCGAAGGCGAAGAGTTCCGCGTCTTTTCAGAGCGCGATCCCGCGGCGATTCCGTGGGAATCGGTCGGCGCCGAGCTCGTGATTGAATCGACGGGACGATTCACGAAAGCTGAAGACGCGAAAAAGCACCTGCGCGGCGGCGTAAAGAAAGTGATCATATCTGCGCCGGCGAAGAACGAAGACATCACGATCGTGCTCGGCGTCAACGAAGATAAATACAATCCCGCGGCGCACCATGTCATTTCGAACGCTTCCTGCACCACGAACTGCCTGGCGCCCGTCGCGAAAGTCATCCATGAAAAGTTTGGCATTCGCAATGCGCAAATGACGACGATTCACTCGTATACAAACGATCAGCAGTTACTCGATTTGCCGCACAAGGATCTGCGGCGCGCGCGTGCCGCCGCACTGAACATGATTCCCACGTCGACTGGCGCGGCTAAGGCGGTCGCGTTGGTGCTGCCTGAGTTAAAAGGAAAATTCGACGGCATCAGTGTGCGCGTGCCCACGCCCAATGTTTCCCTGGTTGACGTGGTAATCGATGTCGAAAAGGCGACGACTGCTGAAGAGGTCAACAAAGCGTTGAAGGATGCGGCGAACGAAGAATTGGAAGGGATCCTCGCGTTTTCAGAAGAGCCGCTAGTGTCGGCGGACTTCAAACAGAACTCAAACTCTTCGATTGTCGACGCCGAATATACCAAAGTCATCGGCGGCAACATGATCAAGATTCTCTCCTGGTACGACAACGAGTGGGGATACTCCTGCCGAGTGCGGGACCTCGTCAAGTACATCGCAGGCAAAGGACTCTAGGAATTGCCAATTGCCAATTTGTGATTGCCGATTGAAAGAATGGAGACGCGTTCATAATAGGTGGCCTTCAATTGGCGATCGGCAATCTAAAATCGGCAATGACTAAGTTGTCCATCCGCGATCTCGAACTCACCGGCAAGCGCGTCTTCATTCGCGTCGACTTCAACGTACCCCTTAAAGACGGAGAGGTAGCCGATGACACGCGCATCCGCGCAGCGTTGCCGACGATCCGTTATGCAATCGACAAAGGCGGTCGTGTGATTTTGGCGTCGCATCTGGGGCGGCCGAAGGGTCAACGCGTTGATAAGTACAGCCTGGCGCCGGTTGCCAGCCATCTGTCGACGTTGCTGGAAAAGACAGTTGCGTTCGCTGATGACTGTATTGGCGAGCCGGCCAAGCGCGCGGCGGACTCGATGAAAGACGGCGAAGTCGTGTTGCTCGAAAACCTGCGCTTCCATCCGGAAGAAGAAAAGAACGACGCGACGTTCGCCGAAGAGCTCGCCAGTCTCTGCGACGGACTTTATGTAAACGATGCGTTCGGGGCCGCGCATCGCGCGCACGCATCGACCGTCGGTATCACAAAATTTGTGAAGCAATCCGCGGCCGGAATATTGATGGAGAAGGAACTGGATTATCTCGGCCGCGTGATCGAAAATCCCGAGCATCCCTTCGTCGCAATTCTCGGTGGCGCAAAAGTCTCTGACAAGATCCCAGTTATTAACGCGCTCATCGATCGTAAAGTTGATCGGCTGTTGATTGGCGGCGCCATGGCGTACACATTTCTAAAGGCGGAAGGTTTCACCGTCGGAAAATCTCTCGTCGAAAATGATCAGTTGGAAACGGCGAAGCAAGTCGAGGATCGTTGCGACCAATCAGACATCGCTTTGCTGCTGCCGACCGATCATCAGGTGGTCGACAGCTACGAACCGGTGAAGGGAAGCGAGATTCTGGCGAAGACGATTCCAATCGAATTCACCAACGCTGGCAACGCAGGGATGGATATCGGAGTTGAAACGGTCGCTCACTTCGGGAACGCTCTGAAAGATGCAAAGACGATCATCTGGAATGGTCCAATGGGTGTTTTTGAAGAGCCGCCATTCGATCAAGGAACAATTGGGATTGCGCACGCGGTCGCCGAAGCGGCTGATCGCGGCGCGACTGTAATCGTCGGCGGCGGCGATTCGGTTGCGGCAGTAACCAAAGCCGGGGTCGCCGATCGGATCACGCATATCTCAACCGGCGGCGGTGCTACGCTCGAGTTCCTGGCCGCTCAAGAATTGCCCGGTGTCGCTGCACTCACAGACCAGTAGATCATGCGAAAACCCGTCATTGCTGGAAACTGGAAAATGTACAAGACGGTCGCCGATTCAGTCGCGACGGCGGTCGCGTTGAAGCCTCTTGTCGCCAATGCGAATCATTGCGAAGTAGTGATTGCTCCGGTTTTTACCGCTCTGAAATCAGTCGCGGATCGTTTGGAAGGATCAAACATCAAAGTTGCTGGTCAGGATTGTGCGCCTGTAGCTGATGAGGGCGCTCAGACCGGCGAAGTCGCCGCCTTCATGTTGCGCGATGCCGGCTGTAGCTATGTGATCGTCGGCCACTCTGAAAGACGCCAGTTCTATGGTGAAACAGATCCGGTCATTGCGCAGAAGGTGCAAGCCGGTTTGGCCGCTGGTCTTCAAGTCATTCTCTGTGTTGGAGAGAGCCTTGAACAGCGCAACCGAGGCATCGAAGTGCAAGTGGTTGCCGGACAATTGCGCGGTTGTCTCGCTGGTTTGACAGCCTCTGATCTCGACCGTATCATCGTTGCTTACGAGCCTATTTGGGCCATCGGCACCGGGATCGCCGCAACGCCGGAACAAGCGCAGGAAATGCACGGACTTATCCGGCGCGCTTTTGCTGAGAAGATATCAGAATTGGGCGCGGCGCAATTACGTATTCTGTACGGTGGTTCGGTCAAACCAGACAACATTCGCGGGTTGATGAGCGGAGCCGATATCGACGGAGTTCTGGTCGGCGGAGCAAGTTTGAAAGCCGATAGTTTTGCGGAGATTGTAAATTACAATCGCTAGTAAATCGTAAATTGTAACCGTTAGTAAATCGTAAATAGTAAATCGTAAATAGACAGGCAAACGGAAAACACAACGTGCCAACTATTTCTATTTACCATTCACGATTTACCATTTACTAGTCATGATTGCTTACGTCTTATACGGATTGTTTATTCTCGCTTGTATCATCCTGATTTTGGTTGTCTTGTTGCAGCCAGGAAAAGCTGATGCCGGCGCGTTGTTTACGAGTTCTGTCTCGAGCACAGCGTTTGGACCGCGCGGTACGCAAACGTTGCTGGCGAAGATCACTATCGGAGCGGCAGCGGCTTTCATGCTGATCGCTCTGTCGTTGTCGTTGCCGGCGGTAAGTGGCACAAGCTCAGTCTTGCAATCGGGCGTATCCGACGCTCCTGTTTCAGCGACACCGACGCCGCAACCGTCGCAGGCGGCGGGACCAACTCCGACACCATTTTCGACGGTCATCACGCCGTCGCCGAAGCCGACGGGCAAATAGCAGCAAGCGCGGCAGCGCGCGCTATGTTTGACAACCTTCCTGAACGAGCCGAAGTGGCGGAACTGGTAGACGCGCACGTTTGAGGGGCGTGTGGGGTAACCCGTGGGGGTTCGAGTCCCCCCTTCGGCAAATCAACTTCAATCAATTCAATTACTTACGGGCGTGTGATCCTGACGAGACCAAAATCCAGACTCTTGCGGCGCATTTCTTCGACATTGTCGACCTTGATTTCCAGCGAGACGATCTAGCAGCCGGGTACTATTTAGAGTTGTCCCACCACTTGCTATTCACATAACCCACAAGGATCTAAGTACCCAAAACAGCTTGACATGCCGGACCCTCACCTCTGCTCCAGGCTTCGGGCGGCCAGTGCATGCGGGTGGTCGGAATTGATGAGGATCTTTCCTTTTATGAGGGAGCCGGTGCAAGTCCCGACGTGGCCAGAATAAAGGAGGCTCTGAAGACACAGGCGATTGCAAAGTGAGCTCTGGAACAATTTGCCGTTGACTCGTCTATAGATGATGCGTATCATCCAATACGCACCATGCGGTATTCGGCAGCACACAAGGATGAAACTCGGCAGCGCATCGTTAGGACGGCCGCTCGTCATTTTCGTCGGGGCGGCGAAAAAGGTGTGGCGATTGCCGATTTGATGAGCAAGCTGAAGCTGACACATGGCGGCTTCTACAAGCATTTTGACAGTAAGGATGAATTGTTGACTGAGGCGCTGGTGCAAGCGTTTGACGAAACGGAAAAAAGATTTGGCGAAGCAGTGCGCAACGCGAAGCCGGGGACTGAACTAAAAGTTCTAATAGGGAACTTCTTGTCGTTGGAACACTGCGCCAATCCGGGAGCGGGGTGTCCGATGGCGGCGATAGTGTCTGAAATCCCGCGGCTGCCTCGATCAGTCCGTAATCAAGTTGAACAGGCGATGAAGCGTAGGGTTAAAGCCGTGTCGCGGCTGATGCCTGGGTCGTCGGCTCACGAACGTGAGCAGAACGCGGTGGCGCTCATGGCCGGCATGATTGGGACGATTAACATCGCTCGAGTCTTAACCGATCCGGCCGCACGCAAAGCGATGCTGGATGCTTCGAAGAACTTTTATATCAAGTCATTCTGCCATTGAAGCGTCTCCCTTTTTTTATCGTTATAGGATGATAAGTATCATCTTATGTAAAAAGTGGGGCGGCGCGATGTCGATTTGACGATTTTCAAACGTCTATTGGATGGTGATCATCATCGACAAACCAATCATTCGCCCGATTACTCGTCACGACGCAAAGCTGATCCGTGAGCTTTATTTGACCATGTTCGCCGACTCGCCGAATGCCTTTGGCGAAACATTAGGCGCCATTCAAGGCCGCACGGCGGAGGACTGGCTAGCTTTCGTCGCCCGGCACGCGGCGGGGACAAATTCAGCCGCATTCCTCGCTGAAGATTTGATGGGTGCCTGCGGTTTTGTCCGTGTCGAGGTCGATGATCCTCGCACGCCTGCCGGAACGGCGCTGGTTAGTGAGTTGTGGGTGTCGCCAAGGAACCGCTCCAACGGTTTGGGTCGTCAACTGATGACCGAAGCAGAGAGATGGGCCAAGGCTCGAGGCGCGGGAAAGATTTCACTGGGAGTGGCGGACCGTAACTCGGAAGCGCAAGGCTTCTATCAGAAACTTGGCTATTCAGACACGGGCATACGCGTGCCGTTGCCGGCGAACGACGCGCGGGAAGCTGTGGTCATGATGAGGAAGCTTTGAAACGAAATGGAGGTTGCGCGGTCGAGATATTTTCAAACGCAGTGTCGATTTCGACCTCGCTCATTCGTCTAACGGATAGAAAGAGATCTTTGCGAAAAGGCAAGAAGGTCTCGCAGAAATCAAAAACAAGAAGAGAGGAAATCATGGGAACAAAACCAACAAACGAACAAGCACAACTGCATTTGCAGGTTTATGACCTCCGCCGCGAAACCCGTCTGCGCCAGGCGCGCGACTGGTTTCAGCAGAATTATTTTGCTGAGACCTTCGAAGATGCGATGAAAATTGCGGCGCCGGGAACCGAGGGTGGCACCTTCTTTGGCATGGTAGTTGGGTACTGGGAGCAAGCCTGCGCTCTCCTCAAATACGGATTGCTTCACGAAGATCTTTTCTTCGAGACGAGCGGCGAGTTCTTTAACGTCTGGGACGCCATTAAGACCGTGGCGCCGCAGTTCCGTGAGCGGCTCTCGGACCAAAACCTGCTCGGGAATCTGGAAGAGGCTGCGAAGCGATACGAAGTATGGTCGGAAAAACGTTCGCCCGGACACCTCGCAGCGATTCGGGAATTCAGACAGCAAGCGCGGGCCAAGGCTCTTGCGGCTGCGAGCGCCTAAACAAAATCGACGGGGTTTGCGACCTTCGTCCTGAAGTGGGCGAGGGTCGTGAGCTCCCGGAAGTCGCGCAAAGGCGGAGTTAAGGAGGAAATTATGATGAAAGTTCAGACAACGAGAATAGGAAACGTCGCCGTTCTTTGCCTGCGAGGAAAAATTGTGCGCGGCGAGCTCGATCCGCTGCGTCAAGCCGTGTTGGCGCAAAAGGATGCGAATGTCGTAATGCTCGACCTCGCGCAGGTTAGCACCATCGACGCCGGTGGTTTGGGCGTGATGTTGCAACTGCGTCAACAGACTGAATCGAGAGGCGTTGAGTTCAGACTACGGAACGTCACGAAACTAGTAAGACGAGTCTTGGAGATCACGCGCCTTGATTCTGTCTTCGACGTTCGCCCAACCGAGATGTTGCCCAGCCCAGCGGTAATGCAATTCAACGCTGCGACATCAGTCCGAGCTTGCGCGTGAACGGGCGCCTGGTCCGGAGACAAATCTCTTATTATCGAATTCTTAGGAGGAACTATGGACACCAATTTTTCGAACATCGAAGGGATGTTCAAAACCAATACTGACATTGTGACCAAGAGCATTGCCGATATTTCTCCTGAGCATTGGTTCGCTCGACCGGGCGACGACTCGAATCATTTGATGTGGATTATGGGCCATTTGGTTTGGAGCAGAGGGAATGTCCTTAAGGTTTTGGGTGGCGAGTGGAGTAACCCTTATGCAGCACAGTTTTCACGCGGCGCCCAGGTTGGATGCGATTCTGAATATCCAAGTATTGAGGCAATGAAAATCGCTTGGGACGAAGTCTCTGCTAAGGTCGCGGCAATCATCGCGGACCCATCGTCCGAGGCACTCTCAAAGGCACCTCCGAAAGGGCCGTTATCTTTCGACGGCCAAGTGAGCGGCACCGTGGCGTTTCTTGCCTATCACGAAACGTATCATGTCGGGCAGATTGGCTATCTCAGAAAATGGCTTGGGTATGGACAAAGCGTCGGATAGGTAAAGTGATGCTTTACCACCTCAGAGGCAGCACTCGGCCGAGCAATAACCGAGAACTTTTCTTGCACCGACCTGTCGATCTCAATCAAGTCATCCGTCGTACCGTTGAAAGGCGAGATTTTCAAATAAGGAGACCACAATGAAATACATGCTTTTGATTTACGACAATGAGCAGGCGTGGACGCGTATCGGCGAGGCGGAGCAGCGCAAGATCTTTAGTGAGTACGGGCAATTCACTGAAGACATTAAGGCGAACCGCAATTTTCTCGCGGGTTCGCAACTGCAGCCTATCGCCACCGCCACCAGCGTCCGGGTTCGAGATGGCAAGGAACTAATGACCGATGGACCGTTTGCCGAAACCCACGAGCAGCTCGGCGGCTATTACCTGATTGAAGCGAAAGATCTCGATGAAGCCACGAAGATCGCCGCCAGAATTCCGTCGGCGCGCTATGGCACCGTCGAAGTGCGGCCGTTGGTCGAGCGGTCAGCACAAGCCACGGCATAAGAGTTGTTAAGGATTATCAATCGCTGAGGAGGAGAGGAATCATGAAAAGAAAGCTATCAGTTATCGCCGCCGCATTCTTTGTTTTGGCCCTAGCATCGCTGGTCTTTGCGTCGTTCGACCGCATGACCCCAGAGTCACCAAGGCAATTTGCCTTGTTTATGAAAGCAACCGGTCCCGAGTTCTTCACCAAAACGCAGGAACCGGAAGGCAAGCAGATGGTCGACAAGCACTTGAAGAAATTGCAGGCGTTGACAGAAAAAGGGATCTGCCTGTTCTCGGGCCACACGCTGGTTACCGACGAGTCAGGTTTTGGGATCATTGTCGTCAAAGTTGACTCGGAAGCTGAGGCGCAGAAGATTATTGACGATGACGATCTGGTCAAAGCCGGCCTGGTACGTGGGACAGTCTTTCCGTTTCAAGTGGTGACGGCTGCGAAGTGATATCACATTAATGAAGGAGCCGGAGCTGAGATGCGCTACATGATGCTGATCTATTCGCGCGAAACACCGATTGACTCTGACGAGCAGCGAGGCATTGCTCTTCGACACCATGAGGTCATGAACGAGGCGCAAGCGCGCGGCATCTTTCATGGCGCCGAACCGCTCCAGCCGACGACTACCGCCGTCACCGTTCGCAAGGATGGTGACGGCAACGTTTTACTGACTGACGGACCATTCGCGGAGACGAAAGAGCAACTCGCTGGTTATTACATTATCGACTGTAAAGACCTTGACGAGGCAATTGCTTGGGCCAGCAAGATTCCCACCGGCTGTCAGGGCGGCGAGGGCTGTGTTGAGGTGCGACCGATTCGGACGATGACAGTGGCGGCCGAATGACTCATTAATCGCCAAGGAGAACGCTGATGAAATATCTACTAATGATCTATCACAACGAAGATGCCTTTAACGCATTAAGCCAAGCTGAAGTGCAAACGATGTACGGCGAGTTCGCCAAGCTAAGAGCCCAACTCGAGTCTCGTGGGGCTTTCCTTGGCCACGGCCGGTTGCAGCCGACGAAAACGGCGACGACTGTGCGGACTCGCGAAGGCAGAGACCTGGTAACTGACGGTCCCTTTGCCGAGACGCATGAAGCATTAGGCGGATACATTCTGCTTGAGGCTAATAGCGCCGATGAAGCGATTGCCGTCGCGAAGCAAATTCCTATCGTTCGGCTCGGCACAATAGAGGTCCGCGCGCTCATGGAAACCCCGGTCGCAGCCAGTGCTTAGGCAGGCAGAAAACAATTTGCCGTCCGCGTTCGACTGTGTCACGCTCCCGCCAATGCCGGACGCCAGCGCGACGCTCGATCAGGTTTTTCGCGAAGAATACGGGCGCATCATTGCGACGCTGATTCGGATCTCAGGATCATTCGATCTTGCCGAAGAAGCTTTGCAGGAAGCATTCACTTCGGCTGCTGTTCATTGGAAAACCGAAGGAGCACCCCGCAACCCAGGCGCCTGGCTCACCAAGGTGGCGCATCGCAAGCTCCTCGATGTGGTACGAAGGGAAAAGACGCGGGCTGAGAAAGAGCCTGAGCTCCAGTACGAAACTGAACGGTTGCAGGACTACGACGACCCGAGTGCGATTAATGAGACTGTGGAATATCCTGATGACAGGTTGCGTTTGATCTTCACCTGCTGCCACCCGTCTTTAAGCCGGGAAGCACAGGTCGCGCTTACACTGCGCACTCTAGGAGGCCTTACCACCGTCGAAATCGCGCGTGCCTTTCTCTTACCTGAGCCGACGATGGCCCAAAGGCTCGTGCGCGCCAAAAGCAAAATCCGGCTCGCAAACATTCCTTATGAAGTGCCTTCACTCGAACTCCTGGGCGAGAGGCTCGCCGCCGTGCAGTCAGTCATTTATTTGGTCTTCAATGAAGGCTACACAGCGACTGGCGGCGACACCCTGGTCAGAACCGATCTCTGTGCCGAAGCGATTCGACTCGCCCGCGTTTTGTGCGAGTTAATGCCGAATGAACCTGAAAACTTTGGTTTGCTAGCACTGATGTTACTGCAAGATTCTCGTCGTGGAGCACGCATCAACGAGCAAGGCGAACTCACTATTCTTGAGGAGCAGGATCGATCGATTTGGGACCAGGAGAAGATCGCCGAAGGAATTCGTCTGATGGAGCGTGTGCTTCCTTTGGGTCGGGTCGGCAGCTATCAGATTCAGGCAGCGATTGCTGCGGTTCACGCGGAGAGCCTGATTGCGGAGGAAACGGACTGGGCCCAAATAGTTGCTCTGTACCAGGAGTTGATGCGCATCAATTCTTCTCCCATCGTTGCACTCAATCACGCGGTTGCGGTGGCCATGAACGGGCAAATTCCGGAAGGTTTGAGTCTGATCGATGAGGCCAATGCCTCAAAGAAGCTGGAACACTACTACCTCTTTCACGCCTCGAGAGCGGATTTATTAAGGCGACTGAATCGCAGAGATGAGGCGACTGCGGCGTACCGGCGGGCGCTCGCGCTCACCACCAATCATGTGGAGCAACAATATCTGCGGCGACGTTTGCGTGAAGTGACAGAAACGAACGGATACCACGCGACAAGGTGATGACGCAGTCCCGGCGTTCTGATTTCTTGCTACTGCCCGGGTTGTCAGGTCTCGCTGAGGTTACGTGTTGCAGAGCCGATTCTGCGTTCAAGCAGTGGATTGGGGAGAATGAAGAACAAAGGAACCGCGGCGTATAAGATCAAACTCGCCGTTGTGCTCCTGCCAGCCAGCACCACCGCCAAACCATAGCCCAGCATCGGCGATGAATGAATCACAACGACGGTGCGAGCAAATTCTCTTGAGAGGTTTGAGACCATTAACTCAGGATGCGCAGATGCGTACAACCAGAACAGGAGCCCAGAGAAATTAGTAGCAATCAAACTCAATCCGTAGAGTCGCACGGCGAGTGAATTGCTGAGTCCCGTGCCCAGCAAAGATGCCGGGAACGGAATAAAGACGACGCTCAAAAGCACCAGCAGATTAAGCCACAAAAGTCTACGGTTCACCTGAACGACAAAGTGCAACATGTGATGATGGGCAACCCAATAAACTCCGACGATGATGAAACTCAGCACGAACGTAGCCAGAGGTGGTAAGAGCGGGCGAAGCGACTGAACCGTGAGAGTACGGCCGTCGGGAACATGCACGTTGAGGATCAGCAGCGTGATTACGATGGCGAAGACGCCGTCACTGAATGCTTCCAAACGGGTTTTGCTCATGGCGCCAGAGCCTAAACTCGACAGTTTGAATCCGCAACTCCGGCGGAACTCGACAGCGGTCGCGCCCGCAATTGCCGGGCCACCCTATCACACCGCTCCACTATTAAATCTAGTCTGAGCGGTGTTAGCATCTGCTGCATAACTGGCGGGACCCGGCCTTCAACCTGCCCGCGATTTGCCTGAGGATCTGTCATGTCCGAATTGGAAGACCGCGCGCAAGCCGAACAAGAGTTTCGCACGCTGCGCGAAGTTCTTCCCCAATACATGTGCGTTTACAACGCGGATGTGAAACCGCTGTATGCCAGCGAAGAACTGCTCAAATACTTCGGTTTCACTCAGGAAGATTTCCGCGCCAATGATTTTCAGATCCGCGCCTTTCACGCGGAAGACCTGGAGCGAATCAAGCCCTTGCGTGAAGCCGCGATCGCTCGCGGCGAGGGCTGGGCTGTCGAAGCGAGAATCAAAAGAAGAGACGGCCAATATCGCTGGTTCTTAATCAGAGGGAAGCCGCTGCGCGATGAGGCGGGACGGATCGTCCGCTGGTTTTCATCCGGCGCCGACATCGACGATCTAAAGCACGCGCAGCAGGAACTTCAGCGTAAGACTGAAATCCAGGCAGTCTACAAGCAATTAATTGACAGCAGCATGGACGGCATTCTCGCTTTTGATCGAGAAGGCCGCTACACCGTCTGGAATCCAGGACTGGAACGTATCTTCGGCATCAAAGAAGTTGACCGCCTGGGCAAACAAGCAACGGACCTCTGTCCTTTTTTCCGATTGTCAGGAGGCGAAAATTGTTACGCCGAGACACTCTCGGGCCGCGGAATAGTAGCGATCGATATCCCTTACACTTTCTCGGACAAGGGAAAACAAATCTACCTCGACGGCCACTTTTCTCCGCTGCTTAACATAAATAGCGAGCCGATAGGCGGCATGGCCATCATTCGTGATGTTACCGAGCGCAAGCGGGCGGAAGAGGCGCTACGAAGAAGTGAAGCATACCTGGCTGAGGCGCAGCGACTCAGTCATACCGGCAGCTTTGCGCACGACCCTGTACATGGGGAAATCACTTATTGGTCGGCCGAAACCTATCGCACGTTTGGCTTCGACCAAACGAACGGCTTGATCTCCTTTGAAGAAGCTCGCAGTCGGGTTCACCCGGACGATCTGAAGAGGTTTGACGAAGCTAGAGAGCGTGGCCTGCGCGAGAAAACCGGCGTCGAAGTTGATTTCCGCATAGTCCTTCCCGACAAATCGATCAAACACATCCATTGTGTTAGCCGACCGGTCCTCAATTCTGCCGGTGAAGTTGTCGAAATCGTGGGAACTAATGTTGACGTTACTGCGCAGTATGAAGCACGTATCGCTTTGGAGAAAGCTTTCGACGAAATCAAGAGACTGAAGGACGAACTCTATCGCGAGAACCTGGCGCTCAGAGAAGAGATCGATCAGGCTTCGATGTTCGAAGAAATCGTTGGTACGTCTGAGGTGCTACGCAGCGTGCTCGTTCAATTGGCGAAAGTCGCACCGACAGATTCGACTGTATTAATCACCGGCGAAACCGGCACTGGCAAGGAGCTCGTAGCGCGCGCAATTCACAAACGATCGCAAAGGGCGGCCCGACCCTTCGTTAGTGTAAATTGCGCCGCGATTCCTGCCGGACTAATCGGATCTGAATTGTTCGGACATGAAAAGGGCGCGTTTACCGGGGCAACTCAGCGCCGGCTTGGCCGTTTCGAGCTGGCGAATGGTGGAACGCTCTTTCTCGACGAAGTTGGCGATCTTCCTGCCGAAACCCAGATCGCGCTTTTGCGTGTGCTGCAAGAACGACAATTCGAGCGCGTTGGTGGCGCACGCGCTCTCGACACTGATGTACGGATCATCACTGCCACCAACCGCGATTTGAAGGGCGCAGTGGCCGCCGGAACGTTCCGCGAAGATCTGTATTACCGGCTTAATGTCTTCCCTATTTCGGTGCCGCCGTTGAGGGATCGCAAGGACGACATCCCTCTACTGGTGGAATACTTCACCGACCGATACGCCAGCAAAACGGGTAAGAAGATCAAGAACATCGACAAGCGCACTCTCGATCTATTCATTGCCTATCACTGGCCGGGAAATATTCGCGAGTTGCAAAACGTGATCGAGCGGGGTGTGATTCTCTGCGACGGAGAGACCTTCTCGATTGATGAATCATGGTTGCAACTTGATTTGTCGCCATCCGCCGAGCGGAGTGGCAACGGCTTAGGCCGCCTGAGCGCCGAAGAAGAAAAAAGGTTGATTGAAGCAGCTCTGGCCGAAAGCAATGGCCAAATTGCCGGACGGCACGGAGCGGCGGCCAAACTTGGCATCCCCCGCTCAACACTGGAAACAAAAATCAAGAGGCTGGGTATTCCGAAGTACAAGTTCAGGTCTGCTTAGAATCTCGCTAGAGCGTTCCTTAATCAAACCAGAGCACGCCCGAAAGAATCTCCGCGCGGGTGTCGGAATCCGACATTTGTCGGAGTTCGTCATTTTTCTGCCCACGAGAGGCTCTCTTCACGTGTTCTGCGGGCGCACACGGAGTAGCAGGTCCTCCGCAATGACCGCGAATCCGCGGTGACAGCCGAGTTCTCTTCGTTGGTTAATGTCAGCCGCTGACGGGTGTCCTGTTGGCATCGTCGTTGCACCCTACCGTTTCGAGGATCACGTGAATGGTGCTGAAGATTGAGGAAGTTTCAGACGGACAATCCGTGACGCTGCACCTTAGCGGCCGGCTCCGTGCCGAAGAACTCAATCAATTAAAGGCAGAGCTCGAAGGAAAGTCTCAACGATTCGTTTTGAATTTGGCTGACGTGAAATTTGTTGATCGTGAGGCCATCTGTTTTCTCAGCCAATGTGAAGCGAGCGGCATTCAGCTTGATGGCTGCCATCGCTACGTACGCGATTGGATTGATCGCGAAAAGCGCATTCTCTAAATGAAGGTAACAGACTGATGTCACTTTATTTTTTCAGCAAGCTGATTCCGCCGCGCCCTTCTTTTCCTTTTGATATGAGCGATACAGAGAGAGCTTTGATGCAGGAGCACGGCGCGTATTGGTCGGGGATCGCGGCAAAAGGGCCTGCGGTCGTCTTCGGCCCGGTCGCCGATCCCAGCGGCCCTTTCGGGCTGCTGGTGCTTGAAGTTGAGAAAGAAGAAGACGTTCAAGTTCTAATCGCCGGCGACCCATTGAACCAATCGGGACTCAATTTCAAGTTTGAAACTTACCCGATGCTAAGTGCAATCACGCGCTCGTAGACGCCGCGTTTCATGCCGAGATCATTTGTCGTTCAGATGAAGCTAATAGGACCAATCATCATCGGTTTCGCGTCCGTCAGCCTGGGCTGGTACGCATCGGTCCAAAGCGCCTCGTTCGGCATCAGAGATGACGACGCGGCGCGGGCAGCATTCACGGTTGCGTACAAGGTGTTCGAGAGTCCGCGCTGTATGAATTGTCACCCAGCCGGCAATACGCCTTTGCAGGGTGACGACAGTCATCCGCATTTTGATCATGTGCAGCGTGGTGAAGATGGCAACGGCGTCTCGGCGCTCCGATGCAGCAATTGCCATCAAGCTGGGAACCGCGCTGGATTGAACATGCCACCAGGAGCGCCGAACGTAATGAGCGATGGCTCATTTGATCTGACGACGCCTCGTTGGCATTTACCGTCGGCAAAAACACCAATGGTCTTCCAGGGACGGAGTGCAGCACAGCTTTGCCGGCAGTTGCAGGACCCGACACAAAACGGCGGGCTCAGTCGCGACCGCTTAATCAACCATGTAGCCAGCGATCCATTGGTGCTCTGGGCATGGAATCCAGGTGATGGTCGAACCGTCCCGCCGATTTCGCACGAACAATTTGTATCGAGCGTCAAGGAGTGGCTCGACAACGGAGGCGCTTGTGCGAAGTGATTCAAAGATGAAGAAAGTCACGTTCACGCTCAATGGCAAGGCCACGACAGTTGAAGTCGATCCTGATAAACCTCTGCTCTGGGTCTTGCGAGACGACCTCGGATTGACTGGCACAAAGTACGGCTGCGGCATGGCGATCTGCGGCTGTTGTACCGTCCATCTCGAGAGTGATGCGATTCGTTCTTGCGTGACGCCCATGTCGCGAGTCGAGGGCAAACATGTCACCACGATCGAAGGTCTCTCAAATGATCTCAACCATCCAGTGCAGAGAGCGTGGATGCAGATTCAAGTCCCGCAGTGTGGTTACTGTCAGCCAGGTCAAATGATGTCGGCCGCCTGCCTCCTCAAACAGAATCCACGGCCAACTGATTCCGACATTGCCGAAGCAATGAGCGGCAATCTCTGTCGCTGCGGTACCTATCAGCGTGTGCGAAAAGCAATTCATGCAGCGGCCGAAACGATTGCGCGCAGTGGAGTGACGAGATGAAGCGCGGAATTGTCTCAAGGCGTCTCTTTCTTTCAGCGTCGGCGGCCGCGGGCGGTGGGTTGTTGCTTGGCTACTCGCTTGGCGCAGACTCGTTCGCTAAGACGGTTTTCGAGGAGACTCGTCCTTCGGGTCCGTCAGCCATAAGCGACGTTCCACTCAACGCGTGGATCCGCATCAGTCCTAACGATGAGGTGACCCTTATTTCTTCGCAATCCGAAATGGGCCAAGGTGTGATGACCACGCTGCCAGCAATCCTTGCCGAAGAATTGGGCGCGGACTGGAGCCGCGTGAAGATTGAGTTCTCCGGAGTAGCGCCCGCATATCGCAACCCGCGTGTGAATTGGCAATTCACGGGGAACAGCGAAAGCACCACCGGCTTCTTCGAACTCCTGCGCATGATGGGCGCATCAGCACGTGTGATGTTAGTCGCCGCCGCGGCGAACCATTGGCAGGCGAAAGCTGAAGACTGTTACGTGGAGAATGGCCGAATAATCCACAAACCCACAAAGCGGACCCTAAAGTTTGGAGACGTGGCCGAAGATGCCGCGAAGATCCCGCCACCGAAAGATGTAAAGCTCAAACCTGAACGTGAGTGGAAACTGCTCGGCAGGTCACTCACTCGAGTCGAACTTGCGTCGAAGCTCAACGGCACAGCGATCTTCGGTCTCGATTTCACTGTCCCTGGAATGGTCTACGCAGCGGTCATGCAAAGTCCCGTTCATGGCGGCGCGGTGAAAGAATTCGACAAAGAGCATGTCATGAAGATGCCGGGCGTGATCGATGTCGTTGCGATCCCAAACGGTGTTGCCGTGGTCGCCAATCAATATTGGCAAGCTCGTCAGGCGCTCAAATCACTTCAAGTAACTTTTAACGGTGGAGTCAATTCAGATGTCAGCACTGACTCTCTAATGAAGCAATACCGAGCCGCTCTGGACGGTAACAGTTGGAAGACCGTCAAGTCTGAAGGCGACGCCACACGGGCGGAGGACATGCAGGGTAAGTTCGCCGAAGTTTATTCCCAGGAATACGAATCGCAGTTCATGGCCCACGCCACGATGGAGCCGATGAATTGCACAGCGCACGTCACGGATGACAGTTGTACGGTCTGGGGCCCCTTACAGGGACCAGAGTTGGCGAAGCTGACCATGGCTGGAATGTTCAAGCTGCCCCCGGAAAAGGTAATCATCAATCGCACTCTCCTGGGTGGCGGTTTCGGCAGGCGACTGTGGGTTGATTTCGTCATTCAAGCAGCGGTGATTTCGAAAGCCGTCGGCAAGCCGGTGAAGGCGGTCTGGTCGCGTGAAGAAGATGTGCAACACGACATCTATCGGCCGGCGACGCTGAATCGAATCACTGCGGGCCTCGATAAGAGCGGGAAACCAATCGCCATTGCTCACAAAGTCGTCTCACCCTCCATCCTTCAATACGTTTATGGCCCAGCCGTCACCGATGATAACGATCCGAGCTGTCTGGAGGGGTTGCTGGAGACGCATTATGAATTGCCCAGCCAACGCGTGGACTTCAAACTGTTGAAAGTCGGGGTGCCCACCTCGGTGCTGCGCACCACGGGCTATGGCCCAAACATTTTTGCAGTTGAATCTTTCATCGATGAACTGGCATTCAAAGCGAAACAAGACGCTTATGATTTCCGACGAACTCTCCTTAGAGACGAGCGCTCCCTCAAAGTCCTGGATACGCTCGCCGAGAAGTCTGATTGGAAAACGAAACCTCCAAATGGAGTTGCGCGAGGGATTGCTTACACCGAAGCTTTTCGCACACACATTGGACATGTCGTCGAGCTTTCGGTCAAAGACACTTCGGTGAAGATTCACCGCATCACGGTCGTGATCGATTGTGGCATCGCGCTCGATCCTGAGATTACTAAGAACTCAATTGAAGGTGGTGCGGTCTGGGGCCTCGGCGTCGCGTTTAAATCCAATATCGGCTTCATGAACGGACGGACAGTGGAATCCAATTTTCACGATTATCAAATCGCGCAGATGGACGAAACTCCGCCCATTGAGGTGCACATCGTCAACAGCAGTACGAAGGGTTTAGGCGGAACCGGAGAGGTTGGTCCCGTGACGCTGGTGCCCGCGGTTGCGAACGCGATCTTCGCGGCCACGGGCAAACGCTATCGCTCATTGCCGTTGAGCCGGCACGGATTGAAATTGGCGTCGCTTCCTTAGCATGCAAGCTGACGAATCATGTTGTTGTGTATGTTCAGCCATCTCATTGTCATTCTTTCTGTGCTGGGGCTTTCGTCGATTCAAGGCTGCGCGCAAACGCCAACGCCTTCTCCCACGCCGCCGCCTTATCAACAGCAACGTTACGACGAAGATTGGAGTTATCTAAGAGATCGTGATCGACAAAGCGATCCGCTTGATCGTCTGAAGTACATTCCGCTCAACGATCGTGGTTGGTACGTTTCGCTCGGTGGTGAGGCGCGCTGGCGCTATGAGTACTTCAGTCAATTCGCATTTGGCGCCGGTCCGCAGGACAGCAACGGTTATTTATTGCAACGTTACTTACTGCACGCCGATTGGCACTTGGGTAAAAGGGTGCGTGTCTTCACTCAACTGCAAAGCGGGATTGAGAACGGACGAAACGGTGGGCCGCGTCTGACTGACGACGATCGCTTAGAAATTCATCAGGCCTTTGTGGACTTGAAGTTCGGCAACGAGGACAATTCCGCAGTACTACGTCTCGGCCGGCATGAAATGGATTTGGGCGCTGGCCGCTTGATCTCTTCGGGCGAAGGGTTGAACGTGAAACGGAGTTTCGATGGGGCGCGCCTGATTTGGAAAACTCGTCGTTGGATTACCAACGCTCAGGTTGACAAGTTGACGCAGGTGAAACTCGGTGTCTTCAACGACACGCCGAATCCCGGACTCACTTATTGGGGAATTGGCACCACGCGGTCCAGACCAAAGCACCGTGCCGGCGAATCAATTTTCTATATTGGATTCGATCGCAAGCGCGGTCTCTTCGATCAGGGAGCTGGCCGCGAGATCCGGCAGACTCTGGGTTTCCGCAGCTTTGGCCAATCTGCAAAATTCGACTACAACCTTGACGCATTCCTCCAACTGGGAAAGTTCCACGCCTTAAATAACACCAGCGACATTCGCGGGTGGGCTTTCTCGTCTGATTCCGGTTATCTGCTGAATCACTCACACGTAAAGCCACGCCTGGGCTTGCGTGCGGACATCACCTCGGGCGATCGCAATCCAAAAGACAATGTGCTCCAGACATTCAATCCGCTGTTTCCTGGCACGACGTACTCAGACACGATTGGTCTAATAGGCGCACCCAATTTGATCGGACTGTTTCCTAACCTGCGCATGACGCCACTGCGTGGCGCGACTGTCACCGTTGGCTCAGCCTTCTTCTGGCGTGAAAGCACCCGCGACGGAATCTACAGCATCAACGTCGCGCCTTTGCGGACGGGACAGCTGAGTCACGCCCGTTACGTAGGTGCTCAGCCGTCGGTCCGGGTCGATTGGCAACTCCAACGCCATTGGTCTTACACGTTGATCGTTTCCGGCTTTGCCACTGGACAGTTCTTGAAAGAGACTCCGCCCGGCAAAACCACTAGCTACGTTACCAGTTGGCTGACGTTTAAATTCTGAAAGGTAAAGATAGAAAGAAAGGATACATCGATGAAGACAAACCAGGTAATCCAAAAATACTTCGAAGCCCTTGATCGGAAAGGTGGCTGGGAACAGTTCGTGGCCGACGACATCGCCTTTGACAGCCCCGGCGCGAAAACGAAAGGGAAGGATGCTTATGTGCAGGGCACGACGCAATTCTTGCAGGTGGTAACGAGTGCAAAGATCAACCAGCTTATTGTCGAAGGACAAAACGCCTGCGTCCTCAGTCACTACAATTTATTATCGCCCAGCGGCAAGAGCGCCGAGTCTGAAGTTGCAGAGATCCTGGTCGTGGAAAACGATCAGATTCAATCATCAACGATCTTTTTTGACACCGCCGCATTTCACGCTTTTTTGGCGAGTTAGGATCTGCATGTCTGAACCTGTGGTTCGAATTTCACAAGGCTTCTTTGCCGCCGAACGCGCTGAGGCAGTGGCCAAGGGACTATCAGATGGCCGGGTCGCACTCGAGCCGGCTCTACGTGCGTTGCCGGGGTTGTTACATTACTACGTGTCGCTTGATCGTAAATCAAATAGTATGGTCAACGTCAGTGTCTGGGAATCACTGGCCGCCGCCAGGCAAATGGACACGTTGCCCGAGATGTTGGCGCAACGAGCAGTCTTTGTTGAGCTGGGAGTGAAGTTTGAGCCTATACGCAATTACCAAGGTCTCTGGTCGATCGACCCATGAGATGAGACACTAGACCGCCGACTTATTTAGCTGAAAAGAGTCGTTGCCTTGAGTGACGCCCAGATTGTTCGTCTAAAAAATTCCGTGAGCGAACGTGACCATTCGATCGGCCCATTGAATGCGCCGGTAACGCTGGTCGAATATGGAAACTTTGAATGCGTGCATTGCGGGCAGTTTTTTCCAATCATCGAACAGGTGCGGAAACTTCTGGGTGACAATCTCCGCTTTGTCTTTCGGCACTTTCCCACAGTGAAAACTCATCCTCATGCCATGAGGGCGGCCGAGGCGGCCGAGGCTGCAGCTGCGCAGGGAAAGTTCTGGCAGATGCATGATGAATTATTCAGTCGCCAGCGCTTTCTTGAGAACCAGCACCTTTCTCGGTACGCGCGGCGAATTGGTCTCGACATGGAGAGATTTAATTCCGACCTGGTGGAGAATGTCTTTCGCAAACAGATCGAGATCGAGTACCAAACCGCACTGTTTGACGAACACATCACCGGCACGCCGACCCTATACATCAACGATGTGCGTTATACGCACCTAGTTGATTTGGATACCACCCTTATGGCAATTAAAGAAGCCGACACCAGTGGCCTTATCAATCTGGCGGCGCCGCGGCCAGGTCTCAAGGGAGTGCTGCGAGGTCTGCGGCATCGAGCGGGCTAAGCTAAGTTATGACTAGGGCAATTAAGATTCTCTTGCAGACAACAATTCCCGCGACTGAGGACGATTGGAATATTAACCGCTTCTCATTGCTGCGCGATTACTTGTCATCCGTTACGGACGACGATCACAACAGCCTCTGCGAAGTTACCGCACGCGACCGCGAAGTAAATAGCGATGGTAATGACTCGGTACTGAGTGTTCTTGATACGACTGACTTCGATGAGCTTTGGTTGTTTGCCGTCGACTCTGGCAATGGATTAAGCGTTCAGGACTGTCAGGGTATCACTCGCTTTCGCCAGCGTGGTGGCGGAATTCTGGCGACGCGAGATCATCAGGATTTGGGATCGTCACTTTGCACACTTGGCGGAGTCGGTCGCGCTCATTTCTTTCATTCGCGGCATCCTGATCCGGATGAATCACGCCATGTTCGAGACGATCAGGACACGAAGAGCATTTCCTGGCCCAACTATCACTCAGGCAGTAACGGCGATTATCAGAAGATCAATCCCATCGCCCCAGTTCATGAAGTGCTACGGAATCCAAAAAATTCCGCAGGAGTCATTGAATATTTCCCCGCGCATCCACATGAAGGAGCAGTCGGAGTTCCGGAGGGGGAGGGGCACGCAAATGTAATCGCTACCGGAACCAGCCAGGTCACGGGCCGGCCTTTTAATCTGATCGTGGCGTTCGAACGAGCGCATGACAATCACGGCAACTTGCTCGGACGCGCCATCGCTGAATCAAGCTTCCATCATTTCGTTGATTACAACTGGGACACTTCCAAAGGTTGTCCCAGCTTTCTCGCCGAACCTCCGGGGGATCAGATTAAGCGCGATCCGAAGAGATTGGACGACATCAAGTCATACGTGTGGAACATCGCTCGTTGGTTGGCCCCCTCCGTTTAATCTGTTAGAAGTCCGTGGCAACTCTCATAAAGGCAGCGATCAATGGCGGCAGGTCTAAAGCCGATCATCCGGCAGTGCCTGTTACTCCTGAAGAAATTGCGGCAGGCGTTGTTGAATGTTTTCACGCAGGTGCGTCGGCGATTCACTTTCATGTCCGTTCGCGCGCTGGTGTTGAAAGCTTGGCCGCAGCAGATCTGGCGCAGGCGCTTCGTGAGATTAGAAGAGTTACACCGACGGCCGAAGTTGGAATAACCACTGGAGATTGGATCGTTCGTGAGCATTCTGAACGAATGAGGCATGTCTCCGAGTGGACTCAGTTACCAGACTTTGCCTCAGTGAATTTTCACGAAGTTGGGGCGACTGAACTCGCTCATCTTTTACTTACCAAAGGAGTCGGAGTTGAAGCAGGCTTATCTAATCGGCATGCGGCGGAAGAGTTTGTGAGTAGTGGCCTGTCGTCACAATGTTTACGAGTACTAATCGAACCACAAGAACAAGAACTTGATGCCGCCCATCAGACTGTTGCATTCGTCCGAACACTGTTGGATAACGGCAACGTTCAAATCCCTCGGTTGTTACACGGAACGGAAGCGACAACTTGGCCACTCATGGATGACGCGCTAAGGCTCGGCTATGACATTCGGGTAGGTTTTGAGGACACGTTGACGTTACCCAACGGTAGTCTTGCTCAAGATAACTCTGAATTGGTGTTGGAAGCACAACGCCGTGTGAGATTGTTGGGCCTTTGCTAAAGCACTTCGGCTTTCGAAACCAAGGGTGTTATTAGCGAAGACCAGAAATAGAGAAATCAAGTTCATTACACGTTTTTGAAATGGCACGAACCAGCCCATTAATTGAAATCAGAATTGACGACCTGGAGAGTCCTGAAATAATAGCGCTCTTGCAGGATCACCTTCGCAGCGTGCAACGTTACTCGCCGCCCGAGAGTATTCATGCGCTTGACTTGGCGGCCCTGCGCAAACCGGAAATCACTTTCTGGACGGCATGGCAGGACAGCGAGCTACTTGGCTGTGCCGCGCTGAAGGAACTCAACCGGCATCATGGAGAGATCAAATCGATGAAGACCTCTACGCAGCACCTGCGAAGAGGTGTGGCGTCAAGGCTCCTCAATCATTTGGTTAGGGAGGCGCGCCGCCGCGGATACCAGCGTTTGAGCCTCGAAACCGGATCGCACGACGCCTTCGAACCAGCACGCAGGCTTTATGCGAGTTTCGGTTTCAGCTTCTGCGGGCCATTCAGCGATTATGTCGAGGATCGATTCAGCGTTTTTATGACGAAGGAGATATAAGAATTCCGAATCGAAGCGAGATTTGCAGAATGCCCGTTTCGTAACTAGACGTGCCAATGAATCGCGCGTAACTGACGTCGCATGAAGATCCGGTTGCAGAGCTTTTGAAAATCTCATCGCCAAGAATAGGTTAGGAGCACATCATGAAGATTCTGTTCAATATTGCTTTGATGATTCTGGCTGGCACTTCGTCAATCTACGGACAAGAAGGCCGACTGAGGCTATCGCCATCCGAAATCGAGGCACTCACAAGTGTTAACGCTGGCGCCGGTACCTCAGGAGTGAGTGGAATCGAAACTCGCACATTGAAAGGAGACGCTACCAAATCTGGAATCTATACGATTCAGTTAAGTATTCCGGCGAATCTCAAAATACAAGCTCATACTCATCCGGACGATCGCGTGGCCACCGTAGTCTCAGGAACATGGTACATCGGCTACGGCGCGAAGTTTGACGAATCAAAGTTAAAGCCATTGACCGCGGGAAGCTTCTATACCGAACCGCCCGGCGTCGAACATTTTGCCAAGACTGGAAATGATCCGGTTGTACTTCAAATCACTGGCAATGGGCCAACAGGAACAGAATACGTCGAGGCGAACGTTCCTGGCGCTACGACGAAAGCCAACTACCAATCACAGTTCGCAAATGTGAACGGCGTTCGCATTCATTACCTCAAGTCTGGCAGCGGCAAGATGCCGTTGGTGCTGATTCACGGCTTCGGTGACGACGCCAGAATGTGGACTCCACTATTCGCGGACTTTGGCAAAGACTACACAATCATTGCCCCGGACTTGCGCGGCCTTGGGCAATCGTCCAGGGAGAAAACTGGCTATGACAAGAAGACTGCCGCTGTCGATGTTCACGAGTTGGTCAAGAGTCTCGGCTATCGAGCGGTCTATCTTGTCGGGCACGACATCGGAATGATGGTGGCCTTTGCCTACGCCGCGCAGTTTCCTTCCGAGGTAAGAAAGCTTGCACTGCTTGACGCGCCCATCCCCGGCGTCGGCGATATCTGGGAAAAGATCTACACGACTCCCGCCCTTTGGCATTTTCATTTTGTGAGCAGTCCAATTGCGCTTGAATTAGTGAAGGGGCGCGAGCGCATCTTTCTCGAACACGTTTGGCAATCATTCGGCGGCGACCTCGCCAAATTCAAAGAAGAAGAAAAGCGCATGTATGCGCAGAGCTACGGGCAACCGGAAGTGATGCGCGATGCTTTTGAATATTTCAAAGCGTTCGAGCCTTACGACGCCCGCGACAATCGAGAGTTCGCAAAGACTAAATTGCCAATGCCTTTGTTGGTAATTGAAGGCGAGAAAGGCATGAACGGTGCGCTCGCGATTCAAGCAGCGCTGATATCGGACAATGTCAAAGCCATCAAATTCGCTTCGGGTCATTGGCTGATGGAGGAAAAGCCAGCCGAGACTTCAGCGGCCTTGAGGGAGTTTTTTGCCAATTGAAAAGGAGAGATGAGGTCCTGTGAACAAACCAGAAACAGATCGCGGCGTGGCTTTCTTAAGATGGGTTCGGTCGCAGGTCTGGCGTTCGCGTTTAGCCCAAGAAAATTCGACAAGCACAGTCAGCGTGACCTTTCCATTTCAGGTCACCGGAAGTAGTATTCGCAGATCATGGTTAATGACGATGGCGTGTCAGTATTTGAGAGTGTTCGGCCCCGTCTGTTTGGGCTAGCGTATCGTATGCTCGGCAGTGCCACTGAGGCCGAGGACATCGTCCAGGATGCCTGGCTCCGTTGGCAGGGTACCGATCGCAGCGCGGTAATAGATCCGCCGGCCTTCCTCGCCACGACAACTGCGCGGTTGGCACTTACTTTCTCACAGTCGGCACACTCTCGGCGCGAAACCTATATCGGGCCCTGGCTCCCGGAGCCGATAGACACTTCTGGCGATCCACGGCTAGGCGCCGAACGTGCTGAAGCTTTGGAATTTGCCGTCCTGCTGCTGCTTGAAAAACTCTCTCCGACCGAACGCGCCGCGTATGTGCTGCGGGAAGCATTTGACTATTCCTACGATCAGATTGCTCACACCATTAGATCGACCGAAGCGAATGCGCGACAACTTGTAACTCGTGCGCGAAAGCATATCAGCGCCGGGCGGCGCCGGGCGGTTGACTCGTATGAACAAAAGCGTCTGCTCAATGCCTTCATCGTGGCGTCACAGAAAGGAGATCTTCCTGCTTTGGAAAAACTTTTCACCTCTGACGTTGTGTCTTACGCGGATGGTGGAGGCGCCTTGCACGTAGCCCGGCTTCCCGTTTCAGGTCGCGATCGCGTGGCGAAATACTTTGCTTCAGTCGGCGCCTTCATGGGTAACGGTGTAACGATCGAATGGATCGAAACAAACGGCCAGACCAGTGCGCTGGTACTGCGCGATGGGACAGTCACAGCTGTGGCCACCATTGAAGCGTCCGAAGAGGGAATCTTCCGAGTCTTGTTGATGATGAGGCCCAGTAAGCTCCAAGCCATCTCGCGGCAGCAGGGCAAACGCTAACCCTCGCTTTGGCCGATGGTCAACCTTGGCGCCGGACGCGCTCATCAGTTTAATCTTCTTTCTTGCGAAAGCCTGCTATAGGAAAGCATCGATCGATACCTTCGTCTAATAGATTCAACTTCACGCCCGTGGTCTACTTCGTTAACCATACCATTTCGAAAATAGGTGCGAGGAGCAGATCCCGAACGGCAGTCGAGATCGATCCAAACAAGACTGTGCAGCCCATCGATTTGTGACAACTATTTCACCACTGGAATCTGAAATTTTGGTTGCGAAAAAACTGTGTCACAAACCAGGAAGCTGTCCAGTCTTAGCAAGTACCGGAAGAGAAAAACAGCAGCGAAAAAGATGGAGGCAGGCTCATGAAGATTGTAGTTATCGGCGGCACTGGTCTTATCGGATCTAAGCTCGTAACAAAACTCAAGGCGCTCGGCCATGAGGCTGTGGCGGCAGCGCCTAACACCGGTGTCAATACGCTCACCGGCGAAGGGCTCGCTGAAGTATTGAAAGGGGCCCAGGTCTTGGTCGATGTCTCCAATTCACCATCGTTCGCAGACGCGGCGGTGATGAATTTCTTTCGGACGTCGACACGCAATCTCCTCTCTTATGAGGCCGCGGCGGGTGCCGGTCATCACGTCGCGCTCTCGATCGTTGGGACCGATCGTCTGCCCGATAGCGGTTATATGCGAGCGAAGGTGGCGCAGGAAAAGTTGATTAAGGAAGGGCCGATACCATACACGATCGTCCGCGCTACCCAGTTCTTCGAGTTTGGGAAACAGATCGCGGACGCGGCCACCATCGACAACGCCGTTCGCGTACCGCCGGTTCTTTTCCAGCCGATGGCCGCAGAGGACGTTGCTAGCGCGGTCTGTAAAGCAGCGATCGCTTCACCGCTGAATGGCATGTTTGAAATCGCCGGTCCCCAAAGTTTTCGTTTCGACGACTTCATTCGGCAACGAGTTGAAGCGCTCAATGATCCGCGCGAAGTGATTGCCGACAGAAGCGCAAAATACTTTGGTACTGAGCTGACCGAGCGGAGCCTCGTTCCGGACGAGGGCGCACAACTTGGAGAGACACGTCTTGAAGATTGGCTTAGGTCGCCCGCAAATCAAGCTCTGCGATCGACACCCGCGGCCACTGCTGCGAAAACTGGCTCGCGGGTAACGTGACGGTTTGGGGCCATTCGAGCGAATCAAATCCCCTCTGTTGAATTCTGAAAACTGAAGCTGCAAAGACTGCAAAGAAGGAGAGTGTCATGAGTACGATCACAACGAAAGATGGACGGCAGATTTATTACAAAGACTGGGGCACTGGCCCGGCAGTTACGTTCTCGCACGGCTGGCCTCTAAACGCTGACGCCTGGGACGGGCAAATGCTTTTCCTCGCGCAACGCGGTTTCCGTGTCGTCGCACATGATCGTCGAGGCCATGGGCGATCAACCCAAACCCCGGTTGGAAACGACATGGATGGCTATGCCGATGATCTGGCGGCCGTGATCGAAACGCTCGATCTCAAAGATGTAACGTTGGTAGGTCACTCAACTGGAGGCGGCGAAGTCGCGCGCTACATCGGTCGCTACGGAACGAGCCGAGTCGCCAAGGCCGTTCTGATCGCTGCTGTGCCGCCGCTAATGCTCAAGACTGCCGCCAATCCCGAAGGTCTTCCGATCGAAGTGTTCGACAAAATCAGATCAGACCTGATCAAAAATCCCTCGCAATTCTATAAAGATTTGGCGGTATCGTTCTACGGAGCTAATCGGCCAGGCGCAACGGTTGCACAAGGAACGCTTGATCAGTTCTGGTTGTGGAGCATGCAGGCGGGTCTGCTGAACGCCTATGAAAGCATCAAGGCTTTCTCCGAAACGGACCAAACGGAAGATTTGAAAAGTTTTGATGTCCCGACGCTTGTCTTGCACGGCGAAGACGACCAAATCGTTCCAGTTAAAGACTCAGCCAGGAAATCGGCGCGGCTGATCAAGGACGCACAGGAAATCTATTATCCCGGCGCGCCACATGGAATCACCGCGACACATCAGGATCAGATCAACGCGAATCTGCTGGCCTTTATTAAGGGTCAAAAGTCGGCGACGGCGTGATGGATCACGGTTCGGGTAGCCGCGCATTTCGTCTATGACGGGGGTTCTGCGGTCCAGCCACCGTTTCTAACAGCAGCGACAAACGACAGAGAGGAACTGAAATGACTGCAACAGCGTTGAAAGCCGGAACCCACGTCGCGACCCGTTTACTGGCCGGTGTCTCGGTGCCCAACACGGCACTGATCACTCGAGCCATAGAGTTTGCGCGCGAGAAGTCTGAGCCTTATCTGTTCAATCATGTCATGCGCTCCTGGCTCTTTGCTGCGCTCATCGCGGAGCGTAAACAAATTGGCCACGACAGGGAAGTCCTCGCCGTGACCACGATCCTGCACGATCTGGGTTTGGCGGAAGCCTTCAACGGGCCGCTCCGCTTCGAAGTCGAAGGGGCAAATGCTGCGCGAGACTTCGCCCGCGGTGAGGGCGTCGATGACCGGAGGGCGCAATTGATCTGGGACGGGGTTGCGCTCAACTCGACGGTTTCCATTGCGCTCTACAAAGAGCCCGAAGTTGCATTGGCCACGATGGGCATCGGTCTTGATTGGGGCGGCTTCGGTTACGAAGCGCTCAGCGAAATTGAGATCGCTACGATCGTCGAAGCGTTTCCCCGGCTGGAAATGAAGAAACAATTCACCCAAGCGGTCTGCCGCATTGTCGAGACTCGTCCAGGAACGACCTACGACAACTTTGCCCGCGATTTTGGTGAGCGATTTGTGCAGCATTACAAGCCCACATCGACAGTCGATTACTTGTTGAACTCTCCGTTTAGGGAATGAATGCCCGCCTGTTTCAGGCGATCGAAGGAGAGACTTATTATGAAAAACAAGGCACTAATGTTCGGCCTGCTATTTCTGACTCCGGCTACGCTCATCGCCCAACGGCCACCGACGGCCAGTCAGGCTCCGCAGGCCGCGGTCACTCCGCTTACTTCAAAGGATCTGCCTGAGTTTCCCGGCAAAGAAGTGCTGATGATCACAGTCGAGTATCCGCCGGGCAGCGTGGATCCCATTCACCGGCACAATGCGCATGCATTCATCTATGTGTTAGAGGGCTCGATCATCATGCAGGTGAAGGGCGGAAAGGAAGTAACTCTAAGACCGGGCCAGACTTTCTATGAAGGCCCGAACGACGTTCATACCGTGGGCAGGAATGCCAGCAGCACGAAGCCGGCAAAGTTCGTTGTGTTCTTTATTAAGGACAAAGGCGCTCCGGTAGTAGTGCCGGTGCCGGAGTGAAATAGCAAGGAGGTAGCCGTGACCGAGCACACGCCATACATCGACTTCGAAAACCTGCCCTCGCCCAGCGAGGGGTTCCTCGTCACGCTGTTCATCACGGTGCGAAGCATTGCTCGGTCACGCGCCTTTTACTCCGAGGTTCTCGGCGGCCGGGTCGTGTTGGAGGAGAACCCTTGCATGGTCAAGCTCGCCAACTCGTGGGTGATCATGAACCCGGGCGGTGGTCCCACTCCGGACAAGCCAGACATCTCGGTCGTCAACTACGAGTTCGACAACACCGTCTCCACCTTCATGAACCTGCGCGTAGCAGACATCCAGGCGTGCTATGAAGAGTGGAGCTCAAAAGGGGCGGAGTTTGTGACGCCGCCGATCGATCGTGGTGCTGAGATTCGCTGTTACATGCGGGACCCCGATGGCTACCTGATCGAAGTCGGTCAGTCCACGGGAATGCGCACCGGTAAACTCGCGAAGAAGCGGCCCGAGGATCTGCCCGGCTAGGACGACAGAAGCAGCGTGAAAACGAATAATTCAAATCAAGGAGATTAACGAAATGAAGGAATCAACTTTCGCAGGAGTCGGCGGCGTGAAAATCTTTACCCGCTCGTGGCAGCCCGAAGGGACGGCCCGCGGGGTCGTCATACTTGTTCACGGATTCAATTCGCATAGTGGGTATTTCAAATGGCCGGCCGAGCAATTCGCGTCGCAGGGTTTTGCCGCGTACGCTCTTGATCACCAGGGCAGAGGCAAGTCGGAAGGCGAGCGATTTTTTATCGAGAAATTCTCGAACTGGGTGGACGACGTAAACACGCTCGCCGGCATTGCGAGGTCGGAGAATCCCGGCTTGCCCGTGTTTGTGCTCGGCCACAGCGTCGGCGGTGTGATCGCATCGACTTACACCTTCGAACATCAGCAGGACGTCGCGGGATTGATCTGCGAGAGCTGGGCTTACGATGTCGGATTGCCGAACCTGGTCCAACTCGCATTTGAGGGTGTTGGCAAACTCGTCCCGCACTTGCCTCTTTATTCGTTGAAGAACGAGATCTTTTCTCGCGATCCGGCCATCGTTGAGCAAATGAACAGCGATCCGCTGATCAACACCGAGAAAGAGCCTGCCGAGACCGCCTCAGAGGTTCTGAAAGCGGCCGCCCGCATCAAGGAAAATATGCCGAACCTCCGCGTCCCCGTGTTTATTATTCACGGCACTGACGACAAAGCGACGCGATGGCAGGGCAGCCAGTACTTTTATGACAACGTCGGTTCCACGGACAAGACACTCAAACTATACGAAGGCGGTTATCACGATCTGCTGAACGACATTGACAAGGAGACCGTGATGGCGGACGTCAATGACTGGATCGAAGCGCGTCTTCCCGTGGTACGAACCAAATCCGCGTCGCTCTGATGAGTTGGCTTTCACTAACAGGCATGATGAAGGTAATTACTTTGGAGGTTGAAGATGAGCGAACAAGACTTAGAGGTGTTGATAACACTGGATGACCCGGGAGAGGATGAGCTGGAAGAGGATACCTTTCACAATCGTAAGATTGAGAACAGCGGTCAGCCTGTTTCCCATAACGCGTCAGACACGATCACCTAACGGATGATTGTTTAGGGAGGAGTAGACCATGAACTGCTGTTCGCATCTGTTTGAAATTGGCGACGTTGTCGCGAATACGCCGGAGGGCTGTGAAGAGTGTTTGAAAACCGGCGACAACTGGCTCCATTTGCGACTTTGCGTAACCTGCGGCCATGTGGGCTGCTGCGATGACTCCAAGAATAAGCACGCGTCCAAGCATTTTCAGTCAACCAGTCACCCATTGGTCAAGTCTTTCGAACCGGACGAAGAGTGGGGCTGGTGTTACGTCGATGAATTATTGCTCGAGTCAATTCCCGGATCGCTGACTACCGAATGGTGCGGAGTGCTCGGGGCGTCGGCATAAAACCCTGAACGAAGGACAACGAAAGGCGGGTTACAGCCCTTGGCTCTTCTCAAAGTTCGAACAAGCTACGATCCAAGTCCTCGTACTTTAAGTGCCAGTGCTGTGTCTCAATAGCTACCGCAGCGACGTAGTCCAGACCCACATCGATCGAACGAATTGACCAGCGCGGGGCCTCATCTTCGTCCCAATTCGTGCGCAATAGCTTCGCTGGTTCACCGGGCGCCAGGGTTACCTCGAATTGGTCCAAGGGCAAGGACAGGCCAATCCCTTTCGCCTTAATGAAAGCCTCCTTACGCGTCCAGCAGTTAAAGAATGCTTCGTGACGCAGCGCTGCCGGCACTGAATTCAGACAAGTGACTTCACCCGGTGAGAAAAACCGGTTTGCAATTTCATCACCGGTGAATTCCGGTCTGATGCGTTCGAGATCTATGCCAATCTCACCAATAAGTGTAATCGCGTAAACGGCAAGACCCGCCGAATGCGCCAAATTAAAGTACAAGGGTTGTGTATGCGAACAGGAATCCGCGAGTTTTGGCTTCCCATTATCACTATAGGTAAACCCAATTTCTGCGGCCGGCGTTTTCAGATAGCGCGATAGAATCGTCCTAAGACATCCTCGGGCCACAATCAAATGCTTACGATCTCTTTCGAAATGGAACCGCTTAGCGCGAGCAAGCTCGTCAGGTGAAAGCAGTTCCCGAAGTTGTTCGACGCTTCTGGTGGGCGAATCGAGGGAGGCGCGCCAAACATGAACTTCTTTTGCTCCGATGTCGGCCATGAAATGGGGTTATTTTGAGCCGGTGGTTTCAGCTTTCTCGAATGACCGTGAGACGTAATCGGGAACTTCAAACTTCAACCGATTCTTACAAAACATGATCCATTCAGGTGTGACGTTGTTGAAAATCACGTTCTCATTCGTGACTATTCCGTCAGTAACAACAAACTCTTCGTGAAGATAAAGAAAATCGCTGGCCGTTAAGAGCCGTGGAGAACCGTTCTCCGTGCAAGCATTCTCAGACTTTTCCGTCCAACCACTGAACTCTCGAAACTGTGAAATCATGTACGCCTTACAGTACTTACCCGTCTTGCTCATTAGCATTGCCTCCAGGGGTGCGAGCCTGTGTACATTAGAACATATGTTATAAACCAGATTCGAAGCCCTCAAGCATTTGTTATTGGTTCGATTTGAACTAATGAATCCAAAGCCGCTGAAATTTATTCTGTTGGCGTCTGTGCTGTTTATGAGGCTGGCATCCTGTCGGTCCTTCCAAAAATCAGGCGACATCAGTTTCAAGCCTTACTTGTTCGAAACGCAAAACCGGCAAAAGATCGAGGCCGAACTCGGAAGATTGGTGGTTCCTGAAACACGCGCTAACTCGAATGGCAAATTAATTCAACTCGCTTTCATTAGACTGAGGAGCACAGCAAGTAAACCAGGTACCCCAATAGTTTTTCTTCCCGGAGGTCCTTGTTCAGTCGCATATCGAGCAAGCGAAAGTACCGCGTTTACCAGTATTACTAGCGCTGCGAGAGATGAGTGATGTAATAGCTCTCGATCAGCGTGGGTTGGAGTTTTTGAAAGGCTTTCCTTCTCGTCAAAGAGGATTACGGTGCCATTTGAATTTGAATCGCCGAAGTTGATGTCGGCGAACCTATGACAAAGGCAGGTTGTGCTAACTCTTGTTTGCAGCCTCTTCCATCTTCTTACGAAGACTGAGTGGCCGCATGTCAGTCCAGACTTCCTTGATGTATTCCAGACACTCTGCTTTAGGCCCAGTCTTGCCGACATCTTTCCAGCCGAGTGCATTTTCTCGATCAGCTGGCCAGATCGAATATTGCTCCTCGTGATTCATCACGACCTTGTAGATAGTGTTGTCCTCGTTCTCTTCGCGATCCATTTTCAAGATTCTCCTCTGATTGAATAAAATCTCATCCAACACCGATAAATGCGTGCTCGTCGGCTTATTGAAAACAATCCTATAATGCAAAATAGTTAATTAGACAAGCAACCACTTTTGTTTCCGATTTAGCCTTCCGATCACCTCCAACCAGGTCAATGCGCAGGAAAAGTATCTCCTCAGTCTTGAAGAAAAAGCGGGTTGACCTATGTCAGTGCAATTCGTGAGGCATCGGCTTTAGCGCCCAGCAGCAGCTTTTCAATCTTTTCCACACGTGCTGCCGATTTGGGGAAACTGCGGTTTTTCCCGCTTTATTTAAAGGAGGCACGCCGAATTTGATGGCTGGAGTGTGAGGCAAGAGACGGACGGCTTGGCGTCATAATTTAAGGGTCACCCCATCGGGTGCCTCAAGATCGTTCAGGCTGATCTGTCGGCCTTAGCTTTACCGGCGGCTTTGTTTGCTGGGCAACGAAGCTTCAACTGCTGAGGTTAGATTCGGTTGGATGAAAAGGCTGGCGAATCGAGGTTCATAGGATTGCAGGCGCGCGCAATGGGACTTCCGAGCAGGCCACTTTTGTTGCCGTAGACGGCGGTAAATTCATATCTTATCCTCGGAAAGAGATTGGAACCGGTTCCAGTATAAATAATATTAGGTCTCGTCCTTACATCGGAAACGATTTACAGTTTGAGTGAAACCGGAAGCAAGATGATGGAAGTTGCTCATAACTGCATCCACGAAATCTTTGCCAAGCAAGCTGCACAGACTCCCCAGCTGGTTGCCGTTATCTGCGAAGATCGGAAACTAACCTACGATGAACTCAATAGGCGTGCGAATCGACTGGCGCACGATCTCAAGAACCGTGGTGTAGGTCCAGATACGCCGGTGGGCATTTGTATCGAGCGCTCTCTCGAAATGCTTGTCGGACTTCTCGGCATCTTGAAAGCGGGCGGCGCATACGTTCCACTTGATCCAGATTATCCAGCCGAGCGGCTTGCCTTCATGTTGGCGGATTGCGGTATATCGATCGTGCTCACGCAAGATCACCTCGCGCAAACATTTATCGATCACAACGTTGAATTGATTATTCTCGACAACCACTGCAGCGCGCTTGGAGGAACTTCTGAAGAGAACCCGCAGAATGAATGCACGCCTGCGAACCTTGCATATGTGATGTACACATCGGGTTCGACCGGAATACCGAAAGGTGTGAGCATCCCGCACCGCGGCGTGGTACGGCTGGTGAAGGACACGAATTACGCCGAGTTCGATCGCGATCACGTATTTCTACAGTTCGCGCCGTTGTCTTTTGACGCATCAACGTTTGAGATTTGGGGCAGTTTGCTTAACGGGTCGAGACTGGCGGTGATGCCGCCTGGTTCGACTTCACTAGCCGAGTTGGCAGATGCTGTCGAGCGTTATGGCGTGACAAGCTTGTGGTTAACTGCGGGACTGTTCCATCAGATGGCTGAGGAGCAAATAGAAAGATTCAGCGGCCTGACACAGTTGCTCGCCGGAGGCGATGTACTGTCGAGCCCTCATGTTGAGCAGGTCGCGCGGGAGTTAAGCCACTGCCAACTCATTAACGGTTATGGGCCAACAGAGAACACCACTTTTACTTGTTGTTATCGCGTTAAGCCCGAGGAGACGTTTTGCGGCAGCGTCCCTATTGGGTTCCCGATCTCCAACACTCAGGTTTTCGTTCTTGACGAAAGTATGCGTTCGGTTGTTGACGGTCAGCCAGGTGAGTTGTACATCGCGGGCGACGGCCTCGCACGCGGATATTTGAATGACGCAGCATTAACGGCCGAACGGTTTGTTCCGCACGTCTTTAGTTCGGATGCCGGCGCTCGTCTGTATCGTACGGGCGATAATGTTCGTCGGTTGGCGGACGGACGCGTTGAGTTTCTCGGGAGGCTGGATCAACAGGTCAAGATTCGAGGTTACCGGGTCGAACCCGGAGAGGTTAATGCGGCACTCGCTCAGCATCCCCTCGTTCGAGAAAGCGTAGTCGTGGCCCGTAACGAGTCGCGCGCCAGCAAACGGCTGGTTGCCTACGTGGTCCATGACGATAAGACATCAGGCGCGAGGAACTTCGATGCTCGCCACGTGGAACAGTGGCAGAAGCTTTATGATGAAACCTATTGTGGAACGAGTGCAGACATCGAGCCGGCATTTAATACCGTTGGTTGGAACAGCAGTTATACCGGAAAGCCAATTCCCCCGGAGGAAATGCGTGAATGGGTGGACCAAACTGTTGAAAGAATTGTTTCGCTACGGCCAAAAAGAGTCCTGGAAATTGGTTGTGGTACCGGACTACTGCTTTTTAGAATCGCGCCTCAGTGCGAAGCCTATTTTGCTACGGACTTGTCCGCTGCTGTAATCGATCAGCTCAAGAGAAACCTCGAAAGATCGCCTGCCGATCTTCGACAAGTGACACTCTCGCAACAGCCGGCGGACGATTTTAGCGAATTCGAAGCAGATTCGTTCGACCTTGTCATTCTCAATTCTGTAACGCAGTACTTTCCAAGCATCGATTATCTATTGAGAGTCCTGGAAGGCGCAGTCAGACTCACAAAACCAGGCGGGCGAGTTTTTATCGGGGACGTGCGAAATCTCGATCTGCTCGAAACATTTCACGCAGCGGTTCAGACGCACAGGGCTTCCGGATCAGTTTCAATTGAGGAATTAACGCGACGTGTGCGCCGAGCGGTGCAGGAAGAAAACGAATTGTTAATTGATCCGGGTTTTTTCAAAGCCGCGACACGTCAATTTGAGAAAAGCTGTGCTGTCAAAGTAATGCCGAAAATGGGTCATTACCAAAACGAGATGACGAAGTTTCGGTATGACGTAGTGCTGACAATCATTCCTTCGGTTGTTGAGGGAGAGCAGGTGCAATGGTCTAATTGGACCGTTGAAGGACTAAACCTTGACGCAGTGAACAAAATGCTGCGCGACAAGGAACGACGTATTTTGGCCCTTGCTGACGTGCCGAACGCTCGGGTTCTTCTCGACTCACAACTCCTGGATCTTATTAATGGTCCGAACCCCAGCGGCACTGTTGCGGATATGCGCGACGCGCTTAGCTCAAACCGGGACGTCGGTGTCGATCCCCACCAGCTGCTCGCAATCGGCCAGGCAAATTCATATGCAGTCCATTTTAGTTTGAGCCATTCAGCTTCGGACGGACGTTACGATGTCATCTTCACGAAGAATAAACCGAGCTCGGTTGGTGAATCCATCCCACAACGATGGAAGCCTCAACCTGAACAAAAGAGGTGGGCAGAGTACGCTAATCAACGATCTCAAAAATCTAGTTTTGTGAGCCTTGTTCCAGAGTTGCGCGCCTTTCTACAAGCGAAACTTCCGGAATACATGATGCCATCCGCGTTTGTCTTTTTGGATCGGTTACCACTGACTCCTAATGGAAAAGTGGACAGGCAGGCGCTTCCGGACCCGGATCGATCTCGACCCGAGTTGCAGCAAGCATATGTTGGCCCTCGCGATCGAACTGAGAAGATACTGGCCGGGCTTTGTGCCGATGTATTAGGTATCGATCGAATTGGTATTTACGATAACTTTTTTGAGTGTGGCGGCCATTCACTCCTGGCGACCCAGGTCTGCGCGCGGGTACGCGAGTCTTTTGGCGTTGAGCTTTCACTTCGGGATTTCTTTGCCGCAGCAACGATCGCCGGGTTGGCGGCCTTGATTGAAAAGCAAGAAATCACTTCATTTGACCACGCCGCGATACCGCGGCAAGCACGTCAAGTCGCCCCATTGTCTTTCGGTCAGCAACGTTTGTGGTTCATTAATCAATTGAATCCCGCCACACCGGTGCACAACATCCCCGTGGCCATTGAGCTTAATGGTCGACTCGATATCAATATTATCGAGCGCTGCCTCAATGAGATCGTGCAACGTCACGAGGCGTTGCGTACCACAATTCAAGCGACAGACGGAAAACCAGTTCAAGTAATTTCCAAGAGTCTGACCGTGGAACTGCCAGTGATCGATGTGACGAACCTTCGCAAATCAGACCAAGAAATCGAAGTAGAGCAAATAAAGAGCGCCGAAGCTCATCAACCATTCGAAATTGCTTCAGGACCGTTGTTGCGCTCGAAGCTCGTACGCTTGAGCCAGAACAGGAACATTCTGCTGCTTACCATGCACCACATTATTAGCGATGGCTGGTCCATCGGAGTGTTGCTTCGCGCGTTGGGTATTTTATACGAGACGTACATTGCCGGCGGTACGCCATCGCTACCCGACTTACCGATTCAATATGCTGATTTCGCGCTGTGGCAAAGACAAAGCCTGGAAGGGTACTTCGACGGGCAACTCTCTTACTGGAAGCAACAGCTGGAAGAAGCGCCCACTGTTCTACAGCTTCCCACTGACCGGGCACGGCCTGCAATTCAAACCTTCCGTGGCGCGAGACATTCACTGGTCTTGTCGAAACAACTCTCAAAGCGTCTCAGAGAATTCAGCCAGTGCGAGCAGGTTACGCTATTTATGACTCTGCTCGCTGCTCTAAGTGTGCTGCTGAACCGTTACTCGGGTCAGGAGGATATTATTATCGGTTCGCCCGTCGTAAACCGGCCGTGCACCGAAACTGAAAACTTAATTGGCTTTTTTCTTAACACGCTGGCGCTCCGCACCAGACCGGTCAAAGACTCTACGTTTCGTGAGGTGCTCGAAAGCATCCGCGGCACAGTACTGGGGGCTTTTGCCAATCGTGATCTTCCATTCGAAATGTTGGTCGAGGCGTTGAATCCGGCCCGCGATCTGAGTCGCACGCCTCTATTCCAGATCTTCTTTAACTTCCTGAACTTTTCAGACGATCTCTTGAGGTTGCCCGGTCTTACCGAAGAATGGATTTCGCCCGCAAGCGCCTGGTCACAACCGGATGAATCATGGTCGCAGTTTGATATGACTTTGTATGCAAGAGAATTCGAAGATCAACTTCAATTCATACTCGTATATAACTCGGATCTGTTCGATCGAGCGCGCATGGTCATTATGTTGGACCAGCTGCGTGTCCTCCTTGATCAGATCGTAACTGCGCCTGATAGGCAGATTTCTGACTACTCGCTCGTGGATGTTCAATCTCAACGCTTATTACCTGATCCAGGTGCACCGATTAGCGAACCTCTTGTTGAGCCGATCAGTGAGACGATCTTTGCTCTTGCCGCGCATGCGCCAGACAGTCCAGCAATCTGTCAGGGCTCACAAAAATGGAGTTACCGCGAGCTTACTTCTCAAGCCGACAACATCGGCCGCGCACTCGTCTTTACCGGTCTGAAGAAAGGAGAAGTTGTGGCAGTCAGTGGGCCGCCGAGCTTTGGACTGATAGCCGGTATGCTCGCGGTGTTCCGAAGCGGTGGCATACTGCTAACGCTCGATCGAAACCTGCCCATTGAACGACAGCAGTTAATGCTTCGTGAGGCACATGTAAAGACGGCGCTCTACGTGGCTGAGACGAGTGCCGAGGATAACCCGGTTAGTGAAACGTTGTCCGTCAGGTGGATAAGAATCGCAAAAAACACCGGCGCTTTGGAAGATGCAAAGATCGGCGACTTAGCAGTTGTATCGCTCCCGGCGCTCGATCCAAATGATCCCGCTTATCTCTTTTTTACTTCCGGCACAACTGGGATTCCGAAAGGTGTGCTTGGACGCCACAAAGGACTCAGTCATTTTCTCAAATGGCAACGTGAGCAGTTCACAATCGGCCCAGAAGATAACTGTGCCCAGCTGACCGGACTCTCTTTTGACGTCGTGTTGCGCGACATCTTTCTCCCACTGACCAGCGGAGCAAGTCTCCATCTACCGGATCATCCGAGCGAGGTGGGATCCGTGCGCATTATTCCGTGGCTGCAGCGCCACAACATTACGGTCCTGCACACAGTTCCCACTATTGCCCAGGCCTGGCTTAATGAGCTGCCCGAAGGAACGTCGTTGCGTTCCTTGCGTTGGGCCTTCTTTGCCGGCGAACCGCTTAACGATTCGCTTGTCGAACGATGGCGCACAGCTCTGTTGAATTCAGGAAAGATAGTGAACCTTTACGGACCAACCGAGACTACTTTGGCGAAATGTTTTTATGTTGTACCAGATGAACCACCGTTCGGCGTGCAGCCCGTTGGGCACTCGTTGCCTGAAACTCAGGCGCTGGTACTGAATGCGGGCAACAACCTCTGCGGTATTGGCGAGTTGGGTGAGATCATAATCCGTACGCCCTTCCGTACCCTCGGTTATATTAATGAAGCCGAAGAACAGCGCGCACGGTTCCAAAAAAATCCATTCACAGTTGATATGGATGATCTTATCTACCTGACAGGTGACCGAGGTCGCTACAGGCTGGATGGAACGCTTGACATCCTCGGCCGCTTTGACCAACAGATCAAGATTCGTGGGTTGCGCGTCGAGCCGGATGAGGTGACAGCAATCCTCGCTCGACATCCAGCGGTTGAAGCGTGCATTGTGACGCCCTGCAAAGATGCACACAATGAGAATACGCTGGCAGCGTATGTAGTAATGAAGAACGGCGACAATTCCTTATCCGATCTCAGGACTGACCTCAACAGACAGCTCCCGTTGGCAATGGTCCCTTCCTTTTTCGTGCTAATGCAGAAGTTGCCAATGACCGCAAACGGCAAGGTGGACCGTCGTGCGCTGCCTGAACCGGACCGTTCACTATCGGAAGTGCATGAATTGATTGTGCCCCGAGACAAGACCGAACAGGTCGTTGCGGATATTTGGTCGGACGTTTTACGCATTAAGCAATTTAGCGTAATGAGTGATTTCTTCGAGTTGGGGGGCCATTCTCTTTTGGCTACACAGATTATCTCGCGCGTGCGCGACGCTTTCCAGATCGAACTGCCGGTAACCAGCATCTTCGAAAACCGCACCGTTGCGGAGCTTTCAAAATCAATAAACAAAGTGCGCAAGCAAGGTCTCGAGATGAACACGCCTTTGCTTAGGACGCTTCCTCGTGAACGCCGGCGCAGGACAATGTAATCTGGACTCAGGTCAAGTATGGATCAAAGCACCATCACCGAGACTTATCCACTGTCTCCGATGCAGCAGGGCATGGTATTCCATACAGTCTACGATCAAACGGCGGGCTTCTACATTCAGCAGATGGTTTGCACGCTACGCGAAGACTTGAATGTCCCTATGTTCAATGAAGCGTGGCAGCGAGTAGTCGAAAGACACGAGGTATTAAGAACTTGCTTTCGTTGGGACAACGAGTCGCCGCTTCAGGAAGTTCATGAGAGGGTGAAGATCCGGGTCGTCAACGAAGACTGGCGGCATAAGCGGCAGCATGAGCAAACCGAAAGCTTGAGCGATTATCTCGAGTCTGACAGGCGACGGGGTTTTTCGTTACACGAGGTGCCACTGATGCGGCTTGCTCTGTTCCGTCTAGGCGAAGCCGAATACCAGTTGGTCTGGACATTTCATCACGCGTTAATGGACGGCCGTTCCCATCATCTGGTTTTAAGAGAGGTTTTCAAATTCTATGAAGCGTATTGCACCGGACAGAAAGTAGAGCTGAAAAAGCCTCGTCCCTATCGTGATTACATCGAGTGGCTAGACAGTCGCGATTCGTCAACGGACGAGGAGTTTTGGCGCCGAAGACTCGGAGGATTAACCGCACTAGCCCCTCTCGATCTCAATGGAGTACCGGTCGGGCAGAAGCACGATACCGGCCTTCGTGAGATTCACCTGGACGAGACGACGACATCCGCCCTTAAGTCGCTCGCGAAAAGACATGCGCTTACGTTGAACACTCTGGTGCAAGCAGCTTGGGCGCTACTCTTGAGTTATTACAGTGGAAGTAGCGACATCGTATTCGGGGCGACACGCGCGTGCCGCCGGTCAACTTTCGAGGGAACCGACAGTATGGTCGGTATGTTTATCAACACTCTCCCAGTTCGCGTTCGCGTCCTGCCAGGGATGCCTTTGATCGAATGGCTAAAAGAGTTGCGCGAGCAGAACATCGAAGTCAGAAACTATGAACACACTGAGCTGCTCCGGATTCAAGGCTGGAGCGAATTGCCGAAAGGAACTCCGCTATTTGAGAGCATCCTCGTTTTCGAAAACTACGAGTTCAACGATAGCTTGAGAGCGCTTGGTGGAGGTTGGAAGAACAGACATTTTAGACTCGAAGAGAAGAACAACTATCCCTTAGTTATAGCGGTCTACGCTGGAGCGGAGCTGATTATCAAGATTCAATATGCTCGAACGCGGTTCGCTGACTCCGCAATCGAGCAGCTTCTAAAGCGTTTCCAGAGTCTCTTGAGCACATTCCTCAGTGCCCCAGCGGAGAATCTTTCCTGCGACGACGTGATGCGTTACCTGGTTAACGGTGCAGATGAACAATCGGCCGCCCCGGTGGTTAAGCAAGACGATCAGGAAACCGACGTCTATGTTTTCCCTGCATCCTTTGGTCAACAACGACTATGGTTTTTGAACCAGTTAGGACCAACCAGCTCTTTTTACAATATCCCACTGGTTGCCCGCATCAAGGGCCCACTGAAGGCAAATGTATTAAGCCGCGCAGTTAACGCGATCGTGGATCGTCATGAAGTTCTTCGTACAACATTCGCTGCTGAGGATGGACAACTGCTGCAATTAATTGCGCCAGAGGCCCAATTGACGCTGCCAATAACTGATCTGACGAAAACACCGGAAGACGAGCGGGACACAATCGCCGCAGGATTGGCTAAGGCAGAAGCAGAGGCACCATTCGATCTGGTGCGAGGCCCGTTGTTGCGAGTTAGTTTGATAAAGCTGAGCCAGGATGAGCACCTCCTCTTACTGACGATGCACCACATTTGTAGTGATGGATGGTCGATGGGAATATTCCTAAATGAGCTAACTCAACTCTATCAAGCTTTCCTGGTTGGGCAATCCTCGCCGCTTCCTAGTCCTCTCGTTCAATACGCAGACTTTGCGCAGTGGCAACGCGAGTTGTTGAAGGGAGAGTTCCTCGAAAAACAACTGAGTTACTGGCGCAAGCAACTTGCCGGCGCTCCTGAAGTACTGGCATTGCCGGCTGATCGGCCGCGTTCACCAGTGCAGACATTTCGTGGAGACAGACGGAGCCTGGAGCTTCCTGAAGAGCTGAGAGCTCAACTCTCAGACCTGAGCCAGCGCGAGGGCGTGACAATGTTCATGACCCTGCTGGCGGCATTTCAGACACTGCTCTATCGCTACACCGGACGGGAGGACATTGTGATTGGCTCGCCGAGCGCTAATCGCAATCGTTCTGAGATCGAAAACCTGATCGGGTTCTTTGTAAACACGCTGGTCCTCCGCGTGAATTTCGCGGGCAACCCGAGTTTCCTTGAATTATTGAAGCGGGTACGTGAAGTTGCTGTTGGCGCTTACGCGCATCAGGACGTGCCGTTTGACAGATTGGTAGAAGAGCTCAACCCCGAACGCAGTCTCAGCTATGGCCCTCTGGTTCAGGTTCTTTTTGCTTTCGAGAAATCGTGGAATTTTGGTACCCGGACGGGTGACCTGAAGATTGATTGGCATGAGGTCGAGCGAGGCACTTCAAAGTTTGATCTGGCGCTTTTTGTTTACGAAAAACCGGAAGGACTTTCCTGCCTGATCGAGTACGACACAGATCTATTCTCCGCCGACACGATCCGGCGAATGCTGCAGCATTTTCAGGTTTTGCTGGAAGGTATTGCTAAAAACCCTGAACAACGTGTTGGAGAATTGCCGCTGCTAACTGAGACGGAATTCGTTCAGCTTACCGCTGGTGGCGGAAATGTTCAGCCCGGCAGTTTGCAGCAAGTGGCTTGTTTGCATGAATCCTTCGAACGGCAGGTCGAGCGCACACCTGAACGCATGGCCGTTAGTTTCGAAACCGAGCAGCTTACATATCAGGAATTGAATCAACGCGCCAACCAGCTCGCGCGCCATTTACGAAAGCAAGGAGTTGGGCCAGATGTGGTGGTTGCACTCTGTCTCGAGCGTTCCCTCGACCTGATCGTAGGTGTGTTGGGCATACTCAAGGCGGGCGGCGCTTATCTTCCGCTCGATCCGGCTTACCCCCCTGACAGGCTTTCGTTCATGCTCAAAGATGCAGAAGCAAGAGTGTTGCTTGCGAGTGAGGACTTGGTTGAAAGAATTGCTTCACCGGATGTGCCGGTTTTCTTGATCGACCGCGACTGGAGAACAATCGCACACGAAAGCAAAGAGAACCTCGAAAATAAATGCGTCGCCGAGAACCTCGCTTACGTGATTTACACGTCCGGTTCAACCGGCAAGTCGAAGGGCGTCCTTGTTACGCACGAGAATGTAGCACGGCTATTCGGGATCACAGACTCTTGTTTTCGTTTCAGCCATGACGATGTTTGGACTCTCTTTCATTCCATCGCCTTCGATTTCTCTGTTTGGGAAATTTGGGGTGCACTACTTTATGGGGGTCGCCTGGTTATCGTCCCGTACTGGGTAAGTCGCTCACCTGAGGATTTCCTGGAGTTGCTCCACCGGGAAGGAGTGACGGTGCTCAACCAAACACCTTCCGCGTTTCGCCAGCTTGTTCGCGTCGCAACCACTTCGGGAAAAGATAATCTGGCGTTGCGTTTTATAATCTTTGGCGGCGAAGCATTGGAATTGAAGAGCTTGAGGCCATGGTTTGATCGTTACGGTGATGGCGCGCCCCATTTAATTAACATGTACGGCATCACTGAGACCACGGTGCATGTTACTTATCGTCCGTTAAAGGCCGTCGACGTGGACGAGAATACTGGCAGCGTTATCGGCAATCCGCTGGACGACCTTCGAGTTTATCTTCTTGACCAACGTCGACAACTTGTTCCGATTGGTGTGCCTGGCGAAATGTATGTAGGCGGCGCCGGTGTGAGTCGCGGTTATCTAGAGCGGCCGGACTTGACTGCCGAACGCTTTGTGCCGGATCCCGTCAGCCGCGTTCCGGGTGCGCGCCTCTACCGCAGCGGCGACCTGGCGCGTCACCTGACAAACGGAGATATGGAATACCTGGGAAGGGTTGATCGTCAGGTCAAGGTCAGGGGGTTTCGAATCGAGTTAGGCGAGATTGAGGCAGTCTTGAAGCAAACACCTGGCGTTCATGAATGCGTGGTGGTGGCGAACAGTGATACGTCTGGTGAGACGAGACTTGTGGCTTATCTTGTACTCGATCCTGCACAGCCATCGAAAACAGAAGAGCTGCGAAGATTTGCACGAGAAAAGCTGGCGGATTATATGGTGCCGGCATTCTTTATTCCGCTGGCAACAATTCCCCTAACACCGAATGGAAAAATCAATGTCAAGGCGCTGCCCTTGCCCGAGGAAGCGGACCCGGTTCCAGGAGCTGCGTTCGTTGCACCTCGCAGCGAGATTGAGAAGAAGTTGGCAATGATGTGGGGTGAATTGTTGGGACGAGAGCACGTAGGGATCTCTGACAACTTTTTCGAACTCGGCGGGAATTCCATCCTGGCCACGCAAGTTGTCTCGCGGGTGCGCGATACTTTTCAAGTCCGGCTCTCGCTTCGAGGCTTTTTTGAAAAACCCACAGTCGAAGCGCTTGCGGAGATAATCGCCGGAGCGACAAAAGAAACTTTTGTGGCAACACCATCCATTAGGCGACTTCAGCGCGATGAGACCCCATCACTCACGCCTGATTCAGTAACAAGTTGACCTCTTCTCCGTGCAACCTCTGTGTTCCCTGTGCCTCTGTGGTCCACTTTTGATTTGAACAAACAACTACAGACAGAGAACCCAGAGGTCACATAGAGAAACAAAAATTGGCAGCAAGATAATGGCGAGCAAGTCGTTCATTTTTCCCGCGTCGTTTGCCCAACAAAGGCTCTGGTTTTTAGAGCAGTTGGATCCAGGCAAAAGTGTGTACCACATGCTTTACATCGTGCGCTTTGAAACTGTGCTGGACGTCGTCGCGCTCGAGCAGAGTTTGAATGAGATCGTACGCCGGCATGAATCGTTGCGGACGAGCTTCTTAACCACGGACGGCAAGCCGGTGCAGGTTGTGGCGACCGAAATGAGGATTGAGCTGCCAGTAATTGACCTGAGTGTACTTCCTGCGAACGAAAGGGCGGCACAGGGGCGATGTTGGTCAGAGCGTGAAGCCACGCAACCCTTTGATCTGGCAGCTGGCCCTTTGATACGGACGCGTTTGTTGCGCTTTTCTGAAAACGAAAGCGTGCTGTTGCTTTGCTTGCACCATATTATTAGTGATGGTTGGTCGATGGCTGTGTTGTTCCGGGAGCTGGCGACTTTTTACGAGGCGTTTTCAGCCAATCAAACGACTACTCTGCCTGAGCTTGCTATTCAATACGCGGATTTCGCGGCTTGGCAGCACGATTGGCTAGAGGGCGAAGAATTCGAGAGGCAGATCTCATACTGGAAAAGGCAACTTGATGGCGCACCTGTGTTGCTCGAGTTGGCGACCGATCGGCCTCGCCCACCGGTGCAAACGTTCGTAGGCGCGCGTCGTTATGTGGAACTGCCGGAAGCATTAGTCCAGCGACTACGGATGCTAAGCAATCGCGAGGGCGTAACACTGTTCATGACTTTGTTGGCCGCGTTTGACGTTCTCCTCTGGCGCTACAGCGGTCAGGATGATGTCATCGTCGGAACGCCGATCGCCGGTAGAAATCGCTCGGAGTTGGAAGGAGTTATCGGTCTCTTTGCAAACACGCTGCCCCTGCGAGTCGATCTTTCCGGTATGCCCAGCTTTCGCGAACTTCTGATTCGCGTGCGTGACACTGCGCTCGATGCTTACTCGCATCAGGACATTCCCTTTGACAAGCTGGTTGAAGAATTACATCCGGAACGGACGTTGAGCCACACGCCCATCTATCAGGTCATTTTCGCTTTCGAGAACGCCTCACTGAAACAGGAATTTCCAGGCCTCAACATGAATTGGTTGGAAGTCGATCGCGGTATTTCTCACGGTGATCTGGCGCTCTTTACGACCGAAAAACCGGACGGCTTGAGTTTCATGTGGGAGTACAGCACCGATCTGTTTGATCAAGAAACCATTGACCGGATGATCTTGAACTATCAGACGCTTCTGGAAAACATCGTCGAGCACCCTGAGGAACGGATTGCCTATTATCAAACTTGTAGCGACGAAGAGCTTCAACGCCTGTTGATTGAGTGGAACTCTGCGATGAGCCCGCAGACGAGTGCGCAGTGTATTCAGGAACAATTCGAAGACCAGGTTGAGCAAACTCCGGGCGCTATAGCGCTGGTGTTTGGCAACGAACGATTGACCTATCGGGAGCTCAACTCGCGCGCCAATCAACTCGCCCACTATTTAAGAAAGCGCGGTGTTGGACCAGAAACGCTGGTTGGAGTATGCCTGGACCGTTCTGTGGAACTAATCATTGCGCTACTCGGTATCCTAAAAGCAGGCGGCGCCTATGTGCCGCTTGAGCCCGCGTATCCATCTGAAAGGCTCGCATTCACTCTCGCAGATTCGCGTATGCACTTACTGCTGACCGTGAAACACTTCGAGACGATTTTTCACGAAGTTAACACCGCGATTGTCTGGCTTGATGCATGCTCTGAAATCGCTGCGGAGAGTTCCGAAAATCCCTTAAGAACCGCAACGCCAGACAATCTGGCGTATGTGATTTATACCTCGGGCTCGACAGGCGTGCCGAAAGGCGTGGCAGTATCACACGCAACAGCAGTCCACCTCTTCACGGCAACTAGAGAAAGACTAGGTTTCCTGGAAGGTGACATTTGGACCGTCGTTCATTCGAGTGCATTCGACTTTTCCGTCTGGGAGATTTGGGGAAGTCTGTTACAAGGGGGCTGCCTGATAGTAGTACCTTTTGACATTGTCCAGTCACCCGCAGACCTGTATACCTTCTTGTGCCGTGAACGAGTCACTGTCTTGAATCAAACCCCATCGGCGCTACGCCAGCTCTTAGACATCCACCGTCAACGGGCAGGACAGCCGGATTGGAACCTGCGTTTGATTGTTTGTGGAGGTGACGCACTCGATCAGGAGCTTGCTGCGGATTTGGTCCAACTGGGAATCCCAGTGTGGAATTTTTATGGACCAACGGAAAGCACCGTGTGGACCACGTGCACTTTGATCCAGGGACGACTCACGGATAATTTGACTTCGATTGGCCGCCCCATCGCGGACTTGAAGGTTTATCTCCTCGATCACTATCTACAACCGGTTCCGCTGGGTGTACCCGGTGAATTGTTTATCGGAGGCGATGGTTTGGCGCGTGGATATATTAATCGTCCCGAATTGACAGCGGAAAAGTTCGTGCCGGATCCATTTAGCAGTGAACAGGGTAAACGTCTCTATCGTACTGGCGACCTCGCTCGTTACCGTTCGGATGGAGAGATCGAATTCCTCGGCCGTCTGGATACGCAGGTAAAGCTGCGCGGATTCCGCATTGAGTTGGGTGAGATCGAAACTGTACTGAGTCAACACCCGAATGTGACTCAGGCAGTGGTGGTAATCAGAAAGGAGCAGAGTGGAGATCAGCGACTGGTCGCATATTTCACCGCCGATGACCCCCCACCAGATTCCAACGATCTCCGCAAATTCGTTCAATTATATCTGCCTGATTACATGGTGCCGTCGGCCTTTGTGCTACTCGAGCAGATGCCGCTGACTCCAAATAACAAAGTAGATAGGCGCGTTTTGCCGGCGCCTGACTATTCAGAAACGGCAAACATCAAACAGTTTGTTGAACCGGAGGATCCGGTTACGGAGTTATTGTCCAACATTTGGGCAAACGTATTGGGTCTCGAAAGAATTGGCATTTACGACAATTTCTTCGAACGCGGCGGGCATTCATTACTCGCAACACAGGTTGTCTCACGAATCAGAGATACCTTTCGAGTCGACGTGCCGGTGCGCGCGCTGTTTGAGTCTCCCTCACTTGCCAGCCTGGCTCAAAAGGTCCGGGCTGCGATGCAGGAAGAACAGGAACTCCCTACATACCCACTCGAGCCAGTGCGCAGAGACCTTAATTTGCCGCTTTCATTCGCGCAGCAAAGACTCTGGTTTTTGGATCAACTCGAGCCGGGAAGCCCCTTCTACAATATCTCGCGCGCCGTTCGTTTGCGGGGTCCGCTGAATCAAGCAGCGTTGAGGCAGGCACTGGACGAGATCGTCAAACGCCACGAATCTGTACGCACCGTGTTTGGCGAGGATGGTGATCCGTTTCAACGGATAACTGCTGCCCGGCCGCTACCTTTGTCCCTGATTGATCTGACCCAATTACCTGCAACGCTTCGTGATGAGGAAGCAAATAGACTGGCCGCTGAAGAGATCCGTCTTCCCTTTGATCTCTCAAAGGATCTGTTACTGCGCGCAAGTCTCATTAGCATCGACGCGGATGATTATTTGCTCGTGCTTATCTTGCACCACATCGCCGCCGACGGTTGGTCTCTCGGAGTGCTGTTTCGCGAATTGACCGAACTTTACGTAGCCTTCGCTAATCAAGAGCCTTCACCTCTTTCACCGTTGCCGGTCCAGTATGTCGACTTTGCTGTATGGCAGCGTGAGTGGTTGCAGGGAGAGGTTTTGAATAAGTTCCTTAGTTACTGGCGAAAACAACTTGAAGGCGCCCCGCCGGTGTTGGAACTTCCGACTGACAAACCGCGCCCAGTCGTGCAGTGTTTTCGCGGTGCGTACGAGCGCCACACAATCCCCACGAGTTTGCTTAACAGTCTGAAGCAGCTAAGTAGAAGCCAGGGAGCGTCGCTCTTCATGACCTGCCTCGCCGTCTTCCAATTGCTCCTTTCGCGTTATACCGGCCAGGAGGATTTGATCGTCGGCACCGACGTTGCCAATCGCACTCGCGTGGAGACCGAAGGATTGATTGGCTTTTTCACGAACCTGCTGCCCCTGCGTGCGAAGATGTCTGGTAATCCGACCTTTACTGAATGGTTAAGACGTGTACGCGAGACGACTCTGGAGGCGTATGCGCACGCGGATCTACCATTTGATAAGCTGGTTGAAGAACTGAGACCACCGCGCGATCCCGGTCGAAACCCAATAGTGCAGGTATTGCTTGTAATGCAAAACCAACCTGGGCGTCAGCTCGCGATGGCAGGTCTGGAAGTATCGCCGGTTGATTTACCGCTGGAGAGTTCCCGGTTTGACCTGGTGCTATTCTTGTCAGAGTTTGAAACCGGGCTGGCGGCCCTGTGGTTGTACAACTCCGCTCTCTTCGAGCGCGCCACGATCGCCAAAATGGCAATCCACTTTGAGCGACTGCTGAACGCAATCGTTGCAGAGCCGGCAGCGAAATTGGACACTTATAATTTTCTGACTGAGGAAGAAGCAAAACAGAAAGAGTTGGAAAGACAGGACAGACAGGAAGTGCAGATCCGCCGCCTTCGCAAAACAAGGCGCCGAGCAGTTGACTTACCAAAACCTTCCGCAGGATAACAAGACCAGCGCGATAGGAATTAGATGATCTTGTAATGCCTGAATATTCTCTAATCAAGTGACATTATTGTTACTCACGTGAGCGGCGTGGAAAAGAAAGAGCAAACACAGCCAATGGTCAAACCGCGGGCAGCGATGCGTCGTAAGGGCGTCGATCTGGCTCAGGTGAGCACCATAAAGACTCGTTTTCTGCAACCCGGTAGCACACTTCCGCTGGTAATGGAGCCGAACGAGGCTGAAGTCGATCTTGCCGACTGGGCGGCAAGCAATCGTAGTCTGATTGATCAAAGCTTGCTCAAACATGGCGCGTTGCTGTTCCGAGGTTTTTCAGTCTACTCAGTGCCGGAGTTTGAAAAGTTTGCTGTCAGCGTTTGTGATGAATTGTTTGCCGAGTATGGAGATCTGCCACGTGAACAACTGGGCGGCAAAGTCTACGGCTCAACCCCGTATCCATCCGATCAGACCATTCTTTTTCACAACGAAAGTTCACACATGCATCAGTGGCCGATGCTGATCTGGTTCTACTGCGTCAAAGCGGCTGAGCAAGGCGGCGAATCACCAATTCTGGATTGTCGACGTGTTTACCAGTTAATGGATCCGGAGTTGAGAGATCGATTCGAGCAGAAAGGATTGCTGTACTTGCGGAACTTCACCGCCGGTCTTGATGTCAGCTGGCAGGACTTTTTTGGAACCGGCGACAAATTGCAAGTGGAAGAATATTGTCGAACCGCCGGTATTGAGTTCGAATGGAAAGGCAACAGCGATTTGCGGACCTACCAACGATGTCCTGCTGTGGTCCGTCATCCGCAAACCAATGAGAAAGTATTCTTCAATCAGCTGCAGCTGCATCATGTTTCGTGTCTTGCGCCTGGCGTGCGAGAGTCGTTGCTTTCGATGATGAAGGAAGAGGATTTACCACGGAATGTTTATTATGGCGATGGCTCGACGATTGAAGATTCGGTTGTGCAGTACTTGAACGAGCTGTATCGCGAGAACGCAGTGAGCTTCTCCTGGAAGGAGCGGGATGTGCTGATGCTCAATAATATGATGGTCGCTCACTCGAGGAATCCGTTTGTCGGGGAGCGTAAGATTGTTGTTGCGTTAGGTAACCTCGTAAGAAAACAACCGGCGGAGGATGGCGTCACGGAAATCGCGAATCGATAAAGTTCAATGTCACAAATTACCGTCCAAGGGTTCCGTCTCTCTCCTCAACAAAGATACTTCTGGTCGCTGCAGCAAGGCTTGCCCTCTCACACATGTCAAGTTCAAGCCGTCTTCTCAATTCAGGGATACCTCCAAGCGGAGGTCCTCAAACGCGCGCTTGCTGATGTTGTTAAAAGACATGAAATCCTGCGTACGGCCTTTCAACGTCCGCCAGGAATAAAAATACCGTTTCAAGTTATTTCTGACGAAGCGAAGTTTTCGTGGGAGTTTAGTGACTTCACCAATCTGGATCAGGAATCGGTCCTGAATCCACTAATCCACAGTTTCGGGGGATACCTCAGCAAGCCTTTTGATTTTGAACGAGGACCGTTGCTACGTAGCAGATTGTGCAGAATATCTCCCGATCGTCATGTTCTGCTCATCTCATTGCCGGCTCTTTGCGGTGATCCAGCAAGTATATTGAATCTAATGAAGGATCTCGGCCGGGCTTATGCGCTAATCCTCCGCGGAGAAGGATTTGCCGGAGAGCCGATGCAGTATGCTGACTTTGCTGAATGGCAAAATGAATTGCTGGAGGGTTCAGACGAAGACGCCGCGGAGGTTATCAGCCATTGGCACGATTTATCGGCACGCTCAGCTTTGCCATTTACGCTGCCCCTCGAGAAACGAAGAACCGACGAGCAAAAGTTTCAACCTGAATCTGTTTCGATCGAGTTCGATGCGACCTGCGTCGCGAAGGTAGAAACCTTAGCTCGTGAATACGAAACTTCGATTCAGGCTGTGCTATTCGCATTTTGGCAGGCGCTTGTTTGGCGGCTGACGAACCAATCCGAGTTCGTCATATTCAACCTCTGCGAGGGCAGAAAGCTGGAAGACCTTCAAGGCGCACTGGGAGCCTACGCAAAATATCTGCCGGTAGCGTGTCGATGCGCGGACGTTCCTTTCGCTCCGCATCTCCACGCTGCGCAGGCCGCACTCACAAAGGCAGAGGAATGTGAAGAATATTTCGATCCGAATAATTTCGCTGAAGTGGCAAGAAATGCGGTCGCGTTCGAGTTTGCCGACGAAGCCGCGGTAATCGAGACTGCTGGGCTCACGCTTTCGTTGACCTGCCAGCAACTCTCGCTCGGTCCATTCAAGCTCAAACTCTCGTGTTTCCGATCGGGGCGCTCAATCCACGCGGAGTTGGTTTACAACTCGCACTCTTTTGATCGTAAGACAGTTGAGCGCTACGCCGGATACTTGACAAGGCTCGTAGCAAAGACCCCACCTACTGAAAACAATACCGCGAGCATCGGTGAGATCGAGATCGTCGACGAAGTCGAGCGGCGGCGGCTGCTGATTGATATCAACCACACACAGTCTGAGTTTTCGAGAACGCACTGCATTCACCAACTATTTGAAGAGCAGGTCGCGCTAACACCCGAGGCGATCGCGTTGGTCTGCGGCGAGCGGCAGTTAACCTATTCCGAGCTTAACGCGAGCGCCAACCGTCTTGCCCATCTGCTACGTCACCGTGGACTGGTGTCCAATGCGTGCGTCGGAATTTGCACCGAGCGGAGTGCCGAAACGATCATTGCGATGCTTGGAATTCTTAAGGCGGGCGGCGCGTATGTCCCACTTAATCCCGGGCATCCGCCCGCTCGCCTGACGTCGCAGCTTGCAGAGAGTAAAACCTCATTCTTAATTACCAATGGCGGCGGTTTCGACGAGTCGCTGGAATTTTACGGAGAGATAATCGATCTAGAGCGCGATCGAGCGTTGTTGCGTGCTGAGCCTGACATTAATCCATCATCAATCCGTGTTGCGACAAGTCTAGCCTATATCATTTACACTTCTGGCTCGTCTGGCGTGCCCAAAGGTGTGGCGGTAGGACATCAAGGACTGGTCAATTACACACAATTCATTTTGCGGCGTCTGCATGTGAAAGAACCGCTGCGTTTCGCGATGGTGTCAACCCTGGGCGCCGATCTCGGCAACACATGCATCTTTCCTGCTCTTGTATCTGGGGGCTGCTTGCATCTCATCAGTTATGACGTTGCGATGGAAGGCGCGCTTTTCTCGGCATATACAGCCAAACATCCCATAGATGTCTTGAAGATTGTGCCGTCACATTTCAGTGCGCTGCTCGCGAGTGCACCCCAAGGCGAAGTTCTTCCGAAGAAGTATTTGATTCTTGGTGGCGAAGCGCTTTCATGGGAATTGGTCGATCGTATCTCACAGACAAACCCGGCTTGCGAGATTATCAATCATTATGGGCCGACTGAAACAACGGTGGGATCGCTGACCTGTAGTGTCAAGCCGCTCGAAGACTCGACTCATTCATTGTCTGTGCCGATTGGACAGCCGATCGCTAATACAAGTGTTTACATTCTAGACCGGCATTTGAACGTTGTGCCGATTGGTGTAGCTGGAGAACTTTACATCGGTGGTGCAGGATTAGCGGTTGGCTATTTGAACCAGCCAACCGAAACAGCTGCTCGTTTCGTTCCGAATCCTTTTTCAAATGAAACCGACGAGCGTCTTTATCGCACCGGTGATTTGGCGCGTTATTTACCAGACGGCAACATTGAATTTCTTGGACGCATTGATAATCAGGTGAAGGTGAGAGGATTCAGAGTCGAGCTAGCGGAAATCGAGACCGTGCTGCTAATGCATAAAGAGGTGCGTCAGGCAGTAGTCATCGTTGAGTCAGAAAAAACACCTAACCCGCGCCTGCTGGCCTACGTTATTACATCGGCAAGCAAGCCTCCCAATGTTGACGAACTACGAACCTTCGTAGGCCAACATCTCCCCGATTACATGATTCCGGCGTCGTTCGTCTTTTTGAAGACGATGCCGCTCACTGCCAATGGCAAGATCGATCGCGCCGCATTGCCTGCGCCGGATGAAGCGCGTCCGGACCTGCAGCGACTTTTTGTCGAGCCGCGCACGGCCGTTGAAACAGAACTGGCCGGTATCTGGGCTAAGTTTTTGAGGCTCAATGAAGTCGGGGTTCACGATAATTTCTTTGAGTTGGGCGGTCACTCATTGCTCGCAACTCAAGTGGTTTCGCGATTGAGGAAGGCGTTCAATTGCGAAATACCTTTACGCAGTTTGTTTGAATCTCCCACCATCGCCCAACTCGCCGAACAGATTGAAGGCTCGATGACTGAGACGGAGCGTCTGCTGGCGGAAATCGAAGAATTATCGGACGAAGAAGTGGAAATTATGCTAAAAACGGAGCAGTTATGACTGGATGGCTTCACGCCCCCCGTGATACTATTTCCGCCGCAATAACGGTTTTAGTTTTTCACTCAGATCTTCACACCCCGATCAGAAAGTTTTACTGGTTATCTTCCTTAATACCGCATCAAATCAGGATTTCGAGCATGACTTAGTTGTTTATAATCTAGTCATCTTTACCGGCTCCTGTGGTTGTGGAGATCCAAGGTTGAACGGCTCGTTTCCTGAAGCATGGACGAAATAAGAAGCAGAATTGCTGATCTGTCGCCACAAAAGCGCGCGTTGCTCGAACTGCGTTTGAAGCAAGGTGCGGTGCCCACCAAACGTTTGCCGGCACTCAAGGCCAGAAGGGATCCCGGTTCGGCTCGAGCCTCATTTGCGCAACAGCGTTTGTGGTTCCTGGAACAGCTCGAACCTGGTCAAGCGACGTACAACGTGCCGCGGGCCATTCGCTTCAGCGGACCTCTAAATATCGAAGCGCTGCGAGCGTCGCTGACTGAAATTGTTCGTCGTCACGAACCTTTTCGCACACATTTTTCAAATGTTGATGGAGAGCTCCGGCAGATCATTGATCGCGATGACATCAGGATTCCCTTGATCGAGATCGATCTCACCTGTCTTGATGAAGCGGAACGCGAAGCGGAGGGAAAGCGGCTCGCAAGAGAAGAAGCTGCTCGGCCATTCGACTTGAACACCGGCCCTGTTATTCGAACGACGCTGTTGCGGCTGGGCGAACACGAACACGTTCTGTTGCTGACTACACATCACATAGTTAGTGATGCATGGTCGGCGACGATTTTGTTTCGTGAGTTTGGACAGTTGTACGAGGGATTTGCTAACGGGAAATACGTGTCGCTTGCACCGCTTGCGATCCAGTATGCAGATTTTGCCGAGTGGCAGAGAGATTGGTTGCAAGGCGAGCAGCTCGAAAAACAACTCTCTTATTGGAAGCGGCAGTTGGAGGGTGTCCCCACTGAGTTATCCCTGCCGTTGGATTTCCCCCGGCCGGCGACGCAGACTTTTCAGGGAGCATACAAGGCCCTGGCACTTCCACCAGCGTTAAGCAAGAAACTCACCGAATTGAGTAATCGCGAGAGCACCACTCTTTTCATGACTCTGCTCGCGGCGTTCAAGACATTACTTTATCGTTACACCTCATATGAAGACATCGTGATTGGATCCCCAATCGCCGGCCGCAACCGGGCCGAAGTCGAGGATCTGATCGGTTTTTTCATTAACACGCTCGCTCTACGTACGTCGCTTGCCGGCAATCCGACCTTTAGAGAATTACTTCACCGTGTAAAACAGACGGCTATCGATGCGTATACACACCAGGATCTTCCATTCGAGAAGCTGGTCGCAGAGATGGATCCGGAGCGCGACCTCGGGAGGCACCCTCTTTTTCAGGTAATGTTCCAGTATCAAGACACTGAAAGGGCGCTCTTCAGGACATCCGATCTGAAACTCACCTGGCTGGAAACCTCAACGCAAACAGCAAAGTTTGACTTGACGATGGCGGTGCTGACCGAGAATGAGACTCTCAACTGTGTGATTGAATACCGCACAGAGCTCTTCAGAGGCGAAACAATCGAACAGTTACTCGGTCATTACGCCACGTTACTTGAAAGCATTGTTTCAAATCCGAGTGAAAGAATTGCGACCCTTCATTTGATGAGTGACGCGCAGCAAGCCGAGGTGATTGCTGCTGGGCGTGGCGAGTTAGCAGAGTTTCCCAGAACCCAAAGCATTCACGAACTTTTCGAGCGCCAAGTTGAGCTTACACCAAATGAGCCGGCACTCCTCTTTCAGACCGAACGATTGACCTACCGCCAGCTGAATGCACGAGCAAATCAGTTAGCGAACTATCTCCGCACTCGGGGTGTAGGTCCGGAAATTCGAGTGGCTATCCGTTTGCGGCGTTCGCCTGAAATGATTGTCGGATTGCTCGCCGTCCTCAAAGCCGGTGGCGCTTATGTTCCAATCGATCCCGCCTATCCTGAAGAGCGAGCGTCTTTCATACTTGAAGATTCTGGCGCGAGTTTGCTGATTACAAAAGCGCGACTCGCTGAGCGACCTTTCAGTTCGCGCGTGCCGGTAGTGTCTTTTGACGCTGATTGGGAAGAGATTTCACGCGCCGGCGAATCGAATCCGCCGATTGTGGGCACGCCTGAAGATGCAGCACATGTGATCTACACGTCGGGCTCGACGGGAAGACCGAAAGGCGTGATCAGCGCTCATCGTGCTTCGGTCAATCGTTTTGCGTGGATGTGGCGTACGTATCCATTTGCCCAAGGCGAAGTTTGTTGTCAAAAAACTTCGCTGAGTTTCGTCGATTCGATCTGGGAGATTTTCGGTCCGCTCTTGCGAGGCGTGCCACTTGTGATTCTTGACGATGATTCCGTTAAGGATCCGAAACTACTAGTCGCGGTATTAGCTAAGCACAAAGTATCGAGAATCGTCCTGGTCCCTTCGTTGCTTCGCGTCATGCTTGAAAGCGACGAATCTCTGGCCGCGAAACTCCCGAATCTACGTTACTGCGTATGCAGTGGTGAGACCTTGTCGGTGGAGTTAGCCAGTGCATTTTGCGAAAAACTGCCTCATACAAAACTGATCAATCTTTACGGTTCGTCGGAGGTCGCCGCTGACGTTACTTGCTACGAGGTGACGAAGACCGGCGGACTAAAGAGCATTCCGATTGGAAAGCCGATTGCCAACACACAAATCTACATTCTCGATTCATTCCTGCAGCCCGTCCCGGTTGGCGTGGTCGGCGAGATCTACGTTGGCGGAGAAGGATTGGCGCGCGGTTATCTCAATGAGCCTGATCTTACTTTCGAAAAGTTTGTTTCTGATCCTCTTAAGGACGATGACTCAAAATTGTTCCGCACCGGAGATCGCGGCCGATACTTAGTTACTGGAGACATCGAGTTTCACGGCCGCCACGATAATCAGGTGAAGGTGCGAGGCTTTCGGATTGAGCTCGGCGAGATCGAGATTGTTCTTAGGACCCACCCAGCGATTCGCCAAGCCATCGTCGTCGCGTGGGATGACCCCCAGAGTGGTAAGCAACTCGTTGCCTATCTGGTTAGCGAAAAGCAGCCGCTCTTAATTAATGAGGTGCGTACGTTGTTGCAGCGGAGACTTCCGGACTACATGGTGCCTTCGAGTTTTGTGGTGCTCGAATCACTGCCATTGAACTCCAGCGGCAAGGTTGATCGGCTTGCCTTGCCCGACCCGGATCTGAACCAATTAACTGCGCAGGAAGATTTCGTTCCGCCACGAACTCCGATTGAAGATGTGTTGGCAACGATCTGGGCTGAGACTCTCGGAATCGATCGGGTTGGCGTCAATGATGACTTCTTTTCACTCGGCGGTCATTCACTGCTGGTTGCCCGCGTCGTTGCTCGCGTCAGAGAAGCACTGCAAATTGAGCTTCCCATGCGCACTCTGTTCGAGACTTCGACGGTGCGTGCGCTCGGGACCGAGGTGGAGAGACTGCGGCAAGCAGCGGGAGGCTCCCCGGCTGATCCCTTCGTTCGCATTCCGCGCAACGGTCCGCTTCCGCTGTCATTTGCTCAGGAACGTCTATGGTTTTTCGATCAGTTAGAGCCGAACAGTGGAGCATATAACATTCCACGCGCCCTGCGACTCAGCGGACCGCTTGATAGGACTGCGCTCCAACAAAGCTTCGATGAGATCGTTAAACGCCACGAAGTGCTGCGCACCAGTTTCATAAGTGATAAGGGCAAGCCGGCGTTGTCCATTAAGGAAACCGCAAAGCTGGAAGTCAAGCATCTTGACTTGCGCGATCGACCTAAAGCGAAACGGGAAGAAGAGTCGCGAGCGTTAGCGACCGAAGAAGCGCAACGCCCATTCGACCTCAGGCAAGCACCACTGTTGCGGGCAGTGGTAGTCCATTTTGATCGAGACGATCACCTATTACTACTCACCATCCATCACATCATCAGCGATGGCTGGTCAATCGGCATCCTCTTAAGCGAGCTGGCATCTCACTACAACGCCATTGTGGGTAACGGCAAATGGTCGTTGCCCGATTTATCAATGCAATACGTTGATTTTGCTGCGTGGCAGAGACTTTCAGTCAGCAATGAAAACGTCAAACGGCAAATTGATTACTGGATCGAGAAATTGTCCGATGCGCCCGCGACGATCGATCTGCCTTCCGATCGGCCACGGCCTGCCGTGCGCAGTTTCCGTGGCGCAAAGCATCCCCTAAAAATTACGAAAGACATTACGGACAAGCTAAAGGCATTGGGGCGTGAAAAGCGGGCGACTCTTTTCATGACGCTTTTGACAGCGTTTCAGGCGCTCCTTGCTTGTATCACCGATGATGACGATATCGTAGTTGGTTCACCTATCGTTGGTCGCAGCCGCGTTGAAACTGAAAACTTGATTGGAAATTTCATCAACACCATTGTGCTGCGTGGAAGGTTTTCGGGCGATCCCGATTTCAACGAGATGTTGCTGCAGATTCGCGACGTCGCACTCGGCGCGCTTACCAACCAGGATGTACCTTTTGAAAAACTCGTGGAGGAATTGCACCCGGCACGAACACTGAGTCACAACCCGCTCTTTCAGGTCTGGTTTGTATTGCAGAACGCGCAGACAGACCACGAAGAGTTCTTCGATCTAACAAGCGAGTCACTCACCATCGATAGCGCAGCCACCAGACATGATCTGCAGCTGACGCTATGGGAAACGGGCGACGGACTGCAAGGGACCTTAAACTATAGCACCGACTTGTTTGAACCTGAGTCAGTTGCGCGGATCGAAAAACAGTTTCAAGAACTGCTGGCGTTGATTACCGATCAGACTGAGTCTCGCTTGAGTACTTGGCGCGTTCGACTCGCAAAGGTCGGCCACGACTATCAAGAACAGTTAACCCAACAGCGCGAAGAATCAAGCCGGCGAAAACTGAGATCAGTTAAGCGCAAAGCAGTGACGGGAGCGCAACCAACAAACGTGGAGGATACTTGGATCACTCGGACCCGATAGAGTCACCCAGTCGGCGAAAGCGAAAGCGCATTAAGCTCTCGCCAGGACAATTGGTGAAAGAAAGGTTGCTCCGGGATAGCGGCACGTTACCATTGTTGCTGGAGCCGGCAGTTGAAGGTCTTAGTCTGGTTGATTGGACGGCGAATAACCGGTCGCATGTCGAGCAAGAACTTTTGCGATACGGCGCGCTGCTCTTTCGTGGCTTCGATGTGAATACGGTGGCTGATTTCGAACAATTCATGCAGTTATTGGCCGGTGAATTACTCGATTACTCTTATCGATCGACGCCTCGCACAAAGGTGAAGGGGAAGATTTACACTTCTACCGAGTATCCGGCGCATCAGACTATTCCGCTACATAACGAGATGTCTTACGCGCGCCGGTGGCCGATGATAATCGGTTTCTTTTGCATGGAGGCGGCGGAAGACGGTGGCGAAACTCCGATCGCTGATAGTCGCAAGGTGTACCAGCGAATAGACGGTTCAATTCGGGAACGCTTCAGCCGGCGGAAGGTTCGTTACATTCGAAACTATAGCGAAGGGCTCGATCTTACCTGGCAGAATGTTTTTCAGACTGAGAACCGCGACGACATTGAAGATTTTTGCCGCCGGGCGGGAATTGAGTTTGAGTGGAAAAAAGATGGAACGTTGTCCACGGCGGACGTCTGCCAGGCCATCGCGCAACATCCACGCACCGCTGAACTGGTCTGGTTCAATCAGGCGCATCTCTTTCACCTCTCAAGTTTGGAGTCGCCGATTCGTGACTTGCTGCTGAAATCGTCCGGCGGCGAGCTACCGCGCAATGCCTTTTACGGTGACGGGACTCCAATTGACGAGCGTGATCTTGAGCACATTAGAGCAGTTTATGAAGGGGAAGCGGTAGTCTTTCGCTGGCAGCAGCGAGACATTTTATTGCTCGACAATATGCTGACGGCACATGGACGGAGACCATATCGAGGAGCGCGCAAGATCGTAGTTGGAATGGGCCAGCCATTTGGTAGCCTGCTTGCTTAAGACGGACACAAGATGTCGCACGAAATCATCGAAGGATATCGTCTTTCGCCACAACAGAAACGTTTGTGGATATTGGGGCTGTCTGACCGTACTGCGTTGTGCGCCGTGCGAATCGAGGGCAACTTGAATGTTGAGTCTTGGCAACGAGCTATTCTTCAAGTCGTCTCTAAACAAGAGAGTTTACGCACCACGTTCAAACTATTGCCTGGGATGACAATTCCGGTTCAGGTGATCTCGGACCATCCAGACATAGTCTTCACTAAGCATGACCTGAAACACATCAGCGTCGAAGAACAAAAGTCACAGATCAAGGCGCTCTTCGTTAATGTTGCCGCGCGCAAGTTAGACCATGAACAACTTCCTCTCCTGAATTGTCATTTGATCGAGCAGTCCGCCGACAAACACCACCTGATCATCAGCTTGCCAGCGGCTTGTGCCGATGCTCAGTCGCTTGAACGTTTGGTTCGTCAAATCGCGATGGCTTACACGGCGTTTTCAGAGCCTGAGAAAGCTTTCGATATCGAGCCGATGCAGTATGCGGACTTTGCTGAATGGCAGAATGAATTGCTTGAAACAGAAGCCGGTTTGGCCGCCAGATATTGGAGGCAAGATCTCTCCGAGCTTGAGGCGCAAAAACTTGCTTTTGAAAGGCAGACTGTTTCAGATGGATCCTTTCAGCCCACGACGGTGCCCTTTGAAATCTCAGCGGACACGGGCGTGCGAATCAAAGCGATTACGAGGCGGCTTGAGGTCACACCTTCCTCGTTCGCCCTTGCTTGTTGGCAAGTACTGCTTTCACGCTTGACCGGTTATTGGAAAATCGTAACTGGCCTGGCCGTTGATGGACGAAAGTTTGCGGAATTGGAAGATGGCATTGGACTGTTTTCAAGATTTGTACCGTTACCCAGCGATGTGCCGGCTGAGCTTTCTTTCGAGAAACTCTTGCGGGAAACGAGCGCCAAGGAGCGTGAGGCGCAAAGATGGCAGGAATATTTCACGCGGGAGAACTCTCCACTCAGCGACAATGAAACGTCTCGTTTCTTTCCCTTCTGCTTTGAGTATCACACGCCGGTTGAGACCTACCGCGCGACCCGCTTGGCGCTCACGATTTATGAAAACGAAGCATTCATCGACCGGTTCAAAATCAAATTTGTAATCAAGCAGTGCGAGGAACGGTTCGGTGCCACGCTGCAATTTGATGCGAGCTTGTTTTTCATTGACGACATTCGACGTCTTGCCGACCAACTGACGTCCTTAATAGAAGACGCGAGTAGACGGCCGGAGGCTGCGCTTCGCGATCTCAACGCTTTGAGTGAGTCGGAACGTCAACTGATAGTTTCAGGATTTAACGACACAAAACGTTCATATTCACTCGGCCACTCAATTTGCTCGTTGTTCGAGGAGCAGGTCCGCTTAAGGCCGAATCAGGTTGCCATAATTTGTGAAGATAAACAGCTCACTTACAGGGAATTGAACTCGCGTGCAAATCAGCTCGCGCATTACCTGGTAAAGCTGGGCGTTGGACCAGAGGTGCCGGTCGGGTTATGTCTGGATCGTAGCGTGGAGCTGATCGTGGCGATGCTGGGGATCTTAAAGGCAGGTGGTGCTTTTGTTCCGCTCGATCCGAGTGTACCGCCCTCGCGGCACCAGATGATTCTCGAAGATGCGGGCGCGCGCCTACTGGTCAGCAGCTCTGGATTAACGACCGGTTTAAGTGAACCACTAGAAGACGTCGTCTACCTCGATACTAGCGCTGACTTGATCGCCAAAGAGAGTCCCGATAATCATCTCACCGCTGTCGCGGCTGAGAATCTGGTTTACGTGATCTTTACTTCCGGATCCACGGGCCGGCCCAAAGGAGTGGCGGTCGAACATAGGCAATTACTCAATTACATTAACGCCATCTGGGAAGCCCTGGCTTTAGAGCCGGGCAGCAGCTTTGCAACCGTCTCCACCATCGCAGCGGATTTGGGGAATACAGCGGTTTTTCCCTCTTTATGTAAAGGAGGCACGCTGCATCTGATTGCCGAGGAGCGCGCGACTGATCCTGACAGGTTGGCGGCATATTTCAACCAGCATTTCATCGACTGTCTGAAAATAGTCCCCACCCATCTGACTGCGCTGCTGGCGGCGTTGCCTACTGACAGCCTGCTGCCGCGCCAGCGCCTGGTACTTGGCGGCGAAGCCTGCCCGTGGAGTTTAGTGGAACAACTCGGCTCGTTGGCGCCGGCTTGCGTTGTCCTGAATCACTATGGACCAACTGAAGCGACTGTGGGCGCTATTACTAACCGTCTGGATGCAGAAGACAGCGAGCGCTCGTCGTTTACCGTACCACTTGGTCACCCGCTCCCAAACATGCAAGCTTACATTCTCGACCAACAACTGCGGCCAGCGCCGATCGGCGTGTCAGGCGAACTGCATCTGGGCGGCGCGGGCCTGGCGCGCTGCTACATCAACCGCCCAGCGGCGACTGCTGAAAAGTTCATTCCCAGTCCCTTCAGCAGCACTGGCGAGCGTCTGTACAGGACAGGAGATCTCGCCCGCTATCTGCGTGATGGCCGAATTGAGTTTCTGGGGCGGGCAGATGATCAAGTAAAGATTCACGGTTATCGTATCGAGCTGCGCGAGATCGAGATCGCATTGCTTGGGTACGAAGGGCTCGCAGAGTGTGTCGTTCTCGCGAGGCAGGATCAAGCGGGTGACAACCGACTGGTCGCATATGTTGTCACGCGCAATCGTACTCAGATCAACTCTGCCGAACTGAGAGCTTTTCTGAAGAGCAGACTACCCGAATACATGGTGCCTTCCGTTTTCGTCTTTCTCGATCGTTTGCCCCTGACGGCGAATGGAAAGGTCGATCGACAGGCGCTGCCGGTGCCAGATCACTCTCGGGCGGACCGTGGTACCGTTTTCACCGCACCGCGTGACCCGGTCGAAGAGGTGCTGGCGAAGATTTGGTCCAACGTTCTAGGAATCGATCGCATTGGCGTGCACGACAACTTTTTCGATTTGGGAGGAGATTCAATTCTCAGCATCCAGATCATAGCGAGAGCAAACCAGGCCGGATTAGGTCTAACGCCACGCCAGTTATTTCAACATCAGACGGTAGCGGAACTCGCCAGGGTTGCGGGAATTCCAAATACGGTCGCGGAGCAGGGAATAATTACGGGGCCCGTTCCGCTGACGCCAGTGCAAAAGCGTTTCTTTGAACTGAATCAACCTGAGCTGCATCACTACAATCAGGCGATGCTTCTCGAGGTTAATGAACGGGCGGACGCATCCTTATATGCCAAAGCAATTGAAGAAGTTTTGCTCCACCACGACGCGTTACGGATGCGGTTTAGCCTAACTGCAGACGGCTGGCAGGCAGCCATTGCCCCGCCGCACGACGACGTCCCCTTCGAGATCGTTGATCTGTCACAACTCGCCGAGACCGAACAGTCGGAAGCGCTTGCGCGTTACGCACAAAGATTGCACACAACCTTAAATCTTCAGGATGGTCCTTTAATACGCGTCGCGCTATTTGACGGCGGCACACAAGGGAACAACTATCTCCTAATCGTTATCCATCATCTAGTCATGGATGGTGTCTCGTGGCGCATTCTGCTCGAAGACTTACAGACTATCTATCGGCAGCTTACTCTCGGCCAAAAGCCATCGGTGCCCGCGAAGACGACTTCAATTAAAACCTGGGCCGAACGAGTGACAGAACACGCACGATCGAACAGTCTCCGCGATGAATTGTCTTACTGGCTCGCACTGGGCAATAACTCCTCCGCGCGACTACCGATGGATAAAACGGGCGGAGCAAACACCGTGGCGGCGTCGCGGACAGTCTCCGTTTCACTGAACTCCGATGAGACCCGTGCTTTGTTACAAGACGTTCCGGCTGCTTACCGTACTCAGATTAACGAAGTCTTGCTGACAGCACTCGTCCGGGCTTTTGTCGGGTGGACTGGTTCGCCGTCGCTATTCGTTGATCTTGAGGGACACGGGAGGGAGGAAATCCTCAACGAGGAAAACCTCTCTCGAACGATTGGGTGGTTTACGACGATCTTTCCAGTCCGTCTTGAATGCCCGCTGGCGCAAACAGGAGTTGAAACGCTGCAATCGGTGAAAGACCAATTGCGCGCCATTCCCAGCCGTGGCATCGGTTATGGACTGCTTAGGTATGCAAGCGGCGATACGCTCGTGGCCAGGCAGCTGCGGAGCTTGGCGCAACCTGAAGTGAGGTTCAATTATTTGGGCCAGCTCGATCGCATCTTGCTCGATTCTTCAATGTTTAGTTTGGCATCTCAGTCGAGTGGACCGGCGCAGAGCTCAAAAGCCGAACGCGCATATCTCATTAACATTATTGCGGCGATTTCAACGGGCAAGCTGCAGGTGGAATGGACTTTCAGCGAGAGCATTTATCATCAGGAAACCATAACGCGCCTGGCTGATAGTTTTGTCGGGGAATTGCGCAACCTGATTGCGCAATCTCGATCCAGCGGGAACATCAAGCCGTCGCCTTCTGATTTTCCGAGCGCCCAACTGACTCAGGAAGAACTGGATAAGGTGCTGGCCAGGCTTCGTGATTAAGAAAATCATGCCGGTCACGTTTAGACGCCAGAATATGAATTTGCAAGGTGCGGATCAGCTGATCGCCGCACCCCTTGCCGGACAGGATGATTTTGCCCGAATTCAACCAAGGCTTCGGTCCAGAGACCAAGATGGACCATTACCGCTTTCATTTGCTCAGGAACGATTATGGTTTCTTGAGCAAATTAATCCAGGCGATGCCTCCGGAACTCTTTCTCGCGCGATCAAAATTACAGGTCAACTGAAACTGGATTTGATGCAGCGAGCACTGCAAGCAATCAGCAACCGTCACGAGTCTCTGCGAACAACATTTGCGACAAATCAGCATTATTCAGACAGGGACAGCAAACCGCAATTGATAGCGGCAAACAGGACCATTGAGATTTCACTAATCGATCTCTCGCATGACCCTGTGAATCAACGTGAAGCGAAGGCTCGAGAATTAGCCCAAGCTGCGGCTCAGCGGCCGTTTGATCTCACGCTGGGACCGCTGCTGCGAGCAACTTTGTTCCGACTTGGCGAAACCGAGCATGTGCTGCTACTGAGTCTCCACCGTATTGTCTGCGACGATTCGTCGTTACAGATTCTGATTGATGAGTTATGGACAGGGTACAAGGCTTTTGCGAATCAGGGCGTCTGGTCCAACTCGCCTCTGGAAATTCAGTATGCAGACTACGCATTGTGGCAGCGAAAACTGAACGAGAACGCAAGCATTAGCGCCGCGCTGGACTTTTGGCGAGCAAAATTGAGAGGCGCTCCAACGGTAATCGAACTCGCGGTTGATCGTGCGCGGCCACCTGTGCGTTCGTGGCATGGCGGGTCCGTTTCGGTAGAGTTAGAGAGTGAAGTGGTCGAACAGCTTGATGCGATCGGAGTGAGCGTACGTGAATCACTCGCGACGGTATTGCTTACTGCTTTTAACGTTGCGCTAGCTCGCCACAGCGGACAAGATGATCTCGTCGTTGGCTATTCGGTTTCGAACCGCAGTGCAGAGGCTAAACATCTCATTGGCCCTTTCGCCAGCTTCTTGAGTCTCCGCACCAGTTTGTCGAGTGATCCAACTTTTCGCGAGTTGCTGTCTGGTATACGTAACGCCAAACTCGAAGCCCAGGCGCACTTTGTGCCCTTCGAAAAACTGCTTGATGAGCTTGAGCTTGAGCCGAGCTTGAGCCGTCCGCCTGTATTTCAGGTGGCGTTCAATTTTCAGCAAACGAAGCCCTGGATAGCACCTTCCGGACTCACGCTCGAAGAATTTGCGTTTGACGACGGCATCACCAGGTTTGATCTAGCGCTCGATGTCTTTGAGAACTCGAGCTATCTCGACTGCCGTTTTCGTTACAATACAGACTTATTCAATCGCACGACGATTCAGCGTTTTGCGGACCACTTTAAGACATTAGTATTTGGCGTCGTTAACAATCCGGATCAGAGAGTCTTCGCTTTGCCGATGCTGACCTCGCCTGAGCGAAAGCAAATTCTGATTGACTGGAATAACACCGAAGGATTCGCAGACGATGCCCAATCTATTCTGCAACTATTTGAATCCCAGGTTGATCTGACGCCCAAGGCCATCGCCGCAGCGTTCGAATCCAAAGAAATAACTTATGCCGAGTTAAACCGGAGAGCTAATCAGTTGGCGCACCACCTGAGAAAGCGTGGCGTTGGACCAGAGGTACTGGTGGCAATCTGCGTGAAGCGCTCACTGGACATGATTGTGGGCCTGCTGGGAATACTCAAGGCCGGGGGAGCCTACCTCCCACTGGATCCGGCATATCCCACAAGTCGGTTGGATTTCATGTTGGAGGATTCAGAAGCCAGACTTCTTTTGACTCAAGAATCGATAAAACTGCAGCTTCCGGCTACCCGGGCTGAGATAGTTTGTCTGGATGCAGACTGGCCAGCTATTAATAATGAGTGCGATCAGAATCTCGCCACCAAACCTGAAGCCAAGAATCTCGCCTATGTCATTTACACATCCGGTTCGACCGGCAAACCTAAGGGCGCAATGATCACTCATGAGGGAATCAGCAACCGGCTTCAGTGGATGCAAGAGGCATATGGTCTGAGCGAGCAGGATAGCGTGTTGCAGAAGACACCATTCACCTTTGATGTCTCGGTGTGGGAGTTTTTCTGGCCTTTGATGACTGGGGCGCGACTGGTAATGGCGGAGCCAGGAGCACACGGTGACTCGACGTATCTGGTGGAAGTAATCAAGCGGGAACAAATCACGACGATTCACTTTGTGCCGTCGATGTTGGCTGCATTTTTGGAGGATCGGGGAGTTGGAGCGTGCGGGAGTCTAAAGCGAGTGTTCTGCAGCGGAGAGGCCCTGCCGTTCGAGCTGAAGGAACGGTGTAGGCTGCAGTTGAAGGCGGACTTGCACAATCTATATGGGCCGACCGAAGCGTCAGTGGACGTAACTTATTGGGACTGTGGAAGCAGCAACGAGAGGCAGATAGTGCCCATCGGCCGGCCGATCGCGAATACGCAGGTATACGTTCTGGACGGACACCTTCAGCCGGTTCCGGTCGGAGTGCCAGGCGAGCTGTACATCGGTGGGACCGGTTTAGCGCGCGGTTATCTGAAGCGAGCAGACCTAACTGGCGACCGATTCATTCCGGATCCATTCGGAAACAAAGACGGCCGAATCTACCGCACAGGAGATCTCGGGCGGTATTTGGAGGACGGCAATATCGAATACCTCGGTCGCACCGACCATCAGGTAAAGCTGCGGGGCTTCAGAATCGAGTTGGGAGAAATTGAAGCAGTGTTGCGATCCCAGAGCCTCGTACGAGATGTCGCCGTTGTAGTACGACAAGAGAAGTTGGTGGCATATGTTGTCCCGTCCGTAAAGCCGGCAGACGGCGCGGCAAAACTCTGGAGCGAATTACGGAACTTCGTCAAGACTAAACTTCCTGAGTATATGTGTCCCGCGATCTTTGTGGAATTGGATGCGTTGCCGTTGACACCCAATGGCAAAGTCGACCGTCATGCGCTGCCGGTCCTCAATGCATCTCGACCAGACTTAGAAGAAGCTTACGTTGCGCCCCGGGATCGTTTGGAAGAACAATTATTAACATTATGGACCAACGTATTGCAGCTAAAATCGATTGGCGTGCGCGATAATTTCTTCGAGCTTGGTGGAAATTCGTTACTGGCCGCGCGACTCTTCGCCCAGATTGAGAACCGCCTGGGCAAGCATCTGCCGCTGGCCACTCTGTTTCAGTTCCCCACGATCGAACAATTAGCGGATTGTCTGCGCGACTCAGAAACGTCTCAACGATGGTCTTCGCTGGTCGGGATTCAGCCGGAGGGCTCGCGGCCGCCGCTCTTCTGCGTACATGCCGCCGGCGCGAATGTTCTGATATACCGCCCACTGGCCCGTCACCTCGGCAATAACCAGCCGGTCTATGCTCTCCAGGCTCCGGGGCTGGACGGACGAACCAGCCCGCTCACGACGGTAGAAGAAATGGCAACTCTTTACGTCAAGGAGATACGCGCTGTTCAATCGGAGGGTCCGTATTTTTTGCTGGGGGCTTCTTTCGGCGGACTCGTCGTTTACGAAATGGCTCAACAACTTTTAGCCCAGAATCAGGAAGTTGCCCTATTGGCAATGTTGAATACCAATTGTCCTGTGTACACGATGGCAAAGCGAGTGCGTTGCCATTTGGGTCATCTGAGGGAGTCCGGGCCAGGACACTACGCGAGTGAAGTTCGCAATAGTGTGAAACGACGACTGATCAGGGAAGGAGCTAAGGAGCATAACGGTTCGCGAAAGTTGAACAATACAGATGGCCAGATCCAAGAGCTGCTTGTAGATGACAGTGGTGTCGACGCTGCTTTAGTGCGCACGATAACCACTATTCTTTCTGCTGAACAACGGTACGTACCACGGCAGCGTGAATATCCCGGAAAAATTACTTTGTTCTTTGCCAGAGACGCAAAGACCGATTTTGAGGACAATCGCTTAGGCTGGCGTCGACTGGCAGACGGTGGCCTTGATCTGTACGTCGTTCCTGGCACTCATACTTCGATGCGTGAAGAACCATACGTTGCAGAGTTGGTGGAGAAACTAAAGGGGTGTCTCGAAAAAGCACTCTCAAAAAACCTCGACACAAACCAGCAATGACAGTTAATAGCAGAACCGAATTCAGCAAGATTCAGAACCTGGAGGACCTTTACCCGCTCTCTCCGATGCAGCAGGGTATGCTCTTTCACTGTCTGTACTCTCCCAATTCGAGCGTGTATTTCGAGCAATCGTTATTTACCATCAAAGGCAAGCTGAATGTTCCGGCATTCGAGGAGGCCTGGGCACGAGTTGTACAAAGGCATTCCATTTTGCGTACCGCGTTTCTTTGGGAAGATCTGGAAAAGCCTGTGCAAGCAGTTTACCGGGAAGTAAAACTTTCTGTGACGAAACATGACTGGCGACCTTTGACCGGTAGCCAACGCGAAGAACAGCTTCAGTCGTTCATTCAAACTGATCGCAATGAGGGATTTGTGCTCAGTGAGGCACCTCTGATTCGTATCGCGCTCGTTAGATTCGCTGAAGATGAGCACAAGTTCCTCTTCAGCCGGCATCATATGGTGCTTGATCGTTGGTCGCGCTCTCTGCTCCTGAAAGATTTCTTTGCAATCTATGATGCTTTAACGCAAAGCCGTGAACCCGCTCTGTTGCCCGCTATTCCGTATGGCAAGTACATCGCGTGGCTCAGCCGCCAGGACAAAAATGCCGCCGAGTGTTTCTGGAGGTCAACTCTAGCTGGTTTCACTGAGCCAACTTCTCCTGCCATCGAGCGAAACGCAAATCAAACAACTGAGGAAGGTGTGCAGTATGCCAATCGCCGCATTCAACTTTCCGAGCCGGCCTCCGCTCACTTGCGGGATTTTGCCCGACGACACCGGCTCACTCTTAATACGCTCGCACAGGCAGCCTGGGCGCTCTTGCTGAGTCGTTACAGCCGTCAAGATGACGTTGTTTTTGGAGTGACTATCGCAGGCAGACCCGCAACTTTGGACTCTGTCGACTCAATGGTCGGACTCTTCATCAATACGCTGCCTCTAAGAACGCACGTTGCGTCGGACCAACGCGTGCTTTCCTGGCTTAAAGAGTTGCAGGAACAACAGAGTGCGCTACAGCAATATGAATA
>CBFHBA010000015.1:0-99369 GCA_965653675.1 uncultured bacterium
AAAATCGATCTGACCTTCCGTCGTCGCCGCCGAAAAGTTCGGCGCGGTGTCTCCTAAACGCAATGCCATGATAATCCTCCCCTGCAAAGAAACTTAGACGAACAATATGCGAAGTGAACCAGATTAGTCCGGGACGATGGCGAGCTTTTTAGCCCCAAAACGCGCGCAAGTCAAGCTGTTGGACTAGCGCGAGTCAACGGCAACGATCGCGATCTTGTGCTTGTTTGCGAGCGCACAAACTTCATCGCGTTCGAACATCAGCGTCTTACCGGCGGTGAGACACAGACACGTCGCGCCCGCATCAATCATGGTTTGGATCGTCGAAAGGCCGATGACGGGGACATCAAAGCGCATATCCTGATCGGGCTTCGCATTTTTCACCACCGTCAGGCGTCCGCGCGCAAGCTCACCCGCGCGACGAATTACCGCATCAGTGCCTTCCATCGCTTCGATCGCTACGCATGCTCGATCGCGAACGACGATGGTTTGGCCGAGATCGAGACGCGCAATTTCATGTGCGACTTCCAGACCGTATTCAATATCGGCATGTTCGCGCTCGTCGGGCGCTCGTTTCGTCAACGTGCCGGACTGCGGCAAGTAGTCACTCAGAAAATGCGTCGAGTCGATCAGCTCAATCCCTTCGCTCGCCAATTCGTCGGCGACTGCGCCAATCAAAGCGTCCGTATTTTTCCGCGGCAACCGCAGCAACATCTTCACCATGCGCAGATCAGGAATTGAGCTGCTGAATATCTGTACATGCTTGACCTGGCCAGCCATGATCGCTTTTTCGACACCTTCATTCTTGAAAAAGCGCAGCATCTTGCCGAGCTGTCCCACGCCAACCCAAGTGACGTTGTCAGCAATTTCTTCGATTTGTGGATCCGTTTCTTCGCGGATAGCGGCCACGGCGACTTCGACTCCGGCTTTGCGCGCACCTTCGACGACAAGAAAAGGAAAGCTTCCATTGCCAGCGATTAAACCGAGCTTCATTATGTGCTTGAGATTATCTACCTGATAACTGCTTAACGATCTGAACATCACGAGAATGAAGAAGCCATCTGTGCCAAGTCTTCCCGGCTATTGGTTGTCCAGTGACAGTGGTCAGTCGACCAGCAAAATCGCGATGAAGACAGTGATTGTCGTGAGGATCCGAAAAGTGGAATGGCGCGTTTGTATAAGCGTGATTTGCGATTGCCTTTAACAAGTAACTGAACAACTCGTTTTGTCTGTCTTGCGTGGGCATTGTTTTCAAATCCCTTTAGATTTCTTATTTCATCCTGATTCATCCCGCGGGTGTCCAGAACTCTGCTGACGAAGAAATGTCCAAGGATATAAAGCCCCCAATTTCGCAGGTGCGGCAACAAATCTAAGGTCGCGAAGAAGAAGAGAACATCTCCTCTTTTCATGCGCCAGAGACAACTGTCGCCAAACCTGGCAACGTGACCATAAGTATAAGTGTCAAATTCCGGGTCAACGTGAACTTGGTGGTGCGGAAACTTAAGAGTGGAGAATCCCAGTTCGGCAAATGTTGGGGCAGGTGGATTGGTTTCGAATGTTTCCTCAATCGGCAGGTATACAAACTTTCGGGTGCGTGGATCGATCCATCCGCGTTCATTCGGATCTTGGCTGCTGCTGGCGATGTTTAGACCGAAGATTTCCATTCGGCTGAAAGCCCTTATTTGACAACCCCCCGATTCGAACTTTCAATGAAATTAACCAACTCCTGGACTTCAGGAACACCGACGATTTCCGTGCGAATACATTCGATCGCCTGGGTCGTGTTCAACTTTGCGGAAAGCAACAAGTGAAACGCGTGGTGCAGTGCATCAATCGTTTCCGGAGAGTAGCCACGCCGGCGCGCGCCCACCTTGTTCAAACCATAGCACTTTGCGTGATTGCCGACCGTGAGCGCGAAGGGCAGCGCATCTTTTACCACGACTGAATAACCGCCCACGTACGCTTCGCGGCCAATGCGGCAGAATTGATGGACGCCTGAGTACGCGCCGATGTTTGCACGATCGTGAACAGTTACGTGGCCTGCCAGAGTTGCAGCGTTTGCCATGATCACATGGTTGCCGATCAGACAATCGTGCGCCACGTGCGCCTGTGCCATGAGAAAACAGTCGTCGCCGATTTGTGTGATTCCGCCGCCTCCTTTAGTGCCGCGATGAATGGTAACGAATTCGCGAATGCGATTGCGACGGCCGATTATTGTTTCTGTTTGTTCGCCGGCGAATTTCAAATCCTGCGGGGGCAACCCAATCGAAACAAAGGGATAAATGTGCGAATCTTCACCAATTGTTGTGCGCCCATCCACGACGCAGTGCGAGTCAATACGGACGTGGTCGCCCAACTGGACATCATCGCCGATCGTCACATATGGACCGACGCAACAGTCACGTCCGATGCGCGCGCGCGGACTGACGATCGCGGACGGATGAATCTGTGCAGATTGCAATTTCTGTGTAATTGGAGAACTCATGTGCGGAAGATCACTCGCGATTGGCGATCACGCTGGTTAGCTCTGCATCAGCGCACACTTCGCCATCGACTTTGGCTTCGCCACGCATGCGTTGAATCCGCGAGCCTGTCCGCAGCGCGGTAACTTCCAGCACCAGCGTGTCGCCGGGAACTACAGGGCGGCGAAATCGCGCCTCTTTAATTCCGGTGAACAGCACGAGCTTCTGATCGCGGTCTTCGATTTCGCGCAATGCCAGAATCGCTCCGCATTGCGCCATCGCTTCAATTACCAGGACACCCGGCATCACCGGTGCCCCGGGAAAGTGACCCTGAAAATACGATTCGTTGATCGTGACTTGTTTGATACCAACGACTCGTTCGCGAGGCACCAACTCAATAATGCGATCGACCAGCAGAAAGGGATATCGGTGCGGAAGAACTTTCTTAATCGCTTCAGAATCCAGAACAGTTTCCATACGTGTTGGATTGTTCAGACCTTGAGCAGCATGAGTCTGAAAATCGAGTTAGCTAAGGTCGCGGTGTCGCGGCTGTTGTGGTCGCGGGATTCTTACTGTTGTATTCAGCAATAAAGGCTTTCGTAACGTCGAGGCCGTCGGCCGCATAGACAAGCGGCAGCTGGCTGCCGTCGAGAATCATGGTGATGCCGTGAGCCTTTCCAAAGCCATCAAGTGCTCTGCCGACGTCTTCCTGCAGTGGGCCGAGCAGTTCGGCGCGCCGTCGCGCGTAATTGGTTTTTGCGTCGTCGCCCTTGCGATCGTAGACTTTTTTCTGCTCGTCGAACTGATCGATCTTCGCCTGAATCTGTTGAGGTGTCGCGGCGGGGTTACCTTGCTGCATCCTGTTAATTTCGTCCTGCATGGTGCGCAATCGCGCGGCCGTTTGACTCAGATCATCTTGAACCGTCTTAAATTCAGCGTTCAGCTTGTTGATTGTGGCAACGAACTTGACGATACCGTCTTTCGGATCCTGAAACGCCTCTGAATAAATAACGGCGATCTTTCCCGCCGGAACCGACGCCGGGGATCCGGTTCCTTGCGCGTGCGCAAGACCCGCACATGTCAATACCAACAATAGTAAGAAGGGGTTTCTCATCTCTCGTAGCAGTTACTAAGTCGAAATGCGGAGATGGGCACGGCTGCCGATCTCCGCATTCCAGACGAAATGCAAACCGATGCGCATCCGTTACTGTGGCGTCGTTAATGACGCAGTCGCCGGATTCCGGCTGTTATAGTCCGCGATGAAGGCTTTGGTGATGTCGATGGCATCGCTCAAGGCGAAAACACCCTGCACTTTTGACACGTCGAGGATCAAATTGATCCCGCGGGCTTTGGCGAAGGTCTCGAGCGCTTTTCCAATGTCATCATAAATCGGCGGAAGCACTTCCTGCATCCGCTTGTTGAACGCAGCCTCGGCGTCTTCGGCTTTGCGCTGCGCATCTTTTTTCCTTTGGTCGATCTTATCCTGCTGCTGTTGGGTAACTTTCGGATCCTGAACCTGAGCGGCCTTCTGTAGATCACCAGTCAATTTGTCTATCTGTTGTTGCAGGCCCTGAAGTTCAGCGCGGCGCGGCTGGAATTCCGCGTCAACCTTCTTCAGAGCGGCAACGAACCTGGTAATTCCCTGCTTCTCATCTGCAAATGCTGAACTATCGATTACCGCGACTTTGCTGTCCGGCACGTTTACAGACGTGGACGACGACGTCGGGGCGGGGGTTGCAGTCGGACGGACAGGGCTGGTTCCGGCGCCTTGACCGCTACGCGGTTGTGCAAATGCTGAAACCGCCATTACTGCCACGAAAAAAGCGACCGCGGCTGTCGCACGAAATATCTTCATAAACTTCTCGTAATACTCCTTAAAATTCAAAGGCGATTTGAACTGACTGTTAGTTGTTCTACTCGCCAGTTTGGTTTGCCTGCGCGATTCTTCACTGCACAGATCAGATTAACTAGAAGGTTCGGCCCACGCTAAACCTAAAGGTGGTTTTTTGCTCGTTGAAAATAAACGGAAATCCGTCAATGAACTGGTCTTTCCGAGCCCGAGGATTATAAGCATAAATCAGGCGAAAAGGCACGTTGAGAATCGGAACTTGGAAGCGAAGTTCTGCGCCGAGACTGGTGGCAAAATCGCCGATGCTGGCAAACTTGCTTTCGCTCAATCGCGCCACGGTGGTGGTTTGCGCCTCGCCGCGCACAAACACGGGTTGGAATCCGAATGGCATCTGTGTAGTCGGATCCAGGATGCCAGTCTGTGCAGCATCCAATTCGGCCTGCGATACTAAATGATTATCGCGCGCGACGAGGCTGAGTATCGGTGATATCGCAAACTGTGGATGCCCGCAGAATACGGCGGAACTCAACGAGACGGGCGCGACTCCAGATGCCAAGCGCGGACAGGTAATGAAACCAACAGTCTGCAGAAAAGGTTGATCCGTAAGGAACTGGCTTGAGTAACTTTGATCACCTTTCGTTCGTAAGTTGAATGACGAGCCGATGTCGGTAAAGAAAGCCGCCTGCACAGCCCGGCCAAACACCGGAATTCGGTATTCGAAGTTTCCGAGCACCTGTGTGTCGCCGCCGATGCGCGTCCACACCCGACTTAGTTTCACGGCGTTGTTGCCTGTGGGACCGGTAAAAAGTCCAACGTTCGCTAGCGACGCAGGCAACCCCGTATCCGCAGTTGCCGTGGCAGTCCCTTGCGTGGACAAAAACACGTTGCGCGACGTCAGATAAAAGTCCAACGGCGCAAAGGGGCTGATGTCGCGTGTCGGATAGCCGCGAATCGAAAACTCATCGCCCAGAAAATATCTTTCATAGATTGGGACACCGTCGACGAAGGCGAGCGAGTTCGCGTTCTTAACCTTGTCAGATACACTAAACAACGATCCGGTCGTGCCCGCTTGAATACGGAAGCCGAACACGTGCGGATGGGCGCTCTTCTTGTTGCGCATGGGATAGAACTGAGTGAATTCAATCGTCGGCTGATACGTGCGCACGTCGCCGAGTAAACCAGACAGCGAGAGTCCGACCGATAGCGAACGTCCGGATGTTGGATCGATGCTGCCTTTGTAATCGCGCGCATCGTAAACAAACGTGCCCGTCACGCGGCTGGTGATGATGTTCGGCTGAGCATAGACAACCGGAATAAACTGATTAGGGGTGCCAGACTTGTTAACGGGCGGATCTTCGGTGCTGGACTCGCTGAACAGATACGAAAGGCCGATGCGCGAAAATTGCGTAAATGGCCGCTTGCGATAAAACTCAGAGAGCGGCGCACTGGCAAATATCGATGCGCCAAACGACTTACGCGTAAAGAGGTTCTCAGAGTTCGTGTTGAAGAGACCGAGCGACGAAAACAGACCCTGCTGCGCATTCAGATTCTGTGACAGCGGAGTGCCTTCGCCAAAGAACTTTTGGGAATACGCGAAAACCGAGAAGCCGGCAGTAATTGGACGATTTTTGATGTACGGCTCGGTGAACGAGAAACTGAAGCTCCGTTGCCGATTTCCGGCCGCCACGTCAATCGCCACCACCTCGCCGCGACCGAATAGGTTGTTCGTGGAGTAATGCAGTCCGAAGAACGACCCGCCGATACCCGAAACACCACCGTTGAACGAAATTTCCTGACGGCCTTTTTCTGAAACCTTGACGGTCACGTCGACCAGCGCTTCCTCTTCATTCGTGCGGAAGTCGGCGTCCTTGTCCTTATCAATCGGATTGAAATACCCGAGTTGGTTGAGACGGGTGATCGAATATTCGAAATAACTTTGGTTGTAAATGTCTCCTTCATTAATCAACACTTCGCGCCGCAGTACGTTGTCGCGCGTAAACGTGTTGCCAGTGAACTCCAGTCGTCGCAATGTGAACTGTTTGCCTTCATCGATGGTGATCAGGAAATCGGCGATGCCTTCCTCGGGGTTCTGCGGATTATCTTTGAAGGTGGGCTGAATCTCAGCCGTGTACTGGATAAATCCCTGCGCGCCGTAGGCCTTTTTCAGATTCTCGTACAGTGCCTTGCTGATTGCTTCGCCATTCGCGACATCACCCTTATTCAGACCAATGAAGCCTTTAATGAGCTGCTCGGAAAATATCGAGTTGCCTTCGATTTTCATATCACCGATGCGGTAGAGCTTCCCTTCGGTGATCGGGACTGTGATCCGCAACGTCTCGTCAGTAGATGAGAGAAACGGGATCGGCAGGATTGGAAAGCCAGTGCGATGCCGACCGAGGCCTTCAATGCGCGGCTCGCCGTGACGCGCCTGCAAATAGCCCTTCGATCGCATGTAGTTGTCGACAAGGTGCAGGTCATAGTCGAGTTTTTCGCGGTGCAGAATGTCTAGATCCTTGATGCGCGAGAACAGGCCCGCCTCTTTCACATACTTCATTTGGCTACGCAGCGTGCCGCTCTTAAAAATTTTGCTTTCAAACTGAATCTGGCCGACGCGTACGCGGGCGCCTTCTACAATATTGAAGGTGATCGCGCTCGAAGTTGCTGAAACCTGTTCGATGTTCGAACTAACGGTCGCATTCGGATGCCCTTTTGCCGCCAACAACTCTTTGATTATGCGTTCGGCCGCTTTCAGTTTGACCGGATCAAGGATCGCTTCTTTCGACACGCCGACGCGGCGCTCACGAAAAGTCTTCAAAACATCCGATTCGGGAACGCTGTGCAGTCCTTCGAACTGAATATCCCGAATGATCGGGAGTTCCACGACGTAAAAGGTCACAATAATGCCGCCGCGGGGGCCTTCTTCCTGCGTCACATGCGACTGTACTTTGTCGAAGAAACCGAGCGCGAGAATCGCTTGCAAATCACGCTCCACCTGTGTCGGGTTGAAAACGTCGCCCTGACGCGTCTGGACATAATAGAGAATATCGTCCTTGCGCAGACGCCGATTACCGATGATATCGACGTTTTCTACGATTCGTTGTTGCTGTTGAGGTTGCTGCTGCGCGTACGCAGAGTCCGCGAAAGCGAGAGTGGAGATGGCGATGATTGCGCTAAAAACGGCAAGCCAAGCGACGCGATATGAATGCATAAGTGCCGGTGTCAGAAGCCCACGCGCAGGCAAGGGCTTCTGTGCTAGCTCTCGTGAAGGCGTGCAATAGTCACGCTTCAGAACACCAAACTAATTTCACATTTACTTCGGGAAAACCGTAACACAAACCGCGGCGCCACGCAGCCTGGGGAGCACTTGGATTCACCGCCGCCTTCGCTCGTTGCCAGTTTCCAATCGCACAAAGCTGCGCATTATAACGGGAAAATAAAGCGAAAGTCCAAAGTGGGACACACTTTGGACTCTTATAAACGATTATAAATCTCGTACTTTACTGCGTCAGAAGTAAGTCACTGGACTGCTCGCGTCCTTCTTCATCGATCATGATCGAGCGGTAGTTCAGTTCGCCGTGATCAACGTACATTTCCACGAGCGACGCGTCGCCGAGTTGGCCTTGGATGAGTGCCTCTGAAAGCGGATCTTCAACATATTTTTGCAGCGCACGGCGCAGGGGTCGCGCCCCGTACGACCGATCGGAACAAGTCTTGTCAAGAATCCATCGCTTCGCATCGCCCGCAAGCCGCACGATGAAGCCGTGATTCGTCATCGTGTTGTTTATTTGATCGACCTGCAGCTGCAGGACGTCGAGCAATTCTTCATCGCCGAGCTCGTCGAAAACGATGATTTCGTCCAGACGATTGATGAACTCGGGATTGAATGTCTGGCGCACGGCGCTCATCACCATCTCTTCCATCTTCGCGCGGGAAAGATCATGTGTACCCTGAAAACCGAGCGATGCCCTCTTTTGAATGAAGCGAGCGCCAATGTTCGACGTCATAATGATAATGGTATTTTTGAAATCGACCGTATTTCCGAGCGCATCGGTCAGAATTCCGTCTTCGAATACCTGCAGCAGAATATTGAAGATGTCTGTATGCGCTTTTTCGATTTCGTCGAACAGAAGCACTGCGTACGGTGAGCGCTTTACGCGTTCAGTCAATTGGCCGCCCTCTTCGTGACCGACATAGCCCGGGGGTGAGCCGATCAGTTTCGAGACAGAATGCTTCTCCATGAACTCTGACATGTCGAAACGGATCAAGGCGCGCTCACTGCCGAACAAAAACTGCGCAAGTGAGCGAGCGACTTCAGTCTTTCCGACACCGGTTGGGCCCAGGAAAAGAAACGAGCCTACGGGCCGATGCGGATTCTTCAGACCGGCGCGCGAACGACGAATGGCGCGAGCGAGGGCGGATATCGCGGGCCGCTGGGAAATGACCCGCTTGTGCAACTCGGTTTCAATTCGCAGTAACTTCTTCGATTCTTCTTCCTTGAGCGAAGTGATTGGGATGCCCGTCCAGCGCGCTATGACTTCTTCGATATCACCGCGCGTAACTTCGCCTACGACGACCGGATCTTCTTCTTCGATCGGCGCCTGAGCACGACCGTAGGTCGCGCGTTCCCATTCCGTCAACGACACATTCAATTCGTCGAGGTTTCCCTGCTCCGCCCGTACGCGTAATTTCACGCGTGCGCCCGCTTCATCGATCACGTCAATCGCTTTGTCCGGTAAGAAGCGATCCGGAATGTAGCGGCTCGACTGTCGGACTGCAGCTTCCAAAGCATCTTCGGCATAATGCACCTGATGAAAACTTTCGTAGCGTTCACGCACACCACCGAGGATCTCGACCGCCTCATCTTCAGAAGGGGGCGCCACTTTCACCGCCTGGAAACGCCGCTCTAGTGAACGATCACGTTCGATCGACTTGCGAAACTCCGCCGGCGTCGTGGCGCCGATGCATTGAATCTCGCCGCGCGAAAGCGCCGGCTTCAGAATGTTCGCGGCATCCAGAGATCCTTCGGCCGATCCGGCACCAACCAACGTGTGCAGTTCATCGATGAAAACGATGTACTGCGGATTGTCGATCAGCTCGCGCATGATTTGTTTCAAGCGCTCTTCAAACTGACCGCGATACTTTGTGCCCGCAACGATCAAACTGATGTCGAGCGAAAGGATGCGTTTGTTTTCGAGGAATGAAGGAACCTCTCCACGCACAATCCGCTGCGCCAGTCCCTCAACGATCGCGGTTTTACCGACACCGGGCTCACCGATCAGCACTGGATTGTTCTTGGTGCGGCGGCAGAGAATCTGCACGACACGCTCGATCTCCCCTTCGCGACCGATGAGCGGATCGAGACGATCGTTCGAAGCGTCTTCAGTCAAATCACGCGAAAACTCCAGTAAGTGCGGAATGTCTTTCCGGTGACGCGCGTCGGCGCCACTTTGTCGGGCGATTTCGTCACGCACCGCGTTTAGGCGCAATCCTCTTTCAAACAGAATCTGCGCGGCCATCGAACGCTCTTCGCGCAACAGACCAAGCAGCAAATGCTCGGTGCCGATATGACGATGTTGCAAGCGATCTGATTCTTCGTGGGAATAATGCAGGACACGTTTGGTTTCCGGAGCCAGCGGCAATTCAACAGATGTGGGAATCCTCTCGCGAAGCAGTGTCCGTCCTTCGATCTCTCGGCGAATCGCTTCAATTGTTATTTGCGCGCGCGGAAAGAACCGGCCGGTGAGCGTCTTATCTTCCCGCATCAGCCCGAGCAGCAGATGCTCCGGCTCAATCGCAGGGGCGCCGAACTGCGAAGCCTCATATCGAGCGAAAAAGATTACCCTGCGCGCCTTTTCGGTGTAGCGTTCGAACATTTGCTTAAATTTTTGTGATTGCCGCCGCGTGTCGAACTCAAAACCACCACGCGCGGGCATTATAACCTAAGCAACGAGCGCCTAGAAGTACCATATATTGCGTAATGAGGATCGGTTCACACCGCTCCCGGCGAATTGAATCTATCTTGCGCTAAGTTGATCTCGTCACTCACGGAAGCAACAAGAGAGTTTCTTTTGACACCCTCACAATGCGATCGAGATTCATTGGCGATTCTCTAATCTGACTCTGTCATCGTTCAAACTGACCTGACCGCCCTCATTGCAGGAACGCCTCTATGTGGCACTAATTCATCTGATTTCAACAATTTACTAGGTCGCGGGGCTGGTGGCACAAGGCTCGCCAACAATGCGGCGCCCGTGGACGTCTCCGCTGGCAGATTTAGGAGCATAAGTCTCACGAGGATGTTGAAGATGAAAAAAATTACCGCCACCCCCGCACTCACGTGGCTGACTCTGGCAGCACTGCTTGTCCCGACTGCCGCCAGCATCAGTTTCAACCGCGCAGCCCGCGCCCAAAGCTTTGACGCTTCCCTAACGGCAACGGAAAACAGTCGATCGGCGCTTTCGAAGTATGCAGTCGACCTGACGCAGCTCGCGGCGCACGGAAAGCTTGAAGCCCTGACCGGCTTTGACGCAGAGATCAATCGCGTCATAGCGGCGCTGGCGCATTCGAATACTAAAGCCCAGGTACTCATAAGCGAATCCGACGTGAATCGCGCAGCAGTTGCACGCGCGATCGCAATGCGCATTGTGTCAGGCGACGTTCCTGACACACTGCGTGGAAAGCGACTGTTGAGCTTGAATCTCGACGCGCTCGCCAAAGGCGCAAAGACCACTCAGCAATTTGAGCAGCGTGTGCAGGCAGTCTTTGCCGAAGCCGCAGCAGCCGGCAGTGGAATTATCCTGTTCGTTGATCAACTTCATCAGTACGCCGGAACCCGCGCCACGGCAGTTGCAAACGCAACCGTGAAAGAGGCGATCGCTAACTCGCGTCTCTACGTTATCGCGGGCGCCAGCCCTGAAGCTTACAGTTCCTACATTGCGACCGACCAATCAGTGGCGAATCTGTTTGAATCAATTTCGATCGACAGCGATGACGCGTCGGCGGCAGATACAACCGGCCGCGAGCGTGAACGTGCCGACCGTCCTGACGATAACATCTCGCCCGACTTGCACGAGATGATCGACAGCGCGCGCTCACGTGATGAACGTGCGAGCGTCATCGTCCAGGTTGATGATGCTAACAAAGCTTTTAAAGCTCAATTGAAGTCGAACGGATTCGTGGTCAACGAGCAGTTTCCGCAACTCGGATTGATTTCGGTGACAGGCCCAATCGCATCAATCAAGAGAATCGCCGCTAACGACGCGACAGACTACGTTTCTCTTAATCGCCCCGTGGCCGCATTTGGTCACATCGAGACAACAACCGGCGCTGCGGCTGTGCGTCAACAAGTTGACGCAAGTGGAAAGAGCTACACGCTGGACGGCACGGGCATAGGAATCGCCGTTGTTGATTCGGGAATTGAAACGACTCACTTCCTGCTAAAGCAACCCAGCGGCGCCACTTCTCGCGTGATTTACACTAAGGACTTCACCGGTGAGAACCGCACCGACGATCCATACGGTCACGGGACGCACGTAGCCTCGAGCGCGGCTGCGGGAACAAATGCTTCGCAGCCGAATGTGTCTGCGTATACCGCGCCCGCTCCGAACGCCAACATTATCAATCTGCGCGTGCTCACCTCCAAGGGCTCAGGCACAACCTCTGTCTTGCTGAGCGCGTTGAATTGGATTCTGAACAACAAGTCCACTTACAACATTCGTATCGTCAATTTGAGTCTTGGCGCCGCCGCGATTCAGAGCTACAGGAACGATCCTTTGTGTCTCGCCGCGCGTAAACTGGTCGATGCGGGAGTTGTGGTGGTCGCGGCCGCCGGCAACAACGGCAAAACAGCGACTGGCACCAAAATCTACGGGCAGATTCACTCGCCCGGTAACGATCCTTCGGTCATAACAGTTGGTGCCGCCAATACCTTCGGCACTGACACACGCTCGGACGACGGAGTTACCACGTACAGCTCGCGCGGTCCGACGCGCAGCTTCACGACGGACCTGCTGGGCGTGAAGCACTATGACAACTTGTTGAAGCCGGATCTGGTCGCTCCAGGAAACAAATTGATCGAGGCCGAGTCGGACTGTAACTACCTCGTCGGTCAGTATCCGTTCCTCGACGCAAGCGTCAAAAATTCAAACATGGTTCGCACGATGTACCTGAGCGGTTCTTCGATGGCAACCCCGATTGTTTCCGGTGCAGCCGCCTTGTTGCTGCAAGCGAATCCGAAGCTGACGCCGAACCTGGTCAAAATGATTTTGATGTACACAGCTCAACAGTTGAAAGGCTTCAATATGCTTGAGCAGGGCACCGGCGAGGTGAACATCGAAGGCGCGGTGCGATTGGCAAAGCTGGTACGCACGGATTTGACTAACAGCACGCCCGGCGACAGTCCGCTGCTTACCACGACGGTGCTGCCGAGTCCGCAGTCGACAATTGCCGGTCAAACATTCTGGTGGTCGCGCGGAATATTTTTCCGCCATTGGTATGCGACTGGAAGCAGCATTATCTCGCAGTACCAAACCTACTATGGCCTCGGTTACGTGCTCGGCGACGGTACGGTGTTGGGCAACGGCGTCGTGCTTGGAGATGGAGTTGTCATTGGCGATGGCGTGGTTCTCGCCGACGGCGTGGTGCTCGGCGACACAATTTGGACCAGCAATGGAACTGCGCTGGGACAGGGCACGGTCTTTTGCAGCGGCGTGGTCCTCGGCGACGGCGTCGTGCTCGGCGATGGCGTCGTGCTCGGCGACGGAGTTGTATTGGGCGACAGCGCGACGCAAAGCGATGGTGTGGTGCTTGGCGACTCCGCCACGCAGGCGATGTCGGCAATGTCTTATGGTGATGATACGGCCTGCATGCATTGAGCAGGTCATCACGGTGCGCCGGTTGCTCCGGAAACCGGCGCATCTCTTCTCTGGATCAAAACAGAAGGAGCCAGGGATGGCTGTCACGATAAAACAGCGCGAAGTCGCCGAGTCTGAACTCTATTCTAGCGAATTAGCTTGCTGCCGATTGCAGAAAGGCGAAGAAGCTGAAGTGCTAAAGTTCCTCGCTCAACGGCCGATCCACACCGTCTACCTTGCCAGCCTGATTCGCGACAACGGATTCGTCAGTCCCCATAATCGGGGTGCTTTTTACGGCTGTCGCGACCGCGCGAAAAATTTACTAGGCGTGGCCCTGATCGGACATGCTACTATCGTCGAGGCGCGCACCGACGCTGCGCTTGCCGCCTTTGCCCAACTGGCTGCCCACAGCCAACACGCTAGCCTCATTCGCGGAGAACGCAAGACGGTCGATCGTTTCTGGGAGCAGTTTGCGGCAACCGGTCAATCTTCGCGGCTTGTCTGTCGCGAGCTCCTGTTTGAAAAGAAGGACATCACGCCGTTACCGGAACATCTCGCGCATCTACGTCCCGCAACGCTTGATGACATCGAGTATGTGCTGAACGTCAACGCGATGCTGGCGTTCGAAGAAGGCGGCATCAATCCGTTTCAGCGCGATCCCCAGGGTTTCCGCGCGCGCGCGGAACGACGAATCAGGCACGGCCGCGTTTGGCTGGGAGTCAAAGACGACACTCCTATCTTCAAAGCTGACATCGTGGGCGACACGCCTGAAGCGATTTACCTGGAAGGAATTCATGTCGCTCCCGAAGAACGCATGAAAGGTCACGGCAAAAGATGTCTCGCGCAACTTTCCTCAACACTGCTTCGCCGCACGAAATCAATTTGCCTCACAGTCAATCAACGCAAAGCCGATACCGTCAAGTTCTACGTCAAGGCCGGGTTCGACTTCCATAGCGAGTACGAAACAATCTATCTCGGTTAACAACTTCTTTCGAGCTGCTAAAGTTGGTTCATTCATCCCCCACAAATAATAATCCGCTGTCTACTGCTTATCGCTGCTTCGTCGTCGTGTGTGGCGTTGCCGCAATCGCCTATGCAGCCGTCTCAATGCCGCTGCCGAAGTTCGATTTGCGCTTCATGCTGTTGGCGGTAATCACCGTGATCGTTAGTTCACGGTTCGCCGTGAAGATTCCGCGCGCCAGCACTAACGTTACGGTCTCAGACACGTTCATATTTCTTGCGCTGCTTGTCTATGGCGGGTTTGCCGGGATTTTTCTTGCGGCTGCCGAAGGGTTGATCTCCGGCATTAGAATCAGCAAAACACCGCTCGTCGTCGCATTCAACTCAGCGATGATGGCATGCTCGACCTTCCTTACAGTGCTGATCATCAGATTCTTGTTCGGGCCGATGGCCGACCTGCGCTTCAGAGGCTGGCAGCATTTTGTTGCGGCAACGGGAGCGATGGCGCTGGCCCAATACTTCATCAACACGGGAATCAGCGCCACAGGTTTAGCCCTGAAGACTCGCGCCGGGATCTTCCGTACCTGGCACACTCATTATCTGTGGACGTCAATCACTTACATTTCCGGCGGCATTGTCGCCGCCATCACCGCGAATTCGTTCGAACGCGCCGGCTTCGCGATTCTGATCGTCGGCACCCCGGTCATCTCGATTGTTTACTTCACCTATCACAAATATCTCGACGAAATTAAAGCGAGCGCGGAACAAGCCGAGCAGGCCGAACGCGAACGCGCTGAAGCTGAAAGCGCTCGGGCTGAAGCCGAACGTGCGCGCGCGGAACAGGCGGAACGTCACGTGGAAGAGTTGAATCGTCATATTGCCGAACAGGAACGAATCAGCGCGCAACTTCAGGAGAGCAAAGATCACTTCCGTCACGCAGCATTCCACGACACGCTGACCAACCTGCCGAATCGCGCGCTGCTTGCCGAGAACCTTAAATTTGTGATTGAGCGAGCTAAGCAGCATGAGGACTATCAGTTTGCCGTGCTCTTCCTCGATCTCGATCGATTCAAGAATGTGAACGATAGTCTTGGCCACTCGATCGGCGATCAGCTTTTGATCGCGATGGCGCGGCGTCTGGAGCACTGCATTCGTGAAGTTGACATGGTCGCTCGACTGGGCGGCGACGAGTTCGCGATTCTGCTCGATGGAATTGTCAATTCGAGCGACGCCACCATGTTGGCGAAGCGCATCGAAGAGAAACTTGAATCGCCTTTCAATCTAAGCGGCCACGAGGTCTTTACTACGACGAGCATCGGCATCGCCATGAGTTCCACCGGCTACGATCATCCCGAAGCCATCCTCCGTGATGCCGATACGGCGATGTATCGCGCCAAGGCGCAAGGCAAAGCCTGTTACGAAGTGTTCGACAAGGGCATGCACGCGCGCGCGGTATATCTGCTACAAATGGAAACTGACCTGCGACGCGCGCTCGAACGCGAAGAGTTTCGCGTTTACTACCAGCCGATCGTTTCACTCGAGAACGGACAACTCGCCGGCTTTGAAGCGCTGATTCGTTGGGAACATCCCGAGCGGGGCTTTGTAAATCCGGGCGACTTTATTTCATTGGCTGAAGACACGGGCCTAATCGCGCCCATTGGGATGTGGGTTTTGAAACGCGCGTGTCAGCAACTCTCGAAATGGCAGTGGCAAGCGCACGGACACCGGAATCTGTTCATGAGCGTCAATCTTTCCAGCAAGCAACTTGCGCAGTCAGCGCTGGTGAATGAGATTCGCGACATCTTGCAGGAGACCCACGTTGAGCCGCGCACTTTGAAACTGGAGATCACGGAAAGCGCCGTCATGGACAATGCCGAAACGGCGGTGCAACTTCTGCGGCGGTTGAAAGCGCTCGGCGTGCAACTAAGCATCGACGATTTCGGCACGGGCTATTCGTCGCTCGGATATTTGCATCGCTTCCCGGTTGATACTTTGAAAATTGATCGCTCGTTTGTCGGACGCATCGGTGAAGCATCTGAGAACATCGAAATCGTCCGAACGATTATTTCGCTCGCTGATAACATGGGAATGGATGTAGTCGCGGAAGGGGTCGAGACGCTGCCACAGTTCAGTCAACTACGCGCGCTCGGTTGCCAATATGGGCAGGGCTACTTATTCTCGCGACCGGTCGATTCAGCTTCGGTAGATACATGGATATCTCGAACGCCTGATTGGCAAGCGGCACTGTTTCCAAAGAGTGAATTAGTCGTTTCGCATCAAGCTCCCGTTGTTCAGTTACGCTCCGCATAGCTTTTGCGCCCGCTCGCCTTCGGCATGGCAGTCGACAGCACCGTCAGCCTGCGCTAAAACACTTCTTAACTTCTTCGGGTCTATTTTCAGGTAAGAGACTTTCGAGATGTGGCTGATCCGCCGCTGAAGTGTCCTCGACGGGTCGAATTTCGTAAATTGTCTGGCCAACTTTCTTGAAATGAAAGTGCGGCTCAATTGAGGCGAGTTCGCGAATTTCGGCCGCTTGCCACGAACACGGTTGCCACCAGCGCAGGTCGGTATCGAGAAATGCTCGGCGGCCGGCCCGCAAGTGTTCTTCGATCTTTTCCTGCAGTTTTCCTGCGGGAAAACCTGCCCCGGTGCCAATGTGTTCCCATTGTCCCGTCCCGATGCCGCGCCAGTACGTGACGGCCACCGTTTGTGCGCCACTAATTATGACCGCATCGCGCGGCAGCAAATCCAGAGTAGCTTTGTAATCCTTCGCCAGCGCCAAACGGTTCAGATATTCGTTGCTGCGCGGCTGAAACAGAAAACCCATCGCGACCGCAATCACAACAACTCCGGCGATCGCAGTGATGAGTCCCGCGCGCGCGCTACTCAACTTTTCAGTTTGCGATCGGAAGAAGTAATCTTCCGCTATCGGCGCCATCGCCGGTAAGCCCGTCAGGAAATATCGCCAATTGATGATGGTGCTGTAGTTGAAAAAGAGCATCGCGTTGGCAAACAGTCCGCATAAACTCGACAAAATCAGAAGCGACCATCCGCGTGCGCGGAACTCTCGCCAAATAGCGAACGGCAGCGCGACGAAAACCAGCGGCGATGCGAGAAACAGGTAGACGAAAAACGGTTTCAGATTGGCAAGCCGTAATGGATGACGCGCCGCTTCGTTCTGCGACGACTCAGCCCACACATGCCAGGTCGCGCGATACTCAGCGTGCGTCGCATACCAAAAGACAAAGATCCCCAGCGCGAACAAACCGAAGAGCCCAAGCGACAAAACGACGGTAGCAATCGTTCGCCGGTTGAATTTCCAACTCGCGAGAAACGGCGCGAAAAGCAACCAGGCAAAATACAGCCCCGCCGTTTCGCGCATGTTCACAGCCAACCCCAGAACGATCGCGCCGGCGAAGACGAGCACAATCCTTTTCGTCAACAACCCACGCAAGTGAATCGCGAGAGCCAGCGCGGAAAGAAAAACGGATGGCACGTCCGTCATCACTTGCCCGCCGTAAATCACGATCATCGGGGAGAGCGCCACGAGCAACGCTGTCACCGTCGCTGACTCGCGCGAACCGGTAAGGTCGCGCGCAAGCATCCAGCACGCGATGATTGCAAGCGGCACTTGCGCAACCACGGCGAACTTGAAAATAAGATATCCATGCTCAGGCGCGACACCGAACAGCTTGTGCGCGGTCCCATAAAGCGCATGGTTCGTCAGCGTAAACAGCGCGCGGCCAAGCGCCATCGATGAGGGTTCGCCGCGAATCGACGCGACGGTGTAATCCAACCCATCCCAGTCGCCGATGAACGGATTGAGATAGACGAGCGTGAGCGCCAAACCCGCGACTGCCGGCGGCAGCCAATATCGATAAGACGAAAGAAGAGTTTTCTCGACGGAAGCGTTCACAGCAAAATCGAGAGGTGCAGACACGGCCGACTCTAGTTGTCGACTGACCGTAACGTTGAGATCTGATGGAAAGTGGGCGGGGGCTCAATCGGTCGCGCAGTTTTTTTCGAACGGAAGTACCGGAGCGGCCTCAGGTATTTGACATATTTCCCCGCGGCAGGACCAAACATCATGCGCATCGTTTCCGGATCCATCTCGTCGAATGAGTGAAGGAAGAAAGGTACGGCACAGCCACAGCGATCGCAGTCCGCTTTTGGTCCGAGGATGCACTTTTCTTTGCGATTGCCGCTGACGTCCCAGGAAGCCATCCGCGACGACGCCAAACAATTATCGGTTACCGTGCGACAGTTTTCCGAACGCATGAGATTCAGCGTCCGCGTCGTATCTTCAACCAGGTGCGGATACTTTGCTTTGATTGCGATTATCCGATCGATCGTCGCATCGCGCTCTTCATAATTCAGCCAAAGCTTGTCGGCTTCGGGCTGACCGTGCATGTAGGTGTAGAACTCGAAAATGATGCCGCCGTTGATTGGTTCGTCCTTCCATTCTTCGACGAACCGTTCGAGTTCGCCTTCGTTCTCGCGCGTGAGCACGGTCGCGATCCCAATCCGTAGATTTCGCGAAGCGGCATCGCGAATCATACGCTTGATGCGTTGATAGGTTTTCGCGCCGCGCAAACGATCATGTCGCGCCTCAACGCCGTCGACGGAAACTTTAAAGTTCACGTGCGGCCAGTCCGGAATGCGAATCGTGCCGTTGGTCACGACCATGTTGCGGCGAAAATATTTCGAACCCATCTCGATGATTTCCTGCCGCATCAACGGCTCGCCGCCCACCCAACTGCAGGAGAAGAAAGGAAATCCTTCAGACTTCAGCTTGTCGAAGAATGCGCGCCACCGTTCGACCGCAAGGTTCTCCGGTTGTTCATGCTCGAAAAAGTAGCAGTGATGGCAGCGGAGGTTACACTGATTCGTCACGTCGACTGAGCAGACCGCGTCCTGCGGAATGCCCATCAGCGCAAAGCGGGTAAGTTGATAAAGCGGATTGGATTTTATCGCCATGAAGTGAGAAAGCTGCGAACCAAAGTTTAATACAGACGGTTGCCAACGGAAAGGTGGTACGGCCCATCTTGCGGCGCGATTGCCAGTTGAAGACGTGCGTTTCATTCGCACCCATCTCGCGGACAGTCAACTCACAGGGTCGTAAATCTCTCGGTGGATTCGTGACTCGAACTTTTGATGCGCTAAACTACGCCGTCTCTTCGTCAAATGGCTGAACACGGAAAGCTTAGAACCAACGTCGAGTATCTTCTCGTTCGCATCATGCTTGGGCTCTTCTCGGCTTTGCCGCTTCCCACTGCGATTAATTTCGGCCGCGCCATAGGGCGGATTGGGCTCTTAGTCCCAAAGCTGCGGCGCACCGGCAAGCGCAACCTGGAGCTGGCATTTCCAAATTTGGATGAGAACGAACGCGCGCGCTTGCTTCGTGGTTGCTTCGAGAGCCTGGGCCGACTGCTCGGTGTTTTCAGTCACTTCCGCGACTCCACGGAAAACCTCAAACAGAAGATCTCATGTGACGGCCTGGAGAACATCAAGAGTGCTACCAGGCCAAACTGTGGTGTCATCGCATTCACCGGACATGTCGGGGGTTGGGAGCTATCGAGTTACACGCTCTCGCTCTATGACTATCCGTTCGCATTCCTCGTGCGGCGAATTGACAACCCAAAGATTGAAGCGCTGGTAGATCAATTTCGTGCGGCGCGCGGCAACCGTACAATCGACAAGCGCATGGCCGCGCGCGAAATGCTCCGCATGTTGAAAAAGGGCGAGACGCTGGGCATCCTCGTCGACTTGAACGCGCTCGACCGCGAGGCAATGTTCGTAGACTTTTTTGGCGTCAAAGCCGCCACCACGTTTGTTGTGGCCAAGCTGGCGTTGCGCACTGGAGCTCCGGTGATTCCAATCTTTTCTCCGTGGGACAAGAACCTGAAAAAATTTACGGTTAAGATTGGCGAACCGCTGAAGTTTGATCAAACGGGCGATGAAGAAGAAGACACGTTGCGTGCTACCCAGGTGCTGACGAACGTCGTCGAAGACTGGATTCGTCGGTATCCCGATCAGTGGCTATGGGTTCATCGTCGTTGGAAAACGCGTCCGCGGGGTGAGCCGCCGATTTATGACTAAGGACAGCGCAGCTGATTTGCAGGCGATTACGGAAGACGCGGATCACGCTGTCTCTTCGGTCCGCCGTAGTCACATGGAAGCATTCATCAGCGATGCGCAGTTTGCAGAACTCCGCGCCGAATCCCCGAACGTCGATCGAGCGTACTCTTTCGCCGATCTTTCTCCCTACTCGTGGAAAGAGCGGCTGATGATCCGCGCGGCTGACCTGGCTTTCTTTGCGCTGATCAACCTTGTCGGTCGCACCATGAGGTTCGAAGTTGAAGGTTTCGAACATCACGAGACGGTGACTGACAACGGCAAGCTGCCAGTCTATACTTTCTGGCACGACAGAATTCTGGCAACAACTTACTGGTGGCGTAACTGCCGCGGCGTCGTGCTCACCTCGAGAAGCTTTGACGGCGAATACATTGCACGCTTCATTCAGCGCTTCGGGTATGGCGCGGTGCGCGGTTCTTCAACGCGAGGTGGCGTGGGCGCGGTTGTGGAAATGGCCCGCGTGATGCGCGCCGGCTGTCCCACCTGCTTCGTCGTCGATGGACCGAAAGGGCCGCCCTACGTTGCGAAAATGGGCGCAGTCCTTCTGGCAAAAAGAAGTGGGCATCCGATTGTTCCCGTCACGATGGCTCTTCACCGTATGTGGAAGTTGCCGAGCTGGGACTCGTTTCAAATCCCCAAGCCGTTCACCCGCGCAAAAATTTTCGTGGCGCCGCCAATTGATGTGGCTGCGGACGCGAACGATGAAGAGTTGGAACGAAAGCGCACTGAACTTCAGCGGGTGCTCGACAACCTAAACACTCGCGCCGAAGAGTGGCGCGCCAGTGTTTCATCAACCTAAGCGTCGTGTAGTACGATTGGCCGCGATCGAGTTTCAAGCTGCGCAATGAGGTCAGTACCAACTGCGTTAGCAGGTGGGTCACAGCGTTAGGTTAGTGACAAGAAGGACGTTTGCCCCATCCGCTTACGTGGGTGGTACTGACCTCATTTACTCGAACCTGTAAACCCGGAGGCCTCGGAATGATCAATCAGGATCGCATCAAGAATCTTCTGCTCGAGCTCGTGCAGATCGACAGCCACTCGCGCAAAGAACGGGAGGTCGCGCAACGAATCAAGACGTACTGTGAAGAGATGGGCGCGCAAGTCGAGATCGACAAAGCCGGCGAAGCCGTCGGCGGCAACACCGGGAACGTGATCGCACGCTTCCCTGGCACGATCTCCAGCGCCCAGCCAATCATGATGTCGGCGCACATGGATACCGTCGTACCGGGCGAAGGTGTCAAACCGATTGTCGAAGGCGACATCATCCGCACCGACGGCACGACCGTGCTCGGCGGCGACGACAAGAGCGGCTGCGCCGTGATCATTGAGGTCATTCGCTGTCTTCAGGAACAGAAGATTCCGCACGCTCCGATCGAAGCAGTCTTTTCGATTTGCGAAGAGGTTGGCTTGCTTGGCGCGAAGAACGTTGACGTTTCAAAGCTGAAAGCGAAGTACGGAATTGTTTTTGATTCAGACGATCCGGGATTTCTTTTTACCAAAGGTCCTTCGTCGAATCACATGGAGTTTCGGATTCACGGGCTTGAGTCACACGCCGGCGTCGCGCCGGAAGAGGGAATCTCGGCGATCAAAATCGCCGCTGAAGGTCTGGCTAACATGAAGCTCGGCCGCATCGATCAGGAAACCACCGCGAACATCGGACAGATCGAAGGCGGGATGGCCACGAACATCATTCCGAATTTGGTCGTGCTCAGAGGTGAAGCGCGCTCACACAACGAACAGAAACTTGAAGCACAAACCGCGCACATGAAGAAGTGTCTCGAAGACGCGGCCGCGAAATACGAAGTGACCGTCGCGGGTAAAACGACGAAGGCTTCGGTCGAATCGCACATCGAACGCGACTATTCGTCAATGGACGTGCCGGACAGCTCGCACGTTGTGCAACTTGTCATCAAAGCGGCGGCGCGCATGGGACTGGAAGTGAAAACGATGGCTTCGGGTGGCGGCTGTGACGCCAACGTTTTCAATCGCAAAGGCATTGAATGCGCGAACCTCGGCACGGGCATGCGCGCGATTCACACTGTCAACGAGTGGCTCGATGTGAAGGACATGTACGCATCGGCTGAAATGACGCTCGAGATTATGAAGCTGAATGGCGAGCTGGCGGCGAAGAGCGCTGCGACTGGCGCCTGATAGATCATCCGCAGATTACGCAGATTACACTAATTGGAAAACGAAAACGCCTGACCGCGAGCAGTTACAAAAGAGTGCGGCAGTCAGCTCCCGTGGTCTTATCGTGATTCGTCTTAAGTCTTTGTGGCGGATTCTTTCTGCGTAATCTGCGCAATCTGCGGATAAATCTTTCCACATGCCACGCTGGACGCACATCACGATCAACGTCAGCGACCTCGACCGCTCAATTCAGTTCTACACTTCGCTCTGCGGACTCTCGATCGTGCGCGATCGCCGGCCGGAAGGACGCCACAACGTCTGGCTGGGTCCGCGGCCGCCGGCTGGCGAAGACCCAACCTTTGTTCTCGTCTTGATTCAAGATGAAGTGAAGGCGCGGCTCGATCATTTCGGCTTTCAATGTGATTCGCGGCAGGAAGTCGATCGCATCGCCGGCGTGGCGCGGAAAGAAAACATCCTCGTCGCACCGCCGCAGGACATCGGCGGCGTGGTCGGCTACTTCACGATGGTGCGGGATCCTGACGGTCATCTGGTTGAGTTTACTGCGGGTCAGCCCTTGCAGGGTTTATGATGTCGACTGTTGATTTAGGAGGCGTGCGAAATGATCGGACTCCTTAAAAGCTGCGCGATGCTTTTGCCGCTTACTCTAATCACGAGCGCCGCCGCTATCGCTCAATCTCAAACCGATGCCGACCGCGCCGCCCAGCAGGCAATCAAGGCGGTTCATTCGCGTGATATTCCCGAAGCGTCGCTCGCGTGCACTATGGATGAATCCAAATGGTGGAACGATCTGCGTGCTGCCGCGAAGGTCTTCAATCCCGCCCAGCCTGACCAGCCGGACGTTAAGAAGCTTCACCGGCTCATTAAAGAAGGAATCGACAAGTCGTATCAGGTTCCCATTCCGGATCGCTATGCGACGGTTCTGTGGAGAGGACATCCTGAACCCACTCCGGAACCGAAATTTAAGAAGATAAACGGTTCGATCGCGATGGCGGTTGAGTTATTACCGGACGGGACGGTGGGTGAAGTTAAGATCGCGCAGGGCCTCGATCCCAGTTATGACCGAGTGGCGATAGAAACCGCGCGCAAATTGGTTTTCCTGCCCGCCATCAAGAACCGAAAGTTCGTGTCGTTGTGGATGCCCATGACGATGAGTTTCAACACGTACGAAATCTATCATCGATGATCCGACCGTTTCGCGGCGTCCATCCGCAAATCCACGAAACCGCCTTCATTGCCGATAGCGCACAGATCATTGGTGATGTTCACATTGGCGCACAGGCATCAGTCTGGTTTAGTACCGTTGTGCGCGGCGATATGTTCTACATCCGCATCGGCGATCGCACGAATATCCAGGACAACTGTGTGCTTCACACGCGCACTGGCGAGAAGCCAACGATTCTCGAAGAAGAAGTCACCGTCGGTCACAGCGTGACGCTGCACGGCTGTTACATTGAGCGGAAGTCTCTGATCGGAATCGGATCGATCGTTTTAGACGACGTTCGCGTCGGTCACGAATCCCTGGTGGCGGCCGGTTCGTTGATCTCACCGGGCACGATCATCCCGCCGAGAAGTCTAGTCATGGGCATGCCGGCGCGAGTCAAGCGACCGTTGACTGACGAGGAAGTCGCAAGTCTCGATCGTTATTGGCAGAATTACGTTGAGTATTCGGCAGTGTATCTCCGGGACGCGAGGTGAGGTCAGGACCCGGAGCGGTAGCGACGGGGCTGTCCATCGGGTTATAACCCGGTCGTTACCGCTCCCGGTACTGACTGCTACGCCCGCTTTTCTTGCGGCGGCTGTTCCGGTGGACTGAGTGGCATCAGCTCGCTTTTATATCCACAACCTTCGGCGTCGGAACAATACTTCGTTGTTCCTTTCTTAGTCGTCTTCTCCAGCAGGAAAGGCTTGCCGCAGTGTGGACATTTCTCTTGAATAGGTTTGTCCCAAAAAACCGTGTCGCAGTTCGGATAATTCGAACAGCCGTAGAATACTTTTCCGCGACGCGATTTCTTCACGACGAGGTCGCCGCCACAACCCGGCCGCGGACATTTCACGCCCGTCATCTCCTGCTTGATGTATTTGCACTTCGGATAATTTGAGCAGGAGATGAACTCACCGAAACGTCCTTGCCGGCGCACGAGCTGTGCGCCATCGACTGGACATTTTTCGTCGATCGGCACCGGCGGCGCGGTGATGCGGCCGCTCTTGGAAATCTTTCGAATGTTCTTGCACTCGGGATAGCCGGAACAGCCGTAGAACGGTCCGAAGCGTCCACGCTTTAGTTGCATCGGCTTGCCACACAGTTCGCATGCTTCGATCTCTTCTTCACCGTCTGATTCCTTCGTGGAATCGGTCGGCGCCGCAGGCTCGGCATCGCGCGTCGCACCGCAGTTATTGCACTTCAGATATTTTCCAAAGCGCCCAAGCTTCTGCACCATACCCGGCGTGTTGCACTTCAAGCAGACTTCTTCAGTAGGAATTTCCCTCTCTTTGACGGTCTTTGCGTACTTCTCGAACTGCGCGAGATCCTTTTTGAAAGTTTCGTAGAACTCGCTGATGGCGTCCGTCCACTTGAGCTTGCCCTCCTCGATTTCGTCCAGCTCTTCTTCCATGCGCGCCGTATAGGTTTCGTTAAAGAGATCGTCAAAACCACCTTCGATCAAAACGTCGTTAACAGTTTTACCGAGTCCCGTCGGATGAAAACGACCTTCCTTCTTTTCGACGTATTCGCGATCCTGAATCACCGTCATGATCGCAGCGTACGTTGACGGCCGGCCGATGCCTTTCTCTTCGAGTGCTTTCACGAGGGTCGCTTCCGTGTAGCGCGGCGGTGGTTCAGTGAAATGCTGTTCGGGGTCGATCTTGTTCAACGCGAGGGTTTCCCCTTCTGTCACGAGCGGCAGCGTGCGCTCGTCTTCTTCGTCATCCGCCTTTTCGTCGCGCCCTTCCTGATAAACCTTCAGGAACCCGTCAAACTTCAGCACCGATCCAGTGGTGCGAAAAACAAAGCGTCCAGCTTTTATGTCGATGGTCGTTTGATCGAAGAGCGCGGGCATCATCTGTGACGCAACGAATCGTTGCCAAATCAAACGGTACAGTTTCAATTCCTCCGGCTTCAGATATTGCGCCAGCGAATCCGGCGTGCGGGTTACGTCAGTCGGACGAATCGCTTCGTGGGCATCCTGCGCATCTTTCTTAGACCGGTAGTGGACGGCTTTATCTGGCAGATAGTTTTCGCCGTACTGCCCTCTGATAAACCCACGAACTTCGCCCAGGGCTGTTTCGCTCACGCGCGTCGAGTCGGTACGCATGTAAGTAATCAGGCCGACTGAGCCTTCGCTGCCGATCTCAACGCCTTCGTACAGGTGCTGCGCAATCATCATCGTGCGCTTCACCGGGAAACTGAGTTTGCGCGAGGCTTCCTGTTGCAACTTTGAAGTGATGAACGGCGGAACGGGATTGCGTTTGCGTTCCTTGGTCGTGACTTCGTTGACGACAAAGGTTTGCTGCTTCGCTTCCGCCACAATGTCGTTGGCCTGCGCGTTGTTTCCGATCAGGATTTCAGACTTCTTCAAGTCCTGATCAAAACCACTCGTCTTGACGGTCTGGTCAGCTACTTTCAGTAAACGTGCGTCAAAAGCCGGTGGCGTATTACCGGACAAATTCGCCGCAATCGTCCAATACTCGGTTTTGACGAATCCCTCGATTTCGCGTTCGCGCTCAACCACCATGCGCAAAGCGACCGATTGCACGCGGCCTGCGCTCAAACGACCGCCGATTGTGCGACACAGAAGCGGCGAAACTTTGTATCCGACCAAACGATCCAACACACGTCGCGCTTGCTGCGCGTCAACTAATTTGTCGTCGATCTGCTTCGGATGTTCGAACGCTTCCTGGACTGCACGCTTGGTAATCTCATTGAACATGACGCGGAAAGCAGGTTTCGCAGGCTTTTTCGGCACGATCTCTTCCGCCAGATGCTGGCAGATCGCTTCACCTTCGCGATCCGGATCGGCCGCGAGATAAATCGCGTCAACAAACTTCGCGGTCTTCTTTAGATCCGCAACGATCTTTTTATTGTTTCGCTTTTTCGAATCAGGAATGATCTCGTATTCCGGCTCGAAGTTGTTTTGAATGTCCACACCAAGGCCCTTCGAAGGCAGATCTTTGATATGCCCGATCGAGGCCTTCACCACGAAGTCCTTGCCGAGATATTTATTGATCGTCTTCGCCTTGGCCGGCGATTCGACAACTACGAGACTCTTTGCCATTACGCTTCTGATTCCTGGTCAGCCACAGATGACGCTTCGATGACCGAAGGTTGCTTCCGCACCAAATTGCCCATGCTTTTTGAGCGGCCCTTGAAAATGCACTATGACGCGCGGCAGGTCAAATCAAGTGAAGAAGGCCCAGTAAAATGCAGCTTTCGCGATACGGCGACAGCAGCCTCACATCTTTCGCACAAAGCATTTTCCCGGCAGCGCACGAATCAACTCGCGCATTTCGAGCGTGAGCAACGCGGTAGTGAGTTGCGTGATCGTTAGCTTCGTCGCTTCCGCAAGTGAATCGATTTGCTGAGGCGTGTCGGTATTGAGGAGCTTGAGAATCACGCGTTCGTGCTCATTCAAATCACTCGGGGCCAGTTGGAGTTGATCGGTTAGCTTGCCCTTCTTCTTTTTCTTGCTCGGCGGTGGCAGAAGTTGCGCCGCGATCTCAGCGGGCAGTTCGCTCGCAATATCCTGCCACTGCTGGACCAGTTTCGCGCCGGCGCCTTTGATCAAGTAATTGGTCCCGAATGAATTGCGCGACGTGATGTTTCCGGGGACCGCGAAGACTTCCCGGTTCTGTTCCATCGCGAGCCGCGCCGTAATCAGTGAACCTGAATTTTCTGCCGCTTCTACGACAACAACGCCGAGGCTCAGTCCGCTGATCACGCGATTGCGATAGGGAAAGTTTTCCGACACGGGAGGAGTGCCGAGCGGAAACTGCGTGACCAGCGCGCCGCCCCGCTTGAGAATCTCGAGCGCGAGCTTGCTGTGATCGCGTGGATAAAATTGATCGAGACCGGTTCCCATCACAGCGACTGTCTTCCCGCCACCTTCCAACGCGCCGCGGTGTGCGGCCGCATCAATGCCGCGCGCCAATCCGGAAATGATCGTTACACCGCGCTGGGCAAGTTCGCGTGACAACATAAGCGCGGCGTTTTGTCCGTATGTCGAACAGCGGCGCGAACCAACAATTGCCACGCATGGCTGGTCGAGACAATCAGCCCACGCGCCTTTCACATAAAGAGTAACCGGCGGATCGTATGTCTCGCGCAAAAGCACGGGGTAGACTCCATCGTCCAACACGAGGATGTCGCCTTCGAGTTTGCGCACTTTTTCAACTTCCTGTTCCGCTCGTTCGTGCCACTCACGGTTGGCAATGCTCTCGATCGTCTCAGGCGTCAGACGAAGCAAAGCCAACTCGCGGCGGGGCGCATCAAAGACGGCTTCCGCGGATCCGAAATGTTCCAGCAAACGCGCCGTCACACGTGGACCAACACCGGGAGTCATGTTGAGGGCAATCCAGTCTTTCATTGCTGTGAGCACTGAGCAGTGGCAATAAGCAGTTAAGGGAGCTGGGAGTTCAAGAACCGCTCGAATGCGCGTCAGGAAATATCACGGCAAAGCAGAACGGTCAAGGGATTCGAGTAGTGTCCTGATTTGAGATCCTCTGCGGTCCTCGGCGAAGCCCTCGGATTCTCCTCTGCGGTGAGTGACAGGAACATGGGTAATAACCGCAGAGGAGCGCAGAGGCTTTCGCAGAGAGTCTCAGAGAAATTAAAATTAAGCGATTACTGGGGTTCATGTCTGTTCGACAAATTCCGGGGGAACTCGGTACTCTATACGCCACTCAATTCGCCTTTGAGTAAGCCGTGGAGGCGCATCTGTTCTGGTGAATGGCGCGGTCTTCAAAACCGTTAGTGAGCCTGCGAGAGCAGGCTTAGGTAGGTTCGATTCCTACACGCCTCCGCCAATTTGTTTCGCTAGCGTCTCATTCACGCTGCCGCTTTAGCGCGGCGCAGGTCGCATTAACTCAGAGACTGGGAAACCGTTTCAAACGGTTTCCCGTTTTCGTTTGGCGGGGCTAGTCACCGGGCTAAAGCCGCGTTGTGAATAAGAGCCAGCCTTCTCCGCTTGAATTCTCCTTTTTCCCGCCGTAATATTCACGTTTTCGAACGAACGTTCGAACTGGCGCAGTTAGTTTCAGGCTACCGATCTCATGATTAACTTTCAAATTTCACCTGACCAATACAAGCATTGGAAGCTGTCATTCGACGGCTCGGTCGCGCGCCTGACGATGGACGTGCAGGAAGACGAAACGCTCGGCGAGGGCTACAAGCTAAAGCTGAATTCATACGACCTCGGCGTCGATATCGAGCTTGCTGATGCCATTCAACGTATTCGCTTCGAGCATCCGGAAGTTCGCGCGGTGGTCATCACTAGTTTGAAACCACGAATCTTTTGCGCGGGCGCAAACATTTATATGCTCGGCACGTCGTCGCACGCGTTCAAAGTGAACTTCTGCAAGTTCACGAACGAAACGCGCTGCGCGATCGAAGATGATTCGCGCGCGTCTGGTCGCCGCTACATCGCGGCGCTGAACGGCACCGCCTCCGGTGGCGGTTATGAACTTGCGATCGCCTGCGATGAAATCTATCTGGTTGATGATGGCAATTCGGCCGTTTCCCTACCCGAGGTTCCTTTGCTCGGCGTGCTGCCGGGAACAGGTGGCTTAACGCGCCTGGTTGATAAGCGAAAAGTCCGTCGCGATCGTGCCGACGTCTTTTCCACGCTCGCTGAAGGTTTGAAAGGTAAGCGCGCAAAAGAGTGGGGATTGATCGACGACACCTTTACGACGACGAAGTTTCAGAGCTCCATCGATGAACGGGTGGCCCAAATCGTCAATTCGAGTGGTGGCGACGAAAAAGACTCCGGCAAGGATGGCGGCGCACCGCGGGCAAGGATGCCTGCGTTTCTCGGAATCAAACTGAATCCTCTTCAAGTTCAATCAACCGAAGACAGTCGCGACTACAAATACGTTTCGTTGAAGTTTTATCGCGACAAACGCTACGTAGATCTCGTCATGCGCGCGCCGGAGGCCAATCTTCCGGCTACGACTAACGAAATTCAGAAGCTAGGCGACGATTACTGGCCGTTGCGAGCGTATCGCGAACTGAATGACGCGCTGTTGCACTTGCGGGTCAATGAGCCGGAAGTCGGCCTTGTGTGCATACACACCGAAGGTTCGATCGATAACGTGCTCGCCGTCGACAAAACTCTCGCCGCAAACCGCGAACACTGGCTGATTCGCGAAATCGTTCTTCAGATGGCGCGCGTGCTGCGACGACTTGATCTGACAGCTAAGAGCTTTTTCTCGATCATCCAACCCGGCAGTTGCTTCGCGGGCAATCTGTTCGAGCTCGTGCTCGCTTCCGATCGCAGCTACATGCTGAACAATCCGGATGAAACCGTTGCGGTAGCGCTCAGCGAGCTCAACACCGGAGCCTTTCCGATGAGCAATGGACTGACTCGATTGCAGTCGCGCTTTCTCGCCGAGCCGAAGAAGGCTTACGAAGCGTTTGCACATGAAGGACCGTTCGACACCGAAGCCGCGGAAGGAGCGGGCTTGGTGACTTTCGCGCCAGACGATCTCGATTGGGATGACGAGATTCGCGTCGCCATTGAAGAGCGCACGTCGCTTTCGCCCGACGCACTGACGGGGATGGAAGCATCGCTTCGCTTCGCCGGACCAGAGACGATGGATACGAAGATCTATGGGCGACTAACGGCCTGGCAGAACTGGATCTTTCAGCGGCCGAATGCGGTGGGGCCGGAGGGCGCGTTAACCAATTACGGCAAACCGACGCAGGCAAAATTTGATTACAAGCGCACGTGAGAAGAATTTCGGAGGTTGAACCGATGAATTATCTAGCTGCACTCGCATTATTAGGTTGCATGACAACACTAGTTACGGGTCAGTCGAAACATCGCTTAAAGGTCTCATCCGCTTGCACGATGACCGGGGACCAATTACCAGAAATTCGCGGGCTGCGACTGGGAATGAGTGTTGGCGATCTACTGGCAGCTGTTCCGGAAGAATCAAGCAAGAATTCTATTCAGAAAGCTACCAGCGATGCTCGGAAGCCTGACGCATATGGTTTTGGTCGCGCTACATTTAACTCTAATACAGGAGTTAATCCACAGTTCTCTGGCGTTTCATCTATCTCGATTGAACTAGTCGATGAACATGTGACGTCATTCAGGGTCGATTATGCGCGCGGAACACCGTGGAAGAGTGCGGATCAATTCGTAAATAGGCTGTCCGACCAATTTCATTTGCCGAGTGCGGAGCATTGGAAACGGGTCGATATGATTGGGCGCCCGTACAAAGACTCGTCAAAGATTGATTATGGAGTCCGCACTTTGACATGTAGCGGCTTTACAGTTCTGGCAACGACTAACAATGGAAACGACGGCAGCGCGGTCATTGTGCAAAATCCGAAGGCCGAAAAGATCGTTAAAAATCGCGAGGAATCTGCCAAAGAAAAAGTACGGCAGGCTTTCAAGCCTTAATCGCATTTGAATCATGAACTTACAAGAACGCATTCCGAACAACGTAAATCTTTCGGAAGATAAACGGCTGCAGCGCGCGCTGGAAAAGTGGCTACCGAACTTTCTGTCGTGGTGGCATGACATGGGACCAGACGGGTTCCAGGAGAAAGACGTCTGGCTGCGAACCGCGATCGACGTCGGCAGCGAAGGATGGGCGCATTTCGATTACGTTAAGATGCCTGAATATCGCTGGGGCATCTTTCTTGAACCGGCACAACCGGATGCGAAGGTTGGGTTCGGCGACAATTATGGCGCGCCAGCGTATCAGGAAGTCCCAGGCGAGTTTCGCAACGCGCTGCGGCGCATCATCGTCACACAGGGCGACACGGAACCGGCATCAGTCGAGCAGCAGAGACAACTCGGACACACATGTCCGTCGCTGTACGACATGCGGAATCTGTTTCAGGTGAACGTGGAAGAGGGGCGCCATCTGTGGGCGATGGTCTATCTGCTGCACGGATATTTCGGCCGCGACGGCCGCGATGAAGCCGACGCGTTGCTCGAACGTCGCAGCGGCAATCCTGACAAGCCGCGCATCCTCGAAGCATTCAATCAGCCTTGCGATGATTGGTTGAATTTTTACGCGTTCACGATGTTCACCGATCGTGACGGCAAGTATCAGTTGTCGGCGCTGGCTGAATCTGGATTCGAACCCCTCGCGCGCACCTGTCGATTCATGCTGACTGAAGAAGCGCATCACATGTTTGTCGGCGACACGGGCCTGAGCCGCATTGTCAAACGCACCGCGCAACTGATGAAGCAGAATCCATCGGAAGATGTGCGCGCGCTCGGCGGCATTCCGCTCGACATCGTGCAGAAGTACATCAACTTCTGGTTCAGCTACTCGCTCGATTTGTTCGGTGGTGAGATCAGCTCGAATTCTGCGGATTTCTTTGCCGCGGGATTGAAGGGTCGTTTCAAAGAACAGGAGCAGTACACGGATCACATTGCGGCCGAGGGATCATTCACGATGATGGTAGTCGAGAACGGCAAGCTTTTGCCGCGCGAAGTTCCGCTGCGAAACGCTTTGAACGAAGTGCTGCGCGGCGAATACGTGAAGGATTGCGAAAAGGGTCTGGCGCGTTGGAATAAGGCGCTCACCGATGAAGGCCTGAGCGAACGACTCTTCTTGCCGAACATTCGTTTCCATCGCCATGTCGGTGAGTACGCCGGTCACTTCTTCGACATCGAGGGCCATTCTGTTTCGAAAGAGGAATTTGAAGCGAAGAAATCAGAGTGGCTGCCCACAATTGAAGATCGTGAATATGTGCGCAGTCTGATGAAGCCCGTTACCGAAGTCGGCAAGATCGCCAACTGGATTGCGCCACCGACGAGCGGCATTAAAGGCAAGCCGTTTGAGTTTGAATATGTAAGACTGTAACAGGCCACAGAGACACGGAGACGAACAACACTCAAAACATGAACCCTCTAATTGTATCTCTGTGCCTCTGTCTCTCTGTGGCGATTTTATGAGCGATCTTAGCCGCTACGATCAGAAGCTCGAGCACATCCTGAGCACTTCGGCGCGCATTTTCGCTGAGAAGAGCTATCACTCAACTTCGATGCGCGACATCTCGCGCGCGACGGGCGCGAGTCTGGCCGGTCTTTATCATTACTGCAGATCGAAAGAAGAGCTGCTGTTCCTGATTCAGGATCATTGCTTTGGCCGGGTGCTCGAACGCCTGGAAGAACGGATCAAGGGAGTCGATGATCCGTTTGAGAAGTTGCGTATCTTCATCGACAATCACCTTTCCTTCTTTGCCGCGAACATGGCTGAGATGAAAGTATTGTCGCACGAAGCCTCATCGCTCGAAGGTGATTTACACAAACATGTTTCCGTAAAGAAAGACCGATACGCAAAACTGGCGCGAAAGATTTTGCGGGAAATCCAGGACCAGACTGGAACAAACTTACCCGTCGATCTCACGGTGGCGACGTACGCTCTTTTTGGCATGATGAACTGGATTTATAACTGGTATGACCCGCGCGGGAAGTTGTCCGTCACCCAACTGGTCGATAATATTACGCGGCTGTTCCTAAACGGTTTTCTGTCTTCATCCGAATCTTTCTCAGTGCCTACGCCACGGTCCGCGGAGAAAGTCAGCGTGTGGGGCACCACATAGTTTCTAATATGTCGGCACAACCATCTGAAAAGAAACTCGTTCATTACCACATCGACTCCGGCGTTGCGCTCATCACGCTGAACGATCCTCCGGCGAACACTTATTCATACGAGATGATGCAGCAGCTTGACGCGTGCGTGCTGAAGGCGCGGATGGACGAGGCCGTTGAAGTCATCGTCCTCACCGGGGCCGGCGAGAAGTTTTTCTGCGCGGGCTCGAACATCGCAATGCTGAGTGAAGTGACGCCGGAATTCAAATACTATTTTTGCTTGCACGCGAATGAAACGATGTGCCGCCTCGAGCAGACGCCGAAACTTGTGATTGCCGCAATCAACGGGCACTGTGTTGGCGGCGGTCTGGAAGTCGCGCTGGCCGCAGATATTCGCGTCGCGCGGCGTGGCGCCGGCAAGATGGGCCTGCCGGAAGTTAGCCTTGGCGTCTTGCCGGGAACGGGTGGAACTCAGCGCTTGGCGCGGCTCGTCGGAAAATCAAAGGCGATTGAATTGATGGCCGCCGGTGAACTGTTCGATTTCGAAAAGGGCGAAGCGCTCGGGCTGGTGAATCGAATCATCGACGCAACCGACGGTGCGGATTTCATGAAGCAAGTGATGGAGTACGCGCGTGAGTTCACGCCGCCGAATAAAGCCTCGCGCGCAGTCGGCCGCATCAAACGCGCGGTTCAAACTGGTGTCGAAATTCCGCTTGAATCGGGACTGGCGCTGGAACGCGAGCTTCAGCAGCAATTGTTTCAGTCAGAAGACGCGAAAGAAGGTCTCGACGCGTACGTTAACAAGCGGAAAGCAGAATTCAAAGGAAGGTAGTCAGAACCACCTGCGGTAGCGGGTGGTTGATCTCGTCGAAGAAGAAGTGTTGACGCAAACTTCAACCGCCCGCTACCGCAGGCGGTTCTGACTTCACCAGAATGCATAACGACCAGATCTTAGTCGCCGAAGATAATGGCATCGTCACGATCACGCTCAACCGGCCGGAACGGCTGAACGCGTTCATCGGTCACATGAGGCGTGACTTAGGCGAAGCTCTCGAAGAAGCGGGCAGCGATCCAGACGTGCGCGTGATTGTCCTCACCGGCGCGGGCCGGGCGTTCTGCGCGGGCGGTGACGTCAATTTCATGGCCGAGCTGGTACAACGAAACGATTCGGAAGAGTTCGCGCGGCTGCTCGGTGCAGCGCGGCGCGTGATTCTCGCGATTCGTCACATGAGCAAACCCGTGATCGCGTCTGTTAACGGGCCGGCATCGGGCGCGGGATTCAATCTCGCGCTCGCGTGCGATCTGCGAATCGCTTCCGCAGATGCAACGTTCAGTCAATCGTTCGTGAAGATTGGGTTTCATCCGGATTGGGGCGGCACTTACTTCCTGCCGCGCATGGTACCAACAAACATCGCGTGCGAACTCTTCTTTCTCGGCGAGCCGATTAGCGCGCAGCAGGCCCTTGACCTGCATCTCGTGAACCGCGTCGTACCTGCGGATCAATTGGAATCCGAAACACGCGCGCTGGCGGAACGCTTGCGCGATGGCGCGGGAGTTTCGATTGCGGCCGCGAAGCAGGCCGTATACGCAAGCGAACAGGACACGCTCGACCGTATGTTGCAATATGAAGTTGACGCGCAAATGCGCTGTTTCGCTTCCGCCGACGGCCGCGAAGGCATCCGCGCGTTTCTGGAAAAGCGCGACCCGAAGTTCACTGGACGGTAATTTGGAGTGCGCCGGCAGAGCGCAGCGGCGACGGCGCTTTGGATTTGCAAGCGTGTTAAGGTATTCGTTCGATCCAAAGCGGTGTCGCGCTTCGCTTGCCACCGCACTCCAAATTTGTTGGCGATGAAACTACAGAACCGGCTCGCATTCATCACTGGCGGTGGCCGCGGCATCGGTCGCGCGATTGCCATTGCCTTCGCGCGAGAAGGTGCTTCGCTGGCAGTCGCCGCGCGCACGCTCAAGCAGGTCAAAACTGTCGCGAAGGAAATTTCTCGTGAGGTTGGCGTGGATGCATTAGCGTTGAAACTTGATGTGCAAAACAGCGAGTCGGTGCTGGACACGTTCGCAGAATTTCGCGACCACTTTGGACGCGGGCCTGACATCCTGGTGAACAACGCCGGCATTGCTGAATCGGAATTATTCGTGAAGAGCGATGAAGAAATGTGGGAACGCCATCTCAACACGAATCTCGGCGGCACCTTTCGTTGCACACGCGCGGCACTGCCCGAAATGCTCGATCGGGGCTGGGGACGCGTCATCAATATCGCATCAATTGCAGGGAAAACGGGTGCGCCTTATGTGTCAGCATATGCCGCGTCGAAACACGGGGTGCTCGGCTTGACGCGGTCAGTCGCCCTCGAAGTTGCGAGGCAAGGCGTCACCATCAACGCGATTTGTCCGGGCTATGTCGACACCGAAATGACTTCGCGCGGAATTGAAAATATCGTGGCCAGAACCAGCAAGTCGCCAAAGCAGGCATTGGCCGCGATTAAAGCGATGAGTCCGCAAAATCGCATAGTCACTCCTGAAGAAGTGTCGGCGCTGGCAGTGCTGCTGGCCTCGGAGGAAGGTCGTGGCATCAACGGGCAGGCGATAAATGTTGATGGGGGAACAGTGCTCTTTTGAAGTTTCAAGTTTAAGGTTTCAAGTTTCAAGTTCACTATCAGAACTTGAAACCTGAAACTTGAAACTCGAAACCTAATGATCGACAACCTTGAAAACCTTGAACGCACGAATTCGTGCGGCGCGCTGCGCAAGGAAAACGCCGGTGCACGCGTGACTCTGATGGGTTGGTGTGCGCGCCGCCGCGATTTTGGTCAGCTCACCTTCATCGACCTGCGCGATCGTGACGGCATCACGCAAATTGTTGTCAATCAAGAGAAGGCTACAGACGCGCACGCAAAAGCGAAAGACGTGCGCGGCGAATATGTGCTCGCTGTGATTGGCGAAGTCGTACTGCGCGATAAGAGTGCGCGCAATCCCAGAATCGCGACCGGCGACATCGAAGTGCAGGCCGAAGAACTCCGCATTTTGAATGACGCGCGCACGCTTCCCTTTCAGCTCGACGCGTCGGACGCGGCGCTTGCGGCTGAAGATCTCCGTTTGAAGTATCGCTACCTCGATCTGCGACGGCCGCAACTGCAAGCGAACCTGCGGCTGCGTCATCGGATGGTTTTGGAAATCAACCGATATATGGATGAGCAGGGCTTCACGCAGATCGAAACGCCCAACTTGATCAAATCGACTCCCGAAGGCGCGCGCGACTACATCGTTCCATCGCGCATACAGCCCGGAAAGTTTTTCGCGCTGCCGCAGAGCCCGCAACTTTTCAAACAGATTTGCATGATTGCGGGTTTGGACAAGTACTACCAAATCGCGCGCTGCTTTCGTGATGAAGACTTGCGCGCCGATCGCCAGCCGGAGTTTTCACAGCTCGACGTGGAGCTGAGTTTCGCGACGCCCGACCAGGTTTACGCGCTCGTTGAAGGGTTGTTTGTTCGCATCTTTCGCCTCATCGGCGTTGAGTTGCAGGCTCCCTTTCCCCGATTCACCTTCGCCGAAGTCATGCGCCGTTTTGGTTCGGACAAACCGGACCTGCGCATTCCTGCGATGGAGCTAGAGGACCTTTCTCCGGCCTTGGCGGAAACAACGTTCGCTCCGTACGCGTCAGTACTGGCGGCAAAAGGTGAAATTAAAGGAATCGTCGTCAACGGCGGTGCGTCGATGTCGCGCAAGACGCTCGATGAGTTGCAAGAGTTTGTGAAGCGCTACGGCGCAACTGCGCTGGCGTGGATCAAACTTGGTGACGAACTATCGTCCTCTCTGTTGAAGGCGCTCGGCAACGACAAAGTTGTCGATCTCGCCGGACTCGCCGGCGCGCAAAAAGGTGATGCAGTTCTGGCCGTCGCCGGAAAACCGGACGTCGTTGCCGCCAGCCTTGGCGCATTGCGCAATGAAGTCGCCAAACGCGAGAACCTGATTCCTGAAGGCGTATTCACGCCGTTGTGGGTTACTGAGTTTCCGATGTTCGAGTATCACGAAGACGACGGCCGTTTCTATTCGATGCATCACCCGTTCACGTCGCCGCTGGATGAAGATGTAGCGGTTCTCGAACAGGCAGTAAACGGTCAAACCGAGTTACTGGGACAATTGCGCGCGAAAGCTTACGACACCGTCATCAACGGCGTAGAAGTCGCGGGCGGTTCAATCCGAATTCATCGGCGTGACGTACAATCGCTCGTTTTCAAAGCACTGAGTATGAGCGAAGATGACGCGCGCGCGCGCTTCGGATTCTTCCTCGAAGCGTTGGCGTACGGCACGCCGCCCCACGGTGGCATTGCTTCGGGAATTGAACGCACGCTCATGGTGCTCGTGCCGACCGAAAATATTCGCGATGTGATGGCGTTTCCGAAAACGGCTTCGGCAAAGGATCTAATGATTGATGCGCCAGACGAAGTGGCTGCGGGGCTTTTGGATGAACTCAGTATTAGAGTCTTAAAAGGAAGAGAACTCGAGCTTATTCTCAGGATATTACTGAATCCGCATGAACAGCATGGACTAGGTACGTTTGCCTTGAAGAAGGTTGTCGAACTTCTGTCTTCTGCGCTCGTAACGCCGCCCGGCCACCAGTACGAATTCGGCACTCAACTACCAGCGACAATAACGAAGTTGGAGGACGCTCAGGTTCACCATGATCGGTTCGGCTTCGATGTTGTAGTCGATGGCTTAACGGACTCATTAGGACGTGGAGTACAAATGCTCATCGAAGTAAAAGACAGGAGTCGGCTGAACAAAGCAGACTTTTCTCAACTGTTTATGAGTTTTGCTGCTCACCGACAAAGCCCTGGCACAAATATTACCGTGCCGATACTAATTCATCATTTGGGGTTAGATGAATATCAAAAATGGGTTGTGCCGCTGGGGCCAGCTGCTTGGTACGGCATTGATTTTAAGACTTTCTTTGCGGAGGTTTTGGAGCCTTGTATACGGCAGCCTTTAATCGCCGAGGGAACTAAGCAGCGGCTGTTGGATATGCTAAGCGGATCCAATTGAGTGAACCGTGCTTTTTCTCACCTCGTCCCAAGCCCAACAAATCATCGCCCACACGCGCGCAGCCGCGCCCCACGAATGCTGCGGTCTGATCGGCGGCTCAAGCGAGGGACGCGCGCAAACGATCTATCCCGCAAAAAATATGGCTGCCGATCCGCTCGTCACTTATGAAGCGGCTGCCGAAGATCTGTTTGCCGCGCAGCGTTCGATGCGCGAGCGCGGCGAACAACTTCTGGCGATTTATCACTCACATCCACGCGCGACTAGTCCCGAGCCATCGCCGACGGACGTGCGCCTTGCCTACTATCCATCAGCGGTTTACCTTATTGCTGGACTGGGAAACGACGAGCCCTGCTTGCGCGCGTTTCGCATTGACGAGCGCACCGGCAGTTGGGAACCGATCGAATACGAGATCATTTGAAGGCCAGCGCTCAAACTCAATCGTTCGGCGCGGCGTAGACACCTCCAAATGCAACCGAAGCGCACCAAATACGACACGAATCCGCTCGATAAAGACGTTGCGGATCGTGCGGAGGAGTCATGGGAGCGCGAAACCCGATCGCAAGCAGATCCGGCGACCCAGGATATGACGAGTGCGGCCACGCGCGAAATCGGTCACTCCTCGAACGAAGCGGCGCGCAACGACCCGGACGCGGAAGCTGCGACGCGCCGCATCGATGATTCTTATCCATCGGTTTTTGTCTCGCGGAATCCGCGACAGCAGACGTACGAACCGCCCCGGCCAATTCCGTCGAACATTTATCAGCCGCCTCCCGTTCCTCCTCCGCAAATTTATCAACGGCCACCTATGCCGGTGAATTTTGCGGCACCCGGCTCACGCAAAGTCGCCGGACTCGGCATCGCGGAAAAATGGGCACTGGCGTTGCCTTATCTGCCAATCGGATTCGTGATCGCGATCATTGCTTCCATCGTAGAGCTCTTGCTGGTCCCAAAGAGCGAAACGCGAGTTCGCTATCACGCTGCACAAGGATTAATTCTGCAAGCCGGCATTACGGCGATCAGTAGCTTTCTGGCCGGTCTCGATTTGGTGTTTTCCGGCAGATTCACCGGCGCGTGGCTGTTTCGGTCCGCAACCTTCATTTTTCTAATAGTGGCAATGGTGCGCGCGTGGAAAGGCAGGCCGATGGAAATTTCTCTCCTGGACGAGCCGCGGAAATGGGTGGAAGAAAAGATCAAGCCTCGAAATTAGTTTTCCGATTGTTTTTTGCGCGCCGCGGCTTTGCTTACGCTGCAAACAATTGCACAATAGGCCTTCTCGGAAACAATCAAGACTGGCCCGGGTCGCATTTTCGTAATCGACATTCCCCGCAAGAAATGAAGATGGCACAGACTTTCAGTCTGTGAAAACTTCACATTTAGGAACCCATGAGCGCAAAAGTGCAACTCGAAACCACGCCTGAACTCGATCAACTTTGCATCAACACAATTCGCACGCTCGCGATCGATGCAGTGCAAAAAGCGAACTCAGGACATCCGGGACTGCCGCTTGGCGCGGCACCGATGGCTTATGTTCTCTGGACACGCTTCATGCGCTACAACCCAAAGAACCCGGAGTGGCACAACCGCGATCGCTTTCTGCTGTCGGCGGGCCACGGCTGTATGCTGCTTTACGCGCTGCTTTACCTCACTGGATATGATCTGTCGCTCGACGAGATTAAGAATTTTCGTCAATGGGGATCGAAGACGCCCGGCCACCCGGAGTACGGACTCGCTCCGGGAATCGAAATCACCACCGGACCGCTAGGGCAGGGATTCGCCAACGGCGTTGGCATGGCGATGGGCGGCGCGCACCTCGCCGCGAAATTCAATCAGAAGAACCTTTCCCTGATCGATCATTACGTCTATGCGATCGTCTCGGACGGCGACTTGATGGAAGGCGTGTCATCGGAAGCGGCGTCGCTGGCCGGACATCTAAAACTCGGAAAACTGATCTATCTGTACGACGACAACCACGTCACGATCGAAGGCTTCACGGACCTCGCCTTTTCCGAAAATGTGCCCAATCGTTTCGAATCGTACGGCTGGCACACTTCAACGGTGGCAGACGGAAACGATCTGGATGCGATCGATGGCGCGATTCGCGATGCGCAGTCAGTCGCTGATCGACCTTCTTTGATTTCCGTAAAGACGACCATCGGCTACGGCATGCCAACGGCCGGCACGCGCAAAGCGCATAGCGACGCCCCGGGCGAAGAGGCGGTGCGCGAAACGAAGCGGCACCTGGGCTGGCCCGAAGACAAACAGTTCTACGTTCCCGAAGAAGCTCTGGCTCACTTTCGCAAGGCAATCGACCGTGGCGGGAAATACGAGAAAGAATGGAACGAACTGGTCAATGAGTACGGCAAGAAACATGAAGACCTTGGCAAGTTGTTCCATCAGACGATGAGTGGCGAATTGCCCGCTGATTGGGAGAAGCATCTGCCGTCGTTTGAAGATGCCGAACCGATCGCGACGCGCGTTGCCAGCGGTAAGGTCATTAACGCGCTGGCGCCGCATGTGCCGCTACTGATTGGCGGTTCGGCTGACCTCGGTGTTTCGAACAACACTGACATTAAAGACGGTGGCAGTTTCGAAGCAGCCAGCTACGAAGGGCGTATCTTTCACTTTGGCGTCCGCGAACATGCGATGGGCGCGACCATGACCGGCATGTCTTTGAACGGCGGGCTGATTCCGTTCGGCGGCACGTTCCTGACATTTTCAGATTACATGCGGCCGGCGATTCGGCTCGCTTGTTTGTCAGAGATTCAGGTCATTTACGTTTTCACGCATGACTCGGTCGGACTCGGCGAAGATGGCCCCACGCATCAGCCAATCGAGCATCTCGCAGCTTTGCGAGCGATTCCGCATTTGTTCGTGGTTCGTCCGGCAGACGTTCACGAAGTGCGCGAGGCTTGGCGGTTGGCAATCCTGCGACGTGACGCGCCTACCGCGCTCGCGCTGACACGCCAGAAAGTGCCGCTGATTGATCGGAATAAGTTTGCTTCCGCGGAAGGACTGCGACGCGGTGGATATATTCTCGCTGAAGCAGATGAGGTCAGTACCGGGAGCGGTAGCGACCGGGTCAGCAAGCTCCAACTCATCTTGATCGCGACCGGCTCCGAAGTTTCTCTGGCGCTCGAAGCTCGCGAGCAACTTCAAAAGGACGGCATTGCCACACGAGTCATTTCGATGCCGTGCGTCGAACTCTTCGAAGAGCAATCGCAGGATTACCGCGATCAGGTTTTGCCAGTCTCAGTCACAGCGCGGCTTTCGATCGAAGCTGGTGTCGGTCAAGGTTGGGATCGATACGTGGGCGCGAAGGGCGACAAGATTTGTCTCGAACGCTTCGGCGCTTCAGCGCCGGGCGATGTCGCGCTGAAGAATCTCGGCTTCAATATCGACAATGTCTTGAAGCATGCGCGGGCGTTACTGTGAGGTCGGCACTGCTATGTAAGCAGATCGGTCAAGCGGTCAAGATTGCGTTGTGCACTGTTCCACCCGGTAACGCTGATGCTACTGTCAGCTGCTTAGTCGCGTGTTAGAATGCGGTAACGCTCTTATCACTAAGTATTTTACAGGGGGAAAACATGGCTGACGTTTCGATTCGTCCAAAACCAAATGGACCTTATCTCATTGAAGGTGACGTGGAGATTTACGACACTGCCGGCAACCGAATTTCTACGGAAGGCCGGCCGCGCATCGCGCTGTGCCGCTGTGGCGCGTCGTCGAACAAACCTTTTTGCGACGGCACGCATAGCAAAATCGGGTTCCAAGCAGCGGAGACAATAAATCCGGAAAGCGCTGAACCGCAGCCGTAATAAAAATGCGGCGCGCTTCGCGAACGGCGTTAGAGTACCAACTTCAGTTGGGCACTTCCGGTCGCGCGAAAACCCCGACTAAAGTCGGTACTCTGACGCCTTTTCTTTTTCGTTTTACAATTATCATTGTCCTTTTTGTCCTGGCTCCCACGAGTCCTGCAAAGACAATTCGCGTGATGACCTACAACATCCACGTGGGCGTCGGCATGCATAAAAAGCTCGACCTGGCGCGGATTGCTGAAGTGATTAACAAGCAGAAGCCCGATCTTGTCGGCGGATAAACCTGCAAAGCGAATCGATTACATCCTCACCCGAAGGTCAGATGGGATAAAGACGAAACGCGCCTGGATTGTGGAGACACTTGCTTCGGATCATGTTCCGGCGGTTGCTGAACTCGAGATATCGAAAATAAACACTGAACATCTCATTCACACACGGCTTCAGCCGGGTGGCACAACGGAAGCGACAAATCGGGAAACCGTTTCAAACGGTTTCCCATTCCTGTCCCAAGGGTCAGCGCCTGGCTGAAGCCAGGCGAGAATGAGAACTTGATGGCAAAGATCAACCGCTCGTTACCGCGGTCCTGACGTTTGTCCAAATGGCCATTCCCGAAGCTTCCAACTTCGAACGAAATAAATAATCATTCCCACGACCACCAGCACGGCTGCGTAGCGAACCTCTCTCAGAAAATTCTTCCGCGAAATCAACACGTAAACGAAACCGCTGAGCGCAATCAGGGCCGGCACTGGATAGAGCCACATCCGGAACGGCCGCGGTAAATCAGGTTTACGCACGCGCAACACAATTACGCCGACAATCTGCGCCAGGAACTGCACCAGAATTCGAATGACGACCAGCGCGGCGATCACATCCGCCAATCGAAAGAAACAAAAGACCGTCGCGATGCCGCCTATGACCAGCAACGCGACATAAGGAAAGCGATGACGCGGATGGACGTTCGCGAAAACTCTGAAATAATTTCCGTCGCGCGCAGCGGCAAAGGGCACGCGCGAATAACCACGCAGCAAAGAAAACACCGAAGCAAACGCCGTCCACATGATCAGCACCGTGACCACGACGCCAGCCTTCGTTCCATATAAACGCTCCATGAACGACGAGATAACGTAACGCTGGGCGGGCGTGTTGGCAGTGCCGGCAAACTCGCGCCACGGAATCACGCCCAGAATCGAGATGTTCATCACGATATAAATAATCGCCACGAACAAAATCGACAGCAGCACCGCTCGCGGGATGGTTCGCCCCGGGTCCTTTACTTCGCCGCCAAAGAAGCAGACGTTGTAATAACCCCAGTAGTCGTACACCGAGACGAGTAGCGCCGCTCCGAGTCCCATAAAGAATTCTGGCCGCAGCTTGAACGCATCCGGCGGGAAGTCGAAGGCCAGTCGTCGATCAAAGTGCGTGACTCCGGCGAAGATCACCCAGACGATTGTTAGCATCACTCCGACCCAAAGGAACTTCGAGAGCCGCTCAATCAGCGTTATCCGGCGATAGAGCAGAAAGACCGCAACGGCGAGGGCGGCAATTGCGGCAAGCGCGACGGGGATCGCGTTAATCTCGAGATTGCCCAGAAGCGGAAGCGTGATTTTCCGCTCCTGGCCCATGCTCGGGCATATGTATGTCGCATACTGGGCCAGTCCAATGCTGCCCGACGCGATCGAGAGTGGCGCGCTGAATGTAAGCTGCCAGATAAACAGAAACGACGTCAGCCGGCCCAGCTTTCGCGGCCCGTAAATCTCTGCGAGATATCGATACGAACCGCCTGAACCCGGCAACGCCGCACCAAGCTCAGCCCAGACAAGGCCGTCACACGTAACCAACACCGCGCCGAGAATCCATCCGAGCATTGCTTGCGGACCGCCCATTGCCGCGACGATCAGGGGGATGGTGATGAACGGCCCGACGCCGATCATGTCGATCATGTTCAGCGTAGTGGCACCCCAAAGGCCCACGCCGCGGATTAATTGATGATCGTCATCGTGCACCGCCATCGTTGCGGTCACGTCTGCGGGTTTGGACATTAGCGAGACTGTTTACGTGAAAATACGGCGGTTGTCGAGTTCCCTTTTCGCTCCGCCAGGAGCGAGATATTGATAGAGCCCGGGTTTGTGCAGATGGTTGAACTCCGTTACGAGCGGCATCATTTCGCTCCTAACGGAGCTTCGTGTTGTAATTGGCGCGTAGAGGCTATAAATATTTCGGTCCTAACGGACCTGACGCTCGGAACTTTCCAAGTATGAAAATCTTCAACGCTCAATTAAAGCAACGGTACTTTCTGCTGGCGGCAGTTGTGTTTTCGATGGCGATTGCTGCGAGTTATCCGCAATCGGCTTCAAATCGATCTTCGCTTGACGCCGTCGCTACTGCTCCCGTTACTGAGACGTCATCCGATCGCGTAGCCCTCTATCAGGCGCTGCTCGATCTCCAGAACCCCTGGACCGTGATGTGTGTCGCCGCGCATCCGGACGATGAAGACGGCACGTCGCTGATCGTCATGCGCCACAAGTACGGCGCGCACACGGTTAGCCTGTTCTCAACGTTTGGCGAAGGCGGACAGAACGCGATTGGGCCGGAATTGTATGAAGAACTCGGCGCGATTCGTGCCCGTGAGACGATGGCTGCGGCTGAGATTCAAGGGTCTGAGCCTCACTTCCTCGGGCTGAAAGACTTTGGATTTTCGAAAACACGTGATGAAGCATTCAGGTTCTGGGGACACGAAGAAGCGTTACGCCGGATGGTCCTGCAGATTCGCAAACTTCGACCAGATGTCATCATTACGAATCATTCGACGACGAGCAACGATCACGGTCAGCACCAGGCGACCGCACTGATGGTCGTCGAAGCGTTCGACGCAGCTGCCGATCCTACGAAGTTTCCCGAGCAGTTGAAGGATGGTGTGACGCCCTGGCAGGTGCAGAGACTTTTCGTGCGCGCTCGCGGGAATCAACAGCAGACAAATGCGCAGATTGTCACGATTGATCCGAATGAAAAGGATCCGGTGCGCGGCGTCGTCTATGCCGAAGAAGCTCTACGCGCGCTGCAACAGCACGCGACGCAGGGTCCCTGGCCGAAGAGCTTTGCTGAATACGCAAACCGCTTTCGCGCGTTCAGTGGACAAAACGCGCCAACCGGACAGCTGCCGATGATTCGTTACGCGCTGGCGAAATCAGCCGCAGGCGCAAACACCCTGCCGACCGAGTCGCACAATTTTCTTGATGGATTGCAGCTGACTGACGAGCTGGCTCGTCAACTCGCATCGCCAATGATCGATGGAAAACCGCTCACGGCCTTCATTAACGATCGTGAGTTGCTAATCAAGAAACTCACGGAGTATGACTTGCGGCTTCTCAGTACCCAGGTCCTGCCTCCCCGAGTTCGCCGCCCGCTCGAGGCGTCGCGCGAAGCAATCGCGGCCGCCGGCGGAGTGACAGTTCGCTTATCGCTCGCGGAACCGGTGATAGTCGCGGGATCAAATGCCGCCGCGAAACTCGAAATCTCAAACCAGGGGTCGAGTCAACTTACGCTGGGCCCAATATCTTCGCGGCTCGCCGACTTCAATGGCGACATTACCGTGTTATGGAAGGTGGCGTACCGCAACGGCTCAGTAGCGGCCGGTGAAACAAAGGCGTTTCCGTTCTCACAGAGTGTGCCCCCAACCGCGACTATTACGGTCCCAAGGTCGACCCACCTCTATGACAACGGCTGGCGCGGCTTTACAGTTGGCGCAGAGGTGTTCGTTCAAGTGAATGGAGCCGGATTCACTTTGACTCGGCAAGTCACTGCGGACGTGACACCGACCGTTGAGATCGCAAACATTAGCCCTTTACCGCTGGTTATTCACGATGAAGTTGGGTCCAGTAGTGCGGGTGTCGACCTTATCTCTGGTAGTCCTCCCCAAGTGAAGGTGCAATTAATAAATCACCTCAACCAGCCATTTAAGGGAGACATCGTTTACGGGCGCAACCAAGGCAAAGAGCAGACAAGCAAGGTTGAACTCCTCGCCCATCAAAACACCACGATAGCGCTGACATTCCCAAATGCAGAGAAAACAGTAGCTGCTCACACAAGGGGTGCAGAACCAGCAGAAACGCTTTCCATTGCGGTGCGGGCAGCCAATTCGAAAGTGACCATCGATGAGCGTCGCTTGCCCATCGTGCGCGTTAATGCGCATGTCGCCAGGAGTCTGAACATTGGCTATGTTCGTGGTTTTGATTTCAGTCTGCCGAATGCTCTGAATGCGCTTGGCGTCGAGTCTAAAGAATTGAGCGTAGACGATGTGAAGACTGGCGACCTGTCGCAATTCACGTCAGTCATCGTTGACAATCGCGTCTATGAATCGAAGCCGGAACTGATTGCGGTCAATCAGAAGCTGCTCGATTATGCGAACGCCGGCGGCAATCTGATCGTCTTCTATCATAAGTCGGACGAGTGGAATCCCGATGAGCGTCGCAATCGGCCGCAACTTGCGCCTTACAAATTAATTCTTGGCGGCGAACGTGTGACAGACGAGAATGCACCGATAACTTTCATCGAGCCGGATCATCCTTTGCTGAATACGCCGAACAAGATCGGGCAGGATGATTTCAAGGATTGGATTCAGGAGCGGGGGCTTTACTATCCGAAGGAATGGGACCCGCAGTTTCACGCGCTGCTACAATCAAACGATCCGGGCGAACAGCCTTTGAAGGGCGGTCTGCTGGTCGCGGGTTACGGCAAGGGGCATTACATCTACACGAGCATGGTTTGGTATCGCGAATTGCGTGGTGGCATTCCGGGCGCGTACCGGATGCTCGCGAACATGATTAGTTATGGACGAACCGAAGGAAAAAGGTAAAAGTTAAAAGGAAAAAGAGAAGGCGCGCCTTTTTGCCTTTTTACTTTTTCCTTTTTACTTTTCAGCTTCCAGCTTCTCTTTCACTCGCTCCAGAAAATCTTCAATCGCGGCATTGATCCTTCTTTGCAACGCGGAGTTAAGCCGCGCTTCGCTCATCAGCGCCACACCCGGATGCAATTCCCAGGCGCGTTTGCGGCGCAGCTCGACCTGCTGCGAGATGTCGACGCGCGTACGGCCGTCGCTGTTCGAAAATTTCAGCGAATAGCGCAGCAGGTTCTTTGTTTCGTTCAGCGCCGGCACCCACTCGATGGTGTGTGGATTCGGCGAGGTGTCGCGAACGGGAAATGAAAAGCGGATGCGACCGACGGGCGTGTCGGTAGCGATCGTCCAACGCGCCAGGCCCGGTTCGCGATGAATCCCTTCGATCCCCCAAAGCATGTCCGAGAGATTCTTCAAATCTGAAAAGAAGTCGTGGACCTTTTGCAGCGGCGCCTCGACCTCAAATTCCTTCTTGAATGATGACTTAACGCGAAACATGAAACGACAGAAGTCAGACGTCAGAGATCAGACATCAGAGGTCAGAAGTCAGAAGTCAGAAGTCAGATGTCAGAACCGGATGCCTGATCGCTGACGTCTGATGTCTGATGTCTGATGTCTGTTTTCCTCAGGCCTCCTGCGGCTCGTTGCCAGCATCTTCATGCCAACATTGCGGACACCAACGATGCCGCGCAATGCGTTCTTCGGCGGAATAGTGGGCTGAGGCCGGCAATCGCCTGACGATCTCCTGCTCTTCATCACTGAGTTCTCGCCACGGGCGCATGCGACCCACGCGGCAACGTGGACATTCGTTTCGATTCATCATGTCAGTCCGAGTTCGATTCTAAGATTCGCTCGTAAGCAGCGCGAATGTTGGCCATGCGCGTTTGTAATTCCGCCACGAGCACATCGGAAGTTGCATACTTCAGCCGTCTCGCAATGTCAGCCAACGCCGCGTGACCGGCCGCAGGTAAGTTCGCCGATCGTCCGACAACCAGACGCATTTCGTGATCGATTGAGCGTAGCAGTCGGTAACCGTCGTACAACGATGCGAAACTGTTCTCGTCAATTGAACCTGTCTCGCGCAGTAGTCCCAGCATCTTCAACGTCGTTCGATCTTTATCATCATCCGGCACGTTGTCGCGAAGCTGCAAGTAACGCACGGCGAAGTAAACGTCCAACATGCCACCGGCCCCGTGTTTGATGTTAATCCCGGCGTTGCGGCGCACAGTTTTTTCTTTTTCAAGACGCCCGCGGACGCGGCCTGTCTCGGCGGCCAACGACGCTGGATCGACATTCCGGGCCAGCTCGTGTACGCACATCCGGGCCGATGATTCGATTTGTTCACCGAATTCCCGATCACCACCCACGGCGCGCAGCTTCACATAAGCCAACCACTCCCAAATGCCGGCGCGCTTCTTCAGATACGAGAGAAAGCCATCGGTGCTTGAGACAATCGGGCCCTTTTGACCGTCAGGACGCAGCCGCAAGTCAACACGGTATAGCGAACCCTCGCGCGTCAGATTCGAAATAGCGCCGACCGTTAGCTCGACGAGCCGGGCGTATGCTTCTTCAAGCGTCAACGCGGCGACTGGCGAGGGATGGCTCGGATCGTAAATCGCCACGATGTCGATATCAGATCCGTAATCCATGCCGCCGCTTGCTAGTCTTCCAAGCCCAAGAATCGTCAAACGCGGTTCGCCATTAAGTGGTCCATGCCGTTGCGCCAATTCGTGCCGCGCGATCATGAGCGCGGCATCGATGCTGGCTCTGGCGAGCGCAGTCAATCGTTCGTTCAACGTTGCCGATGTCATCTGACCACCTGCATCGACGACGGCAATTTCGACGAGCGCTCTTAACCAACGTCGCCGCAACTCGTCTAACTGCATCTGGAAAGTCGGCTGGTCGATAAGCCCGGTCGCGATTTCTATATAATAATCGCGCTGCTGAATTGCTTCGGCCGAACTGGTTAATGAGTGCATCAGCATCGGGCGCGATGCGATTAGCTCACCCATTGGCTCCGACACGCCGCACAAATGAATCAGCGATTCGATTTCTGCGAGCGCAATTGTCTCGGGCTTAACTTCTTTTTCCAGTGAACGTGCGATCCGCAACGCGAACGAAAGACTCCTGCGCAAGTTCAATGAAGACGCGGCTGTGGTTCGCAGCAGCGCTGATAATTTATCGACGCGCTCGTCTTCAGCGCCGAGCTCTTCAATACTCGCCGCATCGAGGAACTTAATGAAAATCGAGGCGGTCTTTTGCGCAAAAGCAGCATCGGCATCAACTGTCTCGGCGATTTCGGGGCGCTTGCCGCGCGCGTCAGCCGCTAATATCGCTTTGGTATCGCCGAATACGCGATCGAATGCCGTGCGCACATTCGTCGCGTGACGCGTCATCGTCGCTTCAAATTTTTCGAGTGGCCGGTCGCCGGAGAAATTCATGCGGCGCGCAATTAGCTCGCGCCGCGATGGATCGAGCGGCACCGTGTGGGTTTGCAGACCGTGCTCCATCTGGAGACGATGTTCCAGGCAACGCCAGAATTGGTAAGCGTCGGAGAGCTGCGAATACTCGGCCTCGGTAATCAGTCCGCGATCGGCCAGGCGTCCCATGCTGATGAGAGTATGCGGCGCGCGCAGCCAATTGTCGCGGCCGCCGAAAGCAAGTTGCAGCGCCTGCACGATGAATTCAATTTCGCGAATTCCGCCGCGACCGAGCTTCACGTTGAAGCCTTTGTCAGCACGCTCACGTTGGATATCGATCTTCTGTTTTGAAAGATGGACACTTTCGAGCGCCGAGGCGACGCTCACGTCTGGCCGGTAAACCTGATCCGTAACCGCCGCGGCAAAGCGACTGAATAGGTGATCCGATCCGGCGGCCGCGCGCGCACGAATCAACGTTTGCAGTTCCCAATCCTGCGCGTTCTGTTTGTAGTACTTGACGGCTTCGTCAAACGAACACGCGAGTGCGCCCTCTCGCCCATGCGGTCGCAGACGTACATCAACCCGATAAGCTGCTCCTTCGCCAGTCGGTTCGCTTACCAAACGCAGAATGTTTTCCGCGACCTTCACATAGTATTCGCGGTTTGTGATTTGACCACGAGCGCCCCCGGCTGACGTTGTGCCGTCATGCGAAAACAGAAAGATCAGATCGATGTCTGAGGCGTAATTCAATTCGCGCGAACCAAGCTTGCCCAGCGCAACCACAGAGAATTCCGTGGCGGCGATGCGTCCGTCCGCATCGATTCGCTGCGGCGAGCCGTAACGATTGTCCAAAAGTTGACGCGACAACCTCAGCGCGTATTCCACAATCGCATCGGCCAGATTCGAAAGTTCATCAGTCGTTTCCGCGACCGTGTGCACGCGGCGAATGTCATAGAGATAAATGCGCAGTAACTCGCGCCGCCGAAAGCGCGCAAACATGTCATGCGGGTCGAGCGTCGAATGCGTCAGGGCAAATCGCGCGAGTGATTCGCTAAGATCCTCCAGCGTACGCACGCGTGTTTCACCTCGCTCACGTTGCAGCCACTGAAGATAATCAGGATTCTGTTCGAGCGTGGTTGCGAGCAGCGGACTCCACGCGGCGAGCGTTAGCACATCGAGCAACAGTCCGGTGTCGCGCTCGAAAAGTTTCGCAACCGCTGGGTGGTTTTGAACGAGACGATCGTAAAGGACACGGGGCGTGTGCGATTCAGGAAGTCTCTGGACCAGACGCTCGAGCGCCTCAGGTGGCATGCGTCTATATTACGCGGCGAGAGATAAGCGCGCGAAGCGCGCGTAAGCGTAAAGCCCGGGGCGTAAGCCCCGGGGGAAAAATTCCAAAAGACATTGAGCCCGCGGAGCGGGCGAAAGAGCGCCGGTTCATCTCTCGCCCACTCCGTGGGCTCAGAAACTAAATCCAATTCACAACCTGGGGCTTACGCCCCAGGCTTTATGCTTTTCGCTCGCTCCGCGAGCTCTTTGCCACGATCTCTACACGTCGTAGTACATCGAAAACTCGAGCGGATGCGGTCGCAGACGCAGCGGCTGAATTTCGCGCTCGCGTTTGTACGAAATCCAACGGTCGATCACTTGCGGCGTGAAGACGTCACCTTTCAGAAGGAAGTCGTGATCGTTCTCCAGCGCGCTGAGCGAAGCATCCAGCGAGCCGGGCAAGCTCGGCACATCCTTCAGTTCTTCCGGTGAAAGATCGTAGATGTCCTTGTCGAGCGGTGCGCCCGGGTCAATCCGGTTCTGAATGCCGTCAATGCCGGCCATCAACATCGCTGAAAAGGCGAGATACGGATTGCACGAAGGATCTGGCGGACGGAACTCGAGTCGCTTCAGTTTTGGATTCGTCGAGAACATCGGAATGCGAATCGCCGCAGAACGATTGCGCGCGGAATAAGCGAGGTTGACCGGCGCTTCGAAGCCGGGGACGAGCCGCTTGTAACTGTTCGTCGTCGGCGCCGCAAACGCGACAATCGCCGCCGCATGTTTCAGCAGCCCGCCGATATAGTGCAAAGCCGTCTCAGACAATCCGGCATAACCATCGCCCGCGAATAGCGGCTTGTCGCCCTTCCAGAGAGATTGGTGACAATGCATGCCCGATCCGTTATCGCCGAACAGCGGCTTCGGCATAAATGTCGCAGTCTTCCCGTTCCTAAGCGCGGTGTTCTTTACCACATGCTTGAAGATTTGCAGGTTGTCAGCAGTCCCGAGCAGATTGGAAAATCGAAAGTCGATTTCGCATTGACCAGCGGTCGCGACTTCGTGGTGCAGACACTCAACATTAATTCCGCAATCCGCAAGGACGAGCGAAATCTCTGAACGCAGGTCGATCAGAGTATCGATCGGCGCGCAGGGGACATAACCTTCTTTCGGGCGAATCCGATGACCGAGATTCGGTCCGCTTTCATTTGCCTCGCGCCCACTGTTCCAATGACCTTCGTCAGAATTAATTGCATAGCCGGCACGCTGCGGCTCGTTTTCGAATTGAACGCTGTCAAAGATAAAGAACTCTGCTTCAGGACCAAAATTCGCGGTGTCGGCAATGCCGGTGCTCTTCAAATAACTTTCGGCGCGAACGGCAACGCTGCGCGGATCAAAAGCGTAACCCTGTCGGGAAATTGGATCGACTGCATTGCAGACCAGGCAAAGCGTGGGCTCTTTCGCGAACGGATCCATCCAAACTTTGTACGGGTCCGGGATCAGCAACATGTCTGATTCGTGAATCGCTGCCCACCCGCGAATCGACGACGCGTCAAAGCCGAAGCCATCTTCGAAAGATCCTTCGTCCAACTCGCTAATGGGAAAAGTAAGGTGTTGCCAGGATCCGGGCAGATCCGTAAAGCGGGTGGAAACAAACTTCGCACCCTGTTCCGAGGCGTACTTCAAGACCGATTTAGCGTTCATTTAATCTCCTATCGAAAGAAAAATGAGTGATGCTGCTGACCTTCGCCCCGAAGCGTCGATTGGTGCGAAGACTATGGTGGAATGAGCCTTGTGCGGCGCGCGAAACGTCATTAACCGCGCAACTAAAAAACGTGCATTATAACCGCGGAATCGTTTCTGTCAATCAATTTGTTCGGATTTATTTGCCATGTCAAACGTCAGAAAGTGCGTGCGCGACAGCGTCAGGCGAGCAAACTTAGCGACGAAAACATTACATTTGCGCCCGAAAAAAGTTGGGATTATATACTTGACATATCCAAGCGAGCGGAAAGGCGCCGTCACGTCCGGCAGGATTGCGAGCCTTCATTATCCCTATTCTAAGACCATTGCTTTGTTCGGAACCGTACTGTTCTACCTCTAAAGCGGGGCTATAAGCCGCATATTGTGTCTACCAATTCCGACAGATTCGCGTCGCATTGTGAGAAGTGTCGGCGTGTAACGATATGGGAGCGTGTCGTGCGTGACGGTAGACCACGGATGCGGTGCAAAGGTTGCGGTCGCGAGCGGGTTGCGCCCTTTTAATCTATGCCAGCAACAGACAGATTTGAGGCGCACTGCGAACGCTGCAACCGTAAGACGGTCTGGCAGCGTGTTGTGTCTAACGGTAAGCCTCGCTTACGGTGTACAGGCTGCGGGACTGAGCGACGAATGACCATTTCGAATTAGCTCACGCCAACTTCACAGAGGGGCCGACGGTTGATAACCCACTTGTTAAGCGGGATATCCGAGTCCTCGAAAATTGTGCCGAGGTTGACCGTGAACGGTTTGCGACATCCAGCACATTTGTAGAGACCTTGAAGCGGCAGGTGGCTGCGCTTCAATTTCGCGCGCATCTCGGCCTTTGGTTTCGTATCGTCCACAACCTCACGCGGTTCGGGCGTGATTTTGTACGCTTCGCCTACGAGTCTTCAGTCCGGCGGACACTCCGGGGCTTCCGGCCATCGTTTCTCAAGATATTGCCCGGCCTCTACGGTAGAGAATCGCTCCATCAGTCTGCCAGGTTCATAACGTGACAAATCTAACAAAAAACTTATCTGAATATGTCAAGTATATAATTGCCAAAAAAGCTATAGACCCACCCCTTATTTTCTGTTAAATTTTGCGGTCAAGGTTCCAACCCCAACAGATCCGCCCGGAATAGCATCCACAGCCGGTTGCCGCAGCGGATTAACGCGTGGAGGCCTCGTCAGGGAGAAACCGCTAGTTGACCACGGCAATCGAACAGACCGTCGAAACCTACGGAATTGAGAATTGGGGCGCAGGCTACTTCGACGTAAATCGCAAAGGAAATCTGATCGTACGCCCCGGTGAAGGCGACCCGCGCACGGCCGACATGCGCGAAATCATCGACGATCTGGCGCGTCGCGGAATTACCGCACCTGTGCTGCTCCGTTTCCCCCAGCTCGTAGCGGCGCAAGTGCGCAAGCTGCAACGTGCGTTCAGCAAATCGATTCGCGAATTCGAATATCAGGGCGCGCACATGTGCGTCTATCCGATGAAGGTGAATCAGCAACGCTCCGTTGTCGAAGAATATCTGCGCGAAGGTTCGCGTTACGATTTTGGCCTGGAAGCCGGATCGAAACCGGAGTTGTATGCCGCGCTGGCTTTGGAGCAATCGCCCGACAGCTTGCTGGTGCTTAACGGTTTCAAAGACGAAGAATTCATCGAGATGGCATTCGCCGGCGCCAAGTCCGGTAAGCGCGTCGTCATCGTCGTCGAGAAATTAAGCGAACTCGATCACATCCTGCGCATCGCCGAACAACACCAAGGCAATGGGCCGATGATCGGCATGCGCGTGAAGCTTTATTCGAAAGGCTCGGGCCGCTGGGAAAAGTCAGGCGGCGAAGCGGCGAAGTTCGGACTAACGACCACTGAATTACTCGAAGTCATCAATCGTCTGAAAGATGCGGGCCGCATCGAGATGCTGCGGCTGCTGCACTTTCATATTGGGTCGCAACTCACCGACATCAAACGCATCAAGAATGCGATGAAGGAAGCCGCGCGCGTCTACGCCAAGGTTCATCAGATGAAAGTTCCGATTGACCTGCTCGACGTCGGCGGTGGCATGGCCGTCGATTATGACGGTTCGAAGACGGCGTTCGATTCGTCGGCGAATTACTCGGCTCAGGAGTTCGCCAACGACGTCATCTACACAATCAAGCAGGTTTGCGACGACGAAAACGTGCCGCATCCCACCATCATCCAGGAGTCGGGCCGCTTTCTTTCCGCGTATCACGCGATTCTGGTGACCAACGTACTCGAAGAAATTGAGACAGTGGTCGAAGACATCACGCCGATCGAGATCGACGAAGACGATCCGCAGGTGGTAATTGAACTCGGCGAGTTACGCGAAGCAATCTCTATCAAGAATTATCGTGAGTACTATCACGACGCCCTCGAGCATCGCGAAGAGCTTTTCACTCTGTTCAATCTCGGACTGATTTCGCTCGAAGATCGCGCGAAAGGCGAAGTCCTGTTCTGGGACGTGTGCGAGCGTGCCGATCGTTATGCGCAACAATCGAAATACGTGCCGGAAGAGTTCGACGACCTTCGGCGATTGCTGTGTGCGAAATATCTCGCCAACTTTTCCGTTTTCAAGTCGGTTCCCGATCACTGGGCGCTGGATCAGTTGTTTCCCATTGTGCCGATTCAAATGCTTAACCGGCCGCCGACTGAGTTCACGACGCTCTGCGACATCACCTGCGACTCAGACGGCGTGGTTGATAAGTTCGTCGATTTGCATGACGTGAAGCAGACGCTTGAATTGCACAAGCTGGATGCGGGCGAGCCTTACTATCTCGCGTTCATGTTGGTGGGCGCCTACCAGGAAGTGATGGGGAACAATCACAACCTCTTCGGCGCGCCCAACGAAGCACAGATTCACATCGACGAGGAAGGTTATCTCATTAAGAAAGTAATTCGCGGAACGACCGTGGGCGAGGCTGCCGGTCGCGCCCGTTACGAGCGCGGCTTACTTCACGATGGATTTCGTCGACAAGTGACGCAGCGGATCAAAGACGGCGAATTGAGCGAGGCCGAAGGCGCGGAGCTGGTGAACTTTTACGAATCGCGATTCGACGCTTACACGTACGTTGCAGTTAACGGTAACCGGACGCGGGGTCGCCGTCGTAATGATTATGGAGCGAAATAATATTGCCACTGAGGCACGGAGACCCAGAGCAGAACCAATGAGTTCCGGTACATTCTTCACATCAAAACCTTTTCGAACCATCTCTGTGCCTCTAAGTCTCTGTGGCAAAGAGGTTCGCACAAGCGAGGCTAGAAACTAATGGTCACACAACGCAAACCAAAACCGAGCAAGTACCTGACGATTCCGACTCGGCCAGTGCAGGTCGATCGCGATCGTTCCGTCGCCGGTCTTTTGGAGAAAATGGAGGGCGCCGGCTTTGGTGGGCGCCAATTGGCAGAGGCACACCGCATCTGGCTCGATATGCTGGGCGATTCGACGACGATCACTGTCACCGCGGCCGGCGCGCTGATTCCCGCTGGCATGCGCCGGTTGCTGGCTTATGTCATCAAGAACCGGTTTATTGATGTACTGGTGCTGTCGGGGAGCGTAATTTTCCATGACTTGCACGAGACCCTCGGCCGCCATCATTTCCAAGCCCATCCGAACATGACTGACGCGGAACTAGAGTCAGCGCAGATCAATCGAATGTGGGATTTACTCGCAAGCGACGAGGAATATCACGAAGCCGAAGAATGGGTCGGGGGGTTTGCGAGTCAGCTCGATCAGTCACGCGCGTACTCGACGCGTGAGTTTCTGCATCTGCTCGGCCGTGAACTGGCAGAGATTGCCGCAGAAGATGGCGTACTAACGGCCGCGTACAAGTCACGCGTACCGGTGTTCTGTCCCGGGATCGCGGACAGCGGTATTGCCGTCGGTATCGCCGGCTCCCGTTTCGAAAAGAAGAACAACTTCACCTTTGATCTCGTGCAGGACGTGCTCGATCTAACGCAAATCGCTCTGCGCGCGCGCGTCTCGGGCCTCATCAATCTTGGCGGTGGCATTTCGAAAAGTTTTATGCGGCAGACGGAAATGGCTGCGAACATCTTCAAACAACAGGTGCTCGGTCATAAGTATGCGATTCAGATCGCCGCCGACGCACCGCATCCCGGCGGCCGTTCCAGCGCTGTAGTGTTCGAAGAGTCGGAAGTCTACGGTAAGCTCGGACGAAACGCGCTGACGGCTTACGTGAACTGCGATGCGACTATCGCGCTGCCAATCATCATCACGGCGCTTTCGCAAACGGCAGCGAAGTACATGAAAGGACGGCGACGACCAAACTTCACGTTCGCCGGCAAAGATCTGATCATCGAAGTGCCGTAAGAAAATTACGCCACAGATAAACGCAGATTCAAGCAGATAGGAATAAGAGCTTTTGAGTCTGTCTGTGCAAGTCTATGTATATCTGTGGCTAATCTTAGTTTGGCTTACGAATTTCGCTTCGTTAAACTCCTTTCATGACTGAATCGCAGTCCCTGCCCATGAACTTCGGCGGCATCGCCGAAGAAGAATTCTGCAGTTTCGAAAACTCGCGCGTGCTGGTTTGGCCGATCTCGTACGAAGGGACTGTGTCCTACGGCGGCGGCACCGGGCAGGGCGCAATGGCGGTCATCGATGCGTCGCGCAATATGGAATTGTACGACGAAGAGACGGACGCCGAAGTCTTCAAGCTGGGCATTCACACGGTAGAAGAATCACCGTCGCTCGATCCTCCCGAGCGCATGATGAATTCGCTTTACGATCGCGCGAAGGAACTAGTCGGCAGCGGTAAGTTTGTGACGATGATTGGCGGCGAACATTCGGTCAGCGCTCCCGTCATTCGCGCTCACGCTGAGAAGCATCCAAACATTTCAATTCTGCAAATCGATGCGCATGCTGATCTGCGCGACACCTACGACGGCACGCCTTACTCGCATGCGTCGATCATGGCGCGCTGCGTCAAAGACTTGAAAATTCCCGCAGTCCAGGTGGGCATCCGCTCAATCTCCGCGGACGAAGCGCGCGGGCTCGATCAATTACCAACGCGAATTTTCTGGGCAAGGGATATCGTCGGCCGTGACGATTGGTGGGATGACGCGATCGAGGGGCTCACTGAGAATGTCTATCTGACGATCGACATTGATGGTCTCGACCCATCGTTGGTCTCAGCCACGGGCACGCCGGAACCGGGGGGACTTGGCTGGTACGAAACTATCGGTTTGATTCGCACGCTCGCGCGCAAGCGCAACATCATCGGCATGGACTTGACTGAGTACTCGTACGTGGAAGGGCAAAGCGCCTCTGCGTTTCTGTGCGCGAAATTAATTTATAAGACGCTGGCCTTTGTGTTTGAGAAAGAGACGCCGAAGGTCAGGGGAAAATAAAGCAGGTTCAACTGGAAATAATTTCAGTCAGGAAGAGCGGCTTGCCGCCGCATGCTAAGTTGAGGCGGGGGTTCCCAACTGCAATTTACTGACATGAATTTTCAATTTTCAATTTGCACTGTTTTCTAAGTGGTTTTCCTCTTATATGCTTCTTTCAATCCCGACTGCGCTTGTTCGTGCGCATCGTATACATTGGGACGCGACAAGACGGCCCGGTATTGCGTCAGCGCGTCGTTGCGCTTGCCGCTCAAATCCAACGCCTGCGCCGCGTACAGATGCGCCATCGTCGCTAATCCTTCTTGCGCACCGACGACTTGTGATGACGCCACGAATTCTTTCGCCGCGCGATCGTAAAGCTCCGCAGTCATCAACGCTTCGCCATATTTGAAGTGAATCAAATCGAGCGCTTTGCGCGTCGTCTCTGGCAGATTCTTATCGTGCAACAGACCTTCAAAGGTCTCGAATGCTTCCGTTTCGGCGGCACTCGGCGCCGCAACGTGATTCGACTCGCGTTCTAATGCTGCCTGCGCAACCAGCGCGTCAGCCATCTCGAGTTTGTACAGGTAATTTCGTGGATACTTCGCTCCGAGGTCACGCGCGATCGTGGCTGCTTCTGCGAATCGCTTCTCGCGCGTGTACAGCAGAATCAGAAGCGTCTTCGAGTCTTCCTTGACCCAGTTCCCTTCACGCGCGACGCGCTCGATAGTGGCGATGCCGCGCTTCTTCGAACCGCGATGGCCGAGAAACCCGGCCGCAATCTTCTTCGGCAACGGCAGCGCACCGATCGTGTAGTCGTACAAGCCAATGGTCATCTCGGCGTCACGGTAATTCGGATCGAGCTTGATTACATCGCGGTGTTTGTCGACCGCATCGTTACCGTCTTTCAAAGCGGCGAAGTGACGTCGCTCAACTGTTTCTTCGAACGACGCTTTCAATCCTTCAATCGCGCCAAAGAAATACAGCGCTTCAGTATCGTTCGGATATTGTTTAAGGCGAGCTTCAACCAACTGTCGCGCGGTGCGGGTGTACGTACGAAACTGATCGACGAGCTTTGGATCGGCTTTGTCTTCATTCTCTGAGTAGAAGGAATCGCTGTTGTAAAGCGATGCCTGCAAACGACGTGTTTGATAGAGTGCCTCGATCAAGAGCGTGTCCGCCAGGAATTGCGGTCCGGCCGGATAACTTGGAAACGCGACGGCTATCTCTTTGAAGATCTTGCGCGCGCCTTCGTAATCCAAATTATAAAGCGCTTCCGAACCAGAGATGCGCAGTTGATCGAATTTCGTGCGCTCAGTCTGCGTCAGCCAGTTCGAATTGCTGGTTTGAGCCGGCACGAAACTCGGTAGCAATAGAGTCACTGCCAGAAACACCATGATTTTTAGGTTGACGATCTTGTACTCCATATCAGAGCTTCAATCCTTATTGCGCGCCCATAGACAAAGACCAATGATTGCCGGAATCATCGCAATACCCATCCACATCGCCGGACCAGAAAAAGCGTTGTCGCCAACGCGGCCGACCTGCTTAACCTGTGCGAAACCAATCGTCATTGAATCAGTCGTCTTCTTATTGACCAACACAAACGAGCTATCTCCGATAATCGTGATGCGGCCCTTGACCACGCTTCCGTCCAAAAACTTCACGTTCACGTTTGCGTCAGAGCCAATCTTGTTGACCGTTCGCTTCACTTTTGCGATGCGTTCAGCGTCGGCCTGGGTTTGTGCGGGCACGATTGTCGCTACTGAGAAATTGATCATCAGCGCGCTAAGTACCGCTATTATGAGTCGTTTCATCGCTCGCTTCATCATCTGCTGCGCTCTTGGTCTGTGCGGCAATTGCCGCCGTGTAAAGCAGATAAAATCGAAACACAAGGACTATCGCTAACAAACGCTTCTCCATTTCATTCGTGGCGGCAGCGCCCGAGCCGAGCGACGGCTTGAGATGTCAACTCACGAAAAACTCTCCATATATTTCACGCCGCTGCCGGTATTAAAGAGCACGACTTGTTCATTGGCTTGCACCGATCCATCCGCCAAAAGCTCCTTCAATGCAGGCAAACAGGCCGCGCCTTCTGGTGCGCAAAAGATTCCTTCGGCTGCGCCAATCTCCTTAGTCGCTTCGATCAATTCTTCGTCTGTCACTGCGATCGCAGCCCCTCCTGACGCGCGCAACGCATCGATTATCAAAAAGTCGCCAATCGCTTTCGGCACTCGCAAACCTGACGCAGTCGTGTGCGCGTTCGGAAACTCCGCAGCGAAGCGTTCTCCTTTTTCGAATGCCGTCACGATTGGCGCGCAGCCGGAAGCTTGTACCGTCACCATCCGCGGCCGCTGCGAACCAATCCAACCCATCTGCTCCATTTCATCGAACGCTTTCCACATGCCGATCAATCCAGTGCCGCCACCAGTCGGATAAATGATCACGTCCGGCAATTGCCAATCGAATTGCTCGGCGAGTTCGTAGCCCATCGTCTTTTTGCCTTCAATTCGATAAGGTTCTTTCAAAGTCGAAACGTCGAACCAACCTTCCGCTTCCTTGCGCCGACCAACTTCCGCGCCGCAATCGGTAATTAGGCCATCCATCAGAGTCACGTGCGCGCCTGTTTGCTCGCACTCGATCACATTCGCACGCGGCGTATCCTTCGGCATGAAGATATGCGCTTCCATTCCCGCGCGCGCCGCATACGCAGCCAACGCCCCTGCCGCGTTACCCGCCGAAGGCACCGCCAGCTTCTCGACGCCCAATTCTTTGGCCATTGACACCGCTGCCGTCATGCCACGCGCTTTGAAACTCTGCGTCGGGTTTTGGCCTTCGTCCTTGATGTAAAGCTCGTTCATCCCGAGCGATGCGCCGAGCCGTGACGCGTGCACGAGCGGCGTGAAGCCTTCGCCCAACGTGACTACATTTTCGTCCGCGTCCACTGGCAGCACTTCGCGGTACCGCCACAGGTTGGGCTCGCGACCACTCACACTTTCTTTCGTCAGAGACTTCGACGCCCGCGTTAAATCGTAACGAACCAGTAGAGGCTTCCCGCATTGCGTGCACAGATTGTGCAACCGTCGTGCCTCGTGGCGCAGACCACACGCGCCACATTCAAGGTGAGTAACATTCATCGATTTTAGAAATCCTTTTCAAATTTTAAGAGCTGACAATCATATCCGTTCGCGGGTGAATCCGTCAGTTGGAGCGCGGGTATTGCGCGGTCAGAACCACCTGCGGATGGGTGGTTAATCCTCATTTCTGCGATCGATCTGACTCGAAATTTTAACCGCCCGCTACCGCACTTGGTTCTGAACCGATTCGCGCGTGCACTTTCGCTCCGCAACAGTTAATCTGTTCAAAACAAATTTTCAAACAGGAGAAGCAGATGCCAAATAGCACCGCGGTGATCCAAACCAACAAAGGAACGATTAAATTCGAGCTGCTCGAGGAAGATGCGCCCAAGACAACCGAGAACTTTCGCTTGCTCGCCGAGAAGGGTTATTACGACGGCGTGATCTTTCACCGCGTCATCAACGGTTTCATGATTCAGGGAGGCGATCCCACGGGAACCGGGCGCGGCGGTGCATCGGCTTGGGGCGGTCGGTTTGCGGATGAGATAGATCCGTCATCGGAAGTCTACAAACGCGGATACAAATCGGGCACCGTCGCAATGGCCAACGCCGGACCGAACACGAACGGCTCACAATTTTTCATCATGCACGTCGATTATCCATTGCCGCCCAGCTATACGATTTTCGGACGAGTAACCGAAGGGCAGGATGTCGTGAATTCGATTGCGACTTCGAAGACCGATCACAGCGACCGGCCGCGTGACGAAGTCAAGATGGAAAAAGTCACGATCGAATAATCTTCACTTTTGAATTTCAATCTCAAATTTTGAATTTTGAATTGTTTGAGCGATGAACTGCTTTGCTTCTTGAATCGCTCGTTCGAGTCCGTAGCCTCTCGCCAGACCCGACGCGATTGCCGATGACAGCATGCAACCGGTGCCACGCACATTCGGTGCATCGATCCATTCAGTTCTGTAGAATGTCACGGCACCTTCGTCATCGAGAATATCGACCGCCCTGCGCGTAGTGTCTGCTGGCTCCTGCCTCCTGGTTCCTGCCTCCTGCTTCAGGTGGCCACCTTTGACGAGAACTGCGCGCGCGTTAAGTTCGCGGATGCGGGCCGCGGCCTGCCGCATTGATTCTTCATTACGAATATTGAGACCCGCGAGCTTCTCGGCTTCCGGAATATTTGGAGTGATCAGGCGCGCGAGTGGCATTAACTCATTCACAAAACTCTCGAAAGCAGTATCCTCCATCAACGTGCCGCCGCTGGTCGACTGCATTAGGGGATCAATTACAGGAGCCGGCAAATTAAATTGGCGAACCAATTGCGCCACTTCGCGAACAATCTCAGCCGTAGGCAACATACCAATCTTCACCGCCGCGATTTCGTTGTCAGCTACAATTGCTTCGACTTGTGCGCGCACAGAAGCCGCGTTCTGGTGAAGCGCACCAGAGTAGACTTCCGCATTCTGAAATGTAATCGACGTAACTCCGGCGACCGCTGTGCAGCCGAGCGCCTCAATTGTGCGAATGTCGGCGATGATACCCGCGCCGCCGGACGGATCGAAGCCGGCAATGGTGAGGACGACCGGCGCTCTCCCCTGATGCTTCTTAGTCACTTGAACCTGATAAGGCGATCTTCAAAATTCTTCAGACGCGGCTTCTTGGTGCTTGCCGACACCTCGAACCCCTCAGCTCTCAACGTTCGAGTCTGTCGCGCGACACCGCCGGGCAGCTTTGGATTGAAACTGCCGTCGTTCTTCACAACGCGCCAATAAGGCGTGATTCGCTTCCGTCCTTGCTCACGATCCTCCTCAGCTGCTTCGGCTGCAATGCGCACAAAGATTCCTGTCGTCAGCGGACAAGTCACGTCGGCTTCGAAATCAGCCGCGAGTTTGCGTCGCAGTTCACTTAGGGTCGCTAATTTGCCTTTTGGAATTGTGCGAATTAGCGCATTGACCAGTCTGGGAGTGGGAATGAGCATCCTGCCACTGCCGAATCGGGACATCTTTGCAGGGACCGCGACCAGGCGCGGCTCTTGTGGCTTCTCTAACTTCGCGCGCCATGATGTGCGATTGGTGAATTTCGTCTTCATTCAAGCCACTCCATTCTTGGGTAGTGCCCCGGATTTGGATTTTCTCTGAGCTCTCCGCGAAAGCCTCGGCTCCTCTGCGGTTGGTACTCAGGACCCCGTGATTAACCGCAGAGAAAGCCGGCGGCGACCACAGAGAATCTGAAACCACGTGCTACCCATTCTTGATTCGTGCAGCGATACTCTTCAAGTTCTGCGGTTGACTAAAAAGGCTTATTCCGGCGACGCCGCGCGCGTCCGCACTCAGGCAAAGCGCAAAATTGTCCATCGTTATGCCGCCCAACGCGAGCACTGGGAAATCAGCCAGTTCCCGAGTAACATTCGAGAGTTTCTCAACGCCGACTGGCGCGCCGTATTCGCGCTTCGATGCGGTTTCAAATACAGGTCCGAAGACGATGAAGTCCGCGCCATCTGTTCTTGCCGTCCGCGCTTCCTCGATAGAGTGCGTTGATGCGCCAAGCACAAAATTATTGCCGAAGGTGCGTCGAATCGTCGCGGCGTCTATCGACTGCTTAGTCAGATGAACGCCGTCAGCACCGGCGGCGGCGGCAATGTCCGCGCGATCGTTAACCAGCAATCGTGTCGCCGTGCCGCGGGCGAGTGCAGCCGCCTGCCGTGTTAGTTCGAACAGCACGCGCGCATTCAGGCGCTTCTCTCTAAGTTGCACTAGATCAATTCCGGCAGCGACGGCCGCCGAAACCTGTTCGATAATCTGTGTGAATTCCGGGCTGTCGGCCGTAGTTGATTCAGTGGTTGCGCCGCGGGTAATCAGATAAAGGATCGCTTTTGACGGATCGAGCTTCATTGGTAACCGCCGGCGGAACACGCGATGCTCTTGAGCTTTCCATAGGCCGTGCGTCGCCGTCCAGCGCGCGCACGGTGCGACGGAAATTAATTATCTCCCAGGCGCCCATCGCGATGTTAAGAATGCCCAAACCGGAAACGGCGCCGCGCACCCACCCCGATGCGACAAATCGCTGCAGCCCATATCCGGTCTTGTGCGCCGCAAACAGCAGAAAATAATTGCTTCCCCAATCGCTTAATCCAAGCCATCCATGCGGCACCCACGGTAACACGGTGAGCACGACACCGATTTCAAGGCAGAGAATTATGTAGAAGATTACCGACAGTCTTGAAGACATGATTATCGCTCAGACAGCGGTACCGGATGGTTTTGTATCGAAAGGCCTTTGAAGTAGCTGAACTTAATTCACCATTTCGGACTGTTCGGCTTTTTGCGCACTACGCATCTTTTCGCCTGCCCGCGCCTTTAGCATCTTCAACCGTTCGTTGACGTTCCGATAAGAAACGTTAACTCCGTAGACCTCAGTAAAACTTTCGAGTGCGTGGTCCAAATCCCCGGCCTGTTCGTAAGCGGCGCCCAACTCATAAGTCAGCGCCAGCCGTTCTTCGTCCGAGATGTTTGGTACGTTCAGGCCCTTGGACAACCACTTCACCGCGACCTCCGGCACACCTGTCTGCATGAAACAATGTCCCAGAAGGTTGCAACATTGCAAGTAGCGCGGGCTGCCGTCGCCCGGTGAGGTCAACGTCGCCGCTAATTGAAACTCCTCAAGCGCATCCTCAAACAGATCCATTTCTTTGTAAGCGAGCCCCAGGTTGTAGTGCGTTTCGTAGTCACCGTTGGCTGCCAATTCGCCGTCCCCTTCACTGGATGCGCGATATTCTTCGAATATCTCAGCCAGTCCGGCGTCAATCCCAAGCGCGACCGAAGAGCCGTCATTTGTTTGAGCGACAGCGGGCAACGTCATGACCACTTCCGGCGCGGGCGCTTCAGCGACTATGGGTACCTCAAAGTTCGCGTCAAACGTGATTTCGCCGCTCTCTGCTGGCGAATCGGCTGGGTTCTCGTTAACTTCGCCCGCTTGCAAACTCTGAATTCGCGTCCGACGCGCATCAATCTCAGGATGATCACCGCACTGTTGCCGCAACAAATTCAGCGTATCTATGGCAATATCGATGTATCCCTGAGCAATGTAAAAATCGACACTTTCAAGTTCGGGCCGTAACACGGCGACGATGCGTTCTTCATCAGCTTCGACTGGCTTTTCAATTCCATTTGCTGGAAGTTCTTGCGCAACTATCGACTCGAACGTGAATCCTGTTTCAATATTGGCTTCAGCCGATGTCATCGACGGTTCAGGCGCTTCCGTGACGGAATTAAATTCGAAGTTCGCTTCTTCGACCGGTGTAACTGGTTCGCCGGAGTTGTAGACACATTCGTTTGTACCCGCAGCATCGACGGCCGGATCTTCCGCTCGACCAAACTGTGGGAGCTCTTCCCCGGCCGCGTCTTCTTCCGGCCCGCCTAGTTCGTTCAACCGCGCGATATACAATGCATGTGACGGCTCCAAACGTGTCAGCTGCGTGAGCGCGTAACGCTCGTCCGCATCGAGTCCGGCGGCTTGCGCTGCTTCTGCCAAACGTTCAAGTGAAGCTTTCAACTGTTCCATGTCGCGCAACCACCAATGCGCGCGGACGACCAGTCGCAACGCCTGAACATTGTCGGTATCGCGGGCAAGCAACTCGTTGAGCAAATCGAGGAGTTGTTCCTGTTCGCGTTCTGCGAGCATCTGCTCACTGATCTTTGCAACTACCGCGACGGCTTCCGCAAGCTTGTCATGGCGCAAGTACAATCGCGCAACGTCAATGAAACGAAGGTAGGCGTCAGGCTCTCTTGTAACCAGCAAACCGATCGCATGCTCGGCTTGTGCAGGATCCTCAGCTTCTACATACGCATTACCCAGCAGCGCAAGCAACTCGCAGTCATCTGGATAAGTTTTCAAAGCTTCTTCAATTAACTCGGCTGCCTCGTAGGCTGTGCCGCGGCCGGTGTGCGCTGTCAACAGTCCTTTCAGCGTAGCGTAATCGCCGGGGTTGACTCTCAAGGCATTGCCAAACGCGTCCAAAGCATCTTCGAACGCGCCCCGTGCCACCAGGATTTGACCGGCCTCGGCGAAATAGGCAGCACCTTCTTTTCTGAGCCCGAGGTTGAGGTAACCGTTTGCCAGCTTTGTGCGAATCTGTGTGTTTTGCGGATCGAGATCAGCAATTCTGCGAAGGACGTCAAGTGCGCTCTGCGCCGCGCCGGCGCGATGGTGAGCTTCAACGATCGCAAGATAGTGCGTGCGCGCTTCGACGATGAGATCCTGACTCGCGTACAGATCGGCTAGATGAGTGGCTATATCGATATCGCTCGGCTGCAAGCGATCGATTTTCTTGTACATCGCGATCGCTTTCAGTCCGAATCCCTGCTCGCGGTAATAATCCGCGATGCGACGAAAACACGTCACGGCTTCAGACGTGTTACCGACGCGCGTATACAGGTCGCCCAACATGTTGAGCGTCGTCAAATCATCGGCATCAACGGCAACGATTTGACAGTATTCTTTTATCGCAGCCGCAATTTTTCCCATTTCGAGAAACTTCTCGGCTGCGCGGAGAGTCTTTGCCTTATCAAAACCCATTTGATACCGGAAGGACGATAAATTTGAATCGAGAACTCTGTGAGGCAAACGGGTCGAGGCACCCTCTTAAAAAATCGCCGTCCGGAGCATGACGGCAACGTCTAAACTAACATGCTGAGACAACGAGTGTCAACGATGTTGTGCGCGCAAACCCCAATAAATACGGCCCAAAATTCAAGATCACACGACGTCCGCGAAGTTTTTGCGACTCCGAGCGAACCACCAATAGCCAATCACAAAAACGGCCAGAGCGAACGCCAGGAAGTATGCCAAACCGGACCAGTCGGGCGCACTTCCTTCGATCATAATCCGACGGTAACTTCGAATCAGAGGGGAAAACGGATTGACGTGGATAATGGCCCGATAGGCATCCGGGACAATCGCTTCAGGATAGATGATCGGCGTCAAATACATCCATGCCATCAGCACGAGCGTCGTTCCCTGTACGATGTCACGGATGAACACGCCAAGCGAAGCGAGCAGCCATGCGCCACCTAAAGTCGCAATGAACTGTGGAATCAGCAGCACCGGCAGGTAAATAAGCGTGGGATGAAGCTCGTGTCTAATCAGGACAACGCCAAGCAGCAATGCGAGCGTCCCAAATAACTGGTTAATAATCGCGGCCAGAGTTTGTGCCAAAGGCAGCGTCTCAAGCGGAAATACAACACGCTTTACCAGGTTCGCTCGCGTTACGACTACATTCGAAGAAAAAGTTAGCGCTTCCTGGAAAGCATTCCACGGAAGTAAGCCACAGAAAAGATACAATGCGAAGTCCCACTGAGAATTGCTCCCACCAAATTTTGCCTTGAAGATTCCCGCAAAAATGATCGTGAAGATTGCAATCATCACTAGCGGTGTGAGAATTGCCCATAATATTCCCAAAGCCGAACCTTTGTAACGCGCCGCTAACTCCCGTTTAGTCAACGTCCAAATGAGATCTACTCGCCGCGGCAACTCCCACAACGGACGCCAAACTGCGCGTCTGGCTGACTGTGCCGAGATCATTTTCGTTTCCTGGGCGATTCCTTCAGCATTGCTAGTTGGAAGGACAACGCGGCTCAGACTGCAATTGAGGACAGACTAGAAAGAAATGTCTCCATCTCGTCGCGCTTACCAACGGTCACGCGCATGTGCGTCGGCAAAGTTGGAAACAACCGCCCGACTTGCACACCTCGCTCACGCAATGCGCCAATCAAAGGTTGCACTGGCCGCTTCATATCGACCATCAGGAAATTCGCCTGCGAAGGAATGTGTTTGTATCCGAGTTTGCCTAGTTCGCCGAGGACAAAAGCCTTCGTCTCAGCATTCATGCGACGGCCGTTTGCAACCTGATTTGCATCATTGAGACTCGCAATCGCGGCAACCAACGCCATGATGTTGACGCTGTCCCATGTCTGGTGCGGTCGCAGGCGCTGGATCACTTCCGGCTGCGCCACGCAGTATCCGCATCGCAGACCAGCCATGGCGTAGATTTTCGAGAATGTGCGCGCCACGATCAGATTTGGATACAGCTTGATCAATGGAATGACGCTTTCGTAATCGGGACTATCGGCATAGTGGTAGTAAGCCTCGTCGACCAGGATCATCGTTTCGCGCGGACACTTCGCGATGAACTCGCGCAGATCATTTTTCGGCGTGATGCTCGCGGTCGGATTGTTTGGATTGCAGATGTAAACCAAACCTTCTTTCGCGGCTGTGAGCATTTTTGGCAAGTCATGCGCGAAGCTAGCGTTTAATGGGACCTTCACAACTTCAGCACTATTGACCATCGCGTGATTCAATATCGCTTCAAAAGTCGGATCCGCGACGACTAGCTTGCCGCGGCCCGGTTTGAATGAGAGCGAAGGGCCGCGAGTAGGCCGCGCAAGTTTTGTCTCGCCAACGTTGACAGAAGTAAGCGGTCCCGTGAATGCCGCGGCGCACACTTTTAGAATTTCGCCCGACCCATCACCCAACAGAATCTGATCGCGGCCGACTGCGTTCAACTTCGCCAGCATCTCGATCAAGGTATCCGCATGTTCATCCGGATAACGCCACGCAAGACCAAAAGCATCCGTCATGGCTTTCACCGCCATCGGCGATGGTCCGTACGGGTTCTCGTTCGAACTCAAACGCACGACGGTTGCCGGCGAAACGGCACTTGCGAGCGAAGGCGACGGCCGCGCAAACAAAAGCTGTGGTGCTGCGGCAAGATAAGCGGCGCCGGCCCCGAGCAGCTGTGCAAATCGGCGGCGATCGATGGACGACAGTTGTTGTGACATCATCTTTTCCTCCGGCTTTATTGTCGCGCGCATTATCGTGCATCGATTACGGAAAGCCAACTCCCGACGAAACGTCGTTGGGGTGCTTCGCCATGCGCTCTGTGCTACGCTGATTTCATCGATGCCAAAACCGCGTTCTTCCAGACTGTTCCCGGACATGTCTGAGCCGGAGAGTACTTTTTCGGGCTCTGCGACGGCGGGTCCATTGGCTGATCGCATGCGTCCGCGCGAACTGTCAGAGTTCGTCGGACAGGAACATCTGGTCGGCGAAGGCAGGGTCTTACGACGCTTAATCGAAAGCGGCGGAACGCTGCCGTCGATGATCTTTTGGGGTCCGCCGGGCACGGGGAAAACGACGCTGGCGCGCTTGCTGGCGGATCGCACAGATGCCAATTTCGTTGCGCTTTCAGCCGTCTTCTCAGGCGTGAAGGAATTGCGCGGCGCGATTGCGCAGGCGCGGCTCGATCGTCTGCGCGGCCGCCGCACCATCCTCTTTATTGACGAGATTCATCGCTTCAACAAAGCGCAGCAGGACGCTCTGCTGCCGGCGGTCGAAGACGGAACCGTCACGTTGATTGGCGCAACTACTGAGAATCCTTCGTTCGAAGTCATCAGCGCGTTGCTATCGCGTTCGCGGGTGATGGTGCTGAATCCGTTGAGCGAGAACGACATTGAAACGATTCTGCAGCGCGCGGTGACAGACGAAGAACGAGGGCTGGCCGATCTCAAACCGATCATTGCCGACGAACTTATTGAGCGGCTGGCGCACTTGTCAGGCGGCGATGCGCGCGTTTCGTTGGCAGCGCTGGAGGCCGCAGTAAATTCAACTCAACCGGATAAAGCCGGCAGTCGCCTCGTCACGAACGAAACTCTAATCGAAGCGCTGGGTCGGACACAGTTTGCGTACGACAAAGGCGGTGAAGAGCACTACAATCTTGCCTCCGCGCTGATTAAGTCGCTGCGCAACTCGAATGTGGATGCGTCGCTTTACTGGCTGGCCCGCATGATCGAAGGCGGTGCGGATCCCATCTTCATCGCTCGTCGTCTCTGCATCCTGGCGTCGGAAGACGTCGGGCTGGCCGATCCAAACGCAATGGTCCAAGCGGCCGCCGCCGCGGACATTGTGCAACTGATTGGTATGCCAGAAGGCCTTTTTCCACTTGCACAAGCGACGATTTATTTGGCACAAGCGCCGAAGTCTAACAGCGTGCTGCGCGCCTATTCAGCCGCGCATGCTGACGCAGTCGAAACTGCGCGCGAGCCCGTGCCGCTGCACTTGCGCAACGCGCCGACGCCGTTGATGAAACATCTCGGTTATGGAAAAGAATATCGTTACGTTCACAGCGACGCGGCCGCCAAAGATGAGATGGAGTGTTTGCCCGAGAAACTGAAAGGTCATGTTTATTTCGAGGACGATGAAACCACAGAGGACACTGAGGAGAACAAGTAAACAGAACGCTTGAAATCAATTCAACGTGCAGTTTTCACTTTTCAATTTTCAATTTGAGTCTTCCTCTGCGTCCTCTGTGGTTAACTTCACTTCATGACTAAGTCACCAAAGGAACTCGCATTTATTCACGATCTATACGTGGCAACCGACTGGGGCGAGCGCTTTGCAGAACTTGTCGATGCGCACGTGGCATTGCCAAAGGAAGGACGCGCGCTTTACGTCGCCGCAGGCACTGGTGGTCACGCGATGGCGCTGCACGAACGCACCGGTGAAAAATTGGAGTTAATTTGCGTTGACGAAAACGACGATTACCTTGAACTCGCGCGCGCCAAGGCGGCCGCGGCAAAGGAACCGACGAAATTCCAACGTGAAGAGCTGGCCTCATTATCATTTGCAGATGACAGTTTCGACTTGGTGCTCGGAAACGTATCGATGGTTCTGACGCAAGATCTGCGAAAAGTTGTCTCAGAACTTGTGCGAGTCGCGGCGCCAGCCGGAACCGTCGCATGGTGGTTGCCGACGGCCTCGAGCTTCGGAGAGTTCTTTTCGATTTTTTGGGAAGCGTTGTTGAATGCCGACCTTGAAGATCATGGCGTGGACGTCGAACACTTAATCACGGAGGCGCCCACGGTTTCAAACGTCGAAAGACTTGCGGAAAACGAAGGACTCGACGATGTCCAATCGTGGACCAGCATCGAGGAGTTTGATTACCAGTCAGGCGAAGAGTTTCTCAACTCGCCACTGATCACGGACTTTCTGTTGCCGGAATGGCTTAGTTCAGTGCCCGAAGCGGCGCGGCCGCGTGTGCATGAAGAGCTTGGGCGCATCATTGACGAAGAGCGACACAGCGGCGAATTTCCTTTAACGATGAAAGCTACGCTGGTCATAGGGAGAAAGCGGCACGTGCAATGAAAAAGGCGCGAATGAGATTTCGCGCCTCGTAAACTTTTTCGTGGTAATGCTAATTAACTCTCGATCTTCTTCGCGCCATCAGCCTTCATCTGCTGCGCGCGACGTCGAGCTTCTTCAAACAAAGTTTCGTCGTCAACCGAATCCAACCTCGATCGAGAATCTTTATCCGCGTCGTCCAATCCTTCTTTGAAAGCTTTCTTGCTCTGACCAAGCGCCTTTGCCAGTTGCGGCAGTTTGCTGGCGCCGAACAAGAGAAAGATTGCTGCGACAACCAAAATGATGATGGTCGGGCTTTCAATTGCAAACAGCAGAAGTGTCATCACTAGTCTCCTTGCCTAACTTTCGGGGCTCTACTCGCGCACGCACAAATCGCTGTGCCCATCAGACTCGTAAAACAGGTATTTGCGCCACACTTCATCCGCGCGGCCGATGTACCGCATGATTTGCCGGTTAACATGCAATGAAAATGCGCGCGGCCGCCGCAACAGATGCATCCCCGATTCTTCCGGCGTGCGATTTCCCTTGCGATGATTGCACCGTTTGCAACACGCCACCAGGTTATCCCAAGAGGATTCACCGCCGCGCGAACGCGGAGTGATGTGATCCAAGGTGAGTTCTGCCGGGGAAAATTGCTTGCCACAATACTGGCAGCAGGAATGGTCGCGCAACAGGATGTTCTTGCGCGACAACGATCGGCGTTCGAACGGAATGTGACGATATTCGGTCAGGCGAATGACCGACGGCGCGTGCATCTCGATTTTTTGCGAGTGCAACATGTGGCCGTTGTGCTCTTCCATGCGGGCCACGCCTTTAAAGATCATGACCACCGCGCGCCGCTCAGTGCACACGTTAATCGGCTCGAACGAAGCATTCAAAACCAGGACACGCGCGTTCATGGTAAGGCCGATATTACGCGAGCGCCGCAGAAAGTGTCAAAAAACCGTGTCGGAGCAACTTCGGGGCGCACGCATGCTGCATGCGGGTGGCCCAGCATCCTGCCGGCTTGTTTTTGTTGGATTTGCGAGCAGAGATGCTCGCGGCCCGACAAGGATGTCGGCGCTCCTACCGAAATCGATCCGTTGCGTCAATCAGCGCGCTGGCGTTTCCAGGTTCGAGAACTGAGTGACCGGCGTCAGGCGTAATGTGCAGGTCGGCTTCCGGCCACGCGCGATGCAGGTCCCACGCACTCTTCATCGGACAGACAACGTCATAACGTCCCTGGACGATCACGCCGGGAATATGACGTATCTTGCCAATGTTTTCGACCAGGTAATTTTCGGTCGGAAAAAAGCAATTGTTCATGAAGTAGTGACATTCGATGCGCGCAAACGCGAGCGCGAATTCAGGATCGGCGAATCTTTCGATCGATTCAGGATCGAAAAACAGTTTGGAAGTGCTACCTTCCCAAATGCTCCACGCCCGCGCCGCCGCAACTTTCTCAGATTCGTCATCGCCGGTGAGACGCTTGTAATAAGCCGAGACCATGTCGTGTCGTTCATTTTCCGGAATGACCTTCACGTACTCTTCCCAGACGTCAGCGAACATCCAGCTCGTGCCTTCCTGATAAAACCACTGAATCTCTTTCGGCCGGCAAAGAAAAATTCCGCGGAGCACCAATTCAGTCGCTCGTTCCGGATGCGACTCAGCGTACGCGAGCGACAGCGTGCTGCCCCACGATCCGCCAAAGACCTGCCACTTCTCGATGCCGAGATGTGCGCGCAGCTTTTCAATGTCGGCGACCAGATCCCAGGTCGTGTTCTCTTCGAGACATGCATGCGGCGTGCTCTTGCCTGAACCGCGTTGATCGAAGAGCACGATGCGGTAAACCGACGGGTCGTGGAATTGCCGGTACTCAGGAGTGACCCCGCCGCCCGGCCCACCGTGCAGAAACACAGCCGGCTTACCTTTGGGATTTCCGACTTGCTCGTAATAAATCTCGTGGATGTCAGAGACCTGCAAACGGCCTGTGTCGTATGGCTCAATTGGGGGGTAAAGAGATCGTAGTTCCATTAGCTGTAAAAGTATCTCCCGATTAGGTTGGCAAAATCCTTAGGCTCGCGCGATCGTCAATACGAAAACTTCACCAGCGCCGGCGGATTTCAAAACCGCCGCGCACTCAGACACGGTCGCACCTGTCGTGAACACGTCATCGATTAGCAGTACGCGGCGACCGCAAATTTGTTTCGAGGCGCGCACCTTGAAAGCGCCTGCGACGCTTCGGCGCCGCGCGCGCGCATCCATTCCGGCACGATGCCTTTCCGTGTGCATACGACGAGCCAGAACATGTTCATCGAGATCCAGATGGGTCGCCCGCGCTAGTTCGCGCGCTAACACCGCAGCCTGGTTGTGACCTCTCTCGCGTTCCCGTTTCGCCTGCAAAGGCACTGGAACAATCAGATCTGCGTCTCCAAGTGGAGCACGTCGTTGCGCGCGTATCATGGTTTGCAACAAGCGCCGCCCGACGTGCGGTTCGCGTTTCAACGCAAGCACCGACGCGCGCAAAACGCCGTCGTACAACCCACACGCACGCGCTGCGGTAAATTTGTCCGCATCGCAGCCGCCGCAACGAATAGACATGCACCGGTCGTCGGAAACGATCGCTTCCGTGACGGCGCCACATTTCCAACATAACGCGTCCGCATCGGTAAACAGCTTTGAGCTCGCCCAGCACGCTCCACAGGCGATACCGTCATGCCTCGACTCAACCGAGCGCGAGCAGACCGCGCACGCCTGTGGATAAACCAGCGCAAGCGCTGCATCGAAGATTTCGTCGATCGACGTTGTGCGGGAGCGAAACATCGTTTCCGAAATCAAAAGCGGCCAACCCGTTAGAGTGGCCGCTGATTATGTCACAAGTTGTGCTGATCGTTGCGCCGGCGCTACTCCTCTTCCTCCGCCAATTGGCCGCGTTCGATTAAGTCCTGACAACGGATGCAGTGGCGCGCCCAGGGTACCGCTTCCAAACGTTTCTCCTGGATCGGCTGTCCACAGTTGGCGCATTTGCCGTAGGCCCCGTCCCCGATTCGTTCCAGAGCCGTATCAATCGACTGCAACAGTTGCCGATCATTCGTAGACATCGACATTAAGAGTTCTTTCGTGTACGCGTTCGCGGCCATGTCGGCCGGGTCCTGCGTCGCTTCCGCATCGCGTTCGCGACTGTACGCTTCGGCCGCCTGGACCTGTCCGAGCAACGACTCACGGCGTTGTAATAATTTGTCCTGATAGGTCTTCGCTTTTCTTTTGTCCATTCGTGCTCTTGACTCCTAATTCACAATTTTCATTTTTGATACGGCGTTCCCCGGTTGATCGCATAGGCGCGGTACAATTGCTCAATCGCCAGCACGCGGGCCATCTCATGTGTCAAAGTCAGATGCGTCAATCGCCACCGAACATCGCCGCGAGACTGCACTTCCGGTGAAAGCCCTTCCGGTCCACCAATCACGACGGCGATTGCCTTCACCGCATCGCTTTCCCATCGCTGCACCTGCTCGGCCAACTGCTGAGAACTCCATTCACGGCCGTTCAGATCCAGCAATACCGCGAGGGTCGAATTTCCAATCGCTTCCAAAATCCGCAGCGATTCTTTGCTAACCGCCGCCGCATTCCGCGTGCGGCTTTCTTTAACTTCTACGATCTCGCATTTTGTGAACCGCGAAAGTCGTTTTGCGTACTCATCAATTAGCGACCTCAGCCGCTCATCCTTCGTTTTGCCGGGCCAGATGAAACGAATCCGCATAGCAGATGTCAGATCTCAGGACGTCAGACATCATTTTTTGTTATCGCTGACGTCTGATGTCTGACTTCTGACGTCTGACCTCTGCCGTCTGTCCTTCCCGCGCCAGCCGCTCATACAAATTCTTCCGACTGATGCCGAGGATGCGTGCAGCCTCAGTCTTGTTTCCACTTGTCGCAGCCAAAACCTCGCGGATGTACTCTGCTTCCACTTCTGACAGCGTGGGCCGCCCGCTTTCGCGCGACCGGTGATCAGCAGCAGCCCGTAAGCCCTCCGGCAGGTCGACCACATCCATACTCGACCCGTTCGCGACGATCGCTGCGCGCTCAATGATGTTCGCCAGCTCGCGAACGTTGCCGGGGAAATCGTAATTTTTCAAATATCGCAAAGCGTCAGACGAGATTCGTTTAGCCCGCGTCCCGTGCTTGGTTGCATACGTGCTCGCGAACTGGCGCGCCAAAGAATCCAGGTCCTTCTGGCGCTCACGCAGCGGCGGCACGTGAATGTGCACGACATTCAACCGATAAAACAGATCGTCACGAAAAGCGCGCCGCTCAACCGCGTTCTTGAGATCCGCGTTCGTCAACGCGATCAGCCGCGCATCGACTGAAATTGTTTTTCGTCCACCCAATCGTTCAAACTCGCGTTGCTCGATGACCCGCAGCAACTTTGCCTGAGCGTCAAGCGGCAAATGTGCAATCTCATCGAGCACCAACGTCGCCCGATGTGCTGCTTCCAAACGGCCCGGCTTTGCTTCAATGGCGCCCGTGAACGCGCCACGCTCGTAACCAAATAGTTCGGCCTCAAGCAAATCAGCCGGCAAAGTCGCGCAGTCAATTTTTACCAATGGCTGTGCGGCTCGGCGCGAATGCGAATGGATGAAGACCGCGAGGGCCTCTTTTCCGGCACCGGATTCACCCGTGATCAGCACGTTGGCATCAGTGGCGGCAACGCGTTCGGCCATCGCCGCCGCTTCGCGCATCGCTTCTGATAACGCCACCAGCTCGATCACTAATCCTCTTTCAAAGAACTCGTGTCCTCAGACCGTGAACTTGAGATCTGAGAGGCCAAAACGTCCGGCGAAATATCCAGCCGCTTCGCTTCACGCCAAAGATATTCCAGGTCGTAGAAGCGTCGTGCTTTTTCATCGAAGACGTGTACGATGAAATCACCATAATCGATCAGAATCCATTCCGCCGCCTGATAACCTTCGACACGCGCTGCCGGCGAGCCACGTCGCTTAAGTTGATCGACAACTTCGTCGCTAATCGCCTGCATCTGCCGCTTATTCGCGCCCGTCGAAATGATAAAGAAGTCAGTGAACGTAGCGACTCCGCGCAGATCCAGGACCGTCAAATCGATCGCCTTTTTCTCTGCTGCGGCATGCAAAGCCGCGCGAACGCGCTCGTCGAAGTCAGCCGGGTTCGCAGGCGTTGACGCCATCCCGCGCCGAGGGACACCAGCGGTCTGCACCTCAGAACTCAAAACTTTTTCCTTTAAATTTTGACTCATTAGTTCCTGTAAAGCTCGTACTTCTCGATGTAATTTGCCACCTCGGGCGGCACCATAGTCGTTAACTCCACTTGCCCATTCTTCGCCGCTGCCCGAATGGCGGTCGCGGAAACGTCTTCAAAGACTGAGTCCGTCACGAATACTTGTGGAATCGAAGTCATTGCGAACATTCCTTCGATTGCCGCGGCATCCTTTCCGCGAACGTCAATTACATTGCCGCGATCTTCGTCAGCCGCCAATTCATAACCGGGACGGGTCACGACGATGTGATCGCACATCGTCAAAAGCCGCTGCCATTCGCGCCACGTAGCGATCTCAGACCACGAATCCGCTCCCATAACAAAGAACATGCGGCAGTCGCTGCCAAGTCTTTCCTGCATGCGCGCAACGGTGTCGACTGCGTAAGGCCGATCCGGTTGATCCAGCTCAACCGTCGAGACCGTAATCCGCTCATCGTGCTCGGTTGCCAGCGCAAGCATTGCAAATCGATGAAACGCGGAGGTGATGCCGGCGCCGCGCTTGTGCGGCGGCACGCAAGCCGGAATCAAAATCACCTCATCGAGTCCAAATAGCCTCTGCACGCCGCGCGCCACTTTCAAGTGGCCGTTGTGCACCGGATCAAACGTGCCGCCGTAAATAGCTGCGCGTCTTGGTTGCATCACTGAAGCAAAAGCTTGCGCCCGCCGTACGAATTTAGAACCGGCCTAAAACCTTGTCGTCCCGCTGCCAACCAACAGCGACTCACCCTGCTGCGTCGTCGCGTTTGCGCTTACCTGCGCACGCAATTCATCAAGCTCGCGCGCGATGGCAATCAACAACTCACGAACGCCTCGGTTCGCGACTGCGGACATCGCAAAGAATGCGCGTCCGTCCTGCGCGGCTCGCTCACGCAATTTTTCAACTCGCTCAGGTTCGTCGAGAGCATCAATCTTTGTCGCGACGACAAACTGTGTCCGTTCTGCCAAACGTGGATCGTATGCGGCCAGTTCGTGGTTAATTACTTCGTAATCGCTCACTGCATCACGACCTGATGCAGACGAAACGTCCACGAGGTGCAGCAACAACTTGGTGCGTTCGATGTGCCGCAAAAAGCGATCACCGAGCCCGTGTCCTTCGTGCGCTCCTTCGATTAATCCCGGAATGTCGGCAATCACAAACGTGCGAAAGTCGCCCAGGTCGACCACGCCCAGGTGTGGTTCAAGCGTCGTGAACGGATAGTCGGCAATCTTCGGATGCGCCGCCGAAACAGTCGAAATAAACGTGGATTTGCCCGCATTCGGAAACCCAACGAGGCCTACGTCCGCGAGCAACTTCAGCTCAAGCTGAAATTCAAACTCTTCGCCCGGGCTTCCTTCCTGGTGATAGCGCGGAGCGCGATTGGTTGAGGTCGCAAAGTGTGCGTTGCCGAAGCCACCGCGACCACCGCGCGCCGCGAGCCAACGTGCGCCATCCTGCTCGAGGTCGCACAGCAACTCATTCGTGTGGGGATCGAAGATTTGAGTGCCGACGGGCACGCGAACGATTGCGTCGTCGCCTTCTTTACCGGAACGGTTGCTACCTTCGCCATGCATGCCGCGTCCCGCGACGTGCAGTGGGTTGTACCTCAAGTGCAGTAGCGTGTTCAGTGAAGCGTCAGCCTGAATCCACACATCGCCGCCGCGGCCGCCGTCGCCGCCAGATGGTCCACCGCGCGGCACGAACTTCTCGCGACGGAAAGCCGTCACACCATTGCCGCCGTTGCCACCCTGCACTCGAATTTTTGCCCGATCGATGAACATCTGTAACGCAAATTGTTAATTTGCGAGCGCGCGCAAGTTAACAACTTGCGCTACCAAAACAAAATGCGCGCCCGGCGTACCTGAAGGTCGGCGAGCGGCGCATGCAATTGGTTCGATTGAACAACTGTTCTCTTAAATCCCGACTACTGCGCTGGGTACACGCTGATGAATTTTCCAGAGCGCCCCTTGTCTTCAAACTTCACAATGCCATCAATCAGAGCAAACAAGGTGTCGTCTTTGCCGCGGCCGACGTTTTGGCCCGGCTTCCATTTCGTACCGCGCTGACGCGCGAGAATATTTCCGCCGAGCACGCGCTCGCCGCCGAACTTCTTCAGGCCGAGCCGCTGCGAATTCGAGTCGCGCCCGTTTCTGGATGAACCTACGCCCTTCTTATGAGCCATAAAACCATTTGCGATTTTCGATTGCCGTTTCCGATTGGTTATTTCAATCGGCAATCGGCAATTGGCAATCGACAATCCCTCCTAACCAATGCTGTCGATCTTCAGTGTCGTGTATCCCTGCCGGTGACCCTTGGTCCGTTTGTACTGCTTGCGCCGCTTCTTTTTGAACACAACGATTTTGGGCGCGCGGCCATGATCCACGACGGTCGCCGTGACCTTTGCGCCATCAACCAAAGGCGAGCCAACTTTCGTTTCTTTGCTCTCGCCGACGGCCAGGACTTCGAGATCGACAGAGGCGCCCACTTCATCTTTAAGTGACGGCACGCGCACAGTCGAACCCGGCTCGACCGTAAATTGCTTGCCGCCGGTTCTGATAATTGCGATCGACATTTTCTTTCCTCACCCTCTCAGACAGCGATATGCGCCACTGAAAAGTCGATTATTATAGAGTCACGCCGCAGCCTCAGTCAAAGCCGCCGAAGCCTTCGAGTTGCCGCGATTTCCATTAGTCACTAAAAAGTCATCCAAAAAGTGGGTGGAGATGTTTCCGGACTGGAAATTTGGGTCATTCATGATTTTCAGGTGCAGCGGAATCGTCGTTTTTATGCCTTCGATAACCATCGCTTCGAGCGCGCGCCGCATACGCGCAATCGCCAGCTCGCGGGTCCGCGCGTGCACGATAACTTTGGCGATCAGCGAATCATAAAATGGCGGCACACGGTATTCGGGATAAACATACGTGTCGACACGCACGCCCGGTCCACCGGGCAGGTTAAATGCCGTGATCTTGCCCGGAGAAGGCGTAAAAGTCTCGGGGTTCTCGGCGTTGATGCGGCATTCAATGGCGTGGCCCACCATCAGGACATCTTCCTGCACAAAGCCGAGCGGATCGCCTTCAGCGATCCGTATTTGGTTACGCACAATATCCGTCAACGTGATCATCTCCGTCACCGGATGTTCAACCTGGATGCGCGTGTTCATCTCCATGAAATAGAAACGGCCATCGTCGTCGAGCAGAAACTCAAACGTGCCGGCGCTTGAGTATCCAATCGACTTACAGGCAGACACGGCAGCCTCGCCCATTTGGTTTCTCAGTTCGGGCGTCATCACCGGAGCGGGGGCTTCTTCAAGCAGCTTTTGATGACGCCGTTGAATCGAACATTCACGCTCGCCAAGATACGCGCAGTCGCCATGTTCATCCGCGAGCACTTGGATTTCAATGTGCCGAGGTCTCTCGAGGTAACGTTCGATGTAGACGTCGCCATTCTTGAACGCCGCGGCAGCTTCCGTCGAGGCCGTTTCCAACGCGTGGGCGAGTTCCTTCTCGGTATAGACGATGCGCATGCCGCGACCACCGCCGCCGCCAGACGCTTTTACAATCACCGGGTAGCCAATCTGGTTGGCGAGCTTCGCGGCTTCATCGGGCGATTCAATCGCGCCTTCGCTGCCAGGCAGAATCGGGACGCCGGCGGCCTTCATCGCATTTCGCGCCGCCACCTTTTCACCCATTAACTGGATGATGTTCGGTCGCGGCCCAATGAATTTAATGTTGCACGCTTCGCAAATCTCGGCGAAGTAGGCCGACTCAGCGAGGAAACCATAGCCTGGATGAATCGCGTCGACGTTGAAAATTTCTGCCGCGCTGATGATGGCTGGAATGTTCAGATAGCTTTGTGCGGAAGGCGCAGGGCCGATGCAAATAGACTCATCGGCGAACCGCACGTGCAACGAATCGCGATCGACGTCGCTGTGCACGGCCACCGTGCCGATGCCCATCTCTTTACATGTCCAGATGATGCGACAGGCAATCTCGCCGCGGTTGGCGACGAGAATTTTTCGAAAGCGGCGTTGTCCGTTCATAGCATTCTCGATTTGCGATTGCCGATTTGCGATTGGCATCCAGCCACACGCGAGTTCTTAAATCGGCAATCGGAAATCAAAAATCGCAAATGCCTATGTTTGCTTGATTCCGAAAAGTGGTTGGCCAAACTCGACGGCCTGCCCATTCTCGACATAGATCTTGACGACTTCGCCCGACGCCTCAGCCTGAATTTCATTCATCAGTTTCATGGCTTCAATGATGCAGACAACCGTGTCGGATTCGACGTGGCTGCCGATGCGCACGAAACTGTCTGCATTCGGCGACGGGGAGCGATAAAATGTGCCCACGATTGGCGAGGTGATCAGATGCAGACCCTGATCTTCAGAAGCGGCTTCTTCAGCTTGCGCACCCGGATGCGGGGGAGTCGCGTGCGGCACACTCTGCACCGCGCTTTGTGTTGCCGCCTGAATCGCCTGAGGTTCGGAAGCCAACACCGGCGCGACCGCCGGCTGATTCGAATAGAGATTTCGTCCAACCTTTACATGGAACCCTTCGCGCTGGAGTTCGAAATCGGTGAGGGCGTTGTCGGTGATCAACCCGATAAGTTCCCGCAGCTCGTCCATGTTGATGGAGGCTTCGAGATGCTTGGGCAAGGGACGATGCCGCCGCCGACCGCGATCTCGATCACGATGACTGCGCTCCGGACGCGACTCGCCCGAATGTTCGCCAGCAGGTTGTTGAGATTCTTGATTGCTCATCGCTCGTTTGACTCCGGCCGACATAGAAACCTCCCGGGGTATGTTGGTTTCCGCTACGGTACCAGCGGGCTGTCAGTGCGCAAACAAGTCCTATTAAAGCAAAAGCCCCGCAGTGGGCAAAAGGCCAGGCGGAGCTTTGTCGTGCTGGACGGTCTTACTCTTCGCTCTCAGGCTCGTCCTTGGTTTCCGATTTTGATTCAGTGGCCTTCTTCTTTGAGCCACCTTTGGTGCGCTTTTTGGTTGCTTCCTCGGCGGCCGCTTCGCGCGGATTGCCGAGCAATTCAATGATTGCCAGTTCTGCGCCATCACCGGCGCGGCGCCCGAGCTTGATAATTCTGGTGTAGCCGCCGGGACGATCCTTGAACCGCTCACCAAATTCGTCGAACAGACGCTTTACTGCGGCCACGCCGGCGGTGCGCTGCGGCGCGACTTGTCCGCGACGCCCCGTTTCGGAGCCGCGACCAAAATTTCCGGCGTGAAAAAACGCGGCCGCCTGACGACGCAGATGAACACCGCGAGCTTCTGATCCATTGCCTTCGTCGAGATTCGCTGCATGACGCGACAATGTGATGGCGCGCTCAATAAACGGTCGCAGCTCTTTCGCTTTCGGAAGTGTGGTTATGATTCGCTCGTCGCGAGAATTGATAAGCGACGTCGCCAGATTTCGCAACATCGAGATGCGATGCTCCGTGTCCCGTCCTAGTTTTCGATGTGCCTTTCGATGACGCATACTTTGTTCTCTTTGTGGCACGGGCGGCTCGCCCGTGATAGTCACGCGCAAGATGCGCGTGCCACCGTCCTTTTACTGCACCGCCGTTTCAAATTCGTCTTCGCCGGCTTCGTCTTCACCTTCGTCGCCGCCTTCAAACCCCATCTCGCTGTCGCCCGTACCCGGAATCGGATTGCCCTGTTCATCGAACTGCATTCCAAAATCCAGGCCCATGCCGCGCAGGATGTCGCGGATTTCGCCCAGCGACTTCTTGCCGAAATTCTTGGTGGCGAGCATTTCGCGTTCTGAACGCTGTACGAGGTCGCGAATCGTCTTGATGCCCGCGTTCTTCAAACAATTGTAAGAACGAACGGAGAGCTCCAGTTCGTCGACCGAACGATCGAGTTGATCATTCCGCGGTAAGGGCGCGCGCTCGGCCTGTTGATAGCTGTAGTCTTCGGTGTCTTCTTCAAAATTAATAAAGATCGCCATGTGATCCTTAATTAACTTTGCCGCCAGGCCGATCGCGTCGTCCGGCTTGATCGATCCATCCGTCCAGACTTCAATCGTCAACTTGTCGTATTCGGTGTTTTGTCCGAGGCGCGCAGCGTCAACGGCGTAGTTTACTTTTTTGACCGGCGTGTGCACCGAATCGATCGGAATGTAGCCGAGTGAAAGATCCTCGTCGAAGTTGCGATCCGCCGAAACGTAACCACGGCCCCGCTTGAGTCGCATTTCGATATTCAAGGAACCGCCGCTGCTGAGCGTGGCGATGTGCACGGTTGAGTCGAGAATCTCGACGTCGGCGTCCGCCTGGATGTCGCCGGCGGTGACCTCGCCCGCGCCATTCTTTGAAATCGTCAACGTCTTCGGCTCGTTGCCGTGCAGCTTGAACGGCACCTGCTTCAAGTTGAGGATGACGTCGGTCGCGTCTTCGACAGTTCCCTTAATCGAAGAGAACTCGTGCTCAACGCCTTCGATCTTCACCGCGGTAATCGCGGCGCCTTCAATCGAAGAAAGCAATGCGCGTCGCAGCGAATTGCCCACCGTCGTGCCAAAGCCACGCTCGAACGGTTGCGCCGAAAATCGGCCGTAACGTTCGGTGAGCGTGTCGCTATCTGCCGCCAAACGCCGCGGCATTTGAAAACCTGTCCAAAGATTATTTTGATCCATAACTTACCGTCAGATGTTTGAGGAGAAGCGCGCGAACCCTGTGCTGCGCAGTCACACGGCTGGCGCGCGCGTATTAACTACTTGCTATAAAGCTCCACAATCAGTTGCTCGTTAATCGAGCGATCAATGTCGTCACGCGTCGGCAGACCAGTAATCGAGGCCGTCATGTCTGTCCCGCCCGCCGAAATCCACGAGGGACGGCCCCGGCCCGCCGCTGTCTGCCACGCGCCTTCAACGTGCACGTTCTTGCGGCTCGCGTCCTTCACCGTAAGCACGTCGCCTGATTTCACTTGATACGAAGGAATGTCTACCTTGCGATCGTTAACCAGCACGTGCCCGTGATTGACGAGCTGCCGCGCTTGGCGCCGCGAAGTCGAAAAGCCCGCGCGATAAATCGCGTTATCCAAACGACGCTCAAGCAAGAACAGAAGGTTCTCGCCCGTGATGCCTTTCATGCGCGCGGCGCGCTCGAAGTAATTTCGAAACTGCCCTTCGAGAATGAAATAAATTCGTTTGACCTTCTGCTTTTCGCGCAGCTGTTGGCCGTAACCCGCCAACGCTTTGCCGCGCCGCATAGAATTGCCGTGCTGTCCGGGCGGTTGTGTCCCGCGCTTTTCAATCGGACAAGATGGTTTGTAGCAACGGTCGCCCTTGAGGAAAAGTTTTGCGCCTTCGCGGCGGCACAAGCGGCACACCGCATCTCGATACCTAGCCAATCGTTTCTGCCTCCAGTCTACTAACTACTTAGACGGAAAAGTTTACAGGTCGCTTTTGAATCTTGAATCTGAAATTCTGACTTTCTTAGTTTCAGATTCCGCAACCCTTCATCCTTTAGGTCAATGTAATTGCCAAATGTCGATTTCCGATTGCCGATTTCACAACGCTCTTGCCAATCGACAATTGGCAATCGCAAATCGGCAATTGCCTACACTCTCCGCCGCTTTGGCGGTCTACATCCGTTATGCGGGATTGGTGTCGTGTCGCGAATCGCGGTAACGCGAATCCCTGCATTGTTAATGGCGCGAATCGCCGACTCGCGGCCACCGCCCGGCCCCTTCACGCGCACTTCGCATTGCTGCATGCCGGCTTCCATCGCCTTGCGCGCGGCTTCATATGCGGCCTGCTGCGCCGCGAACGGGGTGCCTTTACGCGACCCGCGGAAACCGCGTGCGCCCGATGACGACTGGGCGATCAGATTTCCCTCGAGATCCGTAATCGAGATCATCGTGTTGTTGAACGAGGCCGCGATGTACGCGATCCCAGCCGGAATATTTTTCTTCTCTTTTTTGCGGAAGACCTTTTTCTTGCCACCCGCGGTTGGTGCTTTTGCCATTATTTCTTACCAGGTGCCTTCTTCTTCGCGACAGTCGCGCGACGCGGGCCTTTACGGGTGCGCGCGTTCGTGTGCGTGCGCTGGCCACGCACCGGCAGTCCGCGACGATGACGCAGACCCCGATAAGCGCCAATGTCCATCAGACGCTTGATGTCCATCTGAATGCGCTTCCGCAGATCGCCTTCGATTTCGCCTTCCGCCTCCAGGATCGAGCGAATCCGGCTCAACTCTTCCTCGCTAAGATCGCGCACACGCGTATCGACGTTGACTTGCGCTTCATTCAAAATCGAAGCCGAGCGAGATCGCCCAATTCCGTAAATGTATGTAAGACCGATCTCAGCGCGCTTATTCGGCGGAAGATCGACACCTGCTACACGAGCCATACTTTTGAATCTTGATCTCGAATCCTGAATTCGGGCCAACGGGTCGAACTCAATCTCGAAACCGTTACTCCTATTTCTGTCTCTGCTTATGCTTGGGGTTTGTGCAGATCACTCGCACCACACCCTTCCGGTGAATCACCTTGCACTTGTCGCAAATTTTTCTGACGGAAGCGCGAACTTTCATTTCCCACACCAAATTACTTGTAACGATATGTAATGCGCCCACGGTTGAGGTCGTAGGGAGACAATTCAACCAAAACTCGATCACCAGGAAGAATTCTGATGAAATGCTTGCGCATCTTTCCCGAAATATGCGCCAGCACCTGATGCTGATTATCTTCAAGCTCTACCCGGAACATCGCGTTCGGCAGAGTCTCGAGGACCTTGGCCATGACTTCTATCGCTTCTTCCTTAGCCATACAGCCATAGGCGCAATTCCGCCTTTAGTGGCAAACTTTGGATACTAACACGCCGCCAAGCAATTGCCAAGCCGCGGCGCGATGCGATTAAGCAACTGCAATTCTGGCGTCAGCAGTAGCCGCTTCTTTAACCAGCGTAAGGACTTCCGGCCCTTCCTCAGTGACCGCGATCGTGTGCTCAACATGGGCACTCGGTTTCCCATCCAACGTCACCACGGTCCACCCGTCCTTTAGGGTTTTGGTGTGATGAGAACCGATATTAATCATCGGCTCGACTGCGAACACGTAGCCAATCCGAATTTTGGGGCCCTTGCCTGGCGTTCCGTAGTTGGGAATCTGCGGATCTTCGTGCATCCGACGTCCGATTCCATGGCCGACGTAATCGCGCACCACCGAATAACCGTGCGACTCCGCATGATGCTGCACCACATATCCAATATCGCCGAGATGATTTCCCGCGCGGCACTTGTCAATTGCCAGCTGTAAACTCTCTTCCGCCACGCGAATCAACTTCACCAAATCTTCGCCCACGGTTCCAATGGGAACGGTGGTCGCGGTATCACCTACAAATCCTTCAAGTGTCGCGCCGACGTCGATCGAAAAGATGTCACCTTCCTGCAACTCATACTTCGACGGAAAGCCGTGGACGACTTGTTCGTTAATCGAAGCACAGATCGAATACGGAAATCCGTTGTAGCCTTTGAAGGTCGGATATGCTCCTCCGTCGCGAATCATCTTGTCAGCCGCATCGTTGATTTCGAGAGTCGTGACCCCGGGGTGCGCCATCTTGCGCAGCTCCTGCAACACGGTGCCGACCAGCTGGCCGGCGGCGCGCATCTTATCGATTTCCTTCCGGGACTTTCCGATGATCATGGTTAGTTAACGCCGTCACATTTGGCGCGACCATTATTTAATGATGCCTTCAATACGCGAGTAGATACTTTCCGTGTCCTGATTGCCGTCGACCACGCTCAGCCTCCCCGATCGCTTGTAATAGTCGAGTACCGGCGCAGTCTGCTTGGTATATGTATCAAGTCGTACCAGCACCTTGTCGAGACTGTCATCTGAACGCTGCACGAGCGGCACTGCATGAATGTCACAAACACTGTCGATGCGCGGCGGCTTGAAATAGATGTTGTACGTTTCATTGCCGATAGGGCAGGTTCGACGTCCGGTAAGCCGCTTTTCCAACTCATTGGCAGAAACGTCAATCAAAATCGCCGTCAACGTCTTCCGCTGAGCGGCCGCCAAATCTTCGAGCATCGCCGCCTGCACTACAGTGCGCGGGAAACCATCAAGTACGTAACCGTCAAGGCAATCGTCGCTGGCCGTGCGCTGCCGGACCATCTCAATGACCACGTCATCTGAGATCAATTTTCCTGAAGCCTGTGTGGTGTGGATGTCTTTCGCCGCCAGCGCGCGCAGCATATCGCCGGTCGAAATCTGAGGCAGACCAAGCCGCTCTTGAATCAAACGCGCCTGCGTGCCCTTGCCGGCACCAGGCGCCCCCATTAACACAATGATCTTTGACATTGATCCATTTGCTGATTGATTCAATGACAAAATGAATCAATGCTGTTTCAAGCTCGCCTCCCGCGCAATCTTCCTCCCGTGCCAAGGAAGCCTTCGTAGTTACGCATTACAAGTTGCGCTTCTATCTGGGCAACAGTATCCATCGCTACGCCGACCAGAATCAGAAGGCTGGTGCCGCCGAAATAAAACTGATAGCCCATGCCGGTCGGAATCCAGCCAAGACCGGGCGTGGTCGTCACGAACGACTCAAGCCACGCACCGATGAATGGTAAACGCCCCACCTTAAAACCGCTCAACATGAACTGTGGCAGGAACGCCACCAACGCCAGATAAATCGCGCCGACAAAAGTCAGACGAGTAAGAATCGTATTGAGATACTCCGCGGTCGCTCGTCCGGGCCGAATACCAGGCATGAACCCGCCGTGCTTGCGTAGGTTATCGGCGACTTCTTCCACATTGAAGACGATCGAAACGTAGAAGAAAGTGAAGAAAATGATCAAGCTCAGAAAGATCAATTCGTAATACGGATCGCCGGCGTGAAAGACCTGGAAGAAACTGAAGATCTTGGCATACCAGTTTTGTGGGTTCTTGGGCGGCAGCGCTGAGAACAAGCTCTGTGGCATTGATAGCACGGACGAAGCGAAAATCACGGGAATGACGCCGCCCATGTTCAGCTTCAAAGGCATCGTCGTCTGTTGTCCGCCCACCATCTGCCGGCCCACGTGACGTTTCGCATAGCTGACCGCAATCTTCCGCCGCGCTGATTCAACGAAAACGATGAAAGCGATGATCGCTACCAGTGCGATGACCATGGCGATGACGCCCACAATCTCCATTGTGTCACCGCTGCCGACCCGCCCCATTACCTGCTGCACGCCGCGCGGCAGACCGATGACGATGCCGGCGAAAATGAGCAACGAGATGCCATTACCAATGCCGCGCTCAGTGATCTGCTCGCCGAGCCACATCACGAAGATTGTCCCCGTAGTGAGCGTCAAAATCGTCGTAAACAAAAATCCCCAAGTCGGAGCGCCGACGCCGTTGATCTGTAACCAGTGCGCGACGAACGTTGTTTGCAAGGCCGCCAATCCGACCGTCAAGTAGCGCGTCCACTGATTGATCTTTTGCCGCCCCATCTCGCCTTCTTCCTGCAGCTTCTTGAGCTGCGGCGAAACGACGGTCATCAACTGCAGGATGATTGAAGAAGTAATGTAGGGTGTAACGCCGAGCGCGAAGACGGAAATGAGACGAAAGTTACCCCCGGAGAAGAGATCAAGCACGCCCAGCAAGGTGCCGCTCACGTCGTGCCAGACCGCATCCAAACGAGTTTTATTAATTCCTGGCGCCGAAATGTGTGCGCCGAGACGATAGATCGCCAGGATGCCCAACGTGAAAAAGATCCGCTTGCGCAGATCCGGGACGTTGAACATATTGCGAATAGCCGCTAGAAATTTTTCCATAAGAAACCCGTGCTTGGTGCTTCGTACTTAGTGCTTTGAATGGTATGCGGACGATGCGCCAGAAATCAAAGTACAAACATCAAAGCACAAAGTACATTTTACGAGCTACTCTGGGCGCCGATTAAGCTTGCCGTTCCCCCGGCCTTTTCAATCTTTTCGCGCGCGCTCTTCGTAAATCGATGAGCCGAAACCTTGAACGCTTTCGTCACTTCGCCGTTGCCAAGCACGACGATGTCGTGTTTGGCTTTTTTTATGATGCCGCGTTCGTGCAGAACTTCCGGCGTGATCTCGTCCTCGGCAGCAAAGCTTTTTTCCAGCGCGTCGAGACTGACCTCGATCCACTGCTTCTTAAAAAGATTATTGAAGCCACGCTTCGGCAGTCGACGATGCAGCGGCATCTGACCACCTTCAAATCCGGTCTTAGAAGAGTAACCCGAACGAGACTTCTGACCCTTGTTACCGCGCCCGGCCGTCTTCCCCAGACCCGTGCCTGGACCGCGGCCCAGACGCTTCTTCTTGTGCGTCGAGCCCTTGGCCGGATGTAAGTTGTTAAGTGATAACGTCATGACTTCGTTTGGTCTTTGGTCTTTGATCTTGGGTCTTTGTTGTCTTGCCAAAGATCAAAGACCTAAGACCAAAGGCTAATCAACAATTCTGAGAAGATGCGGCACCTTCGCCACCGTACCGCGCATCGACGGCGTGTCGGGCCGTTCGACAACTTGATTCAGCTTGCGCAAGCCCAGACTGTGCACGATCTCTTTCTGCGTTTTGGGAAACGCGATCACGCTGCGGTAATACTGAATCTTGATCTTCGCGTTCGCCTCTTGTTTTGCTGCTTTTCGCGCCATAACTTGAAACCTGAAACTTGAAACTCGAAACTCGCTTTAGAGTTCCTCAACCTGTTTCCCACGCAGTCGGGCTACTTCAAAAGGATCTTTCATACGGAGTAAACCATCAAAAGTCGCGCGCACCACGTTGTGCGGATTGGTCGAACCCAAAACTTTTGTGCGCACATCGCGCACACCGGCCGCTTGCATGACCGCGCGAACGGCGCCACCTGCAATCACGCCGGTGCCTTGCGAAGCCGGCTTCATCAGCACGCGGCCCGAACCAAACCGACCAATCAATTCATGCGGGAGAGTATTCTCGATCAACGGCACGCGGATCAGATTCTTCTTCGCCGCCTCGACACCCTTCTTGATCGCGAGAGGCACTTCACGCGCTTTGCCGGTGCCAAAGCCAACGTGTCCAGACTCATCGCCAACAACGACGAGCGCCGCGAACGAAAGATTCTTGCCGCCCTTGACGACTTTCGTCACGCGGTTGATCGAAATGACCTGATCTTTAAGATCCAGACCCTGTGGAGCGATTCTCTGCTTCGGTTGTCTCATTACTTTTCTTTCGGCTCTTTCGCTTTACGCTTTTTGGGCTTCGCTTCGGCTTCAGGAGCAGCAGCTTCCGCCGGCGCTTCTTCAGTTGCCGCTTCGGCTTCAACCGCTTCACCCTTGTTAAGACCGGCAGCCCGCGCCGCCTCGGTCAACGCGCGGACGCGACCGTGATAAAGATAGCCGCCGCGATCGAACACCACGCTGCTGATACCCGCAGCTAAAGCACGCTCCGCGATCGCCTGTCCAACTTTCTTGGCGGCCTCAACGTTGCCGCCTTTGCTCACGCCTAAACTCTTTTCCGTCGTCGAAGCCGAAGCCAGCGTCTGCGCCTTTTCATCGTCAATGATCTGCGCATAGATATGGTTCAAGCTGCGATAGACGGCGAGACGTGGCCGGTCAGTCGTGCCGCGCACCTTGCGCCGAATGCGACCGTGAACCGCGTTTCGAACTTCCGCTCTGTTTCTGTGAGCCATCTTACTTTCGAGTAAATGGTAAATGGTCAATCGTGAATCGACGTCTATTTACCATTACGATTTACTATTTACCGGTTTTTCCCGGTTTCAACTTAATCGGCACATCGGCGTAGCGCACGCCCTTGCCTTTGTACGCGTCCGGCCTGCGCAGCTTGTGCATCTCAGCGCAGACCTGGCCCAGTTTCTGCTTGTCGATTCCCGAAACGGTAAGCGTCGTCTGATACTGCTGGATGTTTCCCTTGGTCGTCAGACGTTCAGCCTTCGCGTCGATGCCGTCGGGCAAAGTAAACTCGATCGGATGCGAATAGCCGAGCGCGAAAACAATTTTCTTGCCTTGCACGTCAGCTTTGTAACCGACGCCGACGATGTCCATCTGCTGCGAGAAGCCTTCAGTGACGCCCTTAATCGCGTTGTTCGCGAGCGCGCGGGCGAGGCCATGTAACGCGGCCTGCTCAACAGAGCCACGCTCGGCAACCAGCGTTTCGTCTTCCTGCTTAAACTTGATTCCGTCGGGAATGGGCGTCTTCAAAACGCCTTTCGTGCCTTTTACTTCCAGCTCACGATCTTTGATCGTGACGGTGACGCCCTTCGGAATCGGGATCGGTTTTTTACCAATGCGAGACATGTTCTATTTCCGATTGCCAATTGCCGATTGCCAATTGGCCCTGCTCAATCAAACTCCAGCGGATTTCCGATCGACAATCGGCAATCGGAAATCGGCAATCCTTCAGTAAACTTCTGCCAACACTTCGCCGCCAATATTTTCTTTGCGCGCCGTTTTGCCACTCATCAGCCCGCGCGAAGTCGAAACGATGTTGATGCCATAGCCGCCCAGCACGCGTGGAATCTGATGCGAACCGACGTACACTCTGCGCCCCGGCCGCGACACGCGTTGCAGGTGCGTAATCGAAGAGGTACCACGTGCATCGTAACGCAGGAAGATGCGAATCATGCGCTTCGCGCCTTCGCCCTTCAGGACGAAGTTATTGATATAGCCTTCCTCTTTGAGGATGCGCGCGATTTCCAGTTTCAGCTTTGAAGCCGGAACATCGACGCGCGAGTGCTTGGCGGAAACGGCGTTCCGAATTCGCGCCAACATGTCGGCAATAGGATCAGTCATTCCTTAGAAACTCCATTTTCGATTGCCAATTGCCAATTGCCGATTGAAACCAATGGAAATCGGCAATCGAAAATCGGCAATGTCCTTACCAGCTACTCTTCACGACGCCGGGAATCTGTCCCTGCAGCGCCAGTTCGCGAAAACAAATGCGGCACAAGTGAAACTTGCGCAAGTAACCACGCGGCCGGCCGCAGCGGCGGCAGCGCGTGTACTGGCGCGAAGAAAACTTCGGCTTACGATTAGCTTTCGCGATTAATGATTTCTTTGCCATATCAACTCAGATATCAGACATCAGAGGTCAGACATCAGATTGTTTTGCCTGGACGTCGTTCTGACGTCTGACTTCTGACATCTGACGTCTATGCCCTAAAGGGCATTCCCAGACTTTTCAACAGCGCGCGCGCCTGTTCATCGTTGCGCGCACTGGTAACAATCGAAATATTCATGCCGCGCAGCTTGTCGACTTTATTGAAATCGATTTCCGGAAAGATGAGCTGTTCGCGAATCCCGATCGTGTAATTGCCGCGGCCGTCGAACGCTTTGGGCGACACGCCACGAAAGTCTCTGACGCGCGGTAACGCCACCGACACCAGTCGATCAAAAAACTCATACATCCGATCACCGCGTAGCGTCACCATCACGCCAATCGGCATGCCCTGACGCAGCTTAAAGCTCGCGATCGATTTCTTCGCCTTCGTGATTACCGGCTTCTGACCAGCGATCGAGGTTAACTCTGCAACCGCAGTGTCGAGCACTTTCGAATTGGCAATCGCCTCGCCCATCCCCATGTTGAGCACAATCTTCTCGAGGCGCGGAATCGCCATCGGGTTCTTGATGCCGAACTCCTTGGCAATCGCCGGCGCGATGTCTTTTTGATAACGCTGTTTCAGTCTTGCCATGTTGGTGAATCGTTAATCGTAAATCGTAAATAGAAAACTACCGCCGCATGTCCATTTACCATTTACCATTCCCTATTTACTCTCGATCGTGTGCCCACTCGCCGCCGCCGTGCGCGTTTTTGTGTCGCTATCGATTTGATAGCGCACGCGCGAAGGTTTGCCCGATTGCGGGTCGACAACCATGACGTTTGAAATGTTGAGCCACGATTCGCGATCGATGATGCCGCCGCCGCGATTGCCCGCCGCTTTCTGGTGACGCTTGATCATGCCGGCGCCTTCGACTTTGATCTTGCCCTTGTCAGGCGCGACGGCCAGCACACGGCCGCGCTTGCCTTTGTCACGGCCTGCAATTACGACCACCTGATCGTTCTTTTTTAGTTTGGCTCGTTTAGTTCCCTTCAACATCTTTCCTCACTCAACAAATCACCCACAGATGAACACAGATTCACACTGATCTATTTGTCTTATCTGCGTCAATCCGTGTTTATCTGTGGCCATTTCCTCGTTAGATTACTTCCGGCGCCAGCGAAACAATCTTCATGTAATTTTTGTCGCGCAGCTCACGCGCCACCGGTCCGAAGACGCGCGTACCGATCGGCGTTCCGTCTTCCTTAATCAGCACGGCCGCATTCTGATCGAACCGGATGTAAGTCCCGTCGCGACGGCGCACTTCTTTGCGGGTGCGCACGATTACCGCGTCCTGCACCGTGCCTTTTTTCACCGCACCGTCCGGCGAAGCCTCTTTTACGGTGACTTTGATCCGATCGCCGAGACTGGCAATAGCGCCGGTCGAGCCGCCGATGCCCATGATCATCTCGACGCGCCGTGCTCCCGAATTGTCAGCGACCTCAAGCGAGGTCTGCATCTGTATCATTGTCGATTTCCAATTGCCGATTGCCGATTTGCGATCGACATCGACGTCGATTCTGTGTTGCCAGCCGCTTCGGTGCCGTCAATCGGCAATCGAAAATCGGCACTTGGCAATGTTACTTCGCCGCCTTTTGCACAATTTCAATTACGCGCCAGCGTTTCTTTGCCGACTGTGGCCGCGTCTCAACGATGCGCACGCGATCGCCGACTGTAGATCCCAGATCGTCATGCGCCATGAACTTCGAAGTGCGACGCACGTAACGGCGATACTTTGGATGGAGCACCTGTCGATCGACTCGCACCACTACGGTCTTCTGCATCTTATCGGATGAAACGGTGCCGACTTTCTGAACGCGATTGCCGCGACCACTCTTCTTTGCCGCGTCCTTAACTTGAGCGCCTGCATCGGCGGATTCCGGTGCAGCCGTTTCCGCCGCTGCGCTCGCTGAGGTTTTAGCCGGCGCAGCTGCGTCAGCATCGGTAGTTGCCGAAGCTTCCGCGGCATCAGCGCTTGCGCTGTCTTCAGTCGCTTGAGGCGCCGGCGGCGCGTCAGTGGACTCGTCTTTTTTCTTTCGTCTAAACATCTATCTTCAATCTCGATTCTGGACTCTTGAATCTGGAATCTTGAATTTGGAATCGGCTGCTATTTGCTTGCCTGCATCTCGCGCTCGCGCGCAATCGTGCGCAGCCGCGCTAAGGACTTCTTCTCCTGTCGCATCTTCTTCACCGCGTCGATTTCGCCCAGCGCCAACTTGAAATTCAAGCGGAACAGAGACTCTTTCAGGCGCGCTGCCTCAGCCTGCAAATCCTCGTCGGCCAGGTCGCGGTACTTATCAACTTCTTCGCGTCGTTTCATAACTCGCTTCGCTCGCAGTTTCTGGTTTCGAGTTTCGGGTTTCGAGTTTGTTTTCGTTCGGCAACTCGAAACTCCAAACTCGAAACTCGAAAATTTTTAAATGGCGCCTCCTTCCTGCTCGGCTCGCGTCACAAACTTGGTTTTTACGGGCAGCTTCTGGGACGCCAGCTTCATCGCTTCGCGCGCGGTCTTCTCATCCACACCTTCAATCTCATAAAGAATGCGACCGGGTTTGACGACGGCCACCCAATATTCGGGAGCGCCTTTGCCTTTGCCCATGCGCGTTTCCGCTGGCTTCTTCGTTACCGGCTTGTCGGGAAACATACGAATCCAAATCTTGCCGCCGCGTTTGATGTGACGCGTCATCGCAATGCGCGCCGCTTCAATTTGCCGATCGGTGATCCACGCGGCTTCCAAGGTTTTCAGACCGTATTCGCCGAAGCTGATCATGCTGCCGCGATTGGCGACGCCCGTCATGCGGCCGCGCATCTGCTTACGATGCTTAACTTTTTTCGGCATCAACATGGCGTCTTATTCCTCGGGCCTTTCTCTGCGCGGACGCGGCCGGGCGCGACCTTCGCGCGGGCGCGGCGTTTCGTTCATCGGGTCCGTGCCGGTGCCACGCGCCATCGCCGCTTTCGCATCCAGAATCTGGCCGCGATAAATCCAGACTTTCACGCCGATGATCCCAAATGTGGTGTTCGCCTCGGCAAATCCGTAATCAACATCCGAACGCAAAGTGTGCAAAGGAAGCTGGCCCTGCAAATGCCACTCGCTGCGCGCGATTTCGGCGCCATTCAAACGCCCGCTGACTTTGACTTTGATTCCCTGCGCGCCAAACCGAAGCGATTCCTCAACCGCCTTTCGCATCGCGCGACGGAAAGCAATTCGCTTTTCGAGCTGAGCCGCGATCTTCTCGGCCTGTAGCTGCGCGTTCAGCTCAGGCTTGTGAATCTCCTGAATCGAAACCAGCACTTCACGTCCGGTGCGGGAAGAGATGTCGCCCTTCAGCTTGTCGATCTCCGCACCCTTGCGGCCGATGATGATGCCGGGCCGCGACGTGTAGATGATGATCTTCAGACGGTTTGCCGCGCGCTCGATGTCCACGTGCGAGACGCCGGCGCCGGTGAAGCGCTTCTTCAGCTCGCGCTTCAGCCGCAGGTCTTCGATCAGGAAATCGCCGTACTGCTTTTTCGCAAACCAGTGCGAATGCCAGTCCTTGTTATAGCCAAGGCGAAAACCGTATGGATGAACTTTTTGGCCCAATCGCTACTCCCATTCTTAGATTTGCCACAGAGACCCAGAGACACAGAGAACAACAAAACAGCTAACCAGTCGTACCTTGTTCTTTCTCTCTCATTAATCTCCGTGTCTCTGTGCCTCTGTGGCTATTTTTCGTTAGTCTTCTTTTTGCGCTTCAGCGCGCTGCTCAATTTCGATGCCGCCTTCTTCGCGCCACTTTTCGCACCACCCTTTTTCGACGCGGCCTTCTTTGCCGGCGCCTCGCTCACTTCGGGTGCGGCCGCCTCTGCCGCCGGCTTCTTTCCGCCCTTCTGCCTGGGCGCTGCCGCGGCGCCCCCGCGCTTCGCACGCTTGCTGGCAGTGGGGGCCGAAACTTCTTTCTTTCCGTTTTCGCCGGGCTGGTCGCTCGAAAGCAAAATTGTTACGTGACAGAAGTGACGCTGCTGCCGAAACGCCCGCCCCTGCGGTGCCGGGCGCAGACGACGACGATGCTTTGTTGGACCATCGTCGACGTAAGCCGCTTTCAACCAAAGCTCGTCCGGATCAACCGAGACATTTGCTTTCTCAGCCGCCTCGTTCGCGTTCGCGATCGCCGACTTTACGCATTTCTCGATGCCGACTGCCGCGCGCTTGTTCGAATAGCGCAGGATCGCCAACGCCTGATTGACGTTCTTACCGCGGATCATGTCGATGACCAACCGCGCTTTCTGCGGCGATCCACGTAAATATTTTGCGCTTGCTCTTGCGTCCATAAATTAGTGAATGGTGAATCGTAAATCGTAAATAGAAACTGCTTCTTTCTGTCGCGCGCTACTCGTCAAACACATCCATTCACGATTTACCATTTACGATTTACGGCCTTTATGCTGCCGGTGCCGCGGGGGCTGGAGCACCGCCGCCAGCCGGGGCAACCTTTGCCGTCTTCTCTGCCTTTTCCGCCTTCGTCCCTGAGTGACCCTTGAACGTGCGCGTCGGCGCGAATTCGCCGAGCTTGTGTCCAACCATGTTCTCAGTAACGTAAATCGGAATGTGTCGTTTGCCGTTGTGCACGCCGAACGTCAGTCCGACCATGTCAGGTGTAATGGTTGAGCGACGCGACCACGTCTTGATGACCTGCGGCCGCTGCCCGCCCGCGCGAATGCGCTCGACCATCTTGCGAATGCCCTTATCGATCCAGGGACCTTTTTTAACTGAACGTGGCATAAGTCAAATTTTCGATTGCCAATTGCCAATTGCCGATTTGAAAAGCCGCATGACCTGGAAGCCAATCGGCAATCGGCAATCAAAAATCGGTAATTACTTCACTCTCCGATCTCTCACGATCATTTTCTTCGTGCGTTTGTTGTGACGCGTCTTGTAGCCGCGTGTCGGCTGACCCCACGGCGTCACCGGATTGCGGCCGCCGGAAGTCTTTCCTTCGCCGCCACCATGCGGGTGATCCACCGGGTTCATCGCGACGCCGCGGACGTGCGGGCGAATACCCTTCCAGCGATTCCGGCCCGCCTTTCCGAGCGAGATGTTTTCATGCTCAACATTGCCAACCTGTCCGACGGTCGCGCGACACTCGACCGGTACGCGGCGAACTTCTCCCGAAGGCATGCGCAACTGCGCGTACAAACCTTCTTTCGCGAGTAACTGTGCGAACGATCCCGCCGCGCGTGCCATCTGTCCGCCTTTGCCCGGCCGCAGCTCGATGTTGTGAATCTGCGTGCCCAGCGGAATGTTCCGAATGGGCAAAGTATTGCCCGGCAGAATGTCAGCGTCTTCGCCACTCGCGATCGTCTTGCCAACTTCCAAGCCGACGGGCGCGATGATGTAACGCTTCTCGCCGTCGAGGTAAGTAACCAGGGCAATGTTCGACGAACGATTCGGGTCGTATTCAATCTGCGTGATTCGGCCCGGCACGCCATCTTTATCGCGCTTGAAATCAATGACGCGATAGAAGCGTTTGTGACCACCACCGCGACGACGCACTGTGATGCGTCCGTCGTTGTTGCGACCAGAGATGCGCTGCTTCGGTTCGAGCAGAGACTTCTCAGGCGCCGCATTCGGCGTCAACTCGTCGCGCGTCAGGTAAGTTTGATACCTGCGCGCCGGCGATGTCGGTGTTAGTTTCTTAATGCCCATGACTTCGTCAGTTTCGAGCTTTGAGTTTCGAGTTTTGAGTTCGGATTAACTCGAAACCCGAAACTCGAAACTCGGAACTTAGATGGCTTCACCGTAATCCACTGGCTTCTCGCCCTTCTTCAACGTGACGTACGCCTTCTTCCATGAAGGCTTGCGGCCTTCGAAGCGTCCCCGGCGCGCCATCTTGCCCATGAAGTTCGCAGTGCGTACGTCATCAACCTTCACCTGGAAAATCGTTTCGACTGCCGACTTGATCTCCGGCTTGGTCGCGCGGCGATCAACGCGGAACGTCAGGAGCTGACGATGATCCTGCGTCTCTTCTTTCGCCACCAGCGCCTTCTCGGTAATCACCGGCGATTTGATAATGTCCCAAACAGTTCGCATTGCTTACGCTGCCGCTCCTCTGTTTCCCGGCATTCTTCGCGGCGGCCTGCCGTCGCCGTCACGTCGCGGACGATACTCGCGCTCTTCCTCATCTTTGGCGCGCGGCTGCAAAATCCCTGTCAACTCTTCCACTGTCTTTGGCGTCAGCACTACCTTCTGATGATTTACCAGGTCGTAGATATTCACGCCGTAACTGTTCACCACTTTGGTCGTCTGGACGTTGCGCGACGCCAACATCAGGTTCGTATTTTTGAGCGAGTCGACAATCAATGTCTTGCCGCTGAGCTTCAAGGTGCCAAGCGTGTTGATAAACTCGCGCGTCTTCGGCGCATCAAACTTCCACTCGTTAACAATAACCAAATTGCCCTCGCGCAGCCGCTCAGAAATTGCTGAACACATTGCGCGTTTGCGCATCTTCTTCGGCAAGTTGTATGACCAGTCGCGCGGCTGCGGCCCGTGGACGTTGCCGCCGCCTTTCCAAAGCGGCGAACGCAAACTTGCGATCCGCGCGCGCCCGGTTCCTTTTTGTCTCCAGAGCTTGCGGCCGGCGCCTGAAACATCGCCACGCGTCTTCGTCGCCGAAGTACCTTGTCGCCGATTAGCCTGATAGCTGCGAACCGCTTCGTGAATCAATGGCTCGTTGAGAGGAACGCCAAAGACCATGTCATTCAATTCGATCTCGCCAACTTCCTTGCTCGTCAGATCCAGAATCTTCACTGTTGGCATATGCGAAATCCTCCTCCGCCCACGGGGAGCCGTGAGCCACCTCTCTAGCGCTTGCCTTTCGTCGCCTTCTTCACGATAACGACGCTGCCGTTCGCACCCGGCACGGCGCCGCGAATCATCAACAAATTATTTTCCGCATCCACGCGGGCCACCGTCAGACCTTTGATCGTCACGCGCACATCGCCCATGTGACCCGACGAGCGATTGCCTTTGATCACGCGCGAAGGAAAAGCCGAAGCGCCAATCGAACCCGGCGCGCGCACGTTCATCGAACCGTGAGTCTCAGGGCCGCGATTGAAGTTGTGACGTTTCACCGTACCGGCAAAGCCGCGCCCTTTTGATTTACCAATCACGTCGACCAGATCGCCGTCCGCAAACTGATCGACCAGAACCTTGTCGCCGATGTTCGCGCTGTCGTCCGAAGCCTCGAGCCGGAACTCCTTGAGAACTCGCGTTGGCGGAATGCCGCCGCCGGTTTTCTCGAAGTGTCCGCGCATCGGCTTCGTGACGTTCTTCAGCTTAATTGGCCTGTCTTCAACCAGTCCGATTTGCACCGCGTCGTAGCCGTCTTTGCCGCCCGCGGATTTCTTTTGCACGACGACGCACGGCCCGGCCTTAATGACCGTCACCGGAGTGACCGCGCCATCCGCGGCGAAGATCTGCGTCATGCCGACTTTTTTGCCGATGATTCCGTTAATCATTGCCAATTTCCGATTGTCGATTGCCGATTTGCTTTCTTCGCGACACCTGCCGATTTTTCAATCGGCAATTGGCAATCGCCAATCGGCAATGTTCCTACTGTTTTCCGAACGCCTTAATCTCGACATCAACGCCGGCCGGCAGATCCAGCTTCATGAGCGCATCAACCGTTTGTGGCGTCGGATTCAGAATGTCCATCAGGCGCTTGTGCGTTCTTATCTCAAACTGCTCGCGCGACTTCTTATCGACGTGCGGCGAACGCAAGACCGTCCACTTGTTCTTCACCGTCGGAAGTGGAATCGGTCCCGCGACGCGCGCGCCAGTGCGCTTAGCCGTCTCAACGATTTCCGTCGTCGATTGATCGAGTACGCGATGATCGTACGCTTTGAGTCTGATTCTGATTTTTTCGTTCAGCATAAACGTTTGGCCCTTGATCTTTGGCTTTTGGTCTTTGTGTTTGTATTTTCAAAGTCCTAAGACCAAAGTCCCAAGACCTGTTATTCCACAACCTCAGCGACCGTGCCCGCACCCACCGTGCGGCCGCCTTCACGAA
>CBFHBA010000016.1:0-98554 GCA_965653675.1 uncultured bacterium
AGATGAAACGATGTCGAACAAATCGTTGGACCGGAGCCAGGGGAAGTGTGTTTCGCATCAAGCGTGATCCGGCTAAGCTGCTCGGTGGCGCCGCGGCCCGGTCAACTCAACCGTTGGATTCCGCCACTAAGCCCAACCGCGTAGCGGTTGTAGATGGTAGCCAGGGGTAAATGACCGGAGGTCGCGCCACCCCTGGATCAGGTAAAGAAAATGTTAGCGCCCTGTAGGGGCGTGATGAATCTGTCGGCCGCGGCGCGGGCTGGTGATTCAGGGATACGTGATCCCAGGGCTAGGCTCGCTGCGCTCGCACAAGCAGCCCACGCGCGATGCGCGCGCGGGGACCCCGCTCCTGGGCTAAACTCTATCGTCGCCCCGCGACTTGTTGCCGCGAACATCTCAGCTTGATTCTTTGTTGAGTTAGCTCCTAAACACTGTTTGGCGCAACCCAACAAATCGTTGGACGCGAGCCGCGATAGTGTGTTTCTTAACTTGATTTATTGAATTGAAGCTTGTCGCTGGCGCTCGCCCGTGTCACTCAACCGTTATGCCGCTCTTCCGAAGGCGCGAGCATTTTTGGACCTTCGACTGGTAGGCTCGTCTTGGCGTTAATGTTCGCACCTTGACCTCAAAAGGGAAGGTTAGTATGAGTGCCGTCACCCCTAACGTTCAGCAATTTTTTGATCAGTACGCACAGAGTCGTAGTGCCCTGGATATCGACATCATCGCTTCGCAATATCCTGATTCAATCATGTTTGCCGGACCGAATGGCGTGCGTATCACTGAGAAACCGGCGATTCTTGCGGCCTTCGCGAAAGGACAGGAGTTCCTTAGAGCGATCGGTCACAAATCCACAAAAGTCGTGTCTTTGGATGAAACCAAATTAGACGAGCGTTATGCGCTGGTCCGAGCGCAGTTCGTTTGGCGCTTTGAGAAGCCAACGGCTCAGCCGATCGACGTCAAGGTTAACGCCACATTCATCTTACATATCGATCGTGAAGCGCAGCATATCGTCTTTCAACATGAGCATGAAGACTTTCAACAGGCGCTGCGAGTGAGCGGTGTATTGCCGGAAAAGCCATAGAAGTCCACTGACCCACTGACTTGGGCTTTCGCGAAACGTTGTGTACCAATGAGGCGTTTTGGTTCTACGGAATGCTATGAAATGCACGCCCAACAAATCGTTGTACCGGAGCCACGGGGGAGCGCGAAGCAAAGGCAAAAGGAAAAAGGTAAAAGGAAAAAGAAATCGCGTGACGCGGTCAACTCAACCGTTATACGTTCTTTCGGATGACGGCAGGTACCGATCAAAATCGTGCGGTTGTTGCCAGGACAACGTTCTGACAAAGAAGGTGTGAGATGAACAAGACCCGGCGATTATCATTTACATTCGGTTCAGTGGCGCTGGGCGTAATCGCAGTATTGTTCGCGTGCTCAAAACAAACACATCTTCCGGTCGACGCACATTTATCTGATTCGAGCAATCGTCAACCGGTATCAGAAACTCCTTCAGCAAGCGGCCTGCCACTGAAAGTCGTGGCCGATGCGCCACTCACCGGTGGTACGACCCGGCTTGATTATCAAAGTCTCGACAGCGCCGGTGGCCGGCTCTACATCGCTCATCTCGGCTCAGACCTGATGACGGTCTTCGACGTTGGCAAGCAGAGCGTCGTTGGCGATGTGAAAGACTTGAAGCACGTGCACGGTGTGCTCGCCGTTCCTGAACTGCATCGCATCTACGCCTCAGCTACAGGCACAAACGAATTAGCTGTCATTGACGATCAAAGTCTCGCCATTGTCGCACGTGCTCCCGCTGGTGATTACCCAGATGGCATTGCTTATGCCACCAAAGAAAATAAGATTTACGTGTCAGACCTGCACGGTCGCGCGGACACCGTCATTGATGCGAAGACCAATCAACGGCGGACTACTATTGAACTTGGCGGCGGTGCGGGCAACAGCCAATATGACGTTACAAGCGATCGCATCTTTGTGACAGTTGATGGCCGAGAAGAGTTGGCCGAGATCGATCCCACCACCGATCAGGTAGCCGCGCGTTATCCACTCACCGGATGCAAAGGCAGTCATGGATTATTGATCGACTCAGAGAATCGTTTGGCCTTCGCCGCGTGCGAAGAAAACTCAAAGCTGGTCGTCTTCGATCTGCAAACAAGAAAAGCTACAGCCACGCTGACGGTTGGCGCTGATCCTGATGTGCTGGCCTTTGATAGTAGTTTGCATCGACTCTATGTTTCGGCCGAGAGTGGAACCATCGCGATCTTTGACGAACAGGATCGCGGCCTGAAGGAAATCTTCAAAGGCTTCTTTGCCGCGAACGCGCACACCGTCGCTGTCGATTCACGCACGCACCGCGTTTACTGGCCATTACAAAATGTCGGCGGCAAACCAGTGCTGCGAATCACTGCGCCAACCGATAAGTAGAAAATAACATTGAGCGACCGTACCGATCGCAAAGGTCCTCAAGTTTCTAGTCCCTTAAGAAACGAATACCACTTGACGCTTCCGGGAGGCATTCGCTTTGCCGCGCGACTCACGTTTTAGAGAGGCACGGTCCTTCATGGTTCTGCCTCATAAGACTAACTCATCGATTTCGCATGTGCTATTGTGCTTGTTGTTTTTCAGTCAATTTTTCCAATCGTCGGTTCTAAAGCTCTGACGATTGAAAGTAATGGTACGTGGGAACTACATGATGCCCACGAGCAACCTGGCACAGTTCGAGCATTCACTGGCGCGGGCGTTCAAAATCGATTTCATAGACATTCGAGTGTCACAGCAGCCTGGCCTGATCCAGTTTACATTTCTATGGTCGGAAGTGAACCTGGGAAGGGAAGTGCTATACAGTTGAGATAATGAAGCCCATGAGAGTCCTGGTTATCGACATTGGGGGCACGCATGTGAAAGTCTATTCGCCCGGACGTCGCGAACCCATGAAGATTGATTCAGGTCCAACGATGACGCCGAAGGAATTGGTCGCCGCCGTAAAAGCAGGCACGCGCCGGTGGAAGTACGATGTGATTTCAATCGGCTATCCCGGCCCCGTCGTGCATGGAAAACCGCTCAACGATCCGGCGAATCTTGGTAAAGGCTGGCTCGGATTCAATTTTGAAATAGCTTTTGGCCGGCCGGTGAAGCTTATCAACGACGCGGCCATGCAAGCTCTGGGTAGTTATCGCGGCGGTCGCATGCTCTTTCTCGGTCTCGGTACCGGACTTGGATCAGCGCTGATCGTTGACGGCGAACTCGAGCCGATGGAGCTGGCGCACTTGCCTTATAAGAATGGCAAGACCTTTGAGGAGTTTGTGGGCACCGCAGCGCTGAAGCGAGTTGGCGAGCAGAAGTGGTTCAAGAATGTCTTTGATGTAGTTGAGCAACTTAAGAGCGCGTTACAGCCTGAATATGTGGTGCTGGGCGGCGGGAACTCCAGACGCTTGCAAACGCTACCGCCAGGAACCATCCTCGGCAACAACGAAGACGCGCGGAAAGGCGGTCTTCGTCTCTGGGAAGGATCGCCCGCACGAACGCGACGATGGCGAAGCAGGTAGTTTCGGAGAAGGCAATTGCTGGCTACCGTTCGTAAATTGACTAGTCACTGCAGCCGGTATTCAAACACAAACCGACCAATCTGAATGGTTCCTTTGTCTCGGGATGGGGGCGAGATCAACAACGATCGGACCATGCTGTTTTTACGATTGACGTGCGCCTCGACGCTTCCGAGCCGATCTCCCGACGAAGCTCCGTAAAACGAGACGTCGATAGCATCAGCGTTCTTGCGTTGGTAACCGAAGACGTATTCGCCGGCGCGCAGACTCAAGTCACCCACCTTGATCGGAACCTGTGTAAGAAAAAAGTGAGAGTACTTTCCTTCAGCTGAATAGCCGGCGGTGATCATAACGACGCCCGCAATGAATTTGCCCTGGCCGTCGGTGATGCCTGAGGCAGTCCGAAACTCGGTCTCGATGTTTTCTTTGATTACGGGAGCACGCGCGGGAATGACTCTTCTCAGTTCAGCTTCCGAGGCGGTCCGCCACCGGACTGCGCCGCTGACCACTATTGTAAAGCTGGCCGCGAGTAAGATTGCCAGCAGAGTGCAACGTCTCAGTTTCATCGTTCGTAACGCTGCGAACGCGACGTAAATAGTGCCCTGGGTTCGCTTGGGATACTTTGCGGCTTTGCGCCTTCGCGTGAACCGCCTGTTTTCCAACCGTCTAGTCTCACGCCAAGACGCAAAGTCGCAAAGAACCGCAAAGTAGGGCAGTACCGCGACGTATCATTGCACGACTATTACCGAATGTTAAGATACGCTGCGGCAATGCTTCGTCTGCTTTTTTGTGGATTGCTGGTCCTGGGGACAGCCGCTATCGCGATGGCCCTCGATCCAAATCGTGGTCTGCGCGAGTTTGGCCGGCAAGTGTGGCTTTCTGAAAACGGTCTGCCACAGAACACGGTGCAGGCGATCGCCCAGACCCAGGACGGATACATCTGGATAGGCACCCAGGAAGGTCTCGCGCGGTTCGATGGCGTCAAGTTTGACATTTTTGACAAGCAGAACACACCAGAGTTGAAGAGTAATGACATCCGTTCACTAGTTGCCGCTCGTGACGGCGCGCTTTGGATCGGCACCTCATTTGGGTTGGTTCGCCGGCAGAACGCGCAATTCATTTCCTTTACTACTAACGAGGGTCTGCCCGACAACAACATCGAGATCATCACCGAAGATCATCGCGGCCAGATCTGGATTGGCACCGCCACCGGATTGCTGGATTATCGCGACGGCAAGTTCCAGACGGTGGCTATGCGCGCCGGAATTCAGGCCGTATTGGCGCTCGATGACGGCTCGCTGATGCTGGCGACCGCCAGTGGAGTTGAGACTATTCGCAACGGCGCGATCGGGCCGGCAAATGCTCCGGACGTATTAAAGGCCGGCAATGTTACCGCACTCGCGGAAGATCAAACGGGCGGCTTATGGTATGGAACCACGGAGGGTGTATGGGAGTTCCGCAACGACAAAACTGTGCACGCAATAAATGGGTTGCCCAACGGACGAGTCAGTTTCGTCCGAACTGATCGCGAAGGTGCGACCTGGATTGGAACATCGAGTGGCCTGGCTCGGTTGCGCAATGGACTGATTGAGATGTTAACCACCGCTGACGGCCTGTCGAGCAACCTGGTGCGGGCCATTTTTGAAGATCGTGAAGGCAGCGTTTGGGTTGGAACGGAAGGCGGTGGACTCATTCTTTTAAAAAGCCGAAAGTTCACCACGCTCACGACCAAGGACGGATTGAGCAGCAACTTCGTGAAAGCGATCTTTCAGGACCATGAGGGTGGCGTCTGGATTGGCACGAATGGTGGTGGCCTGACGTTGTTAAAGAACGGCCAAATTTCAAAATTCACGACTCGCGACGGACTGGTGAGCGACGTCGTGCTTTCGCTCGCCGGCGACGGGGCGGGCAATCTGTGGATCGGAACGCCCGATGGCTTGAACCTCTTCAAAGCCGGCAAGTTCAAGACGTATACGTTTGCGGATGGTCTGTCTAATGATCTGGTGAGATCTGTTTACGTAGATCGTAGCGGCGATCTGTGGGTCGGAACGCGCGCCGGACTTAATCTCTTTCGCGATAATAAGTTCATGAGTTATACGACCAGCGATGGATTGGCAAATGATTTCATCGGCGCGTTGTTCGAAGACTCCAAAGGAAATTTGTGGATTGGAACGTTCGGCGGTTTGACCAGGTTCGCGGATGGCAAGTTCACCACCTTTACCACCAGCGATGGATTATCCAGTAACACGATTACGTGTCTGTCTGAAGGTGCGGACGGTGATCTGTGGATCGGAACCAGTGGCGGCGGTTTGAACGTTTTGCGAAACGGTAAATTTGTTTCGGTTACGAGCCGCGATGGCCTGCCGGACGATGTGATTTATCGTATTCTCGAAGATGGCGAACGCCGGCTCTGGTTCAGCTCAAACAAGGGAGTGTTCAGGATTGGTATCAGCGAGCTGAATGATGTCCTCGCGAAACGCGTTCCAAGTTTGAATCCGGCTTTGTACGGGACTGCCGACGGCATGCTGACGCGCGAATGCAGTGGCGGCGGACATCCGGCGGCCTGGAAAATGAAAGATGGCAAGCTGTGGTTCGCGACCATCAAAGGTGTGGCCACGGTCGACCCCGAGCACCTATCAATCAATTCGCTGCCGCCGCCGCTGGTGATCGAACAGGTTCGTGTTGACGATCAGCCTGTGCCGGCACAAGCGAATACAAAAATTGTCGCCGGTAGCGAACGTTTTGACTTTTATTACACCGCTCCCAGCTTCATTGCGCCGGAAAACGTGCACTTCAGATACAAGCTTGAAGGGTTTGATCGAGACTGGATCGATGGCGGCAATCGCCGCGTCGCTTATTACACCAATTTGCGCCCGGGAAATTATCGGTTTCGGGTGATGGCGGCGAACAATGATGGCGTATGGAACGAGCAGGGCGCAGTCTTCGACTTTTACCTCAAGCCACACTTCTATCAAACCTATTGGTTCTTTGTGGTGATAGTCTTGGTGCTGGGCGCGATCGTCTGGCAATTATACCGTCTGCGAGTCAATCGAATCTCCTCGCAGTTTGCAGCCGTGCTGGCTGAACGCAATCGCATCGCGCGCGAAATACACGACAATTTGGCCCAGGATATTTTGGGGATCTCGGTGCAATTGGAACTGGTCGCGCGCCTGATGCCGGCGCCCGCAGAAGTCGCAAAATCGCATTTGGATCGCGCGCGGATTCTAGTGCGCCACAGCATGGCCGAGGCCCGCCGCTATGTGTGGCGCCTGCGATCCCACGATCTGGAAAACAAAGATTTGCCAACCGCACTCAACGAAACCGCGCGACGTTTGACCCGCGATGGTGAAGTGCAAGCGACGGTCCAGGTAACGGGGACCTTCAGGATGCTTCCCTTTACGATCGAAAATAACCTCTTGCGCATTGCGCAGGAGGCGATTAACAACTCGGTTAGACATGCGGGCGCTCGTCACATCATGATCGATCTGCATTTCGATCCTGACGCGCTACAACTTCGAGTGCAAGATGACGGTTGCGGCTTCGATCCGCAAGCGAAAAACGGGGACGGTCATTTTGGTCTGATCGGTATTCGCGAGCGAGCACAGGAAATTGGGGCTGAGCTTAGGATTAACAGCCAGATAGCTGCGGGTACTGAAGTCATCGTTAACGTTCCATTAATCAATGGCTGAGGCGGATAAGATCAGGATCATGGTCATTGACGATCAGGCCGTGGTGCGGCAGGGATTCGTCTCACTAATCAGGACAGTTCCTGATATGGAGATCGTCGCCGAAGGGTCGAATGGGCGAGAAGCTGTCGAGCTGTTCCAGCAGTATCACCCCGACATTACATTGATGGATTTGCGCATGCCGGAACTGTCCGGCGCCGAAGCCATCGCGCAAATTCGCAGTGATTTCCCGACCGCGCGGATTATCGTGCTGACTACCTTTGACGGTGACGAAGATATTTATCGTTCGGTGCAGGCAGGCGCGCAGGGTTATCTGCTGAAGGACATGTTTTTTGAAGAACTCGAAGCCGCAATCCGGAAGGTCCATGCGGGCGCGCGTTTAATTCCCGGTTCAGTCGCGGAACGACTTGCGGCGCGCATGAGTTCGGCTGAGTTGACAGGGCGTGAATTGGAAGTTCTTCGTCAGATCGTCGATGGGAAAAGTAACAAGGAAATCGGCAACGCACTTAACATCAGCGAGGCCACCGTAAAAAGCCACATTAACAACATCCTCAGCAAGCTCGGTGTGTCGGATCGCACTCAGGCCGCCACTACGGCCCTCCAGCGCGGTATCGTGCACTTTCGTTGATCGCGCGGACTCCAACTAAAGTTTGGGAAAAAATTCCACCGACAGTCTCATGACAGGAATCCATGCGAGTGCTATCTTCCGCTTCGTAGTTACAACTTGCCCGGTCTTGAGTTAGCGAATCGGATTCTTTCCTTCCTTTTCTTTGTTGTGCACCTGATTTGGATTGATTCAACGCTAACTTGAGATCGGGTTTTAAGTTTTATTTTTATCCCGCTCTTTTAACCGACCACGTCGACGCAGGTTAGCGCCGGCGGACGGTTCAGATCACAGCTCAATACTCAGGGGGGAGAAGATGGCTTTATGTCTTCGAGGTAAACGTCTGTCCAAATCCGCATGTGGCGATCAGAATGCTCTGCATCCGATACTGCTTAACATCATTCGGTTTTCTGCCTCGCTTCTGCTCCTAAGCTTTTCATCGGTTGCTTTCGGCCAAAGCAACTATGCCACTCTTAGCGGCACCATCTTCGATCCAGATCAAAAAGTGGTGGCGGCCGCCGAGGTGAGTCTCATCTCCATAACCACGCAGGCAAGTCGCCAGACGATCAGCAATGAACAGGGAATGTTTCAATTCACCGGTCTCTTACCCGGCGAGTACCGGCTCAATGTGCGAAGTGCAAATTTCGCTAATCTGACTCAGAACGTGCGCCTCGAAGTGGGCCAGCAGCTGACCGTCAACGTCAAACTCGAGGTGGGTTCGCTGACTAGCACAGTCAATGTCGCCACTGAAGGGACAGTCTTGCTGCGCACCACTGATTCGAGCGTGGGCGAGGTCGTCGAGCGGCGCTCGATCCAAAATCTGCCGCTCAACGGGCGCATGCTGATCGACCTGGTGCTCACCGTGCCGGGAGCGCACGAGAGCCATGGCGCGCAGACTGGAGACATGAATCCGCTCTATTGGCGACCAGGGCAGCGTTCCGCGGTCAGCATCGGCGGCGCTCGGCCCAATGCAAACTATTTTCTGCTTGATGGATCGACGGACACGGATCCCACCTTTAACGCGCTCAGCTTGAGTCCGTCACCGGACGCCGTGCAGGAGTTCAAGGTGCAAACCGGAAGTTACACCGCTGAGATGGGAGGCGCCGGAGGCGGGCAGATCAACATCGTCACCCGCAGTGGATCGAACGAGTTTCATGGCACCGGATATGAATTTCTCCGGAACAATGCGCTTGACGCCCACACCTTTAACGATATGGGTTCGAATTTTCTCGTGAGAAACAATTTTGGCGGGTCAATCGGTGGACCCGTTGTGCGCAATCGCACCTTCTTCTTTGGAAATTACGAAGGGTTGCGGCACATCAAAGCTGACACCATGATCGATACCGTTCCCACTGCGGATGAAGTCAATGGCGACTTCAGCATGAGCGGCGTGACGATCTACAATCCGTTCAGCGCTCATCCAAATCCGAACTTTAATCCGAGTAAGCCCGTCAGTCCGCTTAATCCTCAAATCATTCGCGACGCATTTCCCAATAACAAAATTCCTGCGAACCTGATCGATCCTGCCGCCCAGCTGTTTCTGCAAAAGTACACGCCGCGACCTAACGCGAACATGGGCATGAACGCTTGTGGGATGACGATGATGGGCGCGCCGACAGTCGTGGGCGCAGGCGTCGACTGTAATAACTACAACGACGTCCGCAAGGAAAGGCATTACACCGATCAGGCAACTATCCGCGTCGACCAGGTCTTCAAGCGTGGCGATAGCCTGGCGGCGCGTTACTCGTTCAGCAGCGAAACTGGTTTCATGCCACAGAACCTGCCAGGGTTTGGCGCGGTGCATGACAATCTGGCGCAGCACGGCAGCATCGCCTGGACACGCGTCATCAGTCCGCGAATCGTAAACATTGGTGAGATCGCAGTATCGCGACTGTCAATGCACCGCTCATCCGAGAACAGCGATACCAATGACATTGTGAGCGAATTGGGAATCAAGGGCGTTGGCTTTGGGGGAAAGGGTGCTTTTGGCGCCCCATGGTTTAATGTGCAAGGTTATTCGGGGATGGGCGACAGCTTCGCCGCCACGCCGATGCACGCCTGGGACACGCTGCTTGAAGCGCGTGACTCACTGAGTTGGCAGCTGGGACGTCACAGTCTGAAGCTGGGCGGCAGTTACCGTTACTACATCTGGCCCATGTGGGGCTTCTTCCAAAACCGCGGCTACTATCAATTCACAAATGGATTCACGACGCAAACAGCAACCAACGACGGCACCGGTTCCGCCTTGGCAAGCATGTTGCTCGGTCTACCAGTGGTAAAGCAGCGGCAGGCAGGAATTCCACAGATGCAATTGCGTCAGTGGTATGCCGACGCGTTTATTCAGGACAGTATTCAATTGAGTCGCGACACTACGGTTCAGATCGGATTGCGTTATGAATACATGAGCCCGCTGCGTGACATTCGCTATCCAAATTCGAATCTCACTTTCGTGAACGGAGTGCCACAGGTGTTTATTGGGGGGCAGCAGGGCTACCCAACAGGACTGATGTTTCCGAACAAACTGAACCTCGCGCCCCGTTTTGGGATCTCACACAATTTGCCGAACTATGGACTGGTGCTGCATGCGGCTTACGGAATCTTCTTTACTCCGGTCGACATGAATACCTGGTGCAACCAACGCCACAATGTGCCGTACGTTTTTCCTGAGACTCAACAGAGCGATAATTTCGTACCTGCAGCGGGAATCGTTGCCAGCCACTTTAACTTTGCGCCCGCAGTTTTGGGTGTGACCACCGTCAGCTTCGCGGCGTTTGAATCGAAGCCGCCGCCCCAATACATTCAGCAATGGAGTGGTTCAGTGGAAAAGAGCCTGGGGCGGGAAACCACTGTGGAATTGGGGTACCTCGGGTCGCATGGCGTTCATTTGCAGAGATCTCATCTGATCAATAACGCGCCGCCGGGACCAGGCGCGATTGGTCCGCGCCGGCCGTACAAAGTTTTGGCGTTCGTCGATGGGACCGTCCTGCCCACGAACATCGTTGTTACCAGCACCACGTTCCCCGTCAGCGGTATCAATCTGCTGGAGAACTCAGCCCAGAGTTGGTACGACGCCGGTTACGTTAACGTGCGGCGCCGGTTCGCGCGTGGCTGGACGCTGCTGGCGAATTATACTTTCGCGAAGAACCTCAGCGATGCGCCGGATTTTCGATCGCCAATGTTTGAAGCTGCAATCCCGCAGAACAATTCGAATTTGGAAGCTGAGAAAGCACTCGCGTGCGACATCAGGCACCGTTTCGCGATGAGCGCAGTTTATGATCTGCCGGCGCTTCGCAAATACGGATGGAGCAGACTGTTGACGAAAGATTGGCGGTTGTCGGCAGTCTACCAGGCACAAAGCGGTTTCCCTTTGACGATCTCAGTGTTTGGCGACACTGCAAACGCCGGAACGTTGTTGGGTGAAAACCCAATCCGCGCCAACTATACCGGCCAGCCGTTGTTCACGTCGGGAACGCGCACGGCGGACAGTTGGTTCAATCCGGCAGCATTCGCCACTCCGGCGGCATTCACGTTTGGCGACGTCGGGCGAAATACTGTCTATGGCCCAGGGTTGCAAACGGTCGATCTGGCGGTGCAGCGCGAATTCAACGTCACCGAAAAAATCAAGTTTCAATTTCGCGCTGAGTTCTTTAACGCCTTGAATCATGTCAATCTCGGCACTCCGAATCGATTCGTGAACACGCCGCAATTCGGCACGATCACGGAAGCCGCGACCCCCGGTCGCGAAATTCAGCTCGGAGCCAGACTATCTTTTTGATTCGAGAGAGAAAGCCCGTTACCAATCAGTTCCTGTGAGACCAGATGCAGCATCTCCAGGAAACACGCCAGTTGCCGACCACTCGGTGAGCACGCGTATTTTGAGGTCGTGTGGTCGTCATTTCAGTGTTTCGTCATTAGCGCTCTGGTAGACGCGCACATAATCGACCAGCATCGTTTGCGGCCAGACGGTTGTCGCGTCCGGATTTCCGGGCCAATTCCCGCCGACTGCTACGTTGAGAATAATGAAGAACGGGTGATCGTAAACCCACGTCGTTCCCACCGGCAGATCGGCTGGGGTTCGGGTTTTGTAGAGCCTGCCATCGCAATAGAAGCGAATGACGTTGGGTTCCCATTCCACTGCGAAAATATGAAACGAATCCGCGAAGCGCCCTTCATTAGTTGGCGAGTATGAAGCGCTCGGGCCTTTCGCGGCGGAGTATCCCGGGCCATGGATGGTCCCGTGGATGATCGAAGGTTCCCTGCCAATGTTTTCCATGATGTCAATCTCGCCGCAGGCGGGCCAACGCATGGAGCTGATGTTATCTCCTAACAACCAAAACGCCGGCCAAAGACCCTGGCCGAAGGGAATCTTGATGCGCGCTTCAAACCGTCCATATTTAGATGTGAATTTGTTCTTTGTTGTTAGTCGCGCAGAGGTGTACTCGCGGGTGACGTGGTCGCTGCCCGTATATCTTTCTTTGATGGCCTTGATCACCAAAGATCCGTGCGATTGATAGGCGTTATCGATGCGATTCGTGTAGTACTCCAACTCCTGATTGCCCCAGCCGTTGCCGCCAACCTCCGCGGTCCATTTGGCCGGATTGATCGGCGAGTTCTCTGGGCCGTTGAATTCGTCGCTCCAAACCAAAGTCCAACGCGCACGAGCTGGAGTGCGCGCAGTTAACGATCGCAGGCCGAATGCCGGTAGAAAAATAAACAGGCAACCAAGTACCAGACAGACAACCACTCGCCAGGAAATAATTCTGATCGTGATGAAAAAACTCTCCTGCTTCATGCGCGCTATGAAGACCCCATGGTGACGCCATGAAAGGCGTCAGTCATTGAACGAATCGTTAAACGCTGCTGGAAATCCTTCAGCGACAAGGGCGCGTGCGCGCGATATTCAATCACTAAAGGTTTTCCGGGAATCAGATCGAAATAGTTATCGGAAAACGATCCATCGTGATCGCCGACGGAAAGATAGACGGCCTTGGCGAACTTGTCGGACTTTACTGTTAGTTTGTAGCCGTCACGCCCGGCCACAGTGTCATACGTGATTTTCGGCTGCGGCAGGCGCAACTCTTTGAAAGGGGCGAAGAGCTGAACGCGCGTGGACGCAACCTTTCCGCCGACGAAGAGTTCCGAATAGAGTAGAACATTGGTGCGGTCGACGCCTTTTAAAAGATCACTCACCGCAACGTCGAAGTAGGAATGGCTGGCCAGCGGGGCGATCCTGACCTCGCGATCAAAACTCTTGAGTATACTGCCTTCAAAGTCCATCAATGCCACATGAATTGTCGCCGGCGCGGCCTCTGTCCGATCCGACACGACGTAAAATTTCATACGGTCATCTTCTACGTGCGGAGTAATCAACAGGTTGGCATAGAAGCGGCGCGCATAATATTGCAACGCCTTCCACCGGCCGTAATAATCGATGCTCGACCACGAAGCTACGGGCCAGCAATCATCGATTTGCCAGTACAACGATCCCATGTTGTGCGGCATGATGCGGCGCAGGTGTTCGGCGCCCGTACGGATGCCTTCGGCCTGCAGGACCTGACTGACATAGAGAAATGATTCGAAGTCCTTCGGTTCGGGATATTCGCGCAGCATGTACTCGCGAATTAGTTGATTGCCACGCGGGTGACGCTGGTGTGCCAGCATCACCGGTGACTCGAGGTCACGTTCAACCGGCAGGGTGTACGTGCGGACTGTCTCGATCGCCGGAAATGACTGGAAGCCATATTCACTCATGAAGCGTGGGTGCTGGTTCTCATATTCCGAGAATGGCTTCGCGCCATGCCACACTTGCCAGTAATGAGTGTCTCCGATCTGCTGTGCTTCGGGATCATCTTCAAGGTCCGCACTCGGTGAACTGGGCCGGTAGGGTCGTGTCGGATCGTATTCCGTGGCCACCTCACGCAAAACGCCGTGAAAAATCTTCTGGTAATCGTCCCACACGCTCGCGGGCAGCTTCTGCTTCCAGCCCCAGTGCAACCATCCGGTCTCGATCTCATTGTTACCACACCATAGAACGATACTCGGATGATTTCTCAGCCGCGTGACATTATCGATTGCTTCCTGTCTGACGTTGTTGAGAAATTCGGGCGTGGCCGGATACATGCTGCCGGCGAACATAAATTCCTGCCACAACAGAATTCCCATCTCGTCGCACGCCTCATAAAATTGGTCGCTCTCGTAAATTCCGCCACCCCACACGCGCAACATATTCATGTTCGCATCGCGGGCTGAACTAACCAGCTGCCGGTACTTTGCTTTGGTAATGCGCGTGGGAAAACTGTCGGCCGGAATCCAGTTGGCGCCCTTGGCGAACACGGGAATGCCATTGATGAAAAAAGTAAAACTCTTGCCCGAATCATCCGGCTGCTGTCGCAACTCTAACCTGCGCAAACCAGTGCGCGTGCGTTGCTGATCGATCAGTTTGCCGTTGATGATTAGCTGCGCCTGAAAACTGTAAAGCGGATGAGCACCCAAACCATTCGGCCACCAAACCTGAGGGTGGGGAATAGTGAAGTCGAGAGAGGCCCGGTTCATGCCCTTTGATAACGTCAGTACCTTGCGCGCTGCGACGGCATGATCCGTCACGTTGTTGAGGATTACCACAGCTCGAGCGGGCGTACCCGCGGCGACCTCGACATTCGCGGTCACCGAGGCAATATTCGAGGCCATTTCTTTGGTAATTATCTGCACGTCGCTGAGTCGCGCTTTGTCCCACATCTCGAGCGACACTGGACGCCAAATTCCGCTGGTGACAAAGCGCGGACCCCAATCCCAACCATACTGGTAAGGCGCCTTGCGCGTATAGGGTGAGGTCAACTCGCCCTGATCGTTCGGCGCCGGAAGTTGGTAATCAATCCGGGCCATCAGCGACAGCACCTCGTTGATCGGCGAGCGAAACCGCACGCGCAAAATGTTATCGCCCGCTTTCAGCGCGCGCTTGCAGTCAACGCGCCACGTACGAAACATGTTGTCTGCGCGCAGGACCAGCGCGTCGTTTACATACAGATCGGCATAAGTATCGAGCCCTTGAAAAACTAGTTCGAGATGTTCGCGCTTAAGAGCTGCCGGCGGAAGGGCGAAGTGTGTCTGATATTCCCAGTCCGTTTTTCCGATCCATTGTTGCTTCTTCTCGTTGTCACGATAAAACGGATCGTCGATCAGTTTGTTCGCCCACAAGTCAGTATGGACACATCCAGGAACGGTGGCCGTATGCCAGTCGTTTTTGCCAACTTCGCGGAATTGCCAACCAGCGTTTAGCGGAATCGTCAGCTTGCTCGAGACTGAATTGCTTGCGTTCGGCTGAGAGTTGCCGACGACCGGCGCCAGAAACACTAAGAAAAGCAGAAACAGCAAACGAGATTTGGATTTTAACGGCGACTTCGCGTAGGGGCATTTGAAAGGGAACGCGTCGCGCCGAGGCTCTGTTAGCGCGACTGTTCGGCCTCGAAAAGCTTTGCTTTTCTCAAACATGGCTGCTAAAAGAGGCTGCATCCCCGGACGAAGCGGTTCGAACTTCGCCGCCCTCTTATGCGTCACTTCGGCGTCGCTGTCAAACGCGATTTCGTGTCTCGCCGCACCGTACGACGTTCGCGCCTTAGAATCAGCAGGGTTTCTATGATCTTCTGCAAACGCCATGTTGCGAAGCTATCCGGCAGTGTAGTGCTTTTACTTCTTGGCGTGTCGATTTCGTTTGGTCAAGATTCGAAACCCACGCCGCCCGAAGAGAATGATGTTCTCCGGACCAATACTGAGTTGGTCCAGACCGACGTAATGGTTTTCGACAAGCGTGGAACTTTCGTCAACGGTTTGCGCCCAGAGAATTTTGAGTTGCGTATCGATGGAAAGCCTCGAGCAATCAGCTTCTTCGATCGGATTGTCGCCGGTAGCCACAACGAAAGCGATCAACTTGCGGCTGCTCGCGGTGAGACCCGTAAAGAAAATGTCGCGCCTGTCGTATTTGATCGAGGAAGAACAGTCTTTTTCTTCGTCGACGATCTGCACATAGCGCCGAACAACATGACGATTACTCGGAATTTGCTGTTGCATTATTTCGATAATCAGATGGGCCAGGATGACCAGGTCGCCGTCACGTCAGCGTCGGGCCAAATTGGGTTTCTCCAACAACTCAGCGACAACAAAGATGTTCTCCATGCGGCCGTGATGCGGCTCAAGGCCCGTCCGAGTTTGGTTCGTGATTTTGAACGTCCGCCGATGAGCGAGTATCAGGCGTTGGCAATCGAACGCAACAACAGGGACGTGGTTAGTTATTTCGTTGACGAATTGATGAAGAACTTGCCAGGTCTGCCGTCCATTGCGGCCGCGCGCGTCGGCTCGTTGCCGCGCACGCGCGCCGAGCAGCAGGTGCGAGATCGGGCATCGCTAATTTTGCGGCAGGCCGCCGTCATCACTACCGGCACATTGAGTAGTCTTGAAAGTCTGGTGCGATCAGCGGGAAAATTTCCGGGCCGCAAACTCGTTTTCTTTGTGTCGGATGGATTTTTTCTTGATCTGCGCAACTCGGACGCTTTCGAGCGGCTGCGGGCGATCACCAGCGCGGCAGCACGAAGCAATGTTGTGATCTATTCAGTCGATGCGCGGGGATTAGTTACCGGCGTTGCGGATGCGAGCAGTGAGGCCGGTCCAGATCCCGGCGGCCGATTACAGCGTGCGGCGGGAGGAGAGTTGGTCGAGTCGCAGGACCCAATGAATGCTTTGGCGACCGACACGGGCGGCCGGGCGATCTTTAATACCAACAATATTGAGTCGGCAATCAATCGCGCATTGGAAGAAACGTCGGCATACTATCTGCTCGCCTGGCGTCCCGAAACTGAGGAGCAAAAGAACAATGCGTTCCGCATGATTTCCGTGTCTATCATCGGCCATCCGGAATTGATCGTGCGAATGCGAAAAGGTTTTTTCAACAGAGAACCTCCAAGCTCAGCAGCAACTAAAGCGGCACCGTCGGCGTCACCAGCCCCCGGCCAAAGCGACGCCGAGCTGCGCGGTGCGATCCTGGCAGCAGTACCTGCACATCAATTGCCGGTTGCTTTGAGCCTCACTTACGTTAACGCTCCCGACAAGGGATTGCTCCTAACCGTTGCGGTCCAAACACGGATTGCTTCCAACGACGAGAAGCACGCTATTGAAGTTGCCGGTGTGGTCTTCAACGAAGAGGGACAAGCGGGAGTACAGTTCCAGGATCAGTTACACCAGAATCGAACTAACGCCAATGACCCGGAACGGGATCTGACCTATGTGTACCCTGTAACGATTCCGTCAGGTTTATATCAGGTTCGCGTGGGCGTGCGAGATCTGACTACCGGGGCGATTGGTACCACTCAGGATTGGATTGAGATCCCGGATGTATCAAAGGTGCCATTGACACTCAGCAGTTTAATTATAAGCGAAGGACGGCCGGGTGGCTCGGCGAACGAACCGGGTCAAACAGCGCCAGTCACTCCGGAAGGCTTTTCGGTGAATCGTCGATTTCATCGCAATTCATCGTTAAGGTTCCTGGTGTTCATATATTCGGCAGACCCAACCGCTAAACCCGATCTCGCGATCCAGCTTCACGTGATGCGCGGCAATCAGCCGGTGCTGACGACCTCATCAAGAAAAGTGAATACGGAAGGCGTTCAGGATCTCACGAAACTAGCCTATGGAGCCGAAATGTCTCTCGAGCATCTGCCGGTCGGACGTTACGTACTGCGGGTGACTGCGATTGATCGGACCACCGGGAGGAACGCGACTCAAAGCACGCGTTTCCAGATCGAATAGCAAGTGGGCATTGGCAATCGATGTTGAGGGCGCGCGCGGGATATTTTTGTTTGCCGAGACATCAACGACGATTGTTCCGAAGTTTGTCGGCCGACTTCTTGATGCTACTGCTGAGATCAATTACATCCTGAAGATCGTGGCGGGCTTGCTGAAGTTGCGGCTCACTCACAGTGCCTGGCTTGTCGATCATTGGGTTGGTAACGAAGCTCTTGATTTGCTTACACAGCGTCGCGACGCCGGTACGCATCTGCGGCTCTGCAAACTCTGGATACTTCTCTTTGCTTGATGTTTCATCCGTAGGATTGAGCGCCAGCGTTCGTTGGAGATGGCTGGCACGTTTCTTTATTTCGGCACTGGCGTCAGAAACGAAATCGTAATCCAGGGGTTTCTGATCCAGCAGGAATCTGGCTAACTGATTATGGAGGATCAGGATTCTTTGAAAATCCTGTTCAATGCCGGCTTTAACCTCTTCTAGCCGTCTGGGATTCTTTGCTATGTCAGCTTGAGCGCCGAGATTACGCAACTCCATCTCACGCTGACTTTGCCGCTGCTCAAGGACTCGTTCAGGGTTCGTCGTATCTGCTGGTTGAACGGGGTGTTGAGCCGCGGCTGTTGCCACAAATATTGATAGACCGGCAATAGTCAGCACCGACGTCACCACCCGACTTGGGTAAATTTTCTTCATCATCTCGAAATGAAGATTTCCGGACCTATCTACTCTGAAATGAAGCGATATTATAGTCCTCTCTCAACCGGACGACAATAAGATCGTTCAAGAAGCTCACGGGTCTCGCGGCTTTTACCCAGGCAGCTTCCCGCTACCGATCTTCTTTAAGATGGCATTGACTTAATAGCACGCCTGTATTACTTAATCCGGGTACCAGTCAAAAGTTCCGCACCCGTTGCATCAGGCACATATCACCGGCAGGCCAACAGGGGAGGCCAGTTTCGGTCGAGATGAGAAGAATTGACTTAACGAGAGCGAGTGTAGCCCGTTCGCGAACCATCAGGAATATCAATCGGCAAATCGTTCTGAACTTTGTTAGAGAACGAGGGCCAATTTCGCGCGCCGACATTGCCCAGGTTACCGCATTGCAGCGCTCGACGGTTTCGGTGATTGTCGAACAGTTGAAAGAGGACGGGTTGGTCCAGGAGGTCAGCGGAGCATCAACCGGCGGCCGGCCCCCAATCTTGCTTTCATTGCGAACGGCACATGCCGTTGCCATCGGAGTGGATATTGGCACTGCGCACACCGTCGTTGCGACGAGCGATTTGGCCGGTCGCGTTTTGGAACAGGAGCAATTCGAGACCGATGCCGATGCCGACCGAAGCATTCAGAACATCATTACCCGCGTCCAGGAATTCATTGTTAAGAATAACCGTACGATCGAAGGGATTGGAATTAGTCTGCCTGGTTTGATCGATGCAGCGAGCGGCAGTTGCTTTGTTCCCCACTTTAAGTGGCGTGACCTGCAGCTGGAGACAAAGCTGAAAAAAGCTTGTGGGTTAGCTGTCTCGGTTGACAACGATGCGAATGCCGCGGCGCTCGCGGAATTGTGGTTTGGCCGACCTGAAGTCAGAGAAGTGCGCGACTTTATCATGGTTTTGGTCGCAGAAGGGCTTGGCACCGGCATCGTTTTCGATGGTCAGGTTTACCGCGGCGAGCGTAGTGCTGCCGGCGAGTTTGGCCACATGACCATCGGTGCAGATGCCCCAGTTGCTTGTGCAGCCGGAAGTCGGAAATGTTGGGAGGCTTTCGCGTCAGAGCGCGCGGCCCTGGCGCGTTACTCTTGTCTGTCGCCCAACTCCAATGGAAAGGTTGAAACGACATTTGGGCAGTTGATTGATCGGGCATTGCGGGGCGAGCAAGTCGCGCAGTTGGCGCTTAAGGAAACCGGTCATTATCTCGGTGTCGGTATCGCAAATCTGATCCAAGGGCTCGCACCTCAGGCTGTCATCCTCGCTGGACCAATCACGCAAGTGTGGCCGTTGATTTCGGATGACATAAAGAAAGCTGCCCAGCAAAGCATCTGTCGTGGACTGCCTTCGACCGCCATCATCGGGTCGACCCTGGGCACTCAGCCAACGTTGATGGGCGCGCTCAGTCTGGTGCTGGCTAGCAAATTCGCGCTAACTTGAAATGGTCCAAAAGCGTGACCGATCACTTCCGACCGCCCCTGCTTTGCGCAGATCACGACCCGAAAGAGCTGTATCACGTGAAAAAAGCTTGACAAGCAGTGGAATTAAGAGTAAATGCTTTTGAACAGGGGCACAACAAAGTACCTGTTAGCGGTTTTATTTGTAGAACAATCTTTCAAGGCAGTTCACAGCATTTACAAAACGGTTGAGCAATAGCGAAAGCTGTTCTGGTTTTTCGGTCTCCCCTTTTAGGCCATTTCGAGGCAGTCTCTTGAACCGATAATTGTGATTATTGGTTTGCCGTTGGACGAGAGACAGTGTCTCACTGGCATTTGACCTTCAGCCCGACGCGCTGATTTGGAGATGCAGACATGTCTAATGTAATCCGGCTACTGGCACTGTTATGCTTCAGTGCCGCTCTTGTTGTCGCACTGCAAGCTCAGACTACTACCGTAGGTAATCTCAGCGGCACCGTCCGTGATCCTCAGGGCGCCGCAGTTGCAAGCGCAGAGGTTACGATTTCCGACCAGACTACCGGAAAGTCGCGAACCGTAACGACCGACGATAATGGCCACTATTCAGCGCCTAGTTTGCCGGCCGCCAGCTATACGATTAGCGCCACTGCGTCCAATTTCAAAAAGACTGTTATCTCGAGTGTGGACTTACACGTTGGTGAAGAAAAAGTTGTAAACATTGAGCTTCAGATCGGACAGGTAAGCGAGACCGTTAATGTTACCGGTGAGGCGGCGCAGGTCGAAACGCGCAGCGGCGACGTCACCAGTCTAATCACCGAGAAACAGGTCACGGAGATTCCGCTTAATGGACGCAACTACGCGCAGTTGGTGACCTTGGTCCCGGGCGTTTCCCCGGTCACGCAAGCTGGCGCAGGCGGCGCATTCGGGACGCGGGGCACTGGACTCGATTCGCACGTTGACATGTCAGTTAACGGTAATCAATCAAATGCCAACCTGTGGACGGTCGACGGCGTGAACAACATGGACGTCGGATCGAACGCGACGTTGCTGGTCTTTCCGTCGATCGATGCAATCAAAGAGTTTCGCGTTGAGCGCAACAGTTTCAGCGCAGAGTATGGGCAGGCGCAAGGTGCGGTTATCAACTTAATTACAAAGGGCGGCAGCAATACGTTTCACGGCACGGCCTTCGAGTTTTTGCGCAATGATGCTTTGAACGCCACCGACTTTTTCAACAATCGCGCGGGGCAACCGAAAGCGACTCTGCGTTACAACAATTTCGGTTTTAATGTGAGCGGCCCGCTTTATTTGCCGCGGTTTGGCGAGGGCGGCAAGTCAGTAATCAATGGAAAGAACCGAGCCTGGTTTTTCTGGAACGAGGAGTGGCGTCGTGAACAGCGCGGCCTCGTGCCTCCGCTGCAATTTAAGGTGCCTACGCTGGCTGAGAGAACTGGAGACTTCAGCGGCGCGTTGACGGGTGCTGTTCCGGTCGATCCGGCGACCTGTCACTCAGTGCCAGATCCAGCAAATCCTGGAAAAGGAAAAGTAGTCTGTGATCCATTCCCGGGTAACAAGATTCCGGCGAATCGGCTCAGCCCGGCGGGCTTGGCGATATTGAAATTCTTTCCGCCTCCCAATACCGCGCTAGCGGGCGGGACTAATTTCGTGTTGTCGCCCGTAGAGCCGGTGGACACTCGACAGGATACGATTCGAGGCGATTTTGACATAACCAGTAAGACAAACCTGATGGTCCGTTACATCCATGAAAACTGGACCCATGGCAATGCGGCGGGAAATTTTTGGGGCGACACCGGATTTCCGACGATCAGCTCAGATTGGGACCAACCGAGCCGCAGTTTCGCAGTCAAGCTTACCAATCAGTTGTCCTCGACCTCGATAAACGAGTTTCAATTCTCGCGTGCCGGCAACGACATCTTCATTAACACGAATGCCGCCGGCCAGGCTTTGAATAGCGAGATCGCGGCGAAGTTTCCCACCGTATTCCCCAAACCCTCCAACGTGGGATTGCCCACCGCCTGGGGAGGTGACGGCTATCCGGCCCTTTGGCACGAAGCGCCCTGGCATAACACGGAAGACCTGCTTATCTGGAAAGATGACTTTTCGATGACCTTCGGGAATCATGATTTCAAACTTGGCGGTCTCTTTAGTCACAACAAGAAGGCCGAACAAGCGATCGGTGCTAATCAGTTTGCGCAATTCTGCAACACGAATACTCACACCGGAAATGTAATCGCAGAGATGCTTCTCAAAGATGTACCGCTCGGGTGCTACACCGAGCAGAATACCCTCGGTCTCGGAGATGGCCGCTGGCGTGATTGGGAGTTCTATGGGAATGATATTTGGAAGATTCGCCCAAGAGTCACACTTAGTCTTGGCTTGCGCTGGTCCAGATATTCACCAGCCTTTGCTGCCGACGACCACATCAGCAACTACGTTCCAAGTCTTTACAACGGCAAGGATCCGTTAAGCGGTTTAGTTCTTGGTACCCAAGCTTCAGCCCATGGTTTGCCGCGTTCTTTGGTCTTCCCATACAACAATGGCTTTCAGCCACGGGTGGGACTGGCATGGGATGTCAAAGGCAACGGGAAGACGTCATTACGATTGGGCTTCGGCCGGTTTATGGGCCGCGCGAATGTAATCGAAGATATTTTGCGTATGAATGGCAACCCACCGTGGACCACCGTCGTTAACTCGAACTGGGGCGGAGCTCAGGTGTCGGGCTGCGACGCCAATGGGTTTAACTGTCACCCAACAACTTTGGCTGACGATCCAACCTTCCGCAGCCTGGATACGATTGGTCCGGGGCTCCCAGGGGCCGTTGCGGGCGTAAGCAACACCACTGGCTTTAACGCAGTGAACACACATTTCCGTCCGCCCGATAGTTATCAATGGAACATCACGGTCTCTCGTGAAATTATGAAGAACACGGTGCTGGAGGCTTCTTACATTGGTAACGAGGGCCATCACCTGTGGCGCCGCGGTGTAAACTTTAATGATGTTCTGCCGCAGAACCGATCGAAGGTGGCCACGGCCTTCGTTAACCAGGATTCGAACCTGTCGAATATCGTGTCGGCGAGCCGCAGGTTTCCGAATCTCGGGCCGATTAGCATGAGTGAGTCGACCGGTAATTCGCGGTACAACGCTCTACAGATATGGGTCAACCGTCGATTCACAAATCGGCTTCAGTATGGGATCGCATACACCTTGAGCCACAACACTTCAGATGTTCCACTCACTTCATTCACTTCGGCCACAACTGATCCTTTCAATTACAAACTGGACCAGGGTGATGCCGACCTGGATCGACGGCACAATTTTGTCGCTAATGCCGTGTATGCCCTGCCCTCGTTCAAAAATAGAGGGTCCTTCGTAAACAAGGTTTTCGGTGACTGGCAGGTGAACGGTATTTTCACGTTCTATAGCGGGACGCCCCTCGACGTTTTCACGAACGTTAATGCAAACTATTTGGGCTTGGCGGCTACGCCGGGCAACGGAGGATTCAGGCCCAATCTTGTATCCGGGCAGCCGATTTACCTGCACACGTCTGACGGAACCCAGTATCTCAACCCGGCGGCATTTGCGCTTCAAGCGCCGGGCACTTTCGGTAATCTCACGCGCGGAACCGTAAGACAGCCAAAGATTACGAATGTGGATTTCTCGGCGGCGAAAAACTGGACCATGCACGAGCGCTATCACATACAGTTCCGGGCCGAGTTATTCAACCTTTTCAATCATCCGAGCTTTAACGGCTTCGATGCAGGTCTTGGCATTGATCCCTTTACGCACAAGCAAAACAATGGTCACTTCGGCTTTCTCAGTTCGGATCTGGGACCGCGGAACATTCAGTTTGGTTTGAAGTTCAGCTTCTAAAAAAAGCACGAATCGGGTGCAGTCTGACGGAGGGCTTGATGTTTTCAGCCCTCCGTTCTAATTTTGTGAGGCGCAAAAGAAGGTCCGCTAATGTTCCTGCAGTCGATTTATCTTCTCGTCTTTTCGTTCTTACTCCCGCAGGCGACACCCAATTCTATTCGACAGCATTACGAGGCGGCCGAAGCAAAACGCGCCGCCGGCAATTTGGCCGGAGCGGAAGCTGAATACGTGGCGATTCTTGCCGAAGGATACGATCGACTGGGAACTATTTATGCGGGTGAAAAGCAGTACAATGAAGCCATTAAGAGCCTGGAGGCGGCAAACCGGTACCAACCAAATTCTCCGGAATTACTCGTCCGTTTGGCCATCGCATACTTTGAGACTGAGCAATACGAAAAAGCGTTCGCCTCGCTGCAGACAGCTTTGACGCTTGACCCAAAAAGCGTGGGTGCTCATCACATGTTGGGCAAGACCTATTTCATGCGCGGCGAATTCGCAAAAGCGCGTGAGCAACTCCAGGCGGCGCTAAAAATTTCTCCGAACGACTACGATTTAAGGTACACACTCGGGTTGGCATATCTGAAAGATCGCCAATTCGATCCGGCAAAGCAGATTTATGATCGTATGTCCGCGCAGCTTGGTGAGCGACCTCAACTCCACATTTTGATTGGGCGTGCCTACCGCGAGACGGGCTTTCTTGCGGAAGCCATCGACGAATTCAAAAAAGCAATCGCGCTGAATCCGAAGTTTCCGCGGGCACATTATTACCTCGGTCTCACGTACTTGTTGAAGGATGGCGCAGTTCGGCTCGCCGATGCGGCAGACGAATTTAAGCTCGAGCTAAAGCAAGATCCCAATCAGTTTTTCGCGAACTATTACCTCGGAGTCATCAACGTTATACACAGAGACTGGCAGCCAGCGATTACCTTTTTGGAAAAAGCCTCGCAAATTGAACCACGGAATGCAGACCCTTTGTTTCATTTGGGCCAGGCATATTTGTCAACCGGGCAATATGATCGGGCACTGGACGTGCTGCAAAAAAGTATCGCGCTGACTCCCAACCTGACACATAACGATTATCAAGTGACCACCGCACACTATCGGCTGGGACAGGCATTGTTAAAGGCCGGCCGCAAAGAAGAAGGCCAAAGCGAGTTGGAGATCGCCGCGAAACTAAAATCCGAAAGTCACAAGCAAGATGAAGAGAACCTTGGGACTTATCTCGATCAATCCTCGCAGAGCAAGTTGCCGGCTCACGGGTCAGTTGAGGGGCTCATATCTGAATCCAACGAACTAAACGAGAATGCTAAACAACAACTCAAGAGCAGCGAGACATATTACCGGAAGGTTGTCGCGGCCGCGCACAACGGTATTGGTCTGTTGCGTGCGCAAGGACAGGACTTTGCGGGCGCGGCGCAACAGTTTGTCGCAGCAAAAGAAACAGATCCCACGCTCACGGATGTTAATTTCAATCTGGGTTTGGCGTTCTATAAAGCCGAACAATACAAAGACGCAATTGCTCCGTTGGCAGAGGAGCTGAAAACTCAACCTAATCATCTCGGAGCAAAGCGCTTCCTGGGGCTGAGTTACTTCATGCTCGAGGACTACGCAAAAGCTTCTGTGCTCCTCGGTGATGTGGCGGCCTCGGAGCCTGCCGATGTCGGTTTGTGTTACGCGCTGGCGCTATCGTTACTGAAACAGAACCAACCGGAGGCCGCCGATCGTGTGATCCAACGAATGGTTTCTATCGGCGGCGACACACCGCAATTACACATCTTGCTGGGACAGGCCTATAACGAACGTGGCGAAACGTCCAAGGCACTTGATGAATTGAACACGGCTTTAAAGTTGGATCCACATCAATCCCTGCCGCATCACTACCTTGGGTTGATTTACTTGAAGGCTGGTAAGTTCGACGACGCGGCGCAGCAATTTGAAGCTGAACTGGCAGAGAAGCCCACCGACATCGAAGCCAAGTACAACCTGGCCTTTGTGCTGCTGGCGAGCCAGAAGACTGATCGCGGGATAAGTCTGTTGCGCGACGTAATCCATCGCAAGCCCGATTACGCCGAGGCGTATTATGAACTGGGAAAGGCTCTGTTGGCTCGCGAGGACATCAAGGGCGCGATCGAGAATCTCGAGACGGCAGTCAAACTTAAACCCGATCGCTCCTATGCTCATTATCAATTGGGCCGGGCGTACCTGACGGCAGGTCGCAAAACTGAAGGCGAGACTCAACTCGAACTGTCTCGGCAACTCAAAGAAAAGGAACGCAATCAAACGAATCCGTAGCGCGCGGGGAAGGGTGATCGAGTTGCTGTCGGGAACACTTCGGCTGATCGTTGCGCTCGCCGTGTTTACTTCCGTGCTGGCGTTTTCCGCCGACGTGCAGCCCGTTGCCGTGCAGTTTACCGATATCACCGAGCAAGCTCATGTCAATTTCAAGCACGTCGCTTCTCCCGAAAAGAAATACATTGTTGAATCGATGAGCGGCGGCGTTGCTCTTTTTGATTATGACAACGATGGTTATCTGGATGTCTTCTTCGTCAACTCTCTGACGGTCGATCTCTTGCAAACTGGCGGTAAAACAAAGAGCGCTCTTTACCATAACAACGGAGACGGCACATTTACTGATGTGACCGCCAAATCAGGTCTGGGAGATGTTGGTTGGGGAATGGGCGTGGCAGTTGGCGATTATGATAACGACGGGTTCGACGATGTGTTTGTCACTTGCCTCGGCCAAAATCATCTTTATCACAATAACGGTGATGGAACTTTTGTGGACGTGACAAAGAAAGCCGGAGTGGGAACATCGCGCTGGTCAACCGGCGCGGCCTTTCTCGATTACGATAATGATGGGCGGCTCGATCTGTTTGTCTCTAACTACGTGGACTTTGACGTGAATCATCTCCCTGAATTTGGGAAAGGCAAGACCTGCCAATTCAAGGGCGTCCCCGTCCAGTGCGGGCCACGCGGATTGCCCGGGGCGCACGATTATCTCTATCACAACAACGGTGATGGCACTTTCACCGACGTTTCCGAGAAGGCAGGAGTCTCGGACCCCAACGGCTACTATGGCCTCGGTGTTATCGCCAGCGATTTTGATGAAGATGGTTTCGTCGACATCTATGTAGCCAACGACTCGACTCCCTGCTTTCTTTATCACAACAACGGCAACGGAACTTTCAAAGAGATTGGATTCTTGTCCGGCACAGCCGTCAACGGCGACGGCAGCGAGCAAGGAAGCATGGGAGTCACGGTCGGCGACTACGATCATGACGGAAAACTTGATCTTTTCAAAACGAACTTCGCGGACGAGTACAATACTCTCTATCACAACGACGGCGCCAATTCATTTACTGACGTCTCTTACGCCGCCAAAGTAGCGGCTGTCAGCCTTCCCTTTGTGGGCTGGGGAACGAAGTTTTTTGATTACGATAATGACGGATGGGTCGATCTTTTCGTCGCGAACGGTCACGTGTACCCGCAATTACCGAATTACCGCCAGCGAAACTTTTTGTTTCACAATAACCGTGACGGGACTTTCAGCGAAATAGGTGCGAGCGCAGGGCCTGCGTTCAAACTCGACGGCGTTGGTCGAGGCGTTGCGTTCGGAGACATCGACAATGACGGAGACATTGACATCGTCATTAATAATTTGGACGGGTCACCGCAGGTTCTACGCAACGACAGTGGCAACGTCAACAGCTCTATTCTGATCAAGACAATTGGGACAAAAAGTAATCGCGACGGCATTGGTGCCCGGGTTAAAGTTGTGTCCGGAGATCTACAACAGGTCGATGAAGTGCGCAGCGGCGGCAGCTATCTCTCGCAAAACGATCTCAGACTGCATTTCGGTCTCGAAAAGCGATCGAAGATCGATTTGATCGAAATAAAATGGCCGAGTGGTGTAGTCGACAGAATCAACAACACGGGTGTTAATCGAATTCTCACGATCAAAGAGGGCCAAGGGCTGGTGGCCGAGAAAGCATTTAGGAACAACGGACATTGAAAACTACCCGGTTAATTCTGTTTCTCGTTCTGGCTCTGACATGCGAGCTGTCCGCCGTGGCGCAGAACCCAACCCTCGACGACCGCCTGCAAAACGCCGCAACGCTGATTGTGAATGACCAGCTGATCGAGGCGGAACGGGAGTTGAACGGCGTCTTAAAGACCGCGCCAAATGATGCCCGAGTTTTCAACCTGCTGGGCACCATCCGTGCAAAGCAAGGGAAGCTTGATGCGGCCGAAAATTTGTTCTTGCGTGCCTCGACTTTGAATCGCGACATGCTGGGCGCGCACATGAATCTCGCCTATCTTTATCGCCTCAAGAACGAACTCAATAAGAGCGCAACTGAATTGGCTGAGGTGTTGCGCATCGATCAGAATGATGCGGACGCGGCCTCCAAGCTCGCCTCCTTGCGCTTAGATCAGGGTAAACCAGAGGCCGCGCTTGAAGTAATCGCCGCGTTCTCAAAAAAGAACCCGATAACCTTTCCCCTCTTACTGGTTGCCGGTGACGCATATCTGAGCAAAGGTGACCTCGATCACGCAGATGAACGTTATCGAAGCGCGCTCGCGATGCAGAGCGCCAGCTCTGAAGCACTGCTCGGGCTCGCCCAAATTGCGCTGCTTCGCGGCAACGGCGCGGCAGCTCAGGAGTACCTGGACCGCAGTGAGGCAGGAACATCCGGCTCGCCCGATCTTCTTTACAAGTATGGTGTAGTTGCGTTGAATGCCGGTTTATTCGACAAAGCTCTGACCGCGATCAAGCAGGCTATAGATCTAAAGCCGGATGAACCTTCCTACCACTTAATCCTGGGGATTCTCTGGATTAAGAATGGAGACGCAGTGGAAGCTGAAGCTGCGTTTCGCGACTTCATCAAGTTTCGACCTGCCGATTCCCAGGGACAACTCTACCTTGGCTATGTGCTCCTTAAACAGAAAAAGGATACTGAGGCGCGGCAATGGATCGAGCAAAGCGTTAAGAGGGATCCGACTCGCGCCGAGGCCTATTACTATCTGGGGCTGATCGCGCAAGACGATAATGATGATGAAAAGGCCATGGTGATGTTTGAGAAGGCACTCAAGCTGCGACCAACGCTGACTAACGGGCACACGGCCCTGGGCGCAAGCCTTCTGAAGTTGAAAAACTATGCCCGCGCTCAGCAGGAATTGGAGGCAGGTGTCAAACTTAATCCGGACGATTCAAAAGCCCATTACAATTTGGCGCTGTTGTATGCTCGGCTCAAAGATAACGACCGGTCAAAAGCAGAGATGGAGATCCTGCAGCGACTCAAGAACACTAATAAGCAGCCAGCTACCGACGTCGACGCCGTAGTTCCTTCCACCAAGCCTCAATGAACAGCGGATAGTAATTAATTCAATGACAGCCAGACTCAAATTCGTCATTAAGCGCGGTAGGTTCGTTTTCGCAGGTTTGGTTTTGTTCCTGCCGATTCCAGTCGCGGCGCAAGTAAAGCCAGCATCGGCAACGTCGGCTGCCCTCGTTACCTTTCAGGAAGTGCCGGCGAGCAAGAGTGGAATTAGCTGGGTCCATAACAATGCGCATTCAGAAGAGCGTTACCTGCCGGAGACGGTAGGAGCGGGTTGCGCTTTTCTGGATTATGACAATGACGGCTGGATGGACATTTACCTGGTTAATAGCGGGCCTTCCGATTTTTTTAATCCGGCTGTTCCACCGAAGAACGCCCTGTACCACAACAATCACGACGGCACCTTTACGGATGTGACTGACACGGCAGGTGTGTCTGGTGGAACATTTGGCATGGGCGTCGCCGCCGCCGACTACGACGGTGATGGATGGGTCGATTTGTACGTGACAAATTACGGGCGCAACATTCTCTATCACAATAATGGCAACGGAACCTTCACCGATGTCACTGATAAGGCAGGGGTCGCGGCGCCAGGATGGTCTACCAACGCCGTCTGGTTTGACTATGATAACGATGGCAAGCTCGACCTGTTCGTCTCAAGTTTCGTCTACTTTAATAAGTCCCAAAACATCTACTGCACCGACGAAGGAAAGAATCGGCGATATTATTGCGTCCCACGATTTTTTAAGCCTTCTCCGAGTCACTTGTTTCACAACAACGGCGACGGCACCTTTACGGATGTGAGCCGTGAATCGGGAATTGCCGATTATCCGGGCAAATCGTTTGGCGCAGTTGCAACCGATGTGAACAATGATGGATTGATGGATCTGTTTGTGGCCAATGACACGATGCCGAACTTTCTGTTTATCAACAAAGGCAACGGCAAATTCGAAGAGGCAGGACTCGCGGCGGGAGTCGCTTTCAGTGACGCCGGTAAGCCGCGTTCGGGAATGGGTGTCGATGCAGTCGATTACGACGGAGACGGATGGCAGGATCTTTTCGTCGCCAATATCGATCGCGAATTCTTTAGCTTGTATCACAATCAGAAGGACCTCACGTTTACCGACGAGCCGGGTGAGATTGCGCCGGCGACTCAGTTGTTAAGTGGCTGGGGAGTAAAGTTTTTTGATTATGACAATGACGGTCTGCCGGATCTTTTCCTGGTGAACGGTCATCCCGACGATTTCATCGAGATGCGCCAGCCGCGGGTCACCTACCGCGAACCACTACTTCTCTTTAGAAACAATGGCCACGCATTTCAGAATGTCAGCGCACAGTCGGGTGCGATATTTACAAAGCAGTTCTCAGGCCGGGGTCTCGCGGTAGGCGATTTTGACAATGACGGCGATCTTGATGTGCTTGTTTCGAATAACGGTGGACCGCCCGTCCTGTTACGAAACGACGGCGGCAATCGGAACAATTGGCTGGGGCTGCAACTGGTCGCCACCAAAAGCAACCCGGCAGCGGCGGGAGCGATCATCACCTGGGTCGCTGGTGGAGTGAAACACAGCCGCTTGAAGATCGCGGGTGGCAGCTATCTTTCATCGAATGATCCGCGTGAAGTGCTTGGGCTGGGCTCCGCACCCAAAATCGACAGTGTCGAAATTCATTGGCCCAGTGGCAAAGTGGACAGGCTCAGCAACGTCCGGATCAACACGTACCTTAGAGTTGTTGAAGGCGTTGGCATTCAGAGCCCCAAATAGGGAGTAGCGGGTTCAGTTAAACGGTTTCCCACAGCCTTACGCGACCGCTGTGCTAAAGCGGCGGCGTAAATGAGAAGTTTTCGCGAACTGAAAGACTGCCCAAACAGGGTTTCGATGCTACGCACGATCCTGGAGAACGCCCATGGACGAAGGTAGAAGAGCTCCATTAAGAGTGATCGTGCTGGTTCTGGTTTTCTGCGGGGCGGGCGTACTCGACGGTCAGACACTGTCGACGAAATCGGATCTCTTCTCGAAGTGGAGACCCACGCGTGAGTTTGCCGGCGGACACTACGTCGGCAATCGAGTGTGCCTACAGTGTCACAAAGAGAAGTCGCTGTTTGAGTCGGAGAATGCAATGGCTCGAGCGGCCGAAAAAGGTAGCGATTGCGCGAGTCTTAGTAATCCGCAAACGCTTACATTTAGGAATGGGCCTTTCGTCTATAACGTTGTGCGAAAAAGCCCGCAGAACCAATACGTCGTTAACAATGGCAGAGAAGAGCTTTCAGCCGCGATCCGTTTCTGTTTCGGACAAGGCAAACTGGGCCAAACATACGTGCTGGAATATGACGGCACGTTCTATGAGAGTCGCGTCAGCTATTACCGTGAACTTGGTAATCTTGACTTCACTATTCTTCATAGCCACGCCGTACCTGAATCATTAATAGATGCACTGGGCCGGCCTCTTACTCAGGACGCGGTAAAGGGATGTTTCAGTTGCCACACCACCGGATCGAGCGAAGACGGCAAGTTACAATTGGATCATCTCAATCCTGGAGTTGGCTGCGAGGCATGCCACGGTCCTGGCGATAAGCATGTGGTGTCGATGAAGACCCACAACGCTCGCGATCTTCAAATCTTCAGGCCCGAAATGTTGGATAGCGACGAGCTGACGCAGGAGTTCTGTGGGGCCTGTCATCGCGGGTTTGAGCAGGTCTTAAGCTTGCCGGCGCAGGATGGCATCAACAACGTTCGCTATCAACCGTATCGGATCTTCAACAGCCCCGGGCACAGAGGCGACGCGAGAATCAGTTGTGTCGCCTGTCACAATCCGCACCAGCGCCTCGAACGCGACGAGAACTTTTATGACACGAAATGTCTGGCGTGTCATCGAACTAAAACTGACACTATAAAAACCGTCGCCCGCTCTGCGCCAGTCTGTCCTGCAAGTAACACTCGATGCGTTTCCTGTCACATGCAAAAGATTGACTTACCGGGAGCACATGCGACTTTTACAGATCATTGGATTCGAGTGGTGAAGCCAGGCGAGCAGGTCCCGCGCTGATCGCCGCCGGCAAGACTACCGAAATGATAAAACCTCTCAAAATTGGTGTTACCGGCGTGCGCGGCATTGTGGGTGAAACCTTCAGTCCCGAACTGCTAGTTGGATTCGCGCAGGCGTTTGGTACTTATCTCGATCGAGGTCGGGTCCTGGTGTGTCGCGATACACGAGCATCAGGACCGATGGTCTCGGCGGCAGTAATGGCCGGATTGCTCGCCGCCGGATGTGAAGCAGTCGATCTCGGCATTGCTCCGACTCCAAGTTTGCAACTTGGCGTCAGATGGCTTGAAGCCGATGGGGGAATTGCGATTACCGGTGGTCACAATCCGTCATCATGGAATGCGCTGAAGTTTGTCAGGCGAGATGGACTTTATCTGAATACGCGGGAAGCTGAAGAGCTGCTGGATGTGTTTCATCAAGGCGAATTTGCAAAAGCCACGTGGGACCAGATTCATCCGGATATTCAATCGCGAGATGCACTTCAATATCATCTGCAAAAACTGAAAGATGCTTTTGATGTCGAGGCGGTTAGAGAACGCCGCCTCAAAGTCGCGATTGATTGTTGCAACGGCGCTTGTTCACTGCTAATCCCGCAATGGTTGGATGCGCTCGGTTGTGAGGTGGTTTCGATCAATGATGATCCGAGTGCGCCTTTCCCGCACAAGCCAGAGCCGACGCCGGAAACAATGTCTCAGCTCGCTGCCGTGGTTAAAGCAAGTCGAGCAGACATTGGATTTGCGTTCGATGCTGACGGCGAACGGTTGGGGATTGTGACCGATCTTGGCAAACCGCTTTCGGAAGAATCAACGTTCGCATTGGCAACCCTTCTTCGACTAAGCGATAAACCGGGAGCCGTAGTAACGAATATTTCTACTTCGAGTGCGGTGGAAACGATTGCGGCGCGTCACATGGTCACCGTGATCCGCACCGCAGTAGGTCAGGCCCATATCTCTGAGGCGATGATCGAACACGCCGCAACGCTAGGAGGCGAGGGCAGCGGCGGTTTGGTTGTTCCCGAGGTTCATTTGACGCACGATAGCGCCGCAGCTGTGGGCTTGATCCTGGAAGGCCTCGCGCGCCGGAGAAAAAGGGTCTCTGAGATTGTGCAACAACTCCCACAATTGGTGATGCTCAAGCACAATCTGCCGGTCGAGCCAAATCGACTTTACTCAGTCCTGCAAAATTTCCGGGACGCGGTCGAAAGAGAGCGGCTGAACTACGATTCGACTGACGGTGTCAAGGTAATGTTGCCTGGTGCGTGGGTGCATGTGCGCGCATCGAACACTGAATCACTGGTGCGGATCATTACGGAAGCCGAAGCGGCAGAGCAAGCGAAGGAGACTCTCAACTGGACGCTTGATAAATTGAGGGTGTGATTGCGCGGGGTAGAATGCGAGCGATACCAACTCTTAAGATCAGCATCTCCGGAGTTCGCGGCGTGGTCGGCGATTCGTTGACGCCGTCATTGTTAACGCGTTTCGCCCAGGCATTTGGCACCTATCTTGGTCCTGGCACGATTGTGATTGGGCGCGATCCGCGCACCTCAGGCGAGATGGTAAGGCAAGCAGTTATCGCCGGGTTGCTCTCGAGTGGCTGCCATGTGCTCGACATCGGTATGTGTCCGGTCCCGACGATTCAATTAATGGTTCGCCATTATCAAGCGCAGGGCGGAATAGCGATCACCGCCAGCCATAATCCGCCGGAATGGAACGCCCTAAAGTTTATCGGGCCGGCCGCATTCTTCCTCGATGGCGGTCAGGCCAGGGAGTTGCTGGATATTTATCACCAGGGTGATTACACAAAAGTTCGTGGTGAGGACATACGCGGCTTGGAAAAAATTGCGGGCGCGACTGAACTGCATATTCAAGCCATTCTGGAGGCGCTCGGTCAATTGCCTGATAGCGGTAGTCGACGCGCCCGGCCCATCCGCGTAGTACTCGACGCCTGTAACGGCGCCGGTTCAATTGTGGGCCCGAAACTCATTAAAGCGCTGGGTGCTGAAGTGATAGTGATCAACGGAACGCCGAATGGTTCATTCCCTCGACCGGCCGAGCCGCTGGCGGAAAATGTCTCGGCCCTGTGCGCCGCTGTTAAAGAACACGGCGCGGATGTCGGGTTCGCGCAGGATATGGATGCCGATCGGCTCGCAATCGTTTCCGAGGAGGGCGAGCCGATCGGCGAGGATTACACCCTGGTGCTCGCGACCTCATACGTCCTCGGCAAAGAGACAGGTGCAGTGGTGGCCAATCTCTCGACGAGCAAGGCTCTCGAGGAGGTGGTCGCGAAATTCGGACTGCCGCTCTTTCAATCAAAAATTGGTGAGGTCAACGTCACTGAAACTATGCAACACGAGCAGGCTGTGATTGGTGGAGAAGGGAACGGCGGTGTGATCTATCCGCGCATCAACTTTGCGCGTGATAGTTTAGTGGGCATGGCACTGGTCCTTCATTATCTCGCTGAAAGCGGAAATACAATAAGCGAGTTGGTTAAGCAGATCCCGGCGTACAAAATGATCAAGACGAAAGTGGAATGTCCGTCGCACAAAATTGATCAAGTCCTGCAATCGATTCGCGCCGAGTATGATGCTTATCCGACAGATCGGCGCGACGGAGTGAAAGTAAATCTTTCAGATGCTTGGTTTCTGGTGAGAGGATCGAACACTGAGCCCATCGTACGCGTAATTGTTGAAGCCGAGACGCAGAGTCGCGCCGAGGAGTTAATGGCAATGGTCTACGATCGTGTCCGCCACGCAATCGCCGCTTGATACTGATATCATGGGCCACCCAATGACGGAGAAAATACGTCGCCGCACTTTCCTGAAGCAGTCAGTCGTCGCCACTGCCGGAGCAGCACTCACATACCAGGCGTCAGCTGCCGGCACGAGTCAGGCCGCAACCGTTCAAGCTACCGATGCAAAGGTTGATGACTTGATTGCGCACATGACTCTGGAGGAGAAGATTCAGATGCTTCATGGCGTGAATCGGCGCGGCTTCATCGGCTACATTCCGCCTATACCTCGTCTGGGAATTCCAGAGCTCGCTTTGACTGATGGCCCCGCGGGTGTGCGCCATGGACCAGGAACGGCCTTCCCGGCGCCGGTTGCGTTGGCCGCGACATGGGATCGCACGTTGGCGGAAGCATACGGCGTGGCACTCGGCGCCGAGGCAAGAGCGAAAGGGCAAAACATTCTCCTCGGCCCGATGGTCAACATCGTGCGAGTACCTGAGGGCGGGCGTAACTTTGAAACGTTCGGCGAAGACCCTTACCTGACCGCGCAAATTGCTACGGCCGAGATTCGCGGGATTCAGAGCCAGGGCGTCATCGCTGAGGTAAAGCACTTCGCCGCCAACAATCAGGAAAAAGACCGGCTGCAAGTCAGCGCGAATGTTGATGAGCGCACGCTTCGTGAGATTTATTTGCCAGCGTTCGAAGCGGCCGTAAAAGACGCCAAAGTTGGCTCAATTATGGCCGCTTACAATAAAGTCAACGGCACATTTTCGTCCGAGAATCGTCATCTGCTCACCGACGTTTTGAAGCGCGAATGGGGATTCACTGGGTTCGTCGTGTCAGATTGGGGCGCAACGCACAGCACTGTCGAGGCAGCGAATAATGGGCTCGACATTGAGATGCCCGGCGATAAGTTCTTTGGGAGCGCCCTGCTGACCGCCGTAAGAGAAGGACAGGTAACTGAACAGACCGTTAATGAGAAGGTGCGACGCGTTCTGCGCATGATGGTGCGGTTCGGCTTGTTTGAGCGCCCCCCTAAGGCCGGCCCAATCGATTATCACGCGCAGGGGCAAACCGCCCGCCGCGTTGCTGAAGCGGGCATCGTGCTACTGAAGAACCAGGGCAACCTGTTGCCGCTCGATCAAAACCAATTCAAGAGTGTTGCGTTAATTGGCCCGTATGCGGATCGTGCGACGAGCGGTGGCGGCGGCAGTGCGCGCATTTCCCCTTTCAATGCCGTCACTCCGCTTGGCGCGATTGCGGAGCGCATAGGAAACCGAGCCACCTTCCAGTTTCTCAAATTCGTGCCGGGGGCCGACTTGTCAAAAAGCGATGCCGCGACGAGCGGCGCAGGTCTGCTGGCCGATGCGGCGCAATTGGCGAAAGAATCTGACCTGGTAATCGTCTTCGCACGTGACTTTGAAACCGAGGGCGCCGATCGCGCCGCCATTACTCTGCCGGACGAGCAGGATGAAATGATAGGCGCGGTTGTGGCGGCGAACCGCCGCACCGTGGTCGTGTTGAATACGGGCTGCATGGTGCTGCTCAATCGTTGGGCCGATGTAGTTCCGGCGATCGTCCAGGGTTGGTACTCCGGTCAGGACGACGGCAACGTTATCGCAGACGTTCTTTTTGGTAAGGTGAATCCTTCCGGCAAGCTGCCGATTACTTTTCCCCAGCGGCGCGAAGACATGGCGGTGGTAACCCCCGAACAATACCCGGGTGTCAACGGCCGTGGGGTTTACTCCGAGGGCGTGTTTGTTGGTTATCGCCATTTTGACAAGCACGAGATCGCGCCGCAATTTGCCTTCGGTCATGGACTCTCGTATACGACTTTTGAATACAGCAACCTCAAACTCAGCCGTACCCGGATCAAGCCGGGCGAATCGATTACTCTTGAGGTGCAGGTAAAGAATACCGGTCGTCGCGAGGGCGCTGAGGTGGTCCAACTCTACGTTCAGGACATGCAAGCTTCAGTGCCGCGCCCGCTCAAGGAACTCAAAGGATTTGAGAAAATCAATTTGCGGCCAGAGCAAACCAAAGTCGTACGAATCGGACTCGATGCGCGATCAATGGCGTTCTATGACGTGACGCGAAAGGACTGGTTAGTTGAGCCGGGCACTTTCAAAGTTATGGTCGGCAGTTCATCCCGAGATATTAGATTGAGCGCGGATTTCGAGGTTACTTGAGTAAGAGAGTCCGCAACGCCGACTATCGCAGGCGCTTGCGGCCTCTACTTCTTTGGCGCACTTGCGTCTGACTTTACGCGCGCTTTCCATTCGGCGGGCGACATTTGCTGAAGCGACGGTAACTCTGCTGCGGCGATCACGAGCTCCCTCATGCTTCTGATCACCGCAAACTCCAGCGCAGCCTTGGGTTTCGCCGCCTGGTCCAGTCTGGCCAGTTTGGCGTCGCGCCACTCTGCCGCGGGCCCGACACTGTCATTCAGATACACAGTCGCTTCGAGTCCAATTGTCGCGAATTCGGATAAATCGTCGGCCAGCGGTTTTGCTTCCCGCAATGCTGGGGCGCGCTCAATCATCGAATTCAACTCCGGCGCAGCATCTCGCCAAGTGATTAGAACCTGGCGAACCTCTTCGACGTGAAAGTGTGGCGCATCTGAAAGCAGTCTATCTACGACGGCCGAAAAACGGCGTCCGCCTTCAGAATCGGGGCGGGCTGCGTCTACTAATCCCGTAAGCGGACTCAACATTGTCGCAGGTCGCTGTTGACCACGCCGATATTCCTTGACTGGTTCAACGATCGAAGTAAGTGTTTCGAGGGCCCCAATCTCTTTCGTTTGGGCCAGTCTACGCAGGAGCACCTGTGAGTTTCTCTCGTGAGTGAGACCGAGTTCTTCTAACTCGATACTGACGATGTTGAGGCGGCGATACATGTCGTCGACATCCGTCACATCTCTTGGTGACCACAATCTCTCAGCAATCGCCGCCGTGCGTGGCCAAATGCGCGAATCGATCGTCTCGGGGCTAACCCACTCTCCCCACATAGTCGCTTCGCCTCCCAACATGTGTTGGGCTTCTTCGGCCGTAAGCGTGGAGTTAGCAGGAATCGGATCAGCCAGATACTGTTGTGAAGCCGGGTACATCAGATCGATGTAATAACCGTTTGAGAGGATTCCGTCATAACCTTTCTTGGCTGCTTCGGCCAGCGCCGTGGGCCCACGCCATGATTGAATGACCACATCCCTGGGTAGATCGGGCTGTAGGATCTCGTCCCAACCGATCATCTTCTTCTTGTGCTTCTGTAGGATCTTCAACATGCGTTGATTGAAATAAGCCTGCAGCGCATGATTGTCCTTGATACCTTTCTTTTTCATGAAGGCTTGAATCTGAGGATTACGGTCCCACTGCTTGCCTTCGTTTTCATCGCCGCCGATATGCAAGTAGACATCGGGAAACAACGCGGACATCTCGCCAATGAACTTGTCGAGAAATTTGTAAACGCTCTCGCGTGTCGGATCGAGTGTCGGATCAAAAATTCCGGCGCCGCGCTCGATTTCGTACGGGCCAGGCAAACTCGCCAGTTCGGGATATCCAACCAGCCATGCCGTCGAGTGGCCCGGCATGTCAAATTCAGGGATAACGCGAATGCCGCGGTCGGCTGCATAAGCAATAATCTCGCGCGCCTGATCTTGAGTGTAGTAGAGGCCGTCCGAGCCCATCTGCTGGAGCTTGGGAAACTTCTTGCTCTCGATGCGAAAACCCTGGTTCTCAGTCAGATGCCAATGAAAGACATTGAGCTTGACTGCCGCCATCGCATCGAGATTGCGCTTGAGCACGTCCATCGGCTGATAATGACGCCCCACGTCGATCAGCAGGCCGCGCCATTTAAAGCGAGGCGCATCGCGGATCGCTACTGCGGGCAGGTAGAAGCCATCTCGATCCGCACTGACCAGTTGCAGCAAGGTCTCGAGACCGCGCAAGGCGCCCACAACTGTAGGAGCTATCAACTGTGCTTGTTGATTAGAAATATCAAGGCGGTAACTTTCGTTCTCATTAACCGCTGGGATGGTTTGGCCCGCCGCCTCGCATTGAACCACGAACGCAGCATTTTCATCGGGACTGAGATCGAGCGGAAGACTTACTGTGGTTTGCCACGCCAACCGCCGAATCATTCGACTAATGCCCCCGCGTAGACGATCGTCTGAATAGCCCCTGGTTGCGACTCTGAAACCAGCCGTAATCGGCAACCGGCCCGTTGTAATACGCACCGAATCCGGCATAGGCATCAGATTGAGTTGGGTTGTAGTGGCGGTGGGTAAAGCCTGGCCTGTGGCAAACGACGCGGTGTGTAAGAATACCAGGCACGCAAGCGGGAAGTAGCTGATAGTCCTGATCATTCGCATATGCCTACTCGCTAGCCTTGGGATACTGGCGCACAGCGACGCACCTCTTAATGTCGTATCGCTACTGCCGCCTGATTGCTCGATTGGCTGTGCGCGGTGACTTTTATCAACGCTTGATCCGAGCCGGTGAGTTCGTCAGGTAATTTGGCGACAACCGCGGTTATCCAATCAAGACTTGGCAATCGTCCCACCCATTCCACAGTAAGCTGGTAAGTATGTCCTTGGCCGTCATCAGCCTGAGCTGTGACGACTGCTGGACCATCACCTGGTTGAAGGTCGAGATTAGCGGACAACAGCAGGATCCTGGTGCGCTGATCCTGACTGAAGTTCTGAGTATTGATGACGGGAAACGGATCGCGGACGAACGTCACTGAGTCAAGTGCCAGAGCGCGGTTGGTAGCTTCATCAGTCAATAGCACTGGCGTATTTGAAGGCGTGGCGCGTTGATAGACTCTGACGTAATCAACCAGCATCGTTTGCGGAAACACTGTCGTCGCATCGGGATTACCGGGAAAGCTACCGCCGACGGCCACGTTCAGAATAATAAAGAATGGATGATCGAAAACCCATTGCGTTCCGGCGGGGAGATCAGCCGGTGTTCGAGTCTTATACAAGAGCCCATCGACATAGAATCGAACTACGTTGGGTTCCCACTCGACCGCAAAAGTATGAAAGTCATCCGAAAATTTCTGGCCATTAGTCAGTACGTACGCACCGGTGATGCCGCTTCCTCCCGAGTATCCTGGTCCATGCAGAGTGCCGTGATTAGTGGATGGCTCTTTCCCAATGTTTTCCATGATGTCAACTTCGCCGCAATTGGGCCAACCTACACTGCCGATGTTGTCTCCCAACATCCAAAACGCCGGCCAGATACCTTGACCATAGGGCAACTTAATTCTCGCTTCAAATCGTCCATAAGTCTGCGTAAACTTGTTCTTCGTGAGAATTCTCGCGGAAGTATAGTTGCGCGCTATGTTGTCAGGGCCGGTGAAGGTTTCTTTGATGGCTTTGATTACCAGATGTCCGTTTTCTACGTACGCATTGTCGATGCGGCTTGTGTAAGTCTCAAGTTCGTTGTTACCCCAACCGTTCCCCCCAATATCAAAGCCCCACTTGCTTACATCAACGGGCGAACCGTTTGCGCCATTGAATTCATCGCTCCAGACGAGGCTCCAGACCGTGGGATCACTCGCAGCGACGGTTCCCGGCCACGGTGGCAAATACAGACACAAGCAGAGAATTGCGATAGACGCGATAACATTCGCGCGTAAACGCGAGCCCGTGCGCGGAGGGTAGAATCGCATCGTTGAATCCTTGCGAATTGGGCAATTTGTTTTAGCGTAAATTGAGCCCATCATGACCCCCAATTCCAAAATTACTTCAGACTGAAGCCAGCTTTGAGTCCGCCGATACCAACTTCAAAGTCGCCTGCCTCGATGACTGGTTTGTTGTCGCTGCCGATAAACGACAAATCTGTTGGGTGCAAAGTAAACGTAAGCGTGCGGCTCTGGCCTGGTTGCAACTCGATCTTTGCAAATCGCTTCAATCGCTTTCCTGGAGGCGACAACGAAGCGACCAGATCACTCAGGTACAACTGGACCACCTCTTGACCCGCGCGGGCGCCGCTGTTGGTCACGGTCACCGTTACCGTCAGATCGTCGCGCCGGCTGATTGTCTTTTGCGTCAGCCGCAGATCGCTGTAGGTGAAACTTGTGTAACTTAACCCGGAGCCGAATTCGAACTGTGGGTTGAAAGCCGCATTGCCAAAGCTGGTGTCCGCAGTCTCGAACAATTTGTGATCATAGGTGATCAATCCATTTGGCGTCCGTGGATAAGTGAAGGGAAGTTTCCCGCCGGGATTGTAATCACCGTAAAGGACATCAGCTACCGCGGTGCCGCCTTCGTTGCCGGGATTGTAGGCCATCAGGATGCCTCGAGCTGCATCGGCGATGCGGTTAATGACTCTGGGGCGACCCTCTACCAGTACCAGGACAACAGGTTTGCCCGAGGCCTCTAGCGCGGCCGCCAGTTTCAGCTGAGGCTCCTCAAGTGTCAGGTCTGTAATATTGCCGGGAGTTTCTGCATACGCTCCTTCGCCGACACAAATGACCACGACGTCTACATCCCGCGCAGCATTGACTGCGGCACTAATGTCGATCTCCTTATTCAAACCACTGCCCGGCACGTAAGAAATATTGTTGCCGGCTTTGGCCTTTAACCCGGCCAGAATCGTGGGGCGATCCTTGGGATAAAGTGCCTCGTTATTTCCTTGCCACACATAGGACCAGCCGTTATTGAGCGACATCAGCGAATCGGCTGTAGGACCAGTGACGAGAATCTTTTGGTTCTTTTTCAAAGGTAAGATTCCATTGTCGTTTTTCAACAGAGTCATCGATTGGTGGGCAGCGTCAAGGCTCAGAGCGCGCGCGGCCGCGGTCGCAAAGTTGGATGCCGGCGCACTGGCCAACGGATCATCGAAGAGTCCCAGCTCGTATTTCACACCGAGAATGTAACGTACAGCATTGTCAATCCGTGTTTGTGGAACTTTGCCTTCCTTTACGAGCTGAATCAGGATATCGCTGAAGCTGTAATCGGATGGGACCATGCTCATGTCGATCCCAGCCATCACAGCCATCTGCGTCGCTTCTTTTTCATCCGCGGCAACCCTCCAGATGGTCACCAGCTTTTTGATGTCTTCCCAGTCAGACACGACAAAGCCCTTGAACCCCAGTTCAGTGCGCAGAATATCAGTCAGCAGGTGATGATTGACGTGGCCGGGCGTACCGTTAATCTCGGCCGAATTTACCATCACGGTGTGCGCACCTGCTTTGACAGCCGCCGCAAACGTCGGCAGAAAATATTCGCGGAGAAAATTCTCAGGAATCCACGCCGGCGTTCGGTCTCTGCCGGTAAGCGGAAAGCTGTAGCCCATGTAATGTTTTAGTGAAGTGGCGATGTGTGTCGGTGCGGAGATGTCATCACCCTCGACGCCGCGCACAAAGGCCACGCCCATCACAGACGCCAAATAAGGATCCTCGCCGAAGGTTTCATAGAACCTGGGCCAAAGTGGTTGACGGCCCAAATCCAGCACCGGCGAGAAAGTCCAGGGAATTCCGGCGACGCGCGTCTCAGCAGCGGCGACTTCGGCAGCGTGTTGCATCAACAGCGGGTTCCACGTGGCTGCCATGCCGATCTCCTGTGGAAACAGCGTCGAGCCCTGAATGTAATTCGGCCCATGAATGGTGTCGATGCCATAAATAACGGGAATCTTCAAACGCGTTTGCTTGCTGGCTTCTTGAATGTCACGGATTATTTCATGCCACTTATCGACGGTCAGGGCTTGGTCTTTAACGTTGAGGATCGAGCCGACGCCATATTTGACAACCGCTTTCTCAAGCTTCGCCGGATCAATATGAATGTCATTGCCCCCGCCCGTGGTGATCATTCCGATCTCCAGTTGCGTCATTTGACCAACTTTCTCTTCCAGTGTCATTCGCGAGAGCAGTGACTCGACTTGACGACTATAGTCGCGTTTCGGAGTGGCTGGGCGAATCGCTGTCTGCAGGAAGCGATCGCTGTCCTCGATCTGAACCGCAGGGGATTGCGCGACGACGAGACTTTGTTGTCCTAGCAGGCAAAAGGGTTGAAGACTCCACGCAAAGGTAAGCAGAATACATATTCGCTTCATCGGCTTGTCCTTTTCAGAAGTGCAGAAAAGCTGAAGGCAGCGTGATTCTCTAATAACTTGAGATTCGGTTCAAGAGAAAAGAGGCCGCCCCGCATCCCTACGAGGCCAGTAACCTGCCAACCTCGCGCCAGGTGATGAGCTTGATGTGGTTTTCCTGAAGCAGTCTGCGAAATACGTCACTGGTGACAAAGTTGAAATCCCTTTGCCGCCACGCTGCTCCCCAGTTGGGATGGTTCGCGGTAATTCCTTTCATCTCTTCATCATCGTATGCCAGATGAACAATCATGACTGTGAGTCCCGGCTGAAGCTTAGTGATTGCTTCGGTGTAGAACTTTGTCCAATCTTCGGCGCTGACGTTCGCGTCGATGCTGATGATTCGGTCCGCAACAATATCGTCAGGGCCCAGGAGTGAAGCCATAAACGGCGCGCGCGCAAACCATTCTTTCGAGAGCCTGACCGGCAGCCTGTTCTCGTGGGCTACTTTCATTAACACTTCAAACAGGGCTTTGTTTTGATAGAGCGTGCCCATGTGCGAATCCAGGTGCGTTGGTTGAATGCCAAGTGCTCTGGCCCGGGCGATCTGGGCGCGAATCTCACTTTCTGCTTCGCGGACATCGGCGTGGGCGGCCGCGTCGCTCTCGAGCGAATAAAGATAGCCATAGATATCGACCAGAGACGGCACGCGTTCGCTTGCCATGACAGGTCCCCAGCGAAACTGCTTCCATTCGCTCGTCAGCGTTAGATGTACCCCGAGATCGGTTTGCGGATGATTTCGCGCATAGATGGCAATCTCCGGAAGCCAGGCGCAGGGAATCATAACGCTGGCCGAACTTACCGAGCCGGTTTCCAGAGCTTTGAACGAAGCTTGATTGACGGAATGAGCGACGCCAAGGTCGTCCGCGTGAACGATCAGGAGTTTTTGATCAGCCGCATAGCCCAGCCGCTCAGCCAAAGACCTGGATGCGATCTGGCCTGACCCGCGGGCAGGGTCTGTCTGAGCCGGCGCCGCCGCAGCCAAGATCAAAATCGTGGCCGTCAGGATCAATGTCTGGGTTTTCTTGTTCATTACTTAGCAGGTGCCTCTAAGCCGTAGTTTAAGCTCAATCCTTGATCAACTGACGGCGATCGAATTTAGTTGCGCGAATCGTGAGGACCAGTACCGCTGCGACGAGCGCCGATAATGAGAGATAGAGAACGCCACCCATAAACGACCCAGTCAACGTGCTCAAATAACCAACAATGTAAGGACCCGCGTAGCCGCCGAGATTTCCAATCGAGTTGATCAAACCAATAGAAGCGGCGGCTGCAGTCCCGCTTAGAAAACTTGTCGGCAGCGACCAGAAACCCGGAAGGTACGCATAAATGCCCGATGCCGCAACACAAAACATTGCCAGGCTCAGAGCCAGGCGATCTCGCAGCAACACCGCAAGAAATAATCCCAGGCTCGCCGCCATGATCGAAAGCGCCGTATGCCAACGACGTTCTTTGGTTCTGTCAGATGACCAGCCCACCAACAAGATCGCGGCGAAGCCAACACAGTAAGGAATGGCGGAGATCAACGTCACGCGCAAGTTCGAAGAGCCGGACTGTTGCTTAATGATCGAAGGCAGCCAGAAAGTAAACCCGTAGTGAGTGCTGACGATAAAAAAGTAGGCCAGGGTCAGGACGATCACTTCGCGGTGCCGAAACGCCTGCAGGATCCGTAGCGGGCTATTCACCGCCGCGGCCTGATGCTCTCGCGCCAGCTCGCGCTGTAACCACGCGCGCTCGTCCTCGGGCAACCAGGTGGCTTGGTGCGGCCGGTCAGTCAAATAAAAGATCGTGATTACGCCAAAGATGATTGCCGGAATCCCTTCAATGATGAAGAGCCAGCGCCAACCATGCACGCCGAGCCAACCAACGTTCAACAACAAACCGGACATAGGCGAGCCGATGATGTTGGAAACCGGGAGGGCCGCCAGGAACATGCCGATCGTCTTGGCGCGATCCTCAGTGCGAAACCAATGGCTCAGATAAACAATCACACCCGGGAAGAAGCCCGCCTCAGCCAGGCCCAGCAAAAATCGCAATAGATAGAATTGGTTTTTCGTCTGCACCAAAGCCATCAGTATGGCCACGATGCCCCAGGAGATCATGATGCGGGCAATCCAACGTCGTGCGCTCCACTTTTCGACCAGGATGGTGCCGGGAATCTCCAGCAGAAAATACCCCCAGAAAAAGATGCCCGCGCCGAACCCGAGGACCTCATCAGTGAAAGACAAATCGCCCTTCATCTGCAGCGCTGCATAACCCACGTTGACGCGATCCAGATAAGCAATGACAAAGAGGATGAAGAGAAAAGGCATTAAGCGCCGCATGGTGTGGCGGCGCGCGCGATCTGCGATAGTCGTGGTTTCAAGCTGCAAGTGGATTGAGGGCCGATCAGCAAGCGTGCGCGCCCTGAGTATTGACATAGACCGCGTAGAGCGACTGACTAGCCGTCATGAATAAACGATTCCGCTTTGGGCCACCGAAACAGATGTTGCTGCAAATCTCAGGCAGGAGAATCTGTCCGATGCGCTGTCCGTCGGGTGCAAAAATGTGAACCCCATCGTAACCAGCGCCGACCCAACCCATACCGGCCCAGATATTGCCGTCAACATCGGCGCGGATACCATCGGCCACGCCGCCGAAACTTCCGTCTTTCATCTTCTGTTTCGTTGAGACGAATTCTCGTCCACGAGCAAGTTTCCTTCCGTCGATTACATCCCAGACAGTAATGTTCATGGTTGTCCCGGTGTCGCAGAGATATAGTTTTTTGTAGTCAGGCGAAAAACAAAGACCGTTTGGCTTATTGGCTGCGTCGGTCACCATTTCAATTGCGGCGGTCTGGGGATCAATGCGATAGACGGCTTCTTTGATTTCGAGCGCGCCTTTGTTGCCCTCGTAATTCGACATGCTGCCGTAACCGGGATCGGTGAACCAGATGCCGCCATCGGGGTGGACGACCAGATCATTCGGCGCGTTAAATGGTTTTCCCTGCCAGCGGTCAGCTAATACTGTGAGGTGGCCGTTATGTTCTTGACGCATGACGCGCCGTGTGGCGTGTTCGCATGAGACGAGCCGGCCTTGCCAATCGAATGTGTTTCCGTTCGTGTTGTTTGCGGGATAACGAAAAACACTCACGTGCCCATCGTCGTCCAGCCACCGCCGCTGCATATCATTAGGAATGTCGCTCCAGATTAAATACCGTCCGGCGCAACTCCACGCTGGACCTTCGGCCCATGCCATTCCCGTGTAGAGTCGCTGGATAGCTGCATTGCCGACCTTATAGTTGTTGAAGCGGGGATCCAGGACCACAATGTCCCGATCGGGATAACGTTGCGGAGCAGAGCTCTGCGCATAATCTCGCTCCTGCCCCAGCGCTGTAACCGCCGCCGTACTCGCTAACGCCCCCACAATAAAGCCGCGACGCGAAACATCGCCGACCAGATGTGACCCATCCCGTTTTTTGTTCAAGTCTCTTCTTCGCCTTTGTAAAAGTATGACTGGAACCAGCACGGCCTCACGATGCGGCGCAGCCTATCATTCATCACTCGGAAATCTCAAGACGGTTAGATCAATGGTTCTGCGAGCCCACAGTCCCGCCGGCAACTTCGATGACATGATGTCCGGCGGAGCAACGCACCTGCCGGATCTACGGATCGCGATAGCGCTGACTTTGGCTCGTGACGCGCACATCGTTTTCGCATATGATGAGCGGCCGGTAGGCGAGTGATTAGTCTCTGAGTTCGGAAGTCCTGAGGAACTCGCTGCTTCTCGATCTGGTGACCGTGGATTCGGGCACAAACCTCGAGTGTGAACCTTTCGTATGGCGAGGAGACCCATGGCGGATTTCAGCAGCAGAGTCGGCTGGCGCAGCCTGGCATGGCTTGGGCTATTAGTAATAATCGCGGCGGCAGTGGCGATAGTGATCGTGCCGGTGTGGATCGTACAACCATTCAGACCGGAAACCGAACGTGGTCTGATGATCGCGTATGCCATGCGTCGCTGGGCGCCGCTTTTCACGATCGTGGCGTTCGTCATTTCCTTAATGCTCGTGGGTGCATTGTGGCCGGCCAGTCGTCGCTGGTTTGCCAAAGTAACGCTGGTTGTCGTGCTGCTGCCTCTGCTGCCGGCAGCCTGGTTCGCACGCCAGAATCATTTTGAGTGGATGTTCAATCCGCTTGCGAACTCGTCTTACGTAAAAGCTACTGATGCCTCGTTTGTTGCCGACTCTGACATGGTGCTCGCCGTTGATAATCAGGGAGAGGCGGTCGCCTATCCGGTGCGATTGATGGCCTACCATCATGTGGTGCAGGACGTGGTGGGCGGCACGCCGATCGTCGCGACTTATTGAACGCTCTGTCACACCGGTCTGGTGTGGGAGACAACGGTTGACGGGCATGTGCTGCACTTTCATCTGGCGGGGATTAACAACCAGAATTTCATCATGAGCGATGAGGAAACGGGCTCGTGGTGGCAGCAGGTAAGCGGCGAAGCAATCTTTGGGCCGATGAAAGGGAAAAAACTGCGATCGGTTTTTGTAGACGAGCTGACTTTTGGACTATGGAAGCAGGAACAACCGCACGGACGCGTGTTGAGACCTGATGAAAAAATTGAGCGCGCTGGTCAATATGCGCCGGCAAATTGGGAAGAAAGGATGACCAGAGTGCCGGTAACCACATCGGCCCGTCTCGACAAAGCACTGGAACCTCGGGCCTTAGTCGTAGGAGTTAAGGTCAATGACGTCGCTCGAGCATACCCTTTTGACGCTCTGTTAAGGCAAAGCCCGATCATCGACGATGTCGGAGGAGTTGGAATCATCATAGTGCTCGGCGAGGATAAGAAATCGGTCCGGGCCTTTGTCCGAACAATCGATGGACGCAAGCTGGAACTCTTCGTCAAGCCAAACTCCATGCCCCTGCGTCTGGTCGACGCCGAGACCGCAAGTGAATGGGACTTCACGGGTAAAGCAGTTAGCGGCGAATTGACAGGTAAGCAACTGCCGCGGCTGGCAGTTCTCAATGATTATTGGTTTGATTGGAAAACCTATAACCCAAACACCAGGGTTTACTTGTTAGGTGATCGTTAATGACAGGAGACTTACGATGAAAAAGCGTTTAAGCGAATTGGTCGTCCTTGGCTTAGGTGTATTTGTAACAATGGCCGCATGCAGCATCCTTGCGACAGCACAAGAGGCGGTGACGGTACTCGAAGGTGCAGAGTTAACCAGGGTGGTGCCGACGGGCTTTTATTACCAGGGATTGAGCGCTCCGACCCAGATGCGAAACGCGGCGGCGGCGCGCTTTGGTGAAAAGCGGTACTTGATCGCCGCTCTCGTTGATACTTCCGGTTATGCAGCCGATGTGCGGGCGAAATATGAAGGTTTCTTCATCACCGATTCACCGATTCAGATTAACGGCACGGAGCTGACCGTTGGAGCATACGGCTTTGGCTTCACCTCCGACGGCAAGATGCAGATCCTTGATTTGGCCGGCAATCAGATTCTCTCGACAGCGACGATCAAAGACAGGGAAATGAAAAGACCACGACCGCTGATGATGACCAAAGCCGGAAGCACCTTACGCTTCTACAACGGAAAGGATTACGTCACCATCAGTCCGCGGTAACCTTTTTGCCGTCTGGTCCTGCTGCCTGATTGACTGGCCGAGTAACTGCGTTATACGCCGGCGAAAGCTATGGAGCATATTCGATATTCGGTCGCCTGCTGCCAAACCGATTTCGTCAACCCCATCCATCGTGAGCAAATGCGTGCGAACACTGATCGCATGCTTTCCATGATCGATTCAGCTGTTGCTGGCGCAGCGCCCTTTTTGCCCGTGCGTCTGGTTGTCTTTCCCGAGTTCGCCCACTCAGCGCCGGTATTCGAAACTGCAAAAGAGCTAAACGAAAAACTCGCAGTCGAAATTCCCAACGAACATACCGAGCGATTGCAGCGGAAAGCGAAAGAATATGACATCTATATCCAAAGTGGGTCGATGCTGGAAGTCGATCACAAGTGGCCCGGCCACGTTTTCAATGCGACTTGCTTGATTGGCCCGCAAGGCATTCTCTATAAATATCGCAAAGTAAACACGTGGATACCTTATGAGGTCCATACCAGCCCGCATGATCTGGAAGCCTACGATGAGCCTCTCTTTCCCGTCGCCGACACGCCGATCGGAAAACTTGGCTGTGCGATCTGTTATGACTGGTTGTTTCCCGAGGCGCTGCGACAGCTCGCCTCGAATGGCGCAGAAGTATTGATTCGAGTTTCTGCTTATATGGATCCGTGGGGCGCTACTGAACCGATGGCCTGGTGGACCGTGATTAATCGTGCTCGCGCGATTGAAAACATTGCGTATGTCGTGGCTGCCAATCAAGGCGCGAGCCTGAAACATTATCCGCCATATTCATGGCCAGGTGGCAGCCAGGTTATCGATTATGACGGGCGAATAGTGGCGGAGGCTTCACCCGGTCCGGGCGAGCGCATTGTGGTTGCCCCTATAGACCTGTCGTCGTTAAGGCACGAACGCGCGGTCCGGCGCGGTCATCACATGCTCGCGCATCTACGTACCGAAGCCTACCCCTGTTACCGCGAGCACTCTTATCCACCGCGCAATGAGGTCGAGAGCGCCGCACTGTCGTACGAGCGGAATAATCAATTAATAGATATGTCAAAGTCGAGGTCATGAAGCGGAGCGGAGAAGCGTGAAAGGATCTGAAGAACATTCAATAAGCCTGAGATTTCCTCGGCTCTTTGCGGCATGCCGCGGCGGTCTCGTTTCAGTTTAGTCGCCTCCGTCCCACGTGGATTTGCCGACCAATGCATAATAGTTGACGCGCCTGCCGAAGCTGTATTAATAACTTATGTCAGGTTAGGCAACAAAGTTGTGGTGCCAGCAAGGACGTTTGGCGTGGCCTGCGGAGATGAGCTTAAGGAGCGATGAACCTCCATAATGAATCGAACCGGTGGATGGATATACGGGGGCATCACCCTATTGCTGGCAACCGCTCTCCTTTTTGCTAAATCAACTGTAAATAGCGCCATCTCCGCTCAGACTCGGAAAACCACGCGAGCTAATACGATAGTTGCCGCCGACCTTTTTCGAACAAACTGCGCTCGTTGTCACGGCGCCGAAGGACGGGGTGACACTGCTTTGGGTCAAACTTATAACGCGCCGGATTTCACTGACGCCAGCTGGTGGCGCCGAAACGCCAGCACCACCACGCGCGGAAAGCTCGTCTCAATTGTGACGCGCGGCAAGGGCGATATGCCGGCGTTTGAGAAAAAGCTCAAGCGGGCCCAGATCGAATTGTTGGTCGATTATGTTCGGCGCTTTCGCGGATCGAATTAGCTGATTTCTGATTTCCAACTGGGTGACCTGTCGAAATATCCACCAAAAGTTGGTTGTGAAAGCGCACGGATTCGTTATGATCGCCTCCCCAGAGCGATCAATTCGGGCCAGAAATCAATGTGGTACGCGCGCCTTGCGCGTGATGAACAGTGGGACAACTGGGTCACATTCTCGGACCGCAGCATTATCGCCACGCGCAGTACTTCGTTGACGGTCGGTAAAGTGATGCACGAGCAGATACAGTCTTCTCGGTCGCGGTTGAGCTTAAGCTCATCGACTATTTCCACGTCACCTAAGAGGTTTGTTACCGCGGTTCTAATCGCGCTTATTTGTTTGTCGATCACGACAGGCCAAACGCCACAAAAGCCGGCGGAGCCACAAGGTATGGGCGGTGTGGTGACGGGAACGCCATTGAATTACGCGAGCAAGCGGACGGTGGGAATTACTGATCCCAAGGCGCCGGTGGTCTTCGAAGATGTGACTGACAAAACTGCCGTGGGAAACTTCACGCATCGGTCAGGCTCAGCCGCCAAGAATTACATCTTCGAGGTCCCGTCGGGCGGTGTCGCGATCTTTGACTATGACGGGGACGGTCTTCCGGATATCTATCTGCTAAATGGATCGACCGTGGCAGCTTTGAATGGTAAGGAAAAGCCTCCGCGCGCAGCGCTCTACCACAACCTCGGTAATTGGAAATTTGAAGATGTGACCGACAAAGCCGGCGTCGCGAACGAACGATGGGGAATGGCCGTCGCCGTGGGAGACTATGACAATGACGGCCGCCCGGACATGTACATTAGTAATTTCGGTGTCTCGCGCCTTTATCATAACAACGGTGATGGAACGTTTACTGACGTTGCCGAAAAGTTAGGTGTGGCGCGTAAAGGCTGGAGTACCGGAGCCACTTGGGGTGATTACGACGGCGATGGGCGATTGGATTTGTTCGTGCCCGGTTACGCCGAGATCGATTTCAACAACCTCCCGCCAAATCCGGCGGACGCGAGCAAGCCCGGCGGGGTAGGACAGAACTTCTGTCAGTTTCGCGGCGTGTCGGTGATGTGTGGCCCACGCGGATTAACGGGAGAGAGCGACACGCTCTACCACCAGAGGGCGGACGGGACCTTCGAAGATGTCAGTGTCAAAGCCGGCGTGAATGATCCGCAAAAATATTATGGTTTCTCTTCCGCTTTCGTGCATGCGGACGATGACAACTTGCTCGATCTGATCGTCGTCAACGATTCGACGCCCAAGCAACTCTACATCAATAAAGGCGACGGGACTTTCGAGGAGACGGGTTACCCCTCGGGCGTAGCTTTGAACGAGAACGGCCGCGAACAGGCGGGAATGGGCCTGGCAATCGGCGATTATGACAACGACGGCAAAGTTGATTTTCACATCACGAATTTCTCTGACGATTCAAATGTTTTGTATCACAACGACGGCTCGGGAAACTTCACGGACGTGACCTTTCAGGTGGGGTTGGGCGAGGTGACGATTCCATTTCTCGGTTGGGGGACAGGTTTTCTGGATTACGACAACGATGGCTGGAAAGATCTTTTCGTGGCCAACGGGCACGTTTATCCGACGGTTGACGAGCACCAATGGGGCACGAGCTACGCGCAACAATCGCTGCTGTTTCGGAATCTGCGGAATGGAAAGTTTGAACGAGTCGGCGCACCTCCCGGCAGCGCGCTCGCGCAAGCCTGGTGTGCGCGTGGCATGGCCATTGGTGATCTCGATGGCGATGGACGTTTGGACATCGTAATCAACAATATCGACTCGAAACCAACCATACTGAAAAATGTCGCAACCGGCGGCGGACATTGGCTCGAGTTGCGGTTGATTGGCGATGTCGCGAAGAAGAGCCCACGCGACGCTATTGGCGCCATCGCCTACGTCACTACGGGAAAATTGCGACAACGAGAAGATGTAATCAGTGGCGGCAGCTATGCTTCTCAAAATGACATGACACTGCACTTTGGTCTGGGCGCTGCCACCGGCGTTGATAAACTTGAAGTGAAGTGGCCGGACGGCACCCTGGAGCAGATCAAGATTCCCGGGATAGATCGCAAGCTTACGGTGACCGAAGGCAAAGGAGTTTCAACTCGCTGATTGACGCGAGTGACTCGGGATCTACCCGACGGCGGAGATGTGGTGTATAGGTTGGACTTTCATTCTCATCGCGCTTTAGCGCGGTGCGGTATCACGGGTGAAATATAACAGCCGTTTCAACGGCTTCTCTTTGAAAACCGTTAAACGGTTAAGACAAAAGCACAGCGTCTCCTTCGCCTGGCTGAAGCCAGGAGTGAATGAGAGAGTTGCATCTCAAGATAGTAACCACATGATGTACGAGCTTCGCAGACAAGATATAACCAGACTTAAATGGATATTGGTGCTGGTAATTGCCGCGCTGGGGTGCGCGCATTCATTGTTCAGGACTCACGCCCAGTCAAAATCGCGCGCCGCGAACTCGGAATACGCCGCGCAGATCCTGCAAAACTACGATCTGAAGTTTGGTCCCAACCCTTTTTCACCCAGCAATGCGACTAGCACCACTGGTAGTTTTATCCCGGGCGAGATGTTTGTCCCGTCGAAGCGCTGCGGCAATTGCCACACCGACGCCCACGCGCAATGGCGTCAGTCTGCGCACGGAAACGCCTTTCGCGAACCCTTCTATCAAAAAAACGTCAAAGATATTCAGACGCAGAAGGGAATTGAATACACACGTCATTGCGAGTCCTGCCACAATCCCGCAGCTCTGTTCACCGGCGCGCTGACAAAGAACTCGCATGTAAAGCGACCGTTCGACGATGACGGCGTTTCATGCATCGCCTGCCATTCCATACAAGCCGCTAACAGCCGCGGCATCGGCGGATACGTGATGGGCGAACCGGCGCTGTTGGTGAAGGAAGACGGGACCCGTTTGCTGGCCGGCGTAACTGATCAGCAGATCCTGAATGATATTCCGTCGCATCGCCGCGCAATGATGAGACCGCTCTTGAAGACACCCGAATTCTGTGGTGCCTGTCACAAATCGCAAGTGCCCCGCGAACTGAACGACTACAAATTCCTGCGGGCCTTCATGGTGGCGGATGAGCTGCAGCAATCTTCATTTTCGAAGGAGTCTCCGCACCCCTTTTATGTGCGCGACAAAGAGACCTGCAACACTTGCCACATGAAGCGCGAAGCGGCGCCGCTGTTTGATGTCTCCGCCAAGAACGGAATGCTGGCATCGCATCGATGGGCAGCCGCTAACACTGCGATTCCCACGTACTACAAGTGGAAAGATCAGTTAGATGCGGTCACGAAGTTTCTCGAAGATGACAAGTTGGGGGTGGATATCTTCGCCATTCGGCGCAAGGCGCCGGGTTCGAGTCAGGAAGAACTTATCGCGCCACTGAACCGCAGCAACTTCCGTCTGAGCAAAGGCGACCGGCTGACAGCCGAAGTTGTCATCACCAACAAGAATATCGGTCATTCATTTCCGCCGGAACTGCGCGACTTCTACGAAGCGTACGTTGAATTCACCGTGAGTGATGATAACGGCAGACTCCTGTATCGCTCCGGTTTCATCAAGCCGGACGGTTATCTCGACGAGTCGGCACACAACTACAAGACATATCTGGTAAAAGCTGACGGCAGCTACAATGACAAACATCATATCTGGCGCACGCGCATCTTTGCCCAGAACAACCAGATCGCCTCGGGCCGTTCCGATGTGGCGCGTTATCAATTCAAGGTGCCGGAGAACTTCAGTGGCGCGATGCACCTCACTGCGCGTGTTCGTTATCGGCGGTTCACGCGCGTATTCAGCGACTATACGCTGGGCAAATCGGTAGATTATCCAATTGTGTCGATGGCCGCGACGGAATACGCGATCCGGATCGGTGAGAACCAGATGGTTGCCGATCCCAATGACAAGACGGCAGTTCCGGATTGGCGGCGCTGGAATAATTACGGCATCGCGGCCTTCGATCAGCGGCAATATCCGATCGCGATTGAGGCATTTACCCGTGCGGCGGAGCTGGATGAGAAGTATCGACCGATGGCTCTGGTGAATCGGGCCATGGCCCACATCGAATTGGAGCAATACGACGAAGCTGCGGCAATTCTCGACGGTGTCGTCAAAGCGAATCCGAACCTGGCCCGCGCGCTCTTTCAACAGGCCCGAATTTTCGAAAAGCGTGGCCAGTTGGATCAGGCCGAGGCGAACATCAGACAGGTGCTCGCGCTGTTTCCACGCGACCGGATTTCGCTGCAACAGCTCGGTGAGCTTTGCAAGATCAAACGCGACTACGACGCTGCGCTCGATTGTTTCCAAAAAATTCTGGCGATCGATCCGGAAGATGTGGGCGCCCATTACAACTTGATGCTCATTTATCGCAAGGTCGGCCGGACCGATGAGGCGAAGCGGGAAGCGAAAATCTTTGCCGACTTAAAAGACGATCCAGGCGCGTTGTCATTGGCAAACCAGTTTCTGCACAGACATCCCGAAATGAGCAATGAAAGCGTCTACTGGCACATTCACGATCTGGCCATCGCGCCGGGGTATTGAGCGTTGCGCAGCACCCTCTCACCTGACTTTGAGGCAATTCGTTAGTGCTAGAGTCCAGCCATGAAAATTAATCGTCGAAATTTTCTGTTCGCTGCGTCAGCCGCCTCGCTGGCGTCCAGGAGCCTGTCGTTCGGCTCGAGCCAATCGCCACGACAAGGCCGCCCATCGGTAGCGAAGACTGTGTCTCTGGCCGGTAAACAAGTCAAGGTCTTCACCACCGCCGACAAGACGGATCATCGAATCTCACTGACAGATACGGTCACGTTTAAGTCAGTGGGTCAGCCCAAGGAGACTCAGATCTGTGTTTTTGTCGATCCGCTCCGACAGTTTCAAACGTTCCTCGGCATCGGCGGGGCTTTGACCGATGCCGCGGCGGAAGTATTCGCGCAACTTCCGCCCGTGAAACAGCGCGAGATTCTGACTGCATACTTCGACGAACAGCAGGGCATCGGCTATAAGCTGGCGCTCACGAATATTCACAGTTGCGATTTCTCGAGCAGCAGCTATACCTACGTTGAGGAAGGCGATAAAGAGCTGAAGTCTTTCAGCGTCGAGCATGACAAGAAATATCGCATACCGTTCATAAAACAGGTGCTGGCGAAGAGTGGCGGCAAACTCAACATCTTTGCCAGTCCCTGGAGTCCGCCGGCTTTCATGAAGGACAACGGCGATATTTTGCACGGCGGCAAACTGAAACCAGAGTTCCATCAATCCTGGGCGAATTACTACGCAAAATTCATCAAGGCTTATCAGCGCGAGGGCGTGCCCATCTGGGGCCTCACGATTCAAAACGAACCGATGGCTACTCAGAAATGGGAGTCATGCATTTACACGGCCGAGGAGGAACGGGATTTTCTCAAGAATTATCTCGGACCGACTCTGATACGAGAAGGCCTGAGTCAAAAGAAGATCATCGCCTGGGACCACAATCGCGATTTGATCTATCAAAGAGCGAACACGATCCTAAGCGATCCACAGGCAGCAAAGTTTGTGTGGGGCATCGGCTATCACTGGTACGAACCGTGGAGCGGCGGGGAGCCGATGTTCGATAACGTTAAGCTCGTTCATGAAACGTTTCCCGATAAGCCATTAATCTTCACAGAAGGCTGTGTCGATGTATTCGATACGCAGCGGCTCGGCGAGTGGAAGTTTGGTGAACGCTATGGCCGCTCGATGATTAACGATTTCAATAATGGCACGGTCGGCTGGACCGACTGGAACGTGCTGCTCGATGAACGCGGCGGCCCGAACCACGTCGATAACTTTTGCTTTGCTCCAGTCCACGCCAATACCAAGACCGGCGACTTAACTTACCTGAGTTCGTTTTACTACATCGGCCACTTTTCAAAATTCATCCAGCCAGGCGCCCGCAGAATTGCCAGTTCGCCCAGCCGCAGCCAACTTCTCTCCACGGCCTTCCTGAACCCTGGTGGCGGCGTTGCGGTGGTGGTCATGAATACGAGTGAAAAGAATGCCTCGTATTGGCTGTGGATCGCTGGCAACGCTGCGGAATTGAATAGCCCACCGCGATCGATTCAGACTCTGGTGTTCTGATCGCGACGGTTGTGACTTTCGCAAGTCAGAGACCGCCGTTGCAATGAGGTCACTACCGCCTGCGTTAGCAGGACGGTTAAAGCGAACCTCAATAGAAATGACGCGTGTTTCACCCATCCGCTTACGCGGATGGTACTGACTTCCTTACTCTTGAGAGAGCTACCCGCGAGTGTCTAGTTGCCGTCAGTCCCCGAGAGCCTCGGAACCTGACGGGTAACCATGCGCGTGTTGTATTTTTCCAGGTACTCGCGATGCTGGACATCCAGTGGGTAGTGCTCAGGCGCTGCGTAAGGATAACGGCTCATGCCATGGAATGGTAACGGCGACAGTTGATCGGGACTTGCAGAATTGATGTCCATCTCTTTGCTGAAGCCGTCCGCGTACAACAGAAATGTCCGCGTCCATCCTTCGCGCAAAGGTGGCAACGATGAGGCATCGAACGAGAGGCTGATCTCATCTCCTGGCCGCGAAATCACAAACATATCGTCGCTATGTAAAAGCAACTCGCGGACATCGCCTTCGCGCGTGTAGCGACCAGTCATGACTTTCCATGGTGAATCGAATAAAACCTGGTGATAATCATACAGGTACGGCTCACGATTATCGGGCGAGAGTTCAACAGAGAAGCCGCGCCAGTGGAGATCGGCCTGAATTGGATCCAGCCGAGCCATCTGGATCGGGTTATCGGGTGACGTATCAACGAGAATCTGATCCCAGTAGACGCGCATGTTCGTGATAATTCTAACTTCGCGGTTGGCACTCAGAAATTTATGCGTGAGATCTACGGTAACTGTCTGCGGCCGGCCGACGGGAATGCCAATGTCTTTGATCACTGTGCGCCAATGGCCGCGTCCGTCTTTAACTTGCAAGCTTGGCGGCCGCATTTCTTTTCCAGCTTGAACTCCGGCCACGTTGTCGCTCGACCAGGCGTAATCTGTCCAGCCAGTCAATAAGAGTAGGACTTTGGACTTTGGACTTTGGACTTCGGACTCGTCGTTCAGTTTTAGCGTTAGCGAATGTTCAGCTGCATAGCCGCGTATGCGATCGGTTCTGAAAGCATCAGGCCAGCGACGATCCATGCGCGAGATCAGATCAGCTACGTCATGGCCCGTGTCATCAAACGCGCTCACCGGAGGCCTGGCGTTTTTCGTAACGAACAGCCTGAACTGCTTGGGCGGGTCGCTCATGCCCTCGTTCGGATAAACCTCCGTACCTAACGGATGCGTGACAACCAGTAGCTGCAGGCGATCAACAAACAAAGCTTCTTCCAATTCGTTCGTCACACGTAATTCATAGCGTCTCTCTTTCTCTTTCAATTGATCGCTGCGAATACGAACGTACTCAACCGGATCCGGCTTGTTGTAGTGACCCGGGCTTTCCAAATATCCCATCTCGCCGCCGCCCATGAAGTCGGTGATGAACTCGAAGCGTTCGCCATTCCAGGCATAAAGGTATGGGCACGATGAAGGTTTGCGGTCGAGCTCAGTGACGTTTAAAGAAATGAGACCGGAAGCGGAAGCGGCCGGAAACTCTGTTTCGGCCTGCACGATGCCCGCCGGCCATAGCACGCGCACCGCATCAGGCTTATCACGTTTACCCAGACCGAAGATCAAATCGCTCGGCGCCGGCGCGGGTGAAGCCGAGTAGACCTCGAGCTTTTGATAGAGACTGCCGGCCCGCATCTCGATCTTCGCCTCAACTGCACTGTGGTTGCTGATATGACCGTGTACATCGACTTTAATTGAGTGATTGCGATTGCCACCGTCGTTCCGCAGGATGTGGAGGGCGCCATTGGCACTGCGTACGATCAAATCCACGTCTCCATCGTTATCAAGATCGCCGGATGCCACGGCCGCGGGTGATTGAGAGGATGGGGCCAAATTGCGGAAGAAAGCCGGCATGGCGGCTCCAGTAACGTCTATAAAACCGTTTCCTACGTTGCGCCACAAACGAATGCCACGCGCAGTGAGGCCGAGCAGAACAAGCCGTCCGTCCTCGGCATAATCCAGAAACTGTGCCGCCAAAGCCTCGTTTGCACCTGATGGTGCAGGCGAGATCTTGAAGTGATTACGGCCATCGCTAAGAGCCAGCACGGCGCGATTGCCGGAACTCATAAAAAAATCGGTAAATCCATCTTTGTTGATGTCGGCCACGGCCGCACACGAAAAAGTGCCATCGTTCGCCAGACCGGCTTCCCTGGCTACGTCACGAAACGTTCCATCGCGCATATTGCGAAAAAGAGTAGGCGGCAATTTGCGATCGAGGACGAAGAGATCGACGTCGCGGCGATTATCAAAGTCTGTCGGCACAACCGCGGAACCGTTTGCCGCCAAGCTATGCGCACTCAGTCCGGCCGCTTGAGTGATTTCCGTGAAGGTCCCGTTGCCATTGTTTCTTAGCAGGACATTTGTTGGGCCGGTAACGAAAATGTCGAGATCGCCATCGTGATCGAAATCCACAAAGGCCGCAGACAGGTAAGGTGCGCCCTGCGTCGACGGCGCGCTTATGCCGGCTTCTTTGGTTCGGTCGGAAAAATGGCCATCGCCGTCATTGTGATAAAGAACGAACCTGTTCTCCGCTGCATACACGACAAACAGATCCGCTCGGCCATCGTTGTCATAGTCGCCAGCGATAGCCGCGAAACAAGCCTTGCTGCCGCTGACCGACAGTCCCGAGCCGGCAGTTACATCGGTAAATTTACTTCCGTCGTTTCTCAGCAACCGTGGTGGAACTGCAGCGTCAAAGATGTCCAAAGCGCCATCGCCATTAAAGTCGAACAGGACAATTGCTTGTGCTTGCGCATTGACGTTCTGCTTCGCATAGCGATCTGTTTCTGCCGTTGTTGATCTGGTTTCCTTTGGCAGCAGCCGTTCGCTTACATCGGTGAATCTTGCTTCCGGAGTTTTGCGCTCGACGAGATCGTCTTCTGCGCCGGTAGAAACAATTGCCTCGGCGTAATGACCGCTCTCAAGGTAATTTGTGCCGATCAGAGTTCCCGCGCCGCTTTGCCTCAGCTGCTGGAATTTCTGGAGTACGCGTTGGCTGTCCGCGCGGGCGCCAGTGCGCGCGAGCACGATGCCGAGATTGTACAGGGCAGTTTCATTGTACGGCTCGGCGGCGAGCGCTTTGCGAAACGCTGGTATAGCCAGCTCGTACTTTCTTTGCTGCACGTAAATCTGTCCGACGTTAACGTTGGTCGCCACATCTTGATCGTCAACGGCGAGCACGCTCTGGAATTCTCTGAGCGCGTCATCGAACATATTCTCAGTGCGGGCGATCAGTCCAAGGATGTAATGAGGCTGCGGAGCTTTTGGGTTGCGGGCCAGGGCCGCTTCAGCGGCACGGCGGGCGCCGTCCGGATCGGGAAGGTAATAGAATGCGATGCATAAATTGATTTGAGCCAGCCGCAGGTCCGGATCAATTGTCAGCGCGCGCTGGAATGATTCGACGGCATCTTTTGGCTTGTACTGTTCCAGTAACGCGACGCCGATGTTGTTGGCACGGTACGCGGCCTCACGTTTGTCAAACGCGGATTGTTCTGAACCGACGCTGCCGCCAAATGTCCAAAGAAGTAGAATTAATGTGGTGCCCGCGAAGAAGTTTCGCAGAGGCTGGAAGGCGCGGTGACTTCGACTGCTTGATCTCACGTTCTTATGTAGCCGAGATTCCGGCGCCGCATGCGAAGCGTTTGAGTCAGAGCGAAGCGTGATTCTAGCACGCTGATGATTTCCCAACGATATACTTAACAGCCGTTGCTAACGGCGCTGACGCGAATTTGGCTGGCATGGACAGTATCGAGATCCTGGAGTGGCGATTAGTAGATTAGAAATTGCAGGGAGACTCTAAAGCCGGAACCTTCCGTGGGACTGTGTCGCGGAACGGCACGCGTTTGCGACGCAGGGTGGCAACTGTTGATTCGACTTGTTCAGGTGTGAGGGCGGTGTTTGCCTGGAAGAAGACCCAATCGATGTCCTCTTGATACTGACGAGGTTCAATTGATTTGACCATGCCGTCGCGGATGAACCAGAGATTGAAATTGATCGACATTATGTCTCTGGGGTAATACTTGTCACCGTGTTCCACAAATAACTTTCCATCCACGAAATAGCGGACTTTTCCGTTCATAACTTGGGTTACTAACAGATGCCATCCGGCCTGGGCGCCAGCCATCGTTTGAAAGACATTGTCTTTTTTCCAGTTAGGTTCGGGACTAAAGGTATACCACGTCGTCGCATAGAATGTTGGCCCGGAAATTCCCCACCCGCCGTTTGGTAAGTACTCATAATCTAATTCGCTGTAGTCGGGATCCATCGGGGCCTTCAAAGGAGCAATCGTGTAGAAGCTTTCAACTACTTGATCACCGGCTGGGCCGCTGATCGGAGTATCGCTGAAACGAACGCGCGCGGCGTAAGTGCCCTCGAAGTACTTACGCTCGTGACAAATCTGGGTCTGAGTTGTGCGGGCGTCCGGTCCCGCTGTCGAAGATGTCATCCGCAAGATCCGGTTAGCAGGCCGGTCGGGATCTTTGACGATTGTCACACCGTCCTCGGACCAGCTCGCATCGGGTATGCCGGGCCATCCCGGTTTAGTGCGAAGTATCCAGCCGTGGCGTTTTAGTTGTTGCTTGTTCGCGTAACTGAAATCATCGAAGAGCACTTGCGTTCTCGAACCTGAAGTTGCGGTGGGAGTCGAAACGGGTGTCAGAGTCACAGAATTGGTTCGCCTTTCCGTAGCGCCAGGTACAAAAGTGGAGATGATTGGAAACGCAAAGGCGACAAGCAGTTTGGACCGTTTCATAGACGCATCGGAGGTTAGCGGACTCCGCCGTTCAAAGCAACCTAATGTGTGCGTCCACGTTGCCGCTATTGAATGTCCGAGTGGACATGTTTATTTTACCTCGACTGGAGTTAAGAAGCGGATGCAGACAGGTGAGAAGACCTTCAGCGATTCGGGCATCGAAATTAATCTTCCATCGTGCGACGAGATCCGAAAAACCCGAATATCGTTAGAGTTCTGATTGGCGACCAGCAGCCAACGGCCACTTGGGTCGATTTCGAAATGACGCGGCGCCTTGCCGCCGGTCGAAAATCTCGCAACTTTAGCGAGCCGCCCGTTCCGAGGATCGATGCGAAATTGCACAATGGCATCATCACCGCGGTTAGACACATATAGAAATCTACTTTTCGAGTCAACGGCAATCTCGGCGGCCGTGTTATTACCCGAAAAGCTCTGAGGCAAAGTTGAAATCGTTTGCTTCAGGCGCATCGCGCCGTTGACAGAATCGAATGTGAAAACCGAAATTGCGGACTTGAGTTCGTTAAGCACATAAACGGATTTGCCTGAAGCAAAAGCGAGATGTCGCGGTCCGGCGCCAGGTTCTAGTGTGACGGACTGAGCCTCGCTGAGCGACCCGGCGCGAGCATCGAAGCGATAGACCAGTACCTTGTCAATGCCCAAATCTGTAACCAACACAAAGCGATTATCGGCAGTCGTCTGAATGAAGTGAGCATGCGGACCTTGCTGCCTCTCTTTGTTCACACTGGAACCCGAATCCTGAACAAACGCTGAATGCGGACCGAGCTGACCATCCTGTCCGATTGGGATTACAGCCACGTTGCCACTCGTATAGTTTGCGACCAATAGGTATCGATTCGACCGATCCAGGGATACATGCGCGGGGTCGGCGCCAAGAGAGGCGATCTGCTGGCGGAAATCCAGCCTGCCTGAACCGCGATCGATCGCAAACACACTGATCGCTCCCGAGGGTTGATTCTCAAAGTTACTGAATTCGTTGACGCTATAAAGAAACCGAGCCTGATTATCGATTACCAGAAAGGAGGGATCATTTGTCTTGGCTGCCAACTCCAACCCACTCATTTCGCCCGTCGTCGCATTGAAGCGAAACTTGTAGATTCCTTCACTTCCGGTGTGAGTGTAGGTACCCACATAACCAATGTACTCTTGGCCGATCGCGACGAAAGTACAGAGCAAACAAAGCAGAACAACCAGACATAGACGGCAGATGCCGTGAACTTCGCTAAATATCGAAAGGATAGTCACAACGCAATTCTAATCGAACACCAAAACTGAGCAAGTCTATTCTGATACCCTCTCTTTTCACCACCGGGGCGACAAACCGAAAGCTTTCTTTGGAACAGTCTCAACGAAGGAGCCGTCTTGCCCAGCATCGCCGAGCGTAATCTTCTCTAATTGAGCGGTCGGAGTTCTCAGTGACTTTTAAGGTGTTTGGTGGTGTCTTCGGTGACGCTGAGGTTCGCGGGAATGAATTGATTAGTTTCGGCAGAGCGGACTTCGAGCGGGTTCGTTTCTGTTTCTTCATTTGCGCCTGGCGGTTGGGCGGCGCGTCTCACAACTTCCGCCAGTTTCTTGCTCACAAAAGCTCCATTTATCAGCAGCGCCAAGCCAACCACGAATGGTATCAGTCCAGCAACCCAAAGACGGCCGAGGATTGCACCAGTGTTCGCGGAAACGTTCCCGCTTATGATGAGACCCTGCATGAAAACGTAGAGAAAAATCGCAACGGCGAGGCCAGTGCCGCCGGTGATGATGCCAGCCTTTATCTCGTTGTAACGCCTGACTTCAGGTGTGATGCCGCGCCGATGGTCCAATTCGTCTTGGCGCCTCTTGCTCTCGGCGTTGTGAACCGCCATTTCCGCAAACCAAGGTTCGGGGCGCCCACGTCGCTGGTCCGTTGCCCCAGCATCGACAACCTTTCTTACGGCATGCAGATTGGCCCCGCACGACTTGCAGAATTTCAACTCATCGCTTTGTGTAGAACCGCAGCGTGGGCAAAACATATGCACACTCCTGTCGAAGTATCAGCAATTGATACGACGATTACAAGTTGGGAGTTCCTGATGTTAGGTGATTCCGTTTGGTAGATGGTTTAGGACGATTTGAGTCATTTAGGTTCTCCGATGTTCGCGTATTGTTCGCGCTGTCTCCCGCCTGAATGATTCTCGAACCATAAATACATGCATAAAGTTTCTGTGCTCGGGCGGGATCGATTTGTTTGAGCCTTGCGTATTGCCGAAAGGCCGCTGGCCGATCTTGCCGCATCAGATCGACCACTCCCAGGTTGAAAACGGCCACCGTAAAGTCAGGGTTGATTTGTAGCGCTTTGTTGAGCAGGGTGGCCGCTTTCTTGTATTTGCGCAGGTGCGCGTACGATGAGGCGAGATCGTTGTAGAGCCCAGCCTGCAAATTGTTGCTGGCTTTTGACAGTTCAATCGCGCGCTGGAAGTGTTGGATGGCCTGCTCGTATTGACCAGTTTTCAAATACACGACGCCCAGATTGTCATGAGCAACCAGGAAGTCCGATTTGAGATCGATTGCTCGGCTCAAACAAGCAATCGCTTCGTCGTAACGACCAGCGAGATAGTAAGTAGTTCCCAGGTTACTGTGAAATCGAGCCTGGTCGGGCTCCAATATTACCGCTTGCCGAAATGTCCCAATCGCATTATCAAACTGCCCCGAGCTGCAGTATGAGAAACCCAGTTCATTGTAAGCGTCGGCGTAACCCGGCCTTAGTGAGATTGCCTGTTTGAGAAACTTGCGAGCCTCTTCGTAGTCGCCGCTCGCGTCATATATCCTGCCCAGGTGATAATGTGCCTGTACATAACCCGGATTTAACTGAATTGCACGCTTCAAAGAAGCGATCGCTTCGTTGCGCCGATTCGCTGCATCGTAAACCAATCCCAGGTTATAGAAGGCCGGAACGAAATCTGACCTGAGTACGGTCGCGCGTTCACAAACGTCGATCGCATCGTCAGTTCGATTCAGGTGATCGTAAACGACGCAGAGACTGTTGTAGGCCTCGGTGAAAGATGGATTAAGAACTATTGCTTGCCTGAGAGAGTTGATAGCGTCTTGACTGTTGCCTTCGCTGTACTGGTCCAGGCCTCGGCGATAAGCGGCCAGTGCGCCGGCGGATTCTACGCGATTGTTCGATGTAGAATGCAAAGACGTCTGGCTTTGGCCCTGGATTGTCAGGTGAATCCCAACCATAGCCATGGCTATGAAAAATGGTATTAGTCCTATCCTCCATTGGTAACGGTTCATGAAACCTGTTCCCCCTTGAACGCTGTCTGTCGCTACATCCAATTCGACTCAATTGCGGCAATCAAATCTTTTGGATGAACGAACTGGTCACTGATCGCTTGGCAATGGTTATGCCGTGGGAGTGGTGGGTGGGGTTCTGGGCAGCGATTACGCCGCGCTAACTGCTACCGGCGTTTAGTTTGTTGCAAAAGTGCCGATGGGATGGCGATGAGGTCAGTACCACCTGCGTCAGCAGGTGGGTTAAAGGGAATTTCAACGGAAATAGTAGCGTCTTTGACCCATCCGCTTACCCGAATGGTACTGACTTCGATGTCGATGAGACTTTTGCGACACAGCCACTGCTGTTTAGTTTGTTGACGACGAATCGGAATGGGTTTTGAGAAAGCAAGAAGCGTGTAGCGACAACTTTGTTGGCGCGGACGATTCACGTTAACAAGATTGTCTCTGGAGTCAGACCAGTTGGCAGCGCTTCTCGTAGGCCTCGCGCACGATCCGCACGTCCTCAAGAAGCATGGGTAGCTCGTGAGGCAGCAGTGCCTGAGGTCCATCAACCAGCGCATGGCTTGGTTCGGGATGAAAATCTACCAGAATCATGTTCGCCCCGGCGATTACTCCCTGCGCGGTTGCATGCATGAGATCGAGCAAACGATCTGGTGCCTGATCGCGCGAGCCGACTGCGTGCGAAGGGTCCACGCAGACCGGCATCCGCGTCAGTCGCTTAACCACCGGCACATGCGCGAAATCAACGAAGTTTCTATGCGGATCCCCCATGTTGGTCTTGACACCACGCAAAGCGAAGATCACTTTCGTGTTGCCTTCGCTGGCGAGGTATTCCGCCGCGTGAAGCGATTCGCTTAGGGTGATTCCGAATCCGCGCTTCAGCAGCACCGGGAATTCGCTCTGCCGGCCAACGAACTTGAGTAGCTCGAAATTTTGCGTGTTGCGCGTGCCGATTTGCAGCATCACGCCCGTGGGTCGTCCCGCTTCATTCAAGGCTTGATTGATCTCATCGATTTGGGACTCGTGGGTGATTTCCATCGCGACAACTTTGATGGCATATTTGCCGGCCAATTCAAAAACGTAAGGCAAACAACTAGCGCCATATCCCTGAAATGAATAGGGACTCGTCCGCGGTTTGTAAGCTCCCATGCGCGTGCATACCTGACCGTTCTCGCGCAGCAGGCGCATCATGGCTTCCACGCTCTCGCGGCTATCGACGGCGCATAGCCCGGCAAAGATGTGCAGCGTGTCCTGCCCGAAACGCAATCCCTGATAATTAAAATGCGCGGGTCTGTGATCATCTTTGTGCCGGCCCAGGACTCGATAGCTCTCGGATACTCGCACCACCCGTTCGACGCCGGGAAGGGCCTTCATCTCTTCGACTGCGATCGCCGATGTGTTGCCGATTAAGTAGATCTCAGTCAAAGACTGTTCGGTGCCCTGTTCGCGGTGAACCCGCACCCGAATATCGGGAAGACCTGCAAGCTGGCCCATCAATCGCCTATAGTCTCCGCTCTCAGGATCGATATTGGGTCTTAGGATTAAGATCATTTGCTTATGGTGCGGGAAGCGCCGGCGCCAGGAATCCGACGCTGATTCGCGCGCGGATCTTTAATGCTCATGATGGTCGATCGGTCACCGCGCCGATGCTGCTACTCGATACCAATCGCGCATATTTTGCCAAAACCCCACGCGGGTAACGAACGATTGGCGGTCGCCACTGCGCTCGTCTACGCGCCAATTCCTCTTCCGCGACGTTCAATTGTAGCAGCCGCGCATTGGCATCGATCGTGATGGAATCGCCTTCCTTGATCAACGCGATGTTGCCGCCGACCGCTGCCTCCGGCGCCACGTGTCCCACGACCAGGCCGTGGGTCGCACCTGAAAAGCGTCCATCAGTAATCAAGCCTACCGAGTCACCGAGGCCCGCGCCGATGATCGCCGATGTGGGCGCCAGCATCTCGCGCATGCCGGGACCGCCCTTTGGACCTTCATACCGAATTACGACCACGTCACCCGGTTTAATGTTGCCGTTTAGGATGGCCTGCTGACAACCGTCTTCCGAATCAAACACTCGCGCGGGACCGGTGATCTTTGGATTTTTTACGCCGGTAATCTTTGCGACTGCGCCTTCGCTGGCAAGATTTCCCTTAAGGATTGCGAGATGACCTTGTTGATATAGCGGATTGTGCCAACTGCGAATTACGTCTTGATCGCCGCGCGGTTCGTCGGGCACATCCGCGAGCACTTCGGCGATCGTCTGGCCGCCGATGGTTAGCGCATCACCATGAAGTCGATCATTAGCTAGCAACATCTTCATCACCTGCGGCACGCCACCCGCGTGATGAAAATCGGTCGTTACATAGCGGCCCGAAGGTTTTAGATCGCAAAGCACCGGAACGCGACCGCGAATTTTCTCAAAGTCGTCAATGGATAGAGACACCTCAGCTGCATGAGCAATCGCTAACAGATGAAGCACCGCATTGGTTGAGCCACCCACTGCCATGACGACAGCGATCGCATTTTCAAACGCCTTGCGTGTCAGGATCTGGCGCGGCAGGATCTCTCGGCGAATTGCTTCAGCGAGCACAGCGGCGCTTTTTGTAGTGTTCTCGCCCGGCTCGTCGTCTTCAGCGGCCATCGTTGATGAGTAGGGCAAACTCAGACCCATTGCTTCAATCGCCGAAGACATGGTGTTGGCGGTGAACATTCCGCCGCAGGCGCCGACTCCGGGGCAAGCGCGTCGTTCTACTTCGAGCAAGTCGTCCGCCGTCAGATGGTGCGCGCAGTGTTGGGCCAGCGCTTCGAAGGCGCTCACGATGGTAAGGTCCTCGCCCTGGTAGTGACCGGCTTTGATGGTGCCGCCATAGACGAAGATCGACGGGATATTCAGCCTTGCAATCGCGATCATCGCGCCCGGCATGTTCTTGTCGCAGGCCCCGATCGCCAGCAGGCCGTCGACACTCGCGGCTTGGCAAACAGTCTCAATCGAATCAGCGATGACTTCACGAGAGACCAGGCTGTACTTCATTCCCTCGGTGCCCATTGAAATACCATCGCTAACTGTGATGGTGCCGAAGGTCTGCGGCATCGTGCCGGCTTCGCGTAACGCTTCAACGGCGCGCGCAGTCAAACTATCAAGTCCCATGTTGCAGGGCGTGACGGTGCTGTAGCCGTTCGCGACGCCGACGATGGGCTTGCCGAAATCACCATCCTGGAAACCAGTGGCGCGCAGCATCGAACGATTGGGTGTGCGCTCGAGGCCTTGGGTGATAACGCGACTGCGGAAATTGTTGCTCATAGAAGTGAATAAGACGGTCGGGCAGTAACCACTCTCAGCGCCGAAGGCGCGCGATGTGATCGCCCGGTCCAACGGGCCGGGTTGTGCGCAAGAAGATAATTGAGCGCTAAAGGCGCGAAATAACCGGACTCAGACGAATTGTTGGCAGCAAAGATCTCAACGTAAATACGATGATGCCGCGGCTTCAGCACTTAGGCAAATATGCCAAGTGGTACCCGGCCCGTTGGACCGGGCGATCGCATCGCGTGCCTTCGGCTTTGTGAGATTCCTAATTTGTCGTCTTATCGACGAGCCGTCCTTTTGTCAACCATGGCATCATCGCCCGCAGCCTGGCTCCGACCTGCTCAATCGTGTGCTCGCGAGTTTGAGAATCCAGCTCCTGGAATTTTGCTTTGCCACCGCGATTTTCTTTCATCCATTCGTTCGCAAACGCTCCCGATTGAACTTCGGCCAGGAGGTCCTTCATCCGTCGTTTGGTATCGTCGTTGATGACCCGGGGCCCGCGTGTCATATCGCCATACTGCGCAGTGTTCGAAACTGAATAACGCATTTCTGAGATGCCGCCTTCGTAAATCAGATCGACGATCAACTTCATCTCATGCAGACATTCGAAGTACGCCATTTCTGGCGCGTAGCCCGCCTCGACCAGAGTTTCGAATCCAGCCTTGATGAGCGCGGTCAATCCGCCGCAGAGCACCGCTTGTTCCCCGAACAGATCAGTTTCCGTCTCTTCACGAAAAGTCGTTTCAATTACTCCGGCGCGGCCGCCGCCGACTGCTGACGCATAAGCCAATCCGTTCGCGCGGGCATCGCCGGTTGGATCCTGATGCACCGCGAGCAGGCAGGGAACGCCGGCGCCGCGCAGGAATTCGTGCCTCACCAGATGGCCCGGTCCTTTGGGCGCGACCATAAAGACATTGACGTCCTCCGGTGGCTTGATGAAACCATAATGAATCGTAAAGCCGTGCGAGAACGCCAGATACTTTCCCGGCGTCATCGACTCAGCCACGTCGCGCGCATAGACCTCCGGCGCCAGTTCGTCCGGCACGAGCATCATGACGATGTCGGCTTCAGCGGCGGCTTCGGAAACAGGGCGCACTCGCAGTCCGGCGGTTTCAGCCTTCGATAGCGATGGACTGTTTTGGCGCAGGCCGACGGTGACGTTACAGCCCGACTCCTTCAAGTTATTCGATTGCGCGAAACCCTGGCTGCCATACCCGATGACGGCAATTCGCTTTGAGCGGAGCAGGTCCAGGTTCGCATCTTTGTCGTAGTAGATTTCCATTGTTGTTTATCCCTTTTAAGTCGATGTTCGGTTAGTGACGCGATGACAATATCGATTCTTGACCTTACCAGCCGTCGCTACGAGGAGGGCCAAATTCGCTTAACCGTCCCGGCCTTGAAAGGCCGGGCTAAGTTCAATCGGCGCGCCGCGCTGTTCAATTATCTCTTCAGACTCTTGAGTGGCATTTGAAAGTCTCCCGATTGCGATTCTTCCACCACGAGTTATCTCGTGGATGCCGATGGGGCGAAGTAATTCAATGAACGCTTCGACTTTTTCCTTATTGCCGGAAGCTTCGACAATCATCTGGGTATGCGAAATATCAACGACTTTGGCGCGAAAGACATTGACCAAGCTGAGAACCTCCTGACGTTCGGCGCCGGGTTCGGCATTTACCGTAATCAAGGCCATGTCGCGTTCGATGTGCGGGCTGGTGGTCACGTCGCGCACTTCGCGTACGCGCGCGAGCCGCTCGCACTGCTTGACGATCTGTTCGATGGTGCGATCTTCGCCCGACGTGACGACGGTCACGCGGGCCCACTCAGGCTCGAGCGTGGCGCCGGCCGAAATTGTCTCGATGTTGAAGCCGCGCGCGCTGAACAGTCCCACGATGCGCGAAAGCTCACCCGGCTGGTCAGCGACTAAGATAGAAAGTGTGTGACGCATAATGCATCGATGGTTGTCGATTGCCAATTGCCAATTGAAAATTCCGAACGTCGTTGGTTGGAAACAAATCGACAATCAACAATTGGCAATCGGCAGTCCCTAAACTCCCTCACTTTGAAAAATCATGTCACAGGCATTGGCGCCCGCCGGCACCATGGGAAAAACGTTCTCTTCCTTGGCGACCATGACGTCGATCACCGCGACACCTTTGTGCGCCAAACCCTGCGACAGAGTTTCGCCAAGCTTTCCCGGTTCCGTCGCGCGAACCCCAAACGCGCCGTAGGCTTCGGCCAGCTTCACAAAATCAGGCGCGACCGAAAGATCGACTTCCGAATAAGCCCGGTCATAAAAGATCTCCTGCCATTGCCGGACCATGCCAAGATAGCCGTTGTTCATGACGATGACTTTGATCGGCAAATCATACTGCATCGCCGTAGCCAACTCCTGGTTGGTCATTTGAAATCCGCCGTCGCCGACAACCGCGATCACCATCTGATCGCGCATCGCCAACTGAGCGCCGATGGCCGCCGGCAGTCCGAAGCCCATCGCGCCGAGACCGCCGCTGGTGATCCACTGACGCTCGCGTTTGAAAGGATAGAATTGCGCGGCCCACATCTGATGCTGGCCGACGTCGGTGACTATGATTGCTTCACCACACGTAAGTCGATGCAGTTCGGCGATCACGTGCTGCGGCTTGATCTGATCGCGCGAACCGGAGAAGCGCAGAGGCTGTTCGCGCTGCCATTCGCGGAGCTGCGTCCACCAGCGCGTCCTCTGGTTGATGCTCTGCACGACTTCCGTGCGATCGCACTTCAGGATTTCCTGGCTCAACGCGCGCATTGCGTCACCAGCATCGGCAATCAACGAGAGATCAGGCGCGCGGTTCTTCCCCACATTTGCCGGATCGATATCGATGTGAATTACTTTCGCGCGCGGCGCAAAAGTCGCGAGCTTGCCCGTCACGCGATCGTCGAAACGCACGCCGACGGCAATCAACAGATCGGCTTCCGAGACGGCCTTGTTCGCCGCATAAGTGCCGTGCATGCCGAGCATCCCCAACATCAAGGGATGCGCAGAAGGGAATCCGCCCAAACCCATCAAGGTTGGCGTCACCGGAATTTGCAGACCTTCAGCAAACTCTCTGAGCGCGTTTGCGGCGCCGGAGTTGACGATGCCGCCGCCCACATAAAGCACGGGCCGGCGGGACTTGAGAGTCGCTTCCGCCGCGCGCGTGATCGCCGTCGGATCAGGAGGTGTGGTCTTGGCAGCAAAAGGAAATCTGACTTTCTCCAGGCGTGAATAACGACTCTGCGTGGCGGAAACGTCTTTAGGAATATCGATCACGACCGGGCCGGGCCGACCGGAACTAGTCAGATAGAAAGCTTCGTGCACCACGGCGCCCAGATCATTCACATCTCGAACCAAATAATTATGCTTCACGCAGGGCCGCGTGATGCCGACGGTGTCGACTTCCTGAAACGCGTCGGTGCCGATCAAGTGCAGCGGGACCTGCCCTGTGATCACGACGATCGGCGTCGAGTCCATGTAAGCGTTGGCGATTCCAGTGATCGCGTTGGTCGCGCCCGGCCCTGACGTAACCAGCGCCACGCCGACTTTTCCTGACGATCGCGCGTAACCTTCCGCCATGTGGACGGCGCCTTGTTCGTGACGCACCAGGTAATGCGTGATCCGATCGCGCTGGCGCCAAAGTTCGTCGTAAATGTGAAGCACCGCGCCACCCGGATAACCGAAGATCGAATCGACACCCTCATGCACAAGCGCATCGATCAAAATCTCTGCGCCGCGAGGGAAAGTGCTTTCTCGCGGCTGAGCGTGAGCGGTTACCGGCTCTGAAATCTTTTGTTCTGAAATCATGATCAATTCTACGATCGGAGCGTTTCTCCCTTCTCCCATTGGGAGGAGGGCCGGGGATGAGGGCCTGCATCATTGCAGATTTTTGATTGCCGATTGCCGATTGAAAAAGGCGCGGTCGCGAGTCCTGTTCATTTTTTGCGCCAATCAAAAAATCGGCAATTGGCAATGGTTATAGCCCTCACCCAACCCTTTCCCAAAGGGAGAGGGCAAAAAAACCTGAATGCCAGCGTCAACCGCACGTCCCTTCCCGTTCAAAATACTTATCTATGCCCCTCGCCGCACGGCGGCCATCGGCAATCGCCCACACCACCAGCGATTGTCCGCGGGACATGTCACCGGCCGAAAAAACTTTTGGGACGCTCGTCATTTGGTCGGCATCGACCTCAACGTTGCCGCGCTCCGCAATGGCCACTCCCAACTGAGCTAACAGTCCTTCGGTCTCCGGCCCGAGAAAACCGAGCGCCAGCAGAACCATCTGCGCGGGCCATTCACGTTCTGTTCCGGGAATCGATCTCATTTGCGAATCGCTATTACATTCGACCTTGCCCGTCTGCACCGCGCGAACACATCCATGTTCGTCGCCGAGAAAACGTTGACTCATTACTGAAAAGGCGCGCGGGTCTTTGCCGTAAAGCGCAGCCGCCTCTTCATGTCCATAGTCGAATCGATGAACTTTCGGCCATTGTGGCCAGGGATTGTCCGGCGCGCGTTCACTTGGCGGTTGCGGCAGGATCTCAAACTGCACCAGCGACCGACAGCCCTGTCGCAAAGCTGTTGCGACACAATCGGTGCCGGTGTCTCCACCGCCAATGACGATGACGTCTTTGTCCTTCGCGGAAGGGAATTGCCCATCGCAATGGTTACTGTCGAGCAAACTCTTCGTGTTCGGGCGGAGAAAATCCATCGCAAAATGAATGCCTTTGAGCGCGCGTCCATCGATCGAAAGATCGCGCGGCCGGGTGGCGCCGCCGCAAAGCGCGATCGCATCGAACTCAGAAATCAGCTGCTCGGCGTCGTAATCCTTTCCGACATCCAGGTTCGTCACGAAACGAATTCCTTCCGCGGACATTAGGTCCAGGCGTCTTTTGACCACCGATTTTTCCAGCTTCATGTTGGGAATGCCATACATCAGCAGCCCGCCCGCGCGATCCGCGCGCTCAAAAACGGTGACGGAATGACCGTTTTGATTGAGTCGATTGGCACACGCAAGTCCCGCAGGCCCTGAGCCTACGACGGCGACCTTCTTGCTCGACCGAACCGGCGGGACTTTCGGTCTAACCCATCCTTCGTCGAATCCACGATCGATGATTGCCTGCTCGATGCTCTTAATTGTCACCGGCGCATCATTGATGCCGAGTACACACGATCCTTCACAGGGAGCGGGACAGACACGGCCCGTGAATTCCGGAAAATCATTTGTACGCAGCAACCGCTCGAGCGCTGCCCGCCACTGACCGCGATAGACAAGATCGTTCCATTCCGGAATCAGATTGCTCACCGGGCATCCGGAGGCCGCGCCATTAATTATCGATCCCGTATGACAGAAGGGAACTGAACAATCCATGCAGCGGGAAGCCTGCTCACGTAAGAACTGCTCGCCGTTGTGCTCATGAAACTCCAACCAGTCACGGACGCGTGCCGGCGGCGCGCGCCAAACTGTTGGCGTGCGGGCATATTCCATGAAACCGGTTGCTTTTCCCATTCAGACTCCGGCGGCACGCGCCAAGTCGCGCGCGTTCGATTCAAATGCCGCCATGGCTGCTTCGGCGACGGTCAATCCGGCAAGCTGCATGCGCCTTTCCGCCTCGAGCACGCGACGATAGTCACTCGGGATCACGCGCACGAACTCCGGCAGTAATTCATCCCACGCCAGCAAAATCTCGGTTGCGCGAAGGCTACCTGTGTATTCTGCGTGACGGAAGATCAAGTCCTTGATCATCTCAAGTTCATCCGTATCTTCAATGGAAGTCAGCTCAACCATCGATCGATTGCAGCGCTGCTCAAACTCGTTGTATTGGTCTAACACGTAAGCTATCCCACCGGACATTCCGGCGGCGAAGTTTCGTCCCGTTCGGCCCAGCACCACCACCCGGCCGCCGGTCATGTATTCGCAGCCGTGATCGCCGACACCTTCGACGACTGCGTTGGCTCCGCTATTGCGAACGCAGAATCGCTCGCCGGCCATTCCGCGAATGAAGGCTTCGCCACCGGTGGCGCCGTACAACGCCACGTTGCCGATAATCACGTTTTCTTCCGCTTTAAAAGTCGCGGTTCGCGGCGGATACACAACGATCTTTCCGCCTGACAGTCCCTTGCCGACGTAATCGTTGGCATCGCCTGCGAGCGTGAGGGTCATCCCACGCGGAATGAAGGCGCCAAAGCTCTGTCCCGCCGAACCGTTGAAGTTCAAACGAATCGTATCATCGGGCAAGCCCTCCGCTCCGAACCTGCGGGTGACTTCACCGCCAACCATCGTTCCGACGGCGCGATGTGTGTTTCGGATCGGCAATGTTGCTTCTATGTCTCGTCTGTCGTTGAGCGCCGGCGCGCAAAGATCGAGCAGCGCCTTTTGATCGAGCGATTCCCCCAATCCATGATCCTGGGCCATCTGACAATGCCTGCCCACCGATTCCGGCACGACCGGCCGGAAAAGAATCTGCGAGAAGTCGAGTCCGTGTGCCTTCCAATGATCGATGTCCGAGCGCATTTCAAGGCAATCGGTCCGGCCTACCATTTCGTCAATCGTGCGAAAGCCGAGCTGCGCCATCAGCTCGCGTACCTCGCGAGCGACAAAGAGCATGAAGTTCTCAACGTGAAATGGATCGCCACTGAATCGGGCGCGCAGCTTTGGATTTTGGGTGGCAACGCCAACGGGACAAGTGTTCAGGTGACAGACTCGCATCATCACGCAGCCAAGACCCACCAGCGGCGCAGTCGCAAAACCAAATTCTTCCGCCCCGAGCATGGCTGCGACCACGACGTCGCGACCGGTCTTCAATTGACCGTCAGTCTCGAGCCGCACCCGGCTGCGGAGATCGTTGAGCAGCAGCGTCTGATGAGTTTCAGCCAGGCCCAGCTCCCAGGGCACACCCGCATGCTTAATACTCGTCAGCGGCGAAGCGCCGGTGCCGCCGTCATGCCCGCTAATCAGAATGGTGTCGGCGTGAGCTTTCGCCACTCCGGCAGCGATGGTTCCGACACCGACCTCGGCGACCAGCTTCACGCTGATGCGGGCTTGCGGATTCGCGCACTTCAAGTCGTAAATCAGCTCCTTGAGATCTTCGATCGAATAGATGTCGTGATGTGGCGGGGGCGAGATCAGTCCGACGCCAGGGGTTGAGTGACGAACGCGCGCGATTTCCGGATAGACTTTGTGGCCGGGAAGCTGGCCGCCTTCTCCCGGCTTGGCGCCCTGCGCGATCTTGATCTGCAACTCGCTGGCGTTGACCAGGTAATTGCTGGTGACGCCGAACCGGCCGGAAGCGACTTGCTTGATTGCGCTGTTGCGCGAATCGCCGTTTCGATCGACGAAATAACGGGACGGATCTTCACCACCTTCGCCGGTGTTACTCTTGCCGCCGATCCGATTCATGGCTATGGCCAGAGCTTCGTGTGCTTCTTTACTGATCGAGCCGTACGACATGGCCCCCGTCTTGAAGCGCTGGACAATTGTCTCGACTGGTTCGACTTCATTAAGCGGAACGGGATTACCGGTGCTCTTCAGGTTCATCAAGCCGCGAAGCGTGCAAGGTCTGTTTGCTTGATCATCGATTAGCTTGCTGAACTCTTGAAAGACGCTGTAGTCATTTGTGCGGCAGGCATGTTGCAGTTTGTGAATCGTCTCGGGATTGAAAAGGTGATACTCACCTTCGCGGCGATAGTTGTATTGACCACCATCATCCAGGATTGGCTCAAACGGCATCCGCTGCGAAAACCCGCGTTGATGTCGGAGTCGAGCCTCCTCAGCGATGACGTCAAGACCGACACCGCCAATCCGCGACGCCGTCCAGGTGAAGTACCGATCTACAAAACCCTGATCGAGACCGATCGCTTCAAAAACCTGAGCACCGCAGTAGCTTTGAAACGTCGAGATGCCCATCTTGGAAATGACTTTGATTAGGCCCTTATTGATGGCTTTGGTGTAGTTGTTGATCGCCGTATCGGTGTCGATGTCCGTCAGCGCACCGCTCTCGATCTGGTCCTGTAACGTTTCGAAAGCTAGATAGGGATTGATGGCCGCCGCGCCGTAACCCAGCAACAAAGCAAAGTGATGCACCTCACGAGGCTCACCACTCTCAATGACAAGGCCGACCTGGGTGCGTTTTCCTTCGCGCAACAAATGATGATGAATCGCGGAAACTGCCAGCAGCGCGGGAATCGGCGCGAGGTCACTCGTCACCTCTCGATCAGACAAGACAATGATGCCGTAGCCTCTGGCAATCGCTCTGGCCGCCCGATGGCTCAAATCGTCAAGGGCATCTTCCAGGGCGCGCCAGCCTCCGGCGACCGGGAAGCACATCGGCAAGGTAAGCGACTTGAAGCCCGCAAAACCGGCTTCCTCAAGGTGCTTTAATTTTTCGAGCTCCCGGTTACTCAAGATCGGCGACGGCAGCTTTATCTGCTGCGCGCACTCAGGCAAAGGCTCGAGCATGTTGGCTTCAGGACCTACAGTGGTGTCGGTTGACATGATCAGCTCTTCGCGAATGGCATCAACTGGCGGGTTCGTGACCTGGGCGAAGAGCTGTTTGAAATAGTTGTAGAGAAGCTGCGGACGTTCAGACAGCACCGCCAATGGAGTGTCGGTCCCCATTGAGCCGATAGCTTCGTTACCACTGATAGCCATTGGGCTGAGAAGCAGCTTAAGTTCTTCATACGTGTAGCCGAATACCTGCTGTCGGGTCACCAATCCCAGGTGGTCAAGTTTTCCGGAGACACGGGGCGAGCTAATGTGGTCGAGCGAGACCAGATTCTCATCGAGCCACTGCTGATACGGATGCTCCGACGCGAGCTGATTCTTTAACTCCTCATCGTCGATCAGACGACCTGCTTCTGTGTCGACGAGCAGTATGCGGCCGGGCTCGAGCCGGCCTTTCAAGGCGATTTGTTCTGCGGGAATATCCAATACTCCCACCTCTGAAGCCATGATCACGAGATCGTCCTTGGTGACGTAGTAACGCGACGGACGCAATCCATTGCGATCCAGTACCGCGCCGATTCTTACGCCATCAGTGAAGGCAATCGACGCTGGACCATCCCAGGGCTCCATGAGACAGGAGTGGTATTCGTAGAATGCTCTTTTCTCCGCGCTCATCGATTCGTCACCCGCGAAGGGCTCGGGAATCATCATCATGATCGCGTGCGGCAAAGAACGACCCGCCAGCGTCAGCATTTCCAGCACATTGTCAAACATCGCTGAGTCGCTGCCTTCGGTCTCGATCACGGGCATGACCTTCCACATTTGGGAGCCGAACAAACGCGATCGAAACTTACTCTCGCGCGCGTACATCCAGTTGATGTTCCCGCGAAGCGTGTTGATTTCACCGTTGTGCGCCAGGTAGCGATATGGATGAGCGCGCGCCCAACTCGGAAACGTGTTGGTGCTGAACCGCGAATGCACCAGGGCCAGAGCTGACGCGAATAGATCGTGACGGAGATCAGGATAGAACCGAGCGAGTTGGGGCGCGGTCAGCATCCCTTTGTAAACGATGGTGCGCGAGGACAAGCTCGACACATAAAACATCCGCCGCTCGTGAATTCCACGGCTCGCGCCCTTGCTGACCCTTTTTCGAATGGTTAAGAGCTTTCGCTCGAAAGCCTCAGTGTCCGGAGCATTCTTACCGCGTGCGATAAAAATCTGCCGAATAACTGGGCGCGATGCCAGCGCGGTGGGGCCAAGATCGCTCCCGTCCGTCGGTACCGTGCGCCAGCCGAGAACTCTCTGTCCTTCTTCCCTGGCTATCTGCTCGAAGAGTTCTTCACATTCGCGCCGGCCTTCGTTTTCAATCGGCAGGAAGACCATGCCGACTGCGTAGTCGCCCGCGGGCGGAAGTCCGGCGCGGCCACACCCGCGGACAAAAAATTCGTGGGGAATCTGCAACAGAATTCCCGCCCCGTCACCGGTATTATCTTCGCATCCGCAAGCGCCACGATGTTCGAGGTTCTCGAGAACTCCGATCGCCTGCTGCACAATCCGATGCGACTTTCGGCCTTTGATATCAACGACGAAGCCAAGGCCGCACGAATCATGTTCATGCTGCGGATCGTAAAGACCCTGCTTTGATGGAGGATTGCTTAAGGTTCTGCGCACAATCTGTCCAAACAAAAAAGCCATCAACCGTTTGAGTTGATGGCCCCATCTAGTCGGATACCGATAGCCATCAAGTGGTATCCGCGCGACGCTTGAATACCAGGGCGATTGAGTTGACGGAGCTAAGCTCTGAATCTCTGGAAAGCATCGATCGGTTTTCCTTTTGAATGGCCGCCACGCGCCCCGAGCGATCCGACATGTATTTTTGATCCGGCGCTGGGAAATCTACACTCTCAGCAAGTCTTTTCATAATTTAAAGTTTTTTGGTTGCTATAAATTGATCGAGGGTAACGACATTTGTGTAGGAGAGAGTCGCTGTCATCACAAAATTGTCGTTCGCGCCTGGCGGGATCGTTGACGTTTCAGGACTGAATCGAGAGTTAACAGAAGGTATAAGGGTTGCGTTAGATTGGTTGGTGTGATTAGACGCAGGGTGGTGGCCTAATTTGAAATTGTAACTGAGAGTTGTTGGACTGGAGCGCAAGCGTCCTCGCTTGCAACCGAGACGGTTGCGCTCCAGTCAGTTGAAATTAGGCCACCCACCAGACGCAGGGATTTCTATATTGATTCAGGATCATTTTGATATGTCGGCACGGACGCACCGAGAAAGGGTCCTCGCGCATGCTGCCGGACGTTTCAATCTTGCGGCAGGTCCGGCGGACGATCTGGCCCGTTCGCTTCGCGCGTTTCTAAAGATTGAAAATCGGCGGCTGAAGATCTCCCACGATCTGGGCGCGGCTGGGTTGAAGACCGCAGCCTCACGAGCCTTTGTCATCGATATCGTGGTCAGGCTGGCCTTTGACCAGGCGGCCGCCGCGGCAACGCCGACTGTGTCCCAGCCCAATTGCGCTCTGCTGGCAGTCGGTGGTTATGGTCGGGCAGAATTGGCCCCTTTTTCTGATGTCGATTTGGTCTTCATCTACCGCAGCCAGCGCTTGGCTGAAATGAAGTTGATATCAGAAAACCTCTTGAAATTGCTCTGGGACGCTGGTCTCACGGTTGGGTATGGCTTTCGCACGATCGGGGACTGTGTGACCTCTGCGCTCGACGACCCGCATTTACGCACAGCGCTCGTTCATACACGGCTATTGGCGGGCAACGAAGCATTATATAAATCTCTGCAGAACGCTTTGGAAAAAGACCGGCGGCGACGGGTTGAAGCCTTTCTTACCGGGATCAAGCGCGAACGCGAGGCGCGCTACACGAAATTCGGCGCGGTCATCGGCGCACAGGAGCCAAACATTAAAGAGTCGGCCGGCGGTTTGCGTGATTACCAGACCGCCCTCTGGCTGGCGCACGCTTGCTACGGGTACACCACTTTGAGTGAGTTGCGGGCCCACAACTTCGTTCAGGAGAACGAAGCCCGCAAAATAATTCGAGCGCACGATTTTCTGTGGCGAATGCGACACGCAACCCACTTTATAATGAACCGCAAGAGCGATCGGCTAGCGCTCGATCTCCAACCTGTTCTGGCGAAGCAATTTGGTTATGGGGCCGACGCATATTCACTCGGGTCGGAACAGTTGATGCGCGATTATTATCGTCATGCGCGCGAGCTGAGCCTGTTTGGTGAAAGTATGCTGATGCGCGTCACCGACGGTGATGCCGGTGGAGCGCACTTCTGGACAAAGAGGTCCTGGAGGCCCGCGAAAGAGCCCTTTGCCATCAGGAATGGCCGACTTCATTTCGAAGGCGAAGCGGCGTCATTTCATCAAAACCCTTCAGCCATCTTCAATGCCTTTGCCCTGGCTCAAGCCGCAAAGGTCTCGTTTGGCTTCCGGCTCCGCGATCTGCTGGATGAAGGCATCCGGACTTTGAACCCTGACTTTCGTCAGTCAACCGCCGTGAGCGCCTCCTTTCTCAAGCTGTTGCGGCGTCGGGGCCGGGCCGGATATGTATTGCGTCTAATGCATGAGGCCGGTCTTCTGGCGCGGTTGATCCCAGAGTTCGGACGCGTTCGTTTTCTGGTACAGCACGACCTCTACCATCACTACACGGTGGACGAGCACACTTTGCGGGCTGTCGAAACCCTCGACGCTTTGCATACCAGTGAGGATCGGCAACGCGCTGGACTGCGCAACGCGCTCGAAGAGATTAAGAACCCGGCTTTACTTTACCTGGCAGTATTGCTTCACGACATCGGCAAAGGCCGAAGCCGCGGCCACGTGGCGCACGGGACAAAGCTGGCGGAGAAGATTTGCGCGCGCCTGGGCCTCAGAGACTTCGAAGCCAGGAGAGTAGTGCGACTGGTGCGCCTGCATGTCACCATGTCGCACATCGCACAACGGCGGGACCTGAATGAATCGCTCGTCATCTCAGAGTTTGCGACCGCCGTCGAATCAGTGGATGTACTCAACATGTTATTGTTGTTAACGTACGCTGATCTCAACGCCGTGGGACCGGGAGTCTGGACTGACTGGAAGGCAAACCTTTTATGGGACCTTTATTGCCGTACCCGCAAACTGCTGACCGGGAGCGACACCCTGGCCGATAAGGCGACCGAACTCGCACGTTACAAACAGGAGATTGCGACCCTTTGTCCTTCCGTCCACCTCAGCGAAATTGAACGGCACCTCGCCCTTTTGCCCGAACGCTATACGCGGATAACGACGCCGGCTGCGGCTGCTGGGCACATGCAAATGGCGGAACGGGTCACGCCAGAGGGTGTGGCGTTGCTTTGGGAACGCCAGAGTCTCGCTTCGACGAAGCTTACAGTTTGCACGCGTGATCGTCATGGGCTGTTTGCTGATCTGGCCGGTATTCTGGCCGCAAATGGGGTAGAGATTTTGAGTGCCGAACTAAATACCAGAGAAGACGGGATAGCCATCGACGAATTCATCTTGCGTCACGCCGCGACCCGGCATGCGATCGAAGAGCTGCAATACCAAAAACTCGATCTGGCGATTAAGCGGGCCGTGGCGGGCGAACTCGATGTCGCCGCCCTGCTCGAAAGGTGGCTCAGCCAAAATGCGCCACGTAAGCGACGCTCGCTGATTCCCGCTCGCCGGCATAGCCTGCCGCGCATTTCCTGTGACAACGAAACTTCGGCGACGTCCACGGTTATCGAAGTGCACGCGCTCGACGAGCCGGGGCTGGCCCATAAGATCACGCGCGTGCTGGCAGGTCATGGTCTGGAGATTATCTGCGCCAGAGTTGCGACCGAGAGAAGTGACGCACTCGACGTGTTTTATGTGACCGACAGTGAAGGGCAGAAACTGTCTGAGGAAGCCATGCTGGCGGTCGAAACAGAACTATCCAGTAGGTTGACAAGAGTAGAAACAGCTTTAAGTAAATCTCGAATTCAGGCGTCAAGCACAAGAGGAGCCAATGAAAAAAGTCGAAGCGATTATCAGGCCGCATCTGCTTGATGCCGTCAGAGCCGCGCTCCAGGAAGTTGATGTAATTGGAATGACGATCGGCGAAGTGCAGGGCTACGGCCGGCAGCGAGGTCATACAGAGACCTATCGTGGCGCTGAATATCAGATCGAGTTTGTGCCGAAGATTAAGATTGAGGTGATCATCCCGGACCAACTGGAAGATTCGGTTTTGCACGCGATCGTAAAAGCAGCGCGCACCGGAAAGTTCGGGGACGGTAAGATTTTCGTAACTTCGATTGAGGATGTAATTAGGATTCGCACTGAGGAGCGTGGTGAAGCGGCTCTGTGAGGGCTGTGTTTCGTCGTGGGTTCTGCGATTTCGCTCCGGCGAAGCGAGATGTCTATAGCCCGCTCTCTATAAAGATTGGACCAGCTCCTTCAGGAGTGACATAGTCCCACGAACTGTCGCTCCTTAGTCGCTCCTTAAAGGATCTGGCTGAATCCTCGTAGCTATCTCATTCTATAAACATTGCGCGCCTATGCGCGCCTAACGGCGCGGGAAGTCTCATGACATTCTTAGGATGAGGCCTCCATCGGAACTGTAGTCGCAAGCGCAGGTGCTTCGTCATGACTCGTGGTTAAGGCGCTTCCCGCGGGAATCAAATCCAAATCGGTGCTATAACCTTCTTCACCATGCTGAGTCAGATCGAGACCATCGATCTCATCTGCTTCGCAGACCCGCACCCCGATTAGCAGATCGACGATCTTTAAAAGCGCCAGAGTCCCTACTACCGCGAGGACGATGGTGATACCGATGGCGGCCAACTGATTGAGCACTTGAACCGCGTGCCCCTCGATCAGACCGACAGGCAGCGCCGTTCCGCCCGCATCCTTGAAAACCGCGTTTACCGAACTGGTCGCGAATACTCCGGTCAGAAGTGCGCCCAGCGTACCGCCGGCGCCATGCACTCCGAAGGCATCGAGCGAGTCGTCATAACCAAAACGTTTCTTAACGACTGTAACCATCAGAAAGCAGAAGACTCCAGCTGAGAATCCGATGATCATGCTGGCCATCGGCGTCACGTAACCCGACGCTGGCGTAATGGCTACCAAGCCGCAGACTGCTCCTGAAACAGCTCCCAGCACAGTTGGTTTACCCAGTCGCACCCACTCGATCGCTAGCCATCCAAGCGTCGCCGCTGCCGCCGCAAAATGAGTTGCCGCAAAAGCGCTGGTGGCCAATTGGCCCGCGGCTAGCGCGCTGCCTGCATTGAATCCAAACCACCCCACCCAAAGCAGGCATGCACCCATCACGCTGAGCACCAGGTTGTGCGGCGCCATAATAGTTTTGGGAAAGCCGATTCGCTTGCCGAGATATAGCGCGCACACCAGCGCTGAGAATCCTGACGCGATATGAACTACCGTGCCGCCGGCGAAATCAAGCGCCGGAATTCTGCCACCCAATGTCGCGCTCAAGAGACCGCCGGATCCCCAGACCATGTGAGCCAGTGGAAAATAGACAATCGTCACCCAGCAAATCGTGAACAGCAGCATGGCGCTAAACTTCATGCGTTCGGCGAAGGCGCCGCTGATCAAGGCTGGCGTGATGATCGCAAACATCAGTTGAAACAGCATGAAAGTCTGTTGCGGTATCGTGGCGGCGTAATCAGCGTTGGGTTGGCCGGCAACTCCACGCAGGAAGATGTAGCTGAAGCCGCCTATGAATGGATTGCCGCGCGCAAAAGCCAGGCTGTAACCATAAACCGCCCAAATAACGCTGACCACAGCCATGAGAATGAAACTCTGCATCATGGTGCCGAGCACGTTCTTCTTTCGAACCAGCCCGCCATAAAACAGAGCCAGTCCCGGTCCCGTCATCATTAAGACCAGCGCGGAAGCTACGAGCATCCAGCCGTTGTCACCTGCTGACTGGGCGGCGCTCGTGGCAGATTCGAGCTTGTTCAAACGATTCTCGAGTGATGAATTTGCTGCCTGCCCCACAGCGGTCAGGGAAAAACCGATGATGCAAGCGCAGGCCGATAGGCCGAATGAGAAGTAGCGGCGGTTTCTCAACATTGGGTCTCCTCTGTGTTGTTCTGCTTCACCAAGACCAGAATTCAAACTCGGAATTGCTTTAGTTCTCTTCAACTTCTATGCCAGTTGAGTTTCAATCAAAACCAGGTGCTGTTGGCACAGTGGAGCGCCGATAACTTCAACAGCGACGCACCTCTGCGAACTCAATTTCAATCGGGACGGCTATCTGCCCGAACGAGCTCGGCAATTACATATTTGTCGCGGCGCTGTGCGCTGACGACAAAACTGTCGCAGAGGTGTTCAGGGAGGCCTGAGGAAAAATGATAGCGGCGAGCCTTAAACGGCAATTACAACTCTTGTGCTAGTATGAAAACCGAAGCGGCAAAGTTATGGAAATATCGCAGCTTGAATTTTTCGTTTCGGTGGTTGAGGAACGCGGTTTTTCAAAAGCCGCGGAGCGCGTGTTTCGCACGCAGCCGGCGGTGAGCATCGCGATCAGGCGGCTTGAAGAAGAGATCGGGACGCCCCTGTTTGAACGTTCGCAAAAATCTCCGGTGCTTACCGACGCCGGCCAGCTGTTATATGACTATGCACGCAGGATTCTCATACTCCGCGATCAGGCGCTCGAAGTGGTTGGTGAATTGCAGACGCTTAAACGGGGAAGAGTTCGTATTGGCGCCAACGAAAGCACTTCGCTCTATCTGTTGCCGCACCTGATTCTGGACTATCGGGCGAAATATCCGGATGTGATGGTCGAGATTTCGCGTCACACGTCGGACCGGTTGCCGCGAGAGGTCCTGGATCGGAACGTAGACTTTGCTTTGTTGGCAAATGAACCCGTGGACAGTCAATTGGAAAACTTCCCGGTTTTGCGTGATCCGCTGGTGCTGATTGTTTACCCGGAACATCCGTTGGCTACTTGCAAATCGGTCACTATCGAAGAGCTCGGAAGCGAGGCGTTTCTGGCGCACAACGTTAAGACCGGGTCGCGTCGCAAAGTCATGGAAACATTTGCGGCTCACCACACACCGCTAAATATCACTCTCGAGCTGGCAACTATCGAAACCATCAAACGCTTCGTGCAACTCAAAGTCGGCATCGCCTTCGTACCGCTCATGTGCGTCGAGGAGGAACTCGAGCGCGGGACGCTGGTCAGTGTACCGGTGGAGGATTTGTCTTACGTGCGGACGCTCTGGGTGACGCGCAGGAGCGGCGCGGAAATGTCGGCCGCCGCGACAATGTTCCTGGAAATTTTGCGTCAGCGTACTGGCTCTGTTTCGGTGACGGACGAGATGACCGCCGCAGCCAATTAGCGTGATTTACCTGCGGATAAAAATAGTTAATTTTACTTGAGCCGATCCGTCCACATACGATCCATCTTTCCCCGATAGCATGACTACGCGGCAAGCAGAAGCACGCAAGCTCGCTACGTTTCTCCAGACTGGCGAGACTCTGGCCGGTACTCTGGAGCTGAAGCGAGCTGTGTCCCGGGTGCTCGAGTCTTTGGGCCGGCATCACGGCATGATGCGAAGCGCGCTGACGCTGCTCGACCACGAAACTCGCGAACTGGAGATAGTTGCGTCGCATGGTCTCGATGAAGATGGCGCGCGTAAGGTGCGATACAAGGTGGGCGAAGGAATCACGGGACGGGTAGTGCAGACGGGCAAGCCGATCGTCGTCCCGCAAGTGAGCCGCGAGCCGATGTTTCTCGATCGTCTAGGAGTGAGAAAAAAGGCGCTCGGCCGTCAGGAACTGACATTTATCTGCGTTCCGATTCTGGTCAATCGTAAACCGGTGGGCGCTTTGGGCGCCGACATTAAGTACAAAGCGGACCGCGATTACGAGCGTGCCACGAAATTTCTTTCGATCATTGCGACCATGATCGCCCAGGCGATCAAACTGGATCACCAGATTGTGGCTGACAAGCAGAGGCTCGAAGACGAGAACATCCACCTGAAACAGGAGCTGCGCGAGCGTTACGACTTCAGCCATATCATCGGAAACTCAAATCCCTTGCGCCAGGTTTACGAACAGGTCACGCAAGTTGCCCGCACCAACACGACCGTGCTCTTGCGTGGCGAATCGGGAACCGGCAAGGAGCTGATTGCGCACGCGATTCATTACAACTCGCTGCGTGCCCACAAGCCTTTTGTCAAAGTTAGCTGCGCAGCCTTGCCGGAAACTCTGATCGAATCGGAACTCTTCGGTTATGAAAAGGGCGCCTTTACCGGCGCTCAGGGCCGCAAGAAGGGCCGCTTCGAATTGGCCGATGGAGGCACGCTTTTTCTCGATGAAATTGGCGACCTAAATATGTCAACCCAGATCAAGCTTCTGCGTGTGTTGCAGGAGCGAGAGTTCGAACGCCTGGGAGGCACCGACACGGTCAAGGTGAATGTGCGGCTGGTAGCGGCGACCAACAAGGATCTGGAGAAGGCGATCGCCGACGGTCATTTCCGCGAGGATCTTTACTACCGGCTTAATGTTTTCACCATCTTCATGCCGCCGCTGCGCGAGCGCAAATCGGACGTCTTATTGCTCGCGGATCATTTCATGGAAAAATTCGCGCGCGAACACCACAAACGCATCAAGCGTATTTCAACGCCCGCCATCGACATGCTCGCCAGCTATCACTGGCCCGGCAATGTGCGCGAGTTGGAAAACGTAATTGAGCGCGCGGTGCTGGTTTGCGAAACCGGAGTCATCCACGGTCATCACTTGCCGCCGACCCTCCAGACAGCCGAGCGTTCCGGAACTGTTAGTCGCTTTTCACTGGACGCCGCAGTGGCCGCCTACGAGGGCGACATTATTCAGGACGCGCTCAAGACAACGCGTGGCAATCGCAAACGCGCCGCGCAACTGCTCGACACTACGGAACGGATTATTAGCTACAAGATCAAAAAGTATGGGATTGATTGCAGCCGTTATCGTGGTTAGAGATCTGCGGATTCGGGTATCGAGTGACGGGCGAACGGTGCCGAGGCTGACATACAAATGTGAATTGACACGCCGTGCGATCGTATGCGATAAAGTCACATAGTTTCGGAGAGATCTTTTGAAACGATTATCGTGGCGATTTAAGGCGACTTGCTCCACGTAAAAAACTGCTAAAGAGCTGCTGAGGATTTCCTAAGCTATCATGGAACCCTGCGCACTCTTGAGGCGCGGGGTTTTTCTTTTTTGCCTCGCACCACTTCCAGTTTTTAGGCCTTAAATTTCACCCGAGCGAACGTAACCAGGATGGGTGGGTTAGTCACCACTAACCCGTCATCCCTGACCCTTCGCCCAGCGGGAGAAGAAAGTAAAACCATCTCTCGAAGCAGTAAGGGACGGAGAAACCGATCTCTTCATCTACGCCAGGACAAGGGAAGAAACCAAATCTTTCTAAGCGAAAAGGAGACGATGATGGTTACAATTGAAGAACAGATTAACGACTACAGCTTCCAGGTCGAGGGCGACGAATCCAATCACTACCAACTCGAAACGATCGCCTTACACGCCGGCACGCCACCGGATCCAACCACCGGCGCGATGCTCACGCCGATCTATCAGACGACAACTTACCGGCAACAGAGGGTTCGCGAGGACAAAGGATTCACTTACAGTCGCGCGGCGAATCCCACCGTCTCCGCGCTCGAGCGACGGCTCGCGGCGCTGGAAGGCGCTGACTTCTGTACCTGTTATGCGACCGGTTTGGCCGCCACCACGGCATTATGTTTGGCGCTGTTGCGCTCAGGCGATCGCGTCGTCATTTCCCAGGCAGTCTACGGCGGCACCGTGCGGCTCTTTCAAAGAGTGCTGGCGCAGTTCGATGTGCAAGCCGAGTTTGTCGATACTTCAAAGGAAGATGATCTCGCCGCCTCATTGAAATTAAAACCGCGTTTTGTCTTCATCGAAACGCCCGCGAATCCAACGCTCAAACTTACTGACATTCAGTTGGCGGCGCAGCTGGCCCACGAAGCAGGCACTTTACTAGTTGTCGATAACACTTTGTTGACGCCGGCACTGCAACGGCCATTCGACTTTGGCGCCGACGTAATTCTGCATTCAACCACCAAATTCATTGACGGACACAACGCGACGGTGGGCGGAGCCTTGATTACGCGCGACAGTGAACTGCACGAACACTTCGCTTTCACCCGCAAGGCTACCGGTGCGATTCAATCTCCATTTCCGGCCTGGCTGACCTTGCAAGGAGTCAAGACGCTGCCGTTGCGGATGGAGCAACAGTCCGCGAACGCTCTGCGCGTCGCAGAATTCCTGAAACAACATCCGCGAGTCGAGCGCGTCAACTATCCCGGGCTCGAATCATTTCCGCAAATTGAATTGGCGCAACGCCAGCAACGAACCGGCGGCGCGCTGATCTCATTCGAAGTTAAGGGCGGTACCGACGCGGGAATTCGTCTGATGCATTCCGTGCGCCTGTGCGCGCTGGCGGAAAATCTCGGCGCCGTCGAAACGATTATCACGCATCCGGCTTCAATGACTCATGCGGATATGCCGGCGGCGCTCCGCGAGGCGGCGGGTATTTCTGATGGCTTGGTACGGTTGTCGGTCGGGCTCGAGGACCCAAACGATCTCATTCGCGACCTCGATCAGGCACTGGGCGAATCCAAACTAATTTCCTAAACCATAGGGACGAAAGTCATGGAGAAAAAATCAAACATTGTCGTCCTGAAATTTGGCAGCTCGGTTTTGCAAAGCGAAGACGATTTGCCAACCGTCGTTCATGAAATCTATCGGTGGTGGCGAGACGGCGCGCAGGTGATTGCCGTTGTCTCGGCGTTCGGCGACACAACCGACGCCTTGATGCGTCGGGCAGAGAAGATTTGCCAGCGGCCATCTAAATCAGTTCTACCGAGTTTACTCGCCACGGGCGAAGCAACTGCTGCCGCGTTGCTTGCTCTGGCATTGGAAAAAGCCGGCATCACCGCACGCCTCCTGGATGAAGTGCAGGTGAGGTTGCGCACCGTCAGCGGCAACACGGATGCGATTCCGGTCTCGGTTGACGTGGCCCGATTGGTCAGTGAGTCGCAGCATGCAGTCGTCGTCTTTCCTGGTTTTGTCGGACGTGATGAGCGCGGGAACAGGACAGTTCTTGGCCGCGGTGGCTCAGACCTGACAGCATTATTCCTTGCGCATCGATTACAAGCTCGATGCGTCTTAATCAAAGACGTCGACGGGCTCTACACTGAGGATCCTGCTTGGGGCGCGGCGCGTCCGGCGCGCTTTAGTCATGCTTCCTTCACTACGGCGATCAGTCTGGGCGGCAGAGTCGTGCAAACCAAGGCAGCACGGTTCGCGGCGGCTAACAACGTCCATTTCAGCATCACTGCCTTTGGCGCACGCAAAGAAACTCAAGTCGGGCGGTTTTCCGATCGACTCGACAATACAACTGCGCCATCCGAACCCTTGCGAGTCGCGCTGCTCGGCTGCGGAACCGTAGGGGGCGGCGTTTTTGAGCGGATCAATGCGTTGCCGAATCTGTTTACGTTGACTGGCGTCGGCACGCGCACCGGGCAGCGCGCGATAACAGTGGGTGTACCAGACAAGTTGATTACTTCAGACCTCGAAGGTTTGATCGGAAAGCCTTGTGATGTGGTGATCGAGTTGATCGGAGGACTCGATCGCGCGGCCTCGCTGATCGAACGATCGCTGAGATTCGGCCGGACGGTCGTGACGGCGAATAAGGCGTTGGTCGCGCAGTCAGGACCTCATTTCGAACGTCTCGCCTACGAAAACCAAACAACATTTCAGTACAGCGCAGCAGTCGGTGGTGTTATGCCTGCGATCGAAACAGTCAGGCGGGCGAGGAAAAGGGGTCCGCTGCGTAGTATTTCCGGAATCTTGAATGGCACGTGCAATTTCATAATCGATCAGATTGCTGCGGGAAGCAGTCTCGACCATGCCGTGCAAGAGGCGCAAGCGGCCGGCTACGCAGAAGCCAACCCCGGGTTAGACCTTGACGGCATCGATGCCGCTCAGAAGCTGATCCTGCTTGCTCGCGCAGCCTTTGGTGCCACGCTGCCATTGGATTCAATCTCGCTTGAGAGCATTCGGTCTTTGACTGAGGAAACCATTCGACGTGCGCAAGAGCGTGGTCGAACCGTGCGGCTGGTAGGAGAGTGTCGCAAGACATCATCGGATTCGATCGAGGCGAGCGTGCGGCCGGTTCAATTGTCATTTGATCATCCGTTAGCCCAGGTGCGCGGCGTCGAAAATCGACTGGTTGTCGAGCGCGAGTTCGGCACGCCGATCGTGATTTCCGGCGCGGGCGCGGGACGTTGGCCCACCACGGAGGCGGTCATGGCGGACTTGCTTGAAGTTGCACGCGCCCACTCAGCTCGAGATGTGACACGATTCGAGGCGTGCGCCTGAAGTTGAGACCTCCAAGCTGCTGCGTTTGTTTCAGCGATTGGCGATGCTCACCGGGATATAGCCCGGATTCCTCGGAAGGCGACTCCGGCTTTGTCTCGGTTCTTTCGGATACCGTTCAGCCCTTGTTGCACGCAAAAGCGTCTTGAGTGGCGCGGACCCTTTGTTAGTAGGCATCGATGATGATGAGTCGTTGTGGATTACGAAACGAGCAATCCTCAGCAAATTTTTATTGAAAAATTAGCGACGCTACGGTGCAACTCTCTACGCGATTTCAGTTGAGAAGGCTCAGAAAGCGCTAGGTGTTAGGTTAAGCCGAGCGGGACGTTGCACGGTTGTTCGAACGAGCGACGCCAAAAGTGAAAACTGATGTAATCGATGTACGCAGCAGCTTTTCAAGCAGTTCGCTCTTATGGATTTTCTCGTTTAGCGTCTGGCTATCGTCGAACTCGATCAAATGAAATTCGCACCCTTACTCTCTCCGATTTTATAACTGTCAGCAATTAAGCGGCTCTGCGTTGGGGCGCTGCCGAGCGATGGTGTGAACACCCCGAACTATCACCGTTATGTCTTAGCACTATGCACTCGCGCCGCAGACCGCTGGACGAAAAGCGCGCACCTTCTTGCCGTTAAAGTTATTGAAACCGATCGCGGACGGGTGTTCATAAAGAACAAATAGTGTCAACAAAAGGGTTGTCGTTGCATGAGGTTGCCTTGTCTGTGAACCCAAGTTAGTCGGCACGCCACTTGATAGCGGTCGGACGACCATTGAATAGATCGCAACGCCCGTTATTCCTGGCTTTCGTTTGACGGCGCCTTTAAGGCGGCGGTAATCAATCTCAATCATAAAAGCTATGCTCGACAAAGAAAAAAATAAATTCCTCGCGACACTAATAGCTCAGCGTGACAGTCTCATGGGAGTTGTGCACAACGCCGAGTCATCGAACCGCGAACATGAAGCGCATGCCGATCCGACGGACATTGCCGTTAGCACTTACCACAGTGAAGTCTTGAGTTCGATGTCAGCCAATGATTGGGCGATACTTGAGTCGGTGAATGCAGCTGTCAGACGCATCCACGAAGGCGAATACGGAAACTGCATCGCATGCGGCGATCGCATTCAGGCAAAGCGACTGGAAGCATTACCGTGGGCGAACTATTGTCTGGACTGTCAGGACTTGAAGGAAAGAGAAGTCGCGGCAAATTGACCGTCGTCGCTCCGCGATCAGGACGGCCTCGCCTGTCCAGACCGGCTCGTCCACCAACAAGCCTAATTCGTGAGCTAATACTGCCATGATGCCTGTAAGCAAAAAACTTAAGATCGCCAAACAGCTTTTCGGCGAAAGCAGAGAGCAAATCGGACATGTGCACCAGAAGAGCGACGAAAGCGTTAAGCAAACAAATCCGAAACCTCGCGTACGTACCATGGACGACGCCATACATCAAGAGCGGGGCGCGATCAGAAAGCAACGCCGTGTTATCAAAATTCAGAGACAAGCGATCGAGGAGTTAACGATGGCCAGGAATGAATCTTCGTCTGGTCGCAGTTTCCTCCCTATGAAAGCGCCGTAGTGAACAACAATGAGGTGTTGGCACTGACTGCTGTTACGCGAGCTTAAGATCTTCCGACAATGGAAACCAAGCCGACTCTGACCCAGGCTTCCGCTGCGATCGATAATCTGACCAAGCGAAACGTTGAAGTTGTTCGCAAGCTTGAAGAGGCGACGCATGCGGAGAAAACCGCGTCCGAGCGGGTGGCTGAAGCTATTGCGGCCTTTTGCGGCAGCATGACCTTCGTTTGGGTTCACGTGATCTGGTTCGGGTTGTGGATTGTTATTAACGTCGTCCCCGGGATGAAGCACATCGATCCATTTCCTTTTACCTTTCTCACCCTCGTGGTGTCTCTGGAGGCCATCTTCCTCTCTACGTTCATTCTGATCAGTCAGAACCATGACGCGAAGATTAGCGAGCGCCGCAATCACTTGGACTTGCAGATCAATCTCCTGAGCGAACAGGAAAACACCAAGATGCTGGAAATGCTCCAGGCGATTGCTGAGAAGGTCGGCGCTGAGATTAAAGACGACGCGGATGTGGAACTGTTAGCCCAACCGATTGAGCCGGAAAAAGTAGCGGCGCAAATCAAACAGCATGTCGAACAGTAACCTTCTCTGAATCTTGCGAATAGCGGGAATTGTTTGGGCAGCAACCTTTCCGATGACGGACCTACCGGCGGTTTCTTCCGTGATGGCAGCCCATACCGGGTAATCAAGTCAACACCAGTTTTCGTCTTCTACATAAAGTTTAATTCTTGTAACGGCGGGACACACATTCTAAAATGACTTCATTTCGGGAGAACCATGGTGGATAGAATTAGCATTTATCGTCATTCAGAAACACAGCGCAAGTCTTCTCCGGTGATCGCTATTATTGTTTCCTTAGTTCTTATCAACCAGTCCGCGATCGCGCTGGTTGCCACCGCCCAAGGACGAACGAGAGTCGCCAGAAAGCAGTCGATAACTGAAGATCAACGCGTTGCACATGTGCTATCGCGTTTGACATTTGGCGCACGGCCCGGTGATTTCGAGCGCGTCAAAGCGATGGGCGTCAGCGCCTTCATCGCACAGCAGTTGGATTCTGACTCTCTCGATGATAGCTCGGTAATAAACAGACTGAAGACATTGCCTACCCTGGGGATGGCCACACCGGTAATCATCCAACAGTACACGCCGCCGAAACCGACACCGGTTCCTTCTGCTACACCATCCAAGACTCCAGACACCCCCGCGCAAAAGCCGATCGCGCAAAATCCAGTTCAAGTGGCGCAGTTATCGCCGATCTCAGGTTCGGGGTCGATGATGAGTGAACGAGAAGGTAAGAAGGACTTCGGTACTCAATCCGAGAAGCCGGAAAAAACTCCTGAAGCAACGCCAAAACCCGGCAAATCGACACAAGCCGACATGCTTCGCGATGTGGCAACGCCGAAGCCGACACCTCCACCAAAGAATCCACAGATGGTCGTCACTGAGTTGCAGCGCGCGACGCTACTCCGCGCGATTTACAGTGAACGTCAGCTATACGAGGTGATGGTCAATTTCTGGGAGAATCATTTCAACGTCTTTGCGAACAAGGATGATGACAGATATTTATTGACCAGTTTTGATCGCGATACGATTCGTCCGTTCGCGCTGGGCCGGTTTCGTGACCTGTTGGGCGCTTCCGCGCATTCGCCAGCGATGCTTTTCTATCTTGATAACTGGCGCTCCAGCGTTCCGCGGCCATACGCCGCTACAAAGAATAAGCCGGCAGGTACCGATGGGGGCATAAATGAAAATTACGCGCGCGAGTTGATGGAACTGCACACGCTGGGTGTCGACGGCGGATACACCCAAAAAGACGTGCAGGAAGTTGCACGCTGCTTTACCGGCTGGACAATCGAAAAGCCGAATGAAGAGGGATTGTTTGTTTATCGCCCAGGCTTGCATGACAACGGCGAGAAAGTCGTACTTGGTCACAAGATTCCGGCAGGTGGTGGAATCGCCGATGGCGAGCGCGTGCTTGATATTCTCGCTACACATCCCGCGACCGCGCACTTCATCGCAACCAAGCTGGCGCGGCGCTTCATCAGCGATGATCCGCCCCAATCGGTGGTTGATCGCGCAGCGCAGGTCTTCCTCAAAACAGATGGATCGGTTCGAGAAACGTTGCGCACAATCATTACTTCACGAGAGTTTTTCTCGGCCAGCGCCTATAGAGCGAAGATTCGTTCTCCGTTCGAATATGTAGTCGCTGCTATGCGGTCGCTGAATGCGGAGACCGACGGTGGCCGGCCCGTGCTTGATGCGATCGCAAGCATGGGCGAACCTTTGTTTGGTCGCATTACGCCTGACGGTTACGCGGACCGAGCTGATCAATGGCTTTCAGGTGGCACGTTGGTCAACCGTTTGAATTTTGCAAGTGCATTAGCCGCAAACCGGATCAAGGGAACCAGCATTCGCCTTGATCCACTTCTACTTAACGTTGATCGGACGGAACGCATACCTGTTGCGAACAGATTGATAAGTGTGATTATGATTGGCGACATTTCGGCGCGTATGCGCGAAGTCCTGCAACACACTTTCGAATCGCGAGCGAACGTCGCGCCGACCAATCTTTCCGCCAGTTACGACACCAAGGGTGGGTCACCAATGACTCCCGATCTTTATATTTCAGAAATAATTACTCTCTTGCTCGGATCCCCTGAGTTCCAACAACGATAAGGAGACCGTTGCCCGGCGTTACCCCACCGAACGCACCAAGGCAACGTCAGAGTGTTTGATCGTACTTTTGTTTCATCATAAGTTTTCGCGTCTATGACGACTGGAAAACGACGGAAGAGGAGAGCGCCTGGAATCGGGCTGGACGTCACAGGAACTCGTAGTTACGAAACGCCTACTTTCTTCGCCGTCGACTGCGCCATTTGCAAATGCTGTTTGAGCACTGGCAGCGTCTTATCCGCGAAAGCCTTGATCTCAGGATCACCACCTTGCTTCGCTTGAGTTTCAAAATCCTTCACGTCGCTCTCGTGATCCCTAAGCATTGTCGACATGTACTCTTTATCAAAATCAGCCCCCGAAAGCTTCGCGAGCTTATCTAATTCCGACCTCTGACTTGCATTCAGATCATTCGGTAATTGAATGCCTTTCTTTTCGGCGATAGCTTTAAGTTCAGCGTCCGCCCGACCGTGATCTGCTGTCATCCGCGCGCCGAATTGTTTGACGGCCGGATCAGATCCTCGTTGTTCCGCAAGTCTTCCCATCTCGACTTCAGCCATTCCGCCCTGGGCCGCGGCGGTTGCGAATTTATTGCTGTCCCTGGCTTGTGAGCACGACATCGCCGCCAGCAGCGAGGCAAAACCCAGCGCCCCCAAAAAACTCCGTGTCATTTGTTTGATCATCTCATTATCTCCCTTCTGAAAAGACAGGATCTCAACTTCCGCCCTTCCAAAAATTTGTTTACGCGAACACGATGCCACGAAAGCGCTGGCGCCCAAACTGCTTCAAGCTTGTGTAAGAAAAGCGAAATAAATAGAAGAACCGTATTCCGCGATCGATGCGGCAGAGGATTCGATAGCCGTCGAGCTTCAGTTCATGCAGCTACTAATCGCCACGGTGCTCAGTATACGAGAGTGGCGAGTTGCGGGCGATGAATGGCGGCATTTTGGCTCTACGAGCGCCAGGCAGAGCCGCGATCCAGCGCAGCTTGACTTGTTATGGTGTCCGACAGACGTGACATTCATCGTACTTCTTTGACTCAGGAGTTGAGAATAAAATTATTACTGTTGAAATTGAAGAGAGCTATTGTCGTCGTCATTTTGATACTCATCGGAATCGAAGCTGTTGCTTCATTACAGTTGCCGATGTCTCAAGGTGCGTTATCACCAGCCGCCTTGTTTCGCGCGAACCTGCGGCGCACCGGCGTTTACCAAACCGAGAGCCTTCAGCGACTACATGGAGTCAAATGGAAGTTCAAAACCGAACGAGTGATAGAAGCGTGGTTTTCTTCTCCGACGGTTTTTGGGGAGACAGTCTATTTTGGCAGCGACGATGGTTACCTCTATGCGGCCAATGCGCTGACAGGCAAACTGAAGTGGAAATTCAAGACCGGCGATGTCGTCTATTCTTCTCCCGCAGTTGCTGAGGAAACGGTGTACGTCGGCAGTCACGATGGTTATCTCTATGCGGTTGATGCCAAGACAGGCGATGAAAGGTGGAGATTCAGAACCGAAGGCCGGGTCTATTCGGCGCCGGCAGTAAGCGACGGTGTTGTCTACTTTGGCAGCGCGGACACGTTTCTATACGCAGTTGATGTCGTCTCGGGAAAGTTACGCTGGAAGTTCAAAGCCGGAAGCTGGATTGAATCCTCTTCGGCGATAGCTGACGGCATGGTTTATTTCGGGTGTTGGGATGCTCATCTATATGCTATTGACCTTGCGACCGGGCAGGAAAAATGGCGATTCAAAACCGGGTACAGAATCCTCTCGTCACCAGCAATTGCCGATGGCGCGGTCTATTTCGGCAGCATGGATGGCATCTTCTATGCGCTCGATGCTAAGTCTGGACACGAACGATGGAGATTCAAAACGAATGATCGAATTCGATCTTCTCCCGCAATTGAAAATCAGACGGTTTATTTCGGCGCTGATGATGGGCAATTCCGGGCACTATCGACGAAGAACGGAGCAGAGAAATGGAGCATTAAGACCGAGGGGGCGATTATCTCGTCGGCGTCGATTGCCGGTGACATCGCCTATTTCGGTAGCGCCGGCGGTTATCTTTATGCGGTCGATATAAAGACAGGAAAACGAAAGTGGCGGTTCAGAAGTCCTCTCGGCTGGATGAGATCGTCTCCGGCCGTTGCCGACGGAATGATCTACTTTGGAAGCGATGACGGAAATCTGTATGCGTTGCATTGATGGGGGCACAAGCCGTGATTAATTATCTGGTCACCAAATATAAACGGTGAAAGTTTCTCCTGCGCGACAAGGCTGTCCGCAAGAACCAGGAGAAGACAAAATGTTAGTACGACAATTCCCATGGCATATTTTCAAAATCGCTCGGTTCAACCTGTCCAGTTTTTTGGGGAGGGTTACAAAATGAAAGAGTTAGTTCGGATGCAGAAACTATTAACCATCATTTTACTGTCACTTGTTACTTTGCACACATTTCCGGTCAGGTCCGGGCAAGCTGCGAATCCAGCGATCTTATTAAGAGCTGAGCACTTGCTCGATCCCACCGGGAACGTCCTCTCGCCAGCTGCGGTGTTGATCGAAAACGGTAAGATCAAGGCAGTCGGTTCGCCGTCACAACTGCAACGCTACGCCGGCGACGACACGAAAATGATCGATCTCGGTAACGCTAGTTTGTTGCCGGGTTTGATTGACGGGCACACTCACCTTTTTCTCGACATCATTGTACCGCCAGAAGCAGAACAAGCGCGTCATGCCAATGGGCTGTTTGCTCCGGGACAGTTGCCAGCCGCACCTACCGTGACCGACTGGATCATTGTCTTTCCGTCAGCGGATGAAAATTTTAACGTCCGCGAGCTTTGACGACTATGGCCGCACGCGCAGCCCTCATAGTCTGTGCAATCTTTGGAACCTCGCGGCACGGACCACTCTACCGCGCTCTACAGACGCGCGCGAAGGCCGATTAGACGTTTAATGGACGCGCGAGATTTTTGCGGTATCAGCCTTGGTATAACGAAACGTACTCCCCGGAGCTATAATTCGCCACACTAAATAGGCGCTCCGACGCGATTTGGCATTGCGTTTATGACAGCGAGGCCGCTAAGAACCGCGAATCTTCTGAGACACCTGACCCTCGTGGCGTGCCTACTAGGCATTTCTGTTTCTGCTGCTGCCGAGCGCTTGCCTATTAAGGCATACACGACTGCAGACGGCTTGGCTCACAACATTGTCAATAAGATCGTGCGGGATTCGCGCGGCTTTCTTTGGTTTTGCACGTTCGAAGGAATCTCGCGGTTCGACGGTTACACGTTCACGACTTATGGAGTCAATGATGGATTGCCCAGTCCCGTGATTAATGACCTGCTGGAGACGAGCGAAGGTGACTATTGGGTCGCGACCGATGGCGGACTGGCTCGCTTCAATCCAAATGGTATTCCGCGGCCACGCATTGCGAATCCCGGATTAGATACCAAACAATCTCAGATTCCAGGCCCGGCTTCTCAAAATTCGATTCCAATGTTCACGACTTATGTTCCCGCCACGGACGAAAAGTCAAAAGCTATAGCTGTCGTCATGCAGGATCACGCAGGAGTAATCTGGTGCGGAACGGAGCGCGGTCTCTATCGTGTTGAAAAAGATAAAGAGAGATTTGACTTCACGTTCATAGATGTGGGCTTGCCACCGGTTTACGGCGAGACACACAACATCACTTCGATTATCGAAGATCGAAATGCTTCGCTGTGGATTGGTTCCATCAGCGGCATCTATCATCGCTCTGGGGACGGTCGAGTTTTTCATTACGATACTCATCAGGGCTTACCTGATGTCTCGATCCACTCATTGCTACAGGATCGAGAGGGACGCATCTGGGCGGGCACCGAAGGCGGGTTGGTTCTTCTTGTTTCAGATCCTAATGCTTCGCGGCCGGTGGTCGCGCGAGTTTACGCGACGAAAGACGGCGTGCCCAATTGGATCACCCAATTGTTTCAGGCTTCGGACGGAAGTTTGTGGGCCGGCAGCAACGATGGTCTGGTTCGAATCCTGGTTACCGCTGACGGCCATAATTTTCGGTTTTACGTTTATGCGCAGTCTAACGGTTTGAGTTCAAATCAGGTCCAGGCACTGGCGGAAGACATCGATGATAACCTTTGGGTGGGCATGGCCAACGGCGGCGCGGCAAAACTCGCGCGTAGCGGAATTACGACTTTTACTGGAGCAGATGGATTTGACTCAGCGACAGCCATTTTCACAAATCGGGCTGGCGATCTGTTCGTGCTCGGCGTGTTAAGACGGAAAGGCCCGCCGCTTTACGAAGAAACTCTTGTCAACAGGTTCGATGGTGAACGCTTCGAGGCCATCCATCTCGACCTGCCGAAAGATACAAGTTGGGGATGGGGTTGGAACCAACTCGTGCTTCAGGATCGAGCCGGCGAGTGGTGGGTTGCTACCGCGAAGGGACTGCTACGTTATCCGAAGGTGGGCAGCTTCGAATTGCTTGCCCACACGCCGCCGAAAAATGTTTACACGGCCCGCGACGGGCTGGCTAGTGATGTCGTACTTCGCGCCTTCGAGGACTCGCGCGGCGATATTTGGATCGCCACCGTGAATGGAAGCAACGGTCACGGACTTTCGCGCTGGGAGCGATCAACGGAAACCTTTCATCATTACACGGACACGGATGGATTACCTTCGCTGAAAGACGTCTACCCAGTCTCGTTTGCGGAAGATCGCAGCGGAGCAGTCTGGATTGGGTTCAGCGTAGGCGGCGGAGAACTTCTCTGTGGGCAGGGCGGTCATGCCCT
>CBFHBA010000017.1:0-90088 GCA_965653675.1 uncultured bacterium
TTTAAAGGAGAACACTGTGAAAAACATCCATGAGAAATAGCGGCGTAGTTTTCTAAAGACGAGCTCTATGTTAGGGCTGGCCGTTGCGTTTCGCCCAGCGACCATAGCCGAGGCATTGGTGGAGACCCAATTCAGAACCAACAAAAAGGATCACATCATGACGAACGCAGGCGCCGCACAAGGAAGTGACAAGACCTCAATTCGCCCTTTTCAATTTAATTTCTCTGACGCTGAACTTACTGATCTGCGCCGGCGCGTTAACGCCACTAAGTGGCCCGAACGTGAGCAGGTCAACGACGCCTCGCAAGGTGTGCAGATGGCGACGATGCAGAAGCTCGCCAGCTATTGGGGAAAGGACTACGACTGGCGCAAAGGCGAAGCGAAGCTCAAAGCAGTGCCGCACTTCATCACCGAGATCGATGGGCTCGACATTCACTTCATTCACGTACGTTCGAAGCATGAAAATGCCTTGCCGATCATCATCACGCATGGCTGGCCGGGCTCAATCATCGAACAGCTAAAGATCATCGATCCGTTAACTAATCCAACGGCGCATGGCGGGATCGCGGCGGACGCGTTCGATGTCGTGATTCCGTCGCTACCGGGCTATGGCTTCTCTGCTAAGCCAACCGCGCCCGGCTGGAACCCGGTCCGCATTGCCAAGGCGTGGGCTACGCTGATGCAACGGCTCGGCTACACAAAGTACGTGGCACAAGGTGGCGATTGGGGCAACGCGGTTTCCGAGATCATGGCACTGCAACAGCCGCCGGGATTGCTCGGCATTCACACGAACATGGCGGCGACCGTGCCGGCCGATATTTCTAGGGCCGTCGCAATGGGTGGGCCGGAGCCCGCTGGACTCTCGCCTGATGAGAAACACGCCTGGGATCAACTCATTGACTTTTACAAAAACGGGTTGGGCTACGCTCTCGAAATGAACAACCGCCCGCAGACTTTGTACGGAATCGTCGATTCGCCCGTCGGTCTTGCGGCGTGGATGATCGATCATGACATTCGCAGTTATTACATGATCGCACGCACGTTTGACGGCAAGCCTGAAGGTTTGACGCGGGACGATGTCCTGGACAACGTGACGCTCTACTGGTTGACGAACACTGCGATCTCGTCAGCGCGCCTCTACTGGGACACTCGGCATACTCTTCCGCCCGGAGGCGGCTTCTTCGATGTAAGAGGCGTTAACATCCCGGTTGCCGTAAGCGCTTTCGCCGAAGAGATCTACCAGGCGCCGCAGAGTTGGGCGGAGAAGGCATATGCCAAACTCATTTTCTACAACAAGCATGACAAAGGCACGCACTTCGCGGCCTGGGAACAGCCGGAGCTTTTTGTGAGCGACTTGCGCGCGGCTTTTAAGAAGTTGCGGTAACAATTCGGGTTTGAATGAGTGCTTATCTAATAAATCACTTACGCCAACCGGGTGTCCTGCACGATGACGTGCTGGATTATCTCGATCAAGTGCAGGCGACTTTGGATCCGTTCGGCGGCAAGTTCATTGTCCAGGGCGGCCAGATGGATGTTGTCGAAGGAGCCTGGCCGGGCTCGGCGATCGTGCTTTCGTTTCCAGATATCACCAAAGCCCGCGAATGGTATGGATCGCCCGCATACCAAAAGATCGTGCACTTGCGGACCGATCATTTGATCGGCGATGTGATTCTGGTTGAAGGCGTCGCTCGGGATCACACGCCGGCTCAGTTCGCGCAAAAGATACGGCAGCTGCTCGCGCGGGAGTAGTTGATTTGTGAGAGCAATAAGACTGAGCAATACGCAACAGGGTTACGGGAAAGTTGTGATCGCCAATGAACCACGTTGATGGCGAGCGTCGGTGGGGCGACTAATCGCGAAGGAGTTTCCATGACAACCGAACAGAATCCGTTGAATTCAGGCTTGGGACCAGAGACAACAGCGAAGGAAGTTCTGGCCGAGATCGACCTGACAGGAAAGATCGCGATCGTGACCGGTGGCTATTCTGGCGTCGGGTTGGAGACAACTCGGGCGCTGGCGGAGGCTGGCGCTAAAGTCATCGTACCTGCGAGAACGCCCGAGAAAGCACGCCCTGCACTCGCTGGCATAGCCAATGTAGAGATGGAAACGCTGGAGCTAATCGATCCCGTTTCGATCGATGCCTTTGCCCAAAGATTTCTGAACTCCAAACGGCCACTGGATATTCTCATCAACAACGCCGGCATCATGGCGACACCATTTCAACGAGACGCGCGCGGTTACGAGTCTCAGTTCGCGACAAATCATCTTGGTCACTTCCAGTTGACGGCGCGATTATGGCCGGCTTTGCAACGTGCCGGAAAGGCACGAGTCGTCTCCCTGTCTTCCACCGGAATTCGCTTTGGTGGCATCGATTTTGACGATCCGAATTTTGAGCGACGTGAGTACAACAAGTGGCAGGCGTACGGTCAGTCTAAGACCGCCAATTCCCTGTTTGCCGTGGGACTAGACAAGCGCGGCGAACCACAAGGCATCCGCGCTTTCGCTGTTCATCCCGGCAGAATCCACACCAACCTGGCTCGGCATATGGCGCCGGAAGAAATCACGGGCTTCAGTGGGTTCTTCAAGACAACAGAACAAGGCGCAGCGACGAGTGTGTGGTGCGCTACCAGTCCCCAGTTGAATGGCAAAGGCGGCGTTTACTGCCTGGATTGCGACATCGCCAAAGTCGAGACGGATTTCTCCTTACGAGGATTGGATCAGGAAATAACCGGCGTGCTCCCGTGGGCTATCGACCCCGAGCTCGCCGAGCGACTCTGGCGTCTCAGCGAGAAGCTCACCGGAATCGAATTCAATACCGATCGATTCAGCGCATCGGCCTGACGATTAGTAGTGATTGGAGATTATTGAACTTGGTCCCCGCGAGGAATTGAAAACGAGAACGTCACGCCCGGACCATCATTCGGGGTCGCCCACAGACGACCGTGATGGTTCTCAATAATTGAGCGACTAACGGAGAGACCCATTCCCATCCCCTCAGCTTTGGTTGTGTAGAATGACTCGAATAGTCGGTCCAGACTTTCTGATTCGAAACCTGTTCCTGCGTCCTTCACACTCACACGAACACGGTTTCCTTCCTCGACTTCAGTTTTCAAGAGCAATTCGCGCGGACGATCGTCCACGCCGCTCATCGCATCTGAGGCGTTTCGTAGCAGATTAAGAATCACCTGCTGCAGCTGCACCCGGTCACCCGTAACCATTGGCAATTCATCGGCAAGGTCGGTCCGCGAAATCACATGGTTCTGCTCCAGTTCACTGCGCGACAGCGCGATCACTTCGCGAGCCGCTTCATTCAGATCCACCAGCTCCGGTGCCGCTTCCTTCTTACTAAAGAGAGCGCGCAGCCGAGTGATTACATCGGCAGCGCGGCGACCATCGCGAATCGTGCGCTTCGCAGTCTCACGCGCGCCATCAACGTTGGGCGGCTCAGCGTCCAACATCCTCACGCAGGTACTCGCATTGGTGATGATTCCCGATAGGGGTTGATTGACCTCATGCGCAATCGAAGCCGTGAGGGCGCCAAGGCTCATAACTCTGGCGACGTGTGCAAGTTCGGATCTTGCTTTGTCCAACGCCTCCTGAGATTTTCGGCGCCGCGTCACATCCTGAACTGCGGCGATGTACTCCAATTGACCAGCGGGGTCCCTGGTAGCAACAGCGACGGCGTGCAGGTACTTGATCGATTGGTCGGGCATCAACAGACGATACTGCCACTCAAAGTCTGCGCTGCCGTTTATTGCCTGCTCGACCATTTTCTCGTACAAGGTGAGATCGTCGGGATGGACTCGAGTGCGGATTACGCCGAGTGTGATAGTCGTATCGGGCTCCAACTCATAAATCCGATAAAGATTTTCTGACCAGGTGATTTCGTCTGTCGCGACTCGCCAGGAAAAACTGCCGGTGCGACTGAGCTGTTGCGCCTGCGCGAGAAATGCGGCGCTCCGACGCAGTTCTTCTTCCACGTTCTTTCGCCGAGTGACGTCCGAGGTAAATCCAACCATTCGCAACGGCTCGCCCGCGTCGTCAAAGAACATTCGGCCATTTGTCGAGAGCCAGTGAAGACTTCCGTCGGGCCACACCACGCGATATTCAGCCGATACCCTTCCAGTCTCGTGAGCTTGCTTAATGGCGTCGACCACCGTCGGCCAGTCGGGCGCATACATCATCTTTTTCCAAGTCTTGTAGGTTCCGTCGAAAGTGCCCGGGGCCAAACCAAACAGAGCTTCCTGTTCGGGCGACCAGTAGTTGGTCTCCTGTTGTATGTACCAATCAAAGGCCATGGCTCCGGCTGACTTTTGTGCCAGATCGAGCAGGTCCTGGTTTGCCTGCAAACGCTCCAACCCGATCTTTCTTTCCGTTATGTCAATGTTTATTCCATACCAATGGACGAGACGGCCCGAGTCATCGAGAAGAGGTTTGGCACGAAACAAGAACCAACGATATTCACCATCATGACGACGCAGACGCGCTTCGGCCTCGCCCGGTCGTTCGGATTCCCTTATCTGCTGCCACGCGAGTGTGAGGGTTTCCAGATCGTCGGGATGAACCGCAACCGTCCACCCCCAATTTATTAGTTGGTCAATTTGGAGACCAACGTAATCAAGATAATGTTGGTTGAAAAATTCCCCCGTCCCATCGGGATGAGCCGACCAGGCCATCGCCGGAATCATGTCGACGATAAGTTTTAGTTCGACTTCGCTGCGCTTGAGTTGGCTTACCGGCCGGTCAACCAGATTGTCATAGACCGCGAACATTTTCGGCCGTGAATCCATGCGTGTGAGGATGAACCCATCGTGCCTAAAAGCCAAGTTAGTGAGCAGCGGCCAATACCAAGGTATCGATCGATACCTTCGTCTAATAGATTCTTGTGCTCACTGGGCGTGTAATCCCAAAGTCCGTAAATTAATGAAAGAGGTGACAGGAATTATGAAAAAGTCAGTCTTCTTGGTAGTGGTCAGCGTTTCAATTTTAATTTCAAGCACTTTTGCACAGACTGGAGGTTCTATGAACAAGAAACCAACTATTGTTTTTGTCCACGGACTTTGGGCAGACGGTTCTTCCTGGAACAAATTGATTAACCCGCTCGTGGATCAGGGGTACGAAGTAATTTCGGTACAGAATCCGACTACATCCCTTGAAGATGATGTCACCACAACGAAAAGAGCGATAGATCGCGCGGGCGGCGATGTTATTTTGGTGGGACATTCCTGGGGCGGCTTTGTCATTACTGAAGTAGGTGTAGACCCGCGCGTTAAAGCCTTGGTTTACATCGCGGCATTTGCACCGGACAAGGGCGAAACCGCCGCTTCCCTGGGTAAGAGCGCTGCTCCAACCATTCTTTCAGGTTTCATTCAAAATGCTAACGGGTACCTAACGCTTTCCAGAGAAGGAGTTGCCAAAGCTTTTGCCGGAGATTTAACTCAGAAGGAGCAGGATGTGGTGTACGCTGTGCAGCAACCCGCTTTCCAAAAAGTATTTGGTGATCCTGGCGTCAATGCCGCATGGAAAACAAAACCATCGTGGTATGTGGTCTCATCGGAAGACAACGCCATCAATCCCGATCTTGAAAAAAGGATGGCCAAAAGAGCAAATGCAAAGACGACCATCTTAAAGTCCAGCCACGTTGCAATGCTTTCCAAGCCCAGTGAAGTCCTGGACGTAATTTTGGATGCCGCAAAGAGCGTGGGAAAGGATGTCGCAAAAGGCGTCGGAAACTGATCTCTAAAGAACTTTATGTATCGGTTCGATTCCGATCGCCACGCCCCACCATGTTTTCTGTTATCCGTTCTGCAAGCGCCATTTCGACTTGTGATGAGATGAGTTAACTCGCTCCAGGAGAAATAATCGACCCAATACCAAGGTATCGACCGATACCTTCATCTAATAGATTCAAATTGAAAGTCGTGGTCTACTCCGGCCACGTACGAGCAATACAGACAGATAAGCCATGGATTTTGAGAAACTCAATGTGCGAACCGAAGGCGGCGTTCTATTCGCGGAGATCGACGCGCCGCCTATGAACCTCGAGGGTCCGGAGCTGATACGGGATCTCGTCTCGCTCATTCAACAGGCTGAGGCTGATGAAACTGTGAAAGTGCTCGTCTTCAAGAGCGCCGATCCCGACTTTTTCATCTCCCACGTCGACGTGACCCGAATCAAAGAGAATCGGGAGGCAGCGGCGAAATTAGACGGCGATGCTTCGATTGGACAGGTGCTCCGTCATTTGAGCACCAGCCGTCTCGTCTCAATCGCTCAGATCGAAGGTCGTGTGCGTGGTGTTGGCAGCGAATTCATATTGGCATGTGACATGCGATTTGCTGCGCGAGAAACGGCAATCTTCGGTCAGTTCGAACCTTCATTTGGAGTCATTCCCGGCGCTGGTGGCGCCCAACACCTTGCGCGATTGATGGGTCGCGGTCGCGCACTGGAAGTTATGTTGAGCGCCGAAGATTACAATGCGGATCTGGCCGAACGATATGGTTGGATCAATCGAGCTTTGCCGGCCAGCGAGATTGATGATTTCGTCAGCTCACTCGCTCATCGTGTCGCGAAGTTTCCGGCCGCTGGACATGCAATGGTTAAGGAACGGGTCAACGCGATCTGCCTACCGTCAGCCGATGACCTTCGTCGCGATTCTGATCTCTTCCTTGAGGGAACACGCACGAATGAGTTCCAGCAACTGACAAAGGCTGCGTTTGAACACCGCTTTCAGACGAGAGAGGCAGAAATGAATCTGGGCAAGCTGGTCTATGACATTCAAGAAGGGCGAATCCTTGAGCCGGGTCAGTACCATCCGCGTGAGCGGATGAGTTAAGAAGTCGCCTTATCCCATCTGCTTACGCAGATGGTACTGACTGCATTGCCTAAGGAAGGAGAGAGTCATGTCCACAATTCACTTCAAACTGACAACCACCGCGACGCCCGAGCAGTTCCTTGCCGGACTGACTGACTTTGGACCGGGGCGTTCGCAACTCTTCGGTAACAGCACCGATGAGTATCTTAAAGTTCATGAGAAGGGTTCAACTTCTGCCGATGTCACCGAGGGCTCGGGCGGGATTTGGGAAAGACTGCGGTACGACTGGGGCGATCCGAAACATATCGTGCTTACGACAACGGACTCGAACACTTGGGGAGGCAAGTCGGGCCACACCTATACGTTAACGCCACAGCCCAATGGCACAACTGATGTTGACGTAGTGATTGTGCGGGATGGAAAGAATCTTAAGGGTAAGTTGCTTGGCGCATTCCTTGGCGTTGTCGGCAAGGGACAGCTGAAGAAATGGTTTGCAAACACCTTGAAAGCTATCGAAGCACGAAACTACAGCGCCAAGGCCAGTGCCGCGGCAAATTCGTAAGCCGGGCAGCACGCTTTCGTATCGTGACGCTCAAAAGATCTGAAAGGGAGAAATATCGTGACTCAAACTACAGGACAAAAGACAGCCGAGGCAAACATTGGTCTCAAAACAGTCGATATGAAACTCGAGGTAATCGTTATCCCCGTCGCGGATGCTGATCGCGCAGAGCAGTTCTATCGCAAACTCGGATGGCGGCAGGACGCGACACCGCCAGGCTCCGGCGTTTATCAATTCACCCCACATGCCTCGGCTTGCTCGGTGCAATTCGGCAGGGGCCTCACTTCGGCTGCGCCGGGCGCCGCCCAAAAGAATTACCTGGTCGTCTCTGACATCGAGTCTGCGCGAAACGCGCTCGTGTCAAACGGCATCGACGTAGGAGAGATCTTCCATCTCACCCCCAATGGTCCCGCCAGTGGCATCGATCCTGAACATGGCACGTACCGCTCGCGTGCATTGTTCAGCGATCCAGATGGCAATAGCTGGATGCTCCAGGAAATTACCACACGGCTGGCCGGCCGCATCGACACGGGCGTGACTTCGTTCGGCTCCGAAACCGATTTAATCAGCGCCCTCATTCGTGCCGCCACGGCTCATGGAGAGCACGAGAAACGCATGGGCGGGCAGAGAGATGAGAACTGGCCCGTGTGGTACGCGGCGTACATGGCGGCGGAGCAGGCTGGTACAGAATTGCCGACTTAAGTGACGATGGCCGGTGTATCTGCTGATCGAAGTCAACAAGTCTGACTTTGAGTGACGTAACTGCGCGGGGAAGCAACATGGCGAGTCCGACACTGCACACAGAACTGACGATCGATGAATACTTGCGTGAGCGGCTCATGCCGGTGGAAGGGGCCATTCCGCATATCTCCGGAATCGAGATGTACGGGAACTCTGCTCCTGCAGGAAAGGTGGGCGGTGATTTATTTGAATATATAAACTTCGATCAGCGTTATGACCTCGATGCCCGCATTCAACAGGCCCTGAAGTTATCGAAGGAGTATCTCGATCCGCTCCCGCCAGGCACGCCACCGCGTAATTCAGTAGACGATCATGTGGAGTGGTTGAGATCCAGGCCGGAATTTGGTTCCGATTTGGAAGCCGCATACAGAGAGGCACGAAGCTCGGAGCAAGTGCGGGCCGCCGCCGCCCTCCACGACCTCTATAACGTTGCCGGAGTACTGTTGGTGGACGCACAAGGACACGGACTTATTGCGGCGAAAATTGCTTCGACTATCCACGATACGTTTCATGCTTTCATGCTATCCGAGCTGGATCATCACGGCACGACGACGCCGGAGCTCTTTGAAAACATCAACTTGCGTTTGGCGCAATCGGTCACGGCTCGTAACGCGTTGGGTATAAGTGAGAAAGAAAACGCGCGCGAGCTTGCGACCATGCTTTATGGTGAAGTGCACCCTTACGGCTATTTCCGATTTGTAAATTTTGGACACCCGCCGCCGCTCGTGTTCTCTGCTGAACATCAGAGATTTGTAGATCTGGACAGTGATCGAATGGTGCAATTCCTGCCTCTCGGCCTGCAGATTGCTGCTGACCATCCGGATCGTAAGCGGTATTTCTCGATGAAATTTCGGCCCAGGCTGGCTAACTCGTCAGATGTTGCTGAAATTACGCTAATGAGCCCGGGCGACATTCTTTTCCTGTACACCGATGGCGTTTATGACGGGAGCGATACGGAAGAACGGCAACACCTCGAGTCTGTGATGCGGGAGAACTATTCCAAATCAGCGAGAGATATCTGCAATACCCTGCTGGAAAACGCCACAAAAGACGACGACCATCTGCGGCAGGTTGGAGAAGAAGACCGAATTGACGACAAAACAGTCTTCATCATAAAGCGGGAGTGAAGAAGGTAGCTCTGTTAAGAAATCACTGGTGATGAGTACATAAATGAACTTTGGAAGTGAGAAGAAAATGAATATAGGAATCATTGGTGCAGGAAACATTGGCGGCAATCTAACTCGGCGCTTTCGCCAACTTGGACATAACGTATTCGTAGCTAACTCAAGAGGTCCCGAGAGTCTCGCCGGTCTGGCTGCTGAGACTGGCGCGACACCCGTCTCAGTCACTGAAGCAGCACAGCGTGGCGACGTTGTCATCGTAACAATTCCTCTGAAAAACATTCCGGAACTGCCAACTGGCCTATTCGCTGGTGTACCGGAGAGCGTAGTAGTCATCGATACGAGTAACTACTATCCGCAACAGCGCGACGGTCGCATCGCCGGAATCGAAGATGGAATGGTTGAGAGCCGTTGGGTTTCGCAGCAACTTCGACGACCGGTTATAAAGACCTTCAACAACATTTACGCAGAACATCTTTTGAAGCTGGGGAAACCTGCAGGAACTCCCGGACGCATCGCGCTTCCGGTTGCCGGCGATGACCAACGAGCAAAGTCCGTCGTGCTGGGCCTTATAGATGAACTCGGATTTGATGGTGTCGATGCTGGTGGGATCGACGACTCCTGGCGGCAACAGCCGGGCACGCCCGTGTACGCTGCTGATTTCGATGCAGACGGCGTTCGGCGCGCACTGGCAGATGCGAGCAAAGAGCGTCGACCTGAATGGCGAGCGAAGCCGCATTGATTTCACAGAACAGACGATGACCGAGCTTGTTAACACGTGTCGGCAAAAACTAGAGGCCTAATGAGCGAAGTTAAATATACGAAGGCGATTTCTGGACTGGTCGTGATCGATCCGTACAACGATTTCATTTCCGAGGGTGGCAAGATCTGGGATCGCATAAAAGACGTGGCCGAAGCAAATCAATGTGTGCCTCACATGGCCCAGACTGTAGAGGCGGCGCGGACTGCCGGCATCCGGATCTTCTATGCGCTCCACCACCGCTATCGCCCCGGCGATTACGAGACGTGGAAATACATCGTCCCGATTCAGAAGTTAGGTTGGAAGAGTAAGGCCTTCGAAGCGGGCACCTGGGGCGGCGAGGTCCGCAATGAGTTCAAACCGCGACCGGGCGACATAGTCGCGCAGGAGCATTGGTGTTCCAGTGGGTTCGCGAATACCGATCTTGATTTGCAGCTCAAGAAGCATGGTATCCACCAACTGATTGTGATCGGACTGATCGCCCACACTTGCGTCGAGGCTACCGTTCGTTACGCCGCAGAGCTTGGCTATGAAGTCACAGTCGTCAAGGACGCCGTCTCTGATTATTCGGACCGGGAGATGCACGCGGCTCTTGAGGTGAATCTTCCGAACTACGCCGGCGCGATTGTAACTACAGATGAAATCGTTCAGGCGTTTACATCGCTGTGACTACGCATGACTACTGAACGAATCGGAGCACCGTTATGGTAACTACAAGCATCGCGTTAGCTACTCTTAAGGTCGCGGCGGCAAAGCTAAGTGGCATCAAGACCGCGTCGCTTTTATCCTTTATTGGCGGCGCCGCAATGACTTTGGGTTTGAGTAACATCAGCGGATCGAATTCTGCTTCGCATGTCTACGAACTGCGCATTTATCACGTCAACGAGGGCAAAATGGACGCGCTCATTGCGCGCTTTGGCGATCACACGGACGCGATCTTCAAACGACACAACATGAAGAGCGTTGGTTTTTGGCGACCTCAGGATGCGCCGTTCTCCGAGAACATGTTTGTATACATTCTTGAGCATCCGAGCCGCGAAGAAGCGACGAAGAATTGGGCTGCGTTCCAGGCCGATCCGGAATGGCAAAAAGTAAAGGCTGAGTCTGAAGTCAATGGGCCGCTGGCGAAACACATAGACAGTTACTTCATGGACCCGACCAGCTTTTCAGCGTTGAAGTAGAGCTGCCTTTTGGTGGGGAGGAGTTTTATGTCACAGGCACAGGCGACAAACACAAAAACTTCGGCCGAAGTTCGCCCGCATCAACCCGCGCAATCAGCCTTCAATGCAATCAGGCAGGAGGATTTGGAGTGGCAAGCGTTCGCTGCCTTTCCGCCGTCGGTCCGTCTCGCTGTGCTTGTCGGTCAACCGTCTCAAGAAGGCCCTTACGTAATTCGGGTCAGTGTCCCTCATGACGTAAAACTAATGCCGCACATTCATCCCGAAGATCGCGTCTACACGGTGATCTCTGGTGTCTTTTATATCGGTCTCGGAGATCAGTTCGACGCCGACAAGCTGAAAGCTTATCCGCCCGGTAGCGTGATCATACTCCCAGGCAACACGCCGCATTTCCACTGGGCCAAGTCCGGCGGGTACGTCAGTCAGGTCAACGCCATCGGGCCCCTGGGTCTTGATTACGTTAACCCGCAAGACGATCCACGGAGCCTTGAACCTGCTCAGTGATGACCCCGATTGATTTGAACGGAGGCTTCATGTCCGACAAGCAACTACCGAATCCGCAAAACCCAACTCGTCGCGAGTTTCTTTCGGCCGGCGGCAGCACGGCGGCTGCGGCTCTGATTTCGACGTATGCACCCCTGCCGGTGAATGCGTCAGAGAACACCGGCATGACCGGCGCCAACACGGCGAAGATTGAGGGTGCGGTGCCGATTACGCTTCGCATCAACGGCAAGGACCGGCAACTTCGCATTGATCCCCGCACGACTTTATTGGACTGCATTCGCGAGACCGTCTTGCTAACGGGCACAAAAAAAGGTTGCGACCACGGACAATGCGGCGCGTGCACGGTGCACGTCAACGGCAAGCGTGTGCTCTCCTGTTTGAATCTCGCACTCATGCACGATGGACACGAAATCACGACCATCGAGGGTCTCGGCACTCCCGACGCGCTGCACCCAATGCAAAAGGCTTTCCTGGAGTGCGACGGCTATCAATGTGGCTACTGCACGTCGGGACAAATCATGTCAGCGGTGGCGCTGCTCAAAGAACCATGCGGTCCCGATGATGCCGCGGTGAAAGAGTTGATGAGTGGCAACATCTGCCGCTGTGGCGCCTACGCCAATATCGTGGCCGCCATCCAGCAGGTTCGAAAAGGGACCTAAAGAAAGGAGAGTCTCATGCACACCTTCGAATTCATCAGGCCAAATGATCCCGCGGCGGCCATCGCCACGGCCGCACAATCGAAGACGGCGCAGCAGGGAGCGGATGTGCGATTCATGGGCGGCGGCACAACATTGATCGACTTGATGAAGCTCAATGTCGAGACTCCCAACCGCGTGCTGGATATAAATCGCCTGCCACTCGATCAGATTGAGACCACGTCTGATGGCGGACTGAAGATCGGCGCGACGGTGCGCAACTCTGATCTCGCGTATCACGCAAGAGTGCAAAACGACTATGCGGTGCTGTCGCAAGCAATTCTACAGGGCGCATCTGCACAGATCCGCAACATGGCGACCGTCGGCGGCAATCTCTTGCAACGCACACGCTGTGTCTACTTCCGCGACACCGCCATGCCCTGCAACAAACGTGAGCCCGGAAGCGGCTGTCCGGCGATCACCGGTCACAATCGCACGCTTGCGATTCTGGGCGCCAGTGAGCATTGCATCGCCACAAATCCATCCGACATGTGTGTAGCGTTGGCGGCATTGGAAGCGACGGTTCATATTCAGGGCCCGAAGAGTACTCGAACAATTCCATTTGGTGATTTTCATCTTTTGCCGGGCAACACGCCGAACCGCGAAACCGTACTCGAGCCAGGCGACCTGATTACTCATGTCACAGTTCCGCCCCCAATCGCGGGAAGCAAGCAGGTCTATTTGAAGCTGCGCGACCGCGCCTCGTACGAATTCGCGCTCTCCTCCGCTGCCGTCGTGCTTACGATCGCCAGCGGCAAAATCATGCGCGCGCGTATCGCGCTCGGCGGCGTGGGCACCAAACCCTGGCGCTCGCCCGAAGCCGAGGCAGCATTGACTGGCAACACTACAGCCGAGCCGACGTTTCGACAGGCAGCCGAGGCCGCGCTGCGCAACGCCAAACCGCAAAGCGAGAACCGATTCAAGATTGAGCTGGCCAAGCGCTGTCTGATGCACGCGCTCAGAATGGCTTCGACGAGTTGAGCGAAGGAGTCAACACGACAATGATTACGGAAACATCAATCACCTCTCCAATCGGCCGGGACACACCACGTGTCGATGGCCCGCGAAAAGTAACCGGCCTTGCGCAGTACACTTCCGATTTTCACTTTCCAGGGATGCTCTATGCCGTTCCCGTTGAAGCGACGATCGCGAACGGTAAGTTGCGGTCGCTTGATACTACTGTCGCTGAGAGGATGCCAGGTGTGCGCGCCGTTCTTCATCGCGCGAACATTAAAAAGATTTTTCGCTCAACGCCCGCACTGGGCTTCGATCGCGTCTGTGAAGAACGCCGGCCGCCTTTCGAAGATGACGTGATCCGTTACTACGGCCAGTACATCGCACTCGCAGTCGCCGATACCTTCGAGGCCGCCAAGGCTGCCGCCGATGCGGTTCGTGCGACTTACACCAAAGAAACGCCAAGTGTAGGAACCCATTTGGAAGCCGGCCACGATCCAGACGTCGTGCTCACCACCTACGGACCAGTGCCACGAGTGCAAAGCAAGCGCGGAGATCCTGATGGGGCATTCGCCAACGCGCCGGTCAAGCTGGACGAAACTTACGCCACACCAACAGAGACCCACAATCCGCTTGAATTGCACGCGACCACCGCAATGTGGGAAGGAGAGATGCTGACCGTGTATGACTCGACCCAGGGAGTCGTCAACGCTCGCAGCCTTCTGGCCCAGATGTTCGGACTGCCAAAAGAGAACGTGCGAGTGATCTCGAAGTTTCTCGGCTCGGGTTTCGGCGGCAAACTCTACCCGTGGACACACGTCCCGCTCGCGATCGCTGCATCACAGCAACTCGGCAAGCCGGTAAAGTTGGTTGTCAGTCGCAAGATGATGTTTCAGTCAGTCGGGCATCGCGCGCATACGCAGCAGCGCGTGCGTCTCGCCGCAACAAACGAGGGCAAACTCGTTTCGCTCATGCATGACTACGTTTACCACATGTCGATGCTGGACGATTACCACGAAGACTGTGGCGAGGCCACTCCCTTTCACTACAGTACGCCCAATCTGCGCGTAAGCTTCGGACGCGCGCGGCGAAATATCGGTGCAACTGCCGACATGCGCGGACCCGGTGCGGTGCCTGGCCTTTACGCAACTGAATCGGCCATGAACGAGCTGGCAGAGAAACTTAAGATCGATCCTGTTCGGCTCCGGATTCTTAATGAACCAAAGCTCGACGAATCGAATGGTCTGCAGTTTTCTTCTCGGCATTATGTCGAATGTCTGAACGTGGCCGCAGAAAAGTTTGGCTGGTCGAAGCGTAATCCAACTCCTGGCTCGATGAAACGTGATGGTCTTACGCTGGGCTGGGGAATGGCCGGCGCCGCGTGGCCTGCTGATCGGTTTGGCGCTGAAGCCAGTCTGCAACTGCGCAACGACGGAACCGTGCGGGTCGCCTCGGCGACGCAAGACATCGGCACCGGGACATACACGATCCTGGCGCAGCTCGCGGCTGAGAAGACAGGTGTTGCACTCGACAAGGTCGAGGTTGTGTTGGGCGATAGCTCGCTTCCCGACGGCCCGATCTCCGGTGCTTCGATGGTCACTGAGTCAATGGTTCCTGCGGTATTTGGAGCAGCGAATGAGGCTATTGCATCGCTGCTAATCGTCGCCGTCACCAACCCCAGTTCCCCCTTCCTCGGACATAGACCTGAGGATCTCGGGCTTGCCGATGGCCGGGTATTCGTTAAGGCCGAGGGTCCCCCGAAAGGTGTTCCGTTCGGGGATCTGCTCCGGCACGCAAATGTTCGTCTGGTATCAGGGGGCGGCAAGGGCGAGCAGACGTTTTTTATTCCCGGGGCAAAGTTCTCGAAGCACTCGTTCGGCTGTCACTTTGTCGAAGTCTCATGGCAACCGGAGATCGCGCGTTTGCGCGTCAGCCGCGTTGTCACGGTGATGGATGCAGGCCGAATCTTGAACCCGCTTGCAGCCCGCAATCAGATCCAAGGCGCAGTGGTCATGGGCATGGGCATGGCGCTGTTCGAAGAAACGATTTACGATCCGCAGAATGGCGCGCCCATCAACAGCAATCTGGCTGATTACATGGTGACGGTGAATGCAGATGCGCCGCCGATTGACGTGCACTTTCTGGACTATCCGGACAAAGAGATCAACGAACTTGGAGCGCGCGGGATCGGCGAAATCGGACTCGCCGGCATTGCCGCGGCCATCACGGACGCGGTCCACCACGCAACGGGTGTGCGGGTTCGTGAACTGCCGATCAAGATCGAAGATCTGCTGGGATAATCGGGTCAGGTTTCTGAGACGGTGTTGCAGGGACATCGCAAGCAACCGAATAAGGCTTTCGCGGCTCTAAGCCGCCGAGTCAAGTAATATGAATCGGCAGAACATTATTTTCGTCACGTTATTAATAATCTTAACGGTTGGCCTGGTGGCGGCCGGGTACACAACGGGGCGCGGACCACTGGGTGTTATCACTGCAGGTATTTCGCGTCTTACGGCTGGAGAACAAGTGATTCCGCCTCAAACACTCGTTAAGGAAATCAACGCACCCGTGGCGCCGGAAATCTCAGGAGGTCAATGGATCAATTCCGAACCACTGACGCTTCAGAGCCTGCGCGGTCGCGTTGTCTTGATCGAGTTTTGGACTTTCGCTTGTTACAACTGCCGCAACACCCTGCCGACCATAAAATCATGGGACGCGCGTTATCGTGACAAGGGCTTGACGGTTATAGGGGTGCATACTCCCGAATTAGATATTGAGAGAAATATCGACAGTCTACGTCGAGAAATTGCCACGTTAGGTATTTCGTATCCGGTTGTCTCGGACAACGACTACGCTACGTGGAAAGCCTACAAAGTAGAAGCCTGGCCCACGCTGTTCGTGCTCGACAAGGAAGGACGAGTGCGTTGGACGCATGTAGGCGAAGGCGCATACGCCGAAACCGAAGAAGTAATCAAAAAACTGCTAGCCGAAGAGGGAGCCAAGGCCTCTGCGAACATACATTAAATCTGAAGGCGCATAGGTACGACCCTGCGGTATATCAATGAGCAAGCCGGTTAAGATTCTTTTGCAGACCACGATTCCCTTCACCGAAGACGATTGGAACATCAATCGTTTTTCGCTGCTGGCGGCTCTGACTGGTTGAGTAGCTTCCCGTGAGCGGTCGTTGACATGACCCGCACTTAACGAACTGGGTCAACGGGAACGCCGGATTATTGCGACGCCGCCTGATCGTTGTCGCTCTTCTTCCACTCAGAATAGCTTGAACGACTCTAAAAGTTTCGTCACTCACGATCGGCTCGAACGCGCCACCCTTAGCATCGATCTGCCAATCTTTAACTGACAGCTTTCCCGCAAGAATTTCGCAGACCATGCCAACTCAGCAGATTCTTTGGTCAGCTTGCATCTTTATCGAAATTGTTAAAGGGGAAACGATTAGAATAGCAACTTTGTCACTTTTCTTTTTCCACAGAACTTTGGGCACTACGACTCGCGAAATTGCTGTGACTTTGACTAACAACAAATTTGACCAAACGTTTCTCTTGAAAACGCCCACGAGCTGCTTGAGTCATGCAAGATTGTAAGCGGCATAGATCATTTTTCGTATGACCGTTTCCTGCGCCAGTACGTCCTGGTCCGTCGCGCAACGTTCGGGTTTCTTGACCTCGATAGAAATCGGGTTCTGTGAATCAAGGCGTAACCATTGGCCTTGTAGGCGAACTGCGTTGGTGATATAAGCCTCACGCTTTAACCCGATTCCCACAACTCGGAGGCTCACGTCCGATGAGGCGTCACTTATTCTTTCTTCTGTCACTCGTTCTAGCTGTTTCCACGTTGAAGAGTCCGACACTGGCAAAGAATGAATCAGGTTCGCAGACAGCGGAATTTACTCCGGGCGGGCGACTGGATCATCCAAACTTCACTTTCGCGAAAGTCAATCCTGTGATCGTTAAAGGTGGTGGCAAGCTGCTCGTGCGACTGACCGGCCAACAGATGTATGACTCCGAACATGCTAAAGAAGGCCGTAACTTAAACCGAAAGACCAACTGGGAGATTCACCCAATCTTCAAGTTTGAATACTGTCCAAAAGGTAAGACATGCACGAAGGACAGTGACGCTAATTGGGTTGATCTGGACCAATAGGAGCCTCACGTGAAACTAACGCGCATCATTGCGAGCGTCCTGGTCGCGCGCACACACAACAATTGCGTAACGAGGAAGGAGTAAGTTATGGGCACTCTAAGTCGGTTATTCATTTCTGCTGCGCTGATCCCAGTGATTGCCAACGTCCTGTGGGCTCAAGAGCAGAACCCGATCGTCTTGAGACCACCAACGACCACAATTATAACCGCGAGTGCAACGACCAGCTCTGACCGCGTTCGTATTACTGCCTCCTCGTCCGTCGTTCAGATTCACGTTGATATTTATCGCATTGACGGAGTGAGAGTGTGGGACAGCGAAATCCACGGCAACGTCTTTGATTGGCACTTGCAGGATGGCCAGGGGCAGCGGATTTTGCCGGGAGACTACGCTTGCGTAGTCACAGTAAAGAATATCGCCGGCAGGATCACGCAAAAAATTGGAAACGTAAGTGTCAGCGAGGCTGACGTTGAGGTCAAGCCGGCTGAGGCCTCCCAGTTGAGCGCGCCCCAGTCGCAGGCCATCGGTCCCGTGGAAGAAAACTCGTCGTGGACGGTTGTGAGTGAGAATGAGAACCATACACCCACAGTGATTGCCCACGACGGCACCGATGGTCAGATCATCCGTGGACGGGGCGCCCTGAGTTTTCGCCTGGGCGATTTCTTTTCTGGTCGAGACCAGGAGCAGATGCGTTTGACTGAAGCGGGCGATCTGGGCATCGGCACGGCGGACCCGAAAAGTAAGCTGGACGTTGCCGGAACCATTCGGGCCGAGCGTTTCATCATCAGCAGACCTATTCCTGACACCGCATTCAAAACGAACGGGACGGCACAAAGCAGCCTAATCGACTCTACGCTCGTTTCGGGCATCGGTACGCAAAACCAATTGCCCAAATGGACGGACAACTCTGGGACGCTGGGCGACTCGAACGTCACAGACCTTAATGGAAACATCGGAATCGGTGTTCTGAACCCGGGTGATTTATTAGACATCGCAGGCCCCCCAAATGCAGTGGGGCGTTCGGGTCTTCACGTAAGGACGACAGGCAGCACTGGCAACACTACGCTCTATTTTGATAATGACCGCGGGAACTTCGCTGCCTATGGCGGGTTGCTGACAGGAGGCTCGGCTAACGCGTTTTCTTTTTTTGGGGTGTCGCGGGCCGACCGAACTTTCTTAATTGCCGACGGGCCGAATAGCTTGGGATTGGGAGTGGGCACCCTTGTCTCACAGCCTTTATTGTTCGGCACGAGCAACGCCGAACGCATGCGGATAACATCCGGTGGAAGTGTCGGCATTGGCACGACCGCACCCGCTTATCCCTTAACCGTAAACGGCTCAGCAGGCTCTAATCAGAACCAAGGCGTGCTGGAAATAGCTAACAGTGTGACGGACACAGGTCTTCGGCTGCGTAACAGTTCAGTTGACCTTAGATGTGGCGCAGCCTGCTCCGGACGCACGTGGACGCTTTTCTCTTCGGGAGTCAACTCTGGAATCGTCTCGGGTAACTTCAGTATTTACGACGCGACGGCAGGCCAGCCACGACTCTCGATCAGCTCTGTGGGCAACGTAGGCATAAACAACATCTTTCCGTTAGCGAAACTCGATATACAGGGCGGCGCAGACGGTGACGGAAGTAACGATCCGTTTGCGATGGCTTTCTCTTATCGAAATGGTGGGTTCCGAAACTGGATTCGCACCCGTCATAATAGCGGCGGTCTCTTAGGCAACGCGTTTGATTTCTTTGTCAATAGCTCATCAACTGCATCAGGCTCAAGCGCGCCCGGGGTCGGCAATCAACTGGTTATGTCTCTGGATGGAGGGAGCGTGCTTGCTAATGGCGCAGTAGTGGTGGATCAAGCCGGGGCTAATACCGGCACGGTCAATCCTGGTCTAACGTTTGGAATAAACAGCGGCGAAGGCATCTCATCAAACCGCAACAACAGCAACAACCAATTTGGTTTGGATTTCTACACCGGCTCAATTAAGCGGATGAGTATCACCAATCCGAGCGGCAACGTCGGAATTGGGACGAGTAATCCTCAATTCCCGCTGGACGTGAATGGCAATCTCAATGCGAGTAATTTACCCATCAGCCTTACAACGTCCGGGAACGGTAATGGTAACTGTGTTACTGCCAACGATAATTCCTTAGACGAAATAACGGTTAATGCGCCTGCGGCCGGTTCATTCTTCATCACAGCATTTTTAACCTTTGAGGGTAGCGATGACACTGTTGATTTCTCACTCAACGATGTGACCGCCGGAACGAAAATTACGACCATTCGAAGCTCTGTCCTTTCACCGACTCCCGGCCTTAACAGTCAGATACGTTGGAATACTGTGCCAATTAGCTGGTCTCTAGATGTTCCAGCAGGAGCGCGTAAGATCAGAACTACCTTCACTTCGGTGAATATTGGAACTGCGAGTACATGCGTGAATCAACATGCGCTCACCGTTGTTTATCTGCCAAAGAAGCAATGATTTTTAGCTCAGCAAAACCAGTCCACAGATCGATAACAGTGAGTTTGGAGTCGTGAAGTTTTCATAAAGAAAACAATCACCCGAAGTCTCATCGGCTTCGGGTGACTGCCTTTCAGCGTGGCGGCGGAGTTCTCCTGTTTGAATCTGCTGCCAGCTAAATGCTTCAGGTTTGTCACTGGAGTTTCAACGCGACCGTTTCCATCGGCACGTTCAGCGCCGCCAGTTCCTTTCGTGTCGCGCGCTCTGCTTTTGATCGCGGCGCTTGCAATCCATCCTTCTCACCGTTAAACCAAACTGCCGCGAAGTAATACTGGTTGCCGTAGCGGCGGAAGCCGAGTTTAGTCATTGAACGACCATCGCCAATTGCGCCAATCATGTTGATGATCGCGTTGCCGCTGCCGTCCTTCCGGCTGATTTGCAGGGTTGACGCAGCAGAATCTGGGTTGAGCTGCTTCACCGTGTATTCGCCAGCCGCCAAAGTCGTGTCGCCGACGTGAAATTGAAACGGAATGCTAACGCGTAGCGGGGCGCGATGCGCGGTTTGAGCCTGGGCCGCCACGGCCATCGCACCGACCAGAACCAACAAAGCGGTCATTGTGTAAGCTGTCTTTTTCATCTTCGTGTCTCCTTTTCGGAATTGTTTCAACTGCCGTAGCGGTTGAAGCGACCGGCGGCTTTCAAATTGCGTGCGTCTGTTCGACTGAATTGCTTCACCACGTTTTGCCCTTACACTTGATAACGCGGAAGCGCTCCGGAAACTCCCTCACGTGCCGGGAAATTTTGTGAAGAATCTGCGGTGCTGTTGTAGAATTCCGCCACTTTTGAACGATTTAGCGACGAGCTCGGCGATGCAATCCTCAGAAAACGTCTCGCAATTGCTGTTGAAATGGAGCGAGGGCGACCAGAAAGCACTCGACAAGCTGATGCCGCTCGTTTACAGCGAACTGCGACGGCTGGCGAGCAATTACCTGCGGCGCGAAAGGCAGAATCACACGCTCCAACCAACCGCCCTGGTCAACGAAGCGTACTTAAAACTGGTCGATCAAAAGAACGCACGGTGGCAAAATCGCGCGCAGTTTTACGGCGTCGCAGCTCAATTGATGCGACGCATTCTGGTCGATCACGCGCGGCAGCATCAGGCCGCCAAACGCGGCGGTCCCAGTCAGGAGCGCCTGTCGATTACGAGCGCGGGCCAGCTTGGTGAAAAACCTGATCTGGATTTGCTGGCGCTGCATCAGGCGCTGGAAGAATTGCAGACCTTCGATCCCCAACAGGAACGCATAGTCGAGCTGAGATATTTCGGTGGTCTTTCAATCGAAGAGACGGCCGAAGTGATGGGCATTGGCCACGCCACCGTCGAGCGCGACTGGAAAATAGCGCGCGCCTGGCTGCGGCGGAAGCTGGAATAGAACAGCGACTAATGATTTGTTGAGGGAGTTTCGCGGCAATCCTCGCGTAGACTGGCCGCACGAGTTCGAATCTCGTACGGGACGCCACACTTCCGAATATTTTTCAAGATCTTGGGTTATCCAGACATGTCACGTTGATCGACTACTCGCTGCAATTTGCGGCCGTTGCGAAGAGTGCCCTGAGTACAGGGAATGACCCTGAATTCATAAAGCCGCATCTCATGATTCTTCCAGAAATCAAGAAACCGAGTTCGCAGGTTTAGAAGGACCGCCTCGCGCAACTGAGACGGCGCTGAGCCGTTGATCGTCTCCACGTGAAGTTCCACGACATCACTGTGGCTTTCATGCCTAATGAAGACTTGCCATTCGCTGCTTACGCCTGAAACATCTCGCAGAACCTCATCAAAAACCCAAGGCCCGACGTTTCCCATGCCGCAAACAACCATTTCGTCGCAACGCGCTCTGACTTTCCCGATGCGGCCCGCGAAGATTCCGCACTCGCAGGGGTCGTCAATCAGCCGCGCCACGTCGGTCGATCGGTAACGAATGAGCGGCATCACATCGCGTGCGAGTGTCGTGTAAATCACCTCGCCAAAGCCCTCCGCGTCGACGTTGTCGAGTTCAAAAAAGAAGTATAGGTCGTTACGGTGGTAACCATTTTTGAGTTTGCATTCGGCGCCAAGCGCCCCGAATGATTCAGTCTGGCCGTAATTTAAATAGACGGGCGCCGACCACACCTGCTCGACTGAGGCGCGCGCGCTCTCCGCAATATTCTCGCCACCGGCAAATAGGAATTTCACAGGCCATACACCGTAATGCTCGGCAATCTCGGAAAAACGGATCATCCATGACGGTTCGCCGAAGATCACGGTGGGCCTATAAGTCCTGGCCCGGTCGTAAAACAACTGCGGATCAATCTTGCCCGCTTCTGCGTGAAAACACTTGAGATATTCGAGCCCTGCTCGGAGTACCGCCGGCGATACCCAAAACGAGCAATCGAATGCGCTGAGGACACGATCGTCTTGACGGAGGCCAAGCAGGTAAAGCCAGATTGCTGTGATCCGCCCCATGGTGGCGAGTTCTTCGCGCGAGAAGAAAATTGTCTTGGGAAGCGGTGAAGTCGTACCGGTGGTTTCGAACGCCGTGTCGGCAGGTCCAGTCAGGAACTGCTCAGGACCGAAGGCTCGCAAGTCTTCGCCGGTAGTGTAGAAATCACCAAGCTCCGAGGGGTGATCGATCCTGCGCGCGTCGATTCCCCGCTTGCGAAATTGATCGCGATAAAAGCTGGAGTGGTTCGCGGCGAGGAGCATCGTCCGCCGAAAACGCGCGCGCCGCATTGCCTCGATCATCGAAGTCGGCACCAAGCCAAGCAGACGCATGGCACGCTCGGGATTCGTGCGTAACGCTGCTCCTTCAAACAGTTCGATGGTTTGGGTCAGCATTTGTGCGGCTCAGCAGCGATCCGGCGCGCAGCGGCGAAAGAGTAGCTCGATAAGCTCGACGGCGATGTCAATCTCTTCTTCGGTGATTTCAAAACAAGGGGAAAGCGTAAATACATTCTTGTAATAGCCACCTACATCAAGCACTAGTCCCATCACGCGGCCACGCAGATTGAGGTCGCCCTTCATGCCCTCGTTAAAAATCTTATCGGTCAGTTCGCGATCAGGCTCATGTCCATCTTCATGGCAGATCTCGATGCGCAGGGCCAGGCCAAGTCCGTCCACATGGCCGATTACTCGCGGGCAACGCTGCTGCAGGTTGCGCAGTTGGGTCAGAAAGTACGCACCTTTGGTTTGGGTGATAAGCTCGAAGTTGCTCTCTTCCATCATGCGCATCGCTTCCAACGCAACGGCGGTCCCCAGTGTATTCGATGAAAAGGTTGAGTGCGTTGATCCGGGCGGCAATAGCTCCGGCGAAATCAAGTCTTCGCGCGCCCACACTCCGCTTAATGGATTCAACCCGTTAGTCATGGCTTTGCCGAAGACGACAATGTCTGGCGCGACGCCAAAGTTTTCGATGGCCCAGAACCTCCCGGCACGATAAAAGCCCATTTGGATCTCGTCATCGACCATCAAAATGTTCCGTTCTTCGAGAATCTTCTTCAGCGCCGGAAAATATTCTCGTGGCGGAATAACATATCCACCAGTTCCCTGGATTGGCTCGACATAAAACGCCGAGAATTCCGATTCGCCGGCTTTCGCGTCCCAAAAAGAGTTGTATTCAGTCTCAAAGTTCCTGGCGAACTGATCGACACAATACAGTTCGCAGGTCTCGCGCTGCTTGTCATAGGGACAACGAAAACAATACGGAAAAGGAACGAAATGCGCGCGGTCCGAAAAATGACCATACCGGCGGCGATAGCGATAGCTGGAAGTGATGGCAGAGGCGCCAAGCGTGCGGCCGTGGTAGCCACCCATGAAGGCAAAAACCAGACTTTTGCCGGTTGCGTTGCGTACAATCTTCAAGGAGTCTTCGATCGCCTGTGAACCGCCCACATTGAAATGAACGCGACCGTTCATGCCAAATTTCGACGCGTTCAACCGCGCAATGGCTGCGGCCAACTCGACTCGCTCCGGGTGCAGATACTGTGAAGCCAGTTGCGGCAGGGTGTTTAGTTGGCGCACCAACGCATCGTTTAGACGAGCATTTCCATAGCCGAAGCTGGCTGCCGAATACCACATCTGCAAGTCGAGATAAGGAGTTCCTTCCCGATCGTAGAGGTAGCTACCTTCCGCGCGCGCGAAAAACTTTGGCGGGTCGAGATAATGAACGGTGTCGCCCCAGGAGGAGTATCTGCGTTCGAGTTCCAACAACTCATTCTCAGTTCGGGTGAGCTGTACCAATTTCTGCGGCTCTGCAATCATGCGCCTACACCTTCGATGCATTCCTTACGGATAATTGCCCTTGACCTCATCAATTCGTTGATTCGCGTCGCTACGGTATCGAGATTAGCAAACATTTCATGCGTAACTCTCTGCTCGCTGCAGTACGCAGCGAGCTTATCCTTTGCAAAAACCAGATCGGCCGCTTCGGCGGCATACTTATCAGAAAGACCATCACCGACAAATATTGTGGGGACCGAATGTTGATTAAGTAAGCTCATGATCGCCGGCTTGCAAGTAGCACAACCATGGGCACACGACTGGTGAAACGAAGGAAAATCCACCTGCCACCGACCGCCGCGCTTCGGCTCCAGATGGCTGGAAAAGATTCGCGTGCGTTTGAGACTGTCCTGCACATTCAGCGACTGGCGCGACAGTATCCGGTCAATGCAATAATCGAACCCGTCGCTGATGATATGCACTTCAATACCGTGCAGCATACACACGTCCAGCAACCTCACCAGGCCCGGATCTATTTCGATCGCGTCCAGCAGCAAAGTGAGTTCACTTTCAGTTGCCTGCACTAGCTTCATCTGCTCGCAAAGGCATTCGCGCGAGCCCATTCGTCCGGCTTTCCACTCTTCTTCGATCTCTAACCAGCGGGCATCGGCGAATGTTTCCAGGATTGCATCTACAGCATCGCGACTTGTGATGGTGCCATCGAAATCGAGAAATATGATCGGTTTCTGATACTCATTGAAAATATTCGGCTGCTTGACTTCAATCCGTTTCCTCGCCTTGAGCAACTGCGGCATGGGCACTACTCGCAAACCGCTCCGCTTGAGGCCGTCAAGGATTAAGGGAAGGGCGGCCACGGTAGCGGAGCGATCTCGTTTCCCTGCGCTGTCGCCGTCGTGCAATAGAATAATCGAGCCGGGTTTCGCGCTGCGCAAAACTGCTTCCGCGATTTCCTGTGGCGATCGATCCTTCCAATCGTAGCCGGTAACGTCCCATTGCACCGTGCGCAAGCCTAATCGTCTGGCCGCAGCGAAATATGCGGGAGTCCGCACGCCACACGGTGGACGTGCGAATCCGGGCGACTGGCCGGTAACAACTGCGATGATGTCCTGAGCGCGTTGGAGTTGAAGTTTCGTCTCGCTCGGACTGCGGAAAAGATATATAGGATGCGAGTACGAATGATTGCCAATCTCGTGGCCGTCCGCCGCAACACTGCGAGCGATTTCCGGAAACAACTCGACTTGGCGGCCCAGCATGAAGAAGGTCGCCTTCAGATTTTCGGCGCGGAGGATTTCGAGAATGCGTAGCGTGTCCTCAGATGGACCATCATCGAACGTCAATGCCACCGACGAAGTATCAGTGCGGCCGCGCCAGTCAGTCGTTCCCAGCCACTGCGAACGCACCGCATAAGTAGCGTAATAAACACCGGCCGCGCCCGCGGCTAGTGAACCCGCACCGGCAATTATCGGATGAGCGAACAACATAACCTCACGATAGGTTATTGGCGTTAAGACCCAACGCCAGGATCCTAACTGGCCGACAACGCTAATTCTTTCTTGAAGGCCTCGGTCTGGGGCACCCACTCACACCTCGCAATTAGCCATTGCGCGATCCCATCGGCGGCACCCGTCAAGCGCCTGTCCCGAGCCCGTTTCCGCATCGCCTCAAGCTCGGATCTGTTTAAGAGCAAACTCTTTACCACATCTGCCATTTCGCCCAGCGTGCCCACCGGACGTCCGACCCGCCACTGACTGAGTAGCTTATACTGCACTCGTTCGGATCCTGGCGGTGGTTCCAACGCGACAATCGGAAGTTCTGCGGCCATTGCTTCATCGAACGTGTTTCCGAGTTTCGAAACTAAAAGATCAGCGGCACGCATCAGGTCGGCGATTCGATCAGTCCAACCCAGAATGCGGACATATTTGCTACCCAAATTCGTCAAAGAGTTATGCAGCTTCTGGTTCTTACCGGCAAGGACAATTATTTGCGGGGTAACTAAATCAAGGTGCGTCAGTTTTTTTGTAATCTCTTCGATCTGCCCAATTCCCTCGCTCCCGCCGCTGACCAGAACAATCGGCGCTTGTCTGTTCAGTTCAAGCCAACAGCAAACTCGCGTGCGTGCGATTTCGCGATCCGAAGGCTTTGAAAATTCAGCGCTCATTGGCACTCCGTACGCGATGATCTTGTCCGGTGGTGCACCCAGCTTTCTCAATTCGCCCTGCACTTGATTGTTCGCTACAGAGTATAAATCTACCTCCGGTTGAATCCAGGCGCGGTCGACATCATAGTTGACATTGACAGCGACCAACGGAACTGTGAGTCCTAAATCTCTCTTAATGAGCGCCGCGATTTCGCAACATCCGACCTCGGTTGCTACTAACGCCCTGGGTTGTAATTGGCGGACCAACTCAAACAATCGCCGGCAGCCGCTTCGGTAGTACCACTCAGGACTCGTATGCGTCTGTTTCTTTTGATAACGATCGATGCGATCCCAAACTCGCGGGGCGATCTTCAGCAACCACAAGTAAGCAGTGACATGCGTAAAAGAGGCAACTCTTGACATGTAATCGGCAACATTGATGACCGGTGCGACGCTGCGATTCTCGCGAATAGATCGGATGGAGTCGGCGATGGCTTCCGCGGCTCGCATGTGTCCCGCTCCATTTGAAATACTGAGCAGCAAAACTGGGCCGGTAGCTGTAGCGCTAATCGTTTCGCTCATGTATCCGTCTTCAGGCCGTTATCGCGGTCTCGATTTGTTTGTCGGAAAGCTGCGCGTTTAGCACAATATGTGCAATATCTATAGCCGCATTTGGGCGCGCAAACTTTCTCGCCTTTGCAGACATCGATTGCCTGGCGCACCCATCCTTCAAAAGGCTGACGGTTGCGGCGGCCGTCTCTTCAATGCCATTCGTGATGACACCGGCCTCGGCTTCGGCGACGCGCACCGCGTTCCGACGTTCCGGGCCCGGAATTGAATCGAAAAACACGGCCGGCAAGCCGCATAAAGCTGCCTCGCTGATGGTTACTCCCCCAGGCTTCGTAACAATCACAGTCGCAGTCTTCATCAACGCGGCGATCTCGTCCGTCCAGCCAACGACGTGCAGAGATACTGGTGGTTTAACGTTGAGTCGCAACAACTTTCGTCGCGTACGCACGTCACGTCCGGCGACGGCAATGATTTGCATAGGCACTTCGCTTTCGCACAGTCGGGCGGCCACCCGATCCATTCGAGTTGGTCCCATTCCACCCCCCATCAAGAGAACCCGCGGAGTCGAGGAGTCATCGCTCTTGGTTTTCGGCTCGGTGTTAAAGGATTCGTCCACCGGAATTCCTGTGACTTCAATGCTCTGACTGGGCGCGCCCCAGTTCACCAACTGTTCGCGAACTCGGTCGGATGCCACTGCGTAAGTCTGAACTCGCTCGCTGATCCAGGCAGGCTCAGCTTCATGATCGGTGATCACATTAATGACGCTTGCGTCGGTGATGTGATCATCGTGGGCAATCGCGGCTATCTCAGCCGCCGCTACCTCTACGCACACGATTGAGGTCGGTTGGATGGACTCGATGATCTCGAAGGCGGAGCGGCACCCGCGACGAAACAGCCATGCGGAAGCCGTGTGACGTTGTACCTCTCTCAAGCGTCTTTCAAACAATCGCTCCCACAAGCGCGGAAGATGACGAACCATAATCCAGTACGGCCACACATAGACTGCGCGAAACCAAGCGCGACAATCTTCGAGCACATCGACGACTCGAACTTCCGCGCTTGGCGCCTTGCGCTTTAACTCTTTCGCGATTGCTTGGGACGCCCGGACGTGGCCGGAGCCAAACGAAAGGGTCAAGATCAGAATGCGGGGCGTGACATTCATGCTTGATTCAAGTGTGTGCGTGACTCCGCTAATTTTCGCGAAACTGCATCAATTTGAAGCCAATCGAAAGACTGACAACTGCCATCAACGCTAAGGCAATCAGATCTTGTGGCGAATAGTTTCCGACGAGCGCAGCCTGCGCTGCATGTGCCGCCAAAGACGTCGGCAACCACTGACACACAAGTCGTATGCTGTGGGGAATTGCATCCGCAGAGTAATACACAGGAGCCGCCAAAACCAAGCCAGCCCCGAGCGTGTCGGTCATGAGCGAACCCTCGCTGAAACTGCGAGCCTTCGCCGCCACGATGACGCTCAGCCCGCAAAAGCAAAGCATCGTAATCAGCACCGTCGCCGCGAGAGGCAACACTCCGGGATGCATTTGTACTCCCAACAATCTCGCTAATGTTATCAGGACCGAGATGCCAAGAGCTGCCTGGGCCACCCCAAAGAGCAAGATTCCAAAGACATATGATGACGGAGCCAGTGGCAAGGTCGCGAAGAGTTTCAATCTCCCGGTAAAGCGATTCTCCAGCAGCAAATAACCCAACCAGCTGATCGCGGTCAAGGAAAGTGAAAACACAATCGATCCGGCGAGAAAGCGATGACTAAAATCATTTCCAGCGGCACCGTGAATAGCATTAGCGAACAAGTACATCGCGACCGGAAACACAATCGCCGCCAGCAGAAATGGCCCGGCCTCGGCGCGGAGCCGCGCGAGATGAACCCGAAACACGCAAATGATGGCGCTCAGACTCGGCATTGAGTCTCCTTAGCACTTTCGTTCTCGGTGAAGCGATGGCCCGTTAACTCAAAGTAAACATCTTCCAGCGAAGCGCGAACCAAAGAGTATTCGCCAATTTGCCACTCGCTGGTGTAACGTTGGGCCTCCGCGAACTTGCCGAAATATCGAACGATCGTTTCATCGGCTGAATTGCGATAGGTCAGTCGATAACTCTGCTTGAGCCGCGCAAACAGAGCCTCAAGTGTCCCCGTCGCGATCATTCTTCCTTCGTCAATAATTGCGATTCGGTCGCTCAGCCTTTCAGCTTCTTCCATGTAATGTGTCGTAAGCACCACCGTGCAACCCCGCGCCACTCGTTCGCGAATAATGCGCCAAACCGCGCGACGGGAATTCGGATCCAGTCCCGTGGTGGGTTCATCAAGCACCAGCAATGGCGGATCTCCCAACAGACCAAGCCCCATCAGAATACGTCTGCGCTGTCCGCCTGACAGATCGGCCACCCGCTTGGCCGATTCTTTATCCAATTCCAGTTCGTGAATTACGGAGCTGGCTGATCGCCGCGCTTGAGCTTTGTTCAATCCCTTGAAGCGCGCGAATAATTCCATGTGCTCGCGCACGCGGAGGGTTTCAAACAAGCCGGCCTCTTGCGGCATGATTCCCATTTTTCGTTTCGCCTCGCGGGGCGAATTGATTGGATCAATACCTAAGATCGTGATCGAACCACGCGTGGGAAGTAATTCAGTTGTGATTTGCCTCAGGAAAGTGGTCTTGCCGGCGCCATTTGGACCAAGGATCGAAAGCAGCTCGCCACATTGGACGTCAAGGTCAATGCCGCGATTGGCTTCTGTACCATCGCGATAACGTTTTACTAGTCCGCGGACGCTGAGCGCCACCGCCTTTGTCCCTGCAGCCAGGCCACTGTCTTTCACAGGCGGAGAATCGATCGTTCGCTCGGCTGTAATCATCCGCGGATTTTAGTTGAATTGCAGGAAGTCAATGGCCGATCGGATTGCCGTCAGCGGACTGTTGCGATAGGCAGATACTTCGTACGGACATCCTATCTTGCAGCCCTTGCAGAAGTCCCACATCTGCGGCGACTGCCTGATGATCTCTCGCACTTCACGCGATTGATAAATTTCGCGCAGGCTCATTTGCGGCGCGCCGCGATGCAAACTAACGAACGCACAGGGAAATTGAATCGAGCCATCCGGACGCATGTTGACCAAGTGCGAAGCCGATCGGCAGGGAAACTTATTGCTGAACCCCTCGTTGCGGTAAAAAGTGTAATAGTCGCGATAAAAGCGGACACACTTGTATTCCTTCTTCAGGTTCATCAGATACGCAGCGACGCGATCCAACTGCTCACGGTTCATCTCGACGTCTTCGGTCTTCCACGTTGTGCGCACCACATTATGGACCGCTTCAGTATGCAGAAGCAGTTTTCTTTCTTCACAGAATTTCGCCAATGCCGGCAGATCGTCGAGATTATCCAGATCAACTGCCGCGTTAATCTGGATCGTGTGGTGGTCCAATTTGCCGACAATGTAGTCCAGCGCGTTAAGAATGGTTGACAATCCATCTATGCCCCTGCGCGCGGCAAACTTCTCATGATCGAGTGTGTCAATGGAGACCTCAAGCTGATCTAGCTTGACGCAGCTTTCGGCATACTTACGGAGCGCGAGCCCGTTGGTGGGCATAGACGTGAAGAAACCTTTGCGGGAAGCATAATCGATATAATCGGGCATGTTCGGGTTCATCAACGGTTCGCCGCCGGAGAAACTCCAGGCAAAGACTCCAAAGTCAGCGGCCTCGTCCATGCGCGCAAACACGCGTTCACGGATAGCGCGATTCTCAGGCTGCTGGTTCTGCCAAATCGCGCAGTAGCCACACTTCATATTGCAGTGAAGGGTGGTTTCGAACATCACCATGAACGGTCGGTTGAAGCCGTGCCCGAGCTGGCGAAGCGCGTTCCTGAGCATCAATGTCTTTTTCATCACGTGCTCGAGATCTGCGGGCCAATAGTTAGCGCGATAATATTAGACGTGAACGCGATGACTATAACATAGGACCTTGGGCGCGGCGGTTTGCCTTACGCCTCTCAACCTTCCATTCCGCGCTCCTGTCTTGCCCGTAGATACTCTGACCACCAGAAGAAGCCGCCGAGCCCGCTCGATATGACAAGTGAAGTTAGACTAATAAGCGCGCCAATGATTTCCGGCCGGCTACGTTCCAGGCGCAGCACGACATCATGACTTCCGCCTGGGACGGTCAGGCTAATGAACCCGTTTGGCTGTGAAGGAATTAAATCAAGCGTCGTAGTCTCTCCGTCCAGGTGAGCTGTCCAGTACGGATAGTAAAACTGCGGCACGACCAGTTTCATTCCATACAGACTCTCAACATGGAGACCGATCTGTCTTGGCATGCGTGACAGTATCCTAGCGTTGCCCACGCCTTCAACAATGTTGGGGCCGGGAGCGACTCCCTCGGCATCACTCGTTACTTGCAGTAACGAATCCGTTTCTTTCTCAAGCAGCGAATCCCAGTGATCTATATCTAACGACGCGTTCCAATCTAGCCGGGCCATCGATTCACTCCACCTGGGCCGATATTCGGGAGCGTCTCGGCTTTGCTCGATCTCCTTTCTCTTGGATTTAATTACTTCCTGATCGTGATTCGTCTGCGGAAACGCTTTCGACACCTTCCACACCGTCACGGGCACCCAGACCATGATTAGGATAAGGACGATCATTTTTGCTATCCACGGCGCCGAACGCTGTTTCAAAGTGGCGATGGAGATCGACAACAATGCGGTGGTTGACAAAGCCAGAATGCAGTTGAATCTCCATGGGAACTGAATCTTTTGCAGCACCGAAAGCGCTAGCCACACGGGTTTACTAAGTTGAGTCATCATCAATAGGCTGGCAAGCGCCACCGTGAACCAAAACCGATTTATCTTCCGTGTCTGGGCATCACCACTTGCGCGGTTGAGGAAGAAGGCGCAACTGGCAAGCGCGATCATGTCGGCAACCAGCAATAGCATCGTCACCTTGTCTTCTCGCCAGAGAGAGAACTTCGCGAAGAACAACCAGTTCGCGTAAGAGAAATAGCCCGTGGTCATCCTGCTGATGAGAACCAGATTCTGAGTCATCATCGCCGGCACCAGATAAATGGCGGCCAGGGCGGTCCCGAGAAGCGCCGCGAACGTCGTGAAGCTGAGCGTCTTTAACTTTTCATTAGTCGGGGCAATGACAAGTGCATAACAAAAAAGAACCGGACCGAACATCAGCGTCGTCGGTAGATGAGTCATCATCAATAACGCCAAGGCGATCGACAGCCAAATCAACGGGAGTCGATTCCCTGACGCCAATCGATGAACGAAATACAAAATCAGCGGCATCCAGACAAACGTCCAGTACTCCGCGAACGAAGCACGCACGTAAAGGTCCGACGCGAGGTGATAGGGCATCGCCATGTAGAGAATTGCGCCCAGCATTGATGCGAAATCGCTTGTGAGTTTCCGCAGCCATAGATAAGCCGCGAGACCAGATCCAATCAAAGCCGCCGAGGCTGCCAGCCCCAATTGATGAAGCCCCCACGAATCGCTTTGAAAGAAAGGCCGCAGGAAGCTGGTCAAGTAGTATGGCGTGGGTGGATAAAAGTAGAAGACGGGACTCCCAAGCCCACCGTTCATATCCATTAACCAGCGCGGATAAAGATCGCCCTCCCACAACTGTTTTGAGTACTGGGTGTACCACACGGCATGGGAGGCCGCGTCGTCGCTGAGAAAAGGCAGCCCAAATATCAACACAGGCAGGGACAACAAAACCCCCGCCCCTACGATTGTCGCAACTTGGCGCGCGGCCTTGTGCTTAAGTAAGTTCGTCACAAGATGTGTTCCATAATACGCTCAGCATCAGGGAAATGAGACGTCGGCGTCACTCGGGATGTCTTAGCCAGGAGACGGCTCTCACCTAGTTTTTAATTGCAGGGTTGGCTAAACTGAATATCTTTATGGTTCGCCCCACCCCCCATCTGCTTCCGTTTTTATTTATCCTTGTCTCTGCCTGTCTCTGTTTTAGTCAGAGCTCACAACAAGGTCTGACTGTCGTAATCAAAGCCACTGGTGATTTACCCATTCCGGGTGCGTCCTGCACGCTCGCGACTGTGTCCGCGCTTAATCAGACGTTGACGGCTGTTTCTGACGACACGGGCATTGCTCGCTTCAAAAATCTCTCACCCGGCAACTACATCCTGACGATTTCAAAGCCCGGCTTCGAGCCGCTCACGCGCCGAATTGTCATCATCGACAATCAACTCGAGACGAAGATAGAAACCGTGCTCGCCATTGCTGGCATTGAGGAGAAAATAACCGTCGCGGCTCCGTCTGCGGTTTCGACGAGTGTGGAAGTCGGGGCGACGACACCTTCCGGAAACTTGGAGCGCAACACTCTGAAGTCCTTGCCGCTGGCAACGGCGCGAATAGATGAGGCGCTGCCGCTTATTCCGGGTGTGGTCCGTTCAGCAAAAGGTGAATTGAGTATTAAAGGCGCCACCGAAGGGCAAAGTGCATTAATCATTAATGGCGCTAATGCGAACGATCCGGCCACCGGTAACTTTCGCTTGAACCTGCCGGTCGATTCCGTCGAAGCGGTACAGGTCTTTCAGCATCCCTATTCGGGTGAGTATGGAAAGTTTATCGGTGGCTTAACCAGCATTGAGACGAGACGCGGCGCAGGTCAATGGCATTTCGAGCTAAACGATTTTCTCCCCGATATGCGAATCAAAGGCGGCAAGATTTTAGGTGTCGCCGAAGACTCACCGCGTTTGAACGTCAATGGGCCGCTAGTCCACGACCGTTTGTTTCTGTCTCAGACAGCAAGCTACACGATTGCCAAACGATCGGTGCGAGGGCTTACCTTCCCGGATAACGAAACCAAGACTGAGGCGCAGAGTTACTTCTCACAGTTGGATTTGATTCTCAGCGGCCATCACACAGAATCGTTTACCGCCGGCTATTTTCCCGTGCGTGACCAATACGTCGGCCTCGATTTCTTCACGCCTAAAGAAGTCACGCCAAACTACCATCAGCGGGATTACTCTTTCACCGCGCGCGATCACTACGCACGAAATCACGGGCTGCTGGAGTCGATGTTTTCTTTCAGGCGGTTCAACGCTAACGTCTGGGGCCAGGGCAACGCGCCGCAGGTCTTCACGCCCACGGTTGAGCTGGGAAATTATTTTGCGACACTTGATCGACGATCGTTGCGGATTGAGGCACTCGAGATTTACACCGCGCCAAAGTTCAATTGGCTTAGCGGATCGCATCAGATCAAGACTGGATTCGACTTTAATCACGTAAGCGATGAACTGCGATTCGGAGCGCATCCCGTTCGTATTCTGCGCGCTGATGCATCACTCGCAGAGTTAATCGAGTTCGGCCTACGGCCTCCGCGCCGAATTCCGGCACACAACAACGAGTACAGCGGCTTTGTTCAGGATCGCGTACTCGTGAGACACAATTTCACGGTCGACCTCGGCCTGCGTTTCGAGGATCAACTTATCGCCCACGAAAATAATTTGGCTCCGCGACTTGGCTTCGCATGGTCGCCCGACGGCTCGGACACAACCGTCGTACGGGGCGGAATCGGTATGTTCTACGACAAGGTGCCGCTCAATATCCGTGGCTTCAATCGTTATCCGCATCGGACCGTGACCACTTTTGCTGAGGATGGTGCGACCATCATCAGCCAAATACACTTTAGAAATGTTCTGGTCGACGCCGACTCGACGACTCCGGTCGACTTCCGCCATACCGATCGCGATGGTGGTTTCGTACCGCTAAACGTAACGTGGAATATTCAGCTCGACCAGAAGATCACGAGAAGCATCGCGCTTCGCGCCAACTACATCAATAGCCGGACTCGCAACATCTATATGGTCAATCCGGAACTCGACTATCTGGGAGACAGCGCAATCGTCTTGCGCTCGACTGGTAATGCCAGCTATCACGCTCTGGAACTCACGTCACGTCTCAGTCTTAAAAAGGACGACGCAATCTATGTGTCGTACGTAAGGTCTCGTTCGCGCGGCGATCTTAATGACTTCAATACCTACTTCGGTGATTGGAGCAACCCAATCATCAGACAGAATCAATACTCGAATCTGCCCTTTGATGTCCCCAACCGTCTCTTGGCATGGGGCAAAATAGGTTTACCGAAGCGATCCAGCATTTCCCCAATCATCGAATGGCGCAGTGGATTTCCATTTTCCGTGCGCGATCAACAGCAGAGGTTCGTGGGACTCAGAGACTCTGATCAGACGCGCTTTCCTAATTTCTTTTCCATTGATCTCGAAATGGCGAAGGAGATCCAGGTCACGAAAAAATACGGTGTGCGTTTGTCAGTGACCGGATTTAATCTCACCAATCACTTCAATCCAAGTGATGTTCATGCGAATATTGCCGACCCCCAGTTTCGATCGTTCTTCGCTCCTTACCACAGGTACTTCACCGGCGGCTTCGACATCTTGTTTTAGGAATTGTCGTCAGTTTAGCGTGCCAGTCATTGAAGTAGCAGGAAGTCCCGCAAATTGTTTTTCGTCGCTGTGAGAAGACTCTATGCGCTGCTTTCAACGAACTTGCAGTTTTCCTTCGCCGCGACAGGAGCAAGGAAGTCGAGCGCCTGATTATTCCCAGGGTGAAAAGCGATTCAGTAGGGGTCTAATTTTGACTTCCTCTGCGGTGCTCTGTGAAATCCTCGGCGTCCTCTGTGGTTGTTGCTAACTTTAGCGATTGAACCGCAGAGGAAAAACCGAGGGCCGCGCAAAGGAACGCAGAAAGGAATTCGAATTAGGCCACTACCAGCGATTCAGTAAAATAGTAGTCGAGTGAGATGTAAGATATAATCGCAAGACACGGCAGCCGTAATGAATCGTCGCTTGAGCGATACCAGCTTCATCACAAGCGTTTTGGGTCAATAGGTCGACATGAAACTTCAGCGAGCAAGGTCAAGTTTGGTTGCGCTGGTGATTGTTTCTTTAAGCGGACTGTTTTCTCAAGTTGCCTCGCAAGCTCCGCACCCTCAACTCGATCAATCACTGTTACCAAACACGGATCTGATTTATTTCCGGTTTTCGGTAGTCGACAGCCATGGCCGTTTCGTGGCCAATCTGCCGAAAGACACCTTCACTATTCTCGACAACAAAGAACCTCAACGCATCCTGTCCTTCAGTAATACGGATTCGCCGGTGAGTGTGGGCATCATATTTGACCCTTCCGGTTCAATGAGTCGTAAGAGCCTTCAGGAAGCTCGTGAAGCCGTTGTGAATTTTATCCGGACGACTGACCCTCGCGATGAGTTCTTTGCGCTAGCCTTCAACTCCAGCAGTGAGACAAGAATTGAGAACACCCGTGATTCTGATGCGATTCTCCGTGGGTTGACTGAAGGGCAGCCTAAAGGTTCAACCCCGCTTTTAGATAGCGTTTATCTCGCCGCGGAAAAGATTCAGCACAGTCGCTACGATCGGCGCGTACTGTTTTTGATTACTGATGGCCGCGAAAACGACTCGCGGTACAAACTAGAAGATCTGCGGCGGATCCTGCAGCAGAGCGGAGTAATGCTCTATGCGATTGGCCTGGATTTAGGAGTCAGTTTGCCTAGTAAAGCCGGTTTCCACATTCAAACCGTGCTTAACGATTTGTCCGAGCCGACCGGCGGCCGGAGCTTTTTTCCGCTCAGCAAAACGGAACTACAGGAAGCGTTCGACAAGATTGCCTCGGAGTTGCGCAGCCAGTACTCGATTGGCTACAAGCCGGACAATGTTGCGCGGGACGCTAAACCGCATCAGGTCGTCATTCGTCTCAATCTGCCGCCGTCCTCAGAAAAATTAACGGTCGTGGGCAAAACCGGCCACTTTGCCCTTCCTCGGAGTCACTAAAATCTTCTATAGTTTGCGCCCCCGGCAACTGAATGGCCGACAAAATCACTCGGACGAGGCAGCCTGAGTCTCACTCTCTCGAATCCGCCATGATGGCGGAAAAGAATCCGGTCAAACGATTCTTCAAGATGCTGGGACCGGGCCTGACCACCGGGGCTTCGGACGATGATCCTTCCGGCATCGGCACATACGCGATCGCCGGCGCTACGCTCGGCTTTAGCACACTCTGGACGGCGCTCTTTACTTTGCCACTGATGATCTCGGTGATGCTGACCTGTGCCCGAATCGGCATGGTCAGCGGCATGGGCCTCACCGCCGTTCTCCGCAGACACTACTCGCGAAACTTGTTGTATCTCGCCGTCGCCGGATTGGTGATCGCCAATACGATAAACGCGGGGGCCGATATCGGGGCCATTGCAGAGGCAATCAACATTTTCGTTCCCATACCCATCAAAGTGATGATTCTACCGATTGCGGCGATCATTGTGGCGCTGCAGATCTGGGGCTCGTACCGCGTGATCGCCCGTACCTTCAAATGGCTCACACTCGCGCTGCTGGCCTACATTGCTTCGGCGCTCTTTGCGAAACCAGATGCGTTGCCGGTACTCAAAGCGACCTTAGTTCCGCAGCTCAGTCTTGATCCGAATTTTCTTTCAATGTTGGTGGCGATTCTCGGCACCACCATCTCTCCGTATCTCTTTTTCTGGCAGGCCTCGCAGGAAGTCGAAGAAGAGATTGGATTCGGCCGCGTAACGGCGGCGCAACGCCGAGGGGCGACGGATGCTGAAATGAAGTACGCGCGCTGGGACGTCTACATCGGCATGTTCCTTTCGAATCTGGTGATGTATTTCATCATTCTCGCCACGGCTGCCACTCTCTTTAAAGTCGGCAACACGCATATTACGTCTGCGGCGGAAGCGGCCGAGGCACTTAAACCAATCGCCGGAAAAGGCGCATCCTTTCTATTAGCGGTGGGGCTCATCGGTACCGGCTTTCTCGCCGTACCCGTACTCACCGGTTCGAGCGCCTACGCCGTCAGCGAAGCTTTTCGCGGCCGCTACGGATTCAGTGAAAAATTTCGTGACGCGAGACTATTCTATGGTGTAATCATCGGCTCGACGTTTGTAGGACTGCTGATTAACTTCGTCGGCATCAGTCCTATTCGATCGTTGTTCTTCGCCGCGGTGATTAACGGATTTCTGGCGCCGCCACTGCTCGTCATTATTATGTTGGTCGCAAACAACCGTAGAGTGATGCAAGATCGCGTGAATGGACGATGGATTAATCTGCTGGGATGGACCACGACCGTGGTAATGTTTGCCGCTGCCGTGGCCCTGGTTCTCACTTGGGACTAAGAAGATGAAACCGCGTTTGGGAAATCTAATGCTCGGCGTTCCCAGAACCACGATTGTGACCAGTGCCATTTGCGCACTGCTCATCTCAATTGGCCTCACGCAATCCGTCTTCGCGCAGACTTCACCGGAGCCGTCGCCTACGCCGGCCGCTTCTACTTCATCACCGGACTCAACCAAGAACGACGTCGATCCCATCGAAAACTCCGACGGCAAACCATCGAAGCTAACCTTCAGTCTCTATTTCGTTAACGGATCAGTGGTGACTGACTTAAATGTGCGCCATCAGTGGGGTTCAGTGACGGCTTGGGTGGCCGGCTTCTATGATCGAACCGGCGGCAACCAACTCATCCGCATCGGCGGGCAATATGATTACCGCAAGGGCTGGCTTCATCTGGCGCCCACGGCCGAAGTGGCCACCACTAAAGCCATCTCAGCTTCGCTGGGGGCGGAACTCGGCAAAGGAAATACAACCGCTCTGGTCACTTATTCAGTTACTAATCTCAAAGCGTTTTTCGATCTGTTTTGGGACCCGGGTGACTCCGTGACCCTCGGCGTGTCTCACAAGATCAGCAGCTATGATCGCATTCAGGCGTTCACAGTGTTCGATGTGCGCTTGCACACGGGCCAGCAGAACACGCACGTGCTGTACCGTCGCAAACTGAATCGCAATAACGGGATCACGCTTGACGGCGTCTTCAAAACCGGCCACGGTGATTCAGGAGAATATATTCGCACCGCGGGCATTGGTGTCTACTACGACCGGCCGCGGTGGTTTTGGAAGGTTTATTTCGATCCACACGTGAACTACACGCCGGATACGATGGTGCGGACCGGCATCGGCTGGAAATTCTAATTTGATGACCCCAAACACACACGTCAAGCCTTGAACACTTCCGAAACGCGACAGATCGAACGAAAGCTGGCCTTGGCCTTACACGCTTTTCGTTATCGCAACTTCAAACTCTTCTTCGGCGGTCAATTCGTATCCATCACTGGCAACTACATTCAGACCGTAGCCCAGGCATGGCTGGTCTATCGTCTGACGGGCTCGGCGGCACTGCTGGGACTGGTCGCGTTCTCGGGGCAAATTTCCATCTTCCTGCTCGCGCCGGTGAGCGGCTTTGTGGCCGACGCCAAATCCCGCCGTGCCGTACTTTCTATTACTTCGGTCTTCTCAACGCTTCTTAGTCTTTTCCTCGCGGTCGTAACACTCACGGGACGCGTGCAGGTCTGGCACGTATTTGCGGTGGCCGGTCTGCTTGGAATCGTCAATGCCTTCGAGTATCCAGTCAGACAGGCATTTGTCGCTGAGTTGGTCAATAAAGAAGATTTGATGAGTGCGGTGACGTTGAACTCTTCGATGATCAATAGCGCTCGCACCATCGGCCCTGGCATCGGCGGAGTGCTGGTGGCCAGCATTGGTGAAGGCTGGTGCTTTCTAGGTAACTCAATCAGTTTCCTGGCTGTCATTGTTGGCCTACTGCTGATTCGGAGCGAGTCAAAACCGCGCCGCCCGGCGCAGCACTTCCGCGCGGGAATTGCCGAAGCCTTCAATTTTGTGCGGCACACGGGTCCAGTCGGCGCACTATTGCTGCTCCTGGGACTGATCAGCTTCATGGGATTGCGTTACGAGATCCTAATGCCGGTCTATACGCGCGAAATGCTGCACGGCGGGCCAAAGGAATTTGGATTGTTAATGGGCGCTTCCGGCGTAGGTGCGATTCTCGGTTCGCTGGTGCTCGCCACACTTGGCAATCTGCGCACGCTGGGAGATTGGGTCGGGCTCGCCGCGGCAGGCTTCGGCGGCAGTCTCGTGCTGCTGTCTTTCTCTCATTCGTTCTGGGTCTCGCTGGGCGTAATGTTGATTATTGGCTTCACGATGGTCACGCAGTTGGATGCGTCGAATACGCTGGTCCAGCGGATCGTCCCGGACGAAATGCGCGGACGCGTGATGGCTATTTGGACGATGATGCTATCGGGACTTGCCCCATTCGGATCGCTTCTCGTCGGCGCCTTGGCACAACGCTTCACCGCGCGGAAAACGTTTGCGGCCGGCGGCATGGCCTGCGTCATGGGAGCAATGGCTTTCGGTTTCTTATTGCCGACGCTGCAACGCGAAGCGCGCAGGCTCATCTCCCAGCGCGGACACGAGGATGCCAGCCTAACGATGAAGGAGAAAACGCCTGTCTAGCACGCATATCAGAGTCGGCTCTTTTTGAAAGCGAATGGGTACGCTTGCGCAGTCACGCGACCAGCCGATGCATCAGCCGACGCTTCAAAAGTTCGACCAGCAATAGATAGGTGCTTGTCGCTACGGCGACAAATAGCAGGAAGGCTATTGGCATAGCGGTGAAACCGAGAAGTGCTCCGAGTGGTGTGTACGGCAGCACTAAGGCAAAAACAATCACGGCAACAACGGCAACGGTCAGAGGCCAACTCGGCCTACTGCGTAACGGATTGCGCGCGGTGCGAATTATGAAGATGACGAGCGTCTGCGTGGCGAGAGATTCGACAAACCAGCCAGTGTGGAAAAACTGTTCGGACGCGTGAAAGATTTTGAGTAACGCAAAGAAGGTCAGGAAATCGTAAATTGAACTGAGCGGCCCAATGTAGATCATAAAGTCGCGGATCAACTTCACATTCCAACGCTGTGGCTTGTGAATGAATGTCTGGTCAACTTTGTCGGTCGGAATCGTCACCTGCGCAAGGTCGTAAAGAAAATTGTTGAGGAGAATCTGCGTCGGCAACATTGGCAGGAACGGCAAGAAAACCGCCGCTGCGGCCATGCTGAACATGTTGCCGAAATTCGAACTTGTTCCCATCAACAAATACTTCATTACATTGCCGAAAGACTTTCGCCCTTCGATGATTCCGGCATGCAGGACGCTGAGGCTACGCTCCAGCAGAATGAAATCAGCAGCGTCCTTTGCTACGTCCACTGCCGTAGAGACCGAGATGCCCACGTCGGCGGCATGCAGTGACGGTGCGTCATTAATGCCATCACCCAAATAACCCACGACGTGGCTCCGATTCTTGAGCGCGAGAATTATTCTGTTCTTTTGCGCCGGAGATACTCGCGCGAAAACAGAAGTGCGTTCAACCACGTGCGCGAGCGCGGGATCGGTCATCGTCTCGATTTCATCGCCGAGCATGATTCGGCCGCCGTCGAGACCTACTTTCGTGCAAATGTGTTGCGTGACCAGCTCGTTATCGCCGGTTAAAATTTTCACTTCGATGCCGTCACGTCGCAGCGCGCGAAGCGTGAGCTTCGCGGTCTCTAACGGTGGATCGGAAAAGGTCAGAAAGCCCGCGAGAATCAAATCTCGTTCGTCATTAGGATCGTAAACATTCTTTTCCCCGATATCGCGATAGGCGACTGCCAGTATGCGAAACCCTTTTGCGCAAAGATCACGATAAGTAGCTTCCGCATGGGCTCTGGTCTCAGTATCAACCGATCTTTGGTGACCATCCGATTCAAAATACAGACAGCCCGCCAGCACACTCTCAGGCGCGCCCTTGGTAATCAACAACCTCGTCTGGTTGTGCTCCACGACAATTGACACGCGTCGTCTTTCAAAAATCGAAAGGGATCTCATCAATCTTTCGATAATTGTGAATGTCGGGATGATCATGTTGCAGCACGGCAGCATCCAGGGGATCGCTTCTGTGTCGCTGCTTGATTGCTTCGTCGAGCGGATTCGTGACGCCGGTTTCGTGCAGACTGTTGAGATAGGCGAGGAGAAAAACTCGCTCGGACGGTTGACCGAATGGATCGAGGTGCTGATCGAGCGCCATCTCGCCACTCGTAAGCGTTCCGGTTTTATCGCTGCAAAGCACATCGATACTACCGAAATTCTGCATCGCTTCGAGATGTTTGACGATCACTTTCTTGCGCGCCATGTGAACGGCGCCCTGGCCCAACGTGACAGTGGTGATCATCGGCAGGAATTCCGGCGTCAATCCAACCGCCAGCGCGACGGCAAAGAGCAAAGACTCCATGAAAGGACGATGCAGGACAACGCTGATCACCAACACGAAGAGCACCAGCAAGAAGGTTGTCTTCATTATCAGTAAACCGAACTGTCTCGTGCCGCGCTCGAACTCGGTTTCTGGCGGCTTGGTGGCCAGCCGTGTGGCAATGTCGCCGAAGGCGGTGTTCTTTCCTGTCGCAGTAACAAGCGCGGTCGCGGTACCGCTGACGATCGATGTCCCGAGAAATACTTTGTGCGAGTCATCCGGCCGTGTCTGTTTATTCGAATCAATATCAGCGGCAGACTTCTCGACTGGCAGGGATTCACCGGTGAGTGCGGCTTGCTGTACATGCAGGTCACGAGCCTGAATCAAATCGGCATCCGCCGGCACGAGATCGCCTGCTGAAAGCTTGATAACGTCGCCGGGCACCACTTGTCTTCTTGGGATCTCAATCCATTTTTCGTCGCGCAAAACGCTCGCCGTGGGGGCGACTTCTTTGCGAATGCGATCGACGGCCGCCTGCGAGCGATAGGTTTGAATGAAATTCAGTGCAACGCTGAGCAGCACCATCGCGACAATGATGCTGGCGTTGATTATTTCGCCCAGCGCGGCGGCGATAGCGCTGGCGATTAGGAGAATGATTACCAGCGGGTTCGTGAACAGAAGCAGCAGGTGAACAAAGGTGCGACTTCTTTGCGAGCGTGCAGGCTCATTTGGTCCGAAACGCGATAGTCTGGCGATAGCGTCTTCAGTGGTGAGACCTTTACTTGTCAGCGTTTCGGAATTGGTAGGAGCAGATTGCATCGATTCGGCAATCCTTCGACGAAGAGACTCACGGCTTGATCGCTACTTTTAGCACACCATCGGCACGGCTGCCGAACAACTGATATGCATCACTGATCTTTCCGAGCGGGAACGTATGTGTCAGCAATGGTGTGAAATCGATACGACCGCTGCGCACGACTTCCATCAGCCGGCGCATTCGTTCTTTGCCACCCGGACACAACGTCGTCACGATGCGATGATCGCCGATGCCGGCCGCGAACGCCTCATAAGGTATTTGCAACTTTCCCGAATATACGCCGAGACTGGAAAGCGTGCTGCCAGGCCGCAGGCAGCGCAGCGCGTTTTCGAAAGTTTGTTGGGTGCCGAGAGCTTCAATCGCGACGTCGACGCCGCCGCCGGTGAGCTTTTGCACTTCGGCTACGATATCGGTGTTTCGATAATCAAGCACGACATCCGCGCCCATTCGCTTCGCCATCGCTAAACGGTTCTCATCACCGTCGACGCCGATAATGAGAGTCGCGCCCATCAATTTTGCGCCGGCGGTCGCGCACAAACCGATGGGACCTTGAGCAAAGACCACAACTGAATCGCCGATACGAATGTTGCCGGCCTCAGCGCCGCTAACACCGGTCGAGGCAATGTCCGCGAGCAGCACCACCTGCCCATCGGATAACTCATCCGGAATCTTCGCAAGATTTGCTTGTGCATTCGGCACCAGCAGGTACTCGGCTTGCGCTCCGTCGATTGTGTTGCCGAATCGCCAGCCGCCAATCGCCTTATAACTTCCACCGTGCCCGCATTGCGAGAGGTGACCACACAAGCACGCACGACATTGTCCGCAAGGTGTAATCGCGCCAACGAGAACTCGGTCACCGATCGCATATCCGGTAATTCCCTCACCTAGCTCTTCGATCACGCCGACTGGTTCATGACCGATGATCAATCCGGGTTTCACCGGATATTCTCCGCGCAGAATGTGAAGATCTGTACCGCAGATTGTCGTGAGCGTTACGCGAATTACTGCTTCGCCAACCCCCGCTCTCGGCCGTGGAACCTCTTCAACACGTATGTCGTCTTTGCCGCGAAAGACGTTGGCTTTCATTGTTTGCATTTGAACGTCTTAGCTTCTAAAAGCGTTCAGCACTCAGAATTCCTCAGTTGTAGTTGTGCCCATTCGAGTGCGCTTTTCGCCTTCGCTTGCGCACCACCTCGACCGAGCAATGCGCTCGCGCCGCGACCGCCGCGGCGGTGCTGCCGAGGACGAAACGTTCAAGTCGATTCGTTAAGCCAGTCGCGCCGACAAAGATGCTGTCGGCCCGCCAATCTTCCGCATACTGCACAAGTCCCTGCTTGGGATCTCCTACTTTGACGACGGCCTCAGCACGAAGACCCTTCTCCTGAAGATATGCAGCGGCTTTTCGCGCGGTGCGCAGCGAATTCGCGTTTTCGATTTCATTGGAGTCCGCGATCGCCCTTCTGATTGTCGGAACAAAGTCACCGACCGCCGTTGGTTCAAGAGGTTGGTCGATCATAACGACGCGCACTTCGCTTTTATCAGGCCAGTGGCGCGCGGCAACTTGTTCCAGCGCGAGCTTCGAATTGTGCGAACCGTCCAGCCCGACAACGATGCGCACTGGAAAATCCGGTTCATCGATCTTTCCGCGAGCGATACGAACTGAGCAACCCGCCTGATTCAGCAGCCATTGTGAGATGCTGCCGAGAAAGAAGCGGCCGAACATATTGCGGCCATGAGAGCCGACAATGATCAGATCTGCTTTCCACTCTTCTGCTCTGGAATAGATTTCCCAATTCGGTGAACTCCAGACAGCCTCGTGTTTGACTCGCCACCGCGGGAAGTTCGCTTGAAATCGCGCGGCGGCTTGGGCGGCCATTTGATCGGCATCCTTAACCACTTGAGCTTTAGCCATGTATTTCCGTTCGAGGCCGAGCGCACCTTTAGTGGTCGCAGCCATTTCGACGATTTCGACCGCGGAAGGCGGCGGCGGTGGCAGCCACGTCTCAACCGCCGACATCACCAGCGCTTCGCCCTTGCCAGGCAAACCGGCATGCGTCAGGTCGTCCAAAGCTGAGTCGGCGCACTTCGATCCGTCATAAGCAATCAGTACCTTCATAGACACACCTCCCGCCAAACGATCACGCTTAAGATCGCAAACTTCATACCGATTTGAATGTGTTTGAAATCTGAGTAAGCGAGAAGATAAAGCGTCGAGTTGTGCGTAAAAGTCCTCATATTTGGCCCAACATTCTCAGTTCCAATCAGCTGGACTTGAACGAGATTCAGCCATCGATCGATTGGATGAGGGCATATCGCTTGCTCGCAAATAGATCAAAAGGCAGGTCTCGTCACCATGCACGAAACAACCATTTTCGATCGCCACGCGGAGCACGCCTGGTTACATTTCGCAATTCGGCTGCTCATGGTCCTTCTGATGCTGTTCGTCTTTCTCGTATTGGCCGGTGACTTCCTCGGTAGCACGTGTGGCCAGAAATTGGCGGTCCAGCGTTGTGCGACGTTACACTCACACTCTATCTATGAAAGCCTGGGTTCTTAGACAACCTAACAAAGTAGAATTGCGCCCGCTGAAACTTGACGATGTGCCGATTCCTCAACCGTCCGCTCACGAGGTCCTGGTGCAAATACGTGCGTGTGGTATCTGCCGCACTGACCTTCACGTTGTTGAAGGCGATTTGAAACCACGCCGGCCGGCAGTAATCCCAGGCCATCAGATCGTTGGCGTCATAGAAGCAACCGGCACGCAAGTCAGCGAATTCAAGCGAGGCGACCGGGTGGGCATCGCGTGGCTCAATCGGACGTGTGGCTCGTGTGAGTTTTGCCGTGCTGGGAGAGAAAACTTATGCGATCGCGCGCAATTCACTGGTTGGTCCGTTGACGGTGGCTATGCGGAATTTGCGATTGCACCCGCAAATTTCACCTATCATCTGCCCGAGAGTTTTCCCGACCATCAAGCCGCTCCCCTTCTCTGCGCTGGCATCATTGGTTATCGCTGTTTACGCCTAACCGGACTCTCGGAGAGACAGTGGTCCGGCGCAAGAATTGGACTTTACGGCTTTGGCGCGGCCGGCCACGTCTGCATCCAAGTCGCGCGTGCGCGGGGAGCTGACGTCTATGTCTGTACACGCGATCGCGAGCGGCACCAGGCGTTGGCTCATGAGCTAGGCGCGGTCTGGGTTGGGGACGCTGACACCGAAGTACCGGTGGCGCTCGACGCGTCGATCATCTTCGCACCTGCAGGTGAACTGATCCCGCCGGCATTGGGCGCGCTCAAGAAGGGTGGCACACTGGTACTCGGCGGAATTCATATGAGCCCTATTCCGTCATTTGACTACTCGCTGATTTATGGCGAACGAATGATTCGAAGTGTCGCCAACAACACGCGACAAGACGGTGAAGAATTTCTTGTCGAAGCTGCGCGCATCCCGATCAAGACGCACGTGCAAGTTTTCCCGTTTGCAGAAGCGAACGATGCGCTGATCGCCTTGAAGAATGATGCGATTCGAGGTGCGGGCGTATTAGCCGTTTCGAACTAACCTCGTTAGGGCAGGTTGCGACCATTAAGCGGCCGCAGTCGTGCGTACTGAGGTTTCCACATCTTTTCCTGAATTCGGCGCTGCAATACTTCAACCGTCATGGTCTCGGCTACTCCCGATCGCTGAGCTTCGAGCCCGACTTCCAGCGCGACCACGCGAGAAATATTTCTGACCTGATCGAGCCGCGGATAGAGCGCCGCGTCTCGATTGCTTACCACCGGCGAGAACTCGCTTAAGACTCTGGCGGCGGCCGTGAACATCGCGTCGGTAACACGCCGCGCGCCCGATGCAATCACACCAAGTCCGACTCCAGGGAAGATAAATGAATTGTTGCATTGTCCGATTTCAATCGTTCGACCATGATGTTCCACAGGTGCGAACGGGCTACCCGTCGCGACTAGAGCACGGCCATCGGTCCACGCGATCAAATCCGCTGGATGCGCCTCACTCTTGGACGTGGGATTTGAAAGCGGAAAAATCAACGGATATTCAACATGACTCGCCATCTTGCGGACCATCTCTTCCGTGAATGCGCCAGGTTGCGCCGAGGTGCCGATGAGAATTGTCGGATGCACATTCTTTACAACCTCAGAGAACGAAATCTTTGACCGGTCGCTGGGCTGCCAACCTTCGGTCCGTGTGATCGGCTGCGCATACTTTCGTTTGAACTGGTCAAGATTTGGGCGACCGTCGTGCACAAGCCCTTGACTGTCTACCAGCCAAATATTTGCTCGTGCGACAGCATCACTAACACCTTCGGCTTTCATCGCGGCAACGATTTGATCTGAAATGCCGATTGCCGATGAACCAGCTCCAAGGATCACAATCCGTTGCGATGACAACGACCCATTGGTGACCCTCATTGCCGCGAGTAAACCTGCCGCGGTCACTGCGCCGGTGCCTTGAATGTCGTCGTTGAAAGTGCAAAGCCGATCACGATAACGCCCCAGCAGGCGCGGTGCGTTCTGTTTCGAAAAGTCTTCCCATTGCAACAACACGCGCGGGAACTTTCGACCGACAGCTTCGACGAACGCTTCGATGAAGTCATCATAATCCTGACCGCGCACGCGCTCATGCCGCCAGCCCAGATACAAAGGATCTTTCAGCAACGAGTCATTGTCAGTGCCTGTATCAAGCACGATTGGGAGCGTTGTCCGCGGATGGACCCCGGCGCAGAGGGTATAAAGCGAAAGCTTTCCCACCGGAATTCCCATTCCGCCCACTCCTAGATCGCCGAGACCAAGTATCCGTTCGCCATCGGTAACGACGATCACTTCGACGTTCTGCACCGGTGCGTTATCCAGCAGCGTTCGGATTTCTCGACGGTGCGGAAAGGGAATGTAGAGTCCGCGCGGCCGGCGGAACCAGTGACTGTACTTGCGGCACGCCTCACCGACTGTAGGCGTGTAGATGATTGGCATCATCTCGGTGATGTGCTCGTTCAGAAGCCGGTAAAAAAGTATCTCGTTGCGATCCTGCAGCGCAGTCAGGAAGATATATCGCTCGACCTCAGTGTCTTTCAGCCGGTAGTTTTCATAAACGCGCGCAAGCTGTTCCTCGATCGTTGAGCTGTGCAGTGGCAACAGCCCCAGGAGTCCGAGTTCGCGACGCTCTTCTTCAGAAAATGCGCTGCCCTTGTTCAGCAACGGCTCGTCAAGTAATTGATGTCCGGACAGCGTGACGTTTACTGCTTCAGTTGAATCGTTTAGCATTTTCGGTTCGGTGGCGGCCATGACGGTAACCCATTTCTCATTGGCAGACGCAGAGAACTAAAGAGCCCTCGGCCTGGTGGCGAGGACCGAGTTTCCTGAGAGCTAATTCGAAGAGTCGGTGAAGCCAGGCAAGTCCGGTTATGCCGTCGCTTCCTTCACCATTGGCACCGGATGCTCACAAATCGCCTGGTACGTCTTGACGACGTCCGAGTAATCAATCGGCGGCTTCTTTCCATTTTCGATCTTTGCGTGCAGCACGATGTCGTTCATCGACACAATGCCCTCCAATTCGCCATCTGCACTGAGCACAGGTAAACGACGAATTTTGTGCTCACGCATCGTATGCAGAGCGTCTTCGATTTTCTCGTCAGGGGCCACGCCGTACACGCGTTTGTTCATGACCTCTTCCACTGAAATGTGCGAGAGCTTGCGGTCTCGCATCGCCGCAGCCATACAAATGTCGCGATCAGTAAGCATGCCAACAACTTTGCGTCCGTCCTTGATAATCGGCAGCGCGCCACAGTCGTTTTCCCACATCTCTCTGGCAGCGTCCGCCAGACTTTGCGTAATCCAGACTCCCTTTGCATCCGGGGTCATGACCTCTTTGACTTTCATGATTGCCTCCTAGCAGGTTTCAACAGCCCGGCGACAGCCTACTGCCGGGCACACTTTACGGTTTGTCTCTTTGTGAGTCTGATCGCAACGTCCGTGCCGTCTTAATTAGCAGGAAAGTACGCCACTGATTCACGAATCAATGAGGAAACTTTCGCAGACTTTCGCGTGAAACCGCGCTGAATGCTCGCAAATCTTTTTTCCGATCCTCCACTGCGAACCGAAGAATGGTCGCAACTGTAGATTGCATGCGCCGACAATGACCGGTCCTGACGGTTCGAAATTGACAATCATTTTCAATTTGGCGATACTGCTTCAGCGGTTACCAGCCGCTTTTGCAAATTCAGACGTCTCAAGGGCAACGCAGTGCTTCAGTCTTTTATCATCATTCTCCGCGAAGGTTTCGAGTCGTTCCTGCTCGTGGCGGTGATTCTTGCCTATCTCCGCAAATCCGGACGCCGGCAACTGACAGCGGCGGTCTACTCGGCAGTTGCTGTCGGTTTGGCGGTTAGTGCATCGCTCGGATATCTGCTTTTCAAGATGCAAACCGGCAGCAGCGAAATGATCGAACGCACGCTCGGGCCGAGCGTCGCCAGCTTTCTCGGCACCGAAGCGCTCCGCGAAGGTGTACTCGGTCTGATTGCGATCGTTATGGTGCTGTCGCTGGTAATTTACATGTGGCGCACCGGACCGAGGCTAAGAGAGCGAATGGAAGGGCATCTCACCCGCGTGTCGACGAAAACCGGCTGGCTGGCTTTCCTGGGAGTGTTTCTCTTCACCGCCCTGACGATCAGTCGCGAAGGCATGGAAACAGCGCTCATGCTGCTGCAGGTTCGCAGTCCACGTTTGGTTTGGGGCGCGCTGTTCGGATTAGCAGCAGCAGTCAGCATGGCGTGGGCGTGGGGACGTTTTGGTCATCTGATCAACGTGCGACGATTCTTTCAGGTCACCGGAATTTTTCTCGTGCTGTTCATGATTCAAGTGGGCATCTACTCGTTTCACGAATTCTCTGAGGCCGGCATTCTCCCAAACAGCGAAGCGATTCACACGGCAACTGAAAAATTCTCACCTGAAGGCTTGTACGGACAGTGGTTTTCGCTGGCGATGGTGAGCCTCTGTGCGGTGTGGTTATTGGGTGCCTGGTTGATCGATCGTGTTAAGCCAGTCCGCACCGTTGGAATTAATCTCGATCCAGCTAAAAGCTAACTGCCAGGTTTGTGTTTAGGAGCGCGCACTTGTGCGCGCTGGCGACAGAAGTCCCACCTCTAAACTGACTTGTTTCCATTTTTTCATTCGCTTTTGAAAAACATTAGTTACCGCGAAACTTGGCGGCCAGCTCGCGCTTCAAAAGTTTTCCAGTAGGTCCTTTCGGAATGTCTTTCACGATGTGGATGGACTTGGGGCATTTGTAGTCGGCGAGTTCCGATTGGCAATGCGCGATCAATTCCTCTTCGGTAACGCACATTCCATCTTTCAATACGATGAAAGCCGCGACTTCTTCGCCATAAAGTTGATCGGGAACTCCGATCGTCGCGGCGGCGGCGACTGCCGGATGCTGGTATAGCACTTCATCGATTTCGCGTGGATAGATGTTCTCACCGCCACGAATAATCATGTCGGTTTTGCGATCGACGATGAAGAAGAAGCCGTCCTGGTCGCGATAACCGACGTCGCCCGTGTGAAACCAACCGCCGCGAAAAGCCTTTTCTGTAGATTCGGGATTTTTGAAGTAACCCTTCAGAATGTTTTCGCCGCGCAGCACAATCTCTCCGAGTTCACCATTCGCTACCTCATTGTCATTATCATCGACAACTTTCATTTCATTTCCGATTGGCATCCCACATGAGCCGGGACGTCGCCGCTCGTCGGGAGGATTAAAGGTTGAGCGACAAGTCGACTCTGACAAACCGTAACCCTCAATCACGGGACAATTGAAAGTCTCTTCGAACTTCTTCATCACCTCAGCGGGCACCGGCGCCGAACCACACATCGCGAAACGAAGCTGATCAGTCTTCAAACCGGCCGGAACTCCGTCGGGATACGTGTTGAGCAACATAGACAGCATCGTCGCGACCGAGCCGAAGGAAGTGATTCGGTATTTAGAGATAATGTTCCAGAACTTCGACGCGGAAAACTTCGGACTGACGACCGTCGAACCACCAGCGTAGAGCGCAGACATTGTCGTCACCGATAGGGCGTTCATGTGAAACAGCGGCATGATTGTCAGCAGCCGATCTTTTTCCGTAAAACGCAACCACTGGCTGATTTGTCGGGCGTTCGCGATGATGTTGCCGTGCGTGAGCAGACAACCCTTCGGCTTTCCCGTGGTGCCTGAGGTGTAGATGATGATTGCGTCGTCGTCGGCATTGATCGTGTGAGAAGCCCGACCGTTAGGGAGGGCATGTTGCGCGAGTGGCCCTGCATCACGGTCGGGCTTCTGACACGATTCCGTCGCGGTGGCCTCGTCATCGAAATTAATAATCGACCTCAGATGCGAAAGCTGTGGTTTGATCTTTTCAATCAGCGGTAGAAACTCTGAATTCACCAGAATCGCTTTCGCTTCTGAGTTGTTCATCACGAATGCGATTTCGTGTTCCTTCAAAAGCGAGTTCACTGGTCCGGCCAGCGCGCCGAGCTTCCAGCAGGCAAAGTAGCCAATGATGTATTCGACGCTGTTCGGCATCAGCAGACTAACCACGTCGCCTTTGCCTATGCGGTGAAAAGACAACATCGCGGCGGCTCGATCAATGGCCGCCTGGAATTCCGAATAGGTGAACACGCGTCCGTCGGCTTCGGAAAACAGAAACTGCTTGTCGGCACCAGCTCCCAATCTTCGCTGCAAAAGCTCGTAAATGTTCTGCACCTCGGAACTCATCAGTGCGCTTAACCTACCTTAAGTAACCGTCATCTCTCAAATACGCCGGTCTGTTGTAGAATGCGCGCGCTCATCAACGTCAGTTGGCTGGGGTCCACAATTCTGCGCCGAGCATATCTCTTATTAATCGCCTTTCTTATCCTCGGCAGTTCAGCTATCTCAGTTTGCGCGCAGGACAATTACGAAATTCAGGTCTACGGCTCGGAAACTGTGCCGCGCGGCGTGACGATGGTTGAGTTGCATAACAACTTCACCGCCACAGGCGCCAAAACAACCACTGACGGAACACTGCCGACACACCACGCGTGGCACGAGACGATCGAAGTCACGCATGGCTTCAATGAATGGTTCGAAACAGGCTTTTATCTGTTCATGAGTGCGCGCAACGGAAGTGGTTGGGACTTTGTAGGGACGCATATTCGTCCGCGGTTTCGTGTGCCGCCGAAATGGAAATGGCCGGTTGGCGTCAGCCTCTCACAGGAAATCGGATGGGTACGACGGCCATTTTCTGAAGATCAATGGAGCTGGGAGATTCGGCCAATCATCGACAAGGAACTTGGCAAATGGTACGTGTCATTTAATCCGGCGCTCGAGCGCGTCTTGAGTGGACCAGGAACAAAGCGCGGCTTTGAGTTCGCGCCGGCAGTCAAAGTCGCCTATTCGGCCACTCCGAAAGTCGATGTAGGCATTGAGTATTACGGAGGCCTGGGCCCGCTTCACAAATTCGATCCAGCGAGCAAACAGCAACACCAGATCTTTCCGGCAATCGATCTCAACGTCTCGGCTAAATGGGAATTTAACTTTGGAGTCGGTGTCGGTCTGACCGGCAGCACGGATCACTTGATTCTCAAGATGATTATTGGCCGCCGGTTTGAGTTTCGAAGGAAGAGATCTTGATCTCCACGATCACCCTGAGGCGTGCCACAATCCAATCACTTCGCAAGCTGCCGGCGTTAGAGTACCAACTTTAGTTGGGCTTTCACTGTGCCGCAATTCCGATTGAAGTCGGTACTCTAGCGCCTGATTCTCATGGCACAGCCGTGATATAGTTTCGGCCGCACAAACCAATGAATACATATAAGAATTTCATCGGCGGGAAGTGGATCGAATCATCTTCGTTAAAGACTGTTAATAACATCAATCCGGCAAACACGGACGACATCATCGGCACGAACCGGCAAGCGACACGCGAAGAGGCGCGCGCGGCAGTAGAAGCTGCTGCTGGAGCTCTTCACGCATGGCGACGCACGCCACCTCCGGCGCGCGGAAAGATCGTCGCGAAGGCCGCCTGTTTGATGGAAGCCGCGAAAGAAGAACTCGCGCAAATCCTGACACGTGAAGAAGGAAAGACCATCGCCGAATCACGCGGTGAACTACAGAGATCGATCAATGTCGCTGATTTCTGTGCCGGTGAGTCCCGGCGCATGAACGGCGAAACGATCTTTTCGGAATTGCCTTCGAATTTTGTTTACACAATCAAGCAGCCGCTTGGCGTGGTTGCCTGTGTAACGCCCTGGAATTTTCCGGTAGCGATTCCGACCTGGAAGATTGCGCCGGCTCTGGTCGCAGGTAACACAGTTGTTTTCAAACCGGCGACTTTGACGCCGGCCACCGCCGTGCGCATCGTAGAAATATTCGAAGAAGCAGGCATCCCTCCCGGCGTGCTCAATTTGATTTTGGGTTCGGGATCGGATGCGGGCGACGAAATCATCGGTCATCCTGCGGTCAAGGCTGTTTCATTCACCGGATCGAATCCCGTCGGCATCCGTTTGTACGAACAGGTTTCGCGGCGCGGAGCGAAATGCCAGTGCGAAATGGGCGGCAAGAATCCGGTGGTTATTCTCGAAGATTGCGATATGGAACTCGCCGTCGAAAACACGGCGCAAGGCGCGTTCGGCTCGTCCGGCCAAAGATGCACGGCCACTAGCCGTGCCGTGGTCCTCGACAAGATCGCCGACGACTTTGTCGAGCGCGTGGCGAAGCGCGCGCAGTCGATGCGCATTGGAGATGGCATGGATCCGCAGACTGAGATGGGACCGAGCGTGGATGAGAATCAATTCAACACGGTGCTCGAATATCTCAACGTTGGTCGCGAGGACGGCGCAACTCTGATTTGTGGCGGCGAACGCGCCACTGGCAACGGCCTCGACAAAGGCTATTTCGTGCAGCCGACGGTGTTCGATCACGTCACGCCGGACATGCGCATTGCGCGCGAAGAAATATTTGGGCCCGTGTTGTCGGTGATGCGCGTGAAAGATTTCGAAGACGCGATGACAGTCGCAAACGACACCGAATTCGGCTTGTCGTCGTCGATTTTCACCAACGACGTCGCCCGCATGTTTCGCTTTGTCGATGAGATCGAAACGGGTATGACCCACATCAACTCGCCGACGACTGGCGGCGAGGCGCACATTCCGTTTGGCGGAATCAAGGGCACCGGCATCGGCGAGCGCGAACAGGGCTCGACGGCTTTGGATTTCTACACCGAATTGAAAGTGGTTTACGTCGATTACACCGGTCGCAAGCGTGAGGGCAATCTTTACTAAGACATGGGTGGCAGTGGAATCTTGAGGGTGGTCCTAAGGGATCTGGCGGTCCAGACTCCTTCCTTCATCACGATATTCGTTTGCTCGATTCTAGCGATCGTTCGCTGGAAGCATCAATCGCGCATTTCGTTAATTCTGCTGATTGCTCTACTGCTGCTGTTGATTCACCAAGTTGCATTCGCCTTTGTTTACGCCTCGGTTCCTGATTTGATTATCAAATCTGCTACCGACATGAACCGGGCGACCACCAGCCGTAACGTCAATATCGCGCTTGCCGTAATCTACAACTGTCTTGAGGTAGTGCCGTTTGTCCTGTTGCTGATCGCAATCTTTATGGGCCGGCGGAAAACAGAAAGTGCGGCGGTATGATCAATTTCTCGAGATGTTAATTAACTTTCTCATAAGTTTGGGCACGCGCGCACCGATGTTACTGTTGGCGGTGGTCGCGATTGTCATTTCAATCGTCAGATGGCAGCGCCATCCCGGCGTTTCCGGGCTGACCGCGACTGCGTTTTTGCTCTACATCTTCAAGTCGCTCACTTTCGCTTTTTTATTTCAATGGTTACCGCGCCAGAGAGTATCGATGCATTTCTCATGGAATCAAATGGACACACTCTCAGCAGTCTTGGGCGTCTTTAACGATGTCTTTTTCGCTGTCGTGTTGGTAATGTTGGCGCTCGCCGCTCTTTCAAAACGAAGTGAAGTGGCGCCCGCGATCTAAAGAAGAAGGAAGAATAATGAGTTCGCCAGAAACACAAATGTCTTCGTCCGAAACTATTCGCAAACATAAAGAGTTTCTTTTTCCCGCGGTCGCGACCTATTACCAGGAGCCGCTCGCTCTGGTGAAAGGCGAGGGCTTTCACGTCTGGGATGACAAGGGCGACAAGTATCTTGACGCGTTTGGCGGCGTGTTGACCGTTAGCGTCGGCCATGCGAACCCGGTCGTCAACGAAGCAATTATTAATCAAGTCAACACCATCTCGCATACGTCAACGCTTTACTGCAACAAGCCGCAGTCCGATTTGGCTGAGAAGCTCGCGCAAATTACGCCAGGCAAATTGAAGAAGTCTTTCTTCACTAATTCCGGCACGGAAGCAGATGACACGGCGGTGCATGCGGCAAAGCTCGCGACTGGTCGTCATGAGATTGTCGTGCTGCGTCATGCGTATAGCGGCCGGTCGGCGACTTCCCTTTCGGCGATGGGCCATGCTCCATGGCGGCCGCTTCCGCCGCAGGTGGGCGGCTTCGTTCACGCGCGCGCGCCGTATTGTTATCGCTGCCCGTTTAAGTTGACTTACCCGGAATGCGGACTTGCGTGCGCGAACGACATCGAAGAATTGATCATGACAACTACGACCGGTGAGATCGCCGCGTTTATGGCCGAGCCAATTCTCGGTGTCGGCGGATTCATCGTGCCACCGCCGGGTTACTTCGAACGAGCCGAGGAGATTACTCGCAAGCACGGCGGCTTGTTTATCGCCGACGAAGTGCAGACCGCCTGGGGACGCACCGGCGAAAAATGGTTTGGAATTGAAAATTGGAACGTAGAACCGGATATCATCACTTCCGCGAAAGGACTGGGCAACGGCGTGCCAATCGGTATCACCGTCGCGACGCCGGAGGTCGCTGACAAATTTCCCGGACTGACGTTCTCGACCTTCGGTGGCAATCCGGTTTCATGCGCAGCGGCGCTCGCTGTGCTCAAAGTGATCGAGGATGACGATCTAAAGAAGAATTCGGCGGCGGTCGGCGGATACTTCCGTGAGAAGCTGGAAGGCTTGAAAGAAAAGTATCCGGTGATCGGCGACGTGCGCGGAATGGGTCTTATGCAGGCGGTCGAACTGGTGAAAGATCGCGAAACGAAAGAACCTGATCCGCAATCAGTCTTGAAAGTCTTCGAAGAAACGAAGAAGCGCCGCGTGCTTGTCGGCAAGGGCGGCCTGTACGGGAACGTTATTCGCACGGGCATGATGCTGAACTCGACGAAGGATCATGTCGATGAATTGATCGCGGCGCTGGATGCGAGCTTTGCGGCAACCGTGAATTAGCTTCCGGGTGGCGCGGTTTTCGCTTCGTTAGGAGGGACATGTTTATAGTGCGCCGCGCATTCCAAATCGGTCCAGTTCCTTTAGGAGCGTCATATTCCGCTGCTAACGCAGCTGGGTCATTAATTCAGAATACGGTGCTATAAAGATTTCGCTCCTAATGGAACGAAGCGAGAAAACGGAATGCCATTCTCTGAAACCGGTCTCCTCCAAATTGCGTACTAATCCATTCAGGCTGTAATCCCAATTATCAACCACCAACAGAAAAGAGGTAATAAATGAATCCCTACAAGTTTCGGTCAGTTCTTTTGGCCTTGGCCGCCGCGCTGATTTGCTTTGGCAATATTTCCCAGACACAGATCTTGGCCCAGCAGCCGAGCGGCTTGCCGCCGATTATCGATCGCGAACTTTTCTTTGGCGATCCGGAAATCTCCGGCGCGCAGATTTCGCCGGACGGCAAGTTCATCTCGTTCATGAAACCGTTAAAAGGCACGCGCAATATTTGGGTGAAGCGCACCGGGGAGCCATTCGACAAAGCAAAGCCAATCACAGCAGACACGGAGCGTCCGATCCCGGCTTACTTCTGGAGTCGTGACGGCAAGTACATTCTGTTTGTTCAGGACAAAGCCGGCGACGAAAATTATCTGGTCTATGCCGTAAATCCGTCCGAGGCGCCTGCGTCCGGTCAGGAAGTTCCCATCGCACGTAATCTGACTGATGTGAAAGGCGTCCGCGCGGAAATCTATGCCGTACCACGAACGGATCCCGATCTCATCTATGTTGGGCTAAATGATCGTGACAAGGCTTGGCACGATCTTTACAAAGTCAAAATCTCTACCGGCGAGCGCACGTTGGTCCGTCAAAACTCTGAACGCATCGTGGGCTGGACTTTTGACCTGAAAGATCAACTGCGGCTGGCGACGCGCGTCGCGGACAATGGCGATACAGAAATACTACGCGTTGACGATAAGGGATTTACGAAGGTTTATTCATGCAATGTGTTTGAAAGTTGCGGTCCGGTTCAATACCACAAGGACCAACAGCGAGTTTATTTCACGACCAACAAAGGCAACATTGATCTGGCGCGGCTTGAACTGTTCGATCCGGCCACCGGTAAAGAAGAGGTGGTTGAATCAGACCCGCTCAATCGCGTTGATTTTGGCGACGCTCTCTTTTCGGAAGTGACTGATGAGCTCGTGCTCACAAGCTATGACGATGAACGGACGCGACTGTACTGGAAAGACAAAGGTTACGAAGCGGATTACAAGCTGCTGCAAAAGCAACTGCCAGGAAAGGAAATCGGACTCGGCTCAGTTACGAAGGACGAGCAGCTTTGGCTCATTAGCGCGAGCAGCGACACCGAGCCAGGTGAACGCTACTTGTTCGACCGCGCGACCAAGAAGCTGACTCTTCAATATCGCATTCGCGAAAGCCTGAATCGCAATTCGCTCGCGCCGATGAAGTCCGTGCGCTACAAGAGCTCCGACGGGCTCGAGATTCCGGCATACCTGACTGTGCCGAAAGGCGCCGCGCCAAAAAATCTTCCATTGATCGTTTTCCCGCACGGTGGACCATGGGCGCGCGATTCATGGGGGTACAACACGTTCGCGCAATTCTGGGCGAACCGTGGCTATGCCGTGCTGCAACCGAACTTCCGCGGCTCGACGGGTTACGGCAAGAAGTTTCTCGACGCCGGCAACAAACAGTGGGGCGATAAGATGCAGGACGACATCACCTGGGGGGTGAAATATCTGGTCGCTGAAGGCATCGCCGATCCCAAGAAAATTGGCATCATGGGCGGTTCGTACGGTGGCTACGCAACCCTTGCCGGCGTTACGTTTACTCCTGATGTCTATGCGGCGGCGGTTGATTACGTTGGACCATCAAATTTGACGACGTTACTCGAATCGATTCCGGCTTACTGGGAAGCGTTCCGTCAGGTTTTCTACAAGCGCATGGGCGATCCTTCGACGGCCGAAGGCAAAGCGCAACTTGATCGGCAATCGCCGTTGTTCTCAGCGAACAAGATCAAGACGCCTTTGCTGGTTGTGCAGGGACAAAACGATCCGCGGGTCAACAAACGCGAAGCGGACCAGATCGTGATCGCGCTGCGGGATCGGGGTTTCCCTGTCGAGTACATCAACGCTCCTGATGAAGGTCACGGTTTCGCTCGACCAGCGAACAACCTCGCGATGTTCGCCGCCGCGGAAAAGTTCATGGCGAAGTTCCTCGGCGGGCGCTACCAGGCGGATATGAAACCGGAAATCGCCGGTAGACTGAAAGAAATCACGGTTGACGTTAAGACGGTGACGCTGCCGAAGAAAGTTGAGGCCGTTGCCGCAGCGCCAAAGCCGGCGATGGATCTTGCGGCAGGCTCTTCGAGCTACAAGGCGACGATCTCAGTCCAGGGCCAGACAATTAACATGACCACGACAACCGAAATCAAAGAAGATGGCGGCAATTGGATTGCCACTGAAACCGCCGAGTCACCCGCGTTTGGCAAGGCCATTGACGTTTCGACGATTGAGAAAGAAACTTTGGTTTTGAAGCATCGCTCGATTAGCCAGGCTGGCGTGACGATCGAACTTGATTTCAAGGACAACAAAGCTACGGGCACGATCACGCAAAGCGGCCAATCGAAGTCGATCTCTGCTGACCTTGGCGGTCCCCTATTCGCCGACGGCGGCGGCGCATTCGAGGTTTTAGCCAGACTGCCGTTGGCTGCGAACTATACAACGACATTCCGCAACTTCGACGTGCAAAAGCAGAAGCCGATGATTCGACAATTGAAGGTCATCGGCGTCGAAAGCGTCACCGTCGCGGCCGGAACGTTCGAGGCCTACAAGATCGAATCAGTCGCGGCCGAGGACGAAGCGGACAAACAGACGGTGTGGATCGCGAAGGACTCGCACAAGGTTCTGAAGATCAGCGCGACGATTCCAAGTCTGGGGGGCGCGACGTTGACGAGCGAGTTGACGCAGTAAGGAGCCGATTAAAGTCGTAGTTGCCGATGGAGACCTTCGATGAGCTGCGATGCCAATAGATCGCATCTTTATCAAAGGTAAGAATGCGGGAGCAGCCGTTCGAGCGATCGGCTGCTCCTTTATGTCTCCGCGACTCGATTTCTGCGCACGTTCAGTTTACTGAATCGTTATTCGGTCACCGCTAATCTGCTCGTTGCCCGCGAAGATTGTGTTGCCGTTCCCATCGGCAAAGTTAAAAGCGCCATTGCCCTGGAAATGCGTGCCATCCCCGTTGAGCTTGACTGTGAATTGCAAAGTAACTGTGCCGAAGAGCGTGCTGTCGTTCGCGTTGACCACAATTTGAATGAACTTGATGGTGTACTTGCGCGCACCCGCTTCTTGCCAAACACCATGACCCCCGCTGGCCAACAATTCGCTCGGTCCCAAAGCGCCGGCTGGAACGGGCACCAACTGCGAACCATCACTTTCGGTCAAAGTCCGCTCCTGATTGATCGTCATTAGGCCCGGAAACGCGGGAAATTGCGTCGGGTCGCCAGGTATCGGCGCGACGGTTGTGCGCCACGCCCCTACGATCACTCTGGTTTGATCGTCGCCCGCTTGCGCTGCCGCGCTGAGCGGAGCGATATAGCCCATGGCCAGGACCAACGTTACTGCCATCATCAGAAATGGTTTGTTGTTCTTCATCATGTCTCTCCTTGAAAGTTCGCACAATCCAGATAGCCGCACCTTTAGAGGCCTCGGGTGAGCGAGCCTACACAGGCTCAAAACTTCCGAATTGTTCCTCTGTTCCTTTACGCGGATTTTGTCCACGATAACTATCACGTGAAATTTCTCTCTGGCGAGACGAAATAGATTGCTTGAATAAACTGAGGAATTGCGCAATGATTTCGCGCACTGTCCAGACATGACGAGGCCGCCTCCCGAGGAAGTAACGCAATTGTTGCTCGACTGGAGCAAAGGGAATCGCGCCGCCCTCGACAAACTGATTCCGCTGGTCCACACAGAGTTGCGCCGCCTGGCCAGCCGTTACATGGCAAAGGAGCGGAAGGACCACACGCTACAAACGAGCGCGCTGGTGAACGAAGCTTATCTGCGGCTTGTCGATCAGAAGCACGTCCAATGGCAAAACCGGGCACATTTCTTCGCGATTGCTTCACAATTGATGCGCCGCATTGTGGTTGATTATGCGCGCGCTCATGGGCAGGAGAAGCGGGGCGGCAATGCGCGCCGGGTGTCACTCGAGCAAGCGGCGCAATTGTCCCGCGAGCCAGCGGCCGATATCGTCGCACTCGACAATGCGCTACAACGCCTGACAGCTGTCGATCCGCGCCGCAGTCAGGTAGTTGAGCTTCGCTTCTTCGGCGGCCTCAGCGTTGAAGAGACTGCGGAAGTTCTGAAAGTGTCTCCCATAACCGTGATGCGTGATTGGAAACTGGCAAAAGCCTATCTTTACCGCGCCGTAAAAAATGGATCCTGAACGCTGGCAGCAAATCAGCAAGCTCTTTCGAGACGCGCTCGAACGTAACGCCGATGAACGTTCAGCATTTCTCGACGACGCCTGCAACGGCGACGCTTCATTGCGGCGGGAAGTTCAGTCGCTGCTGTCCTCGCACGGGAGGGCAGATCAATTTATTGAGTCCCCGGTCTACGAGGCAGCGGCCCCTCTGTTTGCGGAAAACGAAGAGACCGCGCGCCTACAAGCGGGCGCCGAGCTGGGCCCGTACCGAATCGTGTCCCATATTGGAGCCGGCGGCATGGGCGACGTTTATTGCGCGAAAGACGTCCGGCTCGGCCGCGAAGTCGCCATCAAAGTTCTTCCTTCAAGCTTCAGCAAAGACGCCGATCGGATGCGACGATTCGAACAGGAGGCCCGCGCCGCGAGCTTCTTGAATCATCCGAACATTCTGGCCGTCTATGATGTCGGCGCGCACAACGGAACGCCTTATGTTGTTTCCGAACTGCTGGTGGGCGAAACTCTCCGCGATCGCCTGCGGCACGGCCGTCTGCCTCGGCGAAAAGCAGTCGATTACAGCTTGCAGATTGTTCAGGGGCTTGCGGCCGCGCACAACAAAGGCATCGTTCACCGCGATCTTAAACCGGAGAACCTTTTTATTACTGAAGACGGTCGCGTCAAGATTTTGGATTTTGGCCTCGCGACGCTAACTCAACCAGTTGCACTCGCCGAGTCTGCGGAAGCAGCGACGTTAATTCGTACGTCAGCCACTGAGCCGGGCATGATCATCGGCACCGTCGGGTATATGTCACCGGAACAGGTGCGCGGCGAACCGGTGGATCAGCGGTCGGACATCTTTTCTTTCGGAGCAATTCTTTTCGAGATGTTTACCGGGCGCCGGGCGTTTCAAGCCGGCTCAGCGGTCGAGACAATGAATGCCATCCTGAAGGAGGAGCCGGTCGAGTTAACCGAGGTCAGCGAAGACCTGTCGCCCGCGATTCAGCGAATCACTCAGCACTGCCTGGAAAAGAACCCGCATGAACGCTTCCAGTCCGCGCGCGACATCGGTTTCGCATTAGAGGCGCTGTCCGGATTGTCTACCAGCACGGTCAAAGCACTGCCCGCGGGACGGCGGCACTGGTCGTCATACGCAATCATGATCCTGGCGCCGGCCACTATTGCGGCTCTCGCAATTGGTGTGTTTATCGGAACCCGAGTCAGTCAACAACAGTGGCCGGCATTTCAACAGCTCACTTTTCACATGGGGACAATTCGATCGGCGAGGTTCGCTCCCGACGGAAAGACAATCATTTACAGTGCCGCTTGGGAAAGTAAGCCAATCGAAATCTTTTCGACACGCGTCGAGCGGCCCGAGTCGCGGGCGCTTGGCTTACAGAATGCCAGCGTGCTGGCCATTTCATCATCCGGTGAAATGGCAATTGCGCGAAATTACCGAGTGGATTTGTTCGGCGGCCACGGCACGCTCGCCCAAGTACCTCTGGAGGGCGGCACGCCTCGCGACGTAATGGAGAATGTGCATGACGCGGACTACGCGCCGAACGGAAAAGATCTCGCCGTCGTCTATTACGGCAATGATGGGTCGTGCCGTCTGGATTTCCCAATCGGCAAAACGGTTTATCAAACTCGGGCGCCGGCTTGGATCAGCAATCCACGAGTTTCACCAAAAGGCGACGCAGTCGCTTTTATTGAGCATCCGGTTGCTGCCGACGATCTTGGCTCTGTCTCGGTCGTCGATCTTTCCGGCAATAAGCGAACGCTCGGTGAAAAATGGGATGGTGCGTACGGCTTGAGTTGGAATCCGAGCGGCGACGAACTCTGGTTCACTGCGGCCAATGCCACGTTGAGTGAAGCGCTCTATGCGATCACGCTGTCTGGGCGACAGCGTTTGGTTTATCGAATGGCTGGCCGTTTGAACCTGTACGACGTGTCTCATGATGGCCGAGTCCTGATAGTTCGGACGAACGTTCGCGGTGGCGTTCTTGACCTCGCGCCCGGCGATAACAAGGAACGCGACTTATCATGGTTCGATTCGTCCGCGGTTTCTGATGTGTCTGCTGACGGCAAGACCCTTCTGATCAGTGAAACAGGCGAAGCGGGACTCTACGCGACTTACCTCCGCAACACTGATGGATCGCCGCCCGTGCAAATCGGCGACGGCTTTCCCATCGCACTATCGCCCGATGCCAAGTGGGTACTCGCGAATCGACGCACGGCTTCGCCGCCCCAGCTGGTGTTGCAACCCACGGGCGTGGGCGAAGTGCGAACCATTTCAGGCGGCAACATTAAATTTCGGGAGCGCGGGGCTTGGTTTCCTGACAGTCAAGGATTGCTGCTGGTCGGCAATGAACCAGACCATCCGCCGCGCTGTTACGTTTTCGATTTGGCCAGCGGCAGCATCCGGCCTGTTTCTCCGGAGGGAGTTGTGGGCGGTCCAATCACCGCGGATGGTAAGGCATTTTTGGGTAACCAGGGTCAGCAGCGTCTGCTTTATCCAATCGACGGTAGCCAGCCACGCCCCGTCGCGGGACTCGAAGCAGGCGACGTACCATTGCGCTTCAGCGGTGACGGCCAGAACCTTTTCGTGGTGCAGCGTGGTTTAACGACTACGATTTATCGTATCGACGTCAAATCGGGCGCTCGAGCATTGTGGAAACAAATCTCGCCATCTGACCAGACGGGGCTACTCTTTCTCGAGTTGCCGCGACTTTCTGCGGACGGAAAAGCTTACGCGTATGCTTACATCCGCGAACTCGACGATCTGTTTTTGATGAGCGGGATGTGATTTAATCTTCCGACTTTCAAACATGAAAACCTTAATTCGTAACGGACAAATCATCACCGCCACCGACAATTACAAAGCCGACATCTTCATCGACGGCGAAACGATCACGACCATCGGCGCAAAGCTCGACATGGAAGCCGATGTGAAGATCGATGCGTCCGGCAAGTACGTCATTCCCGGCGGCATCGATCCACACACGCACATGGAGTTGCCGTTCGGCGGCACGACGGCGGCGGATGACTTTAGCACCGGGACGATCGCGGCCGCGCACGGTGGTACGACTTCGATTATTGATTTTGCCGTGCAGTATAAGGGTGAATCGCTGATTCAAGGCGTCGATAACTGGCACAAGAAGGCTGAAGGAAAGTGTGCGATCGATTATGGATTTCATCTGATCACGACAGAGCTCGAGGACAAACAGATCGAAGAGATGTACACGGTCATGGATGAAGGCGTGACCAGCTTCAAGATGTTCATGGCTTATCCGGGTGTGTTTCTGGTCGACGATGCAACGATCTTTCGCGCCATGTCTGCGGCGGGCGGGCGCGGCGGTCTGATTTGCATGCATGCCGATAACGGGATCGTAATCAATGAGATCATTAAACGTGCTTTGGAAAAAGGACGCACTGCGCCGAAGTATCACGCGCTCACTCGACCGACTGTCGCCGAGGCTGAGGGTGTTCATCGCGCGATTGCCATTGCGGAAATGGCCGAGTCGCCCGTGTACATCGTTCACTTGTCGTGTGCCGACGCTTTGAACCAAGTGCGTGAAGCACGCGATCGCGGCATCCCGGCGTTCGCCGAAACTTGTCCGCAGTATCTCTTCCTTTCCATCGACGATTACGGTGAAGACTTCAACGGCGCGAAGTATGTGATGACGCCGCCGCTGCGTGAGAAATGGAACCAGGCCGAACTTTGGAAAGGTCTGAAGATGGATGACCTGCAAGTCATCTCGACCGATCATTGCCCCTTCTGCATGAAAGAGCAGAAAGAGCTTGGCAAGGATGATTTCACAAAAATCCCGAACGGCGCGCCCGGTGTCGAACATCGCGTCTCGCTTATTTACCACGGTGTCGTTGAGAATCGCATTTCGTTGAATCGTTTCGTCGAACTGACTTCGACCGCGGCCGCCAAAATGTTCGGGCTGTTTCCAAAGAAAGGCACAATCGCCGTCGGCTCTGACGCCGACATCGTCATCTTCGATGCTAATAGAGAACAAACCCTGTCAGTTAAAACGCACCACATGAATGTCGATTACTCAGCGTACGAGGGCAAGAAGATTAAGGGCGTCGTCGAGACCGTTCTCTCGCGAGGTTCGGTTGTGATCGATAAAGGTGAATTCAAAGGCAAGGCCGGTGCGGGTCAATTCTTGAAGCGCGGTGAGTGTGTCAGTATATGAATATGAGAAGCGGACCAATGAAATCAATTTCTTTGATAGCTCTGTTTGCGGTCGGTTCAATTACGCTATTAGCACAAAACTCAAAGGTCGTAACTGCCGAACAGGCCAACGGCATCTACAAATACTACGACAACGAGTTTCGCATCCTCGCACTTGGTCATAATAAGCTGAAGGTGCAGTTCAGCGGCATCTATCACACGTTGGCGAAAAGCGTGAATACGGGCGATGCGCTGGGCGAGGCGACAATTGAAGGCAACGTGGCGACTTTTATTCCCGAAGAGAATCAGCCTTGCAAAATTACCATGACGTTCCTGCCGGGCAAGCTGGTGGTCAAGCAAGAGGGACAAGATTTCGACTGCGGGTTCGGACACAACGTAAACGCCACCGGCACATACAAGAAAATTCACTCTGGCAAACCTAAATTTGAAAATCCTTCTGTTGACTCTCAATAGCAATCGCCGCAGTAGCCGGTAACACTAGTGTGAGCGAGTGGATAAACACTCACTTTTGCTGACAGTGCCTCCTGACCCCATTCGCTGACGCGAATTGTACTGAACCCGCCAGCCGTGGGCCGCCACCGTCCACAAAAATACTTGTCGCCTCACGCGTCTTTCCCTTACTATGACCGCCTTGCTGTTGCCTTCAAATCGTCTCGCAGAGGTTAATCACTGATGCTCGCCATTCTGTTCGTTTGTTTTGGCCTTCTTTCGTTTGGTCAGGAGGAAGGACAGGGCCGCCGTCCGCCGCAACAACCCACGGCCACGCCGGGCGCAACTGCGTCGCCGTCGATTTCACCGGGGCCGACGGGTGCGCAGCAACAACGTGGACCGCAGGAGCGCCCGTCACCATCGCCAGAAGAGCCGCCCGTCGTCACTCATCATGAGATTCACGTCGGCGGAAGAACGCTGCGCTACACTGCGACCGCCGGCATGATGCCGATCAAGAACCGTGACGGCGAAACCGAAGCGCGCATGTTTTTCACTGCTTACACGTTGGACGACGCCGGCGCAAAAACACGTCGACCGCTGACGATCGCATTCAATGGTGGACCGGGATCCGCTTCAGTTTGGCTGCACATGGGTGCAATTGGACCAAAGCGGGTGCGTATGAATCCGGACGGGACAATGCCGGCGCCACCATATGAATTGGTGGATAACGAATTCACCTGGCTCACGCAGTCAGATCTTGTCTTTATCGATCCCGTCGGCACTGGCTACAGCCGCGCGGTGCGGCCGGAACTGGCGTCAAAGTTTTTCGGATTGCAGGGTGACATCGAATCAGTCGGCGAGTTCATACGTCTGTACTTGTCGCGTTACGAACGTTGGACGTCACCGTTATTTCTCGCGGGCGAAAGTTACGGAACCACGCGGGCTTCGGCGTTATCGGGCTACTTGATCGACCGCGGAATTGCCTTTAACGGCATCGTACTCATCTCGACCATCATGAATTTCGAGACGACCAGCTTCGCGCAGGGCAATGACATTGCCTATGTCTTGTTCCTGCCCTCGTACGCAACCACCGCGTGGTATCACAAAAAGCTGTCTCCTGATTTGCAATCAAAACCGGTCGCGGAAATCGCGGCGGAAGCGGAACGCTGGGCCAGCAACGAATACACCCTGGCCCTGGAAAAAGGCGACAAACTCACGGGCGCGGAGCGGCAAGACATGGTCGCAAAGATGGCGAGGCTCACCGGTCTTTCGCCACAGTTCGTCGACAATGCAAATCTGCGGGTGTCTTTGAACCTGTTTCGCAAAGAGCTGTTGCGTTCGGAAGGAAGATCGATTGGACGGCTGGACGCGCGCTTCAAAGGTTATGACACGAATCTCGCGAGCGACAGTCCCGATTACGATCCAAGCGAATCTGCGATTCGCCCACCATACACTTCGACATGGAACAACTACGTGCGCGCCGAGCTGAATTATAAGAACGACCTCGAGTACTACATCCTCGGCGGCGGCATCTGGAGCCCCTGGAACTGGGGGACGAACAACAACTATGTCGACACCAGCGTCGCGTTGCGTAACGCCCTCGCGAAGAATCCATATCTCAGGGTGTTTGTCGCGATGGGTTATTACGACATGGCAACGCCATACTACGCGGCCGACTACACGATTCATCACATCGCACTTGACCCGATGTTGCTGCGAAACATTTCAACCGGGCATTACGAAGCCGGCCACATGATGTACATCGACGAGAAATCGCTGGGACGCATGCGCGCTGACATCGGAAAGTTCATGCAAGATTCAATGAAGTAGGTGATCGCGTGAAACCGGTCGCCACTCTCATACTCATCGCATCTCTTTGCGGGACCGTTGTGTCCCAGAGAAGAGTTGCAAGGCTGGTAAGGCAAACGGCACGTATCACTCTGGCGAGAACGAAATCAGAATTCTTGCTTTATTCGAGCTAAATTGAATGGCCAATTCTGAAACAATCCAATACCCTGACGGCCGCGTCGAACTAAAGCCTGACGCGTTCGCGGAAGTGAGCGCGAGCCCGTTGTTCAATCGCGACCTTGCGCCAGTAAAAGTTTCCGAGCGCAACTGGACGACGTACAACTACGCCGCGCTTTGGATTAGCATGGCGCACTGTATTCCCACGTACATGCTTTCGTCGGGATTGATCAGCGCGGGCATGAACTGGTGGCAGGCGCTGATCACGATCCTGCTCGGCAACACGATTGTGTTGATTCCCATTCTGCTGAATTCGCATCCGGGCACGAAGTACGGAATTCCCTTCCCGGTTTTCGCGCGCGCGTCATATGGAACTTACGGATCGAATCTGCCGGCGCTGATGCGCGCGATTGTCGCGTGTGGTTGGTTCGGGATTCAGGCGTGGATTGGCGGCGAAGCGTTAAATACCCTTTTCGCTGCGATCATCCCGCGCTGGACCACTCTGCTCGGCGGACCAGTCGGCGGACATGCACCCACTGAGTGGATTTCGTTTCTGCTTTTCTGGGGACTGAATATCTACATCATCTATCGCGGCATGGACTTGCTCAGGAAAGTTGAGAACTGGGCGGCGCCGTTCGTGCTGGTGATGACTTCATTATTGCTAGCTTGGGCAATTTGGAAAGCGCACGGGCTGGGTTACCTCTTAACGCAGCAGAGTAAGTTTCATACGGTGGGCGAGTTCTGGAAGATATTCATCCCATCGCTGACAGCGATGATTGGATTCTGGGCGACATTGAGTCTAAACATGCCGGACTTCACGCGTTTCGGTCACAGTCAACGCGAGCAAGCGATCGGACAAGTTGTCGCTCTGCCTACCACCATGACTGTGTTTGCGGCGATGGGCGTGATGATTACCTCCGCGGCCGTCATCATCTATCCGCACATGAAACCCGAAGAGCTTTGGGATCCGATGAAACTTGTCGGTCAGTTTCATCAAGTTGTCGTCGTCGCCATCTCGATGTTCACCGTGGTCGTCGCAACTCTGGCCGTGAACATCGCCGCCAACGTGGTCTCTCCGGCCAATGATTTTGCGAATGCGTTTCCGCGCTGGATTTCCTTTCGCACCGGCGGCCTGATTACCGGACTCATCGGAATCGCCATGCGTCCGTGGCGCTTGCTGGCTGATCCTTCAGGGTACATTTTTAGTTGGCTGGTTGGTTACTCAGGCGGCCTGGCTTCAATCGCCGGCGTGCTCATCTTTGATTACTGGCTCGTGCGGAAACAGCGACTAGCGCTCGGCGATCTTTATCGCATTCGTGGAACGTACACATACAACGGTGGCTGGAATTGGCGCGCGGTTATCGCGACGCTGATCGGATGCGCGGCAGCCTGGGCTGGACCAATTCTCGCGCGATTTGGCGTAGTAGTGGACTTGCTGCAAACGCTCTATAATTACGCTTGGTTTGTGGGATTTGGCGGAGCGGCTCTCACCTACTTTCTATTGATAAAACTGGTGCCTCAGACTACTGTCGAATAGCCCTGCAGTCTTAGCGGCATATTCCACTGCTGACAGCTCCGCCCGCAGTACTATGTCTCGATTATCGCCGAATCATTTCACGATCACGTCGTCCGGCCCTCCCTGGTTAGGCATGACGGAAAAGATAAAGAGATAGTCCTGCCAAGGCCCGTTAATCTTGAACCAGTCATCCCATCTGCCCAAGCCCGCTTCCCAATCTCGGTGACTGTAAGCAACGAATTCTCCGCCCACCAGACGGTAAATAATGCCGTAACCAGCGGAAAACGTTTTGTCGCTATTGCCCCAACCGTGTCCAATTTGTTTTGGGCCTTCCCACGAGTTGTTCCAGCGTCGAATATCGTTCGGATTATCATTCGGTCCGGCCATTGGCGCGGGATGCGGGTCAAGCACATCCTTGTGCCGATACCACAAAACCTTTCCATCGTCGGTAACGGCGTAGAAGACTCCTTTGCCGCCGCCGATGAGCGTCTTGAAACCCCAGCCTCGCCCGACTTTGACCGGTTGCGCCCAGCCGCCGTAGCCTCCCTCGCCAGTTTGATAGTTGAGGTGTCTATTCCAAACCAGGGTGCCATCGGGCAAAACTCCGTAAAGCACGCCATCTCCCATCGGTATGATTTTGGTAAATGAGTTCCACCCGGTGCCGACCGTGAGGGGACCGGCCCATTTCACCTCCCCGTTTTGATAACCATCGTGGCGATACCAAACGAGGTCGCCGTTCCTTTTGAGCGCGTAAATCGTGCCCCCGCCACCCGGCAGAAGATCCACGGCATTGTCCCAACCATCACCGATGTGTTGAGGTAAGCTGAATTTGTGCTCGACGTGCGTGCCGGTCGAGTAGCCAATGTCATCGCGCCACCACCAGAGCGAGCCATCACGCTTGACGGTATAGAGCGTTTCCGATCTGACCGAACTTGGGTTGAAGCCGGCGGTATACTGGTACGGAGGTTCGAGTAGTTTCTCAATCCGACTCCAAAGCGGCGCGATAGCGGCATCTGTACAGCGCGGAGTGGCAGTGACCCAATCCCAGTTGTTTGGGACGCCTTTACCGCACATCTTGCCTGGAGTGCACTCGATGTCGCAGTTCGAGTGGACGCCGACGATCAGATCCACGGGATCAAAGTCAGCGCTCCCCTGACCTTTGACGAATGATGGACCGCCGCTGTCGCCGCCAGCGACTGACATGGCGCCCTCGCTGGGAAATGAATAAGTGGTTGTGTCTGCCTCGTCGACCTGAAAAACTCCTTCGCGGTATAGACCGTCTCGCTGCGCAGGCATACCGTTCTGCGCGAACTGATAAATGCCGCGTCCTACAACTCTGATTCTCAAACCTTTGGGACTGCCTTTATAGATTTCGCGAAAGCCGTACTGATTATTGAAAGGTGTATCCACGCGAGCGATCGCCACGTCATTTGGACGAAAGGTAATAATTTCGGCGGCGGGCCTCGCTTCGGGTGCCAGTCCGGTACCGCTTAGAGTGATAGTGATGCTGTTAGCGGGCCGAGTAGTGAATGAACCAGGCATGTTCGCGTTCTCGTCATCAACACAATGCGCCGCCGTCAAGATCCAATTCGACCTGATCAGTGCGCCACTACAGCCGGAACTCAGAGTCACCAGACCCATCTTCTGCTGAACGTCCTTACTGATCTCAGTGCCGGCAACTAGACCCTGCTGAACCTTGCCGGTCTTTTCCTGCGCGCCGGCGAGGTGCGCCAGCACGATGGCAGCGATGATTGCCGGAAATGTCGAAATGAGTATGCGTGTTCGTCTGCTCATAATTTGTGTTTCTCCATGGAGATCGGTTTCGTTCACAGACAGTTGGATCGCCGGTTCACAATATTGAAATCACAGTCACGGCAACGGCTCTGATCTCGTTCAAAAAATTCCCAATTCCGGTCTGCGCGATTGAGTCAGCTGCCACCAGCCGCCAGTAAAGCTGCCCACGTAAGACTCCTTCCCAGTGCTGCGCGATTCGCGGATCATTCCCTTCTTTTTGCCAGTCATCATCCCGTTTGCGGTTGATGATTGTTTGCGTGCCGTCAACTTGATGGTCCTGTACCGCAAAGCCGAAGTCACTTCTAAACGCAAAATTACTGGGATCTACATTTGGTGCAATCAGGACTACTCCCAACGTATATTTGATATTCAGGGCCCCGCTGTTATGCATATGGCCGGAGAAGCGGTAGTCGCCGTCCTGAGTAGCAAGTATCTCCACCCAGCCGCCGATTGGCATATCGTCAGTGCGCACATCAGCGCGCAGACGAATGTCTGGCGTCGGCCCGTGCGGAAGCACAAACATGTAGCCTTGGGCAACGTGCCCGCCGCCCGCGGCGCAATTTCCTTTATTCGGGTAGCCGTCGAAGAACATCACGTGACAATTCTGGCAATAGCGCCATGCGTCCTGATTGTTTCGATCGCCGCCTATGTCATGGGGAAGTCTAAAGCGATAACCCTGGGCATTATGTCCGCCGCCCGCCGCGCAACGTCCCTTGTTTGAATACCCGTCGAAAAATATCGCGTGGCATTTGTCGCAGTAGCGCCAATTGATCTGAGCGTTCGGAAGTTCGGTCAAGTTGTCACCATATGGAAGATGAAACCCGTACCCTTCGGCTTGATGTCCTTCACCCGCCGGGCATCGTCCCTTCTCTCGATAACCGTTGAAAAACATCGCATGGCATTTCTCGCAGTAGCGCCAGGCGCTTTGCGTTTCCTCCGCTGCAGGAGAAAACGACGAAGCTGGGTTCAATGAGTCATGACGTGAACTTGCCACAACGTACCGGGACAAAATGGGTGGCAATAACGGAGCGGCAATTAAGGGAGCGGTGTGAATTAGGAAATCGCGGCGATTAGTTTTTGACATCAGCTTCTTCTCCTCTCCTGGATTCTGAACTGTAATTATTGCTGCCCGATTCCATCGCTGACCGCGTTGTCCATCTAGTGAACATTAGTTACGCATCGCCGCGAAGATGAACTTGTATTCATCCCAGCCGGTGCCTAAGGAACTTTCCTGGCCCCACTTCGGCGTGCCGTCCTGCCAGCCAACGTGGTCAAACGCGCGCAACTCGCCAGACGGCAAAAGCGCGAAGATATGACCGTGACCCGCCGAAAAGATTTTCGTGAAGTCACCCCAGCCGGAGCCGACGGTTCGTCCGCCGTCCCAATCCTGCAACACCGCCGGCCCGCGCTTTTCCTCCGGGTTTAGCCATGTCTTGTGACGGAACCACACCAACTCCCCTTTTGTGTTGACGCCATAGAAAACTCCCTGCGTCCCGCCAAAGACGTTCTTGTATTCCGTAAGAATGCCGGCGACATTTACTGCGGGTTGGGTCCAACCCGCATAGAAGCCTTCGCCCGTCTTGTAGTTCTCGTGCTTGTTCCAACGCAGCGGACCAGGAGTTTGAATTATTCCGTAGAGGACGCCATTACCCATCGCGATGACTTTGGTGAATGAATCCCAACCGGTTCCCACCAAAGTTCCGCTACCAGTCGCTGCCCATTGGTCGCTGCCGTCGACGTAGCCAAGGTGGCGATACCAGTCGAGGTCGCCGCCTTTTCGCAGCGCATAGATTGTCTCGCCTCCCCCAGGCAGGACATCAGTCGAGCGAAGCCCACCGAATGATGTCGAATTCATGACTTGCCTGGCTTCAGAGAGCGAATGAGAGACCAGTTCCTCTACCCTGCACGGTTGGCCATCTAACCAAGATTCTGATGGCGGCCCGACGCCAATATCATCACGCTGCCACCAGAGCGAGCCGTCGGACTTGACCATGTAGAGAATTACGAAGGTCTGGCGTGTGGCTAACTTCGCAGACTGTACTTTGGCAAAGTGATCTCTACAGGCTTGAGTCTGCGCGTGACACAGACTGAAAGATCCCAGAGCGAAAAGGTTGAGCAGGAAAACAAAAAGACGGCTGTGTTGATATTTCATAATTCGCCAACTTCCCCGGCGATTCTTGCGGATGGAACTTTATAGATGGTGTGTTAAGAGCTTGTCCCCGTCTGTGCAGATAGGAATTTCAGACGATCGGCTGGCGCGACGCTTTGACAAGGGCCTTAGACCTCGAATGAGTTCCAGCGGTAGTTTCTTAGGACCAACGACTCGCTGAAGTACGGGCGTTAAAGCTTGGGCCGGCAAGTCACTTTTTACGTTTATCGTAATTGGGTCCGCTGTAAGTCCCGAGAAGTGGATGCTGGTTTTCATCCGGGTTGTCACCTGCATTCATGCTGCCTTTGAATGATTTCCCACCGTCTTCCATCACGAAGTGTCCACTGCGGTGAGCGCCAGTGGGTCTCTCCGTGAAGCGCAAAGTGTTGCCGGTGACTGTGCCCGCGAGATCGAATTCAGCGCTAGTCACTTTGTCATCCTTTTGTTTCAGACACAGTTCCTGACCAAAGTAGCTAGCGCCATCCCCTGTCGTATTCCAGCACCCCGCAAACGAAACCGGCGGGCGATGGCCGATGCAGGACACCGGCGTGCCGTTGGTGGAACCTTCAGAGATATCCAAGCTGCCGCTAAACGACTGCCCGTCATCGGCGATCTCAAATTTCCCGTTGCCCTTGTAGCCGCCGTCCTGACTCCATTTGAAGAGCAAGATGTTGCCCGATATTCTTCCATCCGTGATTTCGCCGTTGCCGGGCGTGTAGGTTCCGGTCGCTTTGTCTCCGGTTTGTTTCAGGATAAGTGTGAATGGAGTTCTCCCGGGCCCTGATCGCATGTCCCATTTGCCGTCAAAGGAAGCCGGCGAGCTGTTTGGCTGTGGTTGCGGCGGCGAGGCTGTGCCCGAAGAGTCTGGCTTGGTCTCGGCCGTCCAGGCCTGATGTCGCTTGGCCTCAAAGTACCCGCGGTCGGTGTTAACTACAAAGAAGCTCCAGTAATTATTTCGATCATTTAGCAGACTTGGAATTGCTTGTGCTTGATTGCCCGTCACAACAAACTGAATCTGCCGCCATTCATCGTCCTTTAAAGTCCGGTCGATCCACGAGCAGGTTCCTGGCTCCAGGCCGGTGCCGTCGACGCCAGCCGGCTTGCTGCTGGAGTCAAAGCTCATCGACAATCGGCCATCGCTAATTTGGTCGAATACAAACAATTTCACGTTTGGCTCCCCACCGCCGCGACAGCGAAGTTCGGAAGCCTCTTGCAGCAAGAACGAATGGCTGTCAGCATCTATCAGCGGCGACTCAGCCTCATGCAAAGAAGTCTTTGCTGAACAGATGCTGGCTGAGGCGAGAATTAACAACCCCCCGCACAATGACGCGACTCCACGCCTGAAACGTTCATTCATATTTCGTTCACTCCTCTTGTCTGGAACGGGATCAACGCACTCCGAGATCCTTGCGAACATAAATCATGTCGAAATTCACCACAGCGCGCTGCAATGTGCTGGGGACGATGGTTACGTAGGTGAAGCCGCTAAAGCTCCGCTCCCAGCCCGCCGGTGGTTTCGATTGGCTGCCTCCAATCCATGCGTCTGAAATCAAGTACGGAGTACGGTCCTCTTTCGGTAGTTGCAGGACGCCCCCCATACCGGCCACGATGTACAGACTCTTGTTTAGCGGCACCCTCAAGCTGTACCGGCAAACGTGAAATTCTCCGTCTTCGTATTTCAGAATCGATTTCTGAAAAGGCGAGACACCCTGGTCTGTGTAGGTAACGGTACTGTTGGTGTGCGCGTCCAAGGCAGCGACATAAAATACTGAGCAGGGCTCGACGGCTGCATTGCTATTTCCTGGCCCCATTGGAACCACGCCTAATTGTGTTTTCCATCTTATATGCCCGGTAATCAGACCTTCTTCCTGGCCGGTGGCTCTCGGTGAATTTGGCGTGCTCGACCTGGGCGGAACGGCAACTGGCTGCTGCGGTTCGTTGACACTGGATGGCGTCACTCCCTGCTTTGCGGCTACTGAGACTGAGGCCAGCAGCACGTTTGCATCCGACAGCTTAAACACATAGGTCTTACCCAGTTCGACAGTTGCCTGGCGGGTCCCTTTACCGCTTTCGATGATGAAGGTTTCGTCATTCTCATCTACCCTCACCCAGACTTCAGCGTATGGGTGATCCTTCCCGCCATTCCAAGTGAGAGTTGTAGTTCCAGTGGTCTGGCCTGGCGGCACAATAACCGGGTTAGGGTTCGCCCTGATCAGCGGCGTTTTCTCCTCCTGTGCTGAACTGTTAACCGCCAAGCAAAGCAGGAATGCCATCGCGCCAATCAGCAATAAAAAATATCTTGTGCTATTCAAGACGATGTACCTCCAGATTAATAAGCGCGAGTGTGGCGCGGGCGTAGAAGCCTGTCACCGTCTGTGCAGAGGGGAATGTGAGGTCAGAATCTGCGGTAGCGGGAGGTTGATCTTTACGTATTAGAGAAAGTCGGCGGATGGAGATCAACCACCACTGCCGCAGGCGGTTCTGACTAAACCAGGCGATTGCGTAGCGCTTTGGCAACAGCCTCAGACTTTGAATGCACTTGTAATTTTTCGTAGATGTTGCGCATGTGGAAGGCGACGGTGGTAATACTCACGCCCAGTTGCGCGGCGGCCGTCTTGTAGTTATGACCATCCACAAGCATCTTTAGCAGGCGCGTCTCGTGTGGAGTGAGGTTGTAATCGGCACGTGCAGGCGGGCGTACATCGCGAAACAATTTGATGACTTTGCTGGCAATCTCGGGTGACATCGGGGCGCCCCCATTCATAGCCTCACGCACGGACTCAATAAGGCGGGCGGGCGCAGTCTTCTTCAGCAAGTAACCCTCGGCGCCGGCGCAAAGCGCGTCGAAGATGTATTCATCATCTTCATACACAGTCAGCATTAACACTGCCAAATGTGGGTGGCGTTCCTTCAAAACCCGTATGCCGTCGATGCCGTTCATTCCGGGCAAGCCGATGTCAACCAGCGCAACGTCAGGCAGGTCGTCTTTAATTTTTTCCAACGCCTCTTCCATCGAGCGATAACATCCTGTGCAACGATATCCACCAGTGAACTTGAAGATCGTCCCCAAGCCCTCGCGAATGTCGCGTTGATCTTCGATAATTGCGACCTTGATAGGTTGTTCAGCCACTAGCGTTGCAGCAGCGTCGTATGTTGATTCACCATTCATTGGGCGTAGCGGTCATCGGGCGCAGAAGCATTTGAAAGGCTTTAGGTTAGTCTATTTCAGTCGCTTATGTCCCCGTCTAAGCAGACGGGAAGCCGCGCAGTCTGCCGTTGCGCTTTTCGACACTGATGTTGAGAGGTGCTTTGAGCGTGATCGTCGTGCCTGCGCCCACGCGTGAATCGATTAATAGCTCACCTTTGATCAGCCGTGCGCGTCCAGCCATGTTCATTAGCCCGTTCCCCTCGGCTGCTTTGGTTGTATCAAAGCCGCCCCCATTGTCATTCATTGTAAAAATGAACAGGCGATCACGAAGCTCCAGACGTAGATCGGCATTCGTGCATCCCGAGTGCCGGGCGACGTTATTGATTGCTTCCTTGAAAATCAAAAACAGCTGGCGGCGAACGTCGGCCCCGACCTTGACGTCCAGCTCTTCGGGTGCGTGAAAAGTAAATTCAATTCCCGCAGCGGTCAGCACGTCGCTCGCAAAGCGACGCGTTCTTTGGACCAGATCGCGTAGCTGATCCCGTTTTGGATTGACCATCCAAACGATGTCGCTCATCGAATCGACCAGCTGGCGCGAACCTTGCGCGATTTCTCCCAAGCGCTCGCCGACTGTAGTTTCACCGGCATCGTGCCGCGCCACCTCGCTTAGAATCGCCAGGCGTGATAACCCAGCACCGATATCATCGTGCAGATCGGTCGCGATTCGCGTGCGCACCTGTTCCAGCTCCAACAAGCGCGAAATGCGGTACCGGTGGACCAGAAAAGCAGCAGCCACGATGATCGCTAAAGACGGAGTTATGAACCACCACCTTTGCCAGATCGGCGGAAGTATCACAAATCTGATGACCGACGGTCGGATGCTGACAGTTCCGTCGGAATTGACCGCCCGGACCGCAAAGCGGTAGCGACCCGGCGCCAGATTTGCAAAGTTGACCGTTCGCTGGGTAGACGGTTGCGACCAATCACCGGCAGCACCTTCCAACCGGTATTGATAACGAAGAACATCGCCAGGCACAAAACTCAGGCCAACGAAATCTATCTGTAGTTGATTCTGATTCGGCGACAACTCAGGCAGGAAGACGTCAGTTTCTCCAATTGCCGAAATGTGCCGCGCTGCGCCGCCAATACTCAAGCCCTTGATCAAGACCGGTGGGGCCTGCGAACCACGCAGCGGTTCTGGCTGCAACTTTGATATGCCAGTAGTTGTTCCAACCCAAATTGAGCCCTGGTGATCGCATACGATAGTGACCACCTCCCCCGGGGCAAGACCGTCCGCGGTCGTGTAATGCTTTATCAGTCCGCTTGTTGGTTCAAGACGATCGACTCCCTGGCTCGTTCCAATGTAGATTCTGTCGGCGTGATCTTCAGTAATTGCCGTGACGTAGTTGCTCGAAAGTCCTTGCGCCATCGTGTAAGTGATGAATTGCGGATGCGTCGCAGTTGGGTCATCGACACGCACCAGCGCGCGCCTGAGCGAGATCCAAAGTCGACCCGCATGATCTAAATAAAGATTGTCAACTCGTCCCGCGGGTAAGCCATCAGCCGTCGTGAAAACAGCGAAACGCCCGTCCTGATAACGTCCCAGTTCACCCTGACTGAATCCCACCCAAACGCTTCCAGCGTGATCTTGAGCAAAGGCCGTAGGAAGCTTTTCTCGCAGGGAAGGCAGCCCATCGGTTTTTGTCATGTCGCGCAGCGTGCGAGTGGCGCGCTCCCAACGAGACAGACCATTGCCGTTCGAGCCAACGGTTGAAATCCAGAGGTCGCCCCGCGAATCTTCGAAGATGCAAAAAACTTCCTGAGATGCAAACGCATCCTTCTTTGTGAAACTCACAAGCGGGCGTGCTGTCTTGAGACCGAGAAAACTCCTGGTTGCGGGAAAGAGATAGAGCCCTTCGCTGGTCGCGATCCACCACTCGCCTGAGAGAGCGCGCGCGACCAGCTTGTCACTCCAACCCGGACGCTGCCTTCTTAGCGTTTCCGGAATGACCCAATCGAATCGTTCGCCGTTAAACCATCCAATTCTTCGCCAGATCACGGTCGAATGTTGCCGCTCACTAACATTGTCATTTGCGAGCACATTGCCTCGTTCATCGCCCAGCACGTTTCCGCTTAGATATAACTCAGAATCGTTGGCGACAAAGGCGAAATTGATGCAACAGATCCCGTCGCGCTCACCAAATGTGGTAAAGCCACCGCGCGCCAGCTTCATTGCGCCGTTTACTGTGCCCAACCAGAGATTCCCATCGCGATCTTCAGCCAGATCTGCAATCTCGTGATAGCTGAAGCCGTTTCGTTTCGTGTAAACATGCGAGGGGTGAATGGCCTTTTCAGCGTCGAGCACGAACTCATGAAGACCTGAGTTTGTGGCTGCCCACAATTTGTGATCATAGGATTCGAATAGATCGAAGACCCAATTGGTGTCCATACCGTTGTTCCGATCGACGAGGTGTTTGACGGCTGCATACTGTTCAGAGTTTGCGAGCTGAAAGAGACCATTCAATCTGGTCGCCACCCAAACGTCTCCGTTGTGGTCCTCCAACAGATCGTGGATGTTGGCGTTCAGCAGATCGCTCTGTTTACCGAAGTGAACCGACTTTCCATCCGGCCAACGCCGGTACAAACCACTCGACCGCCCAACCCACAACGTTCCAAACCGATCTTCCAGCAACGCATTCACGTCGTCCGGTTTTGAAAAGCTGAGGCCTCCCACATCCTCAGGTTGCAGTAAGATTTCGTTGTTCGATCGGGCCACGCGGAAGACACCCGTGCGCGTCCCGCACCAGACTGTGCCATCGCGCGATTGCAGAAGCGTGTTAATGAAAAGCGATTCCCTGTCGTTCGTTGCCGACCGGACGAGAACGAACATGGGAGGAGCCGAAGAATCCCCTGCGGGGAATTCTTTTGTGGGAATACCATTCGGATTGAACTTACAGAGTCCTCCCGCAGTTGCGACCCAGTACTCACCTTCCTTCGTTTCAAGCAGATCGGTAACCGCCGGGTGAGGGAGGCCCTGCTCCGTACCGAAGTTCACGAACTCATAACCGTCGAACCGCGAAAGACCATCAGCGGTACAAAACCAGAGGAACCCACGCGAATCGCGTACGATCTTATTGATGATATTGTGGGGCAGCCCTTCGGCCGTGGTGTAGGTCCTTAGCGGTAAGCGCTGCGCCACGACGTCCGAGAGGGCAAACAGTGAAGATAGCGTCAGCGCCAAAAACGAAAGCCTAAGGCTTCGTCTCGCCGCGGATCGCCCAATTGATTGAAGCAAGGTCATCCCTGGGCCTCTTCTCCGCTCTTTTCTTGTAGATTATCCGATACGTACCTAAAATGGTACGCCAAAATGTTTGCCGGTCCATCATCTTCGCGAATCCAAGAAAGGTTCGTTCAACCAGGGAGAATCAATGTCACGAACAGTTAAATGCGGATTGATCCAGGCAAAGAATGCGGCGCCGACTGATGCGTCGATTGACGAGATCAAGAAAAAAAACATCGAAAAGCACCTCGCGCTGATCGAAGACGCGGCCAAACGAGGCGTGCAGATCCTCTGCATGCAGGAAGTCTTCACCACCCCTTACTTCTGCGCCGAACAGCAAGTGCGTTGGTACGAAGCGGTCGAGAAAATTCCCGATGGCCCAACGACCAAGCTCATGCAGGAGCAGGCCAGGAAACATAACATGGTGATCATCGTGCCGATCTACGAAGAAGAGATCACCGGCATCTACTACAACACCGCCGCTGTGATCGATGCGGACGGCACGTATCTCGGCAAGTACCGCAAGAACCACATCCCCCACGTCAATCCTGGTTTCTGGGAGAAGTTTTATTTTCGGCCCGGCAATCTCGGCTATCCAACTTTTGATACAGCATACGCACGCATTGGCGTCTACATCTGCTATGACCGCCACTTTCCGGAAGGCGCACGCGCGCTTGGGCTGAATGGCGCGGAGATCGTTTTCAATCCGTCAGCGACCGTGGCGGGTTTGTCTGAATACTTGTGGAAACTCGAGCAGCCTGCGCACGCGGTCGCAAACGGTTACTTCGTCGGCGCGATCAATCGTGTGGGCCACGAGCAGCCGTGGGACATCGGCGAATTCTATGGCCAGAGTTACTTCTGCGATCCGCGCGGACAAATCATTGCGCAGGCGCCGAGAGATCAGGATGCATTGGTCGTTGCCGATTTGGATCTCGACTTGATTCGAGAGGTGAGAAACACCTGGCAGTTCTTCCGCGATCGACGGCCGGATAGTTATGCGCAATTGGTTGCTGACTAGTAGCGCAAGTTGCTAACTTGCGCGTTCGCAAATTAACAATTTGCGCTACAAATGACACCACGCGAACGCATCTCTTCGGGTGCCAAATGGGAACCGATCGTCGGCTACTCGCGTGCAGTCAAAGTTGGCAATCGCATCTACGTCACCGGGACTACTGCGACAAATGAAGCGGGTGAAATTGTTGGCGAGGACAACGCGTATGAACAAGCAACGCAGTGCATTCGGAACATCGAGAAGGCCTTGCAGCACTTGGGCGCAACCCTTGCGCACGTCGTGCGTACGCGCATGTTTGTGACGGACATCTCTCGTTGGGAGGAATACGGACGTGCACACGGCGAATTTTTCCGCGATATTATGCCGGCGACAACTATGGTCCAAGTGAGCGCGCTCATCGACCCGCGGATGCTAATCGAAATTGAAGCCGACGCAGAAATATGAGTTTCTGGTTTCAAGTTTAAAGTTTCAGGTTACTGGAGCGAACTTGAAACTTGAAACCCGAAACTTGAAACAGGAGTTGTTATGGATCTCTCTATTACCGTCAACGGAATCAAATTCCCCAATCCTTTTCTCCTTGGCTCCGGGCCGCCGGGAACCAACGCGCGCGTGCTCGCGAAAGCATACGACGCCGGTTGGGGCGGCGCGGTGGCAAAGACTATCAGTCTGGAATCGAGCAAAGTCGTCAACGTCGTGCCGCGCTACGGCAAGCTGCGCTCGCGCGAAAACAATGAGGTGATCGGATTTCAGAATATCGAACTGATTTCTGATCGACCGATCGAAGTGTGGATTGAAGAATTCAAGCAGGTGAAGAAAGAGTATCCGAACAACATTCTGATTGCCTCAATCATGGAAGAGTACAGCAAAGAACGCTGGCAGGAACTGACGAAGATGGTTCAGGAGACCGGCGTCGATGCGTTCGAGCTGAACTTCTCATGCCCGCACGGGATGACCGAGCGCAAGATGGGATCGGAGATGGGCGAACACCCTGACCTGACTGAAGAAGTCACGAGTTGGGTCAAGGAAGTTTCGAAGATTCCGGTGTGGGCCAAGATGACGCCGAACATTACGAACATCAAAGAGCCATCGCTGGCGGCCGTGCGCGGCGGCGCTGACGGCATTTCAGCCATTAACACAATCCTTTCAGTCATCGGCGTCAATCTCGACACGCTGCGCCCCATGCCTACTGTCGAAGGCTATACCGTGCCCGGAGGCTATTCCGCGCAAGCGGTCAAACCAATTGCCCTCCGCATGGTTAGCCAGCTCGGAATCGGCTTACCTGAAGGAATAAGTATCAGCGGTATCGGTGGAGTTGAACAATCACGCGATGCCATCGAGTTCATGCTGCTCGGGGCATCGACCGTTCAGATTTGCACCGGCGTGATGCTGCAAGGTGTGAAGATGGTCGATGAACTTCAGGACGGCCTCGCGAAATTCATGACCGACAAAGGCTTCAACTCAGTTCGGGAGATCGTCGGCAAAAGTCTTCCCTTCTTCTCCACTCACATGGACCTCGTATCGCGGATGAAAGAAGCTAAGCGCCACAAAGCCGGCGAAGCTGCGCGCGACAATGAATGGGCGCAGAAGGATATCACCGAGAAGACTGCTGAGCTGACTTCGAACTAATCTCTCAATCGAATTCCGCCACGACCGGCGCGTGATCTGAAGGCCGTTCCCAGCCGCGCGGTTCTTTGTCGATCCAGGTGCGAATGCTGCGCGCGGCGAGCGCCGCGGACACCCAAACATGATCGATCCGCAAACCGAGGTTGCGCCGGAAAGCGCCGGCGCGGTAGTCCCACCAGGAATAGTATCCGCCTTCGTCGGTGTGCATCCGAAAAGTGTCGGTGAACCCCCAGTCTTTGATCTGCTGGAGTGCTTCGCGCTCCGGCGGGCTAAACAGAATTCGATTTTGCCAAAGCCGCGGATCGTGAACGTCGCGTTCTTCAGGTGCGACGTTGAAATCTCCACATAGCAGGACTGGAGTTGAGTTGTCGTAGCTCTCGTCGAGCATCCGCCGCAAACGGCTCATCCACCCCAGTTTGAATTGGTATTTTTCTGAGCCGACGACTTGACCGTTGGGAATGTAAACGTTCACCACGCGAATCCCAGCAACATCAGCCGCGAGGAGGCGCGAGTGACTTGTCGCGTCGTCTTCCGGATATCCGCGCCGAACTAAGGCGCAGCCATCTTTCGAGAGAATCGCCACGCCGTTGTAACTCTGTTGCCCAAACAGAACACAGTCGTAGCCCGCGGATTTGATTTCAAGTAGAGGGAATTTATCGTCGGAACACTTCGTCTCCTGTAGACAAAGAACATCCGGCTGCTCTTTTTCCAACCATCGAGTAACGAGCGGCAGCCGAGCGACGATTGAGTTAACGTTCCAGGTCGCGAGTTTCATGTTTCAAGTTTCGAGTTTCAGGTTGATCACAATGAAGTCAGTACCGTCCGCATGAGCGGATGGGTTAAGCGGTCAAGTGAGGTCGAATGATGACCCACCTGCTAACGCAGGTGGTACTGACCTCATAGCACAACTCAAAACTTGAAACTTGAAACTCTCAGAGCGAAACGGTCAGCCCCGCCAGTATCGCTGCCCGCGTCGCGATATTGTCGACGAGGATGTGTTCGTGATCTGCGTGCGCGCCATCGCCTTCGATACCGAGTCCGTCGAGAACCGGAACACCCAGCGCCGCCGCAAAATTCCCGTCAGAGCCGCCGCCGACACTTGCTTCACCAAGATCAAAATCGAGTAATGCAGCTATTTTATGTGCGCGCTGGTAAAGCTCGACAACCTTCTGTGTGCGTTCCAGTGGTGGTCGGTTGATGCCGCCCGTGACGTTCACTCGCGCCCGAGAATCGAAAGGGTGAGCGCGAAGAATGTCTGACTCTACAGCAGTCCCTAGATCAAGGGACGTAAATCGCAAGTCGACTTCCGCACTCGCGCGCGCCGGCACAACGTTTGATGCTGTTCCGCCCGCGAACATTGTGACTGCCACATTCGTTCCATTCAGTGGATCGTTTAGTTCATGCAGCCGCACTGTCTGGCGCGCGAGTTCCAGCACGGCATTCACACCCTTTTCCGGATCGAGCCCCGCATGCGCGGCACGGCCTTCAACTTCGATCGTGAACATTCCAGTTCCCTTCCGCGCTGTCTTCGCGCGACCACCACTTGCAGAGGGTTCCATCACTAACGCTGCGCGTGCGTGCTTCGCTTCGGTTTCGACCAGCGAGCGGCCGGTAGGACTGCCGCTTTCTTCGTCGCACGTCAGCAGCAGCGTGATCGGCGGCGCGGTTTTGGCTTCCCTCGCGTCGAGCGCACGCAAAATTTCAATCGCCAACGCGCAATTCGACTTCATGTCGAAGACGCCCGGCCCGTAGATTCGATTCTCTTCCGCACGCCATGGGCGCGCGCTTAGCGAGCCGCGTGGATGAACTGTGTCGGTGTGTCCGAGCAACAGAATCGGAGGGCCATCATTGTCTTTGCTGAAGGCGCGTATCCGCAGGTGCTCGCCGAAATCGGCCGCCGGAATCCGATCGATTGAAACGACGGCGCCAATCTCTCCTGCCATGTTGGCCAGCAATGAAACGACTTCGCGACTGGCGCTAACATCACCCGAAGGCGACTCGGTTTCGACTAACGCGCGAACCGACGACAGAAACTCAGTCTGTCGGTTCCGGAAAATTTCTCGCAGTGAAATTAGTTGTTCTCTGGAGGGAACGTGAGTCATTCGCATTAGCCACTGATTCGTTCAGATCTAACTGTCGCGCGATCGATGCGCGCGTGATTAACTTCAAAACCGATCCCCGGTTTGTCAGGAGGCTTGATTGTTCCGTTCGCTGTCACAATCACCGGCGGATCAATGATGTCTTCGTGCCAATAACGACCGCTGGCCGAAACATCTCCGGGCAAAGTAAATCCTGCGAGAGTCGCCATCGCGATGTTATGGGCGCGTCCGACTCCCGATTCCAACATCCCGCCACACCAAACGGGAATTCGATTCTGGCGAGCGACAGCCTCGACACGTTTCGCTTGCGCATGACCACCAACGCGTCCAAGTTTTACGTTGATGATCTTGCAGGCGCCAAGGCTGATCGCATGTTCGGCATCCGCCGGCGTCTTGATCGACTCGTCGAGACAAACTGGTGTCTTAATCGCTTTTTGCAGCGCGGCGTGGTCGAACATGTCATCGTGAGCAAGTGGTTGCTCAAACATCATCAGGTTGAACTCGTCTAACTTTTTGAACAGATCCGTGTCAGCCAGGGTATAAGCGGAATTCGCATCGCCCATCAGGCGAATGTCGGGAAAGCGCGTGCGGATCTGCTTTACGATTTCAAAGTCCCACCCTGGCTTGATTTTGATTTTGATTCGTTGATAGCCGGCCTTTAATTCTTTGTCGATCTTCTCGATTAGTTCTTCCGGCGAATTTTGAATTCCGATTGAGACGCCGCAGGTGATCTCTTCGTGAACACCACCCAAGTGTCGCCATAATGGCATTCCCGCGCGTTTCGCTTCCAAATCCCAGCAGGCAGTTTCGATCGCGGCCTTGGCCATGCGATGGCCGCGCACGCTTTTCATCAAATCAAATACGGCGGCGGCATCTTCAACTTGTCGACCCACGACCATCGGCGCGAGAAAATCATTCAGCGTGGCCCAGGCAGTTTCAGTCCACTCGTCGGAATAGAACGGGCCCTCGCCGCAAGTGCATTCGCCCCAACCGTCGGCGCCGTCTGGGCCAACGACGCGCACGAGGATGATGCGGCGTTTGGTAGTGCGCCCAAAACTGGTTTCGAAAAAATGAATTAGCGGGAGGTTAATTTCGCGAAGTTCAATCGTCTGGATGAGCACTGAGCGATATTAGACGGAGACTTAGTATTTGTCAGCACGCGGCGTGTCAGAAGCCCGATCGCGAGAGAGGGCAACTCGGCGCCCTTGCTTACGCGCGGGCTTCTGACGGTCACTTCGGTTCGTCCAGAACCCAGGACGCTAACGTTCGAAAAATTTTCATGTCTTTCCCATAGTACGTCGCCGGGTATTGCAACATTACATTCATCATTCCCAGCAAATCTTCAATGGTCGGATTGTCGAGCACCTGCTTTAACGTCTTGTCTTTGTAGCGACCATTCTTGATCACAGTTTTCATGATTTCATTGTCGCTGATGCGCAGCGCCTGCCGAGTGATCTCAGTCCTCATTTGCGTCAGCATCTTGTTGACCAGGTCCGGATTTTCGTCACGATATAGCTTGCGATAGTCACTGAAGACTCGCTCACCGTCTTCGCTGATGAAGCTGATGTGAAATCGAGCGAGTCGCCACAACGCCGAGCGATTAGTCAACGGCGGGACGCGCGCCTCAATTTCCACCATATCGCCGACCTGCACAAGCTTGTCATCTTTAGGATCGTCCATCGTGACAACGACGACGCCAGAGTCCGGCGAGACGGATTTCACCTGGGAGGTGCCAATCTTCTGGACCTTGCGCACCTTGTCACCGTTCTTGCTGTAGACAGTCCACAGGGATCCCTCGTCACCGGCTCTGAAACCATCGACCGTGCCCCGATCGATGGTGACCTCACGCGTCTTCCCTTCACCTTCTTTGATCGTGAGGATTCGCGCGCTGATTTTTTCCCGGCTCTTGTCCAACAGAGTCTCCAGTTTAGAATTGACGACTGCCGCGTCCGTTTTGACGCCGCCAGTGGTATCCAATCTTTCGACTCCGGATAACGTTCTCAATGCTGCGAGATAATCAAAGTACGCGTCACTTCTTTTGTCGTGCTTCAATTGCGCGTCACCTACGCGCGCGTAGCCTTCGGACAAATGACGCTCTCTTTCAACTTCGGCAACGCCCAGCCCTTTTTCCGCGTGTTCGCGTTCTTCATAGAAATCAGTGCGGTCGCTCGCGAGCGCAATCGCGAGATTTATTGATTGCAACGCGTCCGGGTAGTGTTTGGTCTCATCTTGCAGGATCGCAAGCTGGTAGTAGTTATCAGCCGATGGCTCCAGAGCGAGACTGCGCTTCAGCATTTCCATTGCCTTGTTAGGATCGGTGTCCTTCACAGCCGCGCTCATCTGTGCCAGCGCGCCGGCGTTTGCAGGACCAAGCCTAAGAGTCTCTTCCGAGTATTTAACCATGTCGCCGCTCTCAAGGCCGCCGAGCGCCGGTCCAATGAAACTCCACCATAAATACACAATTGGTTTGTAGACAGGTTGTTGTTCGGCTAGCGTCAACAGTTTCGCAAAGTCAGAACGTGCTCCGTCGTTGAAACGCTTCTGATCTTCCTCTTCCTTCCAATAGCCTGCCCAGTAACCAGCGCGTTGCTCATATCGGGCACGCGCCAGCAAAATCTCAACATTATCTGGATGCTTCTCAACCACCGGGTTGAGTAATGCGACGGCTTCGCGGTAGTGGCCCGACGCAGACAACTCATTTGCCTGCAGCACGGCCGTTCGCGGATCAACTTCGCGCACTGGCGGCGTATCGCAATCAACTTTCGCGGCACTCTTCGGCAACGCGTGTAGTTGCTCGTTCACCCAAAGGGCGAGCGTGTTGTATCTCGCATCGTGGTTTTTATCATGCTCACATTGGAACTTTAGGTAGTAATAACGCGCCCAATCGTCATAACCGGCTTTGTGCCAAAGGTGAGCTTGAATCGCCACTGAGCCATAATCCTTGGGCTCTTTTCTAATTTGCAGCCAGGCCCAATTCAGTGCCGTGAAATAGCCATCGGCCCAGAGTGCAGTCTGCGTGGCGTGATCGTCAGCCTGTTTCAGCAATTGTTCATAGTCGCGACCACCGCGAAACGCTTCGATTGCGGCGAGTTCATAAAAGAGCGCGCCGTCGAATTCATTTCCCTGCGAGTATATCACATTCTTTTGGGTGGCCCTCTGAATGTCGGGAGAGACTTCGCTGTCAAAGACACCGTCGAAATATCCGGGCCGGTACCACTTTATTGCGTTGCGAATCGCATCGGATGCTTCGTCGTAGTGCTTCAAGTTTGCATGCGTCACTCCCAGATTCAGGTAATTCAAAGAGTATTGCGGATCCAATTCGCGCACACGCTCAAAGTCCTTGAGCGCCGCCGTCGTGTCATACGCGATCAGGCTCATATACCCGCGGTTTGTTAGCGCGTTGAGATTATCGTTGAAAGTGTCGAGCACCTTGGCCGATTCATTTCTGGAAAGGTCGGGACGGCCCACCTCAGCGAGAGCGGTTGCATAATAATTTCGCCAATACGCCGCCTCTTCGGGCGGAGCGAGTTGAATCAGCCTTTCCGCCAGAGTGTTGATATTTGTCTTATCGTTAAGACTCTGCGTGCGATGCTGCATCGCCGATCGAAGCGCTTCCAACGAAACACGTTCAGCTTCCTGGCGACGCTGCTCTGCAATCTGAGTCGCTAACACTTGCGCTTGCCGGGCACGCTCGCTGGCTGCTTTTGCCGCTTCGGCGGCTTGTCTTTGCTCTTCGGCAACCTTCGCGGCATCTTCGGCCTTTTTCTTCTCCTCTGTTGCGATTTGCTCGTTCGCAACTGCGCGCTTCTCACTGGCTTGCGCGTTGTTCTTTTCTTTCACCGCGTCTGCGCGCGCGGCGTCCGCCCGCTTCTTCTCTTCAAGCGCCTCGTTCCGCGCTGCGTACGCGGTGTTACGTGCCTGAATGGCAAAGCCGCCAAACCCTGCAGCGATCAAGAACAGCACGCCGAAGATCGTCGCGAAGATGCGCGTGCGTCGAACTTCTTTCCTGCGCGCGCGTTCGCGTTGAGCAATCTCAGCTTCGTTAGCCGTCTTGCTGGCGTCGATGAAGTTCATCGCCAGATCGAATTGCGGATGATAGTGTTCGGCCCAGACCGCATTCGGTCGATTCTCTTCGCGCCAACGCAGCGCCAAAGCGAGATCCGGATCGTGCCAAAGACCGGCGCGGTCTTCACTGTGCAAGATTGCCGTGTCCGCAATGCGTCGATAGATATTCGCCGACCGGGCTTCTTCATCCACCCACTTGCGCAGGCGCTCCCAACCGCGAATCAGACTTTCGTGGGAAATATCGATTAGCGAGTCAGCGGTGAGTGGCACGTTCGCCGGAGGCATGAGGAAGGATCGGCCTTTTTGACGGAAGGGTTCGATGACGGCAATCACTTCTTCCGCAGACGACTCGGCAATGGCGGCGATCTCACTGACGCGAGTGGGGCGGCGAATTTCACGATTGTCGGGACCTTTTTCGGTGAGGCTCTTGAAAATCTTTTCGGCAAGCGCGCGACTGCGTTCATTCGGCAACTCTGCATATGCTTCGTCAGCATGCCGGGACAACGCATCAGTCATCGTGCCGACTGCTTCATAATGGCGCAGGTCGATCGGTTCGCCATTGCGGCGGTCATGTGCCCAGAGTTCCCATGTCCGCATTAGCGCGTGCTGCAGGATCGGGAGATGATCCGGATCATCGCCAACATCGTTCAGCAGACGATTCACGAGACGTCCAGAAATCTCCCCGCCCCCAACTGCGACCGGTCCAGTAATTGCTTCGCGCCGCTGGTCGCGCGTCATGCGCGGAATTAAGTACTGGCCATCATTGATGGCTTCGGGCAGATCACGAAACTGCGCGCAATCCCCGAGAAAATCCGAACGCATCGTAATCACGATATAAACCGGCACATCGGTTTGCCGCTTTGCTTCGAGCAGAAGCTTGATGAAGGCGGCGGCCTCGTCTTCCGGGCCTTCGCGCTTCGACATGCGCCGGAAGCGAAAGATTTCCTCAAATTGATCGACAACTACGAGAAGGTTTTCATTGGCCGGCATCCGCGCCTGACGCGTAGCTTCTACTAATCCCAGAGCACTGCGACGCAATGTCGCTTCAATAATGGTCTTCTGCAATGCGGCGTCGTCGCCGTCACTGCCAAGCACTTGCTCGCTCGCCAGCGCTGCCGCGAGATGTCCAATCGGATCGTGGCCGGGACGAAACAGCGCCACGCGCCAGTCGGAACCGGCTTGCGTCATCAAGCCGCCGAAGAGCGACGGCAACATGCCGGCACGGACCAGCGATGACTTGCCGCTGCCCGACGTACCCAGCACGGCCAGAAAACGGCTGCGTCTGAGCCGGCGCAGTAACTCATCGGATTGGCCGTCGCGTCCAAAAAAGAGATGGTCTTCGTTGGATTCGAACGGGCGCAATCCTGGGAAGGGATTAGTGAAACGCTCGTTAATCATTGCTTCTACCTTTTTGCCCTGTTGATTTCTTCGATGAATGGTTGGATCGTATCGGGAGTGAAATCGCCAAAGTTTCTGAGCAGCAACGCCTCGCGCGTGCGATAACGTTGCTTCATGGGATTTTCCGGCGGGCCGGTGTAAATCGCCTGGGCCAACATCGGTTTGCTTCGTCCATAGCCGGGAATTTTTTGCAAGTCGCGCAGCTTCGTGCGCAGCCAGCCCTCGCTGGAATTTCCGTAAAAGATCACGACTGCGTCGCACATCAGGAGACTTTCTTTGTGATCTTCGCGCACTTCTGCTTCGTCGCCTTCGAACAGCGGGAGCGTGACCTCAAACCCCTGATCGAACAAGTGATCGGACAGCGGGGCGATGGCGTCGTAATCCTGTTTGTCGCAAATCAAGTAAACGCGGAGTGGCCCTTCATCCGGCTGGCCATGGCCATTGCCATTCGCGGCTGCGGCCTTCGGTTTTGGTTGCAACTTGTCCTGAATGTAAGTCTTGAGCTCCTCGATCGAGGTTTGCAAAACATCTGCGCCCTGTTGTGCGGTCGTATCAAACTTCAGGTACTCGATAAATTGTCGCTGGCGTTCTTCACGCGTTTCCAAACCCTCCGGCAACCAAATCAGACGCGCGAAGCCATTACCCTTGCTCCGTTCGGCAGCGAGATCGTATTGCATGCAGACGACGGAGCGATCAGCGGCTTCAGGAATCACGCCATAGTTCGCGCCGATCAAGT
>CBFHBA010000018.1:0-88175 GCA_965653675.1 uncultured bacterium
TTCCTTTTTCCTTTTTCCTTGGCGGCTGCCGCCGTGACATGCAGGATCAGCCGAAAGCGATCACTTATCGGCAGAACACTTTTTTCAAAGACGGCACCGGTTCGCGACCGTTGGTCGATGGTACGGTGCCGCGCGGCTTCCTGCGCGAAGACCCTAAGTTCTTTTTCGGAAAGAAATTGAACGCCAGCGACTTGACTCAAGAGCAGCAATATCAGAGGCCGCAGCAGACGGCAAACTCGGCGAATGCGTTTCCCGACGACGTCGAGACGATTCCAATGCCAATCACGAAAGCCGATCTCGATCGCGGGCAGGACCGTTTCAACATTTACTGTTCCGTCTGTCACGGAATGACCGGTTATGGGGACGGTATTGTGGCGCGGCGCGGCTTTAACAAGCCTTCGCCGGCGAGTTATCACCAGGAGCGTCTGCAAAAGGCGCCGGTCGGCCATTTCTTCGATGTAATGACGAACGGATGGGGCGCCATGCCCAGTTACGCCTCTCAAGTTTCGGTCGAAGACCGCTGGCGCATCGCCGCGTACGTTCGCGCATTGCAGTTGAGCCAGATGAAGCAGGAACAGGTTAGCCAAAGAGGCACAGAGACACAGAGATGAATAAACAGCAGAAAAAGACGCCAACGCTGATTTTAAATCGTTTGCTTCTCTCTTTGCCTCTGTGCCTCTATGGCAATCGATTTGGAACGCAGCACAAATGATTCGCGGTTACACACCTCCGGCAGATATTACTCGCGCGCGCAACATCGCGTTAGCGGTTGGGTTGCTGTTTACGCTCGCGCTGGTTCTTGGAGCGGTGCTGAACGCTGGTCATTTCTTTCACGGCTATCTCGTCGGATTTATTTTCTGGACGGGAATCACCGTGGGCAGCCTTGCCTTGTTGATGCTGCAACATCTGACCGGCGGGGCCTGGGGATTGGTTATCCGGCGCGTGCTCGAAGCCTCGACGCGCACCTTCCCATTGATGCTTCTGCTTTTCATCCCGGTCGCGATTGGCCTGAAGCACATTTATCCCTGGACTGACGCGGCGGTCATGAACAGCACTGCGGCTTTGCAAAAGAAGACATCATTCCTGAACCCGTCATTCTTTGTCGTGCGCGCGTTTGTGTATTTCGCGATTTGGTCAGGACTGGCGATGGCGTTGAATTGGTGGTCATTGCAACAGGATCGCGCGGCCTCGGGACAGTTGCGCAAGCGCATGCAGATGATCAGTGGCCCCGGCCTTGTGTTAACGATTATCTGCATTACGTTCGCGGCCATCGATTGGGTGATGTCGCTGGATCCATCCTGGTACTCGACGATTTATGGATTGATTTTCGTCGCGGCGTGGGCTTTGAGCGCGCTTGCCTTCACGATTCTGGTAATGAGCTGGCTCTTGATGCGCGAGCCGATGAGCGCAGTCGTGCAGCCGCGCCACTTTCATGATTGGGGAAATCTGACACTCACGCTGGTGATGTTGTGGACATACTTTGCGTTCTCACAATATCTGCTGATTTGGTCGGGCAATTTGCCGGAAGAAACGACGTGGTATGTCGCACGCAAACACGGCGGATGGGGCGTCATCGCTTTGGCCATCGTGATTTTCCAGTTCGCGTTTCCGTTCCTGATATTGCTTTCGCGCACCACTAAGAAGAACGCGCAGCGGCTGGCAATGTTGGCGGCGTTGATTTTGGTGATGCGCGTCATCGATGTTATTTGGCTGATTGAACCGACATACAGTCGTGGAGATTTTGTTTTTAACTGGATGGACTATATCGCGCCCATCGCGATCGGCGGATTGTGGCTGGGAACGTTCGCGTGGCAGTTACAGAAGCGGCCACTGTTGCCGCTCAACGATCCGCAATTGGAGCAGGCCGTGGCCGTGGTACACGGACACTAGAAAGTGAGCAGTGAGCAGTGAGCAGTGAGCAGAACCGGAAGGGGCACATCACTGAGACGCCGGACACGTCGCATATCAAGAACATCGACGTGACGCACGAGCAGAGCGACGTTCAGATCGCAGGCATCGCCAAATTCATTGTCGGGCTTTCGATTCTGACGATCGTGACGTTTATTGCGTTGTGGGGACTGTTTATGATTCTGCAAAAGACTGCCACGACGCAAGAACTGGAAACGCATCGCTCGCCCATCGCAATGACCGGCGAAGAACGTTTGCCGCCTGAACCGCGACTGCAAGGCGCTCCGGGATTCGCACAGAACCTCGAAAAGGCGAAGGTTGAAGAGCATGCGCAACCTACGCCCGTAGGCGGATTTGTTCCCCCGAGAGATCCCATGTGGGAAATCCGCGCGCTGCGCGAGCAGTGGAATGACGTGCTCGAGCATGGCCCAACTGACGCGAACGGTCAGCGATTCGGGATGCCTATTGAACAGGCGAAGGAAGAGGCGTTGAAGCAACTGACGGAGAAGCAGAAGGCAATAAGCAGTAACCAGAAGGCAGCAGGCAGTAAGCAAAAGGCAGAAAGCAACAAGCAGTAGGCAGGAGTACGACATGCGCTTTTTTTCCAAACTGACCATAAGCCGAGTGGTTCTTATCTGCTTTCTGCCTTCTGCCTTCTGCCTTCTGGCCCAAGCGCAGCCCGGCGTCCCCATGCCAAGCTCACCTCTGTACGGCGCGCGCCCGCAAACTGGTTCGGTATCGACGGGACTGCCCGCTGTGCTGAAGACTGTCGGCATCGAGCAGCGTCTGAACGAGCAAGTGCCGCTCGACGCCGTTTTCAAAGATGAACATGGCCAGCCGGTACGGCTCGGTGACCTCGCGAAGGGCAAACCGGTTGTTCTGGCGCTGGTCTACTACTCGTGTCCGATGCTGTGCAATCAAATTCTGAATGGGGTGCTTGGATCGCTGCGTCAGGTTTCGTTCAACGCCGGCGAGCAATTCGAAGTGATCGCGATCAGTTTTGATTCGCGCGAGACTCCGGAGCTGGCGGCGACAAAGAAACAGACTTACGTGAAAGCGTACAACCGGCCAGGGGCGGACGCGGGCTGGCATTTTTTGACGGGTGACGACGCAAACATCAAGCGAGTGACCGACGCGGTGGGTTTTCATTACCAGTGGGACGAGAAGACAAATCAGTTTGCACATGCGAGCGGCATCATGCTGCTGACGCCGGAAGGAAAGCTCGCACGCTATTTCTACGGCATCGACTATCCACCGCGGGATGTGCGGCTTGGACTGGTTGAAGCTTCGGAAAACAAAATAGGCAGTCCGGTCGATGCGCTGATGCTCTATTGCTATCACTACGATCCGGCGACGGGAAAATACGGCGCCGTCGTCATGAACATCATGAGAGTCGCCGGCGTGATCACGGTGATTTTAGTTGTCGGCATGCTGTTGGTTTTGCGAAAGCGATGGCCATACGCGCCGGGCAAGGTGTCAGAAGCCCGACCGTGAGAGAGGGCGCGAACGCAGCCAATTACAGATTTCAATTCAAGATTTAAGTAATGCAAACCTGGTTTCCATTCATTCCTGAGAGCGCGTCGACCCTTTCCGGCGACGTGGACGCGGTCTACTTTTATGTCTCAGGCGTGACGGTGTTTTTCTGTACACTTATTTGGCTCGTCATCTTCTTTTTCGTCGTCCGCTATCGCCGCCGTAACGCGTTCGAGATCCCCCGGCCGATTGAAGGCTCGCACAAACTCGAGACACTTTGGTCAGTTATTCCACTCGTCATCGCGATGAGCATCTTCGTTTGGGGCGCCAAGGTCTATTTCGCGCAGTACCGGCCACCGCAAAACGCGCTCGAAGTCTATGTCGTCGGCAAACAGTGGATGTGGAAGTTTCAGCACCCGACCGGCCAGCGCGAAATCAACGAGCTCCATGTGCCGGTCGGCCGCAAGGTCAAACTGATCATGACGACGGAAGACGTGATTCACGACGTCTTCATTCCGGCGTTTCGGATCAAGATGGACGTCGTGCCCGGCAAGTACACAAGCGAATGGTTCGAGGCGACCAAGCCCGGGCGTTATCACTTTTTCTGCGCCGAGTATTGCGGCATGAATCACTCAGGAATGGGCGGCTACGTTGAAGTGATGGAGCCGAAGGATTTCGACAATTGGTTGAGCGGCAACGCGAACCAGATGTCACCGGCCGCCGCCGGTCAGGCCATGTTTGAGTCGCTCGGTTGCGTGTCATGTCACGGCGCGAACGCCGAGGGCGGACGTGGGCCGGCGTTGGTCGGCGTCTACGGCAGCAACGTCGGGTTGAGCAATGGGCCGGCGGTGAAAGCTGATGAAGGCTACCTGCGCGAATCGATCATTAACCCGCAGGCAAAGATCGTGAATGGCTTTGGACCGATCATGCCTTCGTTCCAGGGACAACTGACGGAAGAGCAGTTGCTGGGCCTGGTCGCGTATATCAAATCGTTGTCGACACCAAAGCAGCCGGAAACGCCGACAGCTAAGCCGCCGGCGACCGGGACGCCGCAAAGCGGGAATCCGGTACGGTAACAATGATCGTTTAGAGGCGGCACTTGGCCACCGCGGCCCACAAGTGGGCCGGCTAAACGGAATATTTGATTTGTAATTGTCATGGAAGAATTCACGATACCACCGCCACGCACGAATTACTTGAATGCTGAATACGGCCTGAAGTCGTGGCTGCTGACAAAGGATCACAAGCGCATCGCGCTGCTTTACCTCGGCTCGGTCAGCTTCTTTTTCCTGATCGGCAGTCTCTACGCGATGGCGATTCGTTTGGAGTTGCTCACGCCGCAGGGCGATCTCACGCAATCAAGCACTTACAACAAAATATTCACGCAGCACGGAATCATCATGGTGTTCTTTTTCTTGATTCCGGCAATTCCCGCGACACTCGGCAACTTCCTCGTGCCAATGATGATTGGCGCGAAGGACCTCGCGTTTCCGCGCATCAATTTGTTGAGCTGGTACATCTACATGGCGGGCGGCATCATCACGATCTACGCGCTGCTTGCCGGCGGAGTCGACACCGGTTGGACTTTCTATACACCCTACAGCACGACTTTTTCGAATTCATATGTGCTGACGACGGGCGTCGGCATTTTCATCACTGGGTTCTCGTCGATCCTGACGGGACTGAATTTCATTGTCACGATTCACACGATGCGAGCGCCAGGCATGACCTGGTACCGCCTGCCGCTCTTCATCTGGTCACACTACGCCACGAGTTTGATCATGATTCTCGGCACTCCCGTCGTCGCGATCACAATACTGCTGCTGGCGTTCGAGCGCCTCGCACACATCGGTATCTTCGATCCGGCAGCGGGCGGGGACCCGGTGCTGTTCCAGCACTTGTTCTGGTTCTATTCGCATCCAGCCGTGTACATCATGGTGCTGCCGGCGATGGGCGTGACGAGCGAACTGATCGCAAACTTCTCGCGCAAGAACGTTTTCGGCTACAAGTTTGTCGCGTTTTCGAGTCTCGCCATTGCCGTCTTCGGTTTCCTCGTTTGGGGACACCACCTCTTTGTCGCAAGCCAGTCGGTTTACGCCGGCATGATCTTTTCGTTCCTGAGTTTTGCCGTCGCGATACCCTCGGCAATCAAAGTCTTCAACTGGACGGCGACGCTTTACAAGGGCTCGATTTCGTACGATACGCCGATGCTTTATGGTTTGGGCTTCATCGGTCTCTTCACGATCGGCGGGATGACTGGAATGTTCCTCGCGTCGCTGGCGACCGACGTGCACTTAAGCGACACGTACTTCATCGTGGCGCACTTTCATTACATCATGGTGGGTGGCACGTTGCTGGCCTACCTGGGCGGACTGCATTATTGGTGGCCGAAGATTTCTGGCCGCATGTATCCCGAAGGCTGGGGACGATTTTCCGCGCTGGTCGTGTTCGTCGGATTTAATCTGACCTTTTCGCCGCAATTCGTGCTGGGTTACATGGGCATGCCGCGCCGCTATCACACGTACCCCGTGGATATGGTTTCGTGGCAAGTGTTGCATGTGCTGTCGACGGCGGGCGCGTCGATTCTGGGGGTCGGGTTACTGATTCCGTTGATCTATCTTGCGTGGTCTTTGCGTTATGGGCGAATTGCCGAATCGAACCCCTGGCACCTGCCCGGACTCGAATGGCAGACGTCTTCGCCGCCACCGACTGAGAACTTTCTAGAAACGCCGATTGTGACTTCGGAACCGTATGAGTTCGCGCCGCCGGAAACGAAGGAAGTTGTCGGCAAGTTTGAGAAACAAGCGCCGGCCGAGGCGTGAGAAGTCAGTGCCATCCGCGTTAGCGGATGGGTGGTGTAGTCAACCGGATTTGTAAAGGTCGATTTCAGAAAAGCATTGAAAACTAGAAATTGAAAAGTGCAAATTGAAAAGTTGAACAGCGCCGGGTTCATCATGCCCGTTGCGTCCAGATGGAAACGTACAACTAATTTGAAATTTCTAATTTTCATTTTTTAATTTTCAAGTTCCGATTATGGCTGAAGGTCTAGCGACAACTCACGAACAGAGCGCGCATCCCGCGTTGCAGCACCATTTCGCGAACATGGAGCAACAGCGCGAGGCGGGCACGCTCGGCATGTGGGTGTTCCTCGTCACCGAAATAATGTTCTTCGGCGGGATGTTCCTGGCCTATACGCTGTATCGCTATGAATATCCGGCTGCCTTTGTCAGCGCCAGCAACCACCTCGACATAACTCTTGGGGCAATCAACACCGCTGTCTTGATCGTCAGCAGCTTTACAATGGCGATGGCTGTATGGAGCACGCAGGTCGGACGACAAAGGGCGACTGTCATTTGTCTGATTTTGACGATGATTCTGGGCGCGACCTTTCTCGGCATAAAGGCGGTCGAATATCACGACAAATACAACGACCACTTGATTCCAGGGCGTTTGATTCCAAGTCGCCCTTTCGCGCCAGAGGTGGCCAAGCCAGGAGACGCCGATAAGCACAAACTACATCTCATTGAAGGCGCTAATGTTCGCAACGTCGAGTTGTTCTACTGGATTTATTTCGCCATGACCGGGATGCACGCGCTGCACATGATCATTGGCCTCGGAATCATGACCGTCATTCTAATCGCGGCTTGGCGAGGCAAGTTCAGTCCCGAATATCACGCACCGGTTGAAATCTCAGGACTGTATTGGCACTTCGTCGACATAATCTGGATCTTTTTGTTTCCGCTATTGTATTTGCTGGGACGGCATCTGGAACATCATGGGTAACTGAACGAATGAGCGAACACATAGTTCAGCCGAGAATCTATCTGTTTATCTTTCTTGCTTTGATTGTGGGAACAGGCCTGACCGTGTTTGCCGCTTTCTACGACTTCCCGGGACCACTAAATGCAATTGTCGCTCTAACAATCGCCGTTATTAAAGCGACCCTGGTCGTCCTTTATTTCATGCACGTGCGTTACAGCGGACGGCTGGTTTGGGTGGTGATTGGTTCAGCGCTGTTTTGGCTGGCCATTATGTTTGCGCTGACGATTAGCGACTACTCTTCGCGGGGGTGGCTGCCGATTTCTACGACGTAATATGTGGCGCTACGATCAACTGTTTCTCTCGCACATCAATCACACTCTGACATTGCGTGCACTTCAAACGCAGCGTTGCGTCTGAAGTTCGTATCGGTGCGCCGCAGTTCGGGCAGGGCGCATTGATTTCGTTCGTCTTGAACAGATCGCGCATCATGAAGACCGGGATGACGAGACCGGCGACAAGGAGCGGGATACCGAAGATCAGGCCGATGCTTGTACCATTGCTCAGGGTCAGACTGATCACCAGGCCGGCGATGAACAGAATCAGCCCGACTGCAATGCTGAATGAAAACCCATAAGCGCTATCGAAAGTTTTTCCGCTCTTAACCCGCTGAGACGTCTCTTCCGCCATGATCGTTCCCCCGTGATTTTTCTTGCAGGACTCTTAGTTGATACGTTCTGTGCGTTGTCAACACAAACAAAAATGGCAGTAGCCCGCCGCTAAACATTCAAATCGGCTTAAGACACCGTTGCCGGTTGCGCTGCATTCTGGGGTTCGTAATAGAGGATGCGGTTGCAGTTGTCGCACGTGATCACTTCAGTGCCGCGCCGCACGTCAGCCATCACTTGCGGCCGCAATGCCATGAAGCAGGCCGTGCACGCGCCGTTGCGCGCTTCGGCCACGGCGATGCCGTCGCGAATGCGGGCGCTGATCCGATTGAAAAGGGTCGCCATCGGCTTCGGGAGCTCCTTCATCAATCGTTCGCGTTCCCGGCGCGCTTCTTCGAGTTCTTTCTGCTGACGCGTCACTTGCTCGTCGAACTGAACAAAGCGCGTTTGCATGTCTTCACGCAGCTTCTCGACTTCGGGAGCGCGCTCTTTCAACTCAGCTTCCGCGCCCTCGAACCCTTCCATTTGTTCCAGCACCTGCGTCTCAAACGCGGAAATCTGTTTGCGAGCGGCATCAGCTTCGCGAATTGCAGCGGTGTACTCGTCGGGTTTTTTCGCCGCCATCAGATTCCGTTCCGCGCGTTCGGCGCGTTGCTTCTGTTCGAAGATTTCCTTTTCCAAACGCGCGCGCTCATGAAACGCCATGTCACGCTTTTGTTCGAGTCCGCGAATTTCAAAGGCGCGCTGATCGAACTCTCTCTCGATCTCGGCGCGCCTTTCAGGAATGCTCTCGATTTCCGTTTGTAGTGTTCTTATATTCGTATCAGTCTTTTGCAGTGCGATTAATTGCGCTAACTCCGCCTTCACTCTTTATCGGCTCCTCATGAATCCCGGGGTTTGAATGGTGACATTCATCGGCCCAATCATCACACAGACCGAGGCGAGGGCGCAAGGCGCGGCCTTTTGTGAGGCTTTTCCAGAAAAGAGCGTTTTTCGGGAGAGTGCGTTGAGTTGAGTGGCATTCATTGAGAGGCTACCGCCTTCGCCGCATCGATCCGCCCGCCGGTCGCGACTTTTCCCTTCAGCGAGGGCAACGCATCAACTGAATTTAACAGCCGCTTGCGCAATTCATCGATGGAAATGCCGGGGCTGGTCGACAGCACAAGTGCGGCGACCCCCGCTACGAACGGCGTTGCCATTGAAGTCCCCTGCTTCTCTTCAAATCCATGGTTGAGCCACGTGCTGACGATTTGCTCACCCGGGGCCGCGACATCGACACTGTTTGCGCCCCAGTTTGAAAATGAAGTGAGCTCGTCATTGCGATCGACGGCCGCGACGCTGATTACGTTGTTTAGTTCATAGCTCGCGGGGTAGTGCGGTTTCGTGTCGTTGTCCGAATGGTCATTTCCCGCGGCAGCCACGAACAGGATCCCTTCCTGGCCCGCTTTGCGAATTATATCTTCCAACGCGCGCGAATTAATCGTCGAACCCCAACTCGCGGAGATCACCCGCACGTTCACGCCCGCGCGTTTGCGATTGATGACATAGTTGATCGCTTCGATCGCGTCTTTGGTCGTGCCGGCGCCGTCGGAATCCATAAACTTCAACGCCATGATCTTCACTGTCCAGTTGACGCCGGCAATTCCGATTTCATTTCCGCCCTCGGCGCCGATGATGCCCGCGCAATGAGTGCCGTGCCCGTTGTCATCCATCGGATCGCCGTTGTCCTCCACTACATTGAAGCCATGAACATCATCAGCCGCACCTTCTGAGGTAAGGTCTTCGTCTTCGTACTGCTTGATGATTTCCGGCCGCGTCCAAATGTTGCCGGCCAAATCCGGATGTGTGTAATCGACCCCGCTGTCAAGCACCGCGACGACGACTTGATCACTGCCTTTTGTTACCGCCCAGGCCTGCATGGCACTGATGTCCGCGCCGGACTTCCCGCCGTCCTGTCCGTGATTGAAAAGGCCCCACTGCTTGTAAAAGAGTTCATCGTTGGCGTGCACGTGTTTCCCGGCACCTTCGTGATCGAGTTTGATCTCGCTATTCGCTTCCGCGTATTCAACTTCTGAGAGTGCGCGATATTGCGCGACTACTTCCTCGGGGCTGCGATTGTCTTCGTCTTCGATCACATCTAAGCCGTCGACCGCTTCGATCCGATCTTCGACTTCGTCATTCATTCGCGACGTGATCTGTTCGATCGCGTCGCGGGACACGTTCGCACGAAAGCGCACAAGGATTTCGGTTTTGGACGAATCAGATTCGTCGTTGCCGGGATCAGTTGCGGTTTCTTCATGCTCTCGCGAAGTTTGCAACGCCGGCTGCGATGGTCGATGCCAATTCCACTTGTGCAGACGACCGGCGAATGCGGCAATCAGAATCAAAACGATGGCAATGGTAAAATTAAGCCAAAAATTACGTGACATAATGCTTGTTCCCGCAGCTTACACCCGATGATTGCGGCCCTTGAAGTTTACCAAACGCAACTGCCGCGCGGTGGCTCTATATTCATAAGCCTCACCACCCGCTGTCAGCCGAATCCGCCAACCCGGCGTGATTACTTGCGCGCTCATCTCTTCCTCGAGGGGCGCGCCCAGGGAAGCGTCAGGAAAATCCGCCTGCTCGACGTGGCCTTCGCCGATTTCGTTTTCGTCGACGTTCAACCGCCGCGCGAGATCGCTGCGCGCTTTCATGATAATTGCTGTGTCGATTGAGGACATGGTCCGGTTCGTCACTGGGGTAAACGATGAGCAGCGTGATTGAGTTCCGCGGGATCGGGTGGCGACCTCGCTTGAGAGTGGCACGGGCGTCCCGCCCGTGAAATCACGCGCAAAGATCCGCGTGCCACGTCAGTTTAGATCACCGAACCGGTGCTGAAGCAAAGTTGCGACGGTAATCGCCGCGGTTTCAGCGCGCAGGATGCGGCCGCCCAGAGTGACCATTCTGCAGCCATTCGCGCTCGCTTGTTTCAGCTCGTCATCTGTCCACCCACCTTCTGGCCCAACCATCGCAGCGATGCGGGTGTCTTTCACGTACATTTTTGCAAGGCCGGCATGTGGCTCTCCGTCTCGCGCCGTGTACGTGAGTTTCAATTGCACGCCGGTGATTGAGCGAAATAACTCATCCAAATTCATAGGCGGATCGACGAGCATCAACTGCGCGCGTCCAGATTGCTTTGCCGATTCGAAAGCGATCCGCGCCCAACGATCCGCTTTCTTGCGCGCATCGCGGGGTTCGCGAATCCGCACATCCGCGCGTGCAGTGATCAACGGCGTCAGCCGGGTGACACCCAATTCCGTCGCCTTCTGCACCACCAGATCGAACTTCTCGCCTTTCAGCAGCGCCACCGCAAGCGTGAGATCGAGTGGCGATTCCGGACTGGCGGGCTGAACGTCCTCGACAACCTTGAGTATGGCCGAGTGCGACGTTAGCTCCGCAATCACGCACCGGTATTCATGACCTTCACCATCAAAGACGAAGACCTCATCGCCTGCTTCGAGACGAAGAACGTCGTGCGCGTGACGGGCTTCGTCCGCGCCAAGCGTCGCGGTTTTGCCATCCAAGGCAAACGCGATTTTTGGTGCATAAAATCTGCGAAGAGTCATCTCAGTTTCGTGTTTCTCCCTCTCCCTTTGGGAGAGGGCTGGGGTGAGGGCGGTGTTATTGCCGATTTTTGATTGCCGATTGCCGATTGAAATCTAGCCTACAGAATGCAATTCCGGTAGTTCAATCAAAAATTGGAAATCGGCAATCGGCAATGTTGACGCCCTCACCCTAACCCTCTCCCAGAGGGAGAGAGAACTTCAGATCACCAACGCGATCCACTCACCGTCTTGCGTGACTTCGTTAACGGCAGCCGTCAACTGCATTAACCGACGGTTCACTATTTCGAACTGCGAATCCAGAATTCCCGACAAAACCAACCGGCCGCATGTGGCTCCGAGTAGTGTCGGCAGCAAATCGACGATGGCGGGCGCCGTCAGATTCGCACAGACGCAATCAGCAGAAGGCATTTCGTCAGGGACACTGCCGATCTGAAAATCAATTCGGGCTTCAACGTTATTCAGAGCGGCGTTTTGACGAGCAATTCGGATTGCATCCGCGTCGGTATCACACGCGATGATGCGAGCGTCTGGCGCAAGCTTCGCCGCGGCTATCGCCAGAATTCCAGTGCCGGTGCCGACATCCACAAAACTTCCGCCATTAAAATATTTGTCGATCGCTTTCAAACATAGGCGAGTTGTTTCGTGTGTTCCCGTACCGAACGCCATTCCCGGATCTATCTGGATCAAAACACGATCGGTCTGCCTGTCAGTTGTTAGTTCTGACCAAGGCGGAGCAATCACGAAGCGGCCAACTTCAACCGGCTGCCAGTGCTTCTTCCATTCGGTCAGCCAGTCCTGCTCGGGGAGTTCGCGAGTGGCCAGGTCTCGCCATGTCATCTCAGCGAAGCCATAAATCTGCAGGGCTTCGGCCAACTTTACGCGAACGGCGTTAAGTTCAACCGGAGTCTCGAAATAACCCACGACACGCGCAGTTCCATTCCCACTTTCAATCGTCTCTGTGCCGAGCGCCCCTGCTTCCATCAGCCCGTATTCAACCGCTTCGCGAGCGTCGGCGGTGACGGTCGCGTCGACGACCTGCCACGTTTTGCCGGTCATCATACGATCCCCATTTCATCAAGCAAATGCTGCTGGTCTCGCCAATCCGCTTCGACCTTCACAAACAATTCGAGGTGACAACGATGCCCGAGCATCCTTTCGATCTCACCACGTGCGCGCATACCGATCTGCTTGAGCCGCTGAGCGCCTCGCCCGATGATGATTTTTTTTTGCGATTCGCGTTCGACAAAGATTGCGCAGTAAATGCGCGTAAAATCGGCGCGCACTTCTTCCCAGCGCTCGGTCACAACGGCAGTTACATAAGGAATTTCTTCGCCAGTCGATTCAAGAATTTTTTCGCGCACGATTTCGGCAACCAGTACGCGCATGGGCTGGTCGGTAAATTCGTCCGCTGAGAAGATTAATCCGGCTTCCGGCAGGTTATCGATCATTTCGCGAAGCAATTGATCGATCTGATCGCCTTTCAAAGCTGAAATCGGAACGATCGCTTTCCAGTCTTGCTCTCGCTGATACGATTCGATCAGCGGCAACAACCTGGTCTTATCAGCGAGCTTGTCGGTCTTATTCAAGAGTAGTAGCGAAGGCTTGCCCGACTGCTTTACGAGTTCGAGCACAAATCGATCGCCGTTACCTGTCGGCACTGACGCATCGCGAAGCAGGCAAACGACATCGACGCCCAGCAGCGCATCGTGAACGGCGGCCATCATCCGCCGATTCAGTTCATAGCCCGGTTTGTGAATTCCGGGTGTGTCAACTAAAACTATCTGGCCATCACGCCGGTTGACGATGCCAAGAATTTTGAAACGAGTTGTTTGTGGCTTGTTTGAGACGGCGGCGATCTTTTCGCCGACCAATCGATTGAGCAGCGTGGATTTTCCCGCGTTCGGGCGACCGACGAGCGCGACGTAGCCAGAACGAAAACTCATCGCGGAGCAACTACTGGATTTTGCAACGAGCCGAGGTTTTCGACGCGCACTTCGCACACATCTCCCGGCTTCAGAAGTACCGGCGGATCACGAAAGAAGCCCACACCCTCGGGCGTTCCGCTCGCAATTATGTCTCCCGGCTCGAGCGTAATTCCCTGCGAGATGTACGAGACGAGGTAAGCGATGCTGAAAATCATCTTGCTCGTATTCGATGATTGCGTGACTTCGCCATTGTAGAGACCTTCGATCTTCAAATTCCGGACATCGCGAATCTCATCGCGGGTGGTAATAAACGGGCCCAGCGGCGCGAACGTGTCAAGTCCTTTGCCCCGCGTCCACTGGCCGTCTTTACGTTGCAGATCGCGCGCCGTCACATCATTCATCATCGTATAACCAAAAACGTACTCAAGCGCGTCAGCTTCGGCGACTGCTTTCGCGCGTCGTCCAATTACGACGGCGAGTTCGGCTTCCCAATCGATCGTCTCGCTCACCGTCGGCAACACAATCGGCGCGTTGTGCGCGCTCAACGCGTTCGATAGCTTAGCGAAAATCAAGGGAGCCTTCGGCGGCTCGCCGCCACCCTCAAGCGCATGGTCAGCATAGTTTCTGCCAATCGCGAGAATCTTGCCTGGATAGACCGCCGGTAGATACTCGATTTCGTCAGGAGCATATGCAACGACTGCCGATCGTTGCGTTCCCTGTTCACGCGCAATCAACGGATCTAATTGCGCAACGCCTGCTGCACCACGACGAATGACTTCCAATGAGCTACCAACACTAAGCAACCAATCGGCGACTGATAACCCGGCCGAATGACGAGCCTGCGCCAACTCTGCAACGTCGCAGACCGCGTCGCCAAGCAGCACACCAAGTCGCTGTTTGTCAGAATTCGTGGTTTTGAACTGTGCCAGTTTCATACGAAAGAAAGCGCGTAAACGCCATGATTGCCGCCGCTTCCGCGCATGTCAAACGGAGCCGCCGCGAATTGGTTCACTCCGATCGCAAACATTTGGTTGCAGCCATTGCGCAAGAGAACTACAATCGCCCGCGACATTCGAGGTGTTTTACACGTCTCCTACGGGATCGAAGTTTTACGGAAGTAACCACACCTCAAAATTCGCGAACCGCCCAGCCAAGCTGACAATCGCCCCGCCGCTTGCCGTTGCTGGTTTTCGTTGACAAACAATTGCCTTTGTTCAGGGACTGCGAGATGAAACAGCCGGGTCCAAAATCGAAATCACAAGCCGCTGCCGCGCCGGCGCCACAGCACGAGAGCACCGAAGCGGCCCGCCTACACGAATACGAAAAGGTCGTCGAAGGCCTGGAAGATCTCATCGCTGTAATCGATCGCGATTACCGTTACATAATCGCTAATCGTGCCATGTTGAAATATCGCAACCGCACGTTGGATCAAATGATCGGTCACACGGTGAGAGAAGTAATCGGCGCCGAAACGTTCGACAATGTCGTGAAGCAAAGACTGGATGACTGTTTCGCCGGGAAAACAATAACGTTTGATTGGAAACTCCATTACCCGGAAATGGGAGAACGCGAAGTCACGATCTCACATTTTCCGATCGAAGGCCCAAACGGAATCGAGCGCATCGCTATAATTTTGCGCGACCGCACCGAAGCGAAACGGGCGGCCGCGGATCTGGCCACGCAAAAGGCTTATCTCGACTCGCTGCACCTGACGGCACTCGGGCTGATTAACCGGCTGAATATCGAGGAATTGCTTCACGATCTCGTTAAGCAAGCTTGCGCGTTGGTCGGTGTCACGAGCGGCTACGTATATCTCATTGACGAAGAAGCAAATAAAATGCGGGTGCAAGTGGCGACCGGTGATGCGATGAATTATGTCGGCAACACGATCGAAGCTGGCCAAGGTATGGCAGGGCGCATCTGGCAGAGCAAAGAACCTCTGGTACTCGATGACTACAGCACTTGGGAGCATCGAATTACGCTGCCGGGATATAAACGGTTGCGAGCAGTTGCGGCCGTGCCGCTCAAGTCAGGCGATCGTGTAGTGGGCGTACTCGGTCTTGAGAGCACAGCTGAGGGCCGGAAATTTGGTGACCGCGAGGTCGAGATTTTGGTGAAGTTCGCGCAGTTGGCGTCGATTGCTCTCGAGAACGCGCGTTTGTATTCGCTCGCGCAAAAAGAGCTGGCGGAAAGAAAACAGGTCGAAGGGGCGTTAAGAGAGAGTGATCATCAGATGGCTGAAGCGCAACGGCTTGCGCACGTTGGCAGTTGGAGTTGGGACATCGAAACTGATGCCTTGACGTGGTCTGATGAGCTTTATGCCATCTTTGGTGAGGACCCAAAGAGCTTTACGCCGACATATCCGGCGTATCTCGCGCGCGTGCATCCTGACGATCGCGATGCAACGGCCCTGGGTGTCATCCAGTGCCTGCAAGATGGGAAGCCGTTTAGCCAACATCGGCGGGTTCTTCGCCCGGATGGCGAAATAAGAACTATCAATTCGCACGGGCGGCTCATCTGTGACGAAAATGGAAAACCGCAACGGATGTTCGGTGCTTGTCAGGACATTACCGAGAGCCTGAAAGCAGAAGAAGCACGGCTATTAGCCGAACAGAAGTATCACGAGATTTTTCAAAATGCCGGCGAAGGAATCTTTCAATCGACACCCGATGGTCGTTACCTGGTTGCGAATCCAGCCTTGGCGGAAATGCACGGGTTCAATTCTCCCGAAGAGTTGATCGCCGAACGAACCGACATCACTCGCGATGCCTATGTCGACCCAACCCGCCGGGAAGAGTTCAAACGACTGCTCGAGGAAAATGGATCTATCACGGCATTTGAGTTTGAACTTGCGCGCAAAGATGGAACGAAGATCTGGGCTTCGGTGAACGCGCACGCCGTGCGCGATGAGGCCGGCGTCACAAAGTATTACGAAGGTACGGTGCGGGACATCACTGAGCGAAAGCACACCGAGCAAGCCTTGCTGGAAAGCGAGGAACGCTATCGTGAACTCTTTGAAAACTCTCGTGATGCGGTTTACGTCCATGATATGGGCGGTCGTTACATCTCAGTGAATCGCGCCGCGGAAGAATTGTCCGGCTTTTCCCGCACGGAAATTCTGGGAAAGCATTATTCGAACTTTATCGTTCCCAACTATCTGAAGACCGCCCGCGAAAACTTCTGTCGCAAGTTAGACATTCCGGTCGAGACAACCTACGAAGCAAAAATCATTTGCAAAGATGGCAGTCGCAAATCCGTCGAGGTGAGCAGCCGCATGATCTATCGTGACGGCGACCCAATTGGTGTTCAGGGAACCGTGCGCGATATGACTGAGCGCAAAATGGCCCAACGTGCACTGCAACACTATTCGCGACGATTGGTGCATGCGCAGGAAGCTGAACGTGAAAATATCGCGCGTGAACTGCACGATGAAATTGGTCAGGCTCTGACAGCGATTACGATCAATTTGCAATGGATGCAACGCTCCGGTGCTGTAAATGATATAGGCCAACCTCGCATCCGTGAGAGTATCGAAGTGATCGATGATGCGCTGCGTCGAGTGCGGGAGCTATCGTTAGAGTTGCGACCATCGATGCTCGACGACTTGGGTTTATCGGCGGCACTCAGTTGGTACACATCGCGATACTCAGAGCGTACCGGCATTATGGCCGTGGTTTCCGGTGATCTGCCGCGGACAATCAACATCGGCCGCCCGATCGAAACTGCCTGCTTCCGCATTGTCCAGGAAGCGCTGACGAATGCGGCGCGTTATTCTCGTGCGAACCGCATCGATGTAAATATTGAGAAACAAAACGGCACGCTCAAGATGACAATCGCTGACGACGGTGTTGGCTTCGTTGTCGAAGATCACTTAAGCGCCGGACTCGCTACCGCCTTAGGTCTGCGCGGAATGAAGGAGCGCGCGCTCGCTGTGGGCGGAAAGTTGACGATTCGTTCAGAAGTCGGCAACGGGACACAGATCATGTTAACCGTTCCGACGCCTCGGTCGCGCTGATTACAAGGTTTTTCCTGATTGCTCGCCCTATACTTGTGGAGTATTTTGCCGCGCACAGGAAGGCACTTTCGCCATGAATTTTCCCGCTTCAACTACTGGTACTCAGGCACAGTCGGCCGCCGGTCCCTCAAATCATCCGGACTCTGTCACATCTACGACTCCACATCATGCGATTCGCGCGGAGCGAATTCAGGTGCTCTTAGTAGACGATCACGCGCTCGTGCGGGCGGGGCTTCGGGCCTTAATCGAAATGATTGAATCGGTCGATGTCGTAGGCGAAGCCGGCAACGGCGCTGAAGCTCTGCGAAGTATCGAAAGACTGAATCCACACATCGTCTTGCTCGACATTACGATGCCGGACATGAATGGGCTTGAAGTGCTGCAAAAGATCACAGCAAGCTTTGCGGGCGTGCGGGTCATCATTCTAACGATGCACGAGGCGCGCGAATACGCCATCCAGGCGCTGCATTTTGGCGCGGCTGGGTTCATTCCGAAGAGCGCGGCCGCTGCCGAACTCAAAGACGCGATTGAAATGGTAATGCAGGGCAAGACTTACGTTTCCGCCCAAACGCCGCAGCAAACAGCCGCAGGCATTGTTCTAAATGACGACAAACAGCGCGAACTACTCGATCGTTTGACGCCTCGGCAGCGCGAAATTCTGGTTCGCATTGCTGAAGGTCAAAGCACGAAAGAGATTGCACGCGCGTTAGACATCAGTGTTAAGACTGTCGAATCGCATCGCTCTCAACTGACAGAGCGGTTGAGCATTCACGACGTCGCCGGTCTGGTCCGCTTTGCGATTAAGGCGGGTCTGATAAACGTCTAATTGACCGCTCGCTAATCAGTCACGCTCAAGCAAGATTTACTGCCTCTTGCAAATCTGATCACAAGCAAGCCTCAGGTTTTCCCTATGTGCTCTCGTGGTTTTACCTGATTGCGCAGTATTTTCCGCGAGGGGATACTCTGCACTCTGCGTTGCTCTTACGTTGGCCCTGACAATTATTACCACCGGCGTTTGAGCAGGGAGATCGGATCAAGTCGTCTCCTCTGATCCGAAAGCGCTGCTTTTTACGCGTAATACAATAGCAAGCCACACACCGTCAGCGTGTGGGTTAAGACGGCTTTTTTAAAATTCATTTAAGGTCGCGGAGGCCCGCGTGGGGGGCAGCCGTGTAAAAGAGGGACGCCGTATCGGGGGCGAGCACGGCATCCCTCTTTTTTTGTCCTTTGGACTAACGTCGCAGAAGGCGAACCAGCATTTAACGGTTACGAATTTTGAAGATTGTGGTGCACCCGGCATGATTCGAACATGCGACCTTTGGTTTCGTAGACCAACGCTCTATCCAACTGAGCTACGGGTGCAGGAAAGAAGTGAGGACAGTTTAAGGTTCCAAACGATAAGTTTCAAGTTTCAGGTTCCGAGTTTCAAGTTTGGTTTGTTTGCATGAACTTGAAACTTGAAACTTGAAACTTGAAACTTGAAACTCGAAATTCGAAACTCGAAACTCGAAACCGCGCCTCAGCGCGCATAGTATCCGGTCTTTGTCTTCGCCGTCAGATCTCCGCGACTGACCTCAACACGAATAGTGCGCCACTTGCCATCCTTAGCGCCGGGTGTGGGAGGCTGATACGCAATGCTGTAAAGAGTGCGCAAACTTGCCGCCACCTGGACATACACGCCTGAGAGTTGATCGAGGCGCCGAATTTCGGCGACCCACCCACCGGTGCGGTCCGCTAACATTTGCATGCGTGTTTGCGCCGCCGCGTACTGCGCGAGGATCAAAGGATCAGGAAGAGGCAGATGCTTCGGGTCGCCTGACGGCAACGCCAGCGGAAAGATGGTTACTCCTTGACGATCGGCGTCAGTCAACACTGCAGTCAGAGCGGGACTCGTTTCAGGCTTAATAGCGGTCGCTACCTCGGCATCCGAAACTTTGGCGACAGTTGCGCGGTCACTCTTACGGACTTCAGTGTCAAGACCATCCGTCAAAACTACAATAGCTTTCCGGCGCTTCCCTTCGCCCGCCAACTTTCGCAACGCCTGTTTCAATGCATCGTAGAGCAGCGTCTCCCCTGAACCGTTTGCCAGAGTGATTGCGTATGCGGTCTTCCGGCGATCGTTGGTGAAGCCAATTAGTTCGTGCACGCCCTTGCCGTTAAAGTCGATCACGGCCACGCGATCGTCAGGCCCAAGTGCATCCAGAAATCTGAGCGCCGCTTGTTGAATCTGTTGGCGAAAGGTCACGGTCGAACCGGACATATCCAGGAGCATCACCAGGCTGAAGGGCGCCTGCGTTGGTTCGAAAGCGACGATGGGACGGCGCACGTTGTCTTCGTAGACGACGAAATCGTTCTGCGAAAGCGTGGTGACCGCCTGCCCCTGCCGGTCGACAACACCGACGTTCAATTGCACCAGTGCGGTTTCCGTGCGAAGCACATCATCCTGAGCTGAGATGCGGGGTGCATTCAGGGAAAGAAAAATTGCGATGATTCCCGCAAATAGCAGTTTCGCAGCGGTTTTCACCCGATTTGGATGCGATAGCACCAACATTAGTTGAGTCTGAGCGAGTTTGAGTTCGCTGAGGCCTTGCAGTATCCGATGCGCTCCCTGAAGTTTGCAACTTCGTCCGGAACCGGTCGCGGTAGTGAGCGGTGTGTTTCTAGTCACTTGGGCTCACCCGCTTGCTACCGCAAGCGGCTCCGAAAAGGCTTGCGCCGTCAGCCAATCGAAATATAATCCGCATGCTTTCCGGGAACTCCCACAATGAGTCGGACAAATTTTTGTGCGAACTGTGGCGCAAGGCTGACACGCAAAGGCTGGCGTGCCTGGCTCGCGGGCGTGCGGTGTGATGATTGCGCGTTACGGCTGGGCCAAAGCGTGACAAAGCCACTCGTAATTGTTGCCGTGATCGTCATGTTAGCCTTCGGCTTCGGAAGATATCTTCGGCCCGCACCGCCACCGCTAATTATTCATCGCGCCGCAAATTCACCGCTCCCTGACGTGCCAGTCAATTTCCAAGCGATCGCCAAAAGCGCAATCAACAAGACAAATCAAAATCTCAATTCGAACAATGTCGCCGCAGCAGACGATACTGTTTACATCTGCGGCGCACGCACAAAGAAAGGAACGCCTTGTCGCCGTCGTGTGCACGCGGCTGGCGAACGCTGCTATCAACACAAAGGAATGCCGGCGATGGTCCCGGTGGACAAACTCACAATCAAACCAGACGCCGCGAAAAAATGAGCCCGCGCCAGATGAACTCACGCGGGCGTCCGCAATTTGATGGTGGCAGAAGTGGCACGGGCGTTCCTACCCGTGATTCACGCGCAAGATGCGCGTGCTACGACTAACGAATCGTTTTCACGGGCGGCGCCGGTCTTGGCGGCAGCTTGACCGGATTCTTCAGACGATTCATTACTTCGGCGATGCCGCGTTCGAGCTGCGGATCCTTTCCGGCAATCTCCGAAGCCGGATCGTTGTCAACATCGATGTCGGGATCGACACCGTAACCTTCGATCACCCATTCGCCCTTCGCATTAGCCAGAGCGGAACCGGGCACGAAAATGCTGCCCCCATCGATCAGTGGCCCGCGGTTGTTGATGCCAACCACACCTCCCCACGACCGTTTGCCGATTAGTGGTCCCAGTCCGGCTTCACGGAACATCCACGGAAAGATGTCGCCATCGGATGCGGAGTTCTGATCGAGCAACGCCACCATCGGACCGATAAAGACTCCATCCGGATACGGGTTGCCGATATCATCCGTTCGCGCATAGTTGATGCCAAGCAGCTTGCGCCGCAGGCGTTCAATCAGCATGCGCGAAACATTGCCGCCGCCGTTGGCGCGCACGTCGACAACCAACCCTTCCTTGTCGATTTGCGGGTAGTACCACTTGATGAACTCGCGAATGCCGTTCGCGCCCATGTCGGGAATGTGAATATAGCCGACACGGCCATTCGTCGCTTCCTCGACGCGCGTGCGGTTCTTCGTAATCCAGTCGAGGTAGATCAAGTTGCTCTCATCTGTGATGGGCCGGTACGAAACCGTGCGCGAGCCTTCCATCGTCGGCCTGTTATTGACCGTCAATGACACCGGATTGTCCGCCTTGTTGCGGAGCAGACGATAGATGTCGTCGTTACCTTTTAGCTCTTCACCATCAACGGCCAGCACATAATCGCCAACATTGATGTTGACACCGATTTCTTTGAGCGGCGAACGATAGATATCCTCTTCGTTTTCGCCTTCAAAGATCCTCGTGATGCGATAACGGCCCGAGGCGGGATCGACTTCGAAACGCGCTCCCGGCAACCCGACACGCGCGCGGGGCGGAATGTTGAAGTCCCCGCCCTCGATGTACGCGTGTTGAATGGTCAACTCAGAAATCATCTCGCTGATGACATAGTTGAGATCCGAACGATGACCGACGTATTGAAGTAGAGGTTTGTATTGTTCGCGCAACGCGACCCAGTCATAGCCGTGCATATTCGGCACGTAAAACCAATCGCGATAGCGGCGCCACACCTCATTGAAGATCTGCGCCCACTCTTCTGCGGGCACGCGATCCACGACCAGGCCGGCAGTCGAAACCGGCTTGCGGCTCTTGTCACCTTGCGGGGTGGCATCATAAAGCCCAAAGCCTTGCGCCCCTCGCGCGAGAATCTTCGAGCCGTCGCGCGACAGGGCATAGCCGCCACCGAAATCGTCAATTAGCGTGGTTTCTTTGCGATCTTTCAGCGAGAACAGTTTCAGTTGCGCCGGCCGATCGCCTTGGCGGCCGTAATAAAACGCGGGCCCGGTGACATAGATCAAAAACCCCGGCTTGGCTGAAATTCCGCCATAGTTGTCCGCGCCGATGGGCACACGCGCCACGCGACCCGAAATGCCGTCGAAATCAATTGTCATCGCTTTTCCTGGTGGCGGAGTAGCAGGCTTCGGTGGAACTTCAGTCTTCGGCGCCTCGGCTTCGCCCTCCTTCTTCTCGCTACCCGTGTCTTCCTTGGTCTTCGTGATCGCGACTTCATCGCTTTCAGCCGGAAACGGATTCTTCACGTCCTTGCGCAGAGCCATCGCATACAGATACACATCGCGGTTCGTCGCATAGTTGAATTCGATGTTGGAAATCTGCGGGGCGAATTCGCGCTGGCTGGCAAAGTAAAGGTAGTTACCGGTTGGGTCCCACACCGGACTGCCGGCATTGAACATGTCGTCGGTGACACGGTTCAGCTTGTTGTCGGCCGCATTCCAGATAAAAAGGGAAGAAAAACCGCTGCCTCTCGTTGACATGCTGAACGCGAGATAGTTTCCGCTCGGCGAGAAAACGTAATCACGAATCTGTCCGCGCGGTGCATCGGTGACTTCAGTCATTTTCTTGTCAGCCAGCGTGACGACGTAAAGCTTCCCATCCTTGTCACTGAACGCGATGCGCTTGCCGTCAGCAGACCACTCCGGTTGATAGCGCATCGCCTGTCCTCCGGTCGTGATTTGCGTCGGAGGCTTTGAACCGTCTTGCGGGATAACGTACAACTCTTCTTCGCCGCTCATGTCAGAGATGAACGCGATCTGCGATCCATCAGGCGACCAGCTGGGCCACTTGTCGTGCGCGCCCGAGGAGTGTGTCAGATTGCGTGTTGGTCCTTTTTCAATCGGCGCGGTGAAGATGTCGCCGCGCGCGGAAAACAGAGCGCGCTCGCCCTTCGGGCTCAGGTCGTACGACTCAATATTGTTCGCGGCTGAAATACGGCTCGAACGACGCGCGAGGCCATCGTCGGGAACGCTAATTGAAATCGGCATAGCTTTGCCACTCCGAATGTCGAGTACCTGGAGCTCACCGTCCATTTCGTAAACGATCCGGTTACCATGATCGGAACTGGGCCAGCGCACGTCCCACTGTTTACTGTGGGTGATTTGTGTCGTCTTACCATTGCCGACGCTGTACGCGTACAGATTGAAGTGGACGTCGCGGTCTGAATTGTAGTAAATCGTGTCGCCGATCCACATCGCATCACGCGTGGCGCGCGGACCTTCGGTGATTGCCTTCGTGTCGTAGCTTTTCAAATCGAAAATGTAGAGACGATTCGCCTGGCCGCCGCCGTAACGCTTCTCCGGCCGGAAGTCGCGCGACTGCGGCGAGTAAACCATGCGACTGCCATCAGGTGAATAATCGCCGGATCCTGCTTCGGGCATTGGCAACGGTTCAGCCGGACCACCTTCAACCGAGACGGTGTAAAGTTTTGCGATCGGCAGTGACCATGAGTCGCGCTGTGACTTGAAGATGATCCGCTTGCCGTCTTTCGTCCACCCGTAGACTTGATTGTCCCACCCCCACCGCGGCGTGAACGGGCCTTTGGCCGGATAGTACGTGAGCTGCCGCGGCACGCCGCCAGTCGAGGGAATAACGTAAACCTGCTCGTCGCCGTCGTACTGGCCGGTGAAGGCAATCCACTTCCCGTCCGGCGAAAACTTCGCGAACACTTCCATGCCCGGATGGGCGGTCAAACGAATCGCGGTGCCGCCGTTTGCCGGCGCTGTCCAGATGTCGCCGGCGTATGTGAACGCTACGCGATCGCCGTAAATGTCCGGAAAACGCAGCAGTTTTGTTTGCGCTGCAGCGGTGATTGCAAAGATTGTTAAGAGAACAAAAACGGGAAGAAAGACGCGGATCGATACAAATCTTGTAAGCAAGGGGCCTCTCCTTTTTTTTTAGCGAGCGTAAGAGTAGAAGCTTTAGCTGGGCTCTTTTTCCGTCAGCTAACTGCCCGATTAAAGATTGGTACTCTGACGCCGTTTTGAACTGATCATTGTTCGCGAAAAGCGCAGGATGCTCAGGCGGTTTTACGCTTGTGACGGGGCTTCGGTTTCAAAATAAACGGCAATTACCACTTGATCGAACCTTCTTTGGAAGTATCGATCTGCGCCAGCTCGTTCTCGCCGTAGAAAAATCCGCGCATGTTGTCCATCAGAAACGTCTGTGCTTCGGGATTCGAAACGTCCAGGCCGTAATGATTGATGATGCGGGTTTGCGTTTGCAGCCATTCACTCCAACACGGCTGGCAAACTTCCTCGGCGACCTTCTGACCAAGATCGGTTGGCAGCGGCGCAAAACCGAGCGGCGGACGCTTCTGCCCACAGCGGGCGCACTTGATATCTGACATTGATGATTACCTCGTGGGGATTATCAGGTTTCGAGTTTCAGGTTTCAAGTTTCAAGTTCGGCTTCTCAACTTGAGACTCGAAACTTGGAACTTGAAACTATTTTTGCGCTGCGCGAATCGCGGTGATCGTGTCATCGTCCTTCGGCCGGAACAAACCGAGCGGCCGCACATCTCGGTAACGAATCACACCCTCAGCATCGATTACGAAAACCGAACGTGCCACCTTGCCGGGAACGAGTGAGTTCGCGCCATACAAGTCTGCGACTTTTCTGTCGGCGTCGGACAATAGGCGCAGAGGCAGCTCGTGATGTGCAGCAAAAGCTTTGTGCGATTCAACGCTGTCGGTCGAAATTCCTACCACCTCTGCGCCGGTGGCCGCGTAGTCTTCCCAGCGATCGCGCACTGAACACATCTGTCGCGTGCAGATCGGAGTTTCATCGCCGGGATAGAACAGCAGCACGACGACTTTGCCGCGATGGTCAGAGAGACGCCACGTCTTGCCGTCCGCATCCGGCAATCCGAAATCCGGCGCTACCGCTCCATCTTTAGGTTCAAAGTTCGCCAAATTATTTCATCAACGAGGCGATATTCGCCGCGGCCACTTGTGTGCGCAGCTCGAGTTCGTTCGCGCGTACATTGATCTTCAGGTTGCTGAGGGCGCTTTCCGCCAGCGCTTTCTTCTGCCCGGTCATTTGCAGAATTGCAAAACCGGCCAGTTGCTTCAAGCTCGTTACCGTATCACCCAGGTTCTTTGCGGCTGTCGGAGTCTCGGTTCGTGCGACGATCGTCACGGAAACGTCGGTCGTGGTTGTACCGACTGAGCCGTACGCCTGTCGAATTGAGCTGGCGTCCTGCGCGATAGCATCAGTCCCAAGGTTCAGGCCTGTCCAAACCGACGATGGTACATTGCCGGCAAAACCGATTACCGCCTGCGGATCGCGTGTCGCGAGCGTGACAAGGTCCGTGCTATCGCGTCGCGGAGTTTTGCCGGCGTCGATCGCAGCGCGCACCGTTGACGGAGTGCCAACTGCTACCGTGTTCGCGTTCAATGGCGCGATCGCCAATTCATGCACGTTCATGTTCCACAAGCCAAACATCTTCACTTGATTGTTCATCGTCAGAATAGTGATGGTGGTGCCGCCGTACTTCTCAACGTGCGACGTCCCTTTCGCGGCACCACGAGCCGATGAGACAACCACTGCGGAGTTAAATGTACCAGTCGCGATCGCTACCGGCTCGAGTTTCGTCACGTTCGGCGACGGATAAGTGTAGCGCGCAGCTATGACCGCTCGACTGAATGTGCGCGCGTCTATGCCGGTCTCAATTTTGAACTTATCAATTTCGGAAGTGATCTGTGCGAGTTTTGCGCTGTCTCCCGCGAACACCTTTGGCAAGGTTTCGTTGAGCAAGCGATTCACGTCAACCACGACGACGGCGTCGGATTTCGGGACAAATGCGAATGTGTCGGTCGCGGCAGTTCGAGTAACCGGCCGCACGTTTTTCGCCTGCTGCGCGTAAATTGCCACGGTCGCGGTTATCACGAATACGGCAACGGTTAAGCTTGCAAACAGTGTTCTTTTCACGTTTTTGCGTTCTCCAATTGAAAGGTTTTGGAAGAGTTGCCTATGCGATGCCGGCACGCCACGCATCGTTGCCGCGTCATTCTCGCTCCAACAGCAAAGAGATGCCCATACCCCCGCTGATGCAGAGCGTGGCGAGACCGCGTTTTGCGTCCCGCTTTCGCATCTCATGCAGCAACGTTGTCGTTATGCGCACGCCAGTGCAACCAATCGGATGACCGAGAGCGATGGCGCCACCGTTGACATTCAATTTCTCCGGATCGAATTGTAATTCACGATCACAGGCGATGACTTGCGCTGCAAATGCTTCGTTAAGTTCGATCAAATCAACTTCGCGCAACGAAAGCTTCTGACGCTCTAACAAAGCGCGCGTCGCCGGCGCCGGACCGATGCCCATGATCTCCGGAGCCACGCCCACAATTTCGTAATCAACAATGCGCGCGAGCGATTCGGCGCCTGATGCCCGCAAAGCATCTTCACTCATCACCACAACTGCTGCCGCGCCATCAGTGATGCCAGACGAATTACCAGCAGTGATTGTTCCCGTTTTAGAAAACACTGGCGCAAGTTTTTTCAAATCTGCGGCCGTCGTGTTTGCGCGCGGATGCTCGTCGCGGCTGAGTAACTTCACTTCGCCATTGCGACTTTTCAGCTCCAAGGGAACGATCTCAGAATCGAACCTACCGCTGTCAATCGCCGCGGCCGCCCGATGTTGCGAACGCAGCGCGTACTCGTCCTGTTCGTCGCGCGCGATCTCGTATCGACTTGCGAGTTCTTCCGCCGTCTCACCCATCACCATTCCCGACAGTGGATCGTTGAAACCATCGCGATACATCCCGTCCGTCAGATCGACATGGCCCATGCGCGCGCCCCAGCGCGCACCTTCGGCAAAGTAAGGCACGCGCGACATGCTCTCGGTGCCGCCCGCGAGCACGATGTTCGCGCGTCCGAGCATGATCTTTTCCGCCGCGAGAATGATGGCGCGCAAGCCCGATCCGCACGCCTGGTTCACCGTAAATGCGGATACCGTTTCGGGCACGCCGGCACGAAAAGTAATTTGCCGCGCGACGTTTGGACCGCCGCCTGCCTGGCGGGCGCAGCCCCAAATCGAATCTTCGATTTGATCGGCCCGCAGATTCGCGCCCCGCAGACTTTCTTTTGCCGCCGCTACTCCCAGATCTGCGGCTGTCCAATCCTTCAGTGATCCGCCAAATCGACCAATCGGCGTACGCACTGCCCCTGCTAAGAAGACTGGCTTCATAGATGAGAGGTCAGAACCGCCTGCGGTGGCGGGCGGTTGATCTCTGTAAGTTCACAACCGAGGAGATCAACCACCCGCTACCGCAGGTGGTTCTGACCTATTTGATTCGATGGTAGCATAGCGCGCGATGTCTCCCACAAATCCCAGGTCTTCCCTCTCGATTTCTGATCTAAGCAGGCAACAACTTGCGCTGCAGAACATTGTCACCGCCCATCGAAATTGGTTCATGTCTGCAGACGGCCGCTCACCTCTGAATATCAATCACGATGAGTTCGAATTTTCCGTTGAGCACAACCGGATCATCTTCTCCTGCTGGACCGAAGCAGGTCCCGAAACTTGGCGAGTCACCGATTGGAAGTGGCACGATGAGAGACTTCGTCTGCAAGTCACTCGTCGCATGGGAGCTGAAGCCGCGACCATCGAACTGATTCCACAAGCGTCGGCGAGAGCAATTGTGGCAAGCATTGCGGCCGCCCGTCAGGAAAGATGTGACAAGCTCGCCCATCTTGTCGCGCAGAGTTTGGGTGTAGGGGTTGGTGGGTTGGGTGTAGATCGAAAGGGTTTAGGGGGTGGGGCGTCGGGTGTATATAGTGAGTCTCCGCGGAAGAGTTCTGAAGAGGAAACGACATCCTTTGCTAGCCAGAGTGACCTACAGCCAACCCCCCATGCCCCATACCCTTCCGGCCTACACCCTTCACCCAACACCCTCCACCCTTCTGTCAAAATTGAGCGCGCCACCCTCAGTCCCGGCATGCGCCGTGATCAGCCAGGGCGCTACGCACGAGTCATCTTGCGGCGATCGCATCAGCGAATTGCCGTAACCGGAACTGTCGCACAGAGCGATGTTCGGAATGTTGATGCTCTCTTTTCATCGGCGTTGCTGTGGTTTCAACGTGTGCTCGAATCGCCGAAACGTCCCGCAATTCATCGATTGCTGCTGGTAGTCGAGCACACAATCCTTGAGGCCGCTCGTCAAAGACATGCCCTGCTGCGTGAATCGTGCCGTGATCGGATCGAGCTCCTTGAGATTGACGACGAATGGACCGCCGTCACATCGATTGCGCGTTTCGAGCGGAAACACCTTTGGCGAAAGCGCCTGAGCCGGTTTCCGCCCGTGAACCAGCCGGAGTTGAATGAGCGCGCAGATGAGATTTTGGGATACGCGCCAGACGCTATCGACGTGGTCGCGTCGCGACATGGACAGACTCTGCGATTTCACGGCCTGCCATTCGCGCGCGTGCGCACAGTGATGAATCAGGATCGAGTCTGGTTCGGCATTGAAGGTTCACGACGAAGACAGCTCGACGCTATGCACCAACAGGATTGGGCGAAGCTGTTTCACGATCTGGAAACATATCGAAACGAACACTGTCGCGACCGCCGGCATTGGTTCTATCGCGCCTCGGGCGAAGCGTGGCTAGAATCGATTCTCCGTCGCGACATAACCAAACTCGATCCGGGATTGATTGTGGCGCCGCTGCATGCGCAGTTTCGCACGTCGCATGGCGGACCGACTGGTGCGCGCCCAATCGATTTGCTCGCGCTGCGTCACGACGGCCGTTTGGTCGTAATCGAATTGAAAGCCACCGAAGATCGCGAACACGTTTTTCAAGGTGTTGATTACTGGCGTCGCGTCGAAGCTCATCGCCGGCGTGGCCACATCGCCGCCGCCAAATTGTTCGGCAAACGCGAGATTCGGAATGAATCGCCACTCGTCTATCTCGTCGCGCCGACACTTCGTTTTCACCCATCCTTCCGCACGCTCGCGCGAACCATCGCGCCCGATATTGAAATCTATCGATTCGACATCAACGAAGATTGGCGGTCAGAAGTGCGAGTGGTACGGCGCGAACTAGTCAATGGCTAATATCCCGTTCTGGCAAGGAGAAAATTTATTTTCGCCATCAACGTACAAATACGTTGACAATCCCGGGACGGTTGTTATAAGCTCCGTGTCAACGTATTTATACGTTGACTTGGTTTTTTTGGGGGGAACTCAATGCCCAGGACGCCGTCAAAGACGTTTACCGATAAAGAGCTGGAACTCATGCGCGTGATTTGGGAGCGGGGCGAAGCGTCCGCACGCGATATTCAGGCGCAATTGCCTGGGCCCCCGCATTACAACACGCTGCTGACCATCATCCGAGTGCTCGAACGAAAAGGGCACTTGACTCATCGAGCCGAAGGAAAGTCGCACATTTATCGGCCGCGACAACAGCCGGCATAATCGCGGGGCCATGTCCTGGCCCACCTCGTCGAACAAGTGTTTGGCGGTTCGGCAGCCTCACTAGTGCTGCATCTGGTGGAGAGGGGAGATCTCACTGAAGACGACCTGCAACGCGCCCGCCGGGTGTTGGTCAAGCGCAAAGCGGCCAAAAGTGGAAAGAAGTGATTGCGATGACTGACGGGCTAAACGCTATCGCCGAAAGACTATTCGCCGCGCTGCTCGTTTGGAGTTGGCAGGGGCTCGTCTTGCTTACCTGTGCCTGGCTCGTTTTGAAAGTTGCCAGATTCAAATCGCCGGGCCAGCGATATCAGATCTGGCTACTCAGCCTGGTCGCGTTGGCGTTGTTGCCGCTGGCTTCTCCGCTCGTGCAGAGCCTTCCCGCCGTTCGACCTTCTAACTCGGCCCTGAGCTTTGCAATAGAAGGTCCGCGGAAGATGGTCAATCTGGTTTCCGCACCCACTACCATCACGTCGATTCCCGCTCCGGCTACGAAAGAGCCCTTCGGATCAAGTGTGCTGAAGCTGGTACGTCCGGTTCTGTTTATGGTGTGGTTAACAGGGGCACTGATCGTGTTAACACGCTTGATCAAGGGTCAGACCAGTTTGTGGTTAATGCTGAAGCGCGCCCGGCCAATCTCATCGATCGAAGTGGATCTTCCCATGTCCGATCCCACAATTCGACTACGAATATCCAACGAAATCGATTCACCACTGCTTTGCGGAATCTTTCGTCCGATAGTCATCCTGCCGGCTGATATTGGCGAATGGACCAGCTCGTGGGAGCGCCAGGCAATGGTTCAGCATGAACTGGCGCACATTGAACGTCTCGATCCGCTGGCCAATGTCATTCAGAACGGGCTGAAGATAGTCTTCTTTTTCCATCCACTGTTCCGCCATGCCTCCAACCAGTTAAACCTGGAACGAGAACTGGCTTGTGATCAGCTCGTGCTTGCCCGTGGCGCGTGCGCTGAAACTTACGCCGAAGGTTTGTTCAAGGCCGCAGAGCGGAGTCTGATGGGCGCTCGACATCAATTGGCATTCTTTTCGACCAGGAAAGCATTTGAAAGGAGAATTGAAATGATTTTTCGTGAACAGACGCACGCACATACCTGGAAATTCGTGATCTTATCGACCGTTGCAATCGCAACCGTTGCGTGGTTTTTGATTCCCGCCGGCTCTTCCGTGACCGGCCAATCCCAGCCTTCTATTCAGCCGCAGGCGAAGCTGAATATGGTGAAGGAGATGGGTGAGCGCAAAGCGTTTGCTGAATTGATTGAGATGGCGCTGCATAATCCTGATCCAGAACTGCGGCGTCTGGCGGCAGTTCGGCTCACTGAGTTAGAGGGTGACGGCAGCACAGATGCCATGTTCGAGTTGTACAGGAAGACGGATGACGTGCAGGTCAAAATAATCCTGGTTGACACGCTTGCCAGAATCAGCGAGATCGAACCGCTGGTTAAGATCGCCTTGTCCACACAGGACCCGGAAGAGAAGCAGCAACTATTGCGGCGCATCAAGTGGCTACGGGAGAACAGCGAGAGTAATGACGTCAGGAACTTTGATGTCTCTTTGCTGGCTGGAGAACTAAGCCAGGTCAAGGGAGAACCACCGCCACCACCGCCGCCACCTCCGGCGCCAGGGAAGTCGCGAATGCCGCCACCTCCACCTCCGAAGCCAAAGAACTAGCAGCGAGATTCAGTCCGGGAGTTGGACTGTGGTCACAACCCAATTCACTGTAAATGGAGTCAGTAACCTTTGCGTCAGCAGGTGGATCTGAAGGTGGCCGCGGAAACGCGCTGACTTCGCGCCGATCAAGCGTCACGTGGTCAACTTTAGGTCAATAAATGATGTCGAATCGAAACTTGCTTGCGTCCAGATATTCAGCGACCGTATCGCACACTATCCATCGCCGTCGGAGTTTTTCTGCAACGGCTCCCGTTGTGTTCGAACCTGCAAAAGGATCCAGTACCACCTCTCCTTCAGCAGTAAGGAATTTAACAAAAAAATCGGGAATGGCAGCAGGAAATCTCGCTGGGTGAATTTTCACGCCTGCTTCTTTACAACGGATCGTGTAGACGTCGTTGGCGGCATTATTGCCGAGTTTCAACAAGTTATCCGGTTCTTCAGAGACCTCAAAGACGTTGGGAGGAATAGCGCCTCCAGGGCTTACTTTGTCGAAGCTTGATCGAATATTGTGGCCGCTTGGTCGGACAGTCGTGCGAATACCGCGGCGATTCAATCTGATCATATCTGCGCTGTAAGGCTTCAACACGTTCCGGTTGTCGGCTTTGGGCCAAGGCGTTTTCGATAACCACCATACGTGTTCAACTGAATCTCGCACTCTAATTCGGCGGACAGTAACCCACTCTGCCGGCATTGCCAGCTTTGCTGGGTTGTACCAATAGAATTCCTGCGCCAAATGAAATTTTACCGCGTCAACCAGTTCTATTAATAGCTTGTAGAGATAAACAGAATGCGTCGGATACCCCTTGTTGTAACTGCCTCCAATGTTTAGGATAAAGCTGCCGTCATCCTTAAGAACGCGATGGATCTCGCGGGCGAAGGGTAAAAACCATTGGACGTAATTGTCTTTGTCCACATTTCCGTATTCCTTCTTAAAGTGCAAGGCGTATGGAGGCGAAGTGATGACGATGTTAACCGAATCGGATGGCAATGCTTTTAGGACTTCTAACGCATCGCCCAAATAAGCAGCACCAAAGGGTGTCGAATAGTAGGGCTCGTGGCCGCACACCGACACTTGCTCTGTCTCTGGCGGAAATGAAAGCTGAACTTTGGACGTTGCTGCCATTATTTTCACCGGCCAATTATCGTTATCAATACTCTATGCTGTCCCAATTTTCAATGTAATAGAAATGGCAACAACACGATCCCCAAAGGACGAGATTCTCCGTCTGCTTGAACAGTGTTCGCCAGCGGAACGATATGAGATTTTTAGACAACTCCGGCAAGAGTTTCCCATACATCCGCTGGAAGCCGATCTTAATACGCAAGCTGAAGTGATTTTGGAAGCAATGGCACGCTCAAGTGACCTCACGATGCGGGGCATCCGAGGAATCATTGCTGAAGCGGCGTTTCTAGTGGATGTATTGCAGAGGCTTGAAGGTTGGCGAATCGCAGAAATCGCTGGAGATGCTGCGTACGATTTCCTTATCGAAGATGCAATTGGTCCCGTTAGTATTCAAGTAAAAATGCAGCGTCGTCAGCAAAGTATCCCGCTCGTACGAAACGGAAAATTCGTTGTCGAGACCCAGCGTACTAGAACTGGAAAGGACGCGGCTGGCGCGGCGACAAGGCCGTACCGGTTCGGTGAATTTGACATCCTAGCTGTCTCCTTACATCCATCAACGAACGACTGGAACAGATTCGCATATACCGTCGGCCGCTGGCTCCGACCTCGCGCTGGTGACAAGACACTGCTCGAAGTATTTCAGCCAATTTCACAGAACCCAGATGAAGATTGGACGGATAATCTAGAAGAATGTATTAAGCGATTTCGCTCGGGGGACAATCGCACAATCGCCGCATTTTAACGCTTGAATCGGTCGAGTCTACGTTGTCAATCTTCGATAAATCCCCGGAAGCCTCTCGGGTAACGAAAGCACGTCATCAATAATCGTGTAGCCAACTTCGCCGTAAAGATCGCGCAGCTCGGCTTCGGATTCACGATCGATGGTGATGCAGAACGGCGTGATGCCGCGTGTCTTCGCATCAACCAGGGCTTCGCGCGTGTCTTCGCGCGCGTAGCGAGCATCGCCGTAGTCATGGTCATACGGCCGGCCGTCGGACAAGACAATCAGCAGACGCGTGCGCGCCTCCTGCTTCTCGAGTTTCGCCGTCGCGTGCCGAATCGCCGCACCCAGCCGCGTGTTATTTTGATAAGTGATCCCGCCAATGCGCCGCATGACTTCGTCGGAGTAATGTTCGTTGAAATCCTTCATCACGTAAAACTTCACATTGCGGCGGCCCTCAGAAGTGAAGCCATTGATCGCATAGACATCGCCGACGGCTTCGAGTGCTTCACTCATCAGCACGAGACCTTCCTTTTCAATCTCGATGATGCGGCGGCCGGGGTGCGTGTAAGGCTGCAGCGGATGGCGGCCAATCGTGCGCGCGGTTGATGACGACTGATCGAGCAGAAACGAAACGGCAACATCGCGCCGGCGGCGCAGACGTTTCGTGTAAATCCGTTCAGACTGTTGACCATCGGCGCGACGGTCGATGAAGTAATCGACAACGGCGTTCAGATCGTAGTCTTCTCCGTCCAATTCGTTCGCGATCTTCGTGAGGTTCTCAGGCTTCATCATCTGAAACTGATGACGAATTGAAGAGACGACGCCTTTGTAACGTTCGCGCGTGTCGTCAACAAACGCACGATTGCCGCGCTTCACTTTCTTTTCAATCACGCGGCACCAGCCGACGCGATGATCGGTGAGTTCACGATCCCATTCGTCGTAATTGAATGCCACCTCGCCTTCTTCCAGTCCCTGCTCCGGCGTTTCGCCTTCGCTCCACGCCTCGCTGCCGTCAAGTTCATCAAACTCGCCCTCAGTTTCCGTGTTCCAGGCATTGAAAAGTTCGCGGGCGTCCCGCCGCTGCGGCTGACGGTCGCGCTGGTTCCGCGTGAGCCTCTCTTCCGCCAGCTTGCTCGCATCTTCCTGATCCTGTTCATCTGGAACTTCGATCTGCTGTTCTGAATCCTCCAGCGCAATGGACTGAAAGAGTTCATAAACTCGACTGGTCGCCATCAGACTATCAGCGACGGTCGAAGCGCGGCCGTTGAAATATTCGGCAACAACGGTTTCAAGTTCGGCAACGACTTGTCGATAGAATTCGCGCGCGTCGTCAACCGCGCCGCCCAACATGGTGATTTGAAACAGCAACTCGAAAGGAACAAGTGTCGCGGGCAGCTCGAGAATCTTTGGTCTTCGGCTGCGCAAATGTGCGCGAATCAGATCGAGATCGCGATTCAGGCCCCGATATTTGCTTCGCAAGCGTCGATCGATACGGCCATTTTCGAGTGTGCCGAAAATACGGCGAGCGAGCGCCGGAATGGGAAATAAAGCCAGCGCCTCGCTGTAACGCAAATTGTTAATTTGCGTCGCGTGAGTCACACGCAAGTTATCAACTTGCGCTACATATCCATCGTCCGCAAACGCAGCACGTTCATCCTGTTTCGCCGGATCGTAAATCTCTGACAGCGACGCATACGCAGCGCGCAAATCGTCGGTGTCTTGCTCGTAAGTTCCGAACTCGATTTGCCCGGCCGCGTGCGCGGCAAGAACTTTGTAGAGCCGAAAATCCAATTCTTCGTCGCCAAATTCGGCGACCACGTTAGGCAGGTGAATCGTGCGGCCGTCGCCGATCCGCGATTCGACCGGCACCACCGCCAGCGGCGCGATTTCCACAACGCGTCCCGTCAACGCTTCGACATACAGACGTAGCAAATGCTGAACTGAGTCGAGCGTTACACCATTCTGATCGCTGGCGCGCAGAGCTTGATTGCTGCTGCGCGTTTCCAATGAGTAATAACTGCGCCGCGCGCGTGAATCGCCCACGATCAAACCGGCACGTGCCCACGCTTCGAATTGCTCTATTGAAACCGTTCGCAGCGCTTTCGCGCTAATGCGCATACAGGCAAGTGCGCTTTCAGCATCGACGCGACCGATCTCTCGCGTGAGCAAAAGCACGCGTTGCGCAAGCGCAATGGCCGAGCGCTTGGTGTCAGCGCTTGCGAGTGTTTGAAAGAATTGAGGGCTCGACCGAATAAACGCGACGAGCCCGGCGTTTCCCTGCGGTGCGATGGCCCAGAGCAGCTCGATCCACTCATCGAAACATTCCGGCAGCGCGCGCAGAACGTCTCCGCCTGAGAGGAGTACTTGTAACGCCGGTGCGCCGCCGCGTTCGAGGAAATCGGTCGCACGCTTCATCAAAAGTAATGCCTGCTCGTCGTTCAGCTTTTCAGTCGTCGATGGCAACGAGGCCCATGCATCTGCGGCGATTCCACCGGCTTGCTCCGCAAATGATTGCGCGAGATCGACAGCCGCCTTCAACCCAGCCCAACGGTGTTGGGTGTAGGGGGTAGGGTGTTGGATGTCAGGTGTTGGGTCTCGGGTCTCGGGTGCCGGGTGTCGGGTGTCGGGTGTTAGGTGTTGGGGCAGCCGATCGAGAGCAGATTTTGAGCGCGGGCGTTCTTCGTCAAGATTTGGTTGAGGGTCGTGGGTCTGCGTCTCTACACCCGACACCCGGCACCCGGCACTCTCTCCTGCTCCCCCTACACCTTCGACAACCGCCGGTGTCGCTTGCAGGAACTCCGCACTGTGTTTCGCTGATCGCCGGGCAATTGCGCCTGCGATTTCATAAATTGATCGCAAGAGCGCCTCGTCGCGAACCTGCTCGGAAACAAACGGTGCTTCGTTAAATGTTTGCGCCGCCGTGCTGGCGGACAGAACCATCTGTCGGGAGCAGACTTGAAGGACAAACGGTCGGACCGCAGCCGGCACTTTGGCAAAGTCCCCAACGCCGGTTGCAAAGAAGTTCACGCCCGCTTCGACATCGGCCATTGTCAGACGCCGGCCCATTTCGGACCACGCGCGCAATTCGGCCGCTTCAAGTACTTTTGCCGCATCCGAGGCGACACGTAGAAACTCCATGCTCGCGCGCAGTGAGACAGCGGCAATTGCAGCGCTACTTTCGATGGCGGCGCGAGCGTGATCGCGCGGCAGGTGACTCAAGGCGCGCAACAGCCCGGCGATAGTCCGCCGCTCGCGCGGACTCTTGACTGACCGCAGGTGCTCCGCGATTTGTCCTGCAAGATTCACCTCGTGATTAGACTTAGACACTTGAAGACCCTATTCGGTAGCTGCTCTGGCGATGAACAAAGTATAACCAATCCGCACGCAATTCATGCTAGCATCGCGCGCAAATTCGCATTGGGAGCGAAGCGATGAACCAAAAACACTTCGGCTTAATAGCGTGTATAGCGCTTTGTTTCGCGTCAGTGATTGCCCAAAACAATCTCGCACGGCTGAAAGCGTGGGCAGGAAAATATCCAACCGAGAAAAAAGGACGAATCACACATCGATTCTTTAGCGAGCCCGAAATCCGCACTCCACTAGCCAAACTTCTCAGCCAGGAAGACTTTCAATTACTGACCAAAGAGTACGCAGTCGAAACACCAGTCATGTTGAGCGGAGATTATCTCACCGTGAAAGTTTGCAAACCGCACATGTGTTTCGAGTGGGGCTCGTTTACGATAAATCTCGCGACCGGAGTCGTCTATGTTCGGATGGCCAACGACGAGAACGCGAGGTGGTTTAGTTCGAAAGGCAATCAGTCAGACCTGCCGCGAAAGGTGCGCGAATACATGGAAGATTTTTCGAACAGTGAAATTGGTTCGCGCTAAATTACCGTCGTGATGATCTCGCGAATGCTTCGTTGCAGATCGCGATCGTCGGTGATCGGAGAGCACATCGCCACTTCCGCGGCGCGCGCGGGCGAGATGCCATTCGCGATCAGTTGCGCTGCATAAATCAACAAGCGGGTCGAGACACCTTCCTCCAATCCATGACCGCGCAGGTTGCGCACCTTGTGACCAATCAAGACGAGATCGCGCGCGGTGCCTTCGTCAACGCCGCCTTCGCGCGCGACGATCGCAGCTTCCAAGTCTTCTGACGGGTAATCGAAATCGATGGCAACGAAGCGCTGGCGCGTGGACTGTTTCAGATCTTTCAAAATAGATTGGTAGCCGGGGTTGTAAGAAACCACGAGCATGAAGTCCGAAGGTGCGTCGAGAATCGTGCCGCGCTTTTCAATCGGCAGACGACGGCGATGATCGGTAAGCGGGTGAATGATGACGACCGTGTCCTTGCGCGCTTCAACAACTTCGTCCAGATAACAGATTGCACCGTGACGGACGGCTGAAGTCAGCGGCCCGTCGTGCCAGACAGTCTCTTCACCTTCGATCAAGAACCGTCCGACCAAATCGGTTGACGAAAGGTCTTCATGACAGGCCACGGTAATCAGCGGTCGCTCAAGCCGCCACGCCATGTACTCGACAAACCGCGTCTTCCCGCAACCGGTCGGGCCTTTCAAAATCACCGGCAGCTTGGCCGCGTGTGCGGCTTCAAACAGCCCGATTTCGTTATCAACGGGCAGGTAATACGGCTCGTCAACGATTTTGTATTCTTCGATTGCGCGCTCGGGCATAGCCAGTTTCGAGTTTCGGGCTTTCGAGTTTCGAGTTTGCTGAACCGTACGGTATTCTAGTGCATCAAAGGAATTAACTCGAAACCCGAAACTCGAAACTCGAAAATAATGCGCATTGCCGTAGCCATGTCAGGCGGCGTGGATTCGTCCGCGGCCGCAGCCATTTTGAAGGAGCAGGGGCAAGACCTGGTCGGCTTCACGATGCAGTTGTGGAACCAGCGCCGCGGCATCAGTGTGGATGAAAATGGAGAGCCGCTGCCTTCGCGTTGTTGCTCACTCGATGATGTCTACGATGCGCGTCGAGTCGCCGAAGAACTCGGCTTCCCGTTCTACGTGCTGAATCTGGAAAAAGAATTTGAGCGCGACGTAGTTCAACCGTTCGTCAGTAGTTACCTGAATGGCGAGACGCCAATTCCCTGTGTGGCGTGCAACAGTCGTCTTAAGTTTGCTTCGCTCGATAAGTTGGCGACTAGCCTCGGCTGTGAAAAGGTCGCGACCGGTCATTACGCGCGCGTTGAATTCGACGAACAGACAAATCGATATCGTCTTTTGCGCGGGCGCGATCTGAACAAAGACCAGTCATATTTTCTTTGGGAGCTGACGCAGGAGCAGCTTTCGCGCGCGATGTTTCCACTCGGAGAGATGTCCAAGCCCGATGCGCGTGACGCCGCGCGCCGAAACGATCTCGCCGTCGCCGAAAAGAAAGAGTCGCAGGAGATCTGTTTCGTCCCCGATGGCAACTACGCGGGCTTCATCGATCGTTATGTCGCGGCTGAACAGCAAACCGGTCGTCTGCATGGCGACGGCGAAATCGTGACAAGCGATGGAATGGTGATCGGAACGCACGGCGGTATTCATCGTTACACCATTGGCCAGCGACGCGGCATCGGCATCGCAAGCTCGAGACCGCTGTATGTGCTCGGTGTCGAGGCCGAAAGAAATCGAGTCGTCGTTGGCTACGACGACGAATTGCTGAGCGATGAATTCACGGCGGCAGGCGTTAATTGGATCGCGATCCACAATCCGAGCGAACCGGTTCGCGCAGAGGTGCGAGTGCGATATCGCCACACGGCAGCGCCCGCGACCATCATGCCTCTCCCCAACAATCGCGCGCGCGTGAAGTTTGACGAGCCGCAGCGCGCCATTACACCGGGGCAAGCGGCGGTCTTTTATCGTGGTGATGAAGTCGCCGGTGGCGGTTGGATCGTAAAAAGGACTGAGGACTGAGTTCAAAGGACTGAGAAAACCAACAAATCTCAGTCCTCAGTCCTCGTTACTCAGTCCTTGTGAGGTAAACCTTTTCCGCCCCTCGCTCGTACTGACGTACGACAAATCTCAAACACACAGGATTCATTGATATGGCAATGTCTACAACCCGTAAAGTCGTCCTGACAATCTCCGGAATCATCCTGGGACTTATCCTGATCGTCTTCGTCGGCATGGCGATTCTGGTGACTGCGCTTCGCGGCCAGCAGCCGTCGATTAAAGACAACAGCGTGCTCGCGCTCAAAGTCTCAGGGCCGCTGCCGGATTATGTTCCCGACAACACGCTAAATCGTTTGTTTGGAAATCCGCCGCAGTCGCTCAGCAGTCTGGTCGCGCAATTTCGCAAAGCGAAAGCCGACAAGCGCATCAAGGCCATCATTCTCGATGTCGATGCGTCGGAAACCGGTTGGGCGAAGGCCGAAGAGATTCGCGGCGCGATCGCAGATTTTCGCGCGTCGGGCAAACCCGTCTACGCGTACATGGAAACGGGCTTCAACAAGGATTACTACGTCGCGGCCGCCTGCGACAAAATCTATGTGCCGCCTTCCGGTGAGTTGTTCGTCACCGGCCTCGCGGCTGACGTAATGTTCTTCCGCGGGACGCTCGATAAGCTCGGCATCTACCCAGATGTCTATCAGATTGGAAAGTACAAAAGCGCCGGCGACATGTTCACGCAAAAGCAGATGACCGACGCGCATCGCGAGTACATCAACTCACTGCTCGACGATCTGTTCGGCCGTCTGGTTGACGGTATCGCTAAGGGACGCGGCAAATCAGCCGATGACGTGAAGAAGATAATTGACAATGCGCCTTACACCGCCAAGCAGGCGCAGGAGCAAGGGCTGATCGACGGCGCGCTCTATCGCGAAGACGTCGAGAAAATGATTAAGAAGAACCTTGGCTATAACGATAACGATGAGCTGCGCGTCGTGCGGGCTTCGGACTATCGCAAGATCACGCAGGAATCTTTGGGCCTGAATAAAGGCGAAAGAATCGCAGTGGTTTATGCTTCGGGCGACATCATGTCGGGCAGTTCGCAATTCGGAAATGGCGGCGAAGAAACAATCGGCTCGGATTCCCTCGTACGCGTCCTTAACGAAGTGCGTGACGACAAAACGATTAAGGCGGTGGTGCTCCGCATCGATAGTCCCGGTGGTTCCGGTCTCGCGTCGGACATCATTTGGCGCGGCATCGAATCCCTGAAAGCGAAAAAGCCTGTCGTGGTGTCGATGAGCGATGTGGCCGCCTCAGGCGGTTATTACATTGCTTGCAACGCGAACAAGATTGTCGCGCAGCCTTCGACCATCACAGGTTCAATCGGCGTTGTGGGTGGCAAGCCCGTCGTGAAAGGCTTCTACGACTGGATTGGCATCACAAACGAATATGTCCTGCGCGGCACAAACGCCGGAATGTTCCGCGAGACCGAGAAATTCAGCGACAGCGAGCGCGCGAAATTCGAAGAGTTTCTGAAGGGCACCTACGACGACTTCACTTCAAAAGTGGCGAAAGGCCGCGGGAAAGATCAAGCGTATGTCGATTCCATTGGACAGGGTCGCGTATGGACTGGCCGACAGGGAAAAGAGAAGGGTCTGGTTGATGAGTATGGCGGCCTCGACAAGGCAATCGAAATTGCCAAGCAGCTCGCGAACATTCCTGCCGAGAAAGGCGTGCAGCGAATCATCCGTCCCATACCGCCGACTTTGTGGGACCAACTTTTCAGCGACTCAGACGAAGACGATACCCAAGCCGCGCCGGAAATGAAACAGCAACAGGCAATGGTCGCCGCCATGCCGGAAGACGTGCGCCACGCTTTTCGTTTTCTGCAAATAATGGATCGCGCCAAGCGGGGAGAGGCGGCTTATCTTCTGCCGTTTAGCTTGCGCATACGGTAATTTGATTTGCCGTGGCACAGGCGTCTCGCCCGTGAACCACGCGCGAGATGCGTGTGCCACCAGGTTTTGTGAACCTGCGGCGATCGGCTTGCGTATTCTTTCATACTTATGTTTTGTCCAGGCTGCGGATCGGAAGAACGTCAGGCGAGTCAGTTTTGCCGCGCCTGCGGCACTGATTTGCGTCCCGTACGCATCAGTCTTGAGCGGCCGGATTCAGTAACCGCATCGGCCGTGACCGCGCGTGAAGAGATTGGCCGCGCGATGGCCGAGCAGATCCGACAGGTCCAGGACGCTCACGAATTAAAGAAAGTTGCGGAAGATGTTCTGCCGCAAATAGAAAAGTTTCTCGAGTCGTACGAGGAGAAAAAGCTGCGCCGCGTGCGCGCCGGCGTGATCACCGCCGCGTCAGGTTTGGGCGGCGCAGTTTTCATGATCCTGGCGTCGGCATTCCTGCGCGGTCCCGATTCCGAGAATCTTATGGCGTTCTCGGGTTTGGGAATCGCAGCGTTTCTGATCGGGATCGGTCTGATCGTGAACGCGCTCGCTTTTACGAAACCGCCCAAAGCTGTGGAAGATCGTTCGGGCGACGCACGTTTGCAGAACCTGCTCGACGCCGGATACACGCCGCCTGCACAACAACTCCGTTCGCCGACAACTTCAAATCTCGCACAGCCCGGCTCAGTAACTGATCACACCACGCTGCATCTCAAATAAGGTCGTTAGCTATGGCCGTTACTCTGGAAGGCGGTTGTCGCGTTTCCGGCATGCGCGAAGGCGAGCCGGTGGTGAACGGCACGGTGCGCATCTGGAATCAAGTCGGCAAAGCAAACGGGGCACAGGCAATTTCTCTTCGCGTCATGGAGTTCGCGCCGGGCGCATCACCCGGACTTCGTAACGGCGATTGCGATGAGATTTTGTACGTCGTTGGTTCGGGTTCAGTCGACGCCGATCAAAATGAGGTCAGTACCGCCCGCGTTAGCGGGTGGGTCAGTCTTTTGATCGATGGGTTTAGGCATCAGATTAATTCCGATACCGGCATCTACCTTCGCCCGCACCAAACCTTTACAATCGACAATCCAAACCCGAATCCGGTTCTGGTAATTAGTTCCAGATGTCCTGATCCCAATCGCGCCCAGGAATTTGTCGGTTCGATGGCGAGTTCCGTTTCGCGAACCGTTGCTCACCAACCATTTGTCCGACTTTGGGATTGCGCGCCGCAATCAACCGCCGATCGTTGGTATCGCGTGTTGGTTGACGGTGAGGTGGGCAGCCAACAGGTCACGCAATTTGTCGGCTCAATTCCTCCCGGCCGTGCACCCGATCATTTTCACACTTATGAAGAAGTGCTGTTCATTCTGAAAGGCGAAGGCCGCATGTGGGCGGGCCAAACGAACACTGCGATAGGTCCTGGCTCATGCATTTTCCTGCCGAAAAGGCAGGTGCACTGCGTTGAGAACACGGGCACCGGCGAGTTGCGTTTGTTAGGAGTTTTCTATCCGGCGGGCAGTCCGAGCGTGCGATACGACGTTTAGATAAGTTCAGTCAGAATCTCCATCGCCTCACGCACCTCTTCATCCGTGTTGAAGAAATGCGGAGAGATGCGCAGGCCGACGCCAGGACGGCAATCGACGAAGACGCCACGCTCGTTTAAGTTATGAACCATCGCTGGTCCATCTTCGACGTAAATCATGACTGAGCCGCCGCGCTGGTTTACGTCACGAGGGCTGTTGACTGTCCAACCGCGCGCCAAAGCGAAATTGACCATCCACTCAGTCCGCCGTTCTGATTCAGCGCGAATTGTGTCGACGCCGACCTCTTCGATGATCTGCAAACCAGGAAGCACGGAATAGAGCGCGGGAATGCTCGGCGTGCCCTGGGCGAAACGACGCACGGAATTGTCATATCGCATCGGCGGCTCCGCGAAATCAAACGGCGCATTGTGGGCCACCCAACCCGTTAGTTTCGGCTGAAGCCTGGTTTGCAGATCAGGACGGATGTACAGATAGCCGGACGCCGGACCGCCGCAAAGCCATTTAATCGTGCCGCCGATCAGAAAATCTACTCCCCAAGCTTCGGCCTCTAGCGGAACCGCGCCGGCCGATTGATAGACGTCGAGCAGGACGAGCGCACCATGTTTGTGCGCGCGCTCAACTATAGGTTCGACTTCGACGCGGTGCGAACTGCGAAAAGAAACGTGCGAAAGCGCCACCAGAGTAGTGCCGTCATCGATCGCCGCAACGATTCGTTCGGCAGGTATCGTAACGCCGTCGTATGACGCAACGGTTTCCAGGCGCGCTCCGATTGGCGTCTGCGCATCAAGGATGTAGCGCATTGAAGGAAAATCGAGAGCACTAGCGACAATCTTGCTGCGCTTAGTTGAAGTGAAATCAAAACAGGAGAGGACGCTCGCGAGGGCGATCGATGCGTTCGGCTGAACTTGCACCGAACCAGGCACGCCGCCGAGGATCTTCGCGATGCGATCGCCCACGTGAGCGGACATTTCCCACCAGCTTGTGGCCCACGCGTCTTCGCTGGTGTGGTGCTCCCAGGCGTCGTAATACGCCAGCATCGAATCGCGCGTCGCGTGCGGGACTGGCCCAAGACTGTGGCTCAGCAAATGGATGCCGGACGCGAGCGTCGGAAACTCTTCACGGCGGCGATTGATTTGTGTTTCAGATTTCACGATTGAGTAACAGTCAGTACCGGGAGCGGTAGCGACCGGGTTGTCTCCTGGTTGCAACGCACACCCGGTCGCTACCGCTTCCGGTACTGACCTCATGCTTTGACTTGTGACAACATCTGCTCGAGCGCAACCGGATCGTTGTGTATTCCTTCCAAAATCCCTTCTGCTTCTTCGCCGATCGGTGGATCGACTGACTCTTCGCGGATGTGTCGCAGGATTTCGCTTGCGACAAATTCCGTCGTCATCTTTGGAACGTCGGCGCCTTTGGCCATGTCAGTATCGATCGTTGTCGGCATGACGGTCATGACGTGGACGCCTCTGTCCTTCAAATACGCGCGCAAAGCCTGACCAAGCGACAACAGCGCCGCTTTGCTCGCACAATAAGTCCCAACCAACGGCAAATTAATTTTGGCGAATGCGGTCGCAATATTCACAATCATTCCTTCGCCGCGTTCGACCATCTGCGGCGCGAGCGCGCGCGTCATGCGTAGCGCGCCGAAGTAATTCACTTCCATCTCGCGCCTGGCATCGTCGAAATTCATCGCGACCGGGTTTCCATAGCTGGCGACGCCGGCGTTGTTGACGAGGATGTCGATCGCTCCGAGCTGTTTTGTCGAGTTCACATCACGATCACTGGTGACGTCCAGTTTGACCGGAGTGATTCGATCGGCCGCCAGCCGCTCTATATCAGACTCTTTTCGCGCGCCGGCAAATACCCGACGCGCGCCTGCATCGACAAAAGCAAGCAACAGCGCTCGTCCCAGCCCACGACTCGCGCCGGTTACCAGCACGGTTCGTCCCTTGATGTTCATTGCGATTCACTCGCGCGCTGGTGCGCGCGTCCACTCACCCACTTACTGAAGATATAAAGCAACGCCGCGAAGATTGACCAAAGCACTGCGAGCTCCAAACTCGTCAACGCATGCTGCGCGATTCGCTCGCGCAGACTTTGTGTCATTAAGGTTTGCACGTCCTGCATCACTTGCACCGATATCAACACAGCCATTGACAAAACTGACAGCAGCGCAGCCGCGATCATTAACCAACGCGGGAGACTGACCTGGATTTCGGCATAAAGCTTTGGATTCGATCGGGGAAGAATGAGAAATGCGAGACTGTGCACACAATAAAGCACGACGAGCGCGAACACCGCGATGTTTAGCGCCAGCGAGAGCTGCTTGCTTATCAGTAATATCAAACATGCAATCAGATTTAACGTTAAGGATACGATTGGCGTGGCCGTCCTTTGACTCACAAAGCCGAGCCAATTCGGGGCCAGACCGTCTTCGACAAAGATCAGCGCCATCCGCGAAGGGACGATTAGTGTCGGATTCAACGACGTCGTGATCGCCATAATTGCACCGAGCGTCACGACGACAGCCGCGCCCCAGGGCAAGTAGACCGAAGCGACTTCGGTCATCGGCGCGGCGCTCGCCCCTAAGCGCGGTCCCGGCAACACACCGAAAGCGACCGCCGACATGGCGATAAAAATCAGCGCCGTTGCGGTAACACCTTTCAAAAATACCCACGGTAGCCGGCGCGTGCTGTCTCTGGTCTCACCCGCGGTTTGCGCCAGGGACTCAAACCCGGCGTAGGAAAAGAAAATGGGCGCGAGACTCAACGCAAAACCTTTAGTGCCATGCGTGATGAACGGTGAGTAGTTCGCCGGATGAATCGCGAATAGTCCGGGAATCACCAGGACAAGAATCGATACGCCCAGCAGAGCACACATTGCGACTTGCAGTCGCCCGAACCACCGAACGCCGACAATGTGAACGACATAAAAGAAAAGCAGACTGCCGACGGCCAAAGCCTGATGCGCGAATTCGCCGCTGATGCGCCGGCCGCTGAGTTCGATGATGTAATCGGCGAGCGCGCTCGCAAGATAAGCGCCCGCGCCGATGTAGGCGACGATCTTCAGCCACGCGCCGATGTAGGCGATTTTGTATCCGCCAAAAGTGCGCGACAAGTGCAGATATTCGCCGCCGGGTTCCTTGCCGAGCGGGGTCGAGATAAACGCCGCATAAGGAATCGACGTTGCCAGGATGGCCGGCATGAGGACCGCGTATCCCAGGATAACGCTCGGGCCGGTGAGACGCCACGCATCGCTCGTGACCTTGAAGATGCCGGCGCCGATGAGGATTCCAATGAGCGACGCGTAGGACTCGACGGTGCCGAGGTCGCGGCGGAGACGCGAGACGACATCAGGCGAATTGGTTTCAGATTTCATGTGTCGAAGAGAGAAACAGCGCGAGGGCCGTTAGGCCTGACAGATGGCGGGCTACGGCCCTGCGCGACTGCTTTCATCGTTTCATCAATTCATTCGCGGGCCGCTTCGGATTCAAAACTTTCTCAGCTGTATCAACTCCGGCAACCGGCAACGTCTTCGCGTCGATTAGGCCAAGCTGCACCAGCACCGAAGCCTGATCCCAGTAAATGTGCTCGTGTGCCAACTTTCTTTCGCGAAAGTGGACTACTACGATCAGCGGAATCTTCACATGCTTGTTTGTTGGCTCAACGCCCGGCAGCATCCAATCCATCTTGATTGAGTGCGTAAATTCGAAAACCATTTCGTCAACCACGCGATCAACGCCGATGGTGCGCGAGACCGGCGTCATCGACGTGTCCGGTGGCATCTGCGGAATGAATCGCTGCGAATAAAAGTCTCGCAGCTCTTCATGGCCCACTCCGCCCGTCATCACGGGCACGTGATTGACGTACGCGTCGGGCACCATCGTCTGCAAAGTGTCTTCCGTGTCGCGGGTAGCGAATTCATACTTCACGTGTTCGTCCCACTTTTCCGACAGAACTTTTTGCGCATTCGCAAAACCCGCTCCGGCGAGATAACGAACAAAAAATTCCAGCGTGCGCAGGTTGGCCAGTTCCGCTGCTTCCGCATCGTAATGTGCGCCGCCAGGACGTCCGAATGCGTGGTCCTGTTCCGCATAATCGTGAATCGTCACGAGCGAATTGGAATCCAGCGTGGTGTGAATCTGCTTCTGCGCATCCGGCGGACAAAATTGATCCTTGCCCGCGACGTGCAGCATCAATGGCGATGACAATCCGCTTGCCTCATTCAGAGTCTTTTCGATGCCGACGCCGTAATAGCCCACCGCGCAATCCGGTTTGAAACCGACCGAGAGCAACCAAGCGAGGTTTCCGCCCAGACAAAATCCCACCGCGCCGACCCGGCCGGTGCAGGCGGGATGCTTGCGCAAGAATTCAACGGCCGCCGCAGAATCTTCCACCGCTTTGGCAACGTCGAGACCCTGATAAAGTTGAAAGGCTCTCTGCCACTCCGTTTCCGTCTTGTCAGTCAACTCGATTCCCGGCTCCTGTCGCCAAAACAGATCGGGGCAGACGGCGACGAATCCGTGCGCCGCGTACCAATCACACACCTGCCGCATGTAGTTGTTGACGCCAAAAATCTCCTGCAAAACGACAATGCCCGGGCCATAACCACTCGCAGGCATAGCGAGGTAGGCGTCGAACTGTTGATTATCGAGCGACGTAACCTTGACCATTGGAAAACAGGTGACCTCCGCGCGAAGTTTTATACGCGAAGACGGCTGAATTGGCGAGTGCCTAAACGCACCCAATCTTGCCCGGCTGAACAGAAGTCGAGGAAGCTGCAGGTCCGGCAGTGTGAATTAGTTAGCGCCGGAAAATCTTCCGCGGCTACGGTACCGTCGAGCGAAACAAGTTGCGACATTGCTTCATCGACGGCGCGAGCACAAGCCTCTTCGCTGAGGAGTTCCGCGGGCAGAGTCTTTTCAACGTTTGGTTGGATGAAATGCAGCGTCACTCGCAAAGAATTGATGTGCACATCACGCGGTAGTAATTCGCGCAAGGCGAGAGCGTAGGCCTGCATTTGCAGACGGTAATCGCGCGCTGCGTTTTCGATGTGCGTGTCGATGGATTCATCGACAAACTGATCGGCACCTACGTTTGAATCGGTGGCGGCAGCTTCAAAATCGAAAGCAACCTGGCCGCGCGGGACGGTCGCGACGATTCGCGAACCGGAAGCGGGTACGCTTACCGCGCGCTTTCGCGTGGCTTTGTCCGAAGCGCGCGGAAATCGATTGGTTTTAAAATCGATGATCTCAACATCGATGCCCTTCTCTGCCTGCGTAATCAAGAGTTTGTCAATGGTTCCAGTCAGCGTTCCCAGCGGCCTTCGCAAACGAAAACGCAATTCGCTCCACAAGCCGGGAGATTGTGGCACAGACTTCAGTCTGTGAACTTCGTCAGTGATCTCACCCCCTGAAGCCGGCGCCGCTGCTTCGACGCGTCGAAAGACATCACTCTTCAAGTAATTCTGCGCCAGCGGCAGTAAATCCCGCACGGCTGTGTCCGCGTCAACATCCAAAGCACGCCCGGCCAATTGAGCAGTACGAATCGAGCGCACGTGATTGAAGCTTTCGCGTAGCCGAATCTCGGCGTTGTCACCTTCACGGAATGTTTCACAAAAACGATGGATGACTGCGCCCTTGAGCGTCGCGGTCAGATTTGCCGGGGGCTCCGCAGCTTCCGCATCGTTCCATACCGACAACTCTTCGGCGCCGGGCGCGCGCAACAAACGCTCGAAGTAATATTGCCGCGGGCACCGCTGAAAATTGAGAAGTTGCGTCACCGTAAATCGGCGCAGAGTTGAGCCACGTTCCACTTCTACGGGCCGCAGAAGCGGAAAAATCTTTTCGAGTGGCTGCGACGTGTCGATCCATGATCCTGCGACTTCTGAACCTGCGACCCTCGTCGTCTCATGATTCCTGGTCTCTCGAGTCACCCGCAGGTCGACTTGCGCTCCGTCGCCAAATTCCAACAGCCCCGTTTGCGGATGCTCGTCCAGGTTCAGCGCCTGCCAGAGCCAAGCGAGCCATTGATCGCGCGCGGTGGTTTGCAGATTTTTCAGATCATTCTGCGTCGTTGCGCCAGAGAAGATCAGACGATCTTGGGCGCGCGTGGCGGCGACGTATAGCAAACGCATGCTTTCGAATTGTTCGCGCCGCTGACTGCGCTCGCGCAAGTGCCTAAATGCCGCGCCGCGCGCAACCGTACCGCGACCATCAGGCACTGACACAGTAAATCCCCTGTGCCGATCGAGCACAAAAAGTGAGTTGTCACGATCCGATGATTTAAAGCGGTGCACATCCGGAATTATGACGACCGGGAACTCGAGCCCCTTTGCCTGATGAATCGTCATCAGCCGCACGACGTTTGCCGTCTTGTCGATTTGTCCCTCGGTTTCGCGGCCGCCGGCCTCCTCAAACTTCTCAACGTAGTGGACAAAGTCGCGAACCAATTGGCCCGACTTCTCGAAGGCTTCCGCCAAACGAAAGAGTTTTTCGACGTTCGAAATCCGATGCGCGCCATCATAGTTGGCGGCAATCACTGCCATGAAATCGGTAGACGCAACTGCTTGACGAAGCAAATCCGCCATCGGGTAACGGCTTCGTCTGTCGAGCATTTCGCGCAGGAACGTCTTCACGCGATCGAGTTCGAGATGTTCCTCTTCATCGATAAACTGAATGTCGCGATGCGTTCGCACGGCCTGCCAAAGGTTACGCCGCGGCAATTTCTTTCCGTCGGTCGATTCGCCGGTAAAGGGCGCCGACCGCAACGCAAACAGCGCGTTGTCAGAAATTCCGCAGAGCGGCGAACGCAGCACTGCCGCCAGCGCAATCTCGTCCGTCGAGTTGTCGAGGAAGCGTAGCAGTTGAATGAGATCGATTACCTCTTCGCGCTGATAAAAGCCTTTGCCCTGCACCGTCAGGTAAGGAATTCCGGCACGTCGAAGAGCGCTCTCGTAGATCCTGACACCCGTGAGCGCGCGAAACAACACGGCGATTTGGCCGAAGTTGACTGGAGCGCAAGCGTCCCGCTTGCCGTTTCTCACAACAGCGTCATCACTTCGCAAGCGAGAAGCTTGCGCTCCAGTCACCAACGCCTCGATTCTCTCAACCACTTGCGCGGCATCGCGTTGGCGAACGTCGCGACTTTCGAATTTTGCTTCGTCTTCCTCGTCGGAATCACTGTTTGCACCTTTGTCGGGGACGACACTGAGCAAGAATTCAAGCAGCGGCGGGTTATCACGCGCCCCGCGTTCCGCAACGCTGGCTTCGTGTGCGACATAGCCAAGTTGTCCCAAATCTTCGGCTGCCACTTCTGCAGGGGCGCTAAATATTTTGGGAAAGATGAAATTCAACGTGTCGATCAGCGGTGGTTGACTGCGAAAGTTCAGGTGCAGTGGTTGTTGAAATCCGCCGGCTTTCTCGATCGCTGCGGTCATCTCACCGAACACATCGACGTCTGCGCCCCGAAATCCGTAGATCGATTGCTTGCGATCGCCAACGATGAAGAGATTCGCGCCGCGCCGCAGCCCGAGCTTCATCATCAGATCGCGTTGCAGACCGTTCGTGTCCTGAAATTCATCGACCAAAAAATAGCGATAGCGTTCGGAGATCCGCTCGAATAACTCCGGATGCTCATTGAGTAACTTCAACGTCCGCAGTTGCAAGTCGTCAAAATCGAGAACAGATAACCTCTGCTTCTCTTCATCCAGACGCCGTTCGACGTCCTGCATGAGATTCAGAACAGCGAGTGAGTAGTCCTTCGCGAGTAGATCGAACCCCAGGTGCGGAAGCCTTCCGGCCAATCGATCGTTGTTGTCGTCTCCCCAAAGCAGCTCATCAATCGCGACAATCTGCGGAATGACGTTTTTCGCCGGCCGATTCTCGCGAAAATCTTCAATCAACTGACAGTACTTTGCGATCGTTTGTTCAGAAGGCGGATGGGCGACGATCTCGCGCACACTCGGCCATTCAGCACGCAGCTGGCTCTGTTTTGCTTGCGATGCTGCGGTCCTCTGACGCGATTGAAGCAACTCGTTCATACGCGCATCGAGTTCAGCAAACGTCGCGGCATACGCCTCCTGAGTCGCATGATTCATTGCTGCTCGCTGTTTGATCTCAGAGAGTGCGAGCCCCTCGCCGCGATATCTTCGGTACAGTTCGGCCAGCAAAACCGCGAGCGTGCCGCGGCCGCCAATTCCCTGAGCCAGCTTCACCACCTTGTCATTCCCGTGATGAATTGCGTTGCTCAACGCCTCATCGACGACGGCTTCGAGCATCAGCGTTGACTGTTGCTCATCGAGCAGCATGAATTGCGGATCGATGTTCGCTTCAACGGGAAACTCGTGCAGTACGCGCGAGCAAAAACCGTGAATCGTGGTAATGACCGCGCCGTCCAGCGCGCGCTTATGACGAAACCAGCGCTGCCGCTCCGCGCCTGACGTCGCGTGCAACAATGAATCAATTTCGTTGCGCACACGCTCGCGCATTTCATTAGCCGCGCGATTCGTGAACGTGATTGCGACGATGTGGTCCACGGAAACTTTCTGCGTGCGGAGAATATGAAGATAACGTTCGACGAGGACTTTGGTTTTGCCTGCACCAGGACCGGCAAAAACAGACAAGTGCCGATCAAGGGTGTGCGCAGCGGTTGCTTGTTCGGGTTTGAGGTCTCCTGCTTCGGACGGGCTTGGGGATTTCATCTTGAGAGCTTCGGACGGAACTAACCTTCGCTTAAAGATTTGTGGGTGTCAAAGCTTAACGAGCCCGCGCAGCGGGCGGCAGGATTTAGCCCAGGGTGGAGCGAGCAAAGCGAGCGTAACCCTGGGTTGTACCACCGACAAATATTCAAAGCCCGCTTTAGCGGGCGACAGAACCAGCTGCTATCGCCCACTAAGCGGGCTCTAAGAAAAGCTAAACCAAGCGTACGTCAACGAAGCTAGCGAAATTTATTGACCAGGTGTCGCTTGTGCGGCTTCAGCTGCCTTGGGATCGAAGGGAGTTTCGATAAATTTCTTGGCGACTGTTTGGGCGTCGTCGTAGTTGCTGCCCGTCTGGAGCGCTTTGTTGTACTCGAACACGGCCTTGTTGCGGTCGCCCTTCGCATCATACGCATTACCGCGCTTGATGTGTGCCCAAGCATCGATCCAAGCGGGTTTGCTGCTGCCGGCATCCAGCGCCGCCTGGAAATTGTCGAGTGCCAATTGCCAATTCTTCTGTTCGAAGTAAACCAGGCCAAGGTTGTAATAAACCCACGCGTTGTTGCGATCCATCTTCAACGCGGATTCCATCTGCTGTTGCGCTTCGGAGTATTGGCCTTCTTTGAACAGCTCGATGCCGCGACGGGCGACAATCGAAATTTTCAAATCGTCCGACATCCGCAGAATTTTATTGTTCGGATCGACCTCCGCAGCGATGGGCTGCCCGGTGGATTCGAAATCGAAATCCTCGCTCTTGCCGCTGAAATTCAACTTCTTGGTTTGCGTGTCGCCGCCTTCCGAACGCAGCTGCAATTCGACGGACATATTCAGATTTTCGAAGTTCTGGCGAACGGTGCCACGCGTGCGGAACTTACCGTTGCGCGTGCGAATAATTTGATAGTCGACGCTGAATTCGGGAACACCCGTGCCTTCCAGCCATTGGGCGAAGAAGTAGCGCATGTTGCGCTCGGCAACTTGCGACGTGAGCCGTTCAAAATCATCGATTGATGCGTTCTTGTTTCTGAACTGCTCGAGGAATTTGGCCAGCAACTCACCAAACTTGTCTTTGCCCAAGGTCTCCTTGAGCATGCTGAAGACCATCGCGCCTTTGTAGTAAACGATCGACTGATACGCCGCTGATTGATCGTCCAGCGAAGCCGGCGCGCGCACGATTGACGACGTTTGTTCGAAAGTCAGCGCGCGTTCCTGCTCTTCGCGTTGTGATGCATCAAGCTGCGCGCCGCTCTCGGTCGATTGGCGAAACGCGAATGCGCTCCATTCCGCGAGACCCTGCGAGATCCATGCGTCGTCGAAGGATTTCAAGCCGACGGTTTGTCCCCACCATTGATAAGCAATCTCGCGTTGCAGACGATCTTCCGGCGTCGCACGGCCTTCAAAAAATTTCGAAGCGAGGAAAAGAATTCCGGGGCCGGAATAAGCTTCGAATGCTTCGTCGTCAGTTTGCGCGATGATCATACGCGTGCCGAACGACGGCGAGCCATATTGATTCGTGTAGAACTCGAGCGCCTTGCCCATCAGCTCGCCATACGGAGCGATGCGATTCTCGTTGCCAGGTTTCACAAAGAACTGCATCTCATAGCGTCCGACGCGCAGCGACTTTGTAATGTACTGACCGGCAATGAAATTCCCGATCAGTTGCGGCGTCTTGGTGACGAAACGAAATCGCGTTGTGCCGGTCTTGTCTACTTGCGGATTGACGGGCTCGTCACTGAGTCCTCCGACCTGAACGCCCGTCGGCACAATGACGGTGATGTCAGCCGTCGCCCGATCCGCCGCGTAGTCATGAAACGGAAACCAACGCGCGGCATACATCAAATACGAGCCTTCGGTGCCAACATACGCGAGTCGCTTACTCGCAAGCGGACCGCCCTCCGGCGAAACCAAAGCTCCGCCCCAACGGATACGCAGAGTGGTCGGCGTATTTGCCGGCACTACCTCGCCGAGGTCGATGCGCACGTTGGGACCGAACGCTCCTGATCCGACAGGGTCCTGGACCACGCCCGTCAGCACATGCCCATCTTTTTCCACGCTATTGACCTTGAGTGAGCCGTTTAGCTCGAAAACTACGGAACGTGTTGCCTCAAGCGGCGTGAATGTCACGTCTGCGCCCGCACGCAGTGTGTGATCGTCCGGCTGCAACTGCACTTCGATTCGATAGTTCGTGATGTCGTAGCGTGAACCGGCGGGAGCGGGTTGCTGAGTGCGAACTGCGGCCGCAAAGGTTCCCACCACCATGGCCGCGCAGAATACGGAGAGCAGAGTTTTTCTCAACATAGAATTGTGCTTCGACCGGTACTTCCATTATAGGCGACCGCCTTACTGGTCGCTAAATGCAAGGTCGATTTGGGCGTGGTTTTGATGGCGAAACCGACACGGCGGTTGCCGCACAGCGTCAGCTAATCGTGGGGATTCAGTCGGCTTGACAGTCGATTGCGACGTGTTTAGATTCACTCCGCACACACGCCACCGGCGCAACGGGCGGATTCCCGATTTCGCATTTTGGCCGCTCGATTCTAACCAGGAGTTTCCTTCGTATGAAAAAACATTACAGATTTCTCAGACTAATCGCCGTCTTGCCGCTGGTCGCGGCGGCTTGGTTGCAAGTCGCTCCGCGCGCGGCAGCCAAAGGCGAACCATCGGCCCAGCCGATAAGAATTCCTTTCAAGGAATTCAAGTTGAAGAACGGGTTGCGGGTCATCACGTCCGAAGACCATTCGGCGCCCACCTATTCGATCGACGTGACCTACAACGCCGGATCGCGCGACGAGCGCAAGGGCCGCACCGGGTTTGCTCATCTGTTCGAGCACATGATGTATCAAGGTTCGGAGAACGTCGGCAAAGGCGAGCACTTCATTCTGATCGACATGAATGGCGGCTCGATGAACGGCACTACCAATGAGGATCGCACGACATATTTCGAAACACTACCGGCGAATCAACTCGATCTGGGTCTGTATCTCGAAGCTGATCGTATGAAGAGCCTCGTAATCAATCAGGCCAATCTCGACAACCAGCGCAACGCGGTGCAGGAAGAGCGCCGGCTCGGCGTCGACAATCAACCGTACGGGAAAACGTTCGAAGTGATGCTCGATACGGCGTACGACAATTTCGCCTACAAGCATTCGACCATTGGCTCGATGGATGACTTGAATGCCGCGACCGTCCAGGACGTCACCGACTTCTTCCGCATTTACTACGCCCCGAACAACGCGATACTGACGCTGGTCGGGGATTTCAAGACGGACGAGGCGCTTGCGAAAATCAAGAAATATTTCGAGTCGATTCCCTCGCAGCCTGCGCCGCCTGTTCCAGACATGACCGAGCCAGAACAGACTGCGGAACGCCGCGTCACTGTCGAAGACGGATTCGCGCGCTTGCCACGCCTGGATATTCTTTACAAAGTGCCTTCGGGCGATACGCCGGATTTCTACGCGTTGAATTTGGTAATCCGAATTCTCGCCACTGGCAATTCGTCGCGGCTGTATCAGAAAGTCGTAAGAGAGAGCGAGTTGGCCACCGCGGTTTTCGCGGGCACGCAAGAAAAGCGTGGTCCCACACTGTTTCAAATCGCCGCGCTTGTCCCTCCGGGAAAGAACCTGGCTGACGTTGAGAAGCTGATTTACGGCGAGCTTGAGCGACTTAAGAACGAACCGGTCGCTGATTGGGAAATGGAGAAAGTCCGCATGCAGGTGCGTCGTCAGCGCGCGCAGCAACTCCAGAGCACTTTGGGACGCGCGATTGGGCTCGGTCAGTACGCGTTGTTCTATGGCAATGCGAATCTCATCAATGACATTGAGGACAAATACAACCGCGTCACGAAGGAAGATATTCAACGTGTCGCGCGCACTTATTTCAAAGACACAAGTCGATCGGTAATTATGACTGTGCCGAAACCGCGAGCTCCACGAGGCGCCGGCGACTAAGGAGGACACCATGAAATATCTCAAGACAATGACTCTAAAAACATTCGCCGCGACACTCATCGTTCTCGCGTTTCTCGTGCAGCCTAATGCCCGCGTGCTCGGACAAGGGCCGGGGGCTGGTCAGGACAAAGAAACTTCGCGGAGCAAAGTCGAAAGAAAGAACCGTGCCCCGGTTTCGAAGGAAGTTCTGCAGGTTAAGCTGCGCAAACCAATTGAAACCACATTGGAAAATGGCCTCACGGTTTTGATCCTTGAAGATCACCGGCTGCCGCTCGCAAGCGTGACATTGAATATCACGGGCGCGGGCCCGATTCTCGAGCCGCGGGACACACCGGGGCTTGCGAACATCACGGCGCAAATGCTCCGTGAAGGAACGAAGACGCGCAACAGCCGCCAAATCGCAGAAGACGTCGAGAAGCTCGGCGCGACTTTGACGGCTGCCTCTGGGTTTGGATCCGGCGCCGCAACGCTGAACGCGTCTGGACTTTCTGACAATTTCGATCAGTGGTTTGCGCTGATGACGGACATTCTTTTGAACCCGACATTTCCGGCTGACGAGTTCACCAAACTCAAGGCGCGCATCAAGACGAACCTGGCCAACCAGCGCTCACAACCGGGCTTCCTGGCGGATGAACGTTTTCGCCGCGCCGTCTATGGAAATCACCCGGCAGCGACCATCGCGACGACGCCCCAGGTCTTAGACACTCTGACGCCTGAGATGCTCGCGGCCTGGCACCGCGATCATTACGCGCCGCAGAACTCAATTCTGGGCATCGCAGGTGACGTAAAAGCTGCCGAGTTGATTCCCAAACTTAAACAGTGGTTCGCAGGCTGGAAACACACTAACTACAAAGAAAGTTTGCCGCCGAACCCAACGCCGGCCACCACTGGAAAGATCTTTCTGATCGATCGACCGGACTCAGTGCAGTCGACGATTCAGATGGGCAACATCGCTATCGATCGGCGCCATCCCGACTACTTCGCGGTGAACGTAATGAATACGATTGTCGGCGGCGGCGGCTCGGCGCGTTTGTTCCTCAACCTGCGCGAAGAAAAGGGCTACACGTACGGCGTTTACAGCAGCTTCACGGCTTTGAAATACCCCGGCCCGTGGTCGGCTGGCGGCGACGTGCGTACGGAAGTGACCGAAGGTGCGATGACTGAGTTTCTGAAAGAACTCAATCGCATCCGCGATGAGAAAGTCGGAACGGACGAATTGGAAGAACAGAAGCGTTCGATCGTGGCGAGCTTCGCACTGTCACTGGAAAGTCCGGCGCAGCTTCTGAACTATGCAATTACGCGAAAGATCTACGGGCTGTCTGATGATTATTGGGATACTTATCCGGCGAAGATCATGGCCGTCACGGCCGACGACGTGCAGCGTGTCGCGCGACAGTATGTGAATCCGCAAACACAGCAAGTGGTCGTTGTCGGCGACGCGAAAAAGATCAAGTCCGTACTTGAGAAGTTTGGTCACGTCGAACTTTACGACGCGGACGGCAAGCCTCAACCGTCGGGAAACTAACGACATCGAACTCTTCTTTCCAAGAAGCGATTCGGTTCTGAGGTGGCACGCGCATCCTGCGCATGTTTTCACGGGTGAGACGCCCGTGCCACTGCAAAGCCGAATTGTTCTTTTTATTTTTGGTTTGGAGTAGGCGAAGCCGTTGGCGACGGCGCTGAGGACGAATACGCCGGTCCAATTTTGTCGTCGAGACCGTCAAGCGTGCCGTTCACTTTTTTGTAAACATTTTCGATCACAGCGCGACGCGCCGGATCAGGAGCGCCCGCGCGATAACTGTTGATGTAATAAAGCAAAGCCTGATCGTGTTTGCCATCGGCGTCGAGCGCGGTGGCAAGGTGCCACGTCGATGACCGCCACAGCGGCGTGCCTTGCGGCGCGACGCTCACGGCCCTCCGCAGACGCGCCACGGCATCAACTGTTTTGTCCATGTTCAGTAACGCCATACCGGCAATATCTTCAATTCGGGCGCGCAAAATCGCGGACAGAGCCGAGCGTGGAGCGTTAGGCACGTCAGGTGTTCCGCCTTGGGTGAGGGCCCGAGCGCGCGCAGCTGCTAGTTCTTCAGGCTGAACTGCTACGGTCGCGGCCGGCACACTGAGCGCGGCTTCGACACCCTCAGTTGCTGAGTCCATCAAATCAACTACGGTCGACAGCGCGACTCCTTTTCGCAGAAGTTTGCCGGCTACATATACCTGGCGATACGTGCGCATCGGATCGTCACCGCTCATGAAGTCCTGAGCAATCGCGATGATTTCATCGTCACTGCTCGATCGCCCTTCCGGATTCAGCGCCGACCCAAACCCCAGCAGACCTTTCAGCATCCTGGCATTTGCTTCGGTGTCCGCAGACGTATTCTGAAAGATCGCAGCGCGACGTTCCGGCGCGAGCAATTCCGTGAACGTTGCGGCGTGCGTCGTAACACGTCCCGCGAGCTTCGCCTCGATCTGTCCGTCCTTCAACGAGAAGGTTTTCGACAACTCCGCGAGTGCCTCGTCGTAGAGACCGACTGACGCGAGCACTGTCGCCAGCTCGTAGTCCAATGTGGGAAATCGCGAGTAGGTTCGCGCAAATCTAATCCCACGTTCCGCATCGAGCGGCCGCTTGTTCGCCACCAAGGCGCGCGCCGCAGCAATCTGTCCCCACGAGTAGCGTGGCTCGGTCGCGACCGCTTTCTGCGCGAGTTCGAGCGCCCGCGCCGCATCGCCGTGCGCGACGAACCAGTACGAGGCGCCCACGAGCAGCGGTAAATTACGAGCCTGGTCAGTGTCTTGCAGCATCGAACTCAGCTCCGGATCGGCCTCGTCTTTCCGTCCCAGTTCCAGCAAAGAAAGAACCGCGCCGGCAATCGCAGAATTGTTTTTTGCATCAGCTTGAGAAACTTCGCGATACGCCTTTAGCGCTGCGTCGCTATTACCCGCTGCGCGCTGCAAATCCGCCCATGCGAGCTTTGCTGAAATGAGTTTCGGATCCAATGACAGAGCTTTTGCGTACTCAGCTTCCGCATCGTCCAGCCGCAGAGCGATGTGCCGTGCAGCCCCAAGCGCCTGATGCGCAGCGGCCATGTCCGGCGCATTCTGGACCGTGAGTTCGGCCAACCGATTCGCCTCGGTCGGGTCCTCAATTCCCAAATAAAATTGGGTGACGGTCAGCAGGCGCACCGGGTTGAGCTTGGCAAGACTCTCGACCTGATGTGCGGCTTGCAATGCGGGACCTCTCTGGCCGCGAACGAACAAGTTCATTGGAATTCGCGCGATGACTTCCGTGAACAAACGATCGGACATGTCTGCAGGTGCTTCTTCCAACGCGGATGAGAACTCATCCAGCCCTCCATCGATATCGCCGGTCGCTAGTTTTTGATCGCCGAGTGTCGCATGGGCGGTAACGATTAACTCCTGCGCGCGCGGAATCGCGACGGATTTCGGATGGGCCGCGATGAACTGCTTCAACAGCTCGATTCGTTCGGTGGGCGGCTTGGTCAGAGTGAGTTCTACTTCTTCCTTTTCGTCCTCGGGATTGGCGCGTACGACGGCCGGTGTTCGAGTGGCCCGCGGCGGTCGGCTCGAATTGTTCCGTGCGACTTCAGGAGTTGGCGCCGGTGATTCAGATGGCGTCGGCGACACTTCGAACAGGGCAGGCGTTTGTGATGGCGACGCAACGGGACTCGGTGATTCAGTCGGTGACTGGTTCGGAGTTGGCGAGGTTGACGGCGTTTCCGTGGGCGTTTCGACGGGAGACGGAACCGCGGTCGGCTGGACTGTGACTGCCGGCGATGGACTCTCAGCGGGCGGTGCCGGTGTTTCAATCGGAGTTGCAACTACTGCCGGAGTTGCCGATTCGGCCGGCACCGGCGAAGCCGATTCCTTCACCGAGGCCGAGGGTGATTCGCTCGGCTGCGGCGTCGGTGTGTCAGCAGGAATCCGCGAACCCTCAACCGTTCGCGGACGAGTTCGTGTCGCGATTTCTCCCGCCTTAACATCCAAATCGGCAAGCGTGAAGTTGTGTACTTCACCGAGCCCGCTCACCAAAGTCTGGATCCCAACCAACAGACCGTCATCGTAATCGTTTGCCTCGAGCTTGGGCCGCATCTTCCGGCCCATCTCGCCAACCAAGCCGTCGGGAAGCGCCGACTGCGCGGGCCGGCTGAATTGCGTAAAGAATTTTCCGTTGTCGGCGGAAATCACCAGCAACAAGTTTTTGCGCGCCGACGTTTTAGACCCAATATTCCAGTCGTTCGCCAAATGAAGAGAATAGTCGTAGAGATCTTCAGTGCCCGCCGTCTTCACGACTGCAACGACCAAATCGATGTCCGTGCGTGACTTGAGTTGTTCGAGGATTGCTTCGAGGCGATCTTTGTTCGCAGTACCAACAACGGCGGCGAAGTCGTTGATGTGGCTCGACGGCGCCGGCAACTTCTCCTGGGCCAAGCCGACCGCGAACACTCGTGTTAACAAAAGTGCAGCGAGCACGAGTAACAAGGCCGCGGCGCGTGGATTGTAAGTTCGCTTCTTCATTCGACAGTTTGGCCTGTCCGAAAACGGCGACCTTGCGCAAATGGGAAGAGTTGACGCTGTTCGGGCATGATAACATCTGCGCGAAGGCAAAAGGAAAAAGGCAAAAGGTAAAAGGTAAAGGTGAATACTTCCAGATACATCGAGTGCAAGAATCCAGAGGCTATGCGATTCTCCTTTTTCCTTTTTCCCTTTTCAAATGAGCGAGCTTGACGAAGCCTGGGAGCTGGCGTTGACGGAAGCGCAGACTCGCGCGCACGCCGCGGGGCGGCGCGATATTGCCGATTACTTGAGCCTCAAGCGACGCAATGACCTGCTGCGCCGCACCGGTACGGACTGGTTAATCAACGAATTTGTTTTGCTGGCCGGCGAAGCGAATCGTTCGGGCGCCGGCATTCAACTCGAACGGCATGATGAGCACCGCTTTTCCCGTGGCACTGCCAGCATGGTCGGCAGGCAGGTCACGTTGCGTCGGGGCGTTCGCGCATTGACGATCGAGAGCGGTTGGCCGCGCACGCCGCGCGATGGAATTGTGCGGGGCGGCGGGCTGGCATGTGCGAATATCAGGCACCTGGGCCGAGCGCGAATGAATGTTGAGCTGCTATTGGTTAGCTCATCGAAAGGTTCTCCGCGATGGTTTGTCCTGGATGAGGACGAAAAACACTCAATCCTGAGTCACTCAGATCTTCTACGTCATCTAGCGATTCTTACCGAGTCTTGAGAAAGCATTAGGCTTCTCTTCTAACAATCTAAAAAGTCTGGTGCTTTTGTTGTGATACTCGCGCATTTGACTTGTCACCGTACTGACCTGCGACTTTGGCTCAATCCATGTATGGAAAACAGATGACAACTCTAGAGGAGGTGAACTAACGTGAGGAACAACATTTTCATGCGGCTGTTAATGGCGACCGCTCTTTTAATCTTCGCAATACCGGTCGTCGCTTCAGCACAGGACTACGGCCGCGATCGTTATGATCGTTATGATCGTTCTGACTACGATCGCGGCGAAGTGCGCGACGCAATTCAACGTCTGGACAACGCAACTGTAAGGCTGGAAACCGACCTTAGCCAGACGCGAGCACGAAGGGTGCTCGGATTTTTCTGGGTAACTAATACCGACACGACGGCCGTTGCGCAGGTGGAGGACTTCAGGCGTGCCGTGCGGCAGCTAAGACGGGCATCAGCAAATGGCCGCGATCTTAGTAGCAGTTACGACGAAGCGCAGGTCGTTGTGGACCAGGGTATGCGATTGGATCGTTACTTGAGATTGCGTACCGGCAGGACTGATGTGGACTATGAACTGAGCGAAATCAGATCCAATCTTCACATCATCAGCGAAGCGTACGACATCAACATGCGCTTCTAACTAGCACAGTACCCAAGCCGGCCGTTGCGCCAGTTTTGACGCGCTAGATGCCAGTGCCGGCCAGACAAAGCCTCGCTGCTTCCCTCAGGCAGACGAGGCTTTTGTTTTGCCTTTACGATTTCGGTAATTGGAAGCCCTGCTCGCCAACGAGCAGGGCTTTCGCGTTTGCGGACGGCGATGACAGAATAGCGCCGTGCCCGGCACGCTTTTCATCGTCGCGACTCCGATCGGCAATCTCGAGGACATCACCCACCGAGCGTTGCGCATACTGCGCGACGTCGACCTGATCGCCTGTGAAGACACGCGACATACGCGCAAGCTACTAAATCACTTCGGCATCACGACTCCGACAACCAGCTACCACCAACACAACGAGCAGGAGCGCGCGACCGGGCTTTGTGAGTTGCTTACGTCGGGAAAGAACGTCGCCGTCGTTTCAGACGCAGGCACGCCGCTCATTAACGATCCGGGCTTCCGCATTGTGAAGACAGCGATTGACCGCGGCATTTCGATCGTGCCGATTCCCGGGGCCTCGGGAGCGATCACAGCGCTCAGCGCATCAGGACTCGCAACGGATCAATTTCTCTTCGCGGGCTTCCTACCGGCGCGTGCCGGATCGCGCCGCGCCAAGCTGAACGAACTGAGTTCGATTACTGCCACGCTCGTATTCTATGAAGCGCCGCATCGCATCAAAGCAACGCTGAAGGACGCGCGTGAAGTCCTGGGTGACCGCGAGGCCGTCATCGCGCGTGAGTTGACTAAACTTCATGAGGAATTCGCGCGGGGGTCTCTCTCCGAACTAATCAGTCGCTTTTCCGAAATCGAAACACCGCGCGGTGAGTTCGTCGTGGTCATTTCGGGACACACCGCGAAGACAGTCGCGTCTACACGAACAACTTCACTTGTAGATCAACTGCGCGAACTGATGAATGAGCTCGAACGCGAAGGCATTGACCAGAAGACTTCCATGAAGCAAGCGGCAAAGGAACTGGGTCTGAAGCGCGACGACGCTTATCGGATGTTGGTCAATCAGAAAAACCGGCGCACCAGATAGAGCAAGACGGTCATAAGAACTGAGACAAGAATCGAGGAAACCAGCGGAAAGTAAAAGCGCGTATGTTCACCTTCATAACGAATGTCGCCGGGCAGGCGTCCGAACCACGACAGCGCTCCAGAATAAATCAGGAGGCCTAGCACGATCAGCGCACCGCCCGCAATCACAACTAACAACCCGACATTTCTATTCATAAAAGTTTAGAGGCGGGCTACTGCCCGCCCACTTCTTTTTACCCAGGCCGCGGTGGGCAGGAGCCCGCTGCTAAACAAACTCAGGTGAGTTAGCCAGCAAGAGTACCGATTGGTCCGTCCGGCTTAACGATCGACTTCAACGCTGAGTAGGGAACCAGAACATGTTGAGGCCCTGCGGCGTACGCCGCGACCTGATAAGGATCGAACGTTATCCACAGACCTTTGCGCGTAATTATCCAGGCACCGTAATTGTCGGATCGCGGAGCTGCACCTTCCTTGATTTGATCGGCCATCAGCATGTCATTCTTCTTGCTTTGGTCCTGCAAGTCCTTGATGCAATAAGCAGAAATGGCGCTCAAGTAATTCGATTTCGGTTGAAACAGATCCGCAAGCGCCAGCTTCTTTTTATTTTTTACGTCGTAATTGAGCACGAGGGTGATATTGCTGCCATGTGCGGCCCCGCGCGAATACTGATCCTCGGACAATTCAACGCTAATTAAATCGTCAGTCGCGAAACGAATGTTGTAGCCAATGTCGAGTGTTGAATTTTGTGCCTCATCAGCCAAATCCGTTGCTTCTTCGCTCGGATTGCCCTCGGCAGTTTTGAAAGCGGCGATGTCCTTTGTGATCATCGCCCGCGCCTGCTGATTGAAGCCGTCGAAGCGTGAATCGCCTTCGATCTGCGGATACTCAACATTGATCGAGTATTTTCCTTGCTTGTTATTCTCGCGGATCAATTTTGGCGTGACGCGAACTGCCGCCGTGAATTCGAGCGGCTGCTGCGTAAGTTCGAAATCCGTTGCTTTTGATCCGTCGGGCCGGGACCATTTGCCTTCGATCGAAGCAACTCCAAAGTCATTCGACTTCCATTGGCCCTTGAACACGCCGGTGTCTTTGCCGGTCTCGTCGGTTTCACGCAGCTCAAGTTTGCCGCCGCTATCGATCGAACCCTTTAAGTCAATGTTCTTGCCGACACGTGGATAAAAGTACGTGCCGGTCAGTCGGTCGTTGTCACGGACGAGCGTCATTTCAATCGAAAGACTCGCAATCGATCCACGAAACGAGAATTTCTCGCCCGTCGGAGCCGCGCCGCCGCCAATCGTCTCTTGTGGCGGCGAAGCAAGATTAGTGTTCGGGTTCTGGGTTGTAGGGGATTTGCGGCATGCGCCAAACCCGGCGACCGCGATTAAAAGAAGAAAAGTTATTTGAAAGTTGGTTTTCATCGTGTCTAGTTGGAAGTTTGCGCTTTCACCAAGCCGGCCCGTTGCGCTTCCTGGCGGATATCGTCGAATGTCAGGCTGCACAACCGTCCCCCCGTAAATATCTCATTGTTCGTTACGTCAGCAAGGGCGAAGGGTGGCGTTTGAAAGCGCTCCATCTCCTCGTCGTTTTCGAAACCAGTTTCCGCCAACACCAATCCAAAGAGATCGCCGAGGAACAGGTCGATCGAAAATCGCCGCGCTTCGAAATCAAAGCAGTAGCGGTTTTTTCGAATTTCATTTGCCTCGAAGACCGTTAGCGTGTCGGCTTCGAGTGCAGTCAAGTACAGGTTCGTGATGATCGTGCGCGCAAGATCTTTCGGATCCGGCGCAAACTTCTGCGTGAATTTTACCGTCCACTTGTTTGTCTTTGGGTCGCGCACCTTCCGAATTCGCAGTCGCGTTCCCGTAATGTAGTTGTCGGTAATCTGCAGGTGCGGATCGGTGCGTGTCAGACCTTCCGGCAAATCATTCAACAAGAATCGACGCTCGCGCTCGACGCGCGCGTATTTGCTGTCGGGGACGATTACGTTTTGGTCAGTTAGTTTTGCGACGCCCATAGTTTGGCAGGCATTCGACGCGCTAAGTATAGTTCAGCTAATGGGAAAAGGCTGACGCGAGTTGCCACTACCGCATGGATTTTCTAGGGGGAAGGTTCGGTTGGTGTTTCGGGTTTATCGGAGACTTCCATGCTCCGCAGGATTGACTGCGCAATTAACAGTCGCGCCATTAGTTTCAACTCATTCCGCTGAAAGCGATCGGCAAGCGCCTTAGTGCGTGTGAAATCGGCATTCGCCAGCGCTACAACGCCGCGTCCGTACTTGATGAGAGCAAAGTCAAGCGGCACGCCAGGATCTTGCATGACTATCTCGCCGCTCTTAACTGCTCCGCTGTGCACAATCTTGTCCAAAAACAAAAGTTTCGAGATGTTGTCGTTCGCGCGATCGATGATTGGCTCGGCCATCGCGAAGGCTTGTGGTGGATCAACGAGCGAGTAGGCAAGTATCAGCGCAAGAAACGCACGCGATTGTGTGTCACTATTGAAATCGATTTTCACTAACGGCCGGGCGTCCTGTAACAGCTTCAAAGCTTCTTCATGACGGCCTTTTTTCTCGAGGATCAGCGCAAGCTCTGCCATCGCGAGCGCCCGCTGCTCTTTTAGCCGAATTGTCGGAAGTAGTTTCTGCAACTCATCAACATTGCCTCGGTAGATTGCGGCCCCGATTTCTTCGGCGTCAAGAGAATCAATCAGCGCTTTTCGCTGTGTATCGTCGGCGACTTCCCTGTTAATAGTTTCGCGCAAAGCGTCCGCGCGATTGCGCATGACGGCGACAGATACGGCTTCACGATAGAGCGATTGACGCTGTTCGCCGGTGACTGAATTGGCCGCGTGAATCATCTGTTCAGGCGTTCCCGTTCGATACAGCGATTCGTAAGTTTTCCAATCTTTCTGTTCATTCGTTAACGAGCTATTGACCTGCGCCATTTTCGCTCTGACAGTGGCAACACGATCTGGCGCATACAACTGAATTTCGGGCATGAGCTCGCTAAGACCACCGGCGAGATTCGGATGTGCGGAGGCACTCGAGGCAGCATCGGTCAGCAACTCGACAAGTTCGCGCCGCTGATCGTCGCTGAGTTTTAGTTGTTTCCAAGCGACTACAAAATTTTCCTTCTGCGAGTCTTCTGCGTTCGCCTTCGGAGTCCGGGATGCCTGTAACAGATAAGCCCCGATCCAGAAAGCGTCCGGGTCCGTCGCGAGATCGACAGTGTGAATCTTATCGATGATGTCTCCCGCAAATTCAGTCGCAAGGTCCTGGTTCTGTCGATTCAAACTATTCAGCAAAGACAGCAACTGAAACGTAAGGCCCTTCGTTAAACTTTCACGCGCCATCTGAAGCGCTTTCTTCGGGTCGCGCTCAACGGCTTGATTGGCAATCTCCTGTTCGAGATCACTGTCATCAGGCAAGCGAAAGTTTGGGTTTGGTGGAAGCGGCGGCGGACGCGTGGCTCGCAACATGTCGAGCGCAAGCTGCGGATCGCGCCGTGCGACTCGGATTAGAAAATTTCGACGCACCGAATAGGCTTCAGAATACTCCTTCAGTACTTTTTCACTTGCTTGACTCTTCGTTTGTGCGCCCTTCGACTTGGAATCATTTGTGTCTTTCGTGGTCGCGTCGTCACCGGTGTCAGTCCGCAAACCGAGAGTGCTGAGTGCATCCCAAAACAGTATTCGCGCGCGTTTCTCGTCATGCTTCCAGAGCAGGTCCGCGGCGCTAGCTTGAATAAACGATCGGTTCTCCGCCAGCTTCAAACCCCAAGCCCCGGAGGCTATCTCGTCGACCAGTGCATAGGTCTTGCGCTCGAGTTCCTGACGCTGCTCGAGCTCTCTCTGCGGTTTCTCTTTATCATCAATCTGCGCCGCGGCATACGTGGCACTGAGCATCACGACGAGAAGCACAAACGCAAAGCGGGGAAATGAAAACTTGAGCCGCATCGATAAACCTGGACACGCTAAAGAGGAGACCTGGCTTGCGAAAAAGATACTCCTGGCGCATCCATTGGACAATATTGGAGTGGCGCCCAAGTTGGTATTTCTCTGAGTCCTCTGCGAAAGCCTCCACGCTCCTCTGCGGCTCTTACCTGTGTTCACATCATAACCGCAGAGGAAAGTCCGAGTGCTTCGCAGAGGACCGCAGAGTCTAAAAGTGAGAGCACTGCGAATGCTAGCGGCTTCCTGAAATCTCAACTAGAATGCCACGGCTGTTTGCGCAAGCAAATCGTTCCTTTCATTCCAAAGCAAAGAGGACAACCCCTGTGATAAGGATCAGAGCACTCGTCGTCGCTGTTATTCTGCTGGTCGGCTTTTGCCTTTCCCCAGCACAAAATCAGGCGCCCATTGGAATTCGGCCGCAGCCGCCCGAAGGCAGGGGTATGGTCGTGTTGCGTGCGGCGCGCCTGATCGACGGCACCGGCGCGCCAGCAATCAACAATGCTGTCGTGATCGTCACCGACAACAAAATCACCGCCGTCGGTGACGCCAGGTCGTTCCGCGTGCCGCAGGGTGCGAAGACGATTGATCTCGGCGATGTGACTCTGCTGCCGGGTTTCATTGATGCACACACGCATCTCATAGGGCGCGTACTCGGCGATCCGGAAGGCGATACGTCTGCGGTGCGCGACTATGACGCATGGGGCGCGATCCTCGGAGTCATTCACGCACGTGACACTTTGATGGCGGGATTCACCAGCGTGCGGAACGTCGGCGCTGAAGGACCGTTCAGCGACATGGCCTTGCGCAAAGCAATCAACGAAGGATGGACGCCCGGACCCCGAATAGAAACTGCCGGACACGCGATCGGTATCACCGGCGGGCACTGCGATGAGAATGGTTACAAACCTGGTTTGCTGCAACTCGGGCCCATGCAGGGGGTCGCGAACGGGCCGGAAGAAATTCGCGCCGCCGTCCGTTATCAAATCAAGTATGGAGCAGATGTCATTAAAACTTGCGCGACCGGCGGTGTGCTTTCGGAAGGCGATGCCGTTGGCGCAACGCAGTACAGTTACGAAGAACTGAAAGCCCTGGTCGACGAGGCGAATAAATTAGATAGAAAAGTTGCCGCACACGCGCACGGCACCGAGGGAATCAAGATCGCGACGCGCGCCGGCGTGTCTTCGATCGAACATGGATCGTTTCTCGACGAAGAAGGCGCGCGCATGATGAAAGAGCGCGGCACATTTCTGGTGCCGACGCTAATGGCCGGCGAAGCCGTCGAACGCGCGGCGAAGGACGGTGTGCTGAAAGGCTTGCGCGCGGAAAAAGCTTTGGCGGCCGGCGCGCATGTGCGACAAGCGATCAAGATTGCGGTCGCGAACAATTTGAACATCGCTCTGGGCACTGATGCGGGAGTGATTCCGCACGGCACCAACGCGCGCGAGTTCGTGCTGCTTGTCGAATGGGGCGGCATGTCGAACATGAACGCAATCGTCGCGGGAACGATGAACGGTGCGCGACTGCTGGGCTGGGACAAGAACCTCGGTTCATTGACCGTCGGCAAGTGGGCCGATATCGTCGCCGTTTCAGGCGATCCGCTGAAAGACATTCACGCGATGGAGAAACCAGTATTCGTGATGAAAAATGGAGTGATCTATCGTAAAGATTAATTTGAGGTCTGTACTTCCTGGTTTAGCTTGGTCCATCCCAGCCATCTGATCTTGCCACGCAACGAGCCGCGGAGCGGCAGCAGAGTTTAACCCCGGACGTAAGCCGGGGCTATGTTTAGTTAAGATTCACGAGCCCGCGAAGCGGGCGACAGATACAGAACCGCGAACGATACTGAGCGGGATAAGGCGTCGCTTTGAGTTCCGAGGCGACTCTTTAACCCGTTTGCTACCGCAAGCGGTTCTGTATCTGTCGCCCGCTTCGCCGGCTCTGATCTTTTTTGGCAATGGTCCCCGCGTTACGCTCGCTTTGCTCGCACACCCGGGGCTATTTTCTGCCGCCTGCTTCGCAGGCTCGTTGACTGATACAATCACGGCCGCCTCGACTTGGACAAACTTATGCGCAATCGCACAACCCGTCTAATCTCTTTTGTTTTTGTTCTTCTGGTCGCGCCGAATCTGGTCGCGCAGCCGGCACTCACACCGAAACCCGCGCCGGCTCCTGCGCGCTGGCGCGGACTCATCGGCGAGTACGGGCCTGATGAAAACATTCTGATCATTCTCGAACAGGACAGAACGCTCGTTGCGTTATTCAATCGCAAAGAAGCGCAAAAGCTCGACGAAGTCGGACAAAGTGTTTTCAAGTTTCGCGACGGCTCGCGCGCCGGCCAGCGACTTGTCTTCGTGCGTGATTCACGCGGTCGTGCGACGCAACTGACGATCGACGGTCAGACCCTCAAACGCCGCAACATCGAACCCGAGACCGGCAATCAACTGCGCATCAAGCCGCTGCGGCCCGTCGCTAAGTTGATGAAAGAAGCGCTCGGGGCGCAGCCACCCTATGAAAATGTGCATTTCCTGGTGCCGGATTTGGTTGAACTGCGCAAACTCGATGCGACCATTCATCTTGAGATTCGCTACGCGACAACAAACAACTTTCTGGGGACGAAATTCTATTCACAAGCCCGCGCGTTCATGCAGAGACCGGCGGCGGAGGCAGTGGTACGTGCGAATAAGATTTTGAAGTCATACGGTTATGGTCTGCTGATTCACGATGCTTATCGTCCCTGGTACGTGACGAAGGTTTTCTGGGATGCGACGCCTGATGACAAGAAAGTATTCGTGGCCGATCCCTCGAAAGGTTCTCGTCACAATCGTGGCTGCGCTGTCGATCTCACCCTTTACGAATTGAAAACCGGAAAGCCGGTCGAAATGGTTAGCACCTACGACGAGACAACCGACCGCGCGCATGCAGATTATCCCGGCGGCACTTCACTGGAACGTTGGCATCGAGATCTTCTGCGCCGCGTAATGGAAAACGAAGGCTTTGCGGTTTATCCGCCGGAATGGTGGCACTTCGATTACAAAGACTGGCAGAAATACCCGATTGGAAACGTGAGATTTGAGATGATTGGAAGGCAATGAAGTTAGTATCACCTGCGTTAGCAGGTGGGTCATTGATTCAACTCAGAGGCGCTCTGACCCATCCGCTTACGCGGATGGTACTGACCTCATCGCCTAATCGGGTTACAGAACCCCGAGCGGTAGCGAGCGTGTCAAGCACACAACCCTCAACCATGTTGAATGTTTATCCGGCTCGCTACCACTCGCGGTTCTGTAAATCACTCTTACTTCACTCGTTGACGCGCCGCTGGCGCGCGCACATCTGGCTTCAAATTGTCGACGAACAATTTCAGAATGCGCTTGTACTCGTCTGCCCAACTTTCTTCGCGTTCGAAGCCATGATCTTCAACCGGGTATGGCGCTACTTCCCAATTCGTTTTGCGCAGTTCGATCAGCTTCTCGACCAACCGCACGGTGTCCTGAAAATTCACGTTGGTATCGACCATGCCGTGGCAAATCAGCAAAGCGCCTTTTAGCCCATTCGCAAAATAGATCGGCGAACTTTGCTTGTATGCTTCCGCGTCGTTTTGCGGCAGATTCAGAATGTTGCCGGTGTAACTGTTATTGTAGTGCGCCCAATCCGTCACCGGCCGCAGCGCCGCGCCCGCCGCAAACACGTCCGGCTGCGTGAACATCGCCATCAACGTGATGAAGCCCCCATAGCTGCCACCGTATAACCCCACGCGTTTTGGGTCGACGCCAAATTCGTTTACGAGATAATTCACGGCATCGACATGATCAGTCAGGTCTTTGCCGCCCATGTGCCGATAGATTCCGGTGCGCCAGTCGCGGCCGTAACCCGATGAGCCGCGATAGTCGATATCGAGCACGACAAACCCACGCTCCATCAAAAGATGATTGAACATGTACTCGCGGTAATACTGCGACCACCAGCGATGCACGTTCTGCAAGTAACCGGCGCCATGCACGAACAGCACCGCTGGCCCACCGGGCTTATGATTCGACGAGATGTACAAGCGCCCCCAAACAGTCGCGCCGTCGCGTGCTTTGAAACTGACCAGCCGCGGATCGATCCAATCGTTCGTAAAGAACTCCGGAATTGGTGAAGTTGTGACCGGTTTGATCGCCGCTGAGGCTCTCTCATCCATCGATTTGTTCGGCAGGAGGTAAAGCTCCGGCGGTTTATTACTGTACGAGCGTACGTCGGCAAGCGTCGTCTCGTCGGGTGAGATCTCTACCTGGTTCTGACCCGGCAAGCCCGTAATCTGAATCCGCGTTCCACCGGCAATCGGCATTGAAAATAGATGCCGTTGAAAGACGCTGCCCTCGCTGGAAGTGAAATAGAACTTCGTTTTGTCTTGCGATAGACGTACATCTGAAACTTCGAACGGGCCCGAAGTCAATTGCTTCGGTTCACCGCCATTGATCGAAACCGAATACAGATGCGCCCAACCATCGCGTTCTGATTCAAAGTACACGTGCTCGTTATCGGGTAGCCAACCGATCGTGAATGCGCCCGGACCGTCCACCCACGCTTCGTCGTGCACCGTCGCGAGCACTTTAGTTTTTCCGGTCGTCGGATCAAGCAACATCACCCAGCGATCTTTGTTGTCCGCGGCGCGGCCCATCAGCACGGCGTTCTTGCCATCCTCTGACCACTGAAGTTGCGATAGCTGCACTTCACGAGCTTTCGGTTCGGTTGAGGCCTTTGCTTGAGCATTGACCCGGTCGCTACCGCTACCGGTACTGACATTACTTTGCTCCGTCGTGTTCAATTCCGTGCGCTGCGGCGGAGCATTCGCTGGAAGCTTCTGACCGTGATCGACATTCTTCGTTTCACCCGTTTCGACATTGATCACAACCAGCCGCGTGCGGTTCTGTGTATCGCCAACTTTGTTGCGGCCGGGGATGTCTTCTGTGTAAGCCGACTCAGTTACATAGTTCGGCACGATGGTGTTCTTGCTGCCGGCGCCCGGCTCGCTGATTGTCGCGATGACGTACTTTCCGTCGGGCGAGAGACTCAGGTTGACGACGTTTTGGCCTGTCGGGACGGCAAACGGCTTGCGGGTCTCGCGTTCTTTGCGCTTCTTCTCCTGCTCTTCGCGCTGTTCCGCGCGCTCGCGCACGGCATCGAGCAGTCCGCGCTCTTCCTTCTTCAAATATTCCTGACTGTCAGTTCCCTTCGGCGATGCGGCGGGCAAGGGTGCGCCGATGCGAATGTCGGTGAGTTGCTCCATCACCCCGCCATCCAGAGTCATCGCGTACAGATTGTTCGCGCGGGTGAAGTAAATCCGTTTCTGATCGAATGTGAAGTGCGGATTGGTTTCGGCGTCGACAGTTTTCGTGATTTGCCGCCGCGCATTCTTCGTGTGATCGTAAATGAAAATGTCGCCTTCGTCCGTGAAAACGGTCATCGATTTGTCTTTCGATAACTCACCGTTCGCGGGCGGCGCTTGTCGCGCTTCCTCCTCAGTCAGACGCCGTAAACCGGTGCCGTCTCGATTAACGACATACAGACTCATCTCTTTCAGACGTGGTTCGTCTGCTTGCTTCCAACGAAAATAAACGCGCTGACTATCCTGCGACCAGTAAACACCGCTGGGCGGATAACCGACCAAACGCGGCCCGCGCATGATGCTGTCGACGGTGAGTTCGAAGGGTTTGGCAGTTGGCGATATAGCCTTCTGGGCCAGCAGTAGTTGTGGGCCAAAAAGCGAAACAGCGCAGAGCAAGACTCTGGCGCGTCGAAGTAGAGTTATTTTCATAGTGTCCAGTTAGTTAGAGGTTCAACAAACGGCATGACGGCTGGAAAGAATACAACTTTTTACGGGCGCGGGAAGGTTGAAGTTTCAGCGTTGGGCTAAGCCGGGTAGCGGCAGAATATTTGTAGCGCCACGCTCGCCGGAAGAGGTACGGCCAGAGCGATGCGCCAACGCTTCGCTCTGGCCGGTATATTAGTAGTGAAGGCTCTTGTTGCTATAAAGATTTCGTGCTGACGGGCACGATCGATTACAACTTCCCGGCCTTCATGTCAGCAACGCGTTTTTCGAACGCCGCGGTGTTGGCTTTTTCCGATTTGCCCTTTGCGATGGCCGCGTCGGCTACTGCCACTGCTTCGTCCTTCTTACCCATCGCCCACAGAGTATTCGCCTTCAGCGAGAGATTGCGGAAAGTTTCTTTGATCTTGATGGACTGGTCGACGAACTTTAGGGCCTCATCATAGTTCTTATCGTTAAAGTAAGCGGCGGCGACTTGGCGCGGCAGGTCTTCGTTCGTCGGGTTTGCCGCAATCGTCTCATCGGCGTGCGCGCGCCAGACGGCTTTAACGTCTTTCACTTCGACGGTGAACGGCACGCTGACTTTTTCCCAGCGCAGATTCACCTGGGCTGAATTCGCAGTAATCGGATCAAAATTAAAGGACAGCCATTCCTGGTTGTCGTTCACCCAACGTGGCTTCGCTTTAACGCGCAGCGCGTCTTTCTTCTCGTCGTAACTGAACGCGCCCCATTGTCCGGGATCGTTATTGAAGATGATGGTCCACTCGTCTTTAGTCGGAATCGCTTCCAGGCTATAACTACCAGCCTTGAGCGGTTGCCCATTGATTAACACGTCATCCGTGACTTGGAACAGGGTTGCTTCATTCGCGCCGGCGCGCCAGACGTGGCCGTACGGAGTGATCGGCTCACCCTTCTGCCGCTTGATTTGATCGTCCAGCGTGGCTTCGCCCTGCGCACGTGCGGCCATAGAAGCCGGCGCATCCGCGAAAATTGTTCGGCCCTGCACGCCGGGACGACTGTAAGTGATGGTGATGTCGGTGACACCAATTGTCTGCATGACGCTCGCCTTTTGGCTGGGACGAATTGGCTTGATCTGCACCGGCGGCTGCTGCGCGGCGACATAAGCAAAAGATGCGAACACAAACGCAACGACCGAGAGGCAAAAAGAAATTCGTTTTGGTGAAATCATCGCGGGCACTCCTTAACCGTGAAATTTGTGCGCGCATTATCCATCGGTTGCCGGTCGTCGGCAAGACAAGCACACGTACACGACGAGAATTTCACAAGTTTTTACAAAGTAGACGGAATGGGACCAGTTGAACGTCAGGCTTTATTCCTGATTTTGTTCAGCGCTTCTTCGCCCAAGAAATCGAGCAGCGACTTTAAGTTATCGCGGGCGCCGGTGTCACTGACATTAATTTTGAAGGGTGACAGCAAGAAAAGGGCGCAGGGACATCGGAGGATACATAAAAGACTTGCGCCCCGCCAATTAAAAAGACTGGCGGGGCGCGACTTCCGGGTAGGTTCGGGTATTACAGGGAATGACAGTGCAAAGACTTGAGAATCGTCACTGATGGCCGATCCTGTAAATCAAGGTGGTGCTGTGCTGACGGGCGAGATAAAGTCTGCGGCGAGGTACGATATAAACAGCCGCATTCGCTTTGAATCAGCACCACGCTGATCGCATCGACTCTGTCAAATACCTGAAACGTGACTCGGTAAGGCGCAATCTATACCCATTATCATTTCGAGTCAAGCGAAAATTGACAAAATGTTGACAGGTTTGTGACAGACCGCATACGCCGTAAATCACTGAGATACTGAGATAGGAGAAATCTCTAACTCACTTTCCGGCGCGAGTTTGCACCAGACGATAGGCCTGACGCCGAACACCTTCAGGTACGTTTCGATTGTCCGAGAGCGCCTTCAGATCTTTCTGCTGGATGCGAGGCAGAAGATTCATAGCGGTCGGCATCGGTGTGCGCGGATTGCGCGCGAGGTTGTGAATAATCGTGTATGAACGGGCCCAGGCGCGATTCATGCCGATTAGTCGCAGAACTTCTTCTGAAACTGTGCGCATGGCCGCGATGTTCTCGATCTCTTTGTCGGTGATGCGTGGGTTGTGAATGACGGCCGTCGCGACGACTTTGTTGGAATCGCGAACCAGAATGCCGCGCGCTTCGCGGTCTCCCTTAAGCGCAAACTTCACTCGGTCTTTGACGGTCATGAACATGATGCGGCGCACCAGCGAGATTCTCTCGGGCGCAACTTCGCCGGCGTCCAGCTTCTCTGCCGCGAGAACTGCCTGCACATTTGCAGCCGCTTGCTCCGGCGTTTCGACGAGCATCTCTTCGATTAGCTCGCGCGCCAACCAGCTGTCATCGATATCAACGTCAGATACTTCGATGTGCTGCGCGAGGAGCCATGCATCATCGACCGAGAGCGCGCCGTCGATCGTCTGCAGTTCCGCCGATTCGAAAAACTCGGCGGCGGCTGCGTTACCCCGCGCGCGGAGCTCGCCGGCAATCTGTTTGGCGCCACGTTCCTTTTCAAAGAACTCGCGGCGCACTTCCCGGACGCGACGCTCGGCTTCCGCGGTGCGAGCGGCGTTCGCGAGTATCGCATCGATGATTTCCGGTGCGCGGATCAGCCGCTGCTGATTCAGCGTAATCAACTCAAGCAACGAGCCGTCGGCCGTCGCGCCGGCGAGCGAAACAATCGCCGTGTCAGGGGTGTTTGCATGCGTTGTGACGGCTTCATAAAGCTCGCGTGCGAAGTTTGTTTGGGCGGCGAGATACGTCAGCACGGACGGCGTCGCGTCAGCACCGCGCGCAACGTTCAGGAGATCTTCCGGTGTCTGATTGCTGAGCGTCGCCTGGGCAGCTTGCGCGATTGCTTGATCTGAATCGCTGCGCAGAACCACGAGCGCTTCAAGCAATTCCGACTGCGCCAGCGGCAACAATCCTCGGGCCGCGGCCATCCGCGCAGACGGCGGCGCCGCGCCGGAAACGATCGAACGAACTAATGGATTAGTTGGTGTGAGTTCAGCGGCCACAAGACAGTGTAACTGATGGGATGACGGCTGTGTTGGAGAATTTCGCGTCAGAAAAGATTGAAATTGTATTCGAGCTGCATGAACGTCGAAACCGGCTTTCCATCTTTCATGGCCGGCACAAACTTTATGTGACGAGCCGCTTCGACGGCGGCATTTGTCAAACCATACGGCAATGACCGCAGCGAAGCTCACCAACAAGAGGATTAAATGACGATGATCGCAAGCCGAGCGAAAAGACAGGATGCGACGAGCATCTGGTTGGTGAGGTGATTGGGCATGAGATAAATCAGAACTACCGTGCCTATGCCGCGCCGTGGCACTTCTTGTATTTCTTGCCGGAGCCGCAGGGACAAGGATCATTGCGGCCCACTTTTGGTTGATCGCGCACGACAGTTTTGACCTTTCCTTCTTCTTCCCCCGCGGCCGCCGCGCCCTGGTTGGGACCGGTGAACTGCATCGAGCGCGAACCGCGCCGGCGTGCGGCGAGACGGCGCCGTTGAATCTCTTCCGGCGACTCTTCGGCGATGACCTGCAGATTGAACAGCGAACGAATCGTCGTCGTGTCGATGCGGTCGAGCATCGCCTGGAACAGATCGAAACTCTCTTTCTTGTATTCAACCAACGGATCTTTCTGACCATAACCAACCAGGCCAATGCCCTGCTTCAGATGATCGAGCGCCAGCAAGTGATCCTTCCATTGCGCATCGATGATGTTGAGCATGATGATGCGCTCGTACGTGCGCATCGCTTCATCGCCGATGTGCTTCTCTTTGTCAGCGTACTGTGTCTTGAGTTTCTCCCACAGAGTCGTTTCGTTCTCTTCGGGGGTTGCGCGCTGAAAATCGATGCCATCCGAGTCGGTATCCAAAGCGTAGATTGTATGGACCTGAACCTTGTATTTCTCGATGTCCCAATCATCGGGAGAGATGTTGGCATCGAGATATTGACGTGTGATGTCCGAAAGCAGATCGCGCGCGACACCGGTTTCGCCCATCAGGTACTCGCGCTGATCGGGTTCTTCCATCAGTTGGCGGCGCAGGCCGTAGATCGTCTCGCGCTGCTTGTTCATCACGTCGTCGTATTCGAGCAGATGTTTCCGCGTTTCGAAGTTGCGGCCTTCGACCGACTTCTGCGCCGCCTCAATACGCTTCGAAACCATCTTTGATTCGATCGCAACGCCTTTTTCCATGCCGAGCCGCTGCATCAACGCTTTGACCTTGTCGCCGGCAAAGATGCGCATCAGATCGTCTTCGAGCGACAGATAAAACCGTGATGAGCCCGGATCACCCTGACGGCCGGCGCGACCGCGGAGCTGATTGTCGATGCGGCGTGACTCGTGCCGTTCGGTACCGAGAATGTGGAGTCCGCCGAGTGAAACGACTTCGTTATGTTCCGCTTCAACAATGCGCTTGGCTTTCAAGTATTCATTTTGCCATTGCGATTCAGTGGCTTCGTCGGGATCGACCTCCTGTTCTTTGAGAAACTCGCGCGTCATGAAGTCGGGATTGCCGCCGAGCAGAATGTCAGTGCCGCGACCGGCCATGTTCGTCGCGATCGTCACCATGCCCCGGCGTCCAGCTTGCGCAACGATCTCCGCTTCGCGCTCGTGATACTTCGCGTTCAAGACGTTGTGCGGAACGCCGACGCGCTGTAAGCGTCGCGAAATCAATTCCGAGTTTTCCACTGACACTGTGCCGACCAAAACTGGTTGACCTTTCTCGTGCAGTCCCTTGATTTCTTCGACCACCGCATCCCATTTTTCCGGCAGCGTGCGGTAGATGACGTCTGGATTGTCTCTCCGCACCATCGGCATATGCGTCGGAATGACGATCACGTCGAGTTTGTAAGTCGAGTGAAACTCAGCCGCTTCCGTTTCCGCCGTACCGGTCATGCCCGAAAGTTTCTCGTAAAGCCGGAAGTAGTTCTGTAGTGTGATTGTCGCGAGCGTTTGGTTCTCACGTTCGATCTTGACACCTTCCTTCGCTTCCACCGCCTGGTGCAAACCATCTGACCAGCGACGGCCCTTCATCAAACGCCCGGTGAAGTCATCGACGATGATCACTTCGCCGTCCTGCACCACGTACTGATGATCGAGTTTGTAGAGCGTGTGCGCCTTCAGCGCCTGCTCGACGCAGTGGAGCAACTCCATGTTGCCAGGATCGTAGAGATTGCCGACGCCGAGCAGCTTCTCGGCTCTCTCGACGCCTTGATCTGTCAGTACTGCGGAGTGGTTCTTTTCATCGACGATGTAGTCGCCGGTTTTTTTGCCTTCTTCTAATTCTTCGCCCTTCTGAAGCTGCGGAATGATCGCGTTCGCCTGAAAGTACTTGTCAGTCGATTCCTCCGATGGACCCGAGATGATCAGCGGCGTACGCGCTTCGTCGATCAGAATCGAATCAACTTCATCGACGACCGCGAAGTAGTGACTGCGCTGCACGCACGTCGCGAGATCGAACTTCATGTTGTCGCGCAGGTAATCGAAGCCGAACTCGTTATTCGTACCGTAAGTGATGTCGGCAGCGTACGCAGTTTGCCGCTCGAAATCATCCATGTCGTTTTGAATACAACCGACCTCGAGTCCGAGGAAGCGATGAATTTGCCCCATCCACTCCGCGTCGCGCGAAGCAAGATAATCGTTGACTGTAATGACATGAACGCCGCGCCCGGTCAGCGCATTCAAGTAAGAGGGTAAAGTAGCGACGAGCGTCTTGCCCTCGCCCGTGCGCATCTCAGCAATCTTGCCCTGATGCAGCACGAGCCCCCCCACCATCTGCACATCGAAGTGGCGCATGCCGGTGGTGCGCCTGCTTGCTTCACGAACCACGGCGAATGCTTCAGGCAGAATCTCGTTTAGGATTTCCTGCTCTTTGTATTTGCGATCGTCTTTGTCACGCGCGTCTTTGACAGCGTCCTGAATCTGGTCTTTGAACTGCGCAGTCTTGTCGCGGAGCTGGTCGTCGGAGAGCTTCTCGATCTCAGATTCGAAGGCGTTGATCTGTTCGATGACGGGACGAATCGATTTCAGAAATCGCTCGTTACTACTGCCGAAAACTTTGGTTAATATTTTGTCGAAACTAGCCATAATTCGTGTAAAACAGGCTGCCAGCCTGTCGATCTTAAATGGGGCACAGGTTAGCAGCCGGTGCTACCAAAAAGCGTAATTTGAGATTGTACGGGAGCGAGAAGTTGCCAGCAAGCGCGTTGCTCGCGCGACTGCTGTGTGCTTAACTGGCCAATCGAATGCAGCCCACGATCATGAAATTCGGCGGCACATCGGTCGCCGACGCCGAAGCGATCCGCAGCGTCGGGGGAATCGTTAAGTCTTCAGTTAACTCGCGCCCGGTGGTAGTTGTTTCCGCGATTGCCGGCTTTACGAATTCATTGATCGCCAGCGTCGACAAGGCTGTGGCCGGTGACGCCCGCACCGCAAGCAAATCTCTCGAAGCAGAATTTGAACGACATCTGGCAATTGCCGGCGACCTTCTCACCGGTGACCGCCGCGCTGCTTATGTTTCCGTCGCCGCCGACGCGCGCGCAAAAATTCGTCAACTGCATAAGATAATTGCGGCGCATCCGGTCACGAGTCCTCCGCTTCAAGATGAGATCGTCGCTTACGGTGAACACTTGTCATCGCAATTGATGACGGCGGTTTTGTGCGAGCAGGGAGTCTCAGCTCTACACCTCGATGCGCGCCGGTGCATCAAGACTGATGACAACTATGGGAGCGCAACTCCGCAACCCGAGACCGCCGCGGCCGTACGGGCGGAAGCGAAGCGTTTGATTGATTCAAAAAAAGTGCCGGTGCTGGGCGGGTTCATTGGCAGCACCGCAAGGGGCGTGACAACAACGCTCGGGCGCGGCGGATCAGATTACACCGCCGCGATCGTCGGCGCGGCGCTCGACGCGCGCGAGATTCAAATCTGGACCGACGTCAGCGGCGTCTTGACTGCGGATCCGCGTGTCGTCCCCGACGCCAGAACGATTCCTGTGCTTTCGTATCACGAAGCCGCGGAACTGGCGTATTTCGGCGCGAAAGTTCTGCATCCGAAAACGATTCAACCCGCGATCGACAGAAGTATTCCCGTTCGCGTTTGTAACTCGCGTTCACCACGCGAGGCCGGCACACTGATCGTCGCTGAGTCAGAAAGCACGCCGCAGACAATCAAAGCGATTGCGCACAAGAACGGAATTACAACTGTACAGGTGACGTCCGCGCGAATGCTGGGCGCTTACGGCTTTCTCCGCGCGCTGTTCGAGGTATTCGATCAACACAAGACTGCGGTCGACGTAGTGACAACCTCGGAAGTGAGCGTCTCGCTCTCGATCGACGATGCACGCACGATGGCGGAACTGATTCCGGACCTCGAACGACTCGGTACCGTCGAAGTCGAAGAGAACCGCACGATCATTTCCGTGGTCGGTGAAGGTCTGCGAAACACTCCGGGCATCGCCGCGCGAGTGTTTTCGGTGATTAGCGACATCAACGTTTCGATGATTTCCGTCGGCGCGTCGAGCGTGAACCTAACATTCATGGTCGATGAAGAACACGCAACGGAAGCAATCACGCGTCTGCACCGCGTGTGCTTTGAGGAAGCGGGGTCAGAACCGAGAGCGGTAGCGACCGGATCGCGTAGCACTTCTGGTTTATGATGCCCTTGCTCGCCCCTATTTCGGGACGCTTGATCCGGTCGCTACCGCTCGCGGCTCTGACCCGGTGCTACGAAGTTAGGTGATTCCAGACGTCATAATGGTCGATGTCTTACGACTCACGCGTGAACTGATCGATATTCCTTCGGTCACCGGCGAAGAGTTTCAGATCGGGACATCACTTGGTGAACTGCTGATGCGGCGCGGCTATCACGTTGCGTTGCAGGACATCTCGCCTGAACGATCGAACATCATCGCGACCACGCAAGCGAAACCGCGGGTGGTACTTTCCACGCACATGGACACGGTGCCGCCGTTCATCGGCTCGAGTGAAGACGACGAATTCATCTATGGTCGTGGCGCCTGCGACGCGAAAGGAATCATCGCCGCGCAAATCGGAGCGGCCGAGCGACTACGCGCCGACGGAATTAACGAAATCGGCTTGCTGTTCACTGTTGACGAAGAAGTAACAAGCACCGGAGCGAAAGTCGCCAATAACCATCCCGTCGCAGAATCATCCGAGTTTCTGATTAACGGCGAGCCGACCGACAATCGTCTCGCCATCGGCACAAAGGGATCGCTGCAGGCGACAATCAGCGCGCACGGGCGCGCCGCGCATTCGGCTTATCCCGAGCAAGGCGAGTCAGCGATCGAAAAGCTGCTCGACGTGCTGACCGACATTCGACGAATCGATTGGCCGAGCGGCGACGTGTTCGGCGAGACGACATGCAATATTGGGATCGTCTCAGGTGGCACGCGCGCGAACGTGATTCCGGACGCGGCGCAAGCAACGATTCAGATTCGGCTTGCGGAGTCAGCGCCGGCGATCAAAGAATATTTGGAGTGCGCGATTGCCGGCCGCGCCACGATCGATTACAAATCTGTTCACGATCCGATTCGGCTGTTGACGCTTGACGGTTTTGAACAGATGGTTGCGCGATTCACCACCGACATCCCGTATCTCTCAAATTGGGGCCGCGCACTGTTAATTGGGCCGGGATCGATTCTCGTCGCGCACACTGACGAGGAAAAAGTAAGTAAGGCTGCGCTGCTAAACGCGGTAGACTTGTACGCGAATCTGACAAAGAGTTTGTTGTCGCAATGAAAATCGCATTAATTGGACACGGCGCGATGGGTCAGCTCGTCGCAAGGCTGGCGGCCGAACGAAACCACGCAGTCGTACTGACTTTAGATGAGCCCGATGCCAGGCGGCCGGCTGAAGAACTCTCGGCAGAACTCAGCAAGTGCGAAGTGGCGATCGATTTCTCAGTGGCCGGCGCGGTGCAGAGAAACATCGACCTGTGCATGACGGCCGGAGTTCCATTGGTGATAGGGACGACGGGTTGGAAAATCGATCACAACGAACTAATGCGAACCGTTGAAGAAGCGGACGGTGCAGTGCTGTACGGCGCGAACTTTTCGGTTGGCGCACAGGTCTTCTTCCGCATCGCGGCGCGCGCGGCGGAACTTTTTCAGAATCTCGATTCGTACGACGTTTTCATCGAAGAGGCCCATCATAAACGGAAGGCGGACGCACCGTCGGGGACGGCCATCAAGCTAGGCGACATCGTCGCGAATCATCTCGGCCGCGATGTGCCCATTTCCTCGACGCGCGCCGGCCACATTCCCGGAACGCACCGCGTGGGTTTTGATTCACGCGCCGATCACATCACGCTCGAGCATGTGGCGCGTTCACGCGAAGGCTTTGCGGAAGGTGCGTTGATGGGGGCGGGGTGGATTGTCGGCCGCAAAGGTCTCTATGAATTTTCAGAAGTGTTTGATGAGATACTTTCGAATCAGAACGTTTAGAGGCGGGCTACCGCCCGCCATCTGTGAAGAAGAAGCCAGGCGGGCAGTAGCCCGCCTTTAAACGAGGAACTACAGTATGACAATGAAACTCGATTGGATGCGCGGTTGCGCAACGGCGCTGGTGACACCGTTCAACTCGGATGGGTCGATTGATGAAGCACGCATGCGTGAGCTTGTCGATCGGCAAATCAACGGCGGCGTAAAGCTACTCGTGCCGTGTGGCACGACTGGCGAAAGCGCCACCATGACGGAAGAGGAAGATGCGCGCGTCATCGCCATGACGATCGACGTTGCTCGTGGGCGCGCGCAGGTCATTGCCGGAGCGGGCAGTAATTCGACTGCATCGGCAATCGAGTATTCGAAGCGAGCGCAAGATGCCGGCGCTGATGCCGTGCTGCAGGTCGCACCCTGGTACAACAAGCCGACGCAGGAAGGTTTGTACGCCCACTTTCGCGCGATTGCCGCAGCCGTTCCGGACATGCCCATCATGCTCTATAACGTTCCCGGCCGAACTTCGTCGAACATCGCCGCGCAAACGACGCTGCGACTCGCGCGGGATTGCGAAAACATCGTCGCCGTCAAAGAAGCGTCGGGCAACTTGTCACAGATCATGGAGATACTTCGCGAACGGCCAAACGGGTTTTCGGTTTTATCAGGAGATGATGCAGTGACGCTGCCATTAATCGCGCTGGGAGCGGAAGGAATCGTGAGCGTCGCTTCGAATGAAGTTCCCGATCTGATGTCACAGATGACGAATCTTGCGCTCGACGGCAAATGGGACGAAGCACGCGCGCTTCATTACCGTCTGCTGCCGTTGATGGAAATCAACTTCATCGAGTCGAGTCCGGGCCCGGTCAAAGCAGCGATGGCGATGATGGGTTTACTTGACGAAAATTTCCGGCTGCCGTTGGTGCCGATTACTGAAAAAAGTCGTGCGCAGATTCGTGAAGTGCTTGCTGAACTTGGGGTCCTCAAAAGTACAGGCGCTACTGTCTAGCCGCGGCAAAGCCTTGCGCCGTAGGCGCAAGATATTTATAGAACCGTTCGGCTCATCTTGATCTAGTGCGCGGAGAGAAATGCAAAACGCTTTTCTCTCCGCGCACATTCTTTTGGGCTATCGTGTGCTATAAACATTCGGCCGCTACGCGGCTGGGAAACTTCTATGCCGCTACGAGATCAAATCGAAGCCATGGCCGCGCGCCAGAGCGGCAATTACTCCGACGCAGACTTCGCCCTCTTCAATGAATTCAAAGCCGCTCTCAATCGCGGTGAGATTCGCGCCGCCGAACGCGATGGCCGCGGCATTTGGATAACAAATGCCTGGGTGAAACGCGGCATTCTGCTCGGCTTTCGCATGGGCGCGATTGTCGATATGTCGCCGCCGGACCATACTCTGCAATTCCTGGACAAGAACACTTATCCAATCCACAAGTTCGCGACTGACGATCGCGTCCGCATTGTGCCGGGCGGATCGAGCATTCGCGATGGCGCGTACCTCGCGCCGGGTGTCGTGTGCATGCCGCCGATGTTCGTTAACGCCGGTGCTTACGTCGACGAAGGCACCATGATCGACAGTCACGCGCTGGTCGGTTCGTGCGCGCAGATTGGAAAGCGCGTGCACATCTCCGCGGCAGCGCAGATTGGTGGTGTGCTTGAGCCGGCTGGTGCTATCCCGGTGATCATTGAAGACGATGTGATCGTCGGCGGCAACTGTGGCGTCTATGAAGGAGCAATCGTGCGCGAGGGCGCCGTGTTGGCATCCGGAACGATCATCACGGGGTCGACGCCCGTATTCGATCTCGTGCGCGGAACAATTTATCGGCGCAGCGCTGATGCACCGCTCGAAATTCCTGCCGGCGCCGTCGTCGTACCGGGTTCGCGCGCAATAAACTCAGACAAAGCGCGTGAGTGGGGCTTATCACTCTACGCGCCAATCATCGTTAAGTATCGCGACGAAAAAACTGACGCGGCAACGCAGTTGGAGGAGGCGCTGCGTTGAGTTCATTCATTCCACCACCATTTCTTCGCGGCATTGAGAAAAGCATGATCCGAAAGATTTCGGATCGCGCGAAGCCCGGCAGCATCAGTCTCGGCCTCGGCGAACCGGATCTGCCAACTCCGGAAGTCATCAGGCGCGAAGCGATCCGCGTAATTCAGGAAGAGAAAAGCGGCTACACTTTACAGGCGGGCATCCCAGCGCTGCGGGAAAAGATCACGGGAGATTACCCGCACATGAATCTCAACATCGATCAAGTCGTCGTCACCGCCGGGTCGCAGGAGTCGCTCTATTTGATTCTGCGCACGCTGGTTGAAGCAGGCGATGAAGTGTTGATGCCCGATCCCGGTTTCATCGCTTACCCGATGATTACAAAAATGGTCGGCGGGAAAGAGATTCGCTATCGATTGCCGGCCTCCGCCGATTTCGGTTTCGATCTCGACGACTTCGGGAAGAAAATCAGCAGCCGCACGAAAGTCGTCATATGCATCAGCCCGTCGAATCCAACCGGTCGCGCGTTGTCTCGCGACGATCTGCAAGCGATGTCGGATGCTGTGACGGCGAGCGGCTCGAACGCATTCATCATCAGCGATGAAATTTATCGCGAGCTTTACTATACGCCCGAGCGGCCGGCATCGATTTCGGAATTCTATCCGCGCACGATCATCGTCAGTGGACTTTCCAAGTCGATGCGTATGACTGGCTGGCGAATTGGATGGCTCGCCGGTGATGCTGAAGTGATGAAGGCCGCGCTGGTGCTACACGGATATACTGTGACCTGCGCGTCAAGTATTTCGCAGAAAGCTGCGCTCGTCGCATGGACAGGCGAAGCGGCGATCGCGCGTGAAGAGTACCGCGCAATCTTTCATCGCCGGCGCGATCATTTGCTCGCGTCTTTGCGCGATGATCTTGGATTGCGTGCCATCGCACCGGAAGGGGCGTTCTACACAATGGTCAACGTGAGCCACTATGGTGACGAATTGCGCGTGGCTGAGGCGGGCCTTGAACAGGGCGTCGTCACGATTCCAGCCGCAGCGTTTGGCGCAGAAGGTAAAGGCTTTCTGCGTATTTCGTTCTGCGCGAACGAAGAACGGTTGAGTGAAGGTGTGCGAAGACTGGGCGAGGCGCTCAAATCGTTATGAAGTCGGTACCATCCGCGTCAGCGGATGGGTCTCACGCACTTCATGGGATGGTCGAAATCTTGATCCCACCTGCTGACGCAGGTGGTACTGACTCTGTTATGACGAAGAAATTTCGTGTGGGCATCCTCGGCGCGACCGGGGTAGTCGGTCAGCGGTTTATCCAATTGCTTCAGAGACACCCGCAGTTCGAGATCACCGCGCTCGCGGCGTCGGATCGTTCGCAAGGGAAGCTGTACGCCGACGCTTGCACCTGGCGTCTGCCTGGCGAGATGCCTGACACTGTCAGACAGATCGTGGTCCAAGCTCCCGCGCCGGCGCTCGATTGTGACTTTGTCTTTTCCAGTTTGCCCACCGACGTCGCGAAACAGGCAGAATTGAATTTTGCGCATGCCGGTTATCCCGTCATCAGCAATTCCTCGCCGCATCGCATGGGCGCGGACGTCCCTTTGCTGATTCCGGAAGTGAATCCCGGACATCTTGAATTGATCGATACGCAACGGACTAATCGCAACTACAACCGAGGTTTCATTGTGACGAATCCGAATTGCTCGGCGATCGCAGTCGTCATGGCACTGGCGCCGCTGCATGCAAAATTCGGCGTGAGCTCGTGTGTTGTGACGACTATGCAAGCGCTGTCCGGCGCCGGCTATCCCGGCGTCGCTTCACTCGACGCCACGGACAATGTGATTCCCTTCATCGGCGGCGAAGAAGAGAAGGTCGAAGCCGAAACGCGCAAGATTCTCGGCACCGTCAGTCAGGGCGAAATTCTGGAAGCCGATATGACGGTCAGCGCGCAATGCAATCGCGTAAATGTGACCGACGGCCACATGGCGTCAATTCGGGTAGCATTCGCGAAGAAGGCTTCGATCGGTGAAATCCGTGAAGCGCTCGCAACGTTTAGAGGTGTGCCGCAACAACTGAATCTTCACTCCGCGCCGGCTCGACCGGTTATCGTAAGCGATGAAATTGATCGGCCTCAGCCGCGTCTCGATCGCGATGCAGGAAATGGGATGAGTGTGACGGTCGGACGCATCAGTGAAGACAACGTGCTTGATTACCGATTTGTCGCCCTCGGCCACAATACGATTCGCGGCGCCGCCGGCGCGGCGATCTTGAATGCGGAGTTGCTGGTGGCGAAGGACTATTTTTAATTTGGAGTGCGGTGGCAGCGGAGCGCGACAGCGCTTTGGATGGCGCTTTCATGTTACGGACTATCCAAAGCGCCGTCGTCGCTGCGCTCTGCCGGCGCACTCCAAATCGGCTGCCGTTTCGCCCACTCTGTAATCACCCGCTTCAATTCATTCAACTGATTATCAAAAAAGTGACCCGCGCCTTTGATTATGCGCAGCTCAGCGGGCGCTTGCTGCGCAACTCTTGCAACTAACGCCCGCAACCGAGCGACATTGCCATATTCGTCGTCTTCGCCATGAACGAACAGAATCGGCTTGCGGCACTGTTCGAGGAAGCTGAAATCGTATTTGTCCACCGGTGTGCCGATACTGATTAATCTCACCACGCGGTCATCTGCAAGACCAACTTCCAAGCCCACGCGGGCGCCGAATGAAAAGCCACACAGAGTGATTTCCTGGCTCGCGTAATTCTTCGTCAAATAGTCCAACCCGGCGCGAACGTCGTCGCGTTCGCCGTACCCTTCATCGTGAATTCCGGTGCTTTGACCGACGCCGCGAAAATTTATTCGTAATGTAACCAGCCCCGCATCATTCAAAGCTGCCGCCGCGCGAAAAATTACTTTGTTGTGCATGGTGCCGCCGCCCAGCGGATGCGGATGCAGCACCAGCGCTACGCCGCTAACGTCGCCAGCGGGCGGCTCTTTCAAAATCGCTTCCAGCCGGCCATGCGGAGCCGGAATAAACAGGTTGCCCGCCGGATACATAATCTCGATTGTAACGATTACGTAACCCAACCGATAGCGTCGAGAGCTTACGATCCGATTGAGTGTCTGCTCCGCTCACTATCGTTCGCGGTTCTGTAATTCAGCATTGACGAGCGTAAAAGAAAAGGATTAGCTTTCGCTCAACACTCTGCATATGACGCCAAACCAACAACTCAGCGGCCTCGATGAATTTTCGCGCGTCATTGCGGAAACTGCCTCCGATGCAATCATTACGATTGACGACCGCAGCACTATCCTTTTTGCCAATCGAGCAACGGAACAAATCTTCGGCTACGCACGTGACGAACTGATCGGCCAATCGCTGACGATGCTGATGCCGGACTATTTGCGGCACGTGCATCGCGCCGGCTTGCAGCGCTATCTGGCCAGCGGGCAGCGGCATATTTCCTGGAACGGCGTGGAGCTGCCTGGACTCCATAAGGACGGCCGACACCTGTCACTGGAAATTTCTTTCGGTGAATTCACAGAAAACGATCAGCAGTTCTTTACGGGAATAGTCCGCGATAGTACGGATCGTAAACGGCTCGAGACCCGTTTGACGGTGCAGTATCAGGCGGCGCGCATTCTCGCAGAGTCTGACTCTCTAGAAACTGCGGCGCCAAAATTGTTGCGCGCGATCTGTGAAAGTCTCGGCTGGAATCTCGGACAAATGTGGGTCGTAGATCGCAATGCCGATTTGCTGCGTTGGATCGCGAGTTACAGCGATTTAGACGAGCCCTCCGAATTCGAAACGGCGAGCCGCGGCCGTCATTTCGTTCGCGGCGCGGGATTTCCCGGGCATATCTGGGAAACCGGCACGTCCCAGTGGATAACCGAGTATGCCCAAAATGCTTTTCCCCGGAGCGAGTTGGCAGCGAAAGCCGATCTGCAATCCGCCTGCGGTTTTCCGATCAAGCTTGGCGAAGAAGTTTCGGCCGTGCTGGAGTTCTTTTCTAAGGAACCACAAATACCTGACGAATCGCTGTTGGCGGTGGTGACCGCAATCGGCAATCAAATCGGACAATTTGTCGAACGCAAACGCGCCGAGCAGGAATTGGCTGAACTATTCGCCCGCGAGCAAAGGGCGCGCCTGGAACTTGAGACCGCCATGGACCGGATGCGGCAGGTGCAGACGGTGACTGAAGTTGCGTTGTCTCATCTTTCACTCGATAGGCTGCTTGCAGAGTTACTCGATCGAGTGCGCGACGCCATGGATGTCGACACCGTTACGATTCTTATCCTTGAGGAAGGCGACACGCTCGTAGCATGGGCCACAAAAGGATTGGATCTCGATCTGCATATTCATGTTCCCGTAGGCGCCGGTTTTGCAGGGCGTATCGCCGAACAAAAGGCACCGTTAGTAATCGACGATGTTGAAACCGCCGAATTCTACACTCCATTTCTTCGCGAGCATGGCGTCAAGACACTGCTGGGTGTGCCGCTCCTGATCGAGGGTCGCGTGCTCGGCGTGATTCACGTCGGCAGACGTACGCCGCGCCCGTTTACTCCGGACGACACGCGGCTGCTACAGCTGGTCGCATTTCGCGTGGCGCTGGCGATCGATAACGCGCGACTGTTTGAAGAAGAACGCGCCGCGCGGCGAGACGCGGAAGCGGCCAACCGCGCAAAGGACGAGTTTCTGACGACGCTCTCGCACGAGCTGCGCACGCCGCTGACACCGGTGATTGGCTGGGTGCACATGATACGTACCGGGATGCTGCCGTCAAGAGAAATCGTTCACGGGCTTGCGGTGGTTGAAAAGAATGCGCACGCGCTCAAGCGACTAA
>CBFHBA010000019.1:0-85962 GCA_965653675.1 uncultured bacterium
CGAGCGGTAGCGACCGGGAGCAACCCGCAACGTGCTTACGGCGGGTGAAAAACAAAAAATTCCTCTGCGGTTGGATGCTTTAGCCCGCCCCCTACCGCTCGCGGTTCTGTAACTGTTGCCCAACGTGTCGCAAGAAATCCTGACAATTCCAGCCTTCGCCAAAATCAACTGGAGCTTGCGTGTTCTTGGCAAGCGAAGTGATGGCTACCACGAAATCGATACAGTTCTGCAAACGATCAGCCTTCATGACACGGTCACTCTCGAACAGACTGACGATAACGCCATTAGCCTCACGTGTGATGATCATTCAATTCCTTCGGACGAAACGAATCTTGTTTGGCGCGCCACCTCAGTATTGCGCGAGCGATACTCGATTGACTGTGGCGTGAAGATTCGTTTGGAAAAGCGCATTGCGAGTGAGGCCGGACTCGGTGGCGGATCATCTGACGCGGCGGCGACGCTAATTGCGCTCGTGCATTTGTGGCAAATGAAAACCTCGCGAGATGAACTCGTTCGCATCGCGGAAGGCCTCGGCTCCGACGTTGCGTTTTTCTTTCTCGCCGGCACCGCACACGCAATCGGTCGGGGCGAACAGATTGAACCACTCAGCGACGCGCCCGAGCAGCATCTTCTCATTATCAAACCGAACGCGAGCGTTTCGACGGCGAACGCATACAACTCGCTGAATTCGCGCGCCTTGACATCACCGGACGCGAAACCTATTCTGTTGCGTTCGCAGTCGAGCAAACTTTCCGATTCATTCGATCTGAACGCTCTGCAAAACGATTTCGAGACGACGGTTTTTCAGCTCGAACCCGAAACCGCACGCGTGAAAAGCGCCTTGTTGAAATCGGGAGCGAAAGTAACAATGCTCAGCGGCAGCGGCTCGGCGGTATTTGGGATTTTTGAAAATCAGGACGCTCAGGAGCGCGCCATTCAGGCGATCGAACTCGAAGCTGGTTGGCGCGCGTTTCCTTGTAAGACGGTTGGGCGCAGCCACTATCGACGCGCGATGGGTCCGGCAGGTAATCTTATCGCGCGACTGTTCGGCGAGAATGATGGGGCGTAGCCAAGTGGTAAGGCACCGGTCTTTGGAACCGGCATTCGTAGGTTCGAATCCTTCCGCCCCAGCCAATTTCAACGAAAAAGGAAAAAGGAAAAAGTAAAAAGGCAAACGCTCGTCGCCCTTTTTCCTTTAACCTTTTACCTTTTAATTGATTGAATGAGCACAACCGGCGGGATAAAAGTCTTTTCCGGAAATGCCAATCGCGCGCTGGCAAAGGAGATTTGCCACGAGCTGCGCTGCGATTTGGGGCGGGCGCAAACCGCGCGCTTTTCGGACGGCGAGTTCAATTTTCAGATCGAAGAAAACGTTCGTGGCGCCGACGTTTTTATCGTGCAGTCGACCTGCCCGCCAACCGACTCGCACGTGATGGAGTTGCTGGTGATGCTTGATGCGTTCAAGCGTTCATCGGCCGAACGCTTGACAGCGGTGCTGCCGTATTACGGCTATGCACGTTCTGACAAGAAGGATCGACCGCGCGTGCCGATCTCGGCAAAGCTGGTCGCGAATTTGATTCGCGTCGCCGGAGCTGATCGCATCCTGACGATTGATTTGCACGCCGCGCAAATCCAGGGGTTCTTTGATATTCCGGTGGATCACTTGTACGCCGCGCCGGTCATAATTCGGTATTACCAGGAGAATCCGATGGCGAATTTGACCGTTGTCGCCCCGGACACAGGTGGCGCTGAACGCGCCCGTGCTTACGCGAAGCGTCTGGATGCCGAACTGGCGTTGTGCGACAAACGACGCGAAAAGGCGAACGAGGCCGAAATCATGAACGTCGTCGGTGACGTCGAAGGTCGTAACTGCTTGATTGTGGACGACATGTGCGACACGGGCGGGTCGATTACGAAGGTTGCGAAAGCCTTGAAGGAAGCGGGCGCCGAACGGGTTCATGCGTGCTTCACACACCCGGTACTTTCCGGGCGCGCGGCGATGCACCTGGGCAATTCGCCTATCGAGCAGATTGTAGTTACGAACACAATTCCGCTAAACTCTAAGGCAGCGGAACTGAAGAACATTACGGTTCTTAGCATTGCGCCTCTTTTGGCGAAGGCAATTAAGTCGATCCACGAAGAGACGAGCGTCTCTTCGCTCTTCGTATGAAGGGCAAAAACTGAAAGCGTAGTAGCCGTCAGGAAGCCGGTCGACAGCGGATCAGCTGTCAGCTTTCAGCGAGAAAATTTTGAATCGTTTAGAAGCGGGCTACCGCCCGCTTTTGGTCGGGCAGTAGCCCGACTCTAAACGGCCTTGGGTTTTTTGGAGAGCAATCATGGCAGAGAAGAAAGAAATTGTAGTGCGCGCGATGTCGCGCGATGGACGTGGAAAAAATGATGCGCGCCGTGCCCGTCGCAATGGACAAGTCCCGGTCACGATTTATGGCGGCAAGGGCGAGACTGTTGCCGCGCTGGCTCCGGCCAGTGAACTGGCAGCGATTCTCCGGTCGGACACTGGTCGGAACACGATCTTCACCTTGGATATCGACGGCGTTGGCGCGAGCGAAGTCATGTTTCACGATCGGCAGATCGATCCGGTTCGCGGTCGCCTGGTTCATGCAGACTTCAAGCGTTTGGTGAAAGGCGAGAAGATCGAGACAGTTGTGCCGTTGCGTCTGGTTGGCGAACCGATCGGCGTAAGAGAACAAGCCGGCGTGCTTGAGCAGATCGTGCGCAACCTCGACATTCGGTGCGAGCCGCGCGACATTCCTGAGCACATCGATATCGATGTGACGAACCTTGGAGTCCATGATGTGCTCCACGTTTCGGATATTCCGGTGCTGGCTGGAGTAGAGATTCTCGAAGAGCCGGAAACCGTAATCGCGACCATTGGTATTGTGAAGGAAGAAGTTGTCGAAGCGCCGCCGGTGGAAGGTGAAGCTCCGGCTGAACCGGAAGTCATCGGCAAGGGCAAGAAGGAAGAGGAAGAAGAGGAACCTGCCGAATAGGAGCAAAAAGAACGAATGCGCACGCTATTGTTACTGGCAAGTTTGTTATTTGCGTTTTCTGTGGTTGCCGCTCAGCAGCACACCGACTGGCAGGAATTCCGTTACGAGGCCGACGGTTTCTCGGTCGAAATGCCGGGCAGTCCAAAGATTTCGACGCGCGACCTTGGCCAGGGCGCGAGCCAGAAGTTTTTCACTTTCGAGATCGGGCAGGAAACCTACATGGTGAGTGTAATTCAACTGCCTGCCGGCAGCGGGACGAAAAACCCTGACGAGGACTATTTTGCCCGCTTGATGAAAGCTTACGTCGAGGGAAGCGGCACGACGTTGCGATCAAGTCGCATGACGACATGGGTCGGCCATCCGGCGATGGAAGGGGTTTCCGATGCAGAGGCAGCCTCGCATCTCATCGATATGACCGCTGTAGGTGATCGCTTGTACCTGATTGTCTTTGCGGGGGCGAAGGGACAGGAGACCGCCCCGAAGGCTACGCACATGCGCGATGCGTTCAAGCTGCTGGGCAACTAGAGCAAATGTATTTGATCGTCGGATTGGGAAACCCCGGCACAGAATACGCGTGGACGCGCCACAACCTGGGTTTCATGTTGATTGACAAATTGGCTGCGGAAGCGGGCGCGACGGTAAGGCGCAAGGAATGTCGTTCGCTGGTTGGTTCAGCAACGATTGAGAATGAGCGAGTGCGGCTGGTGAAGCCGCAAACGTTTATGAATCTGAGCGGAGAAGCGATCGCATGTCTGATGGTGAAAGAAGAGATCGAAGAGGTTGCGAAGTCTTTGATTGTCATCAGTGACGATCTTGCTTTGCCGTTTGGAACGATTCGCTTGCGCGAACGAGGCAGCGCCGGTGGTCATAACGGTTTGAAATCGATCATCGCCTCGATCGGCACGAACGAATTCATGCGGCTGAGAATTGGAATTCAGCCGGAACATCCGATTAGTGACGCGAGGGCTTTTGTGCTCGATGAGTTTCCGAAGGCCCAGCGAGACGAAGTTGAAAAGATCCGGGATAAAGCCGCAGACGCGGTGCATGCGGTGCTGCGGGACGGCATCAAGAAAGCGATGTCGGTTTTTAACTCGTAAATGGTAAATCGTAAATCGTGAATAGATTTGTCTGAACAAGGACCGCGGTTTCTATTGACGATTTACGATTCACGATTTACTGCTTTTTGGAGGAAGAAGTGGCAGAAAAAAGAACTTACGAAGTAGTTTTCATCATCGATCCTGACGCGGAAGACGCCGAGGTGATGCGGCTGACCGAAGCTGTGCAGAAGATCATTACCGATCAGGGCGGCAGCATCATAAAGACAGAGATGATGGGCAAACGGCAGCTCGCTTACGAGATCAATCACAAGCGCGACGGCGTTTACGTGCTGCTCGAGGTTGACGGCTCAGGCGCGGAAATCGCTGAACTCGAACGGCGCATGCGCGTGAACGATCGGATTCTTCGCTACATGACTGTACGTGTTGACGAAGATCGCCGGCGCGCGGAGAAGTTGAAGGATCGGCGCGCGCGCAAAGCTGAACGACGTCCAGCTGCCGGCAAGTCGAAAGCAGAGGGCGATACAGCAGCAGAGGGCGCATCGGAAGCCGAAGCGGCCTAGAGCATTTTTAATTTTGGATTTTTGATTTGCGATTGGAAACGGCCCGGTTTATTCCAGTCGCGGCCAATGAAGAGGAATCAAAAATCGCAAATCGCAAATCTAAAATGAGGTGAGTATGTCTACGAATTTTGACGAGCGCGACAGCGCATATGGTTTTGAGCGGGAATATGAGCGGGCCGGCATGCCTGGTCGCCCGCCGCGGCGCATGCAGCGGCGAAAGATTTGCCGGTTTTGCATTGAAAAAGTCGATTACATCGACTTTAAAGACGTGAAGCTTTTGCAGTCTTACACGCCGGAGCGCGGCAAAATCCTTCCCCGCAGAATTTCCGGAGTCTGCGCCACACATCAGCGCATGTTGGCCGAAGCGATCAAGCGCGCGCGCAATATCGCGCTGCTGCCGTACGCGGCTGACTAAGGGGTTCCTGTCGGAAGCCCGCGCGTAAGCAAGGGCAATTTCGCAAAGTTGCCCTCCCTGACGGTCGGGCTTCTGACACACAATGTGAGGAATTAGGATCATGGCACATAAACAAGTTCTTTTACGTGAAGATATCGATAATCTCGGCGCGCGTGGCGAAATTGTGCGCGTCAAATCTGGCTATGCGCGCAACTATCTGTTGCCGCGCAAGCTGGCTGTGGAAGCGACCGCGAGCAATGTGAAGCAGATTGAAGGCGAGCGCGCCGCATTGGCAAAGCGTGAAGCCAAAGAACGCTCGACCGCGGAATTACAAGCGAACCAGTTGAAGAATCTGACGCTGAAATTCGAGCGCAAAGTCGGCGAAGCGGGCGTGCTCTACGGTTCAGTCACTTCAATGGACATCGCGCACGAACTGAAAAATCAAGGCTACGAAATCGATCGCCGCAAGATCGTCCTGCGCGAACCGATCAAACGCTTCGGCAATTATACGGTGCCGATGCGTCTCCATCGTGACGTCACCGTTGATATTCCTGTAAGCGTGCTGGGCGAAGGTGGCGTGGAGGTTGACGTCGAGGCTTTGGAAGCGGAAGCATCCGCGTCGGCTCCCTCAAGCGAAGCACTTTCAACAGAAATAAACGAGTAGCTTCTTCAATAACGACCGCTCACTGGTCTATTCAACGAGCCGCGGAGCGGCGGCAGAGTTTAGCCCCGGGTAAGCGAGCGCAGCGAGCGACAGCCGGGGCTGTTCAAACCAAAATGATAAAGCCCGCAAAGCGGGCGACAGAACTCCGCAATTTCTGTCGCCCGCTTCGCGCGCTTTGATTCTTTATTCAACTCATCCACGGGTTCCGCTTCGCTCCACCCGTGGCTAATACATTCCGCCTGCTTCGTCGCGTGGTTGAGTGACACAACTCAAGTGGCAATAAAATAAAACGGAAGAGTTTCTCGGTACTCTTGACAGCAAAAAATAAATCGCGTGGCTTGTGGAATAAATCTACGGCGTGCGTATAATTTTCCACACAACATCTCGTTTTTGATTAGCAACAATGGCGACCCCTGAACCCATCCGTGACGCAATCCTGGAAAAACCGCTTCCCAGCAGTCCCGAAACTGAAAAAGCAATTCTCGGCGCGATCATTCTGGATAACACTCTCGTCGCGCAAGCGATAGAAATGTTGAAGCCTGCGGACTTCTATGTGCCGTCTCACCGTCGCATCTTTACCGCGATGATCGCTCTGTTCGAGCGCGGGTCGGAAATCAATCCGATTTTGATCGCCGAAGAATTGCGCAGAGATAATTCGCTCGATTCGTCAGGCGGCGTTCTGTTCTTGACTAACCTCACGTACGGGCTGCCACACGTTACCAGCATCGCGCAATACGCGAAGGTTGTGCGCGGAAAATCTCTGCTGCGGCAGCTCGTAAAGGTCGCCAACAAAATCACTGCTGAAGCGCTGGAAGAAGAGGACGAGCCGCAAAACATTCTCGATCATGCCGAGCACGCCATCTTCGCTTTGGCGGATGAACGCATTCGACAGGGCTTCGAGCACATCAAGCATCCGGCGGATCGCGTATTGGCAAAGGCCGAGGCAGTCGAACACCGCGATTTGGTCGTAACCGGCGTGCCTACGGGCTTTCGCGGACTGGATTCGCTGACGTCAGGGTTGCAAAAGCAGGATTTAGTCGTCATCGCGGCGCGGCCATCGATGGGTAAAACCAGTCTCGCGCTGGCTTTGGCGCAGCACGCGGCGATCGACAGCAAAGCCGTCGTCGGCATCTTCAGTCTGGAAATGTCAGCGGAAGCGTTGGCAATGCGCATGCTGTGCTCAGAAGCAAGCGTGGACGCGCAAAAGTTTCGTAGCGGATTTCTTTCAAACGACGAGTGGGCACGGCTGGGCAAAGCGCTCGGAAAGTTGGGCGACGCGCGCATTTTTATCGACGACACGCCGGCGATTTCCGTGCTCGAGATGCGCGCAAAAGCGCGTCGCCTGGCGACGGAGCAGAAGCAACTCGACTTGATTATGGTCGACTATCTTCAGTTGATGTCGGGTTCGACGCGACGTTTTGAATCCCGCCAGCAGGAAGTCTCGCAGATTTCACGCGAGCTGAAAGCGCTAGCCAAGGAATTGAATGTTCCATTGATTGCACTGTCGCAGCTGTCGCGCGCGCCGGAAAACCGCACCGATCATCGTCCGCAGCTTGCCGACCTGCGTGAGTCGGGTGCCATCGAACAGGACGCAGACCTCGTCGCGTTTATCTATCGTGAAGAGGCTTACAATCGCAGCGACGAGAACAAGAACATCGCCGAGCTAATCGTTGCGAAGCAGCGCAACGGCCCCACCGACACAATCTATCTCGCCTTTCTCAATCAATTCGCCAAGTTCACCGATCTTGAACGCGAAGCATTGGGTCAGTACCTGAGCCGCTTCGATCGTTCGAAGGGCTCGCCGCGGATCAGTCGCGGCGGGGATGAGTTCTAAGACCTGTCCGCAGATTTCGCAGATTACATAGATTCAGAACTACCCTCACCACAAAGGCACGAAGACACAAAGCAGCAAGAATAGCGTGATATTCGGTTGTGCTTTTTTGACTTCGTGTCTTTGTGGTTAGCTTGCTTGTTTCGACTGCATTACTCATCGAATCAGTGTAATCTGCGTAATCTGTGGATAACTCCGGCCGTCCAACCTGGGCAGAAATAGATCTCGACGCGCTGGCGCATAATTTTCATGTCATTCGCGAGCGTGTCGGTCCGCACGTCAGAGTTCTCGCCGCGGTAAAGGCGAACGCATATGGCCACGGCGCGGTTGAGTGTTCGCGTCGTCTGGCAAGAGAAGGCGTCGATTGGCTTGGCGTTGCCTTGCCGGAAGAGGGAGTTGAGTTGCGCGATGCAGGAATCATGAAACCGATTCTTTGTCTGGGCGGCAGTTGGGTGGGACAGGAAGATCTATGTATTCAACACAGTCTCACGCCAGTCGTCTATCGGATTGAATTGGTCGAATCATTGGATCGTGCAGCGTCTGACGCGGGCAAGACAATAGATATTCACGTCAAGATCGACACCGGCATGGGTCGTTTGGGAGTCAGGTGCGATGATCTGCCGGATTTCTGCGATGCGCTCAGGCGCTTTCGTAATGTGCGCGTGGACGGCGCATTGACACATCTCGCGTCTGCGGACGATCAGACGAAAGGTGAATATACCGAGAACCAACTTCGGCGGTTTCGAGGTGCGCTGGCGATGCTGCGAGATAATGGCTTCACGCCGACGCAGATTCACGCGGCAAACTCAGCCGGACTATTCGCATTTCCAGAGTCACGATTCAATTTGGTGCGTCCGGGGGGCACACTCTACGGCTTTCAACGGGACGTACTGCCGCGAGATATAGAGAAACCGGCGTTGCGCCCTGTGATGTCGCTGTATTCGCGCATCGAATTTCTAAAGCAAGTCAAAAAGGGCGAGCGGCTCGGCTACGGTGGCACGTTTGAAACGCAGCGCGATTCTGTTATCGCGACAATCCCTATCGGCTACGACGACGGTTACCGGCGCTCTTTTTCAAACAAGTCGCGCGTAATCGTGCGCGATCAATTTGCGCCGGTGGTTGGCCGCGTTTCAATGGACTTAACGATTATTGATGTGACGGACGTGCCGGACGTCGCCGTGGATGATCAAGTGGCTTTGATCGGCACCAGTGATAATTGCTCAATCGTGGCCGAAGATCTCGGTGAGCTTGCTGGAACAATCTCCTACGAGATTACTTGCGGCATCAGCAATCGAGTGGCGCGAGTCTATCGTGGCTGAAAGAAACATAAATGCCAGCGTCAGACCTCAAAATTCAAGTTACCAATGCTGACAGCGTCACCGCGCGTTTGTATCCCGCCGCAAAAACGCAACGCGCGGGAGTCTCGCTCATCCTGGGCCACGGCGCCGGCGCGAATCAGTTAAGTGGCTTCATGCGTTTGTTTGCCGCCGGCTTAGCAGAACGCGGCCTCGACGTTGTCACTTTCAATTTTCTCTACACGGAACAAGGTCGCAAGATTCCCGATCCGGCGCCACGGCTTGAATCGTGCTATCGCGCGGTGATTGATGCGGTGGTCAAACACAAAAAATTGGAAGGCAATCGATTGCTGATTGGCGGCAAATCGATGGGCGGACGCATCGCTTCACAAGTCGCGGCGTCGCAGCCGGACGACATCGATGGGCTCGTGTTTCTTGGCTATCCGTTGCATCCGCCGGGCAGGCCGGACAAACTGCGTGCGGAACACTTGCCAAAAATTAAAGTGCCGATGTTGTTCGTCCAGGGTTCCCGCGATGCATTCGGCACGAAGCCGGAGATCGAGACAATCATCAATAAGCTGAAATTATCTGCTGAGCTTAATTCGATCGAGGGTGGCGATCATTCCCTCAAAGTCCCAAAATCTGCGGGACCGCAAGAAAAGATTTATACAGAAGCGATGGACGCAATCGCGCAATGGATTGGGAACAAGATCATTCATTAACGCGCAGTTCGCTTTGAAGGTATTGACATTGCCTCACCTTGCTACTATCTTGCCCGCGCTTTTCTGAATAAGTGAGCTCAAACCACCCTTGACTTCGGGCTGATGCGCGAGACGCATCCGGTCTCACAGGTTAGCGCAGACATAAACGGTCCGGCATGACTACTCCTTCCAATCCGAAGCTGGAATACAGCAAAGAAGTCCGCTTTGCAGTCGTCATGTACGGCGGCGTTTCACTGGCAATTTACATCAATGGCGTGGCGCAGGAACTACTGCGCATGGTGCGCTCGACTGCGGCGAATGACAACGACGAAGCCCGAATTGCTACGGACGATCTTTCGGGATCTGAGCGCGTGTATCGAAAACTGAGTCATCTTGTGACGCAGGACCAGGATGACGCCACTGAACCTGATATATCGGCGCCGATTCCAACGCGGTTTGTGGTCGATACGATCACCGGTGCTTCGGCGGGTGGCATCAACGGAATCTTTTTGGCAAAAGCCTTGGTTCGCGGACAAAAAATTGATCGATTGCAGGAACTGTGGGTGCGCGAAGGAGCCATTCAGAAGTTGCTCAACGATCGCCTGTCAAAGGACCCGCCGGTCGGCTACGACGATCCGCCACCCGCGTTGCTCAATGCGAAGCGCATGTATCTGGAATTGCTCAAGGCACTGGACGAAATGGATGGCCGTGGAACCGGAGCAACGAAACGTGCGGATGAATCGATCCGCGCCAGCGATCCCCTCGTTGATGAACTCGATCTGTATGTTACGACCACGGACTTGAACGGAGTGGTCTTGCCGATGCGTTTGACTGACGAGGTTGTATTTGAACGTCGCCACAAAAACATCTTCCATTTCATTTATCCACGGGATGACACAGAGTCCGACGTTGACTTCGTGCCCGACAATAATCCGTTTCTTGCATACGCCGCCCGTTGTACGTCGTCATTTCCGTTCGCATTTGAGCCGATGACCCTGGAAGACATTGACACAATTCTTGATGGCTACGGTAACTACAAAGACGACGTGAACGCACACTCAACCAGCAGCCGTTGGCGAAGGTTTTTTCACGACTATGAACAGGCATCCGGCCTTAGGCAAGTGCCACCACAACGCCGTGCCTTTGCGGATGGTGGAGACCTCGACAACAAGCCTTTTGGTTATGCCATTGCCACTCTTTGCCAGCGTCATGCTGATTGTCCGGTGTCGCGGAAGCTGATTTACGTCGAGCCCGCGCCGGAGCATCCAGAAGACCAGCCGGAAGCGCAAGATCGGCCCGACTTTGTGGTCAACGCGCTCGACGCTCTTTCGACTCTGCCAATGTACGAAACCATTCGCGAGGACTTGAATCGTGTTAACGAACGCAACCGTCAGGTTCTAAGACTGAACCGTGTTCTCGACAACGTCGATTACGATGCCGAGCAAGCGCGACGGTCGACTGACAGCGGGGCAGCGGTAAATCTTCTGGAAGGCGCCCAGGCGAACCAGGAAACACTAAGAAGTCTCAGCGATGACGATTGGTCAAAGCTGTACCTCGACGACATGATTAAGCGGAAAGGGCGCGGTTACGCGGCATATCAGCGCCTGGAGATTGGCGCCGTCACCGACGACCTTGCGAGGATCGCGACGCGCGGTGCGGGCCTGAGTGAAGACTCAGATTTCTTCGCGATCTATCGGAGCCTAACGCGTGCGTGGCGACGACTTCGTTATCTGGAACATCAACCCCAAGAGCCTGAGGGCCCCGTCGTTTCTCACTATCCGATCAACGAGTTCCTGACGAATTTCAATCTCGCATATCCCATCCGGCGTATCACGTTTCTGCGGACGCGGATCGAATTCCTGCTTTCCTTGGATAAACAGGAATTGCAGCGAATGTATGAGAGCAAGTGGCCGTCAGGTTACGTGGTGACGGATGACGATGTGCGAGCGTTTCGCCAGGAACTCCGAAAGGTTTATCAGGCACTGAGACAGCCGCAGAGCGATCTACGCAAAGCCGCACGCCAATTGCTTTCGCGCCCGCAACCCGACGGTGAGCAAAACGCGCGGCAAAAAGAGCTTGCTGAACTGAAAAATGCGATCATCAAGAAGCTCAGTGCTGGGGTTCGAAAGGACGGTACATTGGACGCGACGGCGGTCCTTGATCGCTTCCTGGGCGGGACGAAGCTGGGCGTCTTTGACTCTACGGAAGCTGAATCAGATCGACGAGCGACATCGTTTCTGCGCACGTTTCCCGATGTGCGTTCGCGCATGAATACAATTGGGGACGGCATTGCTGTCGAAGTGAAGGCAGCCCGACAAGCGGCTGACGGCAAATGCCGCACGGCGCTCGGAATGGGTGGCTCCCCCACTGCGTCTGCGAGTGTTGCTGTCACGATCGCGCGCGAGTGTCTGCAAAACTATTATCTCAACTACGACGACTACGACATGATTATCTTCCCGATCGTGTACGAGACAGAGGTCGGTGAGCCATCGCTCGTTGACGTGTTTCGCGTCAGTCCGGAAGACGCTACCGCGCTGATCGATGAGCGCACCACAAAATGCCACAAGCTGGCCGGCACTTCACTCGCGCACTTTGGTGCGTTCCTCGAAGAACGTTGGCGCAAGAACGACATTTTATGGGGTCGGCTGGATGGTGCTGAGCGAATTATCTCGGCCGTGTTACCGTCCGATCATCCACAGAAAGAAGCACTGATCGGTGAGGCGCAAGCCGCCATCGTCTACGAGACGATCGAGAAAATGGGCCCTGACGAACGCAACGATTTACTGTGCGAAGCAGCCATGCGTACTGGCTCGGGAACGAAGGAACCAAATTTGTTGGTAAGTCTCGATGCCGGTGGCAGCCCTGGCTTTATCGACAATCTCAAGCGCAAGGCGACTAGCGATTTAAGAAGCCAATTGGATTCTAAGATTGACAATGCTGTCTTGCGACAGCACTACTTGGATATCTTCGCAACGAATAGCTCGCCTGATCCCCAATCGACGCTGAAAACCGCCGCCCGCGCGACGACGATTTTGGGCAAGATGTTTGAAAAACTTGCGGATGACAACGTGAAGGCGGGCAAGAAGTACGCCGCATGGGTAACGCGTGTGGGGCTGGTTTTCTGGGGCCTCGTCGAATTAGCCGCGCCGAAAAGTATCTGGAATCTCCTATTTCGCTATTGGCTCCAACTCCTTTACCTGGTTGAACTGATACTGGTTGCCGGGGGCACGCTGCTCCTGCTCCAGCGCATTCAACAGTTCGGGCTGATCTTGTTCGGTTTGACGGTCGCGATTCATTTTGCGGTCACAATTCTGAACGACATTATGCAACGCCGATTGAAGTGGATCACGATTGGGAAGTGGACGGTCCTCGCTTTGCTGGTTGCGATGGTCACCATAGGTGTCTTCGCTTCTATTGGACTGACAGTGAGCCCGTCAATTTGGCGGCGCATGCAGCAGGTGAACCATTGGTTCAGTCGGCCGTCCGCGTGGCGCAAATGGTCGCCGGTTGTTGTCGTTGGTGTATTGTTTCTCGTATCGATAAGCAACGATTTACGAGGCAACCGAAAGCAAAAATGAGATAAGACTCACCCACGGTTACCGCTCCTTGACCAGTTGAATCTCCTGTCGCAAGCTTGCTTCTCTAATTCGAATAGTGGAGGAGCCAAGTGCCGACACTCCGTTTTGTCCAACTCGACGTGTTTACCGACGAGCCGTTCACGGGCAATGCGCTTGCAGTGTTTCCTGAGGCAGAAGGTCTTAGCGACGAACAGATGCAGCGCATTGCGCGCGAGATGAACCTTTCGGAGACCGTATTCGTCTTGCCGTCTGAACATGAAGGCGTTTTGCGGCGGCTACGCATCTTTACGCCTACGAGCGAGTTGAAATTCGCCGGTCATCCGATTGCGGGCACGTGGAATTGTCTCGCGCGCGAAGGCGTCGTGCCGCTGCCTGAAGGTGGGAATGGAATCGTTCAGATCAAACATGAAGTTGGCATCGGTCTGCTACCCGTCGAGATCGAATTCAAAGATGGTGAACCGACGCGGGTGGTAATGACGCAAGGTCAATTCGAAATCAAAGCTGAGATTGATGATTGGCAAGACCAGGCGGACATCGCGCGCGGCTTGGGTCTGTCACGTGAAGACCTGGACGAGACATTGCCGATTCAAGCGTGCTCAACCGGCAACACGATGTTGATGGTTCCGATTAGATCGCTCGCGGATTTGGGGCGGTGTCGTCCGAATCTCTCTTTGCTGGAAGAAGTTTACGCGCGTCACACCTTTGCCGATTCCGGCGCGACGGGCTGCTATGCATTCACGCGCGAAACGATCGAAGTGGGCGCCGCTCGGGCGCACGCGCGTTTTTTCGTGGGACAGAACATCGGTGAAGATCCCGCCACCGGCAGCGCCGCCGGGCCGCTCGGCGGTTACTTAGTTCATCACGACGCGACAGGTGTCGATCCAATAGACAGCGTTTACAAATTTGTAATTGAGCAAGGCGACTTCATCAAGCGTCCCAGCCGTATCGGGTTGGAAGTGAAAGGGGCACCCGGAAAAGTTGAAGAAGTGCGTGTGGGCGGATCGTCGGTGGTAGTTGCGAAGGGCGTGGTGGAATTTTGATGCCGGTTTTAGCACCGTTAGGAGCGAGATATTTATAGATCGCCATGAGTCAATTACGCGCCAGTGGTAAAAATAATCTGCGGACTATAAATATTCGGCTCCTACGGAGCCTTTAGCAAATGAACGAACCTCTCGATCTTCTCATCATCGGCGCGGGCCCGGCAGGATTGTCGGCGGCAGACGCGGCTGCGCGCGAAGGTCTCTCCTACGTAGTGCTCGAGAAAGGAACGATCGCGAACACGATCCGCCAGTATCCGGTCGGTCGCACGATGTTCTCGACGCCTAACGAACTCGAGATGCGCGAAGGTTCTTTGCAGCCGATTCGCGAAAAGCCCACGCGTGAGGAACTCCTCTCGCACTACATTCATTTCGTTCTCGACAACGATTTGAAAATCAACACGGGTGAAGAAGTATTCGACGTCAGCGGCAACTTCGATGATGGGTTCATGGTCCAGACGCGCCGAAGTTTTCACGGTAACGAACAGCGGCGAACCTATCACGCCCGCGCGATTCTGTTTGCGATTGGCGCGATGGATCATCCACGCCGTTTAAATGTTCCGGGCGAAGACCTGCCGAAAGTTCATCACCGGTTCGTCGACCCGTACGCTTACGTGCGCAAGGAAGCGTTAGTGGTTGGCGGCGGCAACAGTGCGGCGGAAGCTGCATTGTTCTTGTCTGAAGAAGGCGCCCGCACGACGATGGCGATTTGGCGCGAAGACTGGGAAAACCGCGATCCGAAAGCCGGCGCGATGAAGCATTGGGTGCGCACGCCTTTGGAACGAGAAATCGCCGAAGGCCGCCTGCGCGTGATTCTCTATAAGCACATCGAAGAAATCACTGATGAGGCGGTGCGCATAAGAACCGAAGACGAGTCGCTGTCAATTCCGAACGACGTGGTCTTTGTCCTCGTCGGCAGCGATGCCGATCTGACCTTGCTGAAAAAGCTCAACGTCAGAACCGAACCGGGAAAGCTGACCGAAGTTCCGGTTTACGATCCCGAAACATTCGAGACGAATGTGCCGGGAGTATTTGTCGCCGGTCACTTCACGCATTCTCGCCACATCAAAGCGGCCATCGACGTGCCGCGCAAGCTTGTGCCGCTAATTGCTGAGAAGTTACGGGTTCCAAGCATTGCTCGCACCTGACGCAATCCATCCTCTGCACGGGTAAGGCCTAATTTGGCTACGAGCAAGGAAAGCTTAATCATGAAGAAGATGAAACCGAATAAGCCGCCCTCAGAGGAATATCGGAATTTTGAACGCGGAATGCGCCAGATTCTCTGCGTTCCAAGGAGCGAGTTAGATTGGCGGGAGGCTGAATACCAGAAGTCCAGAAAAGCCGCCAAGAAAAAGAAAGCCGCCTGAATGGTGATCTGAAAGAATTATCAGGCGAGAACGTCTCGTGGTCGTGCAGATAAAGTTGATAAACCTTAGCTTTGCGCTTATTCTTTCGCGGCAATGCCCTAGACAATCAGAAGGAGGAATAGAAGTGAATCCCAAACTTCTTAATCTGAAACTGAGCCGCAAACCAATAGCACTGACAACAATCCTGATCATCGCGACCATTGCTACCGTAGCGCTCGCGACCCGTAAAGCTACCGCCGGCGGGGCGAGCGGTCGTTTCGAATGGCACGTCAGGACGACGGTCGAATGCGCCGAGCCCACTTGTGACGGCACCGGGATTCTTCCGCCATGGATCAAGTCGCTTGTGAACCCGTTCGATGCCGTGAGCGACGCGGACGGCAACTTTACCCATACCGCCTCGATCATCTTGGTGGGGCGCCCCGGCAATCCACAGCGTTGCGATCCGACGATCTTCAGCCAGCCTTTCAGCGGCGTGTGCGTAGTCCGCGATCACGGCAGCGGCTTTATAGCGCCGGGCGGTGCGTTGCCCGGCGTTGACGATTTCTGGGTAGCGACTGAAACAGCGACGTTCAATGGCGGACCACAGATCGTTGACCCGTTTGCGCCTTACCCGATCGATACTGGCGAACTGGCCCAGCCTGGGCACTACGGCACAGTCGATCTGCTCGGCTTCAAGCCGCGGGGCGTCTTGCTCGACCAGGTGGTGACGCGGCGGGCGCTGCCTTAGGCCGATCTCTCAATCAAAGTTCAGCTCAAAGCTACCGGCCTGTCACAGTCGGATAACAAACTGTGAATGCGTGGTCAGCCAAATATATTAATACCCCTAATTTGAAATTAATCTCGGTGTCTCTGTGATGGAAATATCGCGAGAAAGAATTCACTACTGAGGCACAGAGAAATTCACTGAGACAGTGAGAATTGAAAGTTAGGTCACTCGTAGGGACACTTAAGCTTGCTGCTCTTACCCTACGCTGATAAATTCTCGCCGACTTTTTCCTTACCACTTTCAGAACGATGGAAACACCGCTGACTCCACTCGAATTCGCCCGGCGCGCCCGCAAACTTTACGGCGGGCGCGAAGCTGTAGTGGATGGCGACCTGCGCCTAACTTACGAGGAATTCTTTGCACGATGTGATCATTGGTCCACCGCGCTGCAGGGGCTCGGTGTGGGGCGAGGCGATCGGGTCGCCTATATCGCGCCGAACACGCGCGCGCAACTCGAATCGTTTTACGCGGTCCCGCAAATCGGCGCCGTGCTTGTCCCGATCAACTATCGTTTGACGGCCGACGACTTTGCGTACCTGATCAATCATAGCGGCGCGAAAGTCGTGTGCGCGCATTCTGATTATCTCGAAGCGATTGACGGGGTGCGTGCTCAACTTTCGGAAGTGACGCATTTTGTTGCGCTGGAAGGAGCTGGAGAAGGCTGGCTCGATTACGAAACGCTGGTCGCAGAAAGCTCGGGCGAATTTCGCCCAGCGGAAATCAACGAGAGTGACTTGCTTACGATCAACTACACGAGCGGCACAACATCACGGCCTAAGGGCGTGATGATCACGCATCGCAATGCTTACATGAATTCGGTTGGTACGCTCGTGCATGAACACATGTCGTGTGCTGATCGATATCTTTGGACGTTGCCGATGTTTCATGCGAACGGCTGGACCTTCGTTTGGACGGTGACTGCGGCGGGAGGAACGCACGTCTGTCTGCGAAAAGTCGATCCCGTGCGCGTCTTTGAGCTGCTGACCGGCGAGCGCATTACGATGCTCTGTGCCGCGCCAACTGTGCTGATCGGTTTGGCGAATGCGAACGCAAGTGTGCGCCGAAGTGCGCCGCGTGGGCTAAGAGTAGTGACTGCGGGCGCGCCACCGGCGGCATCCACAATTGAAAGGCTTGAGGACGATCTCGGATGGGCCGTGACTCAGGTTTACGGCCTAACTGAGACAACGCCGTTCATCACCGTGTGCGAACGCCGCGCCGAACACGAAAGTTTACCCATCACGGATCGCGCAACGATCAAAGCCCGGCAGGGTGTCGAATTAATCACCTCGGGCGAAACGACAGTCGTTGATGAAAATGGCACTGAGGTCCCACACGATGGCGAGACTTGTGGTGAGATCGTCGTGCGCGGCAACGTGGTGATGGCCGGTTACTATAACGATCCGGAAGCGACTGCACAGGCAATGCGCGGTGGTTGGTTCCATACTGGAGACGCCGCTGTCATTCATCCGGACGGCTACATTGAAATTCGCGATCGGCTCAAAGACGTCATCATCAGCGGCGGTGAGAATATTTCGTCAGTAGAAGTTGAAGGTGTGCTGTTACGTCATCCGGCCGTTCAGGAAGTCGCGATCGTGGGTTTGCCTGACGAGCGTTGGGGAGAAGCGCCACACGCGTTCGTCGTATTGAAGAGCGGCGCGGCCGCAGGCGAGGAAGAGCTGCGGCAGTTTGCGCGCGAGCACCTTGCTCATTTCAAAGCACCACACCGCGTTAACTTTGTGTCTGAACTGCCCAAGACAGCGACCGGCAAGATTCAAAAATATGTTTTGCGAGGCGGCCGCCGCGCCATCGCCACGGAGTAGATTCTGAGCAAAATGTAGGAGCGCGGGCATCTTGCCTGCGGGTCGCGCGCATTTTGCGCGCTTCTTGAACACCGGCAAGATGGCGGTGAACCACACGCAGAATGCGTCTGCTCCAGGCTTGCCGCCGCGATCTGGTTTGTGATAAACGCGGCGTGATTTGCGAGCTTGTCTGCCCTGGGAGAGGTCATTATGGCGAGATCAATCATCGGAGTAATCGTCAGTTTCGTGACGATGTTCATCCTTAACATTCTCGTGTTCGTCGGTTTGTATGTTGTGGTGGGAGCAGATAATGCGTTCAAACCGCATCGTTTTCTGGCGTCTAATCGATGGATCCTAATGTCGGTCATCGCCACTTTCATCACGGCGATTATCGCGGGTTTGATTTGTGCGGCAATCGCGAAGGGCGGCAAAGCGCCATTAGCGCTGGCAGTTGTCATTATTGTTGTGGGGTGCCTCGGGGGGTTGCGTGCGGTCACCAAGGCCAGGGCGAATGCGGACCTGATTCGGCTCGGCAATGTGCCTTCGAGGGAAGCAGCACAGAAAGCATACTGGCCGATTTGGGTACCGTTCGCGTTTCCTGTCATTCAGGGAATCGGTGCAGTAATCGGCGGCAAATTGAGACGACGATCATAACCGCACAACTCATCTCATGAGCCGCGCAATCCTGGCAGTCCTTGGCGCGAAGCAAAGGAAGCAAAGTTGAGTACGACAGGCTGCCAGCCTGTCGGAGCGTCGACAAGCTGGCAGCGTCTCGCACAACAAAGAAAAAAGGCGAGTCCCGAACGACTCGCCTTTTTATTTTCATGGTGCGGATGAGAGGACTTGAACCTCCACGATGTCACCATCACAGGCTTCTGAGACCTGCGCGTCTGCCAGTTCCGCCACATCCGCGAACGGAAACTCACTATACGAATCGCGCTTCGACGGTGTCAAGAAACGCGGCTCGATCCCAATCGCGGTGTGCGGATCAAAATCATTTTTGTCTTAGTATCGACGTCTGTAACTCCGATATCGCCAATTCATGCCGGAGTTTCGCCGATACATAAGATGGCGCCGGCGCCAATAATCGTTGGTGGTGTAAGAACGATTCCGATAGCCGACGCGGCTCCCAAAGATGCTGTTTCGGCGATAGTAAGCGTTTCGTCGTGGTCCGCGACCCTCCCAACGTCCGTCACGCGCGTCGTGACAGTTTACAAACTTCGCGCATTTCTTGTCCCAATCGGGTCCTCGTTCACGGCCCCGACCGCGACCTTGCGCCGTCGATACAGCCGGCAGCGCCAGCAACAGAACGAGTCCAAAAAATATGGTCATCAAATATATACTTTCACGTCTCACCCTTTTCATTAGGTCACCTCCGTAGTTCATTTCTAAATCCGTTGGTTCGTGAGTGGTAGCATTTGAGACAACAATCAGCATGCCAGCCAATCACTGCGAAATTCTCGAAGGTGAGGGCGATATCACAAAAATCTGCGCACGATATCAAGACGCTGGGCCACCATATCGAATCGACTCATCAAGCCGCACGAATAGGCTGTTTGCCGCATTCCGAAAGCCGTTGTTATAGTGCCGTGGCGCACGTAATTCAGAATGACAAAGGACTCTGATGGTTTACAACTGCGGCTGGCTGAGGTGCAGTCGCGCATCGCGTCGGCAGCGAAACGCGCGGGACGCGCGAGCGAGGATCTGCAACTGATTGCCGTGTCTAAGACGCATCCTTCCGAAATGCTGCGCGAAGCGATTGCCGCCGGCGTGACCGATTTCGGTGAGAATCGCGTGCAGGAAGCTGACGGAAAAATCGAGGAAGTCGGGCGCGGGTCGGCACGTTGGCATCTGATCGGACATCTGCAATCGAACAAAGCGCGGCGCGCCGTACAACTGTTTGATGTGATTCATTCGCTCGATTCAGTTGTGCTTGCGCACAAACTCGATCGTGCGTGTCAGGACTTGGAGCGCGATCAATTGCCGGTGTTGATTCAGGTTGACCTCGGACACGAGGCAACAAAGTCAGGCGTCGGCGAAAATGAATTGCCCCAACTTATTGAAGCAGTCATTTCGTGTGAACGTCTGTCTCTAATTGGCCTGATGACGCTGCCGCCGTTTTTTGAAGATCCCGAATTAACGCGCCCTTTTTTCATGAAACTACGCGAATTGGCTGATCGTTACTCCTCGCGAGGTGCATTCGGCAAACACCGCGCAGAACTGTCGATGGGGATGACCCACGATTTCGAAGTCGCGATTGAAGAAGGCGCGACGATGCTTCGCGTGGGCACGGCGATATTCGGAGAACGCAAAAGTTAGTTTCAAGTTCAAGGTTTCAAGTTTCAAGTGAGAGGGAACGGGTTCCTTTGTTAACTTAAAACCTGAAACTTGAAACTTGAAACTTGAAACGAATAAATGACAGCCCTTCAGACAATAGATCAGTTCGTCTACTTTGGCGTAGTTGCAGTAATCCTCGCCGGAATTCTTTTGATCCTGCTGCGCTCACTGTTCAGACGCATGGATGTTAATCCGTTCACGTGGCACGCAATCACGGTGAAAAGACTCACCGATCCGATCCTTTTACCGGTGCGCGGCATGTTGGTGGCGATGCGCGTCGATCCGATCGTAGCGCCGCTAATCGTCATTGTCGTCTTCATTCTGATCGGATTCTTTGTGATTCAGGTCGTGAACGGCTTTCTTAACACGGTCGCCGGAATCCTCACCGCAGTCTCGAGCGGCCGACCGAATGCGGCGGTCGCGATTCTCGGTTACGTGCTTTATGCGCTCGTCGGACTTTACGAGCTGATGATTTTCGCCCGCATTATCATGGCTTGGTTTGTGGTCAGTTATGGCAAGCGCATGCGATTTTTATTCAGAACTACCGAACCGTTCCTGGCTCCGTTGCGCCGGATGATTCCGCTCGTCGGGAGGTTCGATGTCTCGCCGATCATTGCTTTTGTGATTCTCTGGGTGGTGCAGGCGGTAATTGCCGCGACATTGTTGAGTGGCTGGCCCGTACGATACTTCTAATAAATTAGTAAATCGTGAATCGTAAATCGTGAACAGAGTTTCCGTAGCACAGAATTTTGCGAAAAAGTTTGCAAACTACTCTCATACCGACTTCACTGACAGACGCGAACAATGATATAAGCCTCGACACCTTGGCACGTAACGGCAAGTCATGAGGCGCTTGCCGCACAGGGAAAGGGCGACGCCCACATAACCGTCGCCCTTTTATTTTGTCTTCGACAAAAAGAGTTAGGCCACTGCTTTAGGAGATAGAGACTGGCACTTTCATTTATGCTATTTACCATTCACGATTTACGATTCACGCCTTGATTCGCCATTCCCAACACGGTCGAACCCTTACCTTTAATGTGCTTGTCGTGCCTCGCGCGTCTCACAGCGAGATCGTTGGCGAACATGACGGCGCACTAAAGGTGAGGATTGCAGCGAAACCAGTTGAAGGTGCGGCAAATCGCGAACTGCAGCGGCTGCTCGCAAAAATTTTCAAATTGCCGCAGAATGCCGTCGAAATAATTGCGGGAACGAATTCGAAGCGCAAAGTTGTGCGCATCGATGGCGCCGACAAATTTGTGCTCGAGCAATTGATCCTTTCGAAGTGATCCCCCGATGGAACTAACCTCCATTTCGCGTTATCGAATTCTGCAAAAGCTCGGCGCGGGCGGCATGGGCGAAGTTTATCTGGCTGAAGACACGAAGCTCGGCCGCAAAATCGCCCTCAAAGTCCTCACCGAAGAACTTACCGCAAATCGCGATCGTCTCATTCGGTTCGATCAGGAAGCCTACGCGGCGTCAGCGCTCAACCACCCGAACATTCTCACGATTTATGAAATGGGTGATGAAGGAGGGCGCCATTACATCGCGACGGAATACATCGATGGCATTACGCTGCGACGACGTCTGGGTGGGCCGCCGATGGAAGTTAGCGAAATTCTCGAGATTGCGATTCAAATTACCGGGGCGCTCGAAGAGGCGCACGCGGCCGGCATTGTTCACCGGGATATCAAGCCTGAGAACGTAATGATTCGAAAGAATGGTCACGTAAAGGTTCTCGACTTTGGCCTGGCCAAGCTGATCGATCCATCGTTCCAGAACGAAACCACCGATACGGAAGCAGTCACACGGGCGCTGGTGCAGACAGATGCCGGGATTGTGATGGGCACTTCGCAATACATGTCGCCTGAGCAGGCGCGTGGAAAAGGCGTGGATGCACGTACCGACATCTGGAGTCTCGGCGTGATGCTTTATGAAATGGCGACCGGTCGCGCGCCGTTTGCCGGCGAGACAAAGACAGATGTCATCGTCGCGATTGCGAAGAGTGAGCCTGCGCCTATCGCTCGCTTTTCACCGGGCCTGCCGGTCGAGTTCGAATGGATTGTGATGAAAGCGCTTCGCAAGAACGTTGATGAGCGCTATCAGACAGTTAAAGAGCTCGAGTCCGACCTGCGAAAGTTGAAACAACGCGTAGAGTTTCGTTCTGAGCTGGAGCGATCGATTGCACCCGAGAAGTTAACCGACGCGCTCGCGGCGATGGGCGATGCCGAATTGGCGCATCACTCATCGCACCTCAGTATTCACACGTCAGTTCCCGCGACCCTGCAATCAACCGGCACAGTTCCGAGCGCGGCGCAGACGAAAGCGTCCAGCGCTGAATACATTTTCGAGGGCGTGCGGCGGCACAAAATTGCAATCGCCGCGGTCGCAGCTGCAGTGGTCCTGCTCACCGGTGGTCTCTGGTATTTCGGTTTGCACAATCGCACCGCCACGCTTACGGACAAAGATACGATTCTGGTGGCCGACTTTGTGAACACTACTGGCGATCCGGTGTTCGACGAAACGCTCAGGCAGGCGCTCGCTGCGCAGCTTCGACAATCACCATTCCTCGACATTCTGTCCGAAGATCGCGTGCACGATGCGCTGCGGTTCATGGACAAATCGCCCGAGGAGCGCGTCACACGTGAAATCGCGCGCGAAATCTGCGAGCGGCAGGGAATCAAGGCGATGCTGATCGGATCGATTTCCGGCGTTGGCAATCATTACGTTATTTCGTTAGAAGCTTTGAACGCGAAGACGGGTGACACAATCGCTTCTGATCAAGCTGATGCTGAGGGAAAAGATCAAGTGCTCAGGTCTCTGGGCACCGCCGCGTCGCGCTTGCGCGAGAAACTTGGCGAATCGCTGAACTCGATTCAAAAATTCGATGCGCCTATCGAGCAGGTCACAACCTCATCCCTCGAAGCGCTGCGTTACTACTCGCTTGGTCTGGAGCAGCACTCGAATGGGCAGTACGCGAAAGCGATTCCGTTTTATGAGCGGGCAGTGGAACTCGATCCGCGTTTCGCCATCGCATTTGCGCGCATGGCTACCTGTTACAACTTCACGAAACAGTATGAATCGGCGCGCGCGGCTTCGTCGAAGGCTTATGAATATCGCGATCGCGCAAGTGAGCGCGAAAAACTCTACGTTTCGTGGAATTATTACGGCGCCGTTACCGGTGAAATCGACAAAGCCGCAGATGCGCTCGAAGTTTGGAAGCGCACTTTTCCGCGCGACTGGGAGCCCCACAACCTGCTCGCGGTCCGATACACCCTCACCGGTCCGTTCGACAAAGGCGTCGAAGAGGCAAGCGAAGCCGTACGCCTAAATCCGAAAGAAGCAAAGGCGCACGCCAATCTCGCGATTGCATTCATTGGCCTGAACCGGTTCGATGAAGCAACACAGGTCCTACAGAATGCATTAGGCCAAAAGTTGGAAACGGAAACGATGCACCTGCACCTGTATCACCTCGCCTTCATTCGTGGTGATGCAGCCGGCACGAAAGAGCAGTTGGATTGGGCGACCGGAAAGTATGCTGGCTATCTTTCGCAATCATGGCAGGCGCAGGGGGCCGAGTTTCATGGGCAATTGGCGAAGGCAAATCAGTTGAGCCAGCAGGCAGCGGATTGGGCCGAACGGAATAACTTGAAAGAGATTGCCGCGCAGATTGTTTTGCAGGAGGCGATTCGCGACGCGACATTTCGCGAATGCGACAAGGTCAGCGTGCTGACGACGAAAGCGCTGTCGCTGTCACGCGATCTGTCCAATTTGCAGCAATCCGCGAACTCACTGGCTGCGTGCAATCAAGGCGCCGCCGCACAGTCGCTGATGGATGAAATGCTGAAGCGTTTTCCGCAGGATACGTTGCTGATCTCGGTTTCGATTCCTTTGATCAAGGCGCAACTCGAGCTTGCTCGCGGCAATGCGGCGCAGGCGGTGCAGTTGCTCGAGAGTGTGCGGCGTTATGAAGTTTATGGCGACTTCTGGCCGCAGTACGTTCGGGGCCAGGCTTATCTGAAACAGGGAAATGGCGCGCAAGCTGCTACGGAGTTCAAAGGCATTCTGGATCATCGCGGGTGGTATCCGCTTTCGCCGCTTTACTCGTTGGCGCAGTTGCAATACGCGCGTGCCTCCGCGTTGAACGGTGACAAGGCCACCGCGCGCAAGGCTTATCAGGATTTTCTTGAACTGTGGAAAGAAGCAGACGCTGCCTTGCCGTTTCTCGCAGAAGCTCACCAGGAATACGACAAGCTCAAATAGCGCGGTAGTGACCTGTTTTCACCACCCTCTGCGTTCCTCTGCGAGGCCCTCTGTTTTGTCCTCAGCGGTTTCATCCCAAACGTTCGGAATAACCGCAGAGGACGCCGAGGATTTCGCAGAACACCGCAGAGAAATCGAAATTAAGCTACTGCAAAATAGCGCGGTTGCGTTGCGCTCCTAAAGCTCATTGCGATATTCTGCGGGGCAATTCAATCAATCCAACTAAGGATCTTTTCTGATGTCGGGACATTCGAAGTGGCATTCGATTAAACATAAGAAAGGCGCGCTCGATGCCAAGCGCGGCAAACTATTCACTAAGTTTATTAAGGAATTAACGGTCGCGGCGCGTACGGGCGGCGGCGATCCGGACGCGAACGCGCGACTGCGCAAGGCGATCTCGGACGCGAAGGCCGGGAACATGCCGAACGATACGATCGATCGGGCAATTCGCCGCGGCACCGGTGAAGAAGAAGGCGTCAATTACGAAGAGATCACTTATGAAGGCTACGGCCCCGGCGGCGTCGCATTGCTGATCGAAGCGATGACCGACAATCGCAATCGCACCGTCGCGGAAATTCGTCACATCTTTTCCAAGAATGGCGGCAACCTCGGCGAATCAGGTTCGGTCGGTTGGATGTTTGAAAAGAAAGGCTACCTCGTGGTTGAAAAGGCCGCAAAGGCTGAAGATGAATTGTTCGATCTTGCGATCGAAGCGGGTGCTGAAGATATTCGCGACGATGAGGACAACTGGGAAATCATTACCGCCCCGGACAGTTTCGAAGCTGTTCAGAATGCCATCAAAGATGCAGGAGTAACACCGCAGGTCGCAGAAGTGGAAATGGTGCCGCAAAACTACATCAAGCTCGAAGGCGCGCAGGCGAGTCAGATGGTCAAACTAATGGAATCGCTCGAAGACCATGACGACGTGCAGAAAGTTTCCGCCAACTTTGATATAAGCGCGGCGGACATGGCGGCCGCGTGAGACCCTGCAAAATTTTTGCGAAGGATAGGCACTACTTTCCATGTTACGATCCTCATTAACGGTGGTTGAGAATAATAACAACGAACTGATTGGTTTCATCGCCAGCACGGTTGAAACACTGCGTGACGACATAGCATCGATGCGCGATCAAATGGCAACCAAAGATGATTTGGCTCGCCTCGATGGCCGCTTGAGTGAACGAATTGACGCCGTCGTCGATCAAATGGCGACCAAAGAAGATTTGGCTCGCAGCGATGGCCGATTTACTGAAAGACTCGCTATGGCAACCACTTCAATCCGTGGCGACATTGAACAGATCCAGTTACGTCTCGATTCTATGGAACACAGCATCGCTTCAAACGACGAACGATTTGAAGGCGAACTAAGTCGGCTTCGCAGCGCTGTTTATCTGCTCGGCAAGGGTCACCCCCGATGTTCTGCGTCTCCTTGGACGCACAAATTCCTAAGCACCAACAAAACTGATGACATGTTAAGCAGAAGCGTGCTAGTTTCGCGGCGTGCGTGTTCTCGGAATTGATCCCGGCAGTGAATGTACCGGTTGGGGCGTCGTCGAAGGCGACAACAGCGGCCAGAGCTATCATTTGGTCGAGTTTGGCGCGGTGCAACTGAAATCCTCTGCGACATTCTCCTCGCGACTTCTGAAAATCAGCCGGGCGCTTGATGAAGTGATTACGCGATTAAACCCTGACGCTTGTGCCATCGAAGAAGCGTTTCTCGCAACCAATCCCAAAGTCACTCTGAAACTTGGTCAGGTTCGTGGCGTCGCATTGCTTGCGGCGGAAAGTGCCTCCTTGGAGATCGGCGAGTATTCGCCGCGCTCAATCAAACAGACCATTGCTGGATATGGGAATGCTGAGAAGCGCCAGGTGCAGGAGATGGTGCGAATTCTGCTCTCGTTGAAATCGGCGCCGCAACCGCACGACGCCGCCGACGCGCTCGCCGTCGCCATCTGCCACTTTCATCATGTCGGAATGAACCGCAGGCTGGAAGTGACTTCTGCGAATCTAAAAGTCAATGCCGCGGTTGCGGCGGCAATTCGCCGCCGCTCCATCCGATAACGCTTAAGCCGCGAGCTTCCCGGTTGGTGCGTAGTAATCCAGCAGCGCATCCAGGCGATCGAAATCAATCGGCTTACTGAGGAAATCATCGCAGCCTTCCGCGATAGCGGTGCTCCGATATTTCTCAGGGTCCTGGCCGGTGATGATCACGATCGGCACGTTCTCGAGCTTGGCATTTTGTCGCAGACGATGAATCACCCCGAGGCCGTTCAATCGCGGCAGTTGCAGGTCGAGCAGAATTAAGTCCAGCTCTTCACTCTCAGCAACTTCGACTGCCTGCTTACCGTCCCACGCTTCAATCACGCTATAACCTTTGCGCCGCAAAACGGTGCGCAGCAGAAATGAAGTTTCATCATTGTCTTCGACCACCAGCACCGTCGGATCCTTTGGCGCGAAGACCGCTGGAGTCCAGTCGTGCTCAACGACGAAACGATTTGGTTTGTATTGGGGAAATGGGGAGACCGAGTTACCAGGTCGGCGTGTGCCACCAAGCGATCCAGTGTTTAGTGGATGTTCGAATCTCATCGTTTTCATAAAGCTCGCAAATCGCGACCCTTCCTCCCCTCTGCGCGGATTAGGAGTGGCATTCTAGTACCGCGCAGAAGAGTGGTGATTCTGAAAACGTAAAAACTTCTACACGAGATTGTGTCGTAAGATGTAAGTATTGGAGCGGAGTCTTTGTAAACTGCGTAGATTCGCTAGTTGTCGCTGCCGTAATGAAGAAACGGCATCTTCCATCACATTCTCAACCTTGTGCTGGAGACTCTCGTCATGAACAACTTCATCGACAACCCGATCGTCGGCTTTCATCCATGCCGAAATTGAGGTTATTTCGTCTTTGACTTCGCGACCAACTCCCTATTCCAGCTTGCGCTTCAATCGGTTTTTCGCAAGCCAACCGCAGAGCAGGCTGATTAAAAGGAGAGCCGCGAATCCGGTAGCGAATATGCTGAAGAGTCCATGTGGTTTTTCCTGTTTGAAGAATGGCGGAGGGGCTAGGCATCGAACCTGCGTACATTTACGGCCGGCGGTTTTCAAGACCTCAAAGATGGCTTGTGCCAGATCCGCCCTCCATGGATCTAGCAAAATGAATTGAGCTCCGAGCCATCAAAATGATCAACATAACTTTCGGCCTCATTGTCTCGCGACGATTAATGGCCGATCCTCAGATTCTCGCCGGTAAAAGACTCGTGGCGTTTGCGTAAGCTGTCGTTGCGCTTCAGAAGCTACGGAAACTTCTTTGTCGTTGGCTGCGGCGAAGGAAAGACTTATACCCAGATCCCGCAACGCTTTCAGCTTTTCAAGCTGCATCTTGGGTACCCGGGTGGTTGCGTAGTCGAACCATTCGCGCACCAGAATTTCGCTGTCTTTGGGGTCAACATCAGCCGCACCCTGCTTTAGCCCTTCCTCAATGAGGGCGTAGGTCAACAGCCCATGGCCCAGTTCCGATACCTCCTGGGCCGCCTGATAACTCTGGGCCGCGGTGAGAATATACATACCCTTCTCGTAAGCGAGTTGCGCCAATCCTTTAGAGTTCATTGGACCACGGCGGCGCTCTTCGGCTTCGAGAGCCTGTCCGGAATTGCAGGCGTCAATGACCATCAACAATTTGTCGGCATCGATGCCTTCAACGGCCCGTTCTAATTCTTCATCCGAAATGCTGTGTTCAAGAATGCGCTGCAAACCAGCGGCGTCAAGTGCGGTACGTTCTCCGATATAACCCAAGTCGTGCGGAATAAGATAAAAGCGTTGGCCCTGGGCAGTCCCATGCCCAGCGAAGTAAATGAAGACTGCATCCTCAGGTTCGGTGGCCTTCAGCTTTTGTAGTGCAGCCGGCTCATCAGCGGTCGCTCCTTGGTCAACTCCGGCGAGTCGGTGCAGAGCCTTCAAAATATTTGCTTTCGTGGCCTGATCATTCAGCAGCGAGGCGACTTCAATATGCGCATAGTTGCCAATATGCAATTGTTGGCGTTCCACCTCGTCGCCAAACACAGTTGCGTCTGCGACCGCGTACTTGAGGTTGTATTGCTGATTGGAATAAGAGTTAACACCGATGGTTAACACATAAGCGGTGCCATTCCGCTGCAGGCTACTCGCGCCAATCAGATTGAGCGTGGCGTCTTTACTTTTGACGTTATCCCGATTGAAAGCGTATGCCGACAGGCGATTCTCGCCGGCAACAATTGCGATGTTCGCCTCCAGGGTGATCGACGCTTGGCCTTTCAGCACATCACCGCGCCAAACTTTTACCAACGCGCCATTACGGAATAGACGCACATCGCGTGCGCCGCAGCCGGTATTATGATCTTTGTTAGCTGGTTGTTCAGCTACTTCGATCCTCACCATTACGTGGCGTTCTGAAATATTTTCCTGTCCCACTCGAGCAACGTTAGACATTAATCTCAATTCGGGTTGTCGGCGATCTAGCTGCGAAATATTCTTCGGCGCACGAGGTTTTTTCCCAGCGATCACGTCTGCAAGTAGTCCGGGATAATAGAATTCGTTGAAGAACGTTTCAGCGGGCGCAACATCAAACGTATTCCCTCCAAACTGCCATAGAATTTGCCGCCATGCGGTCGGAGAACCGTCAAAAAGCCCATCCGGCGTAACAACTAACCAATCGTTGCCGTGCCTGTTGACCGCGCTGGCGAGATTTACCAGCGTCGCAAGCCTTTCTCCTGTCGAGGCGTCCCAGATCTCTTTATCGTTGTTTGCGCCCAGAGCCGCAAGAAAACGGCCATCAGGACTAAAGCTGAGCGAGACTACGCGCCCCGCGTGTGGCAGCGAACGAATCGTCTTACCTGAGCCTATGTCAAATATGTCGATCTTCGTCGCGTATCCCGCGGCAAGGAAACGCGCGTCAGCGCTTATGCAAAGAGTCGTTACGGGTCCGCTCTGTTCGTCATCATTGATTGGAAAGGTGGTGACCTTGCGCCCTTTTTCCGTCTCGTAAATAAGTACTGAACGCTCCTTGTTTTCAAAACCGGTAATGGCGACGAGTTTGCTATCGAAGCTGAAACCAGCCGCGGGCACGATACCCATGGTGGGAGCGTCGCCTCCATCCAACTCACGCAGACGCTTGTCTGACTGTCCATCGTACAAATCTACTCTTTGTTTGTATGCGTCTTTCCAGGCGTTCGCTACCGGAAGAAACAGCTGTTTCGCTGAGAAGTCATTGAGGTGTTGATTCGCAAAAAAAGGTGCGACTCTAAAGCGCCCGTCAGGGCTATAGAAAGGTTTGGCCCGATCTTTCATTGCCGCGTCATCAGCAACATTTACGAGCTCACCCGTCTGAGAATCCCAGACCTCAGTTAACAGATTCTTTAAGACCATTTGGCGGGAAATAATAAAGCGACCGTCCGGACTAAAACTTACCGCGCGGCCGGCCTGAAATTTGTCACTCGAAAGCGTACCCATTGCTTCAACGGCTTCGATTATTTCTTCAGGATTTGTGATATCACGCTTCTGAATGAGATCCATCGTCTTAGCATCGATGGACTTGATGAAAGCCGCTTGGGTCGAGCGCGTGCCGGCGTCGGCTCCTCCAGTTTGCAACGTTAAGAATTCGCGCCCTGTGGTGGTCTCAAAGATTCTGATCGCTTTGGCTCCCGGCGCGATGGCGGCAATCAAACTACCGTCGCGACTGAAGTTAATTAGGCGGAAACCCGACGTGGGATCACCGGCAGTATTCAACTCGCGTATCAGCTGACCCGTTTTGGCATCCCACACTTTCAACGCCGCACTGTTAGCAGTAGCCGTTACCAGGAATTGTCCATCGTTGCTGAATTGCACACGCTGCGGCGACTTGCTGAATCCGGTGTTGAGGCTAAGTAGCTCGCGGCCGGTGGCAGCTTCCTGGATACTTACTGTCTCATTTGTTTTGCCGAAGGCCAAGAGACGTCCATCGGCGCTGAAAGCGAGACTCGAGTTTTCCGATTGCGGGCTTGCCTTAAATGGTAATTCGCGCACTTCGCGGCCACTTTGAGCGTCATAAATCTTTAGTGCTTTATCAGGTTGTCCAATGGCGGCGACTTGACCGTTTGCACTAACTGCGAGTTTCGCTGCTGACAGTCTGAAATTCTTTATTCGTTCCTGCGCTTGTTTGTCTTTCTTGTTTCCCCCGAAAATTGAAAATGAACCAGCTGAAGAAAGTTTTTCTCTGCCGCTCTTCTCATATTTTGTTGTCTGAGTATCCAACTCGGTGCCCGCCGCGACGTCCCACACTTTGATTGCATCCCCGCTCACGCTCGTAAGAGAGCGGCCGTCCCCACCGAAAGCGAGAGCACCAACGGGCAATTCGTGGCCGCGTAGAATATGCAACTCCGCACCGGTCTGCACGCTCCAGATCCTCACTGTATTGTCTTCCCCACCCACCACGCCGCCTTTAATAAAGATCCCAAGATCACGATCGTCTTTAACATTTCCACTGCCCGATGCTATTAGTTTTCCGTCGTCACTCACGGCGAGAGCATTAATGTTGCTGGAATGACCGTAAAGGGTCCGTAAGACACTTCCATTGGTAAGGTCCCAGATTTTGATGACGTTGTCTTTACCGCCCGAGACCAGCCAACGATTATCAGGACTGAAGGCGACCGCATTAACAGACTGTGTGTGTCCGGTTTGGAGAATCAACTCGGGTCTGGCGCTCAAGGCTGATTGGGTATTTGCAGAGGGTTGCGCTGGTGCCGACTTCGCGTCTAGCCCGCGCTCGTCCGGGTCTTTCGATTGAGCTATACCGAGCGTGGGCGCGTAGATGAACGAAGCCAACACTATTACTGTCGATATCTGTCGCCAGAAGGGACGTGACAGGAACGAGATGCGGAAGACTATGGATTTACCATTGCAACAATTCTTTTTGCCCCGACCGTAAAGACCCATTAGAGCCCCCTGCAGAGAGTTTGTGACGGTAAATGATCTGACAACCCGAAGGTCAAAAAGAGTGAACCGGAGAACAACGTGTCTGCGGAGGACCCACAGGTTTGCTTGCGAATCGAATGCCAGTATAGACCTACCTGGTGGAAGACCTAAGTCACGATGCGTTTTGCGGGACGCGAGGCAGTGGAGATGGCGGAGGGGACAGGACTCGAACCTGCATGCCCTTTCGGGCGGCGGTTTTCAAGACCGCTGCAATACCATTATGCGACCCCTCCGAGGTGCGTCAGTAGAATATACCGTACGAAGGCAGAAGGCAGAAGGCAGGAGGCAGACGGCAGTAAGCAGTAAGCGGTAAGCAGTAAGCAGTAAGCAGTGAGACGCTACTGAACTCTCAGAGCTCATCGCCAAGAGACCAAGACAAAAACCTAAGACCTAAGACCCAAGACCCAGGCACAAATCAATGAGCCTGAAATTGACACTCCTCGTTGCGTGTAGTAGCTTGCCTGCACGCGCTTATGCGAGAAGTTGCTTTAGCCAATTCATTCCTCAAAACCCCTGCACAGAACCAGCATCGATAAGGAGATCGTCGTAGTCACTTGAAGCAAATCGAGCTTCCACCCAGAGGACTGGAAACGCTCTTCGGCGTTCACGACCAGAACATAAAGTATCTCGAGTCGCTGCTCGAGGTTCAGATCAACGGCCGCGGTCACAACGTCAGCGTCGACGGCGATCCGAAAGACGTTGAGACGGTCGAACGAATCCTGCAAGACTTTGCTGAATTATTTTCAGAAGGCCGTCAGTTCACCGATAAAGAGCTGCGTGAAGCATTCGCGCAAATCGCCGAAGATCGTGCCTACAGCCTAAAGGATTACTTCACGCGCTCGCGTTTTAGTCCCGCCGGCAAGAAACAGGTGGCCCCAAAGTCGGCGATGCAGCGCCGCTATGTCGAAGCGATTCAGCAGAAAGACATCGTGTTCGGCATTGGGCCGGCCGGCACCGGCAAAACTTATCTCGGCGTGGCGATGGCGGTGCAGGCGTTAATGCAAAAGCAGGTCAACCGGATCGTGCTCGCGCGTCCGGCAGTTGAAGCGGGAGAGAAACTTGGATTCCTGCCGGGCGATCTGCAGGAGAAGGTCGATCCGTATCTCCGTCCCTTGTATGACGCGCTGTTTGACCTGGTGGATTACGAACGCGTCACCCGGCTTTTGGAGAAGCGCGTGATCGAAATTGCACCGCTCGCCTTCATGCGCGGACGAACTTTGTCTGACGCGTTTGTGATCCTCGATGAAGCACAGAACACGACGGGCGAGCAGATGAAGATGTTTCTGACGCGCATCGGTTTTGGGTCAAAGGCGGTGATCACTGGCGACGTGACGCAGATCGATCTGCCCACCGGGAAACGCAGCGGCTTGGTGGAAGCCGAGCGCGTCCTCGCGAACATCGAAGGCATCGAGTTCATCTACTTTAGCGAGAAAGACGTCGTCCGCCACAAACTCGTACAGATGATCATCAAGGCCTACGAGACTCATTCCAAGAAGATCGAGATGTAAGCATTTTAGATTTTGGATTTCCGATTTGCGATTGGGATTTGCTCAGGCTGATCAGCCAACAATCAAGAATCGCAAATCAAAAATCCAAAATGTCCATCGAGGTCATCAATCGGCAGCGAAAACGGCGCGTCAATTCAAAGCACTGGCGCGAGTTTGCCGAATGCGCGTTGCAGACTATCGGCGAAGACAAGCGCACCACGACAATTGTTTTTGTTTCGGACGGCGCAATAAAAAAGCTCAACCGGCAGTTTCGCAGGAAAAATTACGCGACGGACGTTCTCTCATTTCCCACTCAGCACGAACGTTTTGAGGAAGAAATGAAGACTAATCTCGGCGAAGTAGTGATCTCATTGGATCGTGCCGCAGCTCAGGCGAAAGAAAGCGGTCTGACGTTTACGAACGAGGTCGAGCAATTAATTCTGCATGGGCTGCTGCACTTATGTGGTTATGATCACGAGACCGACCACGGCCAAATGAACCGTTTGGAGCGGAAACTGCGCAGAAAGCTCCGAATTTAGTGGCACAGACTTTAGATGTGTGACGGTTTTTGAGGCGTTCACAGACTAAAGTCTGTGCCACTATGTTTTGTCTATTCACGATTTACCATTTACCATTTACTAGCCTCTATGGAAATTGCACTGGCCGTCAGTCTTCTCCTGCTGCTGGCGCTGACATTTCTAGCGACTGTCGACATGGCCTTCAGCCAGCTGAGCGACGTCGGATTGCGACGACTCGCCGCCGAAGCTGAAGAGCATCCCAACGCGCGTTACACGCCGCTGCTGAAAGAGATTCTCGAAAACCGCGCGCGCTTCAGCCTGACACTGTCAGCGGCCATTCAAATTCTGCTCGTCGCCTTTACGGTTCTCGTTACTTTCGTTTCACAGTACTGGTTGTCGTCAGGCTTGGGCGCCTTGATTGTTGCGCTGCTGGGATGCTTGCTGCTTGCTGGAGTGTTTCGTCAGTTTATTCCCCGCTTGCTCTCGCTCCGAAACCCTGAAGGCAAATTGTTGCGGCTCCTGCCAATTGTGCGGCCGTTCTATCGGGTGCTGGCATTCGCTGCCGAACCGTGGCATCGCCAATTCGATCGCATGCGTGAAGAAGAAGACGAGGAAGCGATCGATGAAGAACAAGAGGAAGGCATCGGTGATGACATTGAAGCATTGATCGACGTCGGTGAAGCCGAAGGTATCATCGAAGAAGAAGAGCGCGAGCTGATTCAATCCGCGATCGAGTTTGGTGACACGCGCGTGGGCGAAGTAATGACACCGCGAACCGAAATTGTCGCATTGCCGAACACGGCGACGGTGCGCCAGGCGCGCGATATGATGATCGAATCGCGCCACTCACGCCTGCCGGTCTATCGCGATCAGATCGACAACATTAACGGCATCGTTTATGTGCGTGACCTCTTGCCGTCGCTGTCGCTGGGCAAAGCGGATGCGCCGATTACACCGTTCATCCGTGCGGTTTATTTCGTCCCGGAAACGAAACCGGTCGCGAAGCAATTGGAGGAAATGCAGAAGGCGCGCGCTTACATGTCAATCGTCATTGATGAATATGGCGGAGTCGCCGGCCTCGTCACCGTCGAAGACATCCTGGAAGAAATCGTCGGCGAGATCGAAGACGAGGACATCGGTGGAGAAGAATCACAGGCGATTGTGGCTGCCGCCGATGGCGCTTACGAAGTCTTGGGCAGCACCGAAATCGGAAAAATTGAGCGGCTGTTTGACATGGAGATTGAAGCCGATGACTTCACGACCATCGCCGGCCTTGTGATCGCCGAGAAGGGAAGCCTGCCTCGGCCCGGCGAACAACTGACATTTCGCGGACTCGAAGTCGAAGTACTTGAGGCTGATGAGAAACGAATCAGCCGTTTGAAGGTGAAGCGTCTGCCTGAGCCATCTGTCGCGGCTAACGGTTGAGGTCACAACACTGTCGCACGAGAAATGACTGCATTCCGACGTTGACAACAAATCGCGACTCGCCGACTATCATTCTTCACGGTTCCATCAATCATTAAACTGAAAACCATTGGCTAGAAAGCAAAGTAAATTTCTGCGTGGGCGAAGGATCGATCCGCAGCCAATCGAAGCGACGACGAAGCTTGTTGATCTAGTCGACAACTCGTTCGTCGCGTACAACGCCGCCCGTCTGCGCGAAGCGTGTCAGCTCTTCACCGAAAAGATGCTCGAACCGGACGTGACCATTGGGGTCACGCTCACAGGCGCCCTCACTCCCGCCGGACTCGGCATGTCGGCATTGATTCCGCTAATCCAAGCCGGCTTCATCGATTGGATCATTTCCACCGGCGCAAATTTTTATCACGACGTGCACTTCGGACTCGGCCTGGCAATGCATCAGGGCAACGCGCAAACTTCTGACATCGTTCTTCGCGACGAAGAAGTGGTCAGGATTTATGACATCTTCTTTGATTATTCGGTTTTGCTGGACACCGACGAGTTTTTTCGCCGGATGATCGAGGCGCCCGAGTTCCAGAAGCCGATGTCAACGGCCGAGTTTCACTTTCGCGCGGGACGTTATGTGCGCGAGCGCGAGCGAAAACTGGGAATCAGGAACAAGTCGATTCTGGCCGCCGCGCACGAACATGCCGTGCCGCTTTACACTTCATCGCCGGGTGACTCTTCGATCGGCATGAATGTCGCGGCCAAGGCGTTGCAGGGCAACAAGCTGACTTTCGATCCTTCGCTTGATGTGAACGAAACCGCGGCAATTGTGTTGGCGGCGAAGCGCGGGCTGATTCGCGATGCTAATAAGCATCCTAAGAATAGCGGCCGAATAGTTAGCGCTAGTGCGCGGGGCGCTCGAGTGAAAGTCGCCGGCAAGATGCCCGCGACCCGCCGGCAGGCCACCCCAGCGGATAAAAAAAAATCGGCCGTGGACCGCGGGGATGCCGGCGCTCCGAGCAAAGGTCGTTCAGCGATTTTGATTCTGGGCGGTGGTTCACCGAAGAATTTTGCGCTACAAACTGAGCCGCAGATTCAGGAAGTACTTGGCATTGATGAGCGCGGACACGATTACTTTCTGCAAGTCACCGACGCTCGTCCTGACACTGGTGGATTATCAGGCGCAACTCCGGGGGAAGCTGTGTCATGGGGCAAAGTCGATCCGGAGCGCTTACCGGATGCAGTTGTCTGTTATTTGGATTCGACAGTTGCGCTGCCGATTATCACGGCGTACGCGCTGGCGAAACATAAACCGCGGCCGCCGCGACGCTTATATGAACGCCGCGAAGAATTCATGGATTTACTTTTGAAGGAATACAAGAAATCGCAGCGACGATAGTAGAACAGGCTGCCAGCCTGTTCATCGGGAATGAACGAAACAAACGACAGGCTGGCAGCCTGTCATACGAACATGGGAATCCGCCGGAAACCAGCAAAACGACGTTATTACAATTGTTCGAGCTGTCCCGCGTACTGCTGCGCCGTGTACGAGCGCGTGCAGGTGACGCCGCGTGACATCAAGCGGCTGGCGGGTCATTTCGGCAACGACTACGCGACGGCCGAAAAGCGTTATACAACGACCTACCAGGGTGAACGCATTTTGCGCCGGAAGAAAGATCCGATTTTTGGCGAGGCGTGCAAGTTCCTCGATCCGGAAACGCGCCGCTGCACGATTTACCACGCGCGGCCGCTGACGTGTCGCGAATTTCCCGCACGCGAGCGTTGCGCATACTATGACCTGCTCGCGTTTGAGCGCAGCCAGCAGAACGACGACACAGTTCTTCCCTTGGTGCAGATAACTTTCCGCAATGGAGACGACTGATGGAACAACTTCTCACCAGATTAATCGGCAAGGAAATTGACGTGGTTTGTTCCGGCGCATCGAGTCTGCGCGGCGAATGCATCAGCGTGAGCGGTGGCGTCCTGCAACTTAAAGATAACGAAGGCGAGACTTGTTACATCGCCGTCGACAAGATCGTCGCGGTGTGGGAGAAGAAGGACAAGGATCGTCACCCGGGGTTCGTGTTTAAGAGCTAATGAAGTCAGTACCGGGAGCGGTAGCGACCGGGTACCGCTTAGTTCAGACCACCCGGTCGCTACCGCTCCCGGTACTGACTTCATCGGAGGAGAGCACTGAAATTAAAAAGCCGCCGCGATTGCTCGCAGCGGCTTTTTCTCTTTGGCGACAAAATACTTGTTACCGCGGATTCAAATCGTCAGCAATTGGGACTATTGCAGTCGGTTTCACCAGCCGTTTTTCCGGCGTCGTAGTTTGCAACCCGTTCAAGGGCACGCGACGGAACCCATCAATTCGCGACAGCCAATAATCATTGAACGGCGAGTACATCACGCCGCCGTGACGGGCTGAGTGATAGAAACCTTTTTCGTCAACGACGATGCCAACATGCCTAAGCCCGCTGAAAAAGACCATGTTTCCGAACTTGAATTCATCGGCTTTCGCAGGTGCCTCGAACGTCACCCAATAAGACCGCGCTGGTCCTCGCTGAAAATTAAGGCCGATTTCCTGAAACGCGCGCCACACCAAACCTGAACAATCGAACGTATTCGGCCCAGTGGTGTTGTAGTGGTACGACGCACCCACGTGGGACTCAAGCGCGGCAAGCAGTTGATCGTGAAACCTAATCTCAAGCGCCAACGCACTCGGCAAGTTTGTCGTCGTCGTGGTCTTCGTCGTTGCGGTGGTTGCCGGTACGCTTTCGGTAACCTTCGGTGTAACTGCGACAGTTTTCTTGACCGAATAACGTGGACGATCGTCCAGATTGTTTGTTTGGGCGGCGATGCTGGCGGTCACTGACGCTGCAAAGCTTAGAACTAGCAAGCAGGGGAATATCCTTGTCGCACTCAAGGGGAACTACATCTCCTCTATTTTATTTCGGGGCCTTACTTGCTCAGGTGTGGGGTTATTGAGCAGGTCCGATTCTATCTACTCAAGCGCGCCACGACAACACGCAATGTGACTGTTTTGTGACCGGAATGAGTTCACTTGCGCAATCTTTTCAACGCGAATGTCGAATGATAATAATCACGCCGTCGTCGATTCTATGAATGAGGGAATTTTCTGATCTCGTGATGAAGCAGGTCGCAAAGCTTCTCAACCGTCAGTTCTTATCACCAAAACCGTGTCGTTGCCGGCACAAGCGACAATAGCTCGGAGGTTCGAGATTATCGACGCGATGGTCGACAGGCTTCAGCCCTTGCAAAAACGCGAAGACAGCCTTCAAGTCTTCGTCTGTCATCTTGCCGTAAAAGTACCACGGCATCGATGAACGTAGCTGCCGTGCGCCGATTTTGCCCGTGCGCATCGCCTGAACGAATGTTGCTTCGTTGTAGTAACCAATGCCTGTAGCGGATGGCGTGATATTCGCGGAAACCACGTCGCCCTGCGGTTCGTGCAAAAGAAAGCCACCGGCGAATTCCATCCCCGGAAGCGGTTCACCTTTTTCCTGCGGCGTATGACAATCGCTGCACGCACCCAGGCGCGCAAGATAAGCGCCGTGCGCCGCTGGCGTAGAACTGTCCACCGTAGGTACCGCATCGATCGGCTGCGGCACATTCTGCATAAAGAAATTGAGCGGAAACGGAGGTTTTGTTACCGGGAGTTGGTTTTTTACCGCGGGAGTCGTCCGGAGATAAACGATTACAGATGCTAAATCTTCGTCAGACATCTGTCGGTATTGCGGATATGGCATCATCGGAAACAACGCGCGCCCATCATGCCCGATGCCTTCGCGAATCGCGCGCGCCAGCATGTCATCGCTCCAGTTGCCGGCGCCGGTTTCTTTGTCTGATGTTATGTTCGGCGCCACCAGCCACGGCAAATCCTGATCCGAGAAAACGTGGCCAGAACCCTCGCGTCCGGCAATCGGCGGCGCTCCTGGTTTTGACCAGTCAGCATCAGTGTGACAGCCAAAACATCCCATCACGCCATCAACTAAATACTTGCCGCGCGCAAGCCGCTGCGCTGACGCCTCAAATCTGCGGTCCGTTAATGTTCGTTTCTTGGCGCCAATCAACGGCCGCCAGCCGATGGTAAGGGTAATGGCGGCGGCCAGGCCCACGAGCACCAAAACGATAATGGCAACTGTCTTTTTTCGGGAGATCACGAGTAGCTCCTTCTCATTTTCACGATATGAATTGCAAAATCTTTTCTGCGGCGAGTCTGGATGCGCCGCCCGTGCCCAGTTTCTCCGCAACATGGGCCAGTTCGCGACGAACCTGGCGATTACGATCAGGATTGAGGAGTTCAATCAACTCACGAGATAGACGTGTGCCGTCCAATTCGTACTGCATTAATTCCTTAACAACACGTTTGCCCGCGATCAAATTCACCAGGCCATAATGTTCCACACTTATCAGGCTGCCAAGGACGTGCCAATTGATCCGGGATTCTTTGTAGACGATAACCATTGGCGTGCCGAGCAGCGCCGCTTCCAAAGTCGCGGTGCCGCTCGCAATCGCGGCTGCATCCGATGCGCCCAGCGCTTCGCAAGTTTCGTGGTGAATCACACTGAGCGTAGCGGGAATTGAATTACGAGACGCGATGAGTTGTTCAGCTTCCTTTGGCTCGCGATTGGGTGCGATGACGACGACGAATTGCACGTCATCGCTTTGTTTGGCGATAGCCTCCGCCGCATCGAGCATCGGCGGCAGGATCCGGACAAGTTCTTTGCGACGACTGCCCGGCAGGAGACAGACGATTGGTCGCGCCGGATCGAGATCGTGTCGCCGGCAAAACTCTTCCCGGTTCCAGGCGGCGACCACGTTTCCCGCGAGCGGATGACCGACGTATTCGACGTTCGTCATCCCGCGTGCGGCGTACCATGACTGTTCGAATGGCAAAATTGACAGAAGCAAATCAACATCGCGGCGAATACTTCGGGCGCGATACGAACGCCACGCCCATAACTGAGGACTGATGTAATAGATGACGCGCGTGCCGCGCCGTCGCAGCCAGCTTGCGAATCGCAAATTGAAGTCAGGCCAATCGATGAGGATAACTGCATCGGGATTTCGCGCCACCACTGCCTGCTTGAGTGTCTTGTACGCGGAAAAAAACTTCGGGAGTGCTGTTCCGATCTCCCACAACCCGAGAATGGACAACTTGTCCGTGTCGGCGATCGATTCAACACCGGCAGCCCGCATTTGCGCGCCTGTCGCTCCGAAAAATTCGAATGTGATTTGCGGAGCCGCTTCGCGGAGCGCGTTTACAAGCGACGCGCCATGAGCGTCGCCGGAAGCTTCGCCGGCGACAATCATGAGTCGAAGCGAATTGATTTTCCATTTGTCATTTTCCATTTTCACAGATTCATTTGGTGGAGCGGCGCGCGCGTTCGTCGCGCGGCAAGGCGAATTTATAAGACACAACAATCCAGCATTCGATTCAAATAGCCAAATGAAAAATATCAAATGACAAATGGAAAATGTTTGCTCTTAACTGCTGGCAACTCGCTTGTTCCGTATCGCGCGCGCATGTTAGCATCGGCGCGCTTGCTTAGTGAAAACGCGTCTGCTGCGGCGAACCTCTCTTCGCAGGAGGCGCGATTGAGTATAACGAGGCGGAGGATCGGACAGGTCAAAGTGCGCGCGGCCCCAAATATGTTCACCACCACGCGCGCCGTTTTCATCTTACTTTACGTTCTTATCGCGTTCACTGCCGCGCCAGCGCAGCAGACAAATCCCGTCGATCGCAAGGTCGAGAACCCAATCACCGACATTCCGAATGTAAATCCGCTGCATCAGGATCAGCCGATCCGACCGCCGTCGAGCGCGCAACCAACCGGCACATCCTCAGACTCGCTGAGCGTAGGCTGTAACAAGGAAACGTTCTCAGGTCCGAAGGAAGCGCGCGTTTCCGTGTGCGAAGGAAACGTTGACGCGCGCATCGGCACGTATCGTTTGCAGGCTGACAAAGTCACGATCTATGACGCCACAAACATGGTCATCGCCGACGGCAACGTGGTGTTCGATCAAGGCGATCAGCAACGCATCACCGGCAGTCATGCCGAATGGAATTACCGCACCAAGACCGGCTTCTTCGTAAACTCAACGGGCTACACCAATCAGACGCAGGACGGCACGCGGATGTATTTCACGGCCGATCGCGTCGAACGAATTAATCTTACGACCATCGTCGTTTACAACGGCGAGATAACGGCGTGCGAAGAAGAGGTGCCGAAGTGGAGTTTTAAAGCAAAGAAAGCCACGGTCAAGACCGGTGATCGCGTGCGCATTCATTCCGCCTCGTTTCGTATCAAGCATATGCCGATTCTGTACACGCCCTATGCTTCGATCTCACTGCAGCATCGCGATCGCGCCTCCGGCTTTCTCACCCCGACCTTCAGTGCGTCGGGCTCAAAAGGCTTTCGGTTTTCGGAAGCTTATTACCTGACGCTCGGCCGTTCAGCGGATCTCACCGTGCGCGGCGATGTGTATTCGCAGCGAGGCTATGGGATTGGCAGTGACTTGCGGACGCGCGCGAACTCGCGATCATTTTTCAATCTCGGATTCTTCTTCGTGAAGGATCGTGTGTTGGGCCACAAAGCGGACGCGCAGCATCCGGATCAGGGCGGCTCAAGCTTCTACATCGATTCGGTGCACTACTTTCCGAACGGCTTTCTGGCGGCAGCCGAGGTCAACATTACTTCCAACCTCGCCTTCCGTCAGGTTTTTTCCGACTCAATCCAGCAGGCGATTTCGCCGGAAGAGCGTTCACAAGTTTTCATCAACAAGAGCTACCACGCCTACAGTTTCAACTTCCGCATGAATACGCAGGCGACCTCGCTGCAGAGTGCTCGGATTCGCATTCGTGAGCTACCGAGCGTCACCTTTGATCGGCGTCCGTCGATTGTGCGCTGGTTGAAAAAGCTTCCGGTATATTTGTCGTGGGAAAGCGGTGTTGAGGGTGTCAGCCGCAAAGAAACGCCATCCGACCTCGCCCTGTTTCGCCTGGCGGCCGGGCGTGATCCGATTTTCACGCCGTCGATCGTTCAGCGCTTCGATTTTCATCCGGTGGTTTCGATGCCATTGAGTTTCGCCGGCTGGTCGCTGACGGCGACGGGAGGTCTGCGGGCAACTTACTATTCGAATTCGATCGACCCAGTGACAAAGTTGGTGTCTTCGCGCGATGTCGTGCGCGGCTACGGAGAGTTCGAGCTGGACTTGCGGCCACCGGCCCTGGCGCGGAATTTCCGTCACAGCGACGGCTCAGTCCGATTTCGTCATGTGATCGAGCCGTACATCATCTATCGGCGCATCGCCGGCATCGATAATTTCGATCGCGTCATTCGCTTCGATTATGTGGACGCGATTGCCGACACGAACGAAATCGAGTACGGCCTGACCAACCGTTTCTTTACCCGGCGATCAACCGAAAGTGTTGGACCGAAAGCCGCGCGATTGACACGCGCCAAAGATTCGCTCGCCACCCAGCCTTATGAAGCGCTGACGGTCACGATTCGCGGCAAATACTTTTTCGATCCTTACTTTGGCGGTGCGTTGATTCCCGGGCAGCGAAATCAGTTTTATCCGATCGACACGTTCTCCGCCTTCACTTACGGCGCGGTGCCGCGACGATTCTCACCGCTGAACGTCGATGTGCGCTATCGACCGACGCAGCATCTGTTTGCCGATTATCGTGGGGACATCGACACGCATGGCGGCGGATTGCGTGCAATGGCGGCGACAGCCGGCTACACGCGCGCAAATTTGGTTGAAGCGTTCGCGACTTTTTACTACACGCGCGCCGTTGAGCTGGTGCCGTCCTTGCGACAATACGCGAATCCCCTCGGCCAGGAGCCCGGCACTTTGCGTGGATCGCAGTGGAGTCCTTCAATTTTCCTTGGCAATCGCGAACACGGACTGTTCGGCGGTATGTCGATGTTTTTTGATTTTCAGAAGCATCCGTTCGCGGGCAATCGCTCCCTGATTAGTTCGACTGCGACGCTCGGCTATACATGGAGATGCTGCGCTATCACCGGTCAGTACTATACGTTCAATGTTGGCCTGCGTGATGAGCACCGCGTTGTCTTCGCGTTTAGGCTCAACGGAATTGGCACATTCGGCACCGAGAAGATCGGTCAGGGATTCCGCTAAACGGCAACCGGCGGCTGCATTTTCGCGTCAAACCGCCGTCGGAAACGTCTCGAACGCCTGCTTGCGATGCCTGAAGCTAACCATTACAATGTCGGATTCTAACCGCGCCAAAAAGTATTGCGGTTTCTATATTTTGGCTCAATCCCCGGTGAGCAAACGGAATTATTTACTGGTGTCTTAATGTTTAGACTCATATTCGCGTTTCTGTGTGCCGCATCCGCGTGCATGTTATTTGCGGGCGCACTCAGTTCGGCGCAAAGCACCTCAAGTTCAACCCCCGATGCTTTTTTGGCGCAAGTCAGTCGGGCAACGGGCAACTCGTTCGCAACCGATATCTCGGCAAACGGACGGTTCGTCGTGTTCGAAGCGACTGCTGACTCGAGCACGCTCAAGCCCGGACAAACGGCAGCCACGAAGAGTCCGACAAATACTGACGGCAATAGTGAGATTTTTCTTTACGATTACGCGCAGCGCCGAATTTTTCAGCTCACCGACACAAGACCTGTACTAAACCCGTCGCCGAGTCCAACGGCGTCGCCGAGTCCCAGTCCGAGCCCAAGTCCATCGCCAAGCGTATCACCGACCGCGAGTCCGACAGCTACTCCGGTACCTTTTAGCAGTATCAAAATTGACATTCAGAACAAGCGTCCGATGATTAGCGCCGAGCCCGGGCTGTCAGGTGGGTCTCGGACCTACACAATCGTGTTCAGTTCAAACGCGCCGAATCCGAAAAGCTTCGACGGAACTGACCCCGGTCCGATCGCCGACGATGGCGGACGCACGCTTACTCAGGACGCGAACATGGAACTCTGGACGTATCAGTTCACTGTTCCTGAAGTTTCCGATTTGTCTCAGGGGGCGGACATTCCTTTTCAGGATTTGAGCACCGGCACATTCACGCGGATTACCGGGACGGCGGCAAGCCGCGCGCCGACTGCGGGCAGTGTCTCGCAGTCGCCATTCGTTGCGGATGACAATCGCGATGCGACTATTAGCGACGATGGGCAGATCATCGCATTTAGTTCGACGCGTGATCTTGTGACCGGCGGTAACGTTGACACGGGAGCACCTGCTCCGAATCCAGAAATCTTTACTTACAACCGTGCGACCGGCCTATTCAACCAAATTACGAATACAAAGTCGTCCACGAATCCAAATCTGCCCGGAACATTTAACGACTACCCATCAATCGGCGGAGGCAGCGGTCTCTACACGATTGCGTTTTATTCAAATGCAGACTTACTCCCCACGACGAATTCGGATTTGAATGGTGAAGTCTTCATGGTGTCGTTCAACGGCGCGTCGGCGAGCGGCTTGAAACAGGTCACGCGCACCAAGGATCCAGTCGACTCAACTTCCGGAACCATTTTGAAACCGGCAAACAATTTCGTGTTTGGCAGACGCATCAGTCGCGACGGCAGATATGTTGCACTTGAGTCCATCGCCACTGATCCGAAAGCAAACTCGGCCACGAATGGTTTTCTGGTGACGTTTGTCTACGATTCGGTGACTGATGCATTTGCCCAAGTGGGCCCGCGCGCTACTGCGACTCCCGGTGATGTCAATCACTACCCGACCTTCACTGATTACACGGGTACGACGCCGGGAACAGTGATATTTACCTCGGGGCTTAACATGAAGAGCGACGGTACAATCCTTGCCGGAGGGGATAACACCGGCCTCAATCCCGCCACCGTTTCGCAGGTCTTTGCCGTTCCATTGACTTTCCCGTCAATGAGCACTGGCCCATTCACCCGTCTGACGAACATCACGGGAACGAACACCTTGGCGCCAGTCAATTCGTTGCCTAGTAACTCGCGAAGCCGCATCGTGTTTTCCATGGGCGGAGCAGAATTAGGGGGCGGCAATCCTGATTTTGGCGCCGAGGTTTTTTACAACCTGTCGCCACCGGAAACTGCCGAATCAACCGGCACAATTTCGTTGCTCACCGGCGCAAGCTTGATTCCGGTAGCTCCGGCATCACCGACGCCAACGGGCAGTCCCACGCCGTCCCCCAGTCCAACCCCCGCTGGTTCCCCGACCGGGCCGCTGGTGGCTACTGGATTGGCCGCCGGAGAGCTTTCTGTGCTCAATGCAACGGTGTCGCTTGCACCGTCCTCGGGCTCGACGGGGAATGCGTCCGAGTTACAATTCGGACCACCGCTGCCAGTCGAGTTGAAGGGTGTTTCAGTTTCAATTCGCGGCGCGGCCGCCGGCATGTATTCAGTTAGTCCGACGGCGATCTCGTTCGTGGTGCCGATTGGACTTACTCCGGGGACATATCCGCTGGTCATTAACAACAACGGCACGGTAATTCGCGGTAACATTACTATCGTGGCGGCGCAGCCTGATGTCCTCACGTCCAGCAATGGTCCAGGCGGTCGCGCGTTGATCTGTAATATTACCGACCCGACAGTGCCAGGGTGCATACCTGAGCCGTTCAGCGTGACGACTCCGCCAAGCCCCGGCGGTTCTCCCGTGCCAACTATTCTCGAAGTTCACGCCACGGGCGTTCGTGGGATAGCCGCAAGCGCTATCAGTGTGGTGATCGGCACAACATCGATCACGGCCGGCGGGAATGTCGCCAATGATCAGCCCGGTTTCGACAATATAGTCATCACGTTGCCATCGACTGCCGGTTCCGCTTCGGATCAACCGGTGGTCGTCACCGTGGGCGCCGCCACCAGCCGGCCGACGCCAGGCGATAGCCCGCCGCTAGTGAAGATCAATCCGTAAGACCGATTCAGCTAAGCAAGAGCCCGCGCGAGCGACGATCGCCCGGGCTTTTTATTTTGAGCGTCCGGCAAGCCCTTGCGTAAAGCTGTCGGTTTGCGTTACATGACTAACCATGACCACCGCCCTGCGCGTCGAGAATATTTCCAAGCAGTATCGCATCTACGCGACGCCTGCCGACCGGCTGAAGGAGTCGCTTACCCGCGGACGTTTGAGGCGGCACCAGGAGTTCTGGGCGCTCAAAGACGTCTCCTTTGAAATCGCAAAAGGAACCACCACCGGCATCATTGGACCAAATGGCAGCGGCAAATCGACGCTACTACAAATCATAACGGGAACGCTCAATCCAACACACGGCAACGTTAATTACGACGGACGAGTTGCTGCATTGCTCGAACTGGGCGCTGGGTTTAATCCTGAATTCACAGGCATCGAGAACGTTTTCATGAACGCCTCGTTGCTCGGCTTTTCGCGAAAGCAAACAGAAAAGTTGTTGCCAGAGGTCGAGCGCTTTGCCGAAATCGGTCTTTTCATTCATCAACCAGTCAAAACTTATTCGAGCGGCATGTATGTGAGGCTGGCATTCTCAGTCGCAGTTGCTTCACATCCAGAAATTCTAATTGTCGATGAAGCATTGGCGGTCGGCGACGCGGTATTCCAGCATCGATGTCTGCGACGAATCAAAGAGATGCAGGAACATGGCACGACGATCCTTTTTGTCTCGCACGATGCGGCGGCGATTCGCGCCCTCTGCTCGCGGGCCATTCTCTTGCATGGCGGACGCAAAATCGCTGACGGCGCTCCCGTTGACGTCATCAATCGATATCGCAGCCTAATCATGTCGCAGACGGCGGCATTCGAGTCGGCGGAACTCACTGATTCACACGCAAGTACGAACAATGATCTTGAAGTTAGCGTTGAAGAGTTGCGCAAGACACTGAAGCCAACTTACCGGCACGGTGACGGCAGCGCGGAAGTGTTGAGTGTTGACTTGCTTAACGCTCACGATTCGCCGGTCGTTTTGGTTGAAAGCGGCGAACTGTTACAGGTGCGAATGCGCGTCCTGTTCCACGAATACCGAGCGAATCCGGTATGCGGGTTTCTGATTCGAAACAGGCTTGGCATTCATGTCTACGGGACTAATACTGACCTTCAGCGGTCAGATCTCGGACCCGCGCATCCGGATGAAGTCATCGAAGTGACATTTGCTTTTACCGGATCGCTTGGCCCGGATGTCTTTTCAATTTCGGTCGCTGTGCACAGCATTGACAACATCAGTTTTGATTGGCTGGATGGGGTATTGTTTTTCCGCGTTACCGGCGCCGACGTCGGCGAGGGCGTGGTTAACCTCAACGCAGCGGTTACGCATCGGCGCAGCAAATTAGCTTCAAGTGATGCGTCGAAACTGATTCCAGATACCACGCGCGGTTTATCTTCGCGGGTGTCGTAGAACATCCATCCAGCGGTTGCTCACGGCTTTCAAGGACAAAACGCTTCGCGCGTATTCGGCAGAGTTTCGCGACAGCGCGTTACGCACCGTTACGTTTTCCAAAAGGGTACGCACGTATTCGAACAGAAGGTCCTCTTCATGTTCATCGTGCTTCAATTTCCAACAAACCTTGTCGGGAAACTCTTTGTATTGATTGCTGTCGCTGACAACAACGGCGCTTCCCGCGGCAAGCGCATGCATGAGCGTGCCCGACGCCTCTCCCATCGAAGGATTTCGTAAATTGAGAATGACATCAGCGGCCGCGATGGCATTGAAATAGTCCGTCTCTTCGAGGTAGCCGGTAATGATTACTTTCGCTTTAAGATTGTCCGTGACAAGTCGCACGTCGGAAGCGACTGCGCCAGCGAACATAAGCTGGACAGGATAACCTGCCGCTATAAGCCGCTCGGCGACCCGAATTTGCAAGTTGGGCAGCTTGTTATTGTTGACAAAGCCGGCGCAAACCAGAAGAAAGTGATCCGGATTTATCTCAAAGCGTCGGCGATAATCGGCCAACTCGCTCGATGTCGACTGATGGTTCAGTTCTGCAAAGTGCGGAATGACCTCAATGTGTTGGGGATTCTCGAACTGATCCCTGACCCAGCGATGGTGCACGATTACCTTCTTGCTCCGATTAACAATCGCTTCGGACATTGGGTCGTGGTGACCACGCGTAATAGTCTTCCGCATAAGTGCGTCAACGGTCCTTCGCCCGATTCCGGAGTGAGCGTTGGGCCGTGCGTCAAAATACAGATCGTTATTACTCTTTAAAAAGGCCTCATGCATGAAACCGCTAAGATCATAGTCATGCAACACGACAGTCCCAGGAAAATTCCAGGCTAGCTCGTAAATATGCTTGTGAAATCCAGCGTGATTACCGAGGTGATAAATAACGTCATCAAATTCGGAATAGCGATCGGGGAAAGCCGACACGGAATGAACGGTAAAATGATTCACGAGTTCTGAGATTATCTGTTCCCGGTCGCCGAACAGGTGTATGTCAATGTCCGAGCTTAGCGACTTGATCAGCCGGTAACTATAGTTTGCAACACCGCTAGGTTGTGGTGGAAATGGCGATAGCCAGGCGATCTTCACACGCTTGGTCGGCGCCTGATCTTGCGTGACAGTCAGCATCTCCATTTCGGCGATCTCCATACGCTTCAAGAAAATAATTCTGGAGGGCTCAGATAAACTTGATTCGGCGCGCCGCGAAAGTCACCATGCGAAACAACAACCATCCATGGCCCCAGCGATTTATGTTTGTAGCTCCATAAGTGCGATCGCGATAGCGGATCGGGACGTCCACGATTTTCAGGTTCAGTCTCGCTGCGCCGAACAACAAATCGAAGTCGCCAAAAGGATCAAAGTCTCCAAAGTACTGCCGGTTGGCCGCGATCTCCTCGTAATCTTCTCGCCACAGGACCTTTGTGCCACACAAAGTATCTTTGATCGGTTGGCCGAGCAGCCAGGTGAAGGCCACACTGAAGAACTTGTTGCCGACCAGGTTAAAGAACCGCATGGCCTCTTTCTCCATTGGATACACTAAGCGAGATCCATTGGCGAAGTCAGATTTGCCGGACGTGAGCGCGTCAACGAAACGCGGCAGGTCCTCTGGCGGGACGGTTAGATCCGAGTCCAGGATCATCAGGATGTCTCCCGACGCGTGCGCGAAGCCGAGCCGCACCGCGTCGCCCTTTCCTTTGCCAGTCTGCTTAAGAAGTTTGCAACTGGTGCTCGGTCGCGCGGCCATTTCTCTTCCGATGGCTTCATACGTGCCGTCGTTGGAGCCGCCTTCGACAAAGATCAATTCAGTACCGGAACCGAGTTCCGGCGTTCGATCGAAAACCGCCGAGATGTTTCCCACTTCGTTGCGCGCGGGCACGACCACTGAAACGCGCGGCGCCCGACCGGGCGAGACATTCGCCGGCCGCGCTACTAATAGGTGTGTCAGGGCGAACAGATTCAGAGGCCAAATTCTTGCCAGATAGCGGTTCGCGAGCGTGGAGACCGGAGGTAACGAAAGCGGCAGGAGAGTCTCTTCGCGATGTCGAATGACTTCAAAATCCGCAAGCGCTAACAGACCAGAGACGTCCGGCACAGTGAACCAGTTCTGCGATAGATTCGGACGTGCCAACTCGAGCTTGCGCGCTGCCGCCAACGGCATTTCCCAGAGCCGATTGTAAAAATTCAGAATCAGCCTCGTCCGTGGTGTGCACAGACGCGCCAGTTCCTGAAAAACCTTTTGTGCATCCCAAAGTTCGTTTACCAAATCGGAAAGAATGATAAAGTCGAACGGCTCATCCAACGGCAGCGTATGCGCGTCAGCGTGAATGAATTTAAGCGAAGGGTGCTTGCGTTGCGCGCGTTCCACCATCTCTCGCGAAAAGTCAACACCCACACCATTCGCCGGCTGCAACGCTGCCAACAAGTCACCATGTCCGCTGCCGACTTCGAGCACACGTTTGCCGGCTGGCACAAAGAAGCGATAAACGCGCGCGAGTTGCCGATGGTACGCACCACTCAGTCCTCGGTGCGTGTCGGCCCATTGTGCCACTCGGTCCCAATGAGCGATGCGGTCGTCTCGATAGCGGGCTTCGCTGGGTCCACTCGCCAAAGCGGGAAGTTTTGGCGACGCTGCCGGCCGCTTCTGGGCCAATGCTGCGCCGGTCGTCTCCTCACGAACCATTGTGGAGGTCTTCGTGTTCTTCAAGTTTGACCGTAACTTTATATCCTCGCGAGAGATTTCGGACAAGCACGTGCGCAAAGTTCGGGTGGCATAATCGCGGCTGCGGAAGAATACCGCCTCGATGGCTTGTTTCATGAGATTTGTTCTGTTGGCGAGAAGCGTAATTCGCGAGATTAAAGAACAAAAGAGTTCCATCGCGGTTGATTACTGGATTCTCGCCGAGCAGTTCGGTCAATTGAGTTTCCAAGCCAACTGCATTGTCTTCAAAACCATTACGGTTGATGTAGAGCCCAGAAAAACCCTTGGCAATAATTTCGTCGATGAAGTGCGGAGTAGGTTTCAATACGACGGTCCGTTGCCAAGTGTCATTGTCATCCCCGTTGATCGCGCCGTAGCTCCAGCGCAATTTATTAGAATGCAAATACGGCCTCACGTGTTCGAAGTCCTGCGTCATTTTGTGCATTGGACCATTTTCGGGAAAAGTCATGTACGGCAATTGAAAAACCATAGCGCCATTTGGAAGCATGGATTCAACGCGACCGACGAATTCGGCGTCGCTGCGATACTCGATTTCGATCTTCTTGTACTCAGGCACAAAAAAGAACGTGGTGGTCGTTTGGTCGAGAACTCCGACAACCGTCAAGACGATCACAAACAGTACTCCCACTAATGCCTTCTTGCGTTGTTCGAGCCATTTGTAAACACGATCGACTAGCAACATGGCCGCAGCAACGGAAAAGAACGCGATAAAAGGAGAAATTCTGTTGGGCGCTCTGATCTGAGGAGATATGAGCAAAGAGAATAAGGCTGCAAACCCGCCAATCGTGCCGTACAAAAGGCCAAGAATATTCAACTGGCTAAGACGGTTTAAGAAGGCGGAAGATGGTTTCTGGTAAAAAAGCCGGCTGAGCAGCCATAAAAATCCTATGGCGCCAATAAAACCCAACGATGACGTGTCATTCTCGTTGGTTAGCGGACCGGCATTATAACGCGCCCTCAACGCAGCTAAGCGGGGTATTCTGTGGCCCCCAATAGGCAGCAGTAGTTGCCCGACTTTAAGTCCCATCACCTCAGCGTCGGCGACACTGCGTGCGCCGGTTGAGGCTTTGCCATGACTTTGCTGATAAAGGAGGAGTGGTGTCATGCTGATCAGGACCGCGCCGGAAATCACGGCGATCAAAACTAAAGCCGACAAGAGCTGATGAATCTGCTTTGTCTGGAGCGAACCGATCGCGCCTGCCATTATGAGAAAGAAGCAAGAAAAAAACGGATAGTAGATTCCGCAACCGCCGACAAGCACGCTTACCGCGAGCGCGAGAAATGTCTTGAAACCAAAATCCAGTTTTGGCCAACGCGCCTTCGCAACCGGCCGAAAAACAATGGACTCGCCCGATATCACCCATAGCACCACTAGTATCATCAATGGCACGGGATAGTAAGACGCCATGTGCAGTTGGTAGCTGCGAAAGAAGTGATAGGGCAGAAAAGAGTAGAGCAAGCTGCCGGCCATGGCCGCGGCACGCGAGAAATTCAGTTTTCTAAAGACGTAAAGTGACGTAACCGTGGTTAAGGGAAATGTCAGGAGGTAAAACAGATTTAATGTGAGTGCGGGATCGCGAGTGATGAGTGAAATCGCTTTAATTACTACGAACTGCGTGTTATCCAAAGCTGGAAACGCTCCGAAATTCAAACCCGTCGGCGCGCCGAGCGTAGGATTGAACCACCACCAGCCGTGATCGATAGTTCCCTTGACAGCAATGCTGGTGAAAAGAGCATCTCCAAAATATGTAAAGGGTATTCGGAGATTACTCTGCCACAATTGCATGACGCAGGTGAGAATCAGCAGGCAGAGAACGACTGCCAGCGCGTACTCAAGTGCGATCTTTAAAGTGTCTTTCACTTAGAAATCTCGCGAGGCCACCGATGTACTGCAAAGCTCGCAAACCCGGTAAGCCGCTCGGCGCTGAAGTGGCGTTAGGTATAGCTTTTAATCGACAACTTCCACGTTCAAAGTCATGGTTCGAGCCCCGTTATGTTCGAACCAACAGACCTTTTCGCTGACAAGATCACATTGCAATGAATATCTTCCCGCTCCCGGCATCGGTACTTCCGCAACAAAGGTGATGATTTCGCCGGGCTGGATTTCGCGGACCACGCCCGATGTAAGATCGTGCCGGAAGTAATCCAAGTCCAGTAAGGAACCTTCGTCATCGAACAGATGAATACCAAAGCGAACGGCGCCCACTCTCGCCGTCGATGGGAGCCAAACGTTCGTACCCGTATTCTTGGCTGTGACGTCAAACGAGAGCTTTTCGCCGACAGCGACCCGCGCCGAATGGATGTTGATGTTCAACTCGCACATCAACCCGTCGCGCCGGCGACTGTCAGCCACGTCAATGTACTCACCTTTATAGAGAAAGAAAATGCGCCGATGTTGCATCTGCTCAACTGTCTGCCGCAGGTACTCGGTGGCAGAAGGCCTTTCCTCCAAATGCGCTTCGAATTCATCCTCTGAGAGCAGAACTGGAAAGGGATTGAAGAGCGACAATTTCATATCTGTGAAACCCGCATTCTTTGCGATCGCCCAAATCTCCCGAACGTTAACATCATTCTCGATTACCCGATTCGTCCGCATCTCATATTGTGATTGTGGAGATTTTGAATGCTCGGGTCCCGGCTCGGAGAATCCCGCGATGCCGCCTTTCTTAAGAACGCGCGCCATTTCACGTAACACCTGCTCCTGATTGGGCACGTGATGGAAAGCGTCCCAACAACTGATCCGGTCAACACTCTCATTTGGCAGTTCGATCTCACAGCCGTTGAACAATAGAAACTGGGCCGGCAGCTGATCGCCAGCGACCGGCCATCGCTTGTAAAGCTCTCGGCCGATGCGCAAAGCCGACGCCGAAACGTCATGAGCAATTACTCTGAGGCCGAGTTGAGACAGAAAACGCGAGGTCCAACAGGAGCCCGCGCCAAAGTCGAGAATGGTCATCTCTGGTAGCAACTTCAGGCCTTGCAAAACCTGAGCGAAACAGACAAGCAATTCCGGAGCTTCATTGATTGCGGCGAACGGCTTTGCGTGTAGGTAATCAGGATTATGCAGTCGCGCGAAAAATTCATCCGCAGTTCGGCACAGGTCTTCCAAGCTCACTTCGTTAATGAGCTTTCGGACGTCAATGATTTCCGGGCTCTCGTCGCTGATTGCCGGCGCAACCGGCGCCGGAGTTGTTTGGTCATGATGTGGCCTGCCGTTAGCAGCTGAAAGACCTTGCAAAGTTTCAAGCGAGGTTCGCTGCCAGGAAAACTGCCTGGCGTGCTTGTGACGCAGCAGGCGCGTGTCGAAATCGACGGGCGCGTTCAGGGCTTGATATAACCCTTCGGCCATCGATGCAACATCGATCGGATCGAAGTAGATGGCCTCGTCGCCGGCGACTTCCGGAATTGACGAAGTGTTCGAAACGGCGACCGGAAGCCCGCATGCCAATCCTTCCAGCACCGGCAGTCCGAATCCTTCGTACAGTGAAGGGAAGAACAGGCAGTGTGCCTTCTGATAAAGAGTGACGAGTTCGGCGTTACTAACGAATCCCGTCAATCGCAGATGATCTGCGACGCCGAGTTTCCGAGCGCGCTTTAGAATTTCGGCTTCTGACGCTTCGTCTTTATGGCACACGATGACCAGGTCAGTTTCAGCAATGCGCTGGTCGCCTGAGTATTTTTTTCTCATCGTGGCGAATGCTTCCAGTGCGCGATGCATGTTCTTTCGCGGGTCGAATCCGCCCGGATAGAGCACGTAGTCTCTGTCGCCGGGGATTGCCGGAAATGGATAAAGTCGAAAAGCTTCATCGGCAGCCAGCGGAGTTACGACATGTCGTTTTCCGTTTACGCGAAGCAGCCGCAGAAAATCGGACTGGGTATGTCCCGAAATATGCAGGAATAGGCTGTAATCGCTCTCGAGCAAACCAAGCCTCTCTTTGTACTGGCGCATCATTTGCGCCGGCCAATGTTTGCGGAACTGCGTCTCCATTACCGCTGGAATCAGATCGAAAATTGTCGCCGCGAAGCAGCATTTCGCATTCTCATTTGCCGGCAGAAAAACATTGAGCATGAGTGGATTAGGCGACCAGTACAAATCAATCTTCTCGCGGGAAATCGTTTCATTTATTAAATCAGAATACGCCCGGTTCGCAGGCCCATCAGGTGCGTTAGTTTCTTTTTCTTCTGTTGCGAGGCATTGAAGTTTCTGCCGGGCCCACGGCGATAGGCTCGTCAGTTCATCGGTTCGCGGCCCGATAATAAGGAAATCGTTGATAAAGTCGTTCGCGAGAATGCCTTCGACAACCTTCTTGAAATAGACACCGATGCCCCGGTTGATCTCGGGTGTCCGAGATGTCTGACCATCAATTAGAATTCTCATAGGCTGTGGTTCAGCTAACAATATCAAACTTCATGGAATTGAAAAGACTTGATCAGCGCGCCGCTGATAATGGCTGTGCGTTCGAAAGGCAGTCTAGATATCGCGCCAAAACGCGATCGAAGGTGAAGTTTTCTGATACGTAAATTTGACCATTTAGCGCCAACTCTCTCCGCTTTACTTCGTTTGCTTCGAGAAGCTCCAGCGCCGCACAGAACTCGTTCTGGTTCGCTACGCACAATCCGCCGTTGCAACGCTGCACGTGACCTTTCATGACAGGTGAGTTTGTAGAAACTACCACCGGCACCGTGAGCAGCCAGCCCTCCATCAGAACGATCGAAAAGCTTTCATTTTCAGACAGGTTGAGCATGGCTGTCCCGCCGCCAATGATCCGGCGCTTCACGCTTTCCGGGACAAAACCCAGATCGAGAAAAGCATCATTTCTGGGAATCAGATTTTCGTCGCCGCCTCCGATAAAAACGAGCTTTGACCTGTTGGGTGACATGTTCGCGTATTGAGCGAACCAATCGCAGAGTAGCGGCACGTTCTTGCCGCGCTCCTTTCTTCCAGCATAAACGAAGTAGTTTGTTGGCAGCTCCGGCACCGGCCCGCTATCATCTTGAGAGTCCGCGAGTTCAACGCCAACACCGCAAATAATTCCTTCAACAACTCTGCGACCAACGGCAGTTCCGAAGTGCTTGATCGTCATCTGCTTTTCTTCAGGAGAGTTATAAAAGAGGCGTTTGGCGTTCGTTAGCAGCCGCTTCGTGGGGGACCAGCAGAATTGTGGCTCATCGTGAAAACATGGAATGAGCGAAATCTGGTGCGGGTAAGCGTTTATGGCGGCATGCGTCAACCCAAAGAAATAGGGGAGCGCGAGAACTTCACTTTGATCGTTTAGAAATGGGGCGAGCGCTTCAACCAACGCATTGCTGTTAATGCCGGAATCAAAAAACGCTGCCTGATCTTTTTCAGACAGCGAAGCACCATGTTGAATTTTTTGGATTGCTGCTTTGTAAGGTGACTTGTTCCGATTTGCGCTGAACCTGCGGACCTCGATGCCCTCGATGTTGTAGACACCTGGCTGCCAATAATCAGACCACCAATCATCGTAAGGCGAGCGCGAGCAAGTTGTAAGGACGATGGAGCGCACGCCGCGCAGATTGAATTCCCGCGCCATGCCTCGCGCCAGTGATTCCGCGCCGCCTGCGAAACGGCCGAACCACGGAGTCACAATGACGATCGTTTTATCAAACATCCTTTTCGGCATGCGGCACGTTCCAGCCCACGACCGCATAATCGGGCGCGCTATAGAAGTATTCGTTGAAGCGCTTTATCAGTTCCGAATCACCGGGAAGAAACGCAGCCGTCCATTCACGCAATTTCATCACTTCGGTGCGGCCAAAGCCCCGCATCGTGAGCAGGAAATCCAAAGTTGCGCTCGGAATCGGATTGCGATGCGTCGGATCGGTGTAAAACGCGTAGCTGCCCACCATGAAGTTTTCCGGGTTCGGGGTTTCGAGAATCACAATGCCGCCGGGTTTGAGAACTCGGCGAATCTCATCAACCATCAGTACCAATTCTTTGAAAGGCACGTGTTCGACGATATGGAAACCGGTGACCATCGAAAGACTGTCGTCCGGCAAGCTCTGCAAGTAAGCGACGGCATCGGCTCCGATTGCGTTCAGCCCGAGTTCGCGGCAGGCCTGAAGGAAGGCTGCGTTGTGGTCGATGCCGACCGCTGCGATGCCGGTGTCCCGCATCAACTCGAGCCATTCGCCACGGCCACAACCTAAATCCAAGACGTCCGCGGTGATCGAGTTCTCACGTACGATTGGCAGATAGACTTCCAATCTTTTCTTGATCTCGTCACGTTCACCGCGGAATTCATCCTCAAACGCAGCGTAAAGATCGTCGAGCGACCAGCTCTTCGCCTGATCTTCAATCATCGTCAACCGCTTGTTCAGGGCGTGCTGGGAATCACTCATGCGATCAAACGTCGCGTTCGTGTCCTCGCGCATTGTTTTGAAATCATCAGTGATCGCTCGCTGTTGTTCTTCAAACTGCTGTTGACGGTCACAGATGGTTTCCAGGATGCGTTGTTGATCGGCAACGATCTGTGCGACCTCTCCGATCGCGTCGTGGAAATTCTGAAGCATCTGGAGGTGTGCGCGATTAAAATGGTTAAGCAAAGCTTCCTGCTGTCCCATCAAATGAAATTCTGTTTGCCGCAATTGCCTGTGCAGATTCGGAAAGCGCACGGTCGCAATCACGACACTGAGTAGATACCCAAACCCGGGAACCCGCTCGAGCTTCCTGACAAACGCAGGCAGGGCCAAGCCGGTTATCTTGACGGCCGTTTGTTTCCCCTCATCCGAATAATGAAGTCGCGCGAGCACATCGATTTTGTTCAATTCGCCGCTCGCCAGCGCCGATAAAAAGCCGTCGTTTCCGCTCTGGTCAGGGGGCCGTTTGAGAATGCCTAGGTAGGCATTACGGACAAACGTAGCGCCGTGATACTTAAGGAAATCGTTTACGTGGTAACGATCATCCAGGTGCGCGTTGAACTCAGATTGCAGACTAATGGCGCTAGCCCCATTAGTTTGACCGTGCGACAAGTCGAGCGTGGCGGCCGGCTGGTCGTTTTCGGCACCGCGGCGGGCAACAGTCGCGCGAATCTCGTGCATCAACTGATCCACGCTGATATCCGGGTCGCTAGCGCTAAACATGGAAGATTGTTTCTGGAAATTGTCAGCCGTGCGGCGATTTGGCGCGTCAAATTCTAACGTAAAGCTGCCCAGATGTTTAGCAGCTGGGTCAGATTGAATCAAAGCCGACTGCGGACTGAGAATAGATTGACAAAGCGCGGGGGCGAAAGGTATGTTTCTGAAGTAAGCTAGCCATGCCTCAGGCTGCTAATGCTTGATAATCCCGGCAGTCACCAAATTGGAGTTAACAAAATGAAACGGCTTGTGGTCACCCTGTTTTTCGCTGTGCTCTTCAGTGAAACAGCCTTCAGTCAGGCACCCTCTTTGACTATTACCTGCGAGACGGCTGGTTTACCCTGCGATCTCTTTTACGGAAGCGTTAAAGTCAAACCAGTGCGCCTGCGTCCACCGGGTACGCCCAGTCAGTATTGGTGCGTCGGGGCGCCGGGTTCCCCCATCACTATTGACGATTGCGACTTTTTCATCCAGCAGCAGTACATTGATTTCCTCCGCCGTTTTCCTGAGAGTGTTTGTCAGCCGGGCGAGCAGTCATGTGGGCTCGGCTTTTATGTTCCCATTTTGGCCGGTTGTAATCCAAATGATGTCGAATGCAACAAGTACACCCGCGGAGCTCTGTCTGCGAACTTCTTACGCTCGCCAGAATTCCAGACGAAAGGCGTGTACGTCATGAATCTCTACCTCGTGACGATTGGCCAGCGACCGAAAACCGCCGCGGAACTTTCGGATCCATCCAAGGTAGAAAGGCCGCATTATACTGAGTTCATGGCCGACATGGCGGCGATCAGCAGCCCGAATGATCGCAACGGTCCTGACCCGGCAAAGAAAGCGGCGCTAACACAGGACTTTGTGAACCGGGCGGAAATTACAGCGAAATATCCGACGAGCACTTATCCGACGCTGGTCTCCTTTGGCAATGCACTGGCAGCGACCTCCGGTGTCACTTTTTCGTCAGCGACGCAGAATGCAATTGCTGCCGCAACCACTCGCGCGCAAGTGCTACAGATTGTCGCCGAAAGCGCCGAAGTAAACACAAAGTTTTACCAGCCGACGTTTGTGACGATGGAATATTTCGGCTATCTGCGGCGGGATCCCGAAAATTGTCATGACCCAGCGAATTATTTTGGAACCGGTGACCCGAACGCCTGCGGCTTTATCTATCAGAACAACCGATTTAATGAACTATTGCCGCAGCTAGGTTCGGACTTGACCCAGAACTTTATGGTTCGCGGTTTCATAGAATCGACTGACCCCGCCGGTTACCGGCCGCGGTTTTAGGCAAGACATTTCTAGCACGCGGTGAATTCACTGGGGCTGGTCATTGCAAAGTGACCAGCCTTCTTATTTGCTCCGATTGATCCGATTGTGACGCCCGGCGTTGATTCTCGATCAGCGTGATGAAACTGTTGCGCCGTTCCTGCCTTCTATTGCTGCTCGCGTCGTTCGTTGCGACGAGCGGCGCTTCTTTCAGGCGGCCTGCCAATACCGAGCGCGAGAACGGCAGTCAAACCCAATATTCAATTGACGAGAAGTCTATCAATGCGCTTCAGAGTCTATTCCGCACCACCTTGGCCAAATCTGAAAAGCAGTTTGTCGGCCAAACGGGACAGCTCAAAGGGTTTGGGGCGGGCACGACCTATCCGCAGATTTGGTTGCGCGACAGTGCGACCGCCATTCCCATTACCCGTTATTACTATCCACCGGAATACTTGACCAGTTGGATCGAAGAGCATCTCGCTCATCAAAATCGCGACGGCAGTTTGAATGATTGGATCGCGGGCAGTCCGAAATCCGCTTTTTTGGCAGGCGCCCCGCGCGCACGCGATCTCTATCAATCGGCCCCCTCAGATGCGATTGTGTCGGCAGACAAAAACACGACGGAAGCCGATCAGGAAACAAGCGCGGTCGACGCGGCATATCAGGTCTTTCAGATTAACGGCGACCGCAAATGGCTGGCTAAATATATCGCCGGACAGTCGTTGATTCATCGATTGGACCAATCGCTCGCCTACTTGCTAAACGCCCGATTTGATCGGCGACATGGCCTGATCAGAAACGCTTTCACGGCGGATTGGGGCGATGTCAGTCCCGTCTATGACGACCAACGCGCCATTTACCTCGATACAACGACGCCCGTGGTCGCGGGTTTATATACAAATGTTCTTTTCTATCGAGCGGCCAGCGATCTCGCTGAAATGTACCGAGCGCTCGGTGGCACCAGCCATGCGGTTCACTGGCAAAAGACCGCTGTCACCATCAAAGACAACATTAACAGATTCATGTGGCAGCAGCATCGCGGTTTCTATCGCCTGCACGTTGTACTCGGGAGCACAGGTTACGCGCGCTTCGATGATTCGAACATGTTCGCGATGGGTAGCAATGGACTGGCAGTCTTGTACGGCGTAGCGGACAACGCTCAGGCCGCGCGCATCTTTGACGTGGCATTAGAACGTCAGCGAGAATTTGAAGTCTCGACGATAGCCGGCGTGCTGTTGCCGCCGTATCCCGCGGGCTTTTTTCGCCATCCAGCAGTTCGGGAAGAATACTATTATCAAAACGGCGGGCAATGGGATTGGTTCGCCGGCCGCCTGTTACTGGCAGAGTTTGAACGTGGCGCCGCCGGTCGCGCTGCTGAGCAACTTGTTGCGATAGCTCAGAAAGCTGTTACTAACGAGGGTTTGTTTGAGTGGCATACCCGAGACGGTAAAGGTATGGGAAGTCCGAACTATTTGGGGAGTGCAGGCGCGCTTGGCGGGGCATTGTTTAAGGGCCTTTTCGGTGTTTATTTGACGTCGAAATCGCTAAACCTCAGGATCCGGCTGCGAGAAACCGCCGCCAGGCTGAATCTGTATCAGCCGGCAACCCACCAATACGTCACATACACCTATCAGTACGATGCGGCAAGCCGGATAGTTAAATTAACTTTCGAAAGTAACGCGACCGGTACTGGAAGTATCTGTGCGGTGCTTCCCCTCGGGCTAAAATCATCTCGCCTATTGTTGGATGCCGCCCCTGTGTCGTTCCACGACGAGATAGTCGGGAACGATTATTACATGTGCTTCTCTAGCGACTGGCATCGTCATGCAGCCGAGTTTCAGCTATCACCAATCTAAACTGATATCTCTGCTGGAACCTGGTTGGACTGTTGCCGCATCAAAACTGCCGTTTCAACTAAAGAGGCAGCAGCAGAATGAAGAATGCTATTGGAATCCATGTGGCTGCGAGCAACACAATAAGGAAGTATCGGCGCGCTCGAACCACAGCGTCCGGCCGCGCATGGAGCATTGGCTCCATTATTTCTTTCGATTGAACCGACACTCTCATCGGAAAACCTACCAAGACGTGGCTACTGCCGAAACCACTTTCTTTGTGACGGAAGTACCTGCCGTTCGGGCTATTACGCTGATTGCGTTTCTTCACTCTTCGGAATAATCATTATAATCGCCCGACGACGCTGGTCTTGTTGCAGCACTTATAGACTTGTAGACACACAGAAATGACACGAGGAGCAATCACAGCTATCACATTGTTGTCGGTGTTTCTGATTTTCGGCAGCAACGTCGTGTTGTCGCGCTGGCGGTCTGCCGCGCGCGACAAATATCAGGATCGAGACAAGATTGGCGCGCAGCCGGACGTTGAACAAGAAGAATTCGAAGACAGCAACTACTTGCGTCTACGCGACGAATATATCGGCCTGCGACGCGGGATCGATCCACAGCGAGGTCTGCCTGATCCGCGATTGCGTGAACGCGCGATCGACCAGATGAAACGACAAGAGCAGGTTCAGCGGTCGCAGTCCATAACATCCATCAATGAATTAGATCCCTCGGGACCGGGTGGTAGTTGGACGCCGTTGGGGCCGGCGCCTTTGCCAAATGGTAATTTTAGCGTACCAGTTTCCGGAAGAGCGGTGGCGATCGCCGTTGACCGGACTAATTCCAACATTGTGTATCTTGGCGCGGCGCAAGGAGGCGTTTGGCGATCGCTCGACGGCGGCCAGACATGGGGCAATATCTTTGACACCGCTGATTCTTTGGCGATTGGTGCCATTGCGATCGCGCCCTCTAATCCATCGATTGTCTACGTGGGCACCGGCGAGCCGAGTCAGTCGGGCGACTCGTTTTTCGGAGTCGGACTCTACCGAATCGAAAATGCGAACGGCGTTTCACCGAGTTTGGTAGGACCAATCAATCCTTTAGTGACCTCAGGAACCGGCGGCGGGGCAGTAACTTACAATGCTTTTACCGGGCGCTCAATTAGCAAGATATTGGTGGACCCGAATAATCCCGCCACCATTTTCGTCTCGACGGCGACGGGATTCGGTGGTCGCGGCAGCTCATTAAGCAGTGCAGCACCTCCTTTGGGATTACGCGGAATCTTCCGCTCGAATAACGCTACGGACGCGCCGGGGTCGGTGGGGTTTACGAAGTTGACTGTAACTACCGACAACAGTTCCGATTTGCCAGGAACGGGTAACGCCAGCGTAATCGATATGGTGATGGAGCCTGGCAATCCCGATAACGTCCTTGCCGCAGTAATTGGCCTCACCGGCACGCTGGGCGGAATCTATCAGACGACCACCGCGCTAACTACAGCGACATTTGCGCAGAGACTCGCGCTCTCACCTGGAATCAGAATTGAGTTCGCAATCAATAAAGTCGGCTCAACGGTAACGGTGTATGCAGCGACGGGTGAAACGCCGACGAACACGCCCGGTTGTACCGGCGCCAATTCCGGCGCTGTCCGAAAGTCGATTGATGGCGGCGCCAATTGGAGCGCGCAACTTGCGGGTGGCGGAGGTTACTGCGGCGGCCAGTGCGGATACGATATTGCCATTGCGGTTCATCCCACTAATGCGAATCTTGTTTATCTTGGTGGACAGGCGCGCGGCACGTGTTCAGACGGGATGAAGAAATCGACCGACGGAGGCGCCACGTTCGTACGCGACGACGCTACCACGCTTCATCCTGATTCTCATGCGCTCGCCTTCGACGCGGCGGGAAACACGATCTTTACCACCAATGACGGCGGCATTTGGAAAGCTCCGGTGCCGGCATCAGGCGCTACCGCATGGATAGATTTGAATCTTTCGCCCCTCAACACGCTACAGTTTGTCGGAATTGCAGTACATCCGTTCGATCGCAACATTGTAATCGGGGGAACTCAGGACAATGGTACAGAACTTCAACAATCGTCCGCGGGTTCCTGGACTAACGTGCGCGGTGGCGATGGTGGTTACGCGCTGATTGATCAAACTGCAACTGACTCGACTAATGTGACGCAATATCACACCTTTTTCTTCAGCGGCGGATCTAACGGCACCCAAATTCGATATGAAAGGGCCATTACAATCGGTGGTTCATGGACTAACATCGGCTGCATCAATGGTACTCCCGCGAACGGCATCAACTGCACAGACAATGTAGTCTTCTACGCGCCCATGACGTTGGGGCCCGGTAACCCAAATACGGTGTATCTCGGCACGGACCGAATCTACCGTTCAACAGACCGCGGAAACACGCACACGGTTGTGAGCCAGGCGCCGATTGCGACCAGCTGTGCGAGCGGCTCGTGTCCAATTACAACGATAGCCGTATCGCCACAGGACGATAATTATCGGATCGTTGGTCTGCAAAACGGAGACGTTTGGGCTACGACCAGTTCTTCAACCCTCATAAAACTTGGCAGCACCGGCGCGCCCTTTCCTGCCAATGCCGTCGTTGGTTCATCATCCAAGTTCGTCGGCCGCGTGATGTTCGATCCGAACAACAAAGATATTGCCTATGTGGCCTTCTCGTACTTCGCGCAGGCGGGCGCGGGTCTGCAGGTTTGGAAGATTACGAACTTCACTGCGGCGGTCGCCAGTTCCTCAACCGCGAATTGGACTGCCGCCGCTAACGGTATTCCTAACGTCCCGGTCAGCGCATTCGCAGTCGACCCGGCGAATTCAAACAGTCTGTTCGCAGGGACCGATATCGGCGTTTTCAACTCGTCGGATGGTGGCGCGACGTGGTTGCCTTACGGCACGGGTTTGCCGCGCGTTGCAGTTTTCGATATGGCCATTCAGAATGCGAATCGTGTGCTGCGCGTGGGAACGCATGGGCGCGGCGTATGGGAGATTCTGCTGAGCGGAGGCGTGCCGCCCTCACCGACGCCGACACCAACTCCGCCAGTAAACAATAGTTTTGTGAACGCGCAGGTGATCAGTGGTTGCGGCGGCACGGTTGCCGGAACCAATGTGCTCGCTACGAAAGAACCGGGCGAGCCCAATATTGCCGGTAATGCAGGTGGAAAATCAGTGTGGTTTCAGTGGCAAGCGCCGATGTCATCGAGCGTAACCATGACCACAATCGGCAGCAACTTTGATACTTTGTTAGGCGTTTATACCGGCAATTCCGTTAGTGGTCTCGCTCTCGTTCAAGACAACGACGATATCGACCTCGGGGTAAACCAGCAGAGTACAGTAACCTTCACGGCTACTGCGGGCACCGCTTACAAAATTGCCATCGATGGTTTTAATGCGGCACAGGGAAATATTATCTTAAACTGGCAGCAAACCGGTTGCGCCGCACCGTCGCTGATTCTCGAAGACAACACCAGTAATTTGGCGGCGGTTGATTCTGTGACGCTTGTGCGCGGCCCATTCTCATTAACTGACAACTACAACTTCAGTTTCGATCAACGCCGGCGGATTGTTTTCTTCGGCACAGATCTCGGTTTTGTGCAGACGATTCAACCGCCGAGCGAAGTAGCCTCTGTCCAAATCGGCGGCCAGTCGTACTCGGTTGAAAGTGTCGGTCCGAATACGATTTTGGGTGGTTCACAGATTGTCTTTCGCTTGCCTGATTTGGCGCCGGGTTCTTACTCGCTCGGAATTACAGTGCGCGGTGTGAATAGCGCGAACAGTCCAAACATCACCATTGTGGCTACTTCGCCGAGCAGTCCTGACCTAGCCGCGAGATCTGCGGCGCCAGAGTTGATCGCTGTGCGCAGTTTGTCGGATGTGTTTTATCCGATTTCCAAGCGATTTTAGTTATGTTCTCGGCAAAAACAATTAGTGCATTTCGCCGTCCCACATTTTGCGCGCTGACGTTGCTCGTCGCTTTTGTTCTGCTTGCTGTCCCGTTCTCGAGTTTTTCGCGACTTCACACGTCGGATCTCACGAACAGTTCCAGCACCACTGAAACTCAGGTTCAAACTGATAAGAATGTGGACAGCTTTATTATCGAAGCGTCGAGGGGCTTGGTTACATGCCGAGGCGCACAAGCAGACGAAGTATCGTTGACATTACCGCGTCCTGATGATCATGGAACACCGATAACGCGGAATTACTTACTACAAACGCAAGAGAATATTGTTACACCCGGCGAGAACGTGAGTTCACCGCTCACAATAAATTTTGTCGCGCTTTCGCAACTTAACAGTAGTCCGAACAAAGCAACTATCTTCGCGGCATTTCAACGCGCGGCTGCCAACTGGACAGCGAGAATCAAATCGCCGACTACGGTTACACTGAACATCGACTACGGACCTAACAGCCCAGGCGGGCAAACATTTCCCTCCGGTGTTATAGGTTCGACGAGCTCGCGAGCTGTGCAGGTTGACTATCCCGGCGTGCGGATCAACTTGAACGCGAGTGCCTCGAGCGCTACCGAAGCAAACATCTGTGCGTCGTTGCCGATGGGAAGTGTGCCCACCGATACGGGCAATGGAAGTATAGTATCGGTACCGCGAACAGTCGCGAGGCAACTTGGATTCACCGTGTCTTCGACACCAGCCGACGACGCGACGATCGCATTCAATAGCGCCTTCCCTTTTGACTTCAGCCCTGACGACGGCATAACGCCGGGCCAGACGGATTTCGTGGCTGTCGCGACTCACGAGATCGGACACGCGCTTGGGTTCACATCGGAAGCTGGCTCAGGACCGACCAGCGTCATAACGCTGTGGGATCTGTTTCGCTTTCGTCCCGGAACGACTACGACGAGTTTCCCCACGGCCCAGCGCATCATGTCGATAGGTGGCACACAGGTTTATTTCACGAGCCAGACTTTTCAGAATTTTTCGCGACCAACAACCTCATCACCGCCTTCTTCGATAGGAACAACGCAGGAACTCGGGCTGTCCACTGGAGGGCCAACCGGCAGCACCTTGAATGGTGGCGATGGGCAACAATCCAGTCATTGGAAAGCCGACGAACAAACCAACGTTTTTGTTGGCATCATGGATCCGACCATTGGCCCGGGAGTGCGAGAAGATCCGACGGAAAACGATTTTCTCGCTTTAGAAATGATTGGCTGGGATCTCACCGGCAATGCAATCATTCCGCCGCCACCGCCGGCGCCGCCACCGCCGCCGCCACCGATAAATGACAACTTCGCCGATGCGCTCACGCTGGTCGGCTGCTCCGGCACGGCTTTCGGCACGAATGTGGGTGCGACAAAGGAATCCGGCTCCGGCGAACCGAATAATTCCGATAGCCCCACCAGTACCAGGTCCGTCTGGTACAAATGGCAAGCGCCAAGCACCGGTACCGTCACATTCGACACGAACGACAGCAGCTTTGACACCGTCTTGGAGATGTTTACCGGCACGAGCCTCTCCACGCTGACCTCGATCGCTCACAACGATGACGCGCCTGAGGACCCAAATACTCCCTGGCATGATGTGTACAGCGCGATAACGAAACCCGTGACGCAAGGTACCACTTACTGGATTTACGTAAACGGCTACGACAATGGAGGCGATGGCGGTGACGTTGGATCGATAAAACTGCATTGGACCGAAAGCGGCTGCACCGAACCGGCGCGGTCCCTTATTCCGGAAAACAGTGATCCCAACCTTCTTGCTGCACTTGATTCCGTGACCTTCGTTCGGGGGCCGTTTCACCTCAATAATCTCAATAACTTCAGCTCGGACCAACACACGCGGGTAATGTTCCTGATTCTCGGATTGGGATTGACGACGGCAGACACTTCCGCTGTTAGTGTTCAAGCAGGAACTTCGCCCCTGCCGGTCGAGAATGTGGGACCACTAACTGCTCCCGGCCTCGCCGCGACGTATGTAATAGTCGTACTGCCCAGTGGATTATCGAATGGGCCGGCGAACTTACCGTTGAACGTTTCGGTTCGCGGTGTTGCATGCGGCAATAGTCCTGTTTTACAGATTGCGGGGCCGTAGGAACTTGCCCACTTTTCCTGCTTGTTCGATGCCTTTTCAGGCAACTTGATATCTTCTTTCCGCGACTAAGTTTCTCTCCCGTCCGCGATACGTCCAGCGTAACGGGGAATTGGATAGCAAGAGGTCTAAGCGGTTTGATATTCTGGACCCGAACCTTGCTCGTTCCTCACACCGGCCGAGCATGCTCAACTAAAAATGGCGCGAGCAACCAATGCGTTTAGTTTGTGCGACGACTTAGCCAAGACAACAGTCGGAGAACCGTCATGAAAAGATTTTTCGTGTGTGGCGCGCGGCGCCGGTACGTTCTGATGCTGGCCGCAGCGGCTATTGTCGCGACAGCGGGCATCACTGTGATTTCCCGTCAGAAGGCAGCCGAGCGGGCCGCTGAGAATCTCCCGACGACAAATCAACCGGATATGGCCGCTACGCGCAGTCGCCCATACGTCACGCGGCGCGTCGCCGGCCAGAATATTCAGGTTGACACGCAGACAGGTCAGACAAGACCGCTCACGGCGCAGGAAGCACAGAACCTGGCCGAAGAATTGGCGCCGCTTGTAGATAAATCCACGGATGACCTTCCCAAAGTACGACGAGCTGATGGCTCGATTTCGATGGACCTGCGCGGCCGTGCTCAGAGTGTGATAGTCGCGCGGGTTAACGCAGACGGCACGATGGAGCAATCATGCGTCGATAATCCCGAATCGGCGGGAAAATTTTTCGGTGTCGATCCTGGCCTCATCAGAAATGCGCAGGCTGCACGAAAGACAGTTGCTCCCAGTGTTAGCCCCAACCACAAATGAAACGTCCACCGGCAATAATCAAAAAGCTTCCGGTTGTCGCAGCGCTGCTGTTAATTCTTTGCGCGACGGCTTATTCGCAAGCGAATATAGTGGTCAGTCCGGGTGCGGGGTTTGACGATCCGACTCCGGCTCAACCGGTCGGCGGAAATACCGGCACCACCATAGGCCAGCAGCGCACAATCGTCTTTCAAACTGCCGCTGCAATTTGGGGGGGAGCGTTGAGCAGTAGCCAAACGATTACCATCACGGCCAGTTGGGCTGCGTTGACTCCGTGCAGTGCAACGAGCGGCGTTCTCGGCAAGGCAGGTCCAACTAATTTCCAGGAGACGCCGAATTCGGGTGAGGGGATGGTTCCAAACCGTTGGTATCCGATCGCATTAGCCGAAGCGCTGTCGAATGCTAATCGCAACGGATCGAGTGCTGAGATTAATGCGCAGTTCAATTCTTCCGTCGGCACTGCAAACTGCATGGCGGGTCAAAGTTGGTATTACGGCCTGGACGGTAATCATGGAACTAACGGAATCGATTTGTTGACCGTACTACTTCATGAACTGGGGCATGGCCTCGGCTTTCTGACACTGACAGATGTCAGTACTGGCGCCTTCTCAAGTACCACGCCAACGATCTTTGACGATTTTCTTTTCGACGACACAACCGGCTTTGCGTGGTCGTCTGCTCAAGAGACCAATGCGCAGCGTGCGGCTTCCGCTACCAGCAGCAATATGCTGGCCTGGAGCGGGCCGCAGGTTGATGCGGATGTGCCGCGCGGAGTTTTATCAGGCACGCCGCGATTAAGCATTAGTTCTCCGGCAGCCATTGCCGGCAACTATCAGGTCGGCACGGCCGATTTTGGACCTACGTTGACCTCGGACGGAATCACAGGCGGCATCGTTGCGACGATTCCGAACGATGGATGTTCGTCAATTAGCACTCCGCTCACGGGTAAGATAGCTTTGATCGACCGTGGCACCTGCACTTTTGTCACCAAAACGCACAACGCTCAGAATGCGGGCGCCATTGGTGTGGTTATTGTTGATAATGTAATTAGCAGCACGCCACCGGGATTAGGCGGGACGGATTCAACGGTCACGATTCCGGCAGTTTCAATTACCAATGCCGATGGCAACTCGATTAAGGCCCAGCTCAGCTCGGGAGTGAACGGAACTTTATTGTCGGATCGCTCGCGCCTGGCAGGCACGGACACGTCAGGGCGACCGCTGATGTATGCGCCTACTACAGTTTCGCAGGGTTCGTCGGTTTCTCACTGGGATGGCAGCCTTTATCCCAATCAATTAATGGAGCCATTCAACTCCAGTGATTTGACTCACAGCGTCCGAACGCCCGAAGACCTTACTCTTTCTTTATTACGAGACATCGGGTGGCACACGAACCCGAATGCAGCGCCGAGAATCTTCGGCGAAAAGGGGACGACGATTGCGGCCGTGTTGGATTCGGTAACGTTTACCCGGGGCCCTTTCACGCTTACAACTCCATACAACTTCTCCGCGGATGGCCGTCGTCGATTGATCATCTTCACATCGCCTGAGCTGCCGGCAAACCCAAACCTAACGGTCACGGCGAACGGAATTCCGATGACGGTAGAAAACGCCGGTGTTTGGAACGCGCTGGCCGGAGGTTCTTACATCGTTGTGCTGCCGCCGAATCTGGCGTCCGGTACTTACTCGATCAGCGTGGCAGTTAATGGCGTGAACAGCACGAATACTCCAACGATTACGATCCAGTAGTTTGCATGTGGGAACAGGACGAAATCGAGCGCAGGCAGGAAATTGCCTGCCCTCTTTTTGTCACTTCGGCTAGGGAACGAAGCTGATGTTGCTTGCGTCGCTGGTTGTTTGCCGCAGCCTGACTCTCAATTCCATCGATTGTCCGGTCGGCAATCCGTTGGGGAGCTGCACCACAATGTAGGATCCCGTTAGTCCCGCGCCGGAGTATGGGCCCACGGCTTCCACAGGTAGCGTCCAGCCTTGAGTCGGTAAGGTTAGTGTTTGGACCGTAACGACTAATACGGCCGGATCGCTTAGGTCGGCTTGAGTTAGTCCGAGATCGGTAGTGAATAGCAAAATTCTCGTATGCCCATCAGCGCTGAAGTTGTGTGAGTCGAGGATTTGGAATGGTCCACGCAGGAATGTCACCGAGTTGATGGCGAGCGCGTTGGTAGTTCCCGCCTCCATCCACACGAATGGTTTCGTCGCATAGAAAGCCGTGAAAGTCCTGTTCGTGTCAACAAAGAAATCGAAGCTGCGACTGAAAGAATTGCCGTTGGGAGTTGTCCAGTGATCAAAGACGTTCCCGTTCGGGGCCGCGGCCGGCGCTGTCAAAAATACATGCGTGGACTGATTGTAGCTGCGCACGAACGGCGCCGCGCCGTCACTCGCGCCATTGATGTCGTTTGGGCTGACTGTGATGTTCACGCCGCTATTCGGATTCGAAGAGTTTACGGTGAGCGTAAACGTGAGTGGTGACACGTACACCGCCGTCATCGTGTGAGCGGCGTTCATGAAGATGTTTGTGGCTCGACCGGTATCGTAATCCACGCCGTCTTTCTGCCATTTCAGAAAGACATTTCCTCCGGGCGCTGTGGTTGGGGCGGTCATACTCACAAAGGTGTTCGGCGCGGCCTCAGCATAAGTGCGCATGAAAGGTGTCGTGCCGCCGGAGAGTCCATCTTTGTCAGCTGGGCCGACAGTGATATCGACGCCGCTGTTCGGATTTGAGGAGTTGACGGTAAGCACAAAGTTTTGCGGCGGACTGAAAACTGCTGTGGCCGTATGACTGACATTCGTGTTCACCGAAATTGCGCTGGTTGTCGAGTAATCCACCCCATCCAGTTGCCACTTACGAAACAGGTTTCCGTTGGGCGCAGTTACGGACGACAAATTCAGATTGACAGACTGATTTTGGTAAAAAGTGCGCGTGACTGGGGTAATGCCCGAGCTATTACCCGATCTGTCATTCGGCGTGTACGTGACGGTTATTCCGCTGTCGGGATTTGATGATGCCAACGAAAGCGTCTGCGCGGGTCGTTCGGTGATTGTTAAGGAATACGAACCAACTCCGGGCTCAGGTGTGTGATCAGCGGGCCAGAACGCGTTCGCCAGTATCGTGTAGGTTCCAGTAGTCGGCAGCGTAATGAACGTGCCGCTGCCGGGCGGAATGCGTGAGTCAGTGCCGTTAGATCCCCCGCCGCCGTCGTCGTCAAAGGTGAGGATCGTGCCGTCCGGATTAATTAAGAATAGGAAAGTATCGAAATTTGCAGAGGTCATCAATATCGAAACTTGTTGGCCCGCTGTGGCACTAAAACTGTACGCATCCAAGACTGAACCGTCGTCAACTGGACAACTGTTCATTGTCAACGTTCCATTGATGGTTTGACCGAAAGCGATTGGAGTCGGTGCACAATTACCGCTGCTATTGCCCGCTTGATTGATATTAAAGGTTTGAGTTCCTACAAAGATTGTCGCACTGCGCGGCAAGCCATTTGGATTTGCAGACACCGAAAAGTTCACCGTGCCACTGCCGGTTCCGGTGGATGTGGTAGTGACGAATGAGTCCGTCGAACCTGCAATCCAACTGCAGCCGCCAGGCGCGGTCACACTAAAACTTCCGCTTCCGCCGCTGCCCGGAAAATTCTGGCTCAATGGATTAACGAAAGATACACAGCTGCTTGTGAGGAACCCGGCAATAGCTGGATACGTCACACTAAAACGCCCATAAGCGTCCCACATATTCGCAGGCGCTTCGCCGCATGCGGAAGGGCCACCCGTAAGGTCTCCGACTAACTTAGGACCTCCGGGGTCGGATGGATTGCCTGTCCAAATGCCCGAGCCGGATGAGCCGGGTTCGGTGACGCCGGAACTCCAATTAACGCGTAAGCACTGTTCGCCCGGCTCACAATCTCCAGGGTTCGGCTGCGCTGCGGTGCCGAAAGAGATTCGTTTGTGTGATCCCTCAGGATGATGAATGCCGGTTGCGGTCGCCGTGCCCGCGAAGTTGGTGGCGTCCCAGCCTGAAAAAAAAAGCCCGCTGGGCATCTGATTCTTATTTAATCGCAGCAGCGTAAAATCACTTGCGGTTCCGGTAGCAAGTAGACCGGAGCCGCTCGTCTGAAGAGTGCCCGGAGGCGGCGTGTCCCCAGTGTTGTAGTTCCAATAAACCGTCACTGATTGCGCTTCGGTCTGCGTGCTGATGCAATGGTGGGCGGTCAGGAAATACGGTTCTTGATCGTTGGCCTGATCGTTCAGAAGCGTCCCAGTGCACGAGCCTGCGAGCGTCCCGCTAATAAAGTCGACACGGGCAACGGACTTTGCCACATTAAGCCAATCTGAAGTTACTTCATTCTCGCACGCGCCGGCCGGGTCATCCGGCGAACCCACGTCTTTATAAATATGAGCGATCGCGAAGATCTTCAAAGGTGAATTAGTCGAGTTCGTTCCCGCAGGCGTGAAGTATTCGATGATCACGGTGTCGCCACGAACTGGCGGCGTCCAAAATGTCCCGTCGGCTGACTCGCCGCGGCCTTCGTACGGACCGTAATATTCGTCCGGGTTTGCTGCTGAATAGACAAAGATTCTGGCTCCCGCAGGCAAAGACATGCGCCTAAAATTAACGCGTGTGTAGAGCGCGCCTTCGCTCACCACGGATGCGACATGCACATCCCCTTCAGGAACAGTGTACGACGCGCTGTCGGTTAAGAGGTTCAGCGGACGAGGCAGCGAACGGACGATCCCAATCTGCAGAAATTTCTCGGGTTTCTGTCGCTTCTCGCGCTCCGTGAGTGGTCGTAGATATATGGTCTTCGATGCATCAGCTTTCAACTGGCCATAGAACTTGCGCAGTGGCGCTTGACCACGCTGCGCTTTGATTTCGACTGGAACGGTTTCGACGGGTTTGGGTTTCGCCGGCGCCTGATATCCGGGCATCGACTGGCTGCGCGATGTGACGGCGAAACACAGCAACAGGAACCCAAGCGCTGCGGATGGGAAGATTCGTTTGGTCAGCACGCGCATGTTTAAGGCACGCATAGCGAGGCTTGTGCCACACATTCTACGCAGCTTATGGAATAATTGTTAGCGTCGCTGTGTTGCTCGTCACATTGTGGAGGCTGATCGTTAGGTCGTAATTAATTGGGCCGGATCCAATCAAAACCGGGTCAAGTTTGACGACAATGTAGGACGCATTCAGCCCGGTTACACCGGTCACCGAACCGAAACTCTCAATTTGCAGTGGACGACCCGAAGCGAAGACTTTAAGCGTCCCGTCGTTGGGATTCACCAGCGGCGCGGTGAAGATGATAACTCGCGTCACGTGATCGCCGCTGAAGTTAAAGTTGTCCGTGACGCTGAACGGACCACGCACGAACGTGACTGAATCGACGGCGGCCGCATTATTTGTTCCCGTTTCAAGGAGTATAACGGGCGCGGGTTCGCTGATTACTAACGTACCGTTAACGAAGGTGAACATGTAATCAGCAGCCGATAAGGTCCCTTGGGTAATTGTGATGGGATAGCTTCCGACGGGACTGCTTTGCGTTGCCGTGGTAGTCAAAGATGGCGCGCCGCTCAATACACCGGCTGAATCTCCATTCACAAACCCGGTCGGAGTAAATGTCAGTGCAGGATTCGCATCGCCTACCAACTTCACTTTGTTGTCGGCGGTGATTGTCAATGATGCCTTCAGAACGTTAATTGAGACCGTCTTCTGCGCAGGCGTGTTGTAATTCGTCGTATCGGTCGGTGCAAAATCCGCGTGTAGAGTTTGACCATTGCCGGCATGAAGAACCGTTGCGCTTGCCGGGTTGTAAGTAAACGAACCCGCAACGATTGAACTGTCATTCGGATTCGTCGCCGTCGCATTGAGTTGCGAACTCCCAAGCGCCGTCCCGTATGTGATGTCCGAGGGATTAGTCCACGTGATTACAGGCGTCGCCTTTGTCACATTGATCAACACGTTCTTCGATGCATTGGTGTAGTTGGTTGTGTCAGTCGGCGTGAAATCGACATGCAGCGTCTGCGCATTTCCCGCGTGGAGAACCGTGCCTGCCGTTGGTGTGTAGCTGAAGGTTCCAGGCACGGATGCAACTGCATTTAGTTGTGTGCCGCTCAGTGATATGCCGTAGGTAATATTAGCCGGATTGTTCCATGTGATAACCGGAGTTCCCTGGCTGACCGTGAGCGTTCCCGAGCCGTTCGCACTAAAACACGTGTTTTCAACAAAGCTAGCGCCGACCGCATTAGGGTGCGTGCCAATACTGATGCCAGACAAACTGACGCCGGATAGAGTAGCTACTCCAGAAGTATTTGTAGCCGCGTTCCCGACTGAATTTCCATTGACGGTGAAGCTAATCGTCTTGCCGTTTAAGGGCGTGCCTCCTGAAGTCAAAGTCGCAGTCAATGTTGCCGTGCCACTGTAGGCGCCGCTGCCCGAGACATTCGAAATGGATGGCGTTACTCCGCCTGCTGGCGTTAAAAGAAATGCGTGGGTTTCACCGGTACTGGTCGTGCCCCACCCGACGATTTGTCCAAGGTCATTTATCGAACGCGCTTCGACAAGGTTTGTCCACGCCGGATCGGAGATCTGACCGTTGAGATCTTTCATCTCGCCGGGATCATTAACGCCGTTTGCGTTGTCGTCATGCCAGACATAAGCGTGAGTTCCTCCGCTAGTTACGTCTGATGTTCCGACGACGTAACCACTCGAATTGATGTCCCAAGCGTAAGCGTTTGTTCCGCTGAGTGTGCCGAGATCTATCATTTCGCCGGCATCGGCCTGATTGTTATTGTTAGCGTCAGACCACACGAAAGCATGGAAAGCATTATTCGGAGAAGTTTGGCTATAGCCCACCACGTGGTTGTCTTCGGAGATTCTCGCTGCGAAGCTCAAATGAGAAGCCGTGTCGAGGGCGCCGAGATCTATATAAACGTTATTCTTCAGAATGAAAGCGTGCGTGCCCGCGACGGCCACGGATGCCCAGCCTGTGATATTACCCGCATTGTTGATTCCCACCGCGCGCATGAGTGTCATGCCGGCTGGCGGCGTAGGCAAGGACTGCACTCCATTCGTTGCATCCCAAACAAACGGACTCTCGCTCAGGCTTTGGCCCCCGGACGTATCAATCAGTCCAACAATATGATTGCTGTCATTGATGTCGTAAGCCACTCCAGTCGCACCCGGAGGAAAGAAGTCCTGCAACTCACCGGGGTCGTTCACGCCATTGTCATTATTGTCGTGCCAAAGGATTGCGCGCTGTCCAATGGAGGCCGTGGAATATCCGACGGTATAGCCCAACGAGTTGATGGAATAGGCAGTGCCGTCGGTGCCTAACGTTCCCAAGTCAGTCATCGGTGTGACTGCGTCTTTCTTGTAGAAAGGATGGAGAACAATAGATCCTCCGGTGAAGATCGAATCACCGACCGCCTTTCCGCAGTTGTTAATCCCGAAGCCGCGGCTTTGACTTGAGCCACCGAGGGTGCCGAGATCGGTGATCGTGTATGCGGGCGCCATTGCCTGGCTCCGGAGACTCGAAAAGAAACCCATGATGCTGACCGCCAAAAAACAGATCGTTACCCAATGCCACGTCTTGAAACTGCGTTTGAATGATGACGTCACGTGAAATTACCGATGGGATTGTTCAGGAATTCCTGGCCGGCGCACTACACCAGCGGCGCGAGGCTGGCAAAAGAGTATTTGCGGAAGAGACTTTAATTGCGGTCGGAACACAAGTCAACCGAAGGTTTGATTTTCTCATTCACACCTCGCTTCAGCGCAGTGTGAATTTACCTTTGCCTCAAGAGGCATTCGGATTGACGCGTAGCGTCGCGATGAATTTGGCGCGCCCTTTTCAAGGGCAATAACATACTTGAGGAATCGAAGTCAGTTTTTCTCCCTTCTCCCTTTGGGAGAAGGGTTGGATGAGGGCTTAGCGCGCTTATTAAATTCGAATTATTGCGAGAAATGAATTCCGTTTCGGAATTCATTTCTCGCTGTTTCCAAGGAACAATTATTCACCGCTAGACCCTCACCCAACCCTCTCCCAGAGGGAGAGGGCTTAAGTATTGATTCGTCAAATGTGTTATTGCCCTTTAAAGGCCGGGAGTGGCTGTTTGCATTTTCTTGGGTGGCATTTCAGTCGTCGCTGTGCGACGGACAGGTTCGCATCGCAATCCCGGCCTTAAAAGGCCGGGCCAAATTCATACGGCTCTCCGCGCCGCTCGCTTTTTAGACTTTTCAGGCAAAGCAGTGTGAATTAGAAGTCGTTGGCGAAAACGGACTCATAAATTTTCCATGTCATTTCCGCAGTCTTCCGCCAGGAAAAATTTGTGACGTGTGCGAGTCCCGCTCTGGCTAACGACGCGCGCTCTCTTTCGTCTTCCAGAAGATCGACGATTGCTTTCGCTAGCGCTGATTCGTCCAGCGGCTCTATGAGTCGCGCATTGTCTCTTAGCGTTTCTTCATGTGCTGCGATCCGACTGGCGACGACCGGCGCACCGCAGGCCATTGCTTCGAGCGGCGGCAAACCAAAACCTTCGTAAAGCGATGGATAGACGAAGACTTTGCAGGACGAGTAAAGCGCGCGCAGTTCTTGATCGCCGAGATATCCAGTCAGTCGTATTCGTTCCCGAAAATCGGAGGCACGCACGAGGCGATCGAAATCATTCGTCAGCCAGCCTTCGCCACCTGCGAGGACAAGCTGCGATCGATGATTGCTCTCGCGCGAGATGCGCTCAAACGCACGCAGGAGTGTTTGCAGGTTCTTGCGCGGCTCGATCGTCCCAACGAAAAAAATGAAGTCATTCTCAATTCCCAATCGTTGACGCACATCGCCAGTGTCCTCATGTTTCATCGGAAAGAAACTATCTCGCGGCGCTTCGGGGGTCACGTTAATGCGACCCGGATCCAAGTTAAATCGTGCAGTTAATTCGTCTTTGATAGCTTTGGTTGGTGTAACGATGCGCGATGCTGTGCGTAACATGATTGGCAAGCGCCTCCGTGCACGTCGCGCCGATCGTACGTCGTGAGTTTCCGGATGCGTAAAGATCGAAAGATCATGAACCGTCAGCACGTTTCGTTTCGCATTCATCAAAGGCAGCTGGTAATTCGTGCCGTGAAAGAGATCCAATCGTGCGCGCCGGATGTACCGTGGTAAAGCAATTGATGACCAACGCCGCATCAGCGCGTTGGTCTTAACACTGACTACACGAAGATTTGGAATCTTTTCAGTTTCATCAAGGATCGGCGCCGGAAGGCCATCGGGGGCAAACAGCTCGAACGAATCCTCAGGCCTGAGCGCCGCCAGCGCCCGGGCCAATTCAAGGGTGTAATGGCCGACTCCCGTTTTTGGGCATATGAGCGGTTGTCCATCGAGTCCGATTCGCATTGATTTAGTCAGGTTTTGCGCGCGCTAGCCCGTCGTCCCAGACGATATCACCGCCGGCAGATTTTCTGCACCGGTGCGTGTCTTCAGTAGCGGCCTGATTTCAGTTCCTCGCTGCGGTCCTCTACGGGCCCCTCGGTTTTGTCCTCTGCGGTTTCTCCCAAACGTTCGGAATAACCGCAGAGGGCGCCGAGGATTTCGCAGAGCACCGCAGAGGAAATTGAAATTAGCGCACTAGTGTTGGCTTCCGCATGTTACAATTTCCACCGCTCTCCGGCGGTCGATCATTCCACTTCCCGGGAATTCAGATGCTCCGCAAACCAGCCGCTTCCCTTGTTGTCTCGATTGCGCTTGTCGCAGTGATGTTGCCGAGCGCGACCGCCGCGACGTCGACGATTGAACCCGTAGGTTTCGGTTCTCATCATTGGCTGCGCAATCCAATCATCGTTTCGCTTTCCACTTCGTTCGATTCGCCTCCGGCCAATATTAAGAAGGACACTGATGTCCGCGCCGCAGTGCAGCGCGCGCTGCAAACCTGGTCGGATGCCGCCGGAATTCAATTTCTGGAAACGACCACGTCGAACGAGAAAATGAGTCCAGCAAATGACGGTGACGGCGTGAACTTGATTACGGTCTCGGCAGTGAACGCATCCGAATTCGACGGGTCCAATGCACCGGCGCGCACGCGAGTCTTCTTCGATTCAGGTGGTGCGATCATTGAAGCCGACATTGCGCTGAACCCAGCCGTGCAATTTTCTGACGATGGCACATTCGGAACTTACGATTTGGAATCGACATTCACTCATGAAGTGGGCCATCTCCTCGGTCTTACGCATTCGGCGGTGATTGGAGCGACGATGCAGCCGCGCCAGGCAAAGAATGGCGTGTACGGGCTGCCGGCTTTCACCGGGAGAAGTTTATCCGCAGCGGACATTACCGCCGTTCGTGCGCTCTACAGTGAACAGGCCGCGTATGCTTCGATTTCCGGGCGACTCACGACGAACATTTCGGGACGCGCGCGATCTATTTTCGCGGCGCAAATGTTTGCAGAAGATGTTTCAACGGGTGCGGTTGCCGCCAGCAGCATCAGCTCGACCGCAGGAGCTTATCGTGTCGATGGCTTGAGCGCGGGCGTCTATCGAGTGTTCGCGCAGCCGTTGGATGGCGCGGTGGCGGCCGATGAAATTGCTAACGGTCAATCTCCGGTCGAAACGACGCCCCTGTTTCGCAGCTTCATCGCTTCTAACAAATCGCTGTCGCAATCCGTCAACGTCACCGCGAGCTCAGATTTTAAATTGAGTTTCTTCGTCTTTCCCCATACACCGGCGCTGATGCCGCAATTGATCGGCATGAATGGAGAGTTATCAACCGCACCGTTGCCACTTCAGCCGGGCCAAACGATTACGATTTATGTGGCCGGTGAAGGAGTTGATGATGTCGCGTTTAATGGCATCTCGATCAGCTCGCCGCTAATCAGCGTTGTTCCCGGTTCACTGCGAGCAGCAAAATTCGAAACACCTTTTGCGGCGATCGGCTTCGAAATAAGTGTGGCAAATAACATTCAGTTCGGCGACTACACCATTCGTTTACAAACGACCAAAGGCGAGCTCGCATTCCTGCCGGGCGCGATTACGATCGACAAATAGGCGAAGTCGTGCAACGGGCAGCATTCGCGCGCAGTGGCAATACCTGCCTAGCCGAGGTGGCACGGGCGTTCCGCCCGTGGATCACGCGCAAGTTGCGCGTGCCACACCGAAACTGGACCAGTGCCGAACCGCGCAACGCGTGTTGGCTGATTCAGTGTGGTTGTGAGAGCATGCAGGCACTGCTCGATTTACATCTCGTGATTGAGTTACCCGTAACGAAAAGACGATGGCGATCTTAACTGAAGAAGAATTCTCGAAACACGTGGGTACGACGTTTCATGCAAAGTTAGGTGAACGAGAAGTCGATGTGACGCTTGCGGAAGTCAAAGCCTATATGCCCGATCCTACAGAACAGAAGAGCATGGAGCGGTTTTCACTTTTTTTTGACGGGCCGTCTGATGCTTACCTGCCGCAGCAGAGTTTGCCGATGCGCCACGAGACCATGGGCGACTTCGATATCTTCCTCGTGCCGATAAACGGTGACGAAAAAGGAATTCGTTACGAAGCGGTATTCAATTTCTTTAAGTGATAATCAGCCCAAGATAGTTGCTGCGCTTCAGCTGCAGCTAATATGACCATAGGCGACCCTTTGTCGCAGCCAGAACCCTCTGCACTTGTCCGATCGATATAAAACCATTTCTGAATTCGACTTGCTCACCGTCAGAGATTTCTTTGATGCAAAGACGTGTCGTGCGCTGGTCGAGGAAATGCGTCATTCGCCGGTTAGCGCCGCGCTTACCTACGGCAAAGGCGAAGGAATTGTCGACGAACGAGATCGTCGCGTGCGTCGAGTCTCAATGTCGTCAGAGAGCACTCGTTATGTGATTGGACGGCTCGAAGACCAGCGCGAAAATCTGGAACACCATTTTGATATCGAACTGGGCGCGTGCGAGCCGCCTCAATTTTTATGTTATCGTGTCGGCGATTTTTTTGTTGCGCACCAGGACGGCAACACGGGGTTAATAGACCTCGAGACCGATCGGACACGGCGGATCTCCGTCACGATATTCCTCAACGAGCAATCTAATGATCAGCAGAGCGACGCATATTGCGGTGGTTCTCTAATCTTCTCAGATTGCCGCACCGGCGCTCGCCGTGAAGTTTCTGGCATGACGGGAATGTTGGTAGCATTTCGCTCCGAGACAACCCACGAAGTGACACCCGTGACGTATGGCGAGCGTTACGCGATTGTGAGTTGGTTTGGCCGCAGAGCGACGGATGGCGATGATTAAGGATAGTCAGAACCGCCTGCGATAGCGGGCGGGCCAAGTCATCGGGCAGGCATAGTCAGAACCGTCCGCTAACGCGGAGATTCTGACTTCCACTCCATGTGCTTGTACCCGCCCAGGTCCTCGATCATGACGAATCCAAGTCGCTCATAAAATCGGTCTGCATTGTCATTGAGGACAAACACCATGTGACGGAGGCGCTTGCCGGCACTTCGCGCTTCATTGATTAGATCCGTCAGCAGAATCGTGCCCGCACCGCGATTTTGGAATTCGGGAAGCAAAGCAATATCCAGCAGCCGTATCTCATCATCGCGCTGGCCGATCCAGATTCGGCCGGCTGGCTGCCCGTCGATTTCGATCACATGGTATGCAGCATCGGGGAATCTGGCGTCGTATTCGCGACGCTGCATTTCGAACTGCCAGTTGACGAATGCTTCCTGTTTACCAGGTTCCCAATGAACCTGCGCGAGTTCTTGCGCCCGTGTGCTCGCGTACACAGATAAAAGGAACGAATCATCGCCGGGCGTTACTGGACGCAGCTGCAACGTGCTGCCATCACGTAAGCTGAATGATGTCGTCATAGAAGTTTGCAGATTACACGAAGCGATCCACTGAGTACCACTCCGCGGCCGCCGTTGTTATATTACGCGGCCAGACTTATGACCACTTACCGCCTCAGTCCGTTTGGGACTTTGATTGAAAGTCACCTATTCGCTACGGCCGTTCAATACGCGGTCTTTCATCGCCTTACAGGCGACCTACTCGAACTCGAGCCGTCAGTCCTCGCCTTCTTACAAGCCTTAAAACAAGGCAAGGCCTTTTCCGTAGACCCGGAACAGCTTAACCAACTCGGCGAATCGGGTCACCAAATCCAGAAGCTTATTGATCTGGAGTTGCTGATTCCCCCCGACATCGATCCATTAGCACCATTTGTCGACTATTACGTCGGCCGGCCAATGCAAAATCCCGCGGTGACTTACCGACACGAAACGGGACAAGTCTTAGAGGTAAGCCTCTCGATGGCCGAATACGTTTATTCGCCAGAGCGGGGAAAGCTTCCGCCAGTGATTGAAGAAACGCTTTCCGAATTGGCGACAAATATCTTGCTCGAGGCTGACGGAACCAGGACGCTCAGGCAAATCTATGTGGTCCATCAAGGCGACAGCAGCCCTCGTGAATACGATCAAGAATTCCGCGCCGCGATTGACTTTCTGGCAGAGCCGAAACGGCAGTTAATTAAGTTTGCGCCGACTGTCGAACGCTTCGCGAATCCGTATCACCCTGCGAACCTGGTTCCGCGCAATCTCTACCATGCTTCGCGATGGACTGAGCGGGAGCCAGAGAAGTCAATTGCAGATTTTCATCTCGAAGGTATCGACGACGCGGCGTGGGAATTCGACATAATCGAGCCCACAGTTAATCACGGCCTTCGGTTTCCGAGTCAACTTCTGTCAGGGCTCGACTATGGTGCGCGCTTTTGTAATGCCGTCTTTGCGGATGCATTTCCCGGCAAGACTCAATTCGAAGTGTTGGAAATCGGCGGCGGCACCGGTAGTTTCGCACACTCATTTATCCAGAGGGCCGAGCAGAATGGAAAGTCACTCACTTACCAGATTATGGATTTGTCACCGGCTCTAGCCGAAAACCAGCGTCGATCGTTGAGGGACATCGATCCGCCAGTTGGTCATATTAATCAGGACGCACTCCGGTTTGATCTTCCCGGTCGCACGTTTGATCTGATCCTTTTGAATGAAGTTATTGCTGACTTTACGGTTGCCGCCGTCGACCGCGAAGGAGTTCACCTCCGTGGCGCGGGCGCGGCCTTTGTGGAAAAGTATGCGCTGACGGTTGACGATGCCCCGGAGCATTTCTACGTCAACTCCGGTGTTTTTGAATTTCTTGAGCGCGCCTGGCGGCACTTAAACCCCGGCGGCCGGTTGATACTTTCCGAATACGGTAGCAAATCACGCTTTCCAGTTGAGTCGTTTCACCTAAATCATTCGGAATTTACTATCCATTTTGGACACCTGATTGAGGGCGCCCGCAAGATAGGGTTCCATTGCCGTCTGAAAACGCTAATCGAATTTCTGGGGATCGACGATCGCTTACCGGTCTTATGTGGGCGGGATGAACACATCCTTTGTCTGAATTACGTTTTTGAAAAACATGGGGAAACTATGCCCTTCGCGCTGTTTTCTGAGTTCGATTTCAACGCTCGGTTCGGCGAACTCGCTGACCGCCTTAGATTAGCCCCCATTCGTTTTCTACCTTTGTGTCGTAATTTTCACTACGGCCCAAATCTCGGCGATTTCTTCGTACTCGACTTGGAAAAGCGGCTTAGGTAAGCAGAATAACCCCCTTTGCGCGCCTAAACACGCTGGCCGGGAGCAACATTAAAAAAGTGTGACAGCATGCAAATTTTTTGCTTGCATCTTTTCCCGACAAGCACTAGACTGCGCCGCACAATTTAACGCGAATAGAATGTTTGACAAAACTCGTCAAAGATTTCACTCGTCAATCAGCCTATTCGGTAAGCCGAAAACCTCAGATCAGTCACAGGAGAGCGACACATGACGTCTCGCCGAAAGTTCCTAAAACAGGGTGCGTTGGGCGCGCTTGCCGCCGGATTTACGTTTGGCGTTAGCGACAAACTAATCGGTCGCACAGTTGCTGGTTCGTCGACTGGGTTGTTGGCTCTAGATAGGGCAGCCTTTTCGTCCCAGTTGCGCACGACTTTCGTAATCAATGACGGGTCTCGGAAAGTACCTCTTAAACTGATCGAGGTAGCTAACCTGGGGACGAAGAAAGGAATGACCGGCGCGCGTGAGGCTTTCTCTCTCGTGTTTACCGGCAGCAGTTCGGCGTCTCTGAAACAAGGGACCTATGCGATCGACCACGAAAAACTCGGCCAGTTTTCCATGCTGATTGTTCCCATTTTTGCGCGGGACAAGAGCGTGCGTTATTACGAGATTAACGTCAATCGTTTGCACGGGTAAGGTTAGCGGCGAACGGATACTTGAATCGTCACAACGACCAAAGGAGTAACACATGGCCCAACCATATGTAGGTGAAATAAGAATCTTTGCCGGGAACTTTAATCCCAATGGCTGGATGTTTTGTGAGGGGCAGCTTTTGCCAATCTCTGAGAACGAAACTCTTTTTCAGCTGATTGGCACAACTTACGGCGGCGATGGTCAGAGCACCTTTGCGCTACCCGATTTGCGCGGCCGTATCCCTTTGCACTTTGGCACTGGAGCCGGCCAAACATTTCAATTGGCGGAAGCGGCGGGAGTCGAGTCAGTAACGCTAACAACGAACCAGATTCCAATTCATACACATGCCCAGTTATGTAGCACTGGAGGTGGCGCAAATCAGGCGGACCCGGTTAACGCAGTTGCCTCGAAAGCGGACTTGAGCCAATTCCTCAGTACAGGTGCGACCGTTCAAATGGGGAACCCGGCGATGTCCAGCGATCCGACAGGAGGGTCCCAGCCACATGAGAATTTCATGCCGTATCTGTGTGTGAATTTCATCATCTCGCTCTTTGGGATATTTCCGTCGCAGACATGAGACGCGTTCTTGAGGGAATTAATGATGTAGGTGCAGCGAAGCTGAACATTCAATATCTAAGGAGTCATTACCATGGCTGAACCCTTTTTGTCAGAAATCAGGATTTTCTCATTTAACTTTCCGCCCAAAGGCTGGGCGTTTTGTAACGGCCAGTTGCTGCCTATCAATCAGAACCAAGCGCTGTTTTCTTTGCTGGGCACCACGTATGGGGGCAATGGCCAAACCAATTTTGCGCTACCCAACTTGCAAGGTAGGGCGCCAAATCACTTTGGGTCCGGCTTCGTTTTGGGCCAGGCCGGTGGCGAGACAGCTCACACCATCAACACGCAAGAGATGCCGGCACACACGCATACGCTTAATAGCAACCTGTGCATTGGTGGCAATGCCACTAATGCAACCCAGGGGGATCCCACAGGTAACTATTGGGCGAATAATGGTAAGGCCCAGTTCTCCACCAGTCAGCCTGATGCATCAATGCATCCGAGCGCCGTCACCAATATTGGTGGCAATCAACCGCATACCAATATGCAGCCTTATCTGGTTCTTAATTTCTGTATTGCGCTTCAGGGAATTTTCCCATCGCAAACTTAGAAGAGGGAGAGAAAAACATGGCTGATCCATTTGTCGCTGAAATCCGAATTTTTCCGTTTAACTTTGCGCCCAAGGGCTGGGCATTCTGCGACGGCCAGCTTTTGCCTATAAGCCAGAATACCGCTCTCTTTTCGCTGTTGGGAACAACCTATGGCGGTGACGGTAAGTCCACCTTTGCGCTTCCGAATATGCAGGGCAATGCCCCAATGCATCCTGGACAGGGGCCCGGGTTATCGCTGCACGATCTTGGCGAGGAGAGTGGAACTCAGTTCGTTACGCTGCTGCAATCCGAAATCCCTATTCACCAACACAATGTTGGCCGTGCCGCCAATGTCACGGGCGATCAAGTCACGCCCGGAGGAGCTGTCTGGGCTATGTCAGGCGCTGGTCGGGGAGCAGCTGCGCTTTATATAGCTGGTCCACCCACCGGCAAAGTGAATCCCAATTCTTTGGGTCTGACTGGCGGGAGCCAGCCGCACAACAATATGCAGCCTTTTTTGACTCTGAGCTTTTGCATCGCGCTACAAGGCGTGTTCCCAGCACGACCGTAACTCGGGGCGTGAATTCGAGCGGGATACACGCAGGTATTAATAGAACTTTCGCCAGGCTTGCGTAGTCGACGACACGGAGAACGTCGACTAAGCCAGAATTTAGAGCAAACACTAGTCTCGGTCCGCCAGCTTCGGTAGCTGGAACAAGGAGCCTCCTAATGTCGAACTCACATTCCAAAATTTACCGCATCGACGTTCGCAGATTGATTGCGTTGGCCTTTGTCCTGGCGCTTTTGACTATTGCGCTGCTGCCCGGCCGAAGTTCGAGTTCGGCAGCGCCGACGCCACCCGAGAAACGTAATGTGCGGACCAGGATGAGCGGCGCCAAAGAATATGCGCCAAATGCAACGACGGTGAGTCCGATGTTCGCGACGATTACGGTGGACCGAACCGACGACGTTGCTGCGGCAGCTGCCTGTACTGCGGCCCCCAACGATTGCAGTCTTCGTGGCGCGGTGGCGTTTGCGAATCTGAATCCCGGCACCACGATCAATGTGCCCGCGGGGACTTACAACCTGACGATATCGGGCGCCGGAGAAGGTTTCAGCGGTAATGATCTTATTGGCGATTTGGACATCACCGGCAACAATACTTCGATCGTCGGTGCAGGAGCGGCCACGACTATTATCCATCAGACGAGCGCCGGTGATCGCGTGATCGAAGTCAATCCGAATTTAGACGCCGCGTTCGTCACTAGTATTTCGGGCGTGACAATTTCCGGTGGAACTGAGAGCACAGGCGTCGGCGGTGGCGGCATTATCTCCGGCTCGATTGGCAACTCTCTGACCTTGACGAACTGTGTGATTTCCGGGAACTCCGCGACCGGCGTCGGTACCTTTGGCGGCGGCGGTATCTCGCATGAAGGTGGTGACCTCACCATTACCGGTTGCACCTTCACCGGAAACTCAACCAGCGGCAGCGGCGGCGCGGTTGGTTATACTGCCGGCGATCCGCTAATCCGACCAGCGACTGGCACACTGACAGTGAGTGGCTCAACGTTCTCAAACAACACCGCGAGCTCGGTAGCCGCAGGTGGTGGTGGATTGGATCTATTCAACTTTAACCTTGGAATCGGGGTCTATAGTGTTAGTGCCTCATCCTTCTCGGGCAATTCCGCCGCGGGTGGCAGAGGCGGTGCGATCATTATTGAGAGCGGACCGCTGACTCTAACGACCAGCTCTTTAAGTGCCAATACGGCGGCTGTTGCCGGTGGCGCTATTTATAACAGCGGCAGCGGCGTCGTTACATTTTCGCGGCTGGCAGGGAACAGCGTTCCCGTCCCGGCCAACGGGCTCAGCATTTTTACGGTTGGTGGCACATTCACGGCTAACGACAACTGGTGGGGAAGCAACTCGGGTCCGGGCGCAAATGGTTTTCGTAACACCGCGGGCACGATTACTCCTGCAACATGGTTGCAGTTGCAAGCGAGTGCCAGTCCCACACCCATTTGTTCGGGTAGTTCGTCCACGATCAGCGCTAATATCAAGAAGCGCAATACAGGTGTTGATCTCACAGTCGAACTCAACGGTCTGCCGGCGTTTCCGGCGAGCTTCATTAATGCGACACCGTCCGTGGGGAATATCTCCGGTGCGACTAACTTCGTGAATGGCGCTGCATCGGCGACATTTAACGGCACTGCAAATGGTACCGCCAATATTGATGTCACGGCTGACAGCCAGACGGTTACTGCTTCAGTGGCGGTCCAATCGAACACTACATCTGATCCCGCAGATCAG
>CBFHBA010000020.1:0-80477 GCA_965653675.1 uncultured bacterium
CGTCCCGATGTTCACGTGCGGCTTACTGCGATCAAATTTCTCTTTGCTCATTGGTCTCAGTCCTCAGTACTCAGTCCTCGTTACTTACTTGCCACGCCCTGAACTTTCGCAATTACTTCTTCAGCGACATTCTTGGGCGCCTGATCGTAACGCTCAAAGTGCATCGTCGAAGTCGCGCGACCTTGAGTCGCCGAACGAAGGTCAGTTGTATAGCCAAACATCTCTGACAAAGGCACGTACGCAGTCACTACCTGCGCGCCTCCGGGTCGCGGCTCCATCTTCTCAATCTGCCCGCGACGCCGATTCAAGTCACCATTGACGGCGCCCATGTATTCCTCAGGAGTCACAACTTCGACACGCATGATCGGCTCGAGCAGCACCGGTTTCGCTTTCTTCACCGCATCCTGAAACGCCAGGGAACCCGCGATATGAAACGAGCGCTCATCAGAATCGACTTCGTGGAAACCGCCATCGACAAGACGTACTTTCACATCGACTAATTCGTAGCCGGCGAGATAACCACGCTCCATCGCATCGTGAATACCAGCTTCAGTCGGCTTGATAAACTCGCGCGGAATTGCGCCACCGGTGATTTCGTTTTCGAACACAAAACCTTCGCCAGGCGCCGGTTCGATTTCGATTTCGACGTGCGCATACTGACCGCGACCACCCGTCTGCTTCTTGAATACTTCTTTCCCAGCAGCTGGCTGCGTAATCGTCTCGCGATAAGCGACCTGCGGCTTGCCGACGTTCGCCTCCACGCCGAATTCACGCTTCATACGATCGACGATAATTTCGAGGTGCAGCTCGCCCATGCCGGCGATAATCGTCTGGCCGGTTTCATGATCGGTCGAAACATTGAACGAAGGATCTTCCTGCGCGAGACGTCCGAGCGCCACGCCCAGTTTGTCCTGATCGGCACGCGTCTTCGGCTCGACCGCGACGCGGATAACGGGCGCCGGAAATTCAATTGCTTCCAGAATAATCGGCTTGTTATCGTCACAAATCGTATCGCCGGTTGTTACCTGCTTCATGCCGCCAATGGCGATGATTTCACCCGCACTTGCCGACTCGATGTCTTCGCGCTTGTTGGCGTGCATGCGCATCAACCGGCCGACACGCTCTTTCGTATCTTTGGCGGAGTTGTAAGCGTAGGAACCCGATTTGATCGTGCCGCTGTAAATGCGTACGAAGGAGAGCTGACCGAGGTGCTTGTCGGCCATGATCTTAAACACCAGGCCGCTGAACGGAGCGCTGGCGTCTGCCGGGCGCGTCTCTCTGTTTCCGTTCTTCGGATTCAGGCCTTCAACCGCCGCGATATCCAAAGGCGATGGCAGATAGTCAACGACTGCATCGAGTAGCGTCTGCACTCCCTTGTTCTTAAAAGCGGAACCGGTAACAACCGGAACGAGACGCAATTCGATCGTGCCCTTACGCAGCGCTCGGCGAATTTCGTCTTCAGTGATGGGTTGGGCCTCGACGTACTTGTGCATCAAGTCGTCATCGACTGTTGCCACAGCTTCGATCAGTCTTTCGTGCGCGGCGGCAGCCTCTTCTTTCAGATCTTCCGGAATTTCAATCGTCTCGTATTCGGCGCCCTTGGTCTCGTCCTTCCAGACCAGGCCCTTCATCGCAATGATGTCGACGACGCCTTTGAATTGATCTTCGTGTCCGATGGGAATTTGGAGAGCTACGGGATTTGCGCCAAGGCGCGTAATGATCGAATCGAATGAACGCTGGAACGATGCGCCCGCGCGATCGAGCTTATTGATGAAACAAATGCGCGGGACGCCGTACTTGTCGGCCTGGCGCCAAACGGTTTCCGACTGCGGCTCGACACCGGCAACGCCATCGAATACCGCGACTGCGCCGTCGAGCACTCGCAGCGAACGCTCGACTTCCATTGTGAAATCGACGTGGCCGGGCGTATCGATAATGTTGATGCGGTGATCGACTCCGTTACGTTCCCAGAAACAGGTTGTGGCGGCAGATGTGATCGTGATGCCGCGCTCCTGCTCTTGCTCCATCCAGTCCATCGTCGCCGTGCCCTCGTGCACCTCGCCGATTTTGTGCGAGACACCCGTGTAATACAGGACACGTTCCGTGGTGGTGGTCTTACCGGCATCGATGTGCGCCATGATGCCGATATTCCGGAATTTGTTGAGGTCGTACTTAACCATCTCGTAAATCGTGAATCGTAAATCGTGAATCGTTTTTTCTACTTACCATTCACGAATTACGATTACTCGCCTTACCACTTGTAATGCGCGAATGCCTTGTTAGCATCCGCCATGCGATGCGTATCTTCTTTCTTCTTCACTGCGTTGCCGCGATTGTTCGCGGCATCAAGCAGTTCCGCGGCCAAACGATCGGTCATCGTCTTCTCACCGCGTCCGCGCGCGAATGTCACAATCCAGCGAATCGCGAGCGCGCCGCGGCGTTCCTGGTGAACTTCAACCGGAACTTGATAGGTGGATCCTCCGACGCGACGCGATTTGACTTCGACTGTCGGGCGAACGTTATCAATCGCGCGCTTAAAAACTTTCAAGGGCTCTTCGCCCGCTTTTTCACCAACCTGCTGGAGCGCTCCGTAAAAAGTCTTCTCCGCCAGCGAACGCTTGCCGCCCCACATGATGCCGTTGATGAACTTCGTCACCAGCGGACTGTTGTAGACGGGATCGGGAAGAACCGGTCTTCGCTCTGCAACTCTGCGTCTGGGCATAGGTTACTTCGCGCCTCCCTTCGGCCGCTTGGCGCCGTATTTAGAGCGACTCTTCTTGCGATCGCCGACTCCGACCGAATCCAAAGTGCCGCGAATCACGTGATAGCGAACACCCGGCAAGTCTTTGACGCGCCCCCCGCGAATCAAAACGATCGAGTGCTCCTGCAAATTGTGGCCGACGCCCGGAATGTAAGTCGTGACCTCGATGCCGTTGGTCAGACGAACGCGTGCGACTTTGCGTAGCGCCGAGTTCGGTTTCTTAGGCGTTTGGGTGTAAACGCGCGTGCAAACGCCCCGTTTTTGCGGAGAACTTTGCAACGCCGGGCTCGCAGTCTTGTACTTGACCTGCTGTCGTCCTTTGCGAACTAGTTGATTTATCGTCGGCATCTTGTGTCTATCTCAGTCGCGAGCGCCTAGAGCGCAAAAAGGGCCGCGGCCTGCCTCTTTCCGGAACAAGTCCGGCAGTCAGCGCAGACAAACTGGCCTGCTATCGATTTAGTTAAAGGGACGTTCTGATTTCGCTTTTAGGCGGGCGCGGATTTGGCTTCCCAGTAGCCCAAAATAGCCGAAGCTTTTCTGTAGCGTCGCGGCGCCGAGGTTTCTCTGCCGCGTTCGCACCATGAAGGGTGCGAGCTTTACGCTACAATACTTTCAAACGACCGATGCCGCGCATCGCGCCGGGCAACGCCTCCGCACCGACAGAACCAGTAACAGCGTTGCACGAGAGGAAGTCGAACCGTAGTCCGAAACGGGAAACTATACGGACGCAGGCAGTTGATGTCAAGCGCGGGGGGTTCTGTTCCGCCAATCAAGGTGGGCTAAGGTCTGAGTCGGATTTCTTTAAAATCCGGATTTGTCGGATTTATAATTTAGCCATGCATCTCAAAGAACGCGGCATTTACAGGTTACCCCCCCGACGGCAAGGAGTATGTCGCCTATGAGTATCCAGAAAACCCTGGTTCGATTTTTCTATTTACGTTGGAAAACTGGATATTGCATGGCGCAGTAGCGTTGAGAATAAACCACGACGGAACAATATCAGAGCATGGTATGAAAACGCGTTGGACCATAGCCGACCTAGAGTACACTGGACGGGATGCCACTCAACCGCCGATATCTCGTCAAATATGTTAGTCCGGCTCAACGCACCAGCCACTTGGTTAGATAGACAATTCCTGCGATGGCGCCACCGATAATCCCCAACAACAAAACGACCACGCCGGCCGCAATCAGCTTGAACTTACGGTAGCGCGCTGCGGACGGCGGCGAGAGTGAACTCTGCGGAAAATACGGTGGTGGTGTGTAGGTAGCCATGCTATGTCAGAACCACCTGCGGTAGCGGGTGGTTGATCTTGAACTCGTTGTAGATCCTAACCGGCAGTGCCCTGGTTGGCAAAATGCTCGTCGTTCAATTACCCGCTATGGCAGGCGGTTCTGACGTCCGGCTAAGGGGTTCGCTTTGCATTAGGCTTGCGGCTCGAGTTCGAGTTCGTATTCCCATTCGCGTTGGCGTTCTCTTGCTCCTTCTTCAACATCTCTTCGTTGTGCTTCTTACCTTCGCGGATCCGTTGCGCGCCGTCTTGCGCTTCCTCAAGCCCATCGCTGGCCCGATAGTCGTTCGCGTCGAGCTCCAAGGCTTTCTGAAACGCGTTAACCGCTTCGGTATAGCGCGCCAACTTGATCAACGACGTTCCCAACTGATACCAAGCTTCTTCGTCCTCTTCGTTTAGTTGCGCCGCTTCGCGATAGTTTCGCGCGGCGTCTTCATCACGATGCAGAAAATTGTAGGCTTCGCCTAAGTAGAAGAACGCAGAAGCATCTTTCGAATTCGCATCGACTTTCTTCTTAAAAAGTTCGACCGCTTTTTTGTATTCGTCGTCGGATTCTGGCTTGCGGTCGAGCGCGGCGTAGCTCATCCCTAAACGCAGATGTGCTTCGGCATTGTTTGGATCAAGCTTGATCGCCTGCTCAAGCAACTTCACCGCGCGCTCATCTTCGTCGTTTTTGTAAAGCTCCTTGGCTTGATCCACCAAAGCCTGCGCGTCGCGTTTCGCTTCTTCGGGATTGGTTGCGGTTGTTAATGTTTTGGAATTTGAATTGTTGCTGTTAGCGCGTCTGCGGCAACCTCCGCCAAAGATCAGCAGGAATGCGGCGACGAGAATAAGCGAAACGCTCGCGAAGAATCGAAAACCCCGGGTCATGCGACCGCAAGGTTCTACGCGAAACGAGTTTGTGAGTCAAACCGGCCAAGCATCCTGCGGTCGATCTGCAAGGCAGACCCCGCATACAAAAAGCGCAGGCTGGAAGCCTGCGCTACATCACAAATAGAATGGGCGCTGCAACGTGGGGGTCGCAGCGCCCATCCATTTTCGTGGTTACTGTCCTCACCCCAGCAACCACTTGAGACGGAGGATCCACCAACCGTCTCTCTTGCCCCACAATATACATCGCAACGATTATGCCGCGCAATAGAGTTTTTTGGCGGCGCTGAAGCCCGCGAAAACTCGAAGATTTTTGACGGCCGGGAGATTCCAAACCGCCTTGCTATGAAAGTCTTTCACACCGCAGTCTGTAAATTTTTCTCGATTTCTCCGGGATGAGGGTCGGTTCATCACGTCGCTCATAACGCCGGGGCGCCGATTTCTTTGCGGATCACTTCCGCGAGCTTGTCCGCATACCCAGCAATCTGATGCTCATCTTCGCCCTCAATCATGATACGTGCCAGCGGTTCAGTTCCCGAGTACCTCAGCAGCAATCGGCCGCGGCCATTCAGGGACTGTTCGACTTCAAGTGCGGCCCGTTTTACCGATGGCATATCTTCGAAAGGTCGCTTCTCGCCGACGCACACATTTAGAAGCAGTTGCGGGTAGCGGTGAAATCCGCGCGCCAGCTCGGAAAGCGACTGCTCGTGCCGCTGCATCGCGCGGAGCAGCATGATGGTCGTTATGATTCCATCGCCCGCCAGACTGATCTTCGGAAAGATGATGTGACCTGATTGCTCACCACCGAGCGCGGCGCCGCTGCGCAAGATTTCGTCCAAAACATATTTGTCACCGACATCGGTGCGAGCGAGACTAATTCCCTCCTCGCGAAAAGCGATTTCAAGTCCGACGTTACTCATCACCGTCGCAACAACGTTGTCGGCCGGCAATTCGCCACGCGTTCGGAAGTCGTTTGCGAGGACCCAAAGTGTGGCATCGCCATCGACGAAGTTACCGGCGCTATCAATAAACAGCGCGCGATCGGCATCGCCGTCAAACGCAACCCCGATGTCAGCACGCTCAGTGACCACCCGCGCTTTTAGGCTGTCGATGTGCAATGACCCACAGTTTAGATTGATGTTGTGTCCGTCTGGCTTATCGTTGATTGCCACAACGTTTGCGCCTAAGCGCCGAAAAACTTCAGGCGCGATTACGTAGGCGGCACCATTCGCGCAGTCCACGACGATTTTCAAGTTCGCCAGCGACAAGTCACGGGCAACTTCTTTTGTTAAGTATTCGACGTAACGTTCTTGCAATTGCGCCGCGTCTTCGGAAGACATTGTCTGAGCTGCATTTTCATTTTCAGTTGCGGCACTTTCGTCCGAATTTGCGATGTCGGCTTCAATCTTACGTTCGACCGCGTCATCCAGCTTGCGGCCCGATGGTTGAAAGATCTTGATGCCGTTGTCGTAGTAAGGATTGTGTGAAGCGCTGATAACAACTCCCGCGTCCGCCGGCAAAGTGCGCGCGAGGAATGCAACACCGGGAGTCGTAATCACACCGGCAGATTTCACTCGAGCGCCGGCCTCGCGTGCTCCGCCAATTAGTGCCTCCTCGATCCAAGGTCCCGATTCGCGGCTGTCGCGGCCAACCACAATCTGAGGATTCCGGCCAGCATTCTCGACCAGATGCCGCGCCAAAGATCTGCCGATGATGCGAACTGTTGCAGTGTCCAGGGGAAACTCGCCGGCTGTGCCGCGAATTCCATCCGTACCGAAAAGTTTCTTCATTTATCGAGATTCTATCCGAAGTTACGAGATGCGTTGCGAGGATTATTTTGATTGTGGCCGTCGCATGAAACCGATTAAGTTGCCGAATTCATCAATGACGGCAACGGCGCCGATTCCATTAGCTTGCATCAATTCACGCGCCGACGACACCGCCGCTGATGCCCGCACAAACATCGATGAATTTACCGCGCGCATGACATCTCGCGCCTTGCGTACACGCCACTGTTCGCGTGGCACCTTTTTTAAGTCTTCCAGCGACAGTATGCCAAGGAACTTCCCGGCGTGCGCGACCGGGAAGGTCGCATGTCGATGCATTGACAGAAGCTCGTCAATGAATCGATTGATTGGCAAGTCGGCCTCGACTGCGATCGGCGCGGACATCGCGTCGCGGACAGTTGCGGGTTCGCGCGCGCTTTTCACTACGTTTGTCGCGGCGCCAAGAAGGAAAACGCCGACCATCACTGACCACAGTCCCATGAAGTAGGCGCGAAACGTAGGCGCGACCGCCATGTAGATTCCAAACGCTATCAGCACCAGCGCCATCAGTTGGCCGCAGAATCCGGCGATGCGCGTGGCGTCGCGAATGCTGCCGCTGCGTTTCCAGATGATCGCGCGCAAAACCCGTCCGCCGTCGAGTGGATAACCGGGAAACAGATTGAAGACGGCGAGCAAAAGATTTCCCGCTCCGACAAAAAAGAACAAGGCGAGCGCAAAATTCGATTCGAGCCGCGCCGCCAACCACATCGCCGCGAAAGCGATTAGCGAAAAGATGAAACTGGCCGCCGGACCGGCAACCGCAATGCGAAATTCCGCGCGCGGGCTTTCCGGTTGCGTCCGCAAACGCGCAAGGCCGCCAAACGGATGCAAAACGATTTCATCAATTTCTATTCCTTCGGTGCGCCCCATCAAGGCGTGCGACAATTCGTGCCCGAAGACAGAAAGGAACAACACGAAGGTCGTGGCAATTCCGAGTGCCCACGCCGTGAAATCACTCATCGGCGGAATCGTGAGCTTGCTCAGTTGCAGCGGATGTTTGCGCACGTTCGCCGCAATCAGCGCTACGCTCATTGCGAAAACGATGAACCAGCGATAATCAATTCTTACGGGAATGCCGTAGACGCGCGCGACGAGAATTTGTCGTTTGAAGAAATCGCGGAAGGTCATCGGTCCAAGGCAAAAGGAAAAAGTAAAAACGCAAAAATTAGACGCTCCGGAACTTCGTTACGTTCCCAGCATTCGACTGATCTGCAAACGATTCCGCGCTTTTTTCTTTTTTCCTTTTTTCTTTTCCCTGTTGCCTTACGTGCCCGTGGCTTTCTGCCATTGCACCTCGTACAGCGGAACGGGTTGTTCGCGGTTTTTGACGCTGATCGGATCGCGCGGGGTTAGTTCATAACGCGATTTGGCGGCTTTGGCGGTCGCTTCGCTGACGAGAATCTCGCCGCCTTTAGCGTTCGACTCAAGCCGCGAAGACGTGTTTACGGCATCACCGATGGCTGTGTACTCGGATCGACGCTCCGATCCGATGTAGCCAACGGTCACTTCGCCGGTGTGCAGTCCAATGCCAACTCCGATTTCCGGAAATCCTTCGTCGCGCAACTCGGCGTTAATCGAGATCATCCGCCGCTGCATTGCGACCGCAGCCGCCAGAGCGTTCGCCGCATCTTTTGGCGTCGCGGTCGGCGCGCCAAACAGCGCCATCAAGCCATCGCCCAGATACTTATCCAGCGTACCGCCGTGCGCGAAGATGATGTCGGTCATCGCCGAGAAATAACGATTGAGCAAATCGACGATCTTTTCGGGCGCCGCATGTTCAGAGATGCGAGAGAAGCCGCGAATATCCGCGACCCCAATGGTAATCGTCTGGGTGCCGCCGCCAAGTTTGAACGACTCGGGGTTCTCCAACATTTGTTTGACGACGTACTCAGGTAAGAACCGCGAGTAGTTTGCGCGTGCAACTTCTTCTTTCGCGAGACGATCGTGCGCGCGCACGTTCTCAACTGCGATCGCCGTTTGCGCCGCGACTGCGCTAATCAATTCGAGATCGTCAGGCTTGAATGCGGAAAAAGGATCGAGTCGGTCCGCGTACAACGCGCCGTGAGCGCCCGACTCAGTAAATAGCGGCGCGCAGATTGTCGAACGCACGCCTTGCGAGACAATCGAATCGACGCCCGCAAATTGCTCGTCAGCCGCAGCATCCTGAGACAGCAAAGCCACCTTTTCCTTCATCACCTTGCGCGTGATGGTGCGGCCGATGGTCATTTTCTTGGCGAACGCTTCCAGTTTTTCGTCGCGCGCGCGCGTCGCAATCGGAAACAGCTTCGCCTCGTCCGCGTTCTGTTCAGTCACCACTCCTTCAGCCAGCAACGCAATCACACGATCGGCCGGCGTCGAACGAAAGATAATGTCCGTTGCTTTCTTAAATATTTTGTCGAGATCGAAACCCGATCCCAGCGCCTTACTCATTTCATACAATTCGCTCAGGATGTTCGCTTTGCGCTGCAGCTGTTCGAGCACCTTGTCGCGCGGCGCGCCCGGCAGTGGGCCAGTTTCCGCTTCTTTTTTCAAAACTGTTGACAGCACATCCTTCGCTGACATCACAAACTGCGTGTGACCCAACGGCTTGTCGTCGTAGCTCAAATCCTCGGTGCGTTCTTCTTTTGCTTGCTCGAACTTGATCGTACTCGCGCCGATGGTCACACGGTCGCCATCCCTCAACGGGTGTTCGAACTTCTGTTCGCCGTTGACATAGACCTTGTTTGCGCTGCGATGAATCTGGCCGTTGACGTAGTAACCATCGACGATCATGAATCCGCCGTCGTCGCTCGGCCGGATGTGGGCGTGATGGCGCGACGCGCGCGGATCGTCGAGCACAACCTGATTGTCAGGAGCGCGGCCAATCGTGCAAGTGGTTTTGGCCGCCAAATTTTGTTGCGACTGACGTCCGCTGGCGTCAGTAATTTTCAGACGAGCCATAACGTTCGAGAGTTGCTGCGAGAGGCTTTGCCGCGACAGCGAGCCTGATTCTACAAGCAAAAACGCGCGAAGCCTAGCGAGAGGTTTACATAACAAGATTCTGCTTGCCGCCGTTGGTTTGCGGTGACATGATGACGCCGCAAATCAGGCTCAAGCTCGCGGGGAGGATCCCGTGCCGAACCGAAAACTCTCGCTATCGCTTCCGCTGCTCGCGACAGTCTTGTGGGCGCTCTTTCCGATCACAACAAGCGCGCAGTCGAATGACAGTAAACCAAAGCTTTCCGGATCGATTTCAGGAACAATCACCATCAACGATAAGGGCGCTGCTGATATTCTGGTTGTTGCGCTAGTCGCCGATCGTCCGACGTTGCAGCAATCGCCACCGCGAATGAAAACAGATGCAAATGGTAAATATCGACTGACCGGTTTAGCGGCAGGTCAATACCAGATTGTGGCTCTCGCCCCCGCATTGGCGCTCGCCGAAAGCAGTTCTGCCACAAACAGTTTTTATGGCATGGGCAAGTCTGTGGTGTTAACGGCCGGCGAGGATGTGGACGACATTGATATCAAACTTGTGAAAGGTGCTGTCATTACTGGTCGCGTTACCGACGCCGACGACAAGCCGGTAGTCGAACAACGCGTCAACCTGCAGACCGTGGATCAATCCGGCAACGTGATACGGCAAATTGATTCTCTCCTCAGTTATCAGATGAGTAGCACGGACGATCGCGGCGTCTATCGCATTTATGGTTTGCCCTCCGGTCGCTACCGCGTCAGCGTCGGGTCGAGCGACACTTCATACGCGACGAGTAATGCTCATGCCGTCTATCCTCTGACTTACTATGGTGCCACCAACGATCCAAACAGAGCGACGGTCGTTGAATTGCAGGAAGGCAGCGAGGCCACAAACATTGACATCCACGTGGGACGCGCGAGCAATTCATTTGCAGCGACAGGACATTTGGTTGATGCAGATACGGGACAATCTCTTCCGGGTGTCCGCATCATGTACGGACCCGTGCGTCAGGGCGAGCAGTTCTACGGAGGCTTTGTCGGTGTGCCAACCGGTCCGCGTGGTGAGTTTCGCCTCGAGGGTCTCGAGCCTGGCCGTTATGGCGTCTCCATCGCGACGATGTTCGCCGACGCGAGCTCTTTTTACAGTGAACCAGTCTTTTTCAACATTACTGATAGCGATGTGACGAATCTTGAATTGAAAGCGACGCGGGGGCAAACGCTGAGCGGCATTGTCGTTTTCGAAGGAAGTCGCGCAAAAGAACTACAGCAACAAATAACTGCGTTTAGAATCATTGCCAACATTAATTCGTCGACGACCCCTGCTCGCACTACCACTTCTTCATCCGCACCGATAGCTGCTGACGGCACATTTCAGATTGGCGGCCTTCGATCTGGTCGGGTGAATTTATTCGTTGGGGCATTCGCAAGTTCTGCGCTGCGGGGCGTCACGATTTTGCGAGTCGAACGGGGCGGTGTCGACGTCACGAAAGGATTCGAAATACAGCCCGGAGAATCGATTTCAGACTTGCGCGTGACGGCCGCCCTTGGCGCCGGAACGATCCGTGGCACCGTTCGAGTTGTCGGCGGCGAACTGCCCGCTAATGCTCATCTCACTATCACGGCGCGGCGCGAGAGCGGCACCGGCACCGGCAACGCACTAGTGGATGCCCGTGGAAGATTTGTCATCTCTAATCTCACCGCGGGGACCTACGAGGTGATGCTAATGCTAAGTTTAAATCAACCCGGACAGCGCCCGTTTCAGCCCCAGAGACAAACGGTCACCGTTTTGGATGACGGCGAGACGCAAGTTGATTTCATTATCGATTTAACTCCCAAAGAAGGTGGGCCGTGATTCGAATAATCAAAGTCTCACTGGCTTCGATTGCCATCGTTTGCTTCCTTTCGCCGGCAGCTCGGGCGCAAACGAACGAATCGAATGTGCAGTCCGGCTCAATTACCGGACGCGTCACTGCGGCAGGGGGCGATCTTCCAAACAATACCGTCGTGTACGTGTCGATCTCTGGCGCAACGGCGCCGCCGCGCAGCACGATCGTTAACGGCGACGGCACTTTCAAAATGGACGACTTGGAAATTGGCGCGTATCGAGTTTGGGCCGGCGCGCCCGGCTTTGTGGCTGATGCTCCAGCGAGAACCGATACGAGCGGATTTGTTCACACCGGAGAGTCGACCACCCTTCGATTAAAAAAAGGTGGCGTCATCACGGGCTCGGTCTTAAACAGTAGCAGTGCGCCAGTTATTGGCGTTAACGTTCGCGCGTTCCGCATTCGTGACGAGGTTGGCAAACCGATTGAAGCGATGATTTCCTCATTCAACGAGCGGTTCACTGATGATCGTGGAATCTACCGATTGTATGGTCTGGTGCCGGGGACCTACATTGTGGCCGCCGGTGGCGCTTCCAGGGCTTATGGCGGCTTCGCCGCGACCGGCTTCGATCGGGACGTTCCGACATACGCGCCATCGTCAACGCGCGACACGGCGACAGAAGTAACAGTCACAAGCGGCGAAGAAGCGACCGCTGACATTCAATATCGCGGCGAATCGGGACACGCGGTTAGCGGCGGCGTCACTGGCGTTCCGCAGCCCACGGGCGGGATCACTTTCGGCAGTGCGAACGTCAATATCATTGACGTAAAGACCAGAACGATCGTGACGAATGTGATCGCATCATCGGTAAACGACTATACGTTTGCCGCTTACGGTTTGACGGATGGCGAGTACGAACTTGTCGCGCAAACCTTTACGCAAAATCGCGAAATTAGAGCATCCGAGGCAAAGCGCATTAAGGTGCAAGGCGCCGATGTCACGGGCGTGAATCTAAACGTAGGGCCACTTCCGGCGATCAAGGGTCGCGTATTGCTTGATAGCGCTACCGCCGATTGTGTGAAGCGTCGCGACACCGCTCTTCAGGAAACAATCATTTTCGCGCGACGAGAAAAGCAATCGCCAAAATCGGGAGAGACAAAGGGTAGCCCAACCGATCAAGTGCCCCTGATGTTCGCGGACCAGACAGCTGAGGCCGTACCGGACGGCAAAGGCGACTTCACTCTGCGAAATCTGCACGCCGGCATCTACCGCCTCAACTTCACTCTCCCGAACTCGGGTTGGTACGTCAAATCTCTGACGCTCGCGCTCAATCCACGCACGACTGACACGCGCGTGGTCAGCGAAGGCGTGTCGCTGACCAACCAAACAGTTTCAGGATTAACCGTAACGCTCGGGGAAGGCGCGGCCTCCATTCGGGGCGCGGTGGTGACCTCTGAGGGCAAAACAGTCAAGGATCGCCTGCTGGTTTATCTCATCCCAGTCGAAAAAGAGAACGCGTCGAATTTGCTCCGATATTTCGAAACCCGCAGTGACGGCGACGGCAGGTTCGAGTTACGCAACGTTCCGCCGGGTAACTATTTCGCCATCGCGACCAACGTTGAAGAAAATCGTCCGGCCGGTATTCTGATCCGGCAAGATTCGAACTTAAGAGCCAAGATCGTCGGTGACGCGCACCAGAGTCTCACCGTTAAGCCGTGCGAGCGCGTTGAGAATTTCGAACTACTCAACCAGCCGACAATCAAACAATAAGAGAGCGCGCGTCCCCTCCCACTGGCTTACATCCATTTCGCACCCTCGCCTCATCGAACCCGTCAGCAAATGTGGCCAGTGTGCTCCGCAAGTCACCAGTGGCTGTGCTACAGTTGAGCTTTTGAACCTCTTTCAAGTTATCGCGCGTATTAATGCATCGGAGTGAGACAAACTATTTGTCTCCAGACCAGGACGGAATAAGACACGTGAAGCGAATTATCTTAGTTTTAGCACTGATTCTCAGCGTCGGGGCGCAATTGCCGGCGCGTTCACAGAACACAAACCCACAGGCGCAGCAAGGCCAAAGCGCGGCGCCGGCCAGGACGACCACTGGCAAACCCGCGGCTGAGATCAACAGCCATGTTCTGGCGAACGGCTTGGAGATTGTCACCGTCGAGGATCACTCGGTGCCACTGGTGACGATTGAATTGGCCGTGCGCAATGGTTCATTCACCGAACCACCGGAACTAAACGGCCTGTCGCACCTTTATGAACACATGTTCTTCAAAGGTAATCGCGCGATCGATAACGCGGAAGCTTACTTGCAGAAGATCGGCCAGCTCGGCATCTCCTACAACGGCACGACGCGCGAAGAAGTGGTTGAGTATTACTTCACCACGACCAGTCCGAATTTGCGCACCGCGATGAATTTCATGCGCGATGCCGCACGCTATCCGAGTTTTGAAAAAGGCGAGTTCGAGCGTGAGCGCGAAGTGGTCATCGGTGAAATCGATCGCAATGAGTCGAATCCGTTCTACTACCTGAATCTCGAGATGACGAACCGGCTGTTCTACAAGTACCCCAGCCGGAAGAATCCGCTTGGCAACCGGCTGACAGTTTCATCCGCCACGACGGACATGATGCGTTTGATTCAGTCGCGATACTACGTGCCGAACAATTCAGCGCTTGTGGTCACCGGCGATGTACAGACTGACGAAGTTAATAAGCTTGCGGAACAACTATTCGGCGACTGGCCGCGTCGCGAAAAAGATCCGTTCGTGGAATTTCCGATGGTCGAGCATCCGCCGCTCGCGAAGAGTGAAGGGGCGATTGTGCAACAGCCGGTGCAGAACGTGGTCATCAATATCGGTTGGCACGGTCCCTCGATTGGCAAAGACAATCCGGGCAGCTATGCAGCCGACGTTTTCTCGTTCATCCTCACGCAGCCGAACTCGCGCTTTCAGCACAATTTGGTTGATACCGGGCTGGTCTCAGCCGTCACGATTGGCTATCTGACGCAACGAAACGTCGGGCCAATTCAAATCATCGCGCAGACGACGCCGGACAAAGCGCGACAAGCAATCAAGACCATTTACAACGAAGTCGCACACTTCAACGACAAGGACTATTTCACGGACGAGCAACTCGAGAGCGCAAAAGCATTGCTCGAAGCCGACGATCTTTATTCGCGCGAGAAGCTGAGCGAGTACGCGCACACGTTGAGTTTCTGGTGGTCTTCAACGGGTCTCGATTATTTTCGAACTTATTTGCCGAATCTCCGCCGCACTTCCCGCGCGGACATCAGCCGGTACGTTACAACCTATATCCAGGACAAGCCCCATGTGGGACTCGCGCTGATTTCACCCGAAGCACAACAGCAAGTGAAGTTAACGCCTGAGGAATTGATGGGACAGTAATCATTTTCCATATGACATTTGACATTGGTCATTTGTCATTTCTGGGAGGATTGAAGGAAAGCAGATCAGGTAAATCGAAATGAAAAATGGTAAATGGAAAATGATGAATGGAAAATGGAACCTTATCGCGCGCGTGGGCGCGATCTTCGTTTTATTGATTAGTGCGCCGGTTGGTTTCGCGCAAACACCAACACCTGCGACCCAGGCGCCTGATCTCCAAGGCCTAATCGCGCGCCAGGCAGCGCTGGTCACCGAGCTCGACGTCAATGGACTGAAGGTGCTGGTAAAACGGCGCGCCGGAAGTCAAACCGTGGCCACGGGCCTGTTTCTTAAAGGTGGTTCGCGCAACATTACCGCGACAAACGCGGGCATTGAATCGCTCATGCTGGAAGTGATGGCCGAAGGTAGTGCCGCGTATCCACGCGAGAAACTTCGCGGTGAGCTGGCCCGCACCGGAACGGTTATCGGCGCAAGCGACAATTACGACTACTCGGTGCTGTCGATGACATCGACACGCGCAAATTTCGACAGCAGTTGGAACATCTTCACTGACGTTGCATTGCGTCCCGCATTCGCAAAAGAAGATTTCGACCTGATAAAACAACGCAGTATCGTTGCGCTGAGTGATGACGCTGACGACCCCGATACCTACTTGCAACGACTTCAGGAGCAGGCGGCCTATGCTGGTCACCCGTACATCAATCGTCCCGAGGGAACGGTTGAATCGGTTTCGCGGCTGACGCTTGACGACATTCGTCGCTATCACCAGCAGGTGATGGAAACATCGCGCTTGTTGCTGGTGGTGGTTGGCGATATCGACGCCAATCAGTTGAAGCCCCGCATCGCTGCATCGTTGGGCACACTTCCGCGCGGCACCTACAAAGCTGATGCCGTACCCCAGCTTTCTTTCAGCGCGTCAACCGTGCAAATCACTCAGCGTGGACTGCCGACGAATTATATCCAGGGACTTTTCACCGCCCCGCCGATCACTTCGCCTGACATTTATCCGATGGAAGTAGCCGCGGCAATGCTGCGTGACCGCGTTTTCGAAGAGGTACGCGTGAAGCGCAATCTCTCTTATGCGCCAAGCGCATTTCTTAACAGCCAGGGAGCGAACGTGGGCGGCATTTACGTGACCGCTGTCGATGCTAATCAGGCGATCCGAATAATGCTGAACGAAATTAAGCGACTGCAAGAACAACCGCTGGATTCAACCGACATCACGGGCGTCGTTTCGCAATATCTAACGACGTATTATCTCGGACAGGAAACGAATGCCGCTCAGGCCGCGAACCTTGCTGAGTTCGAATTGATTGGCGGCGGGTGGCGCAACTCGTTCGAGACAATTGCGAAACTTCGTGCGGTGACACCGGCGGACGTGCAACGCGTCTCGCAAAAGTACATGCGCAACATTCGCTTCGTCGTCCTCGGCAATCCCGCGCAGATCGACAAGAGCGTCTTCACGGGACAAACCGGCGAGTAGTTAAGCCAGTCCGCTGCAACCACCTGGCTGGCGTTCGTGCTCTTCCTGATGACGATCCAAGCGGGCGGTCATCACCGCTGCCCGTCCAGATAGCCAACCACCTTGGGCGGATTATCACGGCTGACCACGGGTAGAGGGGATGGTCGTTCCCTGACGCCGTGTGGGTCGGGGGATTAAATGAAAATCGCATCCACGCAGAATCAACAACTTACGAATCTCATTCGGTCATTAAGTGAAATTTTGGTCGGGCATAATATGAGAAAAACCCACCGTTTTCGGGCATAAGTTGAAAATTTCTTCGAGCAGCGATTTTTCCAAAGAATTCCTTAGCTACAAGGCACTAACGCAAGGTTGTGTCAGTGGGCAATCCGAGGCATGACCTACGATCCTACCGACACGGTTTTCTGTCTCCACAAGAACAAGACATCTGGAGAGTTTGGATCGGAACCGGGCTCTTGATAAGGCGCGCGCACACACTCGAGATGACCGAGGCTGCGGGCTTTATTTGGGAGTGTTTCAGTCGCGCACATTATTTCGGCTTCGTCCTTTGCTCGATACACGCACGATGTTTCGTCAAATGACTTGTTCCAACGTACTAATTCATCTGAACTGCAGGATGATGAGTGATGCAAACTCTGTCTTCTGTATTTTCGCCTAGGCTGTGCGTTATTAGCGGTATCCGTCACAAAAAGGCGGTGTTGACGGCTGTCTAAGATGGCCCTTTCCTCGCTCTTGCGAAATCGATAAGTGACTCGTCCAGCTAACGCTAAACCTTCATAGGTGGTTGCTAGACGGTACAGTGTAGCTTCGTAAGAACTGCCAAACGCTTCGGCCAATCGTGGCACATCTTCCAAACCAAACCGCTTGCCGCGCTCCTGCAGAAATTCCTCTTCGGGCATAAGAAGTTCAGAGGCGCCGAGGTCACAGAGTCGCTCCAGTTCATTTGCTTCTCGAGACTGATCTATGTGCACGGTGCGAAAACGCGCGCCGTGTACGCTGTTGGGAAAAAAGGTATGGGCAATCTCGTGCGCGATTGTGAAGTTGATCCGACCATCGGATCCGGTGGGATCGTAAAAGGCGTGTGTGCGTCCACCGGCGTTGCGAAACAGCAGGCCCGCTCGGTTTGTACCTTTTCCAGATTGAGACAGTATCGGTCGCGCATCCACGCCAACCAAGGATGCGAGAATCTCGATTCGTTGCCTCGGATTTTCAACTGGTCCAAGACATCGGAGTCGTTGATTTAACTCTTTCGCTTTTTGAATTACTTCGACTCGTGGGTCAACAAGACCCCGACGGCTGTGTATCAGTGACAGCACGTCGGGGTCGGAGTAGATATGTCCTCCAACCCGTGTCGCCAAGCAGTTCAAGCTCCTGATTGAGGTGGTTGACCGAGCATCTTCAGCGTCTTAACGAGGTATCTCCAGCCTTCAGCATCTCGCGGACGATTGCCGCGAAAATGGATAGTCGCAAGTCGTTCAACTTCAGCGTCACTTAATTGCAGTTCATCGCGCACTTCTGCCAATCCGGGGGGCAGTTGAGTGGTGGTTTGCGACTGCTCAGGTAGATTAGACTCAATTGTCTCCTTAAGAAGATCGTTAAGTGTTACATCCAGCGCGCGAGCTATTGAATAAACGTACTGGATGTTCGGCTTTCCGGCCGAGCCATTCTCTAAATCTGAAATGTAGGCTTTAGAAATATTGGACTCTCGCGAGAGATCACTCAGCGTCCAAGCTTTGCCAGTACGTAAAAACCTAATTTTTTCTCCCAGCCTTTTTAGGTCAATCGTCGTTTCTGAATTCGGCATTTGCAACCCGTTGCGAAAAAGTTGACAGCGGAGAACCGTTCGTAGTATATACGATTTCCAGAATCGGCGACTCGTTGTTTTAAGGCGACGCAATGCCGAGGCGATGATGAGGGGGGAACTACCATGGCAAGTTATTACGTAAACAAGAACGCGCAGGCAAATGGCGATCACGAGGTGCACGTCTCCACATGCAATTGGTTGCCGGCACCCGAAAACCGACTTTACTTGGGTGAATTCTCAAGTTGTACCGGTGCGGTTTCCGAAGCTGAGAAGCATTACGCTCAATCAAACGGTTGCTACTACTGTAGTAACGAGTGCAATACTGGCTGACATAGGGGAGACCGATCCGCTTAACGCGCAAGCCAATGCGAAACTCCTGATGGCGCGTTAGCTGGAGGATTGCTATGGGTAAGAAGAAGGACGATTCGGGTTGGTGGCTGGCGGCTCTCGTTACGCTCGTCGGCGTCGGCATTTTGTATTACGTGCAAACTGGCAAAGGCAAAGAAAACGACGACGCCTTGATACCGAATGACCTCGAAGGACAGGTTGACCTCGTTGTCGCCAAGCTTAACGAAAGATTTGGGAAGAATTGGGTAGATCTAGGGCTGGCTGTTCTCAGGGATTACTTGCAGACCGTGGTGCCGCCTCCATTGGTAGATCTCGTTGATGTTGTAATTTCGGTTGAGCAACTATCGAAGATTACAGCTATGTCGAGTTCTTCCAAGCAACGACAAGCAATCAAGCTGAAACGAGGGTGGTAATCGCCATCAGAAGAAAGCCGATCACAAAAGTATAATGATGGACTGAGATTGTGTTTGTAACAAACAAAGGAGCAACAATGAAAGAACCTGGACTGGACAACCGTCATCGCGACGCAAACGGAGAGATACATCGCAAGCGTAGTGACACGTTGGTAGGGACACTGCGTGAAACGTACGGTGACGATTTTTTGTCCGACTTCCGTAGTGACGCAACGTTGGGCACGGTGCTGGACAAAACTGGCGCTGAGTCCCTAACCGAGTTGGTGAAAGAGCACAATAAGTGAGCCCTTTACCTGGGACGATTTAACCTATTTCCTGCTCTCGCGGTATTCGTCCATCGGAATGGTGATGGAGCCGCTTTCAGCTAAGTGTTTCCACTGAAGCCAGACGCGTGCCGTTGCCCGGTAGCGCTTCGCCGAACGTCCTCGGCAGTTGCGTATTTAAATCGAAGCGTATTAAAGCCGTTAGTAGAACTTCTTACAAGCGGTCTTATTAATTCTTTCTTGGCCAGTTCGAGGATCGTTTCGCAATCAGTACCTAGTTCCTTGGCGAGATCGCGGCACGTCAGAGAGTCCCCAAACTCACATTTGATTCTTTCAACATCGATTGAACTCACCGCGAATTCAGGAGTTCTTCTGCCGTTTACGATCGCACAGCGAATCTCTTCTGCTGCAATGAGATCGAAGAGCGCCGCATTAGTGATCTTCAAACTTCGCCTCGCGTCCGCAAAAGAGATGTATTTCGCTGGCTCTTTCGAAGCGGAGGAAGAAGAATTCTCCACAGCCGTGGCAAATTGTTGCGAATGCATCCTGTCCGTCAAGAATTTGGAGAACGCTTCTCGCATAAAATCGAACTGTGATCCTTCGAGCCCTTGGTAGAGGGATTCGTAAAGCGATCCAAATTCCCTCTTGAGAGCCGTATCAAGCTTTCCGTCATTCGGCTGAAGCTTGGCGCATCGCTTCGATTGCCCGTTCAGAAAGCGAAAGAAGTTATGAGGCCAGTCATCGAAAACCGCGCATGCTCGAGTGTACAGCTCGTGAAGCTCGTGATTGTTCAGCTTAATCGATTTTGAAGGTCGGCCCGTCGCCCATGACATCTTTCGCTGACATCCAGCTACGAGGCTTAGGGCGATTATGAAATCTCTCAGGTGAAGTTTGTTCAGCGGATTGTTTGATTGCGCTTTGACTTTTTCGCGCGGAAGCCGTTTGCACAAGTCGTAGACTCGGCGCGACACCGATATCTCTCTTTTGGTAATCGGTGTCGGCTCGATCTCTGTCCAGTCACATCCGCAAACGCAAATGCTGATACTTTTCCTGATGGCGCGAATCTTACGGCGGCACTTAGGACATCTATCCAACAGCATGCACTCGTGAGTTGGACAGGTCGTAACAAGTGAGCAGTCCCAGATACGAAAGCAGTAGCCGGACTCCGCAAGGCACGCTGGGCATATCTTGGGGTGATGTGGACGGATGATTGAGCGATTGAGAGGCGCTCCGTAGAAATCGTATTCGTGTTCACTTTTCCCCTGAGAAAAATTTGCAGCGGGGTAAACAAGCGCATGAAGATCCGAGACCGTATTGTCAGTAAGATCGGCTAGCTTTTCAAGGCCTGATGACTTCCCGAAGACGAATGAAAACGTCCATTGAAGTTCCATGTAATCAATGTCCGAAAGCGAAAGAATCCATGAAGGCGTGTCATAGCCGTTCATTTCCGTCAGCCGCACAAGATAGCCAATGAAACTCTCGCCCTTTTCGGGCTTGGGTCTCATCACGAGTTTCACTGTCGACGCCGTTTTAGATACTGACGTGATTAGTCGCACTCACATTGAAGATGCACTACCTCTAAATCGAACGATGATTGCGAACGACTACATTAACGAGTTTGTCAGGGCTTCTAAGCCATGAGAATCCCTACGCTTGATTACTACCGGAGTTTGCCAGAGACTCTGAGCTGCGCTGGTTGGGACTTTGAAGGAAAATAGGATAAGCCGTCGCGAATGGGCAGAATTACGAATCGCGCTCCATTACCAGACTCCTCGCGCGATTATTAGTGCCTCTAATGACTCTTAAGCGCGCAACTTCAGCTCTGAGATACAAGCGCGTAGGCATGCGAGGGAAGATCTTGGGGTAAGGATTGTTAACGACAGATAGCAGTCCTTTTTGACGGCATCGTTCCGCAAACGTTCTGCTTACGCCGAGGAAGTTAGGGACGTGCGTTTCCCTGATTACGGTTTCATGGAAAGCTGCAATCTTTTCGACGTCGCAACGACGGAGGAAACGTTTCTTTCCATCTTTGGATATTTCATATTTTACGTAGCCCGAGTCAATACATGTGCGACGAAACGAGGGTTGCGCCATTCCCAGTAGAGCCGCCGCTGCGTTTGATGACAACAACTCGGTCAAACTGATAGTGAATTGATTTCTAAAACCCTCCACGTATTTCCGGTTGAATTGGTATTCAACGGCCGAGCGAGGCGAGTCACGATAGGGTCTTATTACATCGTTCGCTACCAACACTTCGACGTCCCTCACAGACAGTGAAAGGATCTTGGCCACCTCTGCAGAATTGATCGGCCCTAATCCGCGTAACCGCGAGACCCGCGGCGTCACTTTTATAGAATCGATTCGACTATCGTCTATGTCCGTTCTCCTGAAGATGTACATCGGCCCGCCATCAACAGATGTTCCAGAAACGGGGTAGACTCCTTGTGCCTTCAGCGTATTTACAATGAACGGTATCGAGCTTCCGACAATCCTTGCGATGGTTCTGGCAGTTATATGACTATCGTCAAAAGATTGGACCGCTGATCGCGTAATTATCCTCGTCGCGTTTCCTTTCTTTCTCGTACCCTTCGTCGTAATTAGACCTCTTCGGGCTAAAAAATAAACAGTCCCAGGCCTTAAGCCGCACGAAACCTTATCCTCAAGCACGTAGTAATTATCGAGTGCTTTGAGTTTTTGTCTTTGATATCTCGCGACATCAGATGCCGAAAACCGTAATTTACGAAAGCCTGTCCTATCCATCCGAGTAGACTTTGGCGTCAACTGACCGCTCAGGATATCGGTAACGAAATCCTCGATTCCCCAACTCTGTCTCGACAATCTCACTGACAAGCGTTCTAGAACATTCTCAAAGTCGCGCCAACGCTCCTTCGACCTTGCAGGTGTTTTGATTTTGGCGATGATGCTTTCAAGCAGCCGTTGAGCACTCGCTCTATCGATTCGGACGTCAGGTTCAAATGATGTTTCAGTTAGAAGACCCCTTCTCGATAACGCTTTGACGTGACCCGGCCGTAATCCGAGGAAACGGGTCGCTTCATACATCGATAACGAACGGCCATAAATACTCAGTAGGTTATCGACTTCCGCGGCATCAACCGAAAATTTTTGTCGCACATTGTTACGGCCAATCTTTGCGCTCAACTTACCTTCCCGCACCAATCGTTCGATAGTCTGTGGACTCACGTTCAGGATTGCCGCCGCTTTTTTGCGGGTAACATATTTTCCACAATGGTTGCTGAACCAAACCGGCGCTTGTGAGCGTCCCTCGTCCCATCTCTCCGTTACGTGAACCTCGAATTCCCCCCGCAAAATCCCACTAATCGGTTCTGGAAGATAATTTACGCGATACAGTTGCCGGGCAATTGATCCGTAGCGGTTGAACAGATTATTCGTTGAGATGTAATCGGATTTCGTTGAGCACTTCTCATCGAGAAATGCGTGGAAGTTATTAGGCCAGTCCTCAAACACGCTGAATGCGTTTAGCATCGCATTGTGCGCTTCACGCACGGTTAACGAAGGAAATGAGCGCACTAGTCGCTCGCCACTCTCTTGTTGGATGGCAAAGAAAAACAATGCTCCCAATACGGAAGAAAGGTCCAAATTTGAAAACGGATTCGCTACGGCGACACTGCGCGATTTTGACGAACCTTCAAGGACATCGAGGATGAGTCTCGATACCGCAGCTTCTTTGGGATTGATGTTTGATACTTCCGCCTGTCGGAAGTCAATACCGCAACGGCAAATACTTACTCGTTTCCGTGACCATGTGATTCGTTTATGGCATTTTGAACATTCGTCAATGAGCAAGACATTGTGAGTTGGACAAGCTGTCGCAGCTGTGTAATCCCAAAGCTTCCTGCAATAGTTCTGCGCTTTAAGACACTTGGGACATACTTTCGGCCGGTACAGCCTCAGAACGTGAGGCGGGCGACTGCTGCCTAGAACTCGAGCATCGTATTTGTAGGTAACTGGTTCATACAGTAGACAACGCACGTCAGAAACGTCTGAATCAACGAGGCGAGCGAGATTCGGAAGGTCTGCCTCAATTCTGCCAATCTGCGTCCCTACGGGAATGGCCACCGGAATGCCTGCCAGCTTGCGTAGCCATCCCGTCGCTGCATAATCGTTTAGTTCGGTGAGCCTAAGCAGGAATCCTAAGTAGCTCTCATCATGTTTCGGTTTCGGGCGCACAACCAGAAGCTTCGACGGCTGTTCACCGTCGATTTGCTGAGATAGGCTCGTACTATATTCATGACTCATTGAACTCGCGACCCAAAGTGTCTTACACGAGATGACTACGCCGCCATCGCGATATCGCCAAATGGATTTGTCTTACTTGGATTGTAAGCAGCCAAACGCTGTTCATAAGCTAACGCAAAAATCTCAAGTGTTAGCACTTCACAATTTGACTCCAACGCAATGACTGTAGCTCGACGAATCAATTTCATTACGTGCGCAACAATGCCGCTTGTCGCCTGATAGATACAAAACGCCATCGCCGAATCGGCCAGGTTCGACTTCTCCGCTAAAGGCAATTTGTCATCAATGGCGTTAAGAAATCGACGGAAATCCTGTTTCTCGGCTGATGTCTCATAGCCAAAAGGCTCGAGATCGACCCTTGTTGCGAATCTTCGCTGCAGTTGCTCATTGCCAATTTCATCCAGAATCGTGTGCGAGTAGGGTAATCCCACAAGCACGATTGGCACACGCGTCTGATCCATTAGCAGCTTGAGCCAATCTGAAACGGTTTTCAGGATTTTTTTCGAATCGCGATCCTGGAAATGCTGGAACTCATCGAGAATCAGCAGCTCGACTCTGCACGTTTGAAAGTACTTCTTCAGGCGGCATGTTTGTGAGACTTGCGTGCCCCTGTCGGCAGCGGGATCTCCGATTGCCGCAAGCAGGGCGGTTGCGAGACTCTTGCAAGTCGCAGGCACCGGAACACTCGCACACAACACCGGCACGATTGTCCCATCTTCCGTAGGCGTTCGCAGATGATCTCTCGCATACAGCCTAATGATCGTCGTCTTTCCAGCGCCGGTATCACCCTGAATGAGTACACCCTCAGCTTCGTTTGCGGTCTTCGCGTGATTGTGACACTCCCTGATCGCTTTAAGCACAGCCGCATTTCGCGGGAAATGGATGTACAAGTCTTCGACCAACCTGACGCGATCTTCGATCGGTATGTTCTTATATTTCTTACGGTCATTGTTCGGTCTCTTTTTCGCCATGATTACACCTCTGATTTTGGTAAGTTGTAGTCTCCACTCCATCCCGTCATATCCAGCTCCTCGCCGAGTGATCCGGCAGCCGGACTGCTGGATGTCTTCTTCGAGTCCCGTTTCGCAGTCTTAACGACCTTCGAAGTTGGCTTTTCCTTTTTCTTCGAGCTTCGACCGGGTTTCGCTTTGTTGCGTTTCTTGTTGGGGATCTCTAGCGCAGTTTCACTGTCGGATTTGATTAGTTTCAAGCTGGGCTCTGAGTTCGGCTCTACGTCGGAGTTAGCTTTATAAGCGCTACCAAAATCTGCGCTTCGATCGGCTAACGATTCGCTGCCGGCCGTCAACATTAACTGGGGCTTGGATGGTCCGAGAACGCGAGCGTTTTTTGACCCATTATCGGCGTCAGGCAAGGCGATCATTTCTCGCTTCTGAATGCCTTCGTTGAGAAAGCGCGCCTGTCGTTTGCGCGTTCTGCCCTTGGCGCCCGCGGTTAAGAATTCTCGCTTAACTATGTCCTGCACTTCGGCCTTGGCACGAGCCAGCGCGACAATGTCCACGTTGCGTTTCAGCTCTTCACGCACGTAACGACTAATTACGGTGTGTTGATAGAGAGTGAGACCTCTGGTGTATTCCTGATCGATTGCCGGGACCGGAATGTAGCGGTCGTGCTTCTCGTCGTAAGCATGAATCAACGACAGGTCTGAAGGGTTGCGTTTGATGATGACTTTCTTACGCGAGTCCATCGTGCGACGGATTAGCGCCAGCTCATCATCGTTGTAGAAGAGATGATCGAGTTCGATGCCACGATGCGAGACCACACGTTCTTCCGTGTAGCCGAGTGTCACATCAAGCAACTCAGCGTTTGCTGGGAGAGCCGGAGGCCATTGCGTTATTCCTTTTTGCCATCGCAAAGCCGGAACGTCTCTGATGCCTCGGTGCGGCGAAACCTGATATACATCTGCGATCCATTTGTGCGTGACTTCATCAAGCGCATCCGGCGTAAGAATGGCTGTCTTCCCGGGTTCGTAGTCACCTCTCTCAAAGATGTTAGAGAAGGTAGTCCCCGGTAATTGATGATGGAGTCCCGTTGCAACGGTACGATAGCTTCGTTCGACCGAGGGTCTGAACCAAGGCTTACCTCGCTGACTGTACTGCAATACGATGCCGAGTTGATGGCACGCATCCTCGAGATTGCGCCCGTGAAACTCACGTGCATTATCGACAACTAAGACCTCGGGAAGTCCGTAAGGATTCCACTCATTGTGAATATTAGGGTATCTCCCCTTTACATAAGTCTTGGGCCGAATCGCGTGTTTCAGCGCCTCCATAATTGTGAGATAGCTGGGCGGATTGAAGCTCATGTAAAAGCCCAAGATCATCTTCGTGTAGCAGCAAATCAACCACGTAAGATATAGGCGACCTAACGGTAACCAAGTGTGGGGATCGACTCCCAAAACGTTCGTAATCGTGTGGTCACCTTCGACGCGCTCAAGTGGCCGCGTCGGTCGCGGTCCCTGGCCGATCGCATGATATTTCTTGTCGGCGATGTCCTTTCCGTAACGCGCTTCAACCACGTCGTAGTCATCAAGTTTGTTTACCGCGTCGTAGACGCTGCTCCGGTCAATCAGCGGAAGTTTGTCATCGGCATCGCGAAAGCGATTTGCATCACCGATTTTTACAGTCAGTGCATCGTATACGGCCTGGACAGTGAAACGTTGCTCATTTAGAAACACCTCATCGATTGCTTCATCCAACAGCTTCGCAACCTTGAGAGCCCGTTCTTGTGCCTTGCCGTTGTCCTTGAAATCTCTGACGGCAGCTCGGCGTCCTAAGAATTTCCGCATTCTGTTTCCTCGAGCTTTTGTCGCTGGAACGAGCGCCCTGGAATCGCCACCTGACGCATCAAAAAACCTCAACCACCGACAGAGCGTACTAACAGAGGGAGGCTTGGGATCTGAAATTCTCGCGGCGACATTATCGATAATCGGTTGAAGCGTTTCTTTCGTTCGTTTATCCAAGCGCGCTGCGTGAACGGCTTCGACGTATGCGATCCGTCGATACAGCTCCTTCTTTCGCGGATCATCGTCTTTGAGACAAGTGATGTCACTGACCTTCGTCTTACTCAGTCGCTCTTTGAGCACATCTTGATTTCGGTTATGACCCAAAAGCTCCGCCTCACGATCGAATAGCGCATCGGCCAATTCCTGCTCAGACATCGCAATGCGTTGATCGGTCAGAATGTCCTTGATACGAATCTTCTTATCAGGAAGGCGCTTCTCGACTACGTACTCGCGTCCGCGGAGAGTCAGTTGCATATTTCTGCTTAATCTGTGTTGCAGCATTTCATGAAGCCTTTCTTAAAACCGCCGCTGAGAGTCCAGTCATTTTGATCGAAGTGAATTCGTTAAGTGGCGCCATCAAATCGAATGTAAGAATTCCCCAGAACATCATTGCGTACACGATCTGCGCAGCGACGTCTTTGGATTTGAAGAAAGCTAGTAGATCGGTTAACTCAGCCTGCTCGACCTGGTTGGCTTGAAAGAACTCAGCGCATAAGAGTTGGTGTTGTGGCAGAATCGGCGTGCGCGCGTACTTCCACAGTTTCTTGATGTTATCGAGCTTCGGTTGCTGCCGGATCATCAGATCGGTGACGACTAGATATTCGTATCCTTCGTCCTCGCAGATCGATGTTGCCAATCGAAAGAGCAGGTCGAAATTGCCGCTATCAACTTGCTCTTGAGACTTAACTTCGACGACCTGTCTCTTACTACCTCGATGAACTTCTAAATCAGGGGTGTAAAAGTGAGTCTTTCCATCGAGGACGTACTGAATCCGAAAGGGTTGTTCGAGCCAAGTTATAACTTCCGGATCAAAATCCACTAGGTACATCTCGTCACGTTCCAGCAAAGACTCATACCAGGCGATGAGCCCGGTTTTCACACTCGCGAACTTCCCGATATTTTTCTGCGCTCCGTAACGTGGAATCTTTCTGACAGCCATATTGAATTTCTCCTTTGCTAAAACGCTTATGCGAAACACAACTCGCCCCCATGCTTTGATTGATTTGGTCTTGGACATACTCGAAAAGCGATTCTGATGCGGTATTCGAAAATACGATTGCCACTCTCTCTTTACTGGCTTGACATATTTTGTGACAGATTTCAGCGCATGCTGACGATATCTATTGATGTCACTAAACTTGCTGGGAGGACCGAAGTGCCAAGAAAAAAATTGACGGCTACTGAAAAAGAGCTGAAGGCCGGAAGATGGAATACATTGGGTCCGTGGATACGTTCGCAGCGGATGGTCAGGGGCCTTACTGAAGAAGAAGCCGCAAAGGCTGCCAACGTGTCGACACGACAATGGATCCGATACGAAGGAGGAGCAAAAGTTTTGCCCAAGAGGTTTCCAGGGATTTCAAATGCTCTAAACGAGCCGATTAGAAGAATCAAATCGTTGGCAGGTTACAAGGCCACTCGAACTCGCCACGATACGATGGTTATACTTAAACGGATAATTGACATGATGCGTGCCGAGAAATTCGACTTCGCGTTTGAAGAGCTATTATTGCTTTATGATCGGTTTAGGCCGGATCGTGATGAGCCGGGAAAAGGATTAAACGGCCTTACTCCGCCGCATTTCGCGCAAGCTGTAATCCTCCTGGACGGTTTGCCTAAGTGGCTCTTCAAAGATCTGGCAATTTGCATGCGGAGGCGGTTCAACAAGCGAGATGAGCCGACTGACGTTGATATTCCGCTCAGGCTTTTGGTGATGGCGAGATGCGTCCATGAGATTGTGAGACTGACGCCAGACGCGCCAGTCATTCCACACCTCACATCAGTGGGAACAGGCGAACGATCGATCGTTTGAAATCGAAAAGGCAGTACTCCTGACGACAAGTAATCCAGCTTGTTACGGGCTCCGTGTTCTTATGATGAACTCTACGGATCAAAGCACGACGTTCGCTCAACTTTTGGAGACGATCGAAACAATTGAAGTCGGGATTCGCGATCTGATCCATAAGAACTTAAGTGTGGCTATTGGAGAAGAATATTACTGGGATATCGCAATACCATACTACATAAGAGACGACCTTATTAGCAGGGCCGTAGCAGACGCGCGGGCACGACCCGACAAAACGTCAGACAATGCGAACCACCCAAGACAAATTCTAAATTACTGCACATTGTTGGATTGTGATCTCATCATTTTGGAGCGTAACAATTGGCCTCACTTTGAGCCGATATTCCGCACCCGCGATGATTTTAGGACGCATCTAAATGCTCTTTGCGATTTTATTTATGCTGTCAAGGATAAGCGTGAAATCAGCGACGTCATGCTTCAGGATGCTGAGTTGGCGTTGGTTTGGTTTACCGCAGTCCTATCATCCACGAGTGAAGTGGCAGACTAGAAGTTACTATGAGACTGACGACGGATCTCAAAGTCCACTCCGTGAAAGGTAGTACCACCCTTAAAGACGACGCTCGACTCATGATTTCTCGAAGACTATTTGCGCACCGATGCGGCGCAAGTTCAGAAAAGTATAAGTGAACAAGTTGCTCGTAGCGAGTAAGAAAACCGACGTATAAGCCCGTCCACCCCAAGAAAGACGGCGTCGCGTTGTACGAAGCGGATGAGGATACTTACCAACTGTTGAAGACGGAGTATTCCAATGGGTGATTTGTCTTCGGCGACTTCAACTATCAGCATCGTGTTGGGAGTCCTTACTTATTTTCTCACCCTCGTTCTTGACAAGTCTCGAATAGCACTTGACCGGGCGGTCCCATCTGCTGCGCAAGAGAACCTCCGCAAAAGAAGAAAGGACTTGGTGGCTTTGCTCCTTAGCGCAGTCAGTCCATTGTTGTTCGCGTTTGGTCTTCTATTCTACTTATGTCTGCCGACATTAGTCTCGATTGAAAAGAGTAGCACTTTTCAGTTGTGGCACTTTGACCTTATCACCACGCTGTTTGTCTTTCTCAATCTCACGATCGGCATCTTGATTGTTACACGACCATAATCACAATTCTTTTCTTGCAGAAAATCTCCCTTTGTTATCATATTTAGACTCTCACTTTACTTCTAAGTAAAATCACTGGAAGAGGTCCAACGGTTGAGTTGACCGGCGATCGAACCTAACGTGAAATCACCTGTTGCAATTCTACTTGTCGCGATTTCGCACATGGTTTCGTGTTCGCTTTTCAATCTCGATAGTGTCGTGTTCGAAGGAACGTCGATGCTACCAAGACTTCAAAATGGGCAACGGATCAAACTCATCGGACTCGATTCTCAATCACGCAAAGATCGTCGCGACAGTGGCAATCTAACTTGGTTAACTCGTCGCAACGGCAGCGATGTGGACGCAGCCAGCCGCGACTTTAAGGTAGGTTTCGCCGCCCACTACAAACGCGGCATTCTCTGGTCCAACGGCCTTCACGAATACGCTCGTATCGTCGAATGTAAACATCATGCCGATCGCATTCAGAACGTCGCGCGCTTGAAACGTGTCCGAGAGTGGCGACTTCTTGTTCACCCAAGCGTCGATTCTGAGACCGAGCAACACGCATCCAGCAATGCTTGCTCCAATCTTGACCGCCGTCTTGGCACCGTCCTTTTTAGCCTCCCATGCCTTCTCGGCCTCGGTGACCGGAGCTTTGTCTTCCAGATAAAACGTATCGAGCGCCAGGTAGAGATCCAACAAGACCAGAATTCCGTAGAGAGCAGAGTTCCATGACTGATCAAACCAATTCCAACCTTCTTCTGTCATTCCCGCCGTATAGAGAAGGGTCTTGGAAACCAAACCGTCGATGACGATGCCAGGCACATAGGCGGCATTTTCCTTCTTCCACCCGCCACCGGGATTCATGATCTGGGTTCCTTTGAGAAATCCGGAACCCATCGTGTAAAGCTGATAAAAAACGAAATAGCACCAATGCATCGCGCGGTTATGTTCGACATTCGCATCGCCCAAACCACTCTTCAATAGCGGGGCCTCGCCATAAAAGTTTTCGGCAGTCAACAGTAATTGATCGAGAGTTTTGGCATCCTCGGAAAACTTGTGCGGTTTGCCTGTCGTCGCAAAGGTGTAGATCGCGTAACCGATGTGAGTAGGAATCGCCATCGCAAGGCAAAACACGTCCATCAGGGTCAATTGTTCTCCGTCCGTGATCCACCGGTACAGTTTCGTCAAAAAAGGAATCTCGATCGGCGCGTTGAGCACAGCTTCAACGCAATCAAGCGCTTTTCCAACCTTGTCGAAATCAATCAATGCAGAGCTCAATAACCGCTTGATGATCTTATCGATGTCACCAGAGATCAGGTCCTTTATATTTTGATAGATGTCCGCGAACGAAATGCCAAGAGGATCGCTCAGGGCGCCGGTAAGAGACCCTGCCATTGCCAGGGCCATCGAAGTAGCGCTTTCGTCCACGGTTTCAATGGGATTGAGCGACGGTTTTACGCCAAAGTCGATCTCGTCTCGCCGGTCGTCCACTTTGTCGTTAACATATTTTCCGTGAACGCTATTGACTTGCGCTTGCACCTGTGGATGAGGATCGTTGGCGCGACAACTGGCCGCGCTCATCTCCCTGCTGGAATGTTTCGACAGATCGACCGGCGGGGGGCTGCCGTTAAAAGCGCCGGTGATCCTCTTCAAGAAATCGTCTTTTCCGCGCGCTGTGATTTGGCGCACCGCCTTGAGCTGACTGTTCGCAACCTTCTTGAGAATCTTGTGCGCGTCGAGAATGGCGGACCAGTCAAACAGCAGCATCAGGAAGTGAATCACTTCCTCGATGAGCGCCTCGATCATCTTGAGGATGTGAACCACTGCGTCGATGGCTTCCTTCACACTGGCAACAACCTTCTTCACGACCTTGTCTGCATACTCGACCACGAGCGTTACCGTATCGGCGATGTAGATCGCGATCTTCTTCGCTTCCCTCCAGGCTGCCTCCGCTGCATTCTCGATGAAATTCCAGGCGTCTTCGAAAATATTGCCCAGGAGTGGCACCTCCTCTTCCTGCATCAGGAGACGCGGAAAAGCCGCTTCGACGTCTGCGATTGATTTGAGCGGGCGTAGGTCGAAATTTTGTTTGCTGAACAAGAAACCGATGCTGTTTTCGAACGCGAGTGTTCCGCTCAGCGATTCCCTGAAGCCTTCCGGTTCGAGCGGTACCTGGCGCACGATGTGTCTCATTGTGCGCAGTGAATCCACACGATCAGACATGGGAGTTTCGTCCACCTGTCGCATGTCTGAGAAGTTTCTGCGATCGGTAAGCAGGCCCGTCCGCTTAGCTCGAACTCCCGCGCGCATGCGGTGTTCAGGCTCCTGCGTCACAGACATCACGTGCTGGATGGCGGTCGCAACCTTGGGGGCGTGTGGCTTGTAACCTTCTTTAACCAGAGCCTTTTCTTGATACCCGGGCTTCCAATTCAACATCCGGGGCTCTGACAAGTCGTCAGGCTTGAGCTCGGATAGCCTCTTGTGCACTTCCCGATCGAGTGGAATCGTGTAGCGCTCGTCGCGGTGCATGAAGCCGGCCCACACGGATAGCGCAGGCGCCCGCAGCTCTTTCGCCGCAAGTACCACAGTCAGTTCGCCCTTGTCGTCAGCAGTGAAGGATTGGTAGTTGTTCGGATTGATCGGATAGACGCGACCATCGACTTCAACCTCCACGTGTTCGGTGGCCCACAACTGTAACCGTTCCCCCGCACGTGCCCTGCCATCGGAGTTAACAGCCGTAATCACTGCACGCCAGGTTGAACGATCGCGTGACTCGTTCACATTGTCGCCGGTATTCCAATGATAGTCTTGAATCAGTGATGCCTGCGCTTCGAGTCGCGGCGGTGAGGGTCTCTGGAGTTTTTGATTATCGATCAGGACGTTGACGTGGTAACGCTCGTTTGGCGGCAGGAATGTGGGCCGCAAATCGAGCGATGGACCATGTCCCGGTTGCTCAGTGGTTATCTTGAAAACGATTTTGCCGTCGTTACCAGTTCTCGCAACCGCCGATTTATCGTCGCCGTGATCGAGCGGGACAAATCCAAGCTCTGTTACGCCTGTTGGAGATAACACCTTGATTGTGGCAGGTCCGGTTTCGTTCTTGTGACGCACGTACCAAAGCCGCACTTCGTGATCGGTGAGAGCGGCGCCATCGGCGCTGCGCGCGGTCACGGTTAGTTTGTAAATCGTTTTGGCTGCACCTTCCTCAGAGATCTCACCGGCAGTTTCGAGGTATGGATAAGAAGGATGGGTAAAATTCAAATCGGCCAGCCAGTAACCTGAGCTGCCACCGCCAGTCTCCAGCTTTCCGTCGTGGCCACGACGCGTGCCGTCGTAAACGCTGAGCATGTCGAAATTCCAATAGGCGATGAGATCGGGATCGTTGCCGACCAGTTTGTCGTGCATGCGGTCGGAGATGCGCGTGGCGTTGAGGTATGTATCCCACACTCGAACTTCGGCGATCATCCCGGAGAAGAAGTTTGTGGGGGCCGGAGCCGTGGCGTCGGCCCCAATGAAGACTTTGAGTCCGGCCGACAGCGCCGGTTGGGCCACTTGTTCGAACGTCGTTCTTGCATGCAACGCTACGCCGTCGAGATAGATCGTTAACTCGCGAGCGTGACGAGAGACAGCGATGTGATGCCATCTTCCATCGCAGGCGCCGGAGCTCACCGTTCCGCTGAGACGTTCCCAACTTGCGCCTGCCCGGTCCGGAAGATCCACGCTGGTGTAGTGGATTGTACCGTCCTGGTCCAACCATAGGCGCAGGCCATAACCGCTTTCAGAAGTGGGACAGATCGACAACACCTCGCCACCGTTGCGCGTATTGACCCACGCTTCCACACAACTGGCGTCCACGCCGATCAACTGCAAAGTGCCGCCGGACGTGACTGAGGCATAGCCCTGCTTCGTCTCACGCGCGCCGGTGCGATCGAGATTCAAGCGCAGTACGTTTGTGCGACCGAATACGAGGCTGTGCAACGCGCCGTCGAGCAGGTTCTTAGCTGCAGGCGCTTCGGCACAGCCATAATAAATTGTGCCTGCTTCGACCACAGGCGCATATTTGATTCTGGTTGGCTCAGAATACAGGCTGCGAAATTCGCCGTTGACTGCGTCGACGGCAGCCACAGTTCCGGAGTTGGAAGTACAGAAGATCGTGCGGCCTTCGATCACTGGAACGTTAAGGGTGTTCCTTGTGTCGGCCGTTCCAACCGGAATGCGTGTGACCCAGCGCGTCACCATCGTGGCGAACGTGAGACCGTACAGATCGCCCTGGTCAGTCGCGACGACGAGCAAGTCAGCGTCAGACGAAGCGCACATGCCAGTCACTGCTCCACCACCGGGAACAGTAAACGTCGCCTTGCGCGTGGTTAGATCCGCGGCGGACAACGCTATGACAGTCCCGGCAGCTTGTTGGCAGAAGACCACATCTCCCACAACCAGATAATGTGCACCTGTTACGGGCGTGGACTTAACCTTCCTATTCTCCGGATCGAATTGGTGGAGTTGCTGCGCGCCGAGCAAATAAAATTTCCCGTTCGCGATTGAAAGATCTCCTGAAAGCGGCGTGGGCACGGTCTTTTCCCATGTGTGGTCGCCCGGCATGAGATCAATTTTCGAATTCTCGACAATCAAAACTTTTCCGTCCGCCGACACGGCCGCGAGGTAGTTTCCATCAGTCGCCGGGGCGGGAAGGTGAACCGTTCGGTCAGGCTGCGTCTTGAATAGATTGACGAATCCCTGCACCCGCTTAGATTTACCCGTCACAGCGTCAATCGAAATAAGTCCTTCTGCTCCAGTCACGCAGAAAAAAGAGCCTCCTGCAGCAACCGGCATTGAAGCTCCTGCGGGCGTACCCTTGGACCACGCGCGCGCACCGTCCGAAGCATACACGCCGTAAATGCTCTCGCCGTCGCCAAACGCAAGCATCCCAAAACGATCGAGCGCTGGCGCGGTTGAGATCTCATACTCGCCGTGTGCCGCCCAGTGTCCATAATATGGCCACTGCGAATTAGCCTGGTCCAATAGATAAGGAAAGGCCTTGGCATCAAGCGCGAGTTCTGTCGCGAACGCGCCAATGTCCACCGGCGTCGCTGTATAGTTAGGTTGACGTAAAACACGGTTCTCGAGGTTCTTGATGCCCTTTCCATCCAAGCGCCAGTAGCCCAGCAATTGCGGTTCTGTGCCGATGAGCTTTACCTGCATGCGGCTCTGGAGCTTGGAGGCATCAAGCGCACCGTCCCAGACACGTATCTCGCGCATCAAGCCACTGAAGAAGGCCTGGGCGCGGTTGGCTGCGGGTACAAACGCGCCAAAGGTAAGCGCGATGTTGCCCGTGATATTGCGGGCCATCGTTCCGTTCGTTGCGGTGTTGACTTCAGCCGAGACCGCGTCAACATACATCTCGACTGTTGCACCACGACGAACAACGGCCACATGGTGCCACGAGCCGTCGGTGACGTCTGTCAGTACGGTAATCGCGGCAAAGGAACTACTCGCGTCGCTATTAAGGATCGAGAAACGCACCCGTCCCTGGTCAGTTACGTTGACTCGAAAACCGTGGTGCTGGCTGCCTGCGGTAGTGGGAAATCCGGAAACAACTTCGCCGCCGCGCGTCGTGCAAATCCAAGCCTCGATCGTGAAGTCAGTTTCGCTGAAATCAAACTGCTTTGCGTCAGCACCAACGGTGATGCGAGACGTGCGGCCATTGAACAAGGCAGCATTTTGTTCGCCGAACGTATATGCCTTAATCGATGTTTGACTGGGGTGAAACAGAACGGCGTGTCCGGTGGCCATTCCAAACTGGCCCCGGCTTTCGAGGTCTACGGTGTAGCTCTTTTTCTTTGTCGGCACATCGAAGACGTGAAGCTGTGGTCGTCCATTATCGAACGCGTCGATATAAATCTTATCTTCCACGATACTGATACGATCGACACCGCGAACCTGCGTGGTCCATTGGGATACACCGGTGGTTAGTTCAAGGACAAATACCTCGCCGTCACTATTGGCCACCACCACGCAATTGTATTGCTCTGAAATTGCAGGAGTACGCCACTGAATGTTGCTGGTGGGTTGAGTGGCGCTGTGCTTCCAAAGCTGTCTTCCGTTCAAAAGATCGATGCCGTAGACTGCCGTGCCGGAGGTGACAACCACCTGTTTGTCGCCAACCTTTCCAATCTGCGGCGCAGCTTTGCGTGACAGCGGATCTCCTGTGGGCGCGAACTGAAAACGTGTATCGCCGGAGCCGATGTTGACGGCAACTAGCTTACTGTCTGCGACGAACACGATGGCATCGCGACTTGCGCCCACTGGTCCAGGGCTTGTCTGACTGACGACTCGTTTCCATAATTTTGTGCCACTCGCTGGATCGAAGCCGCTGACAGTCGTGTTCGGACTGGAATGGGTAACTATGACGACATCGTCGTTGGCATTGATTGAATCAACATTAGTCAGTGCCGGGGGTGTCCAGCGCGGTTCAAGTTTCCCATTGGATAGTTTCTGTGGAATCTTGCCGTCGGAGAGTTGTCGCCCGACAAGTTTACCGCCATCGAGGTAATAGAGTGTGCCGCGAGTCTGTGTAATCAGATTCTGTGGCGGATCGATCGACACTGCCCGCTTGCACGGAAAACCGTCTTTGACTTCGATCTCTTTGCCTGTGTAGATGTCGAGCGCGTAGAAATGAGTTGAACTGGTGCAAACGAGGCGGTCGCCTGCGACCAACGGTGCGCTGGTGAGCGCACCACGAGTTTGAAGTGAATACTCCCACGCGTGGGGAAGTACCTGGCTGCCGGAGGCAGTAAGTATTCTAGTCATAGTGTTGACCTATTGAAGTGAGAAAAATCATTGCGGGGGTAAACCGTAGCCGTGCAACGAGACTGTTGGCAGCGCTACGGAAGGTAACGGACAGGATGCGATTTTCCATCCGGAATCTTGATTGTCTGGGCCATATTGAGCCTTGTTGGCTTTGACCCACTCTTCCCACGGAACCTCACCGCTTTCCGAATCGAAGGACGCGAGTTTGCGCAATCGCTCCGACGAAGAATCAAGATGGACCGGACACCATGCCACCGGAAACACCTTCCTCGGATTTAAGAAGACAATGGGAGGCGCTACGATTAAGCTGCGTGTAATACCCAACGCTGGTACCTCGTGCTGGATGTGGTGACTGGTAGCGTCATGAGTGATGCGCAGTGGTTTTGGCGGTAATACTTGAAGGATTGTCAGATGCAGGTATTGGTCGGTAATCATTACCAACGTGTTCGGCTCGGCTGAAGACTGAAGCAGCACTGGATCGTCATCGATAACGTTTTCTTCCGCGGAAGTGTTTTCGGGCGGCGGCGGAGTGCTGGCGAGGATCGAGGCAGGATCGTTGTCAGTGAAAACAGACCAGATTCGTCCTTTGGGGACATCCAACTTGACCGGACGTACCGGAAACTTCAGTTGACCCTCAAAACAAAAGGGAGCGAGATAGGTCGGGCCTGGTTGTGAAGTTTCGAAGTCACCGGGGCGATTAAATCCCCACGGGTCATACCATGCAGGTGGCGGCGAGTGAAACAGATCCATCGGTGGACCACTGCCTTGCCACCACCTCCAGGGTGGATCGAAATTCACGGGTATTTTAGCTGACCGGAAAGATTGTTTGGCTGCCTCCTGGGTTGCAACTCCGTAAACCTTTCCATATTGTGAGTACGGTGGCCATGAATCTAATCCTATGCCAAAGCGCTTGGCTAACCACCGAGGAAAGTCACTCGGCTTGCTTTGATACCGGCCCGGTCGCCACGGAATCTCGACAAAATTCGAATCCCAACCGAACTTGGCAAACCAGATGACGTAGCGCAGGTGCCGGTCTGTCAGTTTTCCGCCCGGTATGATTCGTGAAAGGTCATTTATCGCTGCGACATCCGGGTTCCCAACAATGAGATTTCCGAGCATGTCGGGTTCTGGCTTTAGTAAGGGCCTGACGTTCGGAGTGGGCCAAACCTGGGAGAGCCGTTGGTCATTTGGTGATCCGGAAGCTGTGGTGAAGACCCATGATCCCGTGGCCCAGTGTGGGACGAGCTTCTGATTCTGACTACCAGCGCTGAAGGGATATCGACACTGAATCTGGAGTCCGCGAGTATCCGAGAGCAACACCAGCGGACTGCGTGGATGCGGTTTCATGTCATCCCAGAAGTAGGCTTCCGGGCTCGTCCAGGGCATTGCCAGGATGTGACTCTTTCCTTCGGGAGGCGACGTGTACTTGCCATTGTCGTCGCTGAGCAGTAAATGGGCCATCATTCCTGGATTAAGATCCGCAGACTGATTGGCGCGTTTTGCAATCCAGGCGCGCACGTTCATTGTGTCGAAGAGGTCATTGGGATTGACTGGAGGCTCGTACGGAGTCGGAGGAATTGAATGGCGTCCGACCTGATGTGGTGTGTATGGTGTCCCGGTCTTCCACACTAGTTCCAAGACGCCGTTGGCGTTCAGTTCCAGCGCATAGATATCCCTTGGTGCGGCCCACCAGAACCGTTCGTTGCTCCAGATCAAGATTTGTTTATCACCGGAGGAAACGCTGGGTCCCTTCCAGTTGCTGATTTCATCAAGTGTCAGCGCATCGATAACGTAAAGCGTGCCCTGACTACTGAAGGCGAGCTTTGTTGAAAGACCCTTTTCGACGAGTAGCAATTGCGGTTCCGCCTTCTCGTACCACTTCTTGCTGCCCGACTTGGTGAGTCCTTTGTCACAATAATGAAGCGTCCCATTGCCTTGCATGACGAAGACGGCGCGTAAAGGCTCCTGCAAACTGCTCCGGCGGATGACTGGCGCTGAGAACAGATAGGGTGCGGCATCTCTGCGATATTCGGCCAACAGGTCGCGCAGACTTTGAATGAACGCTCGTGGGTTTTCGCTGCAGCTCACGCCGCCTGTTACCCTGCGTAGTTCTTTCAACATTTTCAGGAAATCAGCGGCAAGTGCGTCCAGGTTAGCGCGCTCGGGCGAACCGGCGGCAGCTGCACGCTGTTCGGCCGTTATTCTTTCAAACTCGTCCTCCGCCTGTTCGAGCATTGTTCCCCACTCAGCGCGTTGAATAGCCTCGTTTAGTTGGCGCAGGCGCGCCTTGGCCGCGGAAGCTTCTGAAGCATCGGTGATGACGTCGATCTTTGTGGTCTTCTTTCCAGTCAGCAACTCCCACCCTGATAGTTCCAAGCCATCGAGCACGTAAAGCGTGCCGGCATTTATCGCCCAGCCATGAATGTAGGTATGGGCTTTTATCGTGGGCAAGGGCTCATAAGGTACTGCACCTGGATCAGGTATATGCGCGAGATAGATGGCTGAGCTGTCGCCGAAAATGACCAGGCCAACTGGGTTGTCAACGACTAGCGGTTGGGAGATAGTTCGTGAAAGCGAGCCAGGCAGGTTGAAATCGATATCGTATGTCGGCTGCAAAATTCCGGCCGTGCCGAAATCGCTATCACACATGCTGACAATCTCCTGTTTCGCCTGTGGAACTGGAAGCGTGAAGAAGCATCTGTCTAGAAAGGGCGCCACAGCATAATCACGAAGACAAAGTTTTGCAACAGAATACTTGGTTGGGTAGTGGGGTAAATCTCTGTTGGTCGCCGCGAAATATTTTTTCGGCCTAATTACGCGTTGCCAGAGCTGATGGAGCTTTGAAGACCCAGACTAACTCGTCCATGAATCCCGCGAAACCGTCTTTCGGTCCGTCCTCGTAATAGGAGAACTGGTGGCCGGATGTTAGATCGTAAATCAACAGTGGTTTATTCCGGGCAATGGCAACAGTATAAACAAGCGGCAGGGTATCCGGACCTACAAAGAACTGTAGTTTTGCCCAGATGAAATGCTCGTTGGCCCGGCCAAGAATTACGTGTCCAAATGTCGTGGGACAGTAGCCGTTCTTGAATTGCTCAATTAGCTGCTTATCAGTCCAGTTTACGTATTCCTGGATAGGGCCGCCATTCATTATGAAGTTTCGAATCCGGGCGAATATGTCCTCATCTCCCCTAAAATGGCGGAAGTGCTTCAAAATGTAGTGAAATCCGACTTTCGCGATCGCGCGAAAATACTTATCCGTGACTTCGAATTCCGTTCGTGTAAAGGTTTGACCTGACGTGGGGAGGTTTTCCCACTGTGATTGACCAAGCTCTGGAAAGATTGAGGAGACTCGTTCAACACGTTCTCGATCTGCTTCAGGTGCAACCAGGCTAACACGAGTTATCTTGCCGATGTTGAGCTGGCCAATTCTTGTTCTTAAGTCTTCGGGGTGCTCCATCTGGGTTAGCAAAACGTGATGAACCTTCCCGGATTCTGTATACAGGATAATTTGCGGGATGTAATCAACTCCAAGCACCCGCCCTTGCCGGCTCCCTTTGACTAGCTGTAAGTGAACCTCTCCGTCCTGTTCTGAGAGCTTACCTTTCATTTTTATATCCTGAACTTCCACGCGCGAATGGGTTCACGTCCTCTTTTCGCTTCTTGCCTTCAATCCCCAAACCATAACGTAGGAAACCAATTTCTCCTGCTCGGCAAAATTGATCTTCCAATTGTGTACCACAGTGACCGTTACATTCTTTACAGATTCGGTCGTCAAGAGTCTCAAGACCCTTGAACTTGCCGAGACACTCGGGTAGGTAATGCTCCCTGCTAAATCTCTTGTCATTGCCGCAATAGATGCACTTTCCGGACTTGGGGAATCGATTGTTCACGGAGGCGTCTTCGTTGCGTATTAGCGGGTTAGATTATCTACTAATGCTTTCAGACCTTGTTCGACAACATCTTCACTTGTGAGCCGTTCGCCTTCACACTCCCAGTAGAAGCCCTGATCATCCATACGAGCGAGGAGTGTCCAGTGAGTTGGTTCGTATTCGGGTTCGAAACCAGGTGCGAAGACTTGAGCTGCGTCTCGTCGCAGGCCACTAACCATGTCCAGGCGATATGGTGAAAATCCTTCCGTCAATTCCAAGTAGGTGGCGAACTGGCCCGCTCTAAGTTCGTGAGTTATGAGGTTGAATTGGAATTCAGGATGGTCGGCATCTCTGGCGGCATTGATGGTGCCACATCGATCTGCAAATGACTGCTCGACTTTGGCAACTTCGGCCAGGGCAGCTTTATTAGCTTGTTGTTGAAAATCTACAGCTAATGCACGCTCGCCGGCGGCCGCATCAGCGTTGGCCTTACGGTGTTCAGCGGCTTCTCTCAATCTTTCAACAATTGGATCTTTCGGATTGTCGGAATTCATAACCCAAATCCTACGGGATCTACCCAACGTCAACAAGAAAAGTTCGCGTGTTTATGAGCACGAGTCGTGTCAATATTGGATGTGCAGCAACTGACTCGAGAAGACTAGTTGACCTCCGATGGCGTGGCTAAATAAGATCGTTTGTGTCCGCCCCCCGGTGGGCGAGTGGTCGCGTGGGGTGAGGGCACGTGGCCGTAGGGCGAGGCTTGTGGGAGGGCCCCGCCCGTTTCATTTTGGGCGCGGGTGAACTTTGACTGAGGTAAAGAAAATCGTTGTAAGTAGTACGGTTCTCGATCTGCCACTTCACCGGCAGAAGGTCCGTGATGCCTGTCTGCGACTGCGCTTGTTTCCCTTGATGATGGAACATTTACCCGCGAGTTCTGCTGATGCGATTCGAGAATCGCGCAGGCTCGTTAACGAGGCAGATATATATGTTGGCGTTTTCGCGCATCGTTATGGCTACGTGCCGGCCGGTCATCATACCTCTATAACCGAGATGGAGTATGAGCTAGCGAAGCAACGCGGTATAGAGCGGTCGATTTTTATCATGGCTGACGATCACCCGATTGTGATCCAGGATGTCGAATTAGGGGCCGGCGCAGAAAAACTGGCTAGCTTTAAGGAACGATTACGCGCAGAAAACATCGTGAGCCCGTTCCACTCACCTGAAGATTTAAGTGCTGGTGTGATCTTCAGTTTGTCCCAATATGTTGGACCAGCAACTGAAGCTTTCAGGCTCGACGGTGCGAAACATGAATTGTACAAAGCGCTTGTGGCGCGAAGCCCAGATGTCGGGACTATGTACTTCGGCGCCTTAATGGCGCTCGCGCATGAGAGCAATCCGGATCGATTTGCATTAGCAGCTCACGGATTACGCGAGTTAATGGAAAAGCTACCGCGGTATCTTGACGTTCCGGTCATAAAAAAAGGGCCGAGTCTGACTGAAAGAGTGCGTTCCTTGGAAGAACGGCGGAAAATAACAATCACCAATTCAACGAGTCGGGACGTTTCGGGGTGGCAAGGTGAAATTGACGATCATCTTCGGCGATTTCTCCAGGAAACTGATAACTTTTTTGAAGATTTCTCAACCGATTACGCCACGCGGCGACGTCGAGCTGCGACTACTCTCCGCGGATTGGATCCGTCCGCGTTAGCTTTGCCAGAGCAGCTCGAGCAATCAAATATTTCGAAGTGGCAGAACTGCAACGACTATTTTCAAGGCGTGTCCCACCATACGAGAGTTGGTGGGGATGAAGATTTCGCTGTTCAACTCTCGGAATTGGAGACGATGTTGCTAGACCGGTTGGTTCCGCGCACGTCTGAGGATTTCGCAACGATCGACGATCTGATCAAGGAGGGCGATGCTGGTGGTACGGCCTGAGTTAGTTCAGAAAGCGTTGGCGACGATCGGCAAGAGGCAGGCTGACTACGAATACTTCTTCAGCCGGCTGAACAGTCCCGATTGGATCCTGCCATTAAAAGAGGCAGGGATGTTTAGTGTGCCTCCAGAGCCTGAACGAGAAGGTGAGTACATTAGCTTTCCGCGTTGGCCGGAGTCGGAGTATTTGGCGCGAATGGCGAGTCGGGCACCCGAGACCGTGATAGACGTGATAATTCACATGCGGACTACGGAAAATATTCGCGTCAACGAAGATTTGATAGATGCTGCGCTATCGATGCCGGCGGAGTTTGCGGTTAAGGTCGCACAGCGGGCAAGGGTTTGGGCGAAGTCTAAATACACACCGTTATTTCCTGAGAAGTTGGGAACCTTCATAGCTCATCTTGCCCGTGGAGGGTATAGCGATGAAGCGCTAGACTTGGCGAAGACCGTGCTTAAAGTGTTACCTGATCCCGACAAGGAACGATATCTAGATGACAATCCGTATCGCCTTTCACCGCAGCCGCGAACACGTTATGGAAGCTGGGATTACAAAATCATTGTTAAGGCCATAATTCCCGATCTCGTGGAAGCCGGAGGTATAGATTCATTTAAGCTGTTCTGCGAAGTATTGGATGACGCAATTAAACTGTCCAGGAATCGGAGTGACGACCCAGGTCCTGAAGACTATTCCTACATCTGGCGCCCCGACATCGACAGTAGTTTGGGCCATGATGATGTCAAGGATATAGCGGTTTCAGCGGTTCGGAGAGCAGGGGAGGAGTTGCTGAAATCACGGCCCGAGCTCATACCAGTAGTAGTCAATGAACTTGAAGGTCGCGCCTGGCGCATCTTCCATCGTGTTGCGCTTTATTTCTTGCACGTTTTTCCGGAAGAGGGAAAGCTTCTGATAAAGGAGAGGCTAACCAACAAGTCATTGTTCGGAGTTCTTGGTCTCTGGCATGAATTCTTCGAACTGGCACAACTGCATTTCGCGGAGTTGGATGAAAAGGAACAACGCGTGTTTCTAGAGTGGGTTTCTGAAGGCCCGCCGAGCGGCACAGTCGAAGACGAAAAAGAAGGACGGTTCTGGAGATTTAGGAGATTAGCACCCGTCAGCGAGGTCCTTCCCGATGAATATCGAAAGCTTTACGAGCACTTAGAGACCGAATTCGGGAAAATCGAATGGCCGCAGTACGTTTCACCTCCCGTCACAATGCACTTCGGATATGACAGTCCGAAGGATGCTCAAGAACTCCAGCAGATGAGCTTTGAGGAGATAATCTCCTTTCTTAAAGGTTGGCAATCCACTGACAAGATGCATCGGCAGACGCCCGAAGGTCTTGGTCAGCAACTTACTGCTGCTGTCGCAGCCGACCCAGTCCGCTTTGCGGACGAAGTAGAACAGCTTAAACAATTAGACCCGACATATGTCCGTGCCGTCTTGTCGGGCCTCCGTGCTGCTTTACAACAGATTGGCGCGACAGCTTGGCCCGCGGTATTAAAGCTATGCAAATGGGTAATCGATCAACCTACTGAATTGGCAAGCGCGCGAGGTCGAATAACAGAGGAGGATCCAGACTGGACGTGGACAAAGGGGTCGATCGAAAGCCTCATCGAAGACGGTTTGACAACTGAGAAAGCTATCCCTTTCAGTCTGCGTCAAGAAGTGTGGTCTGTGCTTGCTCCGTTAACTGAGGATTCCCATCCGACGTCAGCGAGCGAAACAGGCTCGAATATGGATCCATTCACATTGTCGCTAAACACGCTGCGCGGACAAGCAATGCATTGTGTGATGCACTACGCACTATGGTGTAAGCGTCATCTTGAGAGCGGAGATGAGTTGAGTACTCAATATGCGGGTTTTGAGTCAATCCCAGAAGTTCGAGAGGTCCTCGATTCGCACCTCGATCCTGCGCACGATCCCTCATTGTCCGTTCGAGCCGTGTACGGCAAGTGGTTACCGTGGCTGGTGCAGGTGGATGCGAAATGGACAGTCGCAAATCTGGAGAAGATCCTCCCGAAAGACGAGGAATTGAGGTCATTTCTGGATGCGGCATGGAATACTTACGTAGTCTATAACCATCCTTACAACGAGGTATTCAATGCGCTGCGCCAGGAGTATCGTGCAGCGGTTGAACGAATCGGAACAGTGCCCTCCGAAAAACAATCTGGCAGGGATCCTGAGGATCGCCTGACTGAGCACCTCATGATGCTTTATGGGCGAGGCAAGCTTACGTTTGAGGACGAAGATAATTTGCTGTCCCGGTTCTATGAAGTCGCGCCAGGCGATGTAAGAGGACACGCGATTTGGTTTTTTGGCCGCGATCTAATAGATATGAAAGAGACGATTCCAAGTGACGTAATGGAACGCTTGAAGAATTTGTGGTTGCGCAGAATCGAGGAGGCTCGTTCCACCGAGTCGAAAGCAGCGTATGTTTCAGAGCTTTCTTTCTTTGGGGGTTGGTTTGCTTCAGGGAAATTTGATGATTTTTGGGCGTTGACTCAATTACGCGATGCGCTTCAGGTCTCGGGCTCCGCACAACCTTACCACTCTGTCTTGGAACGCTTGGCGGAAGTTGCTCCAATATTTCCAGACTTGGCTGTCGAGTGCCTTATGCTTCTAATAGAGGGTGATAAAAAGCGGCAATATACCTACGTGTGGCATGAACACCTTAGAACGGTTCTCATCGCAGCGTTGAAAAGTGCGGATAAGATAGCGCGACAATCGGCCGAAACCCTGATTAACAAATTGCTTGCGCGTGATCGAGCGTATGGTGGTTTCCGCGAGTTGCTCAAGATTGTTTCATAATTTCGAAGCAGGGCTGGGTACGATATTGGATTCTGGCGTGATGAGGGTTGTTTGATTTCATTTGAGCTGCTCACGCGTGAGTAACGCGTGATTGATAAAGTTTCGAGCTGTCGACCTAAGCGGAATTACTCCCTGAGTAAATCCTCAAATTTCCAGACCCTCTTTGTAATACCCGCGGCCATTGCCGGCGTGCAACGAATGGAGGAATGGATCCAGCAGAAATTGTAATAGGCAAAGTACAGTGCGAGAGCTGCTCGTAAATTCTCCCACTTCTTACTAAAGCTAATTGACAGACGGGTGAATCTCCGCATGTGAGTGCGGATGTTCAAGTTTTGACGTTCGACATGTGATGTGCAAATGCGATCAGGATTCGGATTTCCCCACAAGGGGGTTGGTATAGCCTCCTTAATTCTGCTCGGTGAGTATTTCTGTTGGTCCTCAGGCGCGAGCGGAGTTTGATAAATCTTGACGAGCTGCGCGAAGCTTGAGCGCGTGCCTAGTGCATAGGCGATCGCAGCCGGGTAGGGCGGAAATCCATCTGTGGTGATCTGGATGATGTTGGTTGTGCCGTCAACTGCATCGAAGACTTTGTCGACAAAGATGACCGTGTCTGTTTCGGTGCGTCGATCAAGATGCCAAGCGAGGAGCAACTTGGTGTCGCGTTCAAATGCGGTAAAGCAATACGCGTCACCGACTCGATCACTTGTGATGTTCTTGCGGACTTTCTGCTTCTCCTTCATCTGGCAATAAGTCCAGATTTCATCAAATTGAAGATCGCGGCATACCACTTTGCGCATATGCTGATTCATTAGTTCATCGCAGCGTTCGCCGCCGATCAGCAGTAGCGTCTGTATCGTCTTTTTGTCCATGTCGAGTATTCGCTTGATGCTGCGAATCGCGACGCCTTCACAGAGCATCTTAAGGACCAACAAAGCTCTTTCTTCGGAGATATACATTCGGCCGAAAAGCTTTTCGCGTTTGGGCGCTGCCTGGAATGACTTTTTGCACCTGAGACAGAAGTAGCGCTGCTTGCCCTGCCGGTCTTTGCCGAATTTTTGTGCCTGAAGTTTGCAGTTATGACACGTCACAGATGTGAGCCTTGCCTTTCGGACGCGAGCAGCTCACAATGACTTTTGCGTAAGATCGGATGCGAGCAATCGCGTCTGGTTTTCAAAGGGCTCTGACAGTCGGATCGCACCGACGGTTAGAGCCTTATTTTTTTGGTCACCGCTTGTTTTTGGAAAAGCGAATGGAGGGGAAGCCGGGCACTTTCCCCTACCGCATTCTTGGACAGAGCCAACTATGGTGGCCCACGATTGTTAACAGCATGGATCGAACCATGACGCATAGGTGCCCTCCTTCTTAGGTATCGAGGATGTTGGGGCGTTACGGACTAGACGGCGGCCGGTTGAGTTTCGGCTTTTTGCACGAGGCGCAGTGATGCGTAGGATTTCTGTCCTGGTGCCGTGATGAAGTATTTGTTTGCTTGCTTAACGGCCATTTCCCTCTTGCGGAGTTTGCTCAGGATGGTCGTAAGGTAACCCCGATCGATCTCGGCGCCGGCAGACGTTAATAGCGTCATTATCTCATCCACACCTAAACCTTCGCGTCCATGCTCTTGCAGAATGCGAATGACCAAGTGGCTCTTGCTCTCAACGGTCTTTTGTGCGCGTTTGGTCGCCGAAAAGAGGTCCTTCTTCAGTTCCTTAAGGTTTTCGAAGCGAAGTTTGATAGCCGGATCTCGCGACTTGTCTGGATGTATGCTGTCGCAGCCTGTAGTTCCTGTTCAATTTCGCGTTTTGACAGTTCAAGCTTTCTGAACTCTTCGAAGAGTTCTACTTGCTGATGAATAAGTGTCTCTATTCGCTCAAGCATTGATTGGTAAAGATTTTTCATTGTCTCGCCACTCCGTAACTGCTAGTATCGCGCCGAAATAGGCGGTCTTGCATAGTTTTAGATCGTGTCGGCTGGTTCATTTCCGAGCCGCCATAGGGATAAGTCCATGAGGGCGATCTAAGTACCCATGAATTTTTAAATTTTTTGTCTGCGGGCATTGCTGTGTTAGACGAGTCTCACCTTGTCGACCTCGACGACCCCGAGCCTTATCAGCCCGACGACTCGGATCCTTTCGACCCCGATAACGAGCAGATGTTAGGGTGCCTGGTGAGGCGGCTAAGGCGTGTTGCGATTAGTTGCTGCAACAACAATGTTCAGGTGGCAGAAGGAGTCGCACAGGAGGCGTTACTGCGGCTTCATCGGAAAAAACCATGGTTACAACCGACTCGTTCGAGTTACGGGGGTGTTTTGGCTTGGGTAACAGTGGTAACCAAGAACATTCGGAATACGGGTTATACGAAGCAGAAACGGAGGGATGCTCTGCAGGCTGAGGTGCAGGAGAAATTTGGGGAGCCATTGAACAAGGTCGCAGAGACCGAAGATCGCATGTTCCTAGAGGAGGGTTATGGATGCGTTGAAGAAAGTGCCGCCGTTCGTTAAGAACGAAGACGCTCGGCGCCTTATTCACTATCAATTTATTGAAGAACTGAGCCACGAAGAGATAGCCAACGCTCTCGGGAAAACGCCTCCACAGCTCACAAAGGAGAAAGGGAGGGTTGTCGATGCAATTCCGACGGAGCTTCTTTTCAGGCTTTTCCGTAGAATTCGAACTAAGAAGTAATCGGTATTATGACGACCAAAGATGAATCGATGAGCGCGGCTGACATTGCACACATTGTGCGTGTGTTGCTTGGTCCGGAGGAAAAGTGGGATGAAGCGGACAGCCGATTCGCAATGAAGCTCTACGGGGTTGAGCCGGATCTCTCTACGAAAGAAATGTTTGATTTCGTATTGGGGATTGTGAAGAAGTTTGAGGAAGAACGAGAAGAAGTTCCGTCAACGTTTATTAGTATGCTTACGAAGCTTGCTAGTAAGCTAAAAAGAGAAGACCCTCGTGTTGAGACAACGCTGGCTGAACTGAAAGAACGCTTAACTATGAAGGGATCCAAAAGAGTCGCTGCAGTAGTGGGTAAGCCACGATTTCGTGGAAAGGGAAAATTGTCGAAGCATGATGAGAAGATTCTGCAGGACCTTTCGAATGAACTGTTGAGGAAGGAACAGGACAAGAACTAATTTTGGTTTGGACGACCACATTACCTGAGCTTCGCGCTAAGGCTTTGCTGAAACTTCTCGGCGGCCGGCAGCCGGTTCAATTGTCAGATTTGGGTGAGAAGATCGGATTAGAGATTCGAGAGGTGGCGTCGAATGGCTTTGATGGGGCGCTGGTGAGAATTGCAAACCAACCGACGGGCGTCATCGCGGTGCGCAAAAATATGCCGCCATCGCGGAAGAGATTCACTATTGCGCATGAAATAGGGCACTTTGTTTTACCAGGGCATGATGACGAGAGTCGTATATGTGGTGAGGAAGAAATTGAGAGAGCAGGAGATGATCAAGATGATGTTGAGCCGGGTGGGGAGGCTGACTCTCTTCTTGAGCAGGCGGCGAACGAGTTTGCGTCGGAACTGCTGATGCCTTCGCCGGTGATCCGTCGTATCGTGATGCGACTTGGTATTTCGATCGACACTTGTGAATTGATCGGCAAATTGTTTCAGGTGTCGTTGACGGCGGCTGCAACTAGATGTGTTGAAGAAGACGAGGCTCAATACAACGGATCAGCACTAGTCGTAAGCAAGAGCCAAGTCGTGAAGTACTATGTGAAGAGTACTGCGTTTTCCGAATACATTGAGATCAATCGGCCGATCCCACGAGGTAGTCTTGCTAAGCAGGTTTCAGCCGGTGGAGCGCGAAAAAAAGTAGGGCTGTTTCCGCGGGTATTTGGACGGATACTCGACTCGATGCTTTGATTTGGGAAGAATCCATTCGCCTTACTGGCTACGACAGAGTAGTGACCTTGCTTCACTTTTAGGCAGCGGATTTCGTCTTTTTTCTTAATTTTGTCAAAACCTTGAGGAGTGAGCGGGGAACGGGTTCGCCACGTTGCCGGGATTTGCGGACTGCACCCTCGACGATATCAACGAGGCCTTGAGGACTAAGATTCGGGTCAACTCCGTGGATCTTCATTGCGAATTGGCTGTCAGCTTCGTCCCATTCCTCGGGCGGCCCAAGAAGTATTTCAATGATTCTTGTTTTCTCTTCCGAGCTTAGTTCGTGGTCGGATTCGGTATTTTCTTCATCCTTCAAGATCGTATCTCCCGGTTGAATTTCGGGAGTTTCGTCAGCAGCTCACTTTCTTAAGCCTAGTTACCGGAATGCATTCTCACTAATTCGCCGGACTGTGGGAATCGATACCAAAAAAACTGAAACGATGGCCCGGGCAATAACGGAGCAAACTGTTTGCCTCATACAAAATCACTCCTTCATCATCACCAATCTTTCAGGGATTTCTTAAAATGAGTTCGAGCATCTGGAAGAATGGCCTAGCGATAACACTCTAGAAGAAGAATGCTGCCGTTGTCTTTCAACCCAACTTTCGCACATCCGAGTGCTTAAAGTGTGGGACACATAACACCGCAAATCACTCGTCCAATTCATTAAGCACTTGACGAAAGGGATCAATGATTTCCTTGTTTAGTCGGGCGCGGTCAAGACGGGTTATTTTCGTTGGCGAGATCGGCAGATCGAAATCCCACTGAATGACCCTACCGTAACCGAAGCTTACTTGATTCGCTCGGGGCAACGGTTTATCAAAATAACCATTCGCTCCGAGTCCGTTTTGATCGATGATTACTTTTCGTGACACCACGTCGCCAATTAACATGAACGCCTCAGGCGCCCTTCCCGGAAAGCGCCATCCAGTCAACCTCACCCGGATAAAGATGTGCGGTTTTCCATGAACATCACGCACAACCTCGCGCACGCCGACTCGGACATCCTTACGCGGATCTGGCAATCGAATCAGTTCTTTTGCAAGCATCGCATCTCCTTAATTCGTAAATTGCACGCTATCAATTTCGATTTCTCCGGTGGTTTTCTCGGCAAACTCGAATGTCAGTGTCGTGATGTTGGTGAGGTCAACCTGATCTACGTTCAAACAGTGAATAGTATACGCCGCCAGCGGAATTCGAATGGTGCGCATCGCGGATTTTGTAAATTGGTTATAACCGCGCACGTACGGATATGGAATCTCCGCAAGCTTCGAGATTCGAATTGCCCGTGAATGTCCGCCTCCGTCGGTGAGCGTGAGCCGAAGATCCTGAGCCTGGTTAGCCGGGTTTGACGCGCTGTCGACTCGCTGCGAAATTCGAAAACTAACCGCTTGAAAGGCTGATACGTTTCGCTGTCCGGCCGGAATATCGTACGTCACCGTATCAGTGGTGTTGTCCCAGCGGAGAAGAAGTCCCGCTGTCAGGTGCGGCGAATGGAAATCCATCGTCCGCAGATCGTCTTCTTGGGGCGTCGCCGGCAAACCGCTTTGGGATACTGAGCCACCGAGCGTGCTTGTCTGCCAGCTGGTAGCAGAGTGTGCGCCTTCAAAGTCGTCGACCGTGCGCACAGTCGTATCCTCGTACTGCACATAAATCTTCATGTTGGCATCCGATGCCTGCACGGCGGCAGGAATCCATTCACCACGAAAAATACCGGCCCACTGCGTCTCATTACGGAGATGCTGACGATAGAATGCTGCCATGTATCCCATCGCAATCTTGTGATGCGAATCAACCGACAGCACTGCCGCCTGATCTGCCATGGTTAAGTCGCCGAAGTAGAGATCGCCGTCACCCCAGACCGTATTAAAGCGATCGTGACAAGCGCGATATGCGAAGACCATAGTCTTGTTCATTCCACTGGCATGGTCGTACAACTCAAATCCTGTATCGCTGATGCCGGATAGATCGCCGTCGAGTGAACCATAGATGACAAGATATGGCGTGGCCCATGCGCCGCCGAAATGTTCGAAAGTGTACTGATTTGTCGGCGCCAACGAAATTACCGCATTCATGTTGTAGCCCCAGGCCTCTTGTTGGTTCAGGCGCGCGGCGATGACCACCGCTTCGCCCCCACGACTATGACCCATCGTCCCTACATTATTCGCGACGTGTGTTCCAAACATTCCAAAAAGTATCTGCAGATGCCGTTGCAGCACACGCGCTCGATCAGTACCCGATTCGTAAAACTCAAGATGGATGCTGGCGGCGATAAAGCCGTTATGGGCCAAGTGATCCAGAAGATATTCATACCCGGTATAACTTCCAGGTCCGCCGGTATAGTTGCCGTGTACCACGATTACTATGGGAAAATTGGGTTGGGACGCGCTTATTTGCGACGCCATTGTTGCGCCAGGCATGTCAGCGGGAAAATGTACGCTCGCTTTAAGCGGCACATGGTATGTTGTAAAGCCGTCGTCATCTGTTACGTCAATGTATCCCTGGGTCATTTCGTCGTACATGAAACTTCCCGCGTTCCCAAATGATGTGTCGACCGTTGGATCCGGCACTACGCGAAAACCGGGAACAATGTAGCCGTCGATCATATCCAGCGGCATGTCAAAATGATCGTCGGGTACGAACGCAGCCGGGTTCGAAGTGTTGTTGCCAAAGTCAGCGACGACATCGTAATCGCCGACCTGCATGGCGCTCGGCCATAAAAGCCGCAGATTCGCATTTACACACCACGATTGGGTTAGCCACTTGGGCACCGCCGCATTGCCCCCAAGCACAGCAAGGTTGTTGAGGCTGTTGTCTGCGGTCCATTGGGCCGCTGTCTTATGCGGTACCACATAAATTGCGACCATCTTGCCTGTATGTGAGGGATCTAAAGCGTTGGGATCCAGCGCACCCCAAATGTCCTCACCTACCTGGAATGTGTCGGTGAACTGGATGTATGGCCAGATGTTTCCCAAAGTCCGACGCGCTGCGATTTGCTGAATGTTTGTGCAACCACCACGAATAACTTTGCTCGCCATGAATTTCTCGCGAACAACCAGTCCAGTGGATCTTCGGCTTGTAACGACGTCACTGGCTCGCAAGACCAGATCGTCGTCATCTTCGTAACCGTACCGAGTGCGACGCAATACAAAGTCGTATGCTCCCGGTAAGAGTTCATCACGCGGCGCAACGACTACGCGATGAACGTCTGCCGTCACGCTCGCGTCAACTTGTGCGATCGACCCGGACGCCAGCGCAACGGGAGCTATGGGATCTCCCGCGCGCCACTCATGCTGACGCTGGACCATCCAGATTCGCACGTCTTCCATTTCCGTAAACTCAAGCATCGTAAGACGAGCGTCCTCTTCGCCGATTTCAAAACCGTTAAGCAGAAATCCGTCGGCATCAGTAGCGACGGCAATCGGACGACGAGTTTCTTGAATCGTAACTTTCGATTCACCTACTACTCGCTCTCCATCACGCAGCACTAAACCAATCGTTCGACCGAACCAGCGTTTGCGCGCTTCCTCCACGGGCAGTCGTTCGGTTTCGCGTGGGTCATCGAGACCAATTTGCGGCCAGATAACTGTGTCGCGAATTTCACCGTTCGCGTCGCTAAAAACGGACTGAGTAACAATCTCACCGGCTTCATCTTGAATAGTTACGCTATGTAATTTGACAGGGCTGAGTCCCGAGGCGCGAAGCACCAGAGGGTCGCCCGCCATGGGCGCAGGTTGCGCTTCCCCACTATCATCCACGAAAGAGATAGAAGGACCTGCGACAAGGTCACCGAGAGCTGCGCGCGGAATGAGCACGTAGAACTCTTCATAGCGTCCGGCATTCCAACGCACACTCTCTTCTGATGACCAGATTTCTGTAATGCGGTCCGGCCGGAAAATTCGCAAGTACAGGTCAGGCCGCACGTCGAAGAACTCGCGAAAATCAGAAGCCTCAGAAATGATTTCAAACGAGCCGTCAGCGCCGGTAATTGCGCTGCCCAGCAAATCATCAAACAGAAGATCCTTGTCGTACGCTTTTACAAAGAGACTTGGAATACCGATACCGGTTTCGGCTTCGCGCACGATACCCTTAATAGTGAATCGGATCATACAGACTCCCCTTTAACCGTTATCTATCCTTATTCAAAGAGCCGCCATGCATTCACCACTTTAGGACGGGCTCACAATACTTGAAGATGTCGAGGTGCGCTGGCGAGTCGACATTTCTAACCCGAACTTGGTTGCAGACCTTCAGCCATACTATCGACGTAAGCTTGAATGTCATTCGCGATGTCGTGGTAGGTCCAGATAAAGCCGCCGGCGAGCTCGACCTTCTCGGTGAACGTGCCGCCCCAACAGCCGGAATTGACTGAGCCAGTTCCATTCGTCCACAGATTGAATACATCAAAAACGTCCTGCGCCGAGCAGGTCGTCTGCGGGCAGCAGCAGTTCGCGCAGACACCCGCCACGACCGGTACGCCCCCGGTCCAATCGGCGGGATTGTTATCAAGCCCACCCGCGTAGCATTGCAGGTTCATCCAGGACACGTTGTCGGCGCCCAGCGCGTTGACGCAATCCGACCAGAACTCTTGGTCTCCATAGGGACAGAAAGTGATCTCGTATCCGAGGCTCAGCAGCATCTGTGCAAACTGTACGACCGTGTCCTGGTCGTAGCTGTCCTCATCGTCGAAATCAATGCCATCGATGCCGAGCGTATCCTTTAGGCACTTGAAGTTCTTGTACAACGGGCTGTCCTCACCGGTACCGTACTTGGTGATGAGCATGCCAATCCGTTGGTAGTCAGGCACTCCATAACCACCGAACGAAGCGAAAATCTTGGTCACGTTACCGGCGCGCAGCGACTGGACGATGCCGGGCCAGCTTGAATCGCCGACGTATTGGCTGACACAGTCGTCCCCCTGCGGTGTGCAGCTAACGATCAGCGTATCGTTGAAAGTGATATCACCGTCCACGCTATCGGCCGGCGACCCGCTGTTCGGACAAGTCTCAGTGGAACAATTCACATGGCACAGCGCCAGGATAGGAGTGTTGAATTTCGAGTCGGTAATCGCCGTGACCACAGCTTGAGGATCGTTCCCTTGTGAAGGATAGATATCACCTTGAACGTAAAGTGCGAGCGTACTCATGGTGTTCTCCTTAGGAGTTAGAGTTGGTCGTCAGCGAGGGTGAGATGGACAATACGACTAATAACCCAAGTTGTCCAGTGGAGCGAGATGTTTAAGTTAGCCGTTTTCGTTACACAGGTTGTCTTGAGTTTTGGCCAGGGATAAGGGGCCAACGCGCGGCACTTTCAAAGCGGCCATGCAATACGCGCTTGCGAACGGCGCCGATGCTATTAATTTTTTACTTCGGGATGGTTGGACAGTTGGAGTCCCGATTACGCACTTGGCGCAACAGTGTCAACAATCTAATTAACGGTGGAGTCTTATTCGTAACGATGCGATGTCGTTTTGCGGCAGCGTGACGTTCTAAGCACCAAGGAGAAGCAGGTCCCAAGTACAGAGCCCACTGATTTCGAAGGAAATGCGGCTTAGATGGAAAAGAAATCACGGTGGTGGTGATTTGCATCACAACTACCACCATCATGTAACTTGACCACGCTATTCACCAGAGCTAGTATTCGCCCGCCGCGTCGCAATATCCCCCTATAGCCAATCTCTTAAATAACCATGTCAGATTTTGGATCATGGTGAATTCCAAGACTTAAAGCGCCGAGGAGGACAACCGCAATGAAAAAATCCATGGCCTTCATCATCACTCTTGCAATTTTCACATTCTCGGTCTGTTCGCTTACGGTTGACGCTGGGACTCACAACGAAAACCGGAAGTCTGACCAAAACAAATTTCATCGAGCGGTGAACCCCGTGCCACACCAATACATTGTCTTGTTTCGGAACTCCGTGCCCGCGGACCAAATCGCGGTCCGCGCGAAATCTTTGGTCGCGAAATACGCTGGCGAGGTGAAGTATGTCTATGATTCTATCGTCCGCGGATTCTCAGTGAAAGGAATTTCCGAACGGCAAGCGAGAACGCTTAGCCTTGATCCCAGCGTAAAAGCAGTAGAGCAGGATGCCCAGTTGGTAGTTACGGGGCAGCAGGACTGGCCTTTTGAATCCGGACAGGTAAAGCCTCTCGATCGCATCGATCAACGAACGGGCCTCAACGGTGAATATTTCTACCCGCGCACCGGTACGGGAGTTCACGTCTATGTGGTGGATACCGGCGTTTGGATACGACACAATGATTTTGGCGGACGTGCTTCGGCGCTTTTTGATTTCGATCCGTCCACTTCGCCAGGAGGATATGGCACGGGTGCGTTGGATGATAATCATGGAACGCTGTCGGCCAGTTATATCGGCTCGAAGACGTTCGGCGTAGCGAAGAACGTTCAGTTACATTCAGTGCGAGTTGCCAACTACAGCTTTTCTTGCCAGTTTTGTAACCCAGGGCACTCTTCCGATCTGGTAGCCGGCTTGCAAGCCATCTACAACGACGTTAACGCGCACGCGAATTTGCCCGCCGTAGTGAATATCAGTCTTGGGTTTCGGACCTCGGACATATCGGGCTACGAGCAAAACTCAATTCAAAATGCCGTTGACAGTCTCATCAACCTGGGTGTGACCGTCGTTGCTGGGGCCGGAAACGACAATCACGACGTCAACAACTTCTTTACGCCCGCCTTGTTGTCTGAGGTGATCACAGTGGGCGCCACCAACGGCGCGCCGGGACATGAGGATGAGCGCGCGTTTTACAACACCGGGGCTTCCAACTTCGGGAGCCTCGTTGACATTTGGGCGCCGTCAGGCGGCCTGGTTGACGGCAGCTATTGGTACACGCGCGGAGACGGCACCAACACCGATTACGGAATCGAAGGCGAAGTGGGGACTTCTGCTTCTGCTCCGCATGTGGCGGGAGCGGCTGCTCTATATCTTGAGCAGTATTCGCTCGATCCTTATAACTTCTGGGCCCAGCCGGCGCAGGTTCAGTCTCAGCTCAAGAACAACGCGTCGTTCACGTCCTTTCCGATCCTCTACATGGGTTGTGACTTCATCCCTCCACCAGCGTCGAATCCTATTGACGAAACGAGGATATTCATCCGTCAGCACTACTACGACTTCTTGAATCGGCAACCCGATCAGGGTGGATGGGATTTCTGGACGGGTACAATCGACGGGTGTGGCAGTGATGCCGACTGTATTGAGGTGCACAGGATTAACGCCTCCCGAGCTTTTTTTGAATCGATTGAGTTTCAAAATACGGGATATTTCGTGTTTCGCCTGAACAAGATTTCTTTTTCAAGTTTTACCGGTGGTAACGAATTCGGCGGCCCCAATCCGCGCATGGAAGACTTCTTCGTAGATCAAAAGAAGGTGGGCGCCGGCCTGATTGTAGGCCAAACCGGTTGGGAGCAGGTGCTCGATCAAAACAAATCCAACTTTGCGGCAGAATGGGTCAACCGACCGCGGTTCCAGAGCGAATACCCGCAGAACATGTCCAACGAGGATTTCGTCGACAAGTTGTATGCGACCGCGGGCGTCTCGGATCCTGCCACCAGAGACGCGATGGTTAACGGACTCTACAATTTCACCGAAACGCGGGGCAGTGTCGTCCGCAAGATCGCTGACAGCAGTGCGGTCGCCGACAATCATCCGCTATTCCGTAATCCGGCCTACGTCCTGATGCAGTACTTCGGCTACCTGCGACGCAACCCTGACGATCCGCCTGACAACATTAATTGTCCTAGTGATCCTCTCTGTGGGTATCACTTCTGGCTGACTCACCTTAACCAGACCGAAGACACGTTCGAAATGGTTCACGCTTTTATTGCCTCGTCAGAATATCGGAACCGTTTCTATCAGCCACCATTCTGTCCGTGAGCTCGTCGCGCCACTGCTCGTCGACGACTGAGCTAGGGAGGAGCACTGCGCTCGTATCTCGCAAAGATACCGACGCATAGCTCAAGAAGACAGCGTAGGAACCTACCCCAATGGTCACACTGATCAGTTGATTCCGTGGGCTCATTTGTCCGATCATCCCCACAAATGTATCCAACAACCGACGCAATCTCGCTTGCTTAAAACTCGCAGCGGCATCCGTACGAAATACGGCGTCTGGTGATACTCAACCGCTTCACCGCCTCCAGTTAGGAGTCATTGTCGACAGCAAACGGTTGCCGAGATAGGCACAGCTCTTCGACCAGTCTGGATTGGTTGCTCCCCGCGCCGGAATTGGCACGCGGCAGAGAATTACTCTGAACACGGCACCAGTTTCGGATGCTTCTGCACAGTGAAGGCCATGGGTTCCGATGCTACGTTGTCCGAGCATAAGTAGTCTCTGTCGCTCCACTTCTCGCCACATTGCTTTGGCTCAGCGTATTGGTACCACGTCGATACTCGTAACTGGATCACGTATCGACCGCGACGAAGGTTATGCTCAGTGTCTTTCGCGCCGTCATAGACTGAAACTCGAGTATCAGGCTCAACAGTGAACGACTCTGTTGGCTTCAGAAACGACAAATGCATTCAAGTCCGGCGTTTCGCGAGTGCCAAGAAAGCGAGATCTGCGTAAGCGCCAATTGGAGGAGCAGGCACATATCGCGTTGCTTCGGCGGCTTTCAGGTCGGCTGACGAGTTTGCGATAAACCACGTACTCGGCTTTTTCCATCAAGAGTGGGCAAGTGCGTTTATATAAGTCAGCTTCAGGCGCCAACCTAGGAGTCCCGTTCCAATATCCGAGCAGTATTGTTCACTAAGAAGGGTCGGGACCATTCATTGTGCGATGCGACATCGGTCGTCAAACGTTTCTTATTCGCGTTGGGTGGCACGCGCGACTGGCCCACTCCGCTGACGAGCAGAACCATAAGTAAGGCTGTATGGCGAATGACTCTAGCGAAAAACTTCACTCTGAGTGGAACCGAGAAACACCAAGCGGGTCGTTGTGATAATTGCGGCTTGGTTGATACACCCAGTATTCATCGGGGCGCTCCGAGTCTTGGGCGACGATCAGGTTAATAGTCTTCGCACTGGCGCGATTTTCGATCTCAATGGGTTTTAACGGATGGCTGTGATGCGATTCGACGTGATGAATTCTACGGAGTGGTTGAAGAACTGGCACCGGCTGTCGATCTTCGCCATTCTATCGTCACGGTCGCGTCAGGTGACAAATCACTAAGGGCGCTCAAGACGGTATCACGCGCCCGCCTCTCCGTGTATTCCTCGAAGATGAAGCTTCCCAGCCCGCCAGCATGATCAAGATGATTAAGATTACGCTGGCAGCAACCCACTTGGGCCGTTCTTCCAAGTTTTTCACTAGCAATGTGCTCACGTAGGAATGGGGGTTCCTAGATACTCTCGATAATCTAAATCACTCTATATTGTTAGATTGTCTCCTGGTAAACGCCACGTTTAAATGCTCAGCCAAACAGCCACCATGATTAAACCGAGCACGTCGACGAGATTGGCAAGTAGCGCATAGATTTGTAGCTTTCCGCGGGGATACAGAGATCGGTATTCTCGCAAAACTCGAAGTGCCTTGGAAGGCGTAAACCCAAAGTATGAGATAAGGTTTTCCTCTTCTCGCTTACGGTTGATTTCACCAATCATCATTGTCAAGAAAAGACTACACGTTAATATTACAGAAACGGCCAGACAAAACAGAATAATCAGAACGATGGCTGTTGTACTCAGGCGATACCCACCTGGGTTTCCAAAAAAGATAGATCCCCACGTGCCTCTGTGTAGCATCATTAGCCAATAATGTGTAAGCAAACAGCTACAATAATTAGAGCAATAATTGCGGCTGCAAATGAGAGTTTGGCATGCAGGTGTAGCTTTCCTTCCGGATACAAAGCGCGATAATCCCTAAAAACCCGGAGAACTTTGTTGGGTGTAAACCCAAAGTATGAGATAGGGCTTCCCTCTCCGCGCTTGCGGTTGATTTCACCAACCATCCTAATCACAAGAGTGTTGGCCAACTCCCCAGCGATAATGACCAGGCATAGGGAGATAATCGCTGCGACAAGTCTCGTACTCATTTGCAAAGTTCTAAGAAAACTGCCGCCATTGTGCTGCGATACACAGACAAAAGAAATTGTCACCGCTGGCTCGAATGCTACTCATCTGCAAGCCTGGTTCGCCACAATCAGCGGCGTGTCTATAGCGTTTTGGTTAATAATCTGATACCACCATCTGCCTAATGGAAGCGGTTTTGTGTAGCTCGTAACGCCGACTGTGGCAGTAAAGGGAGTAACTGATGCTCCAGCGCTAGCACCTACGACTGTCAAACCTGAGCCTCTTTGCACGAAACCGCCAAACTTACCTGACGCACTTACCCCTTTGAACGGTCCTGCGTAGTTGGAGTTATCATCCTTCAAGTCGCCCCAGATAAAGCCGGTATTCGCTTGCCCTGAAAAGCCGCCAACTACTCCAACTTGCGGACCCGCGAAAGCGAATCCGCTGGTTTGGCCGGATCTGAAGTTTTGGACCAGTTCGACACCCACGGTAGGGCCGGCTTTGGAGCCCATGCTTCCTTGAACACCTGAAGTCCTGCCTCTGGGAACGGCTTTACACAGCGCCTGTTTGATTCTTCGCATCAATGCAAGGATTTTGTCACCAGGCGCCCAAGTCCAAGTTACCAAGACGTCGGGGTTCTGCCCCTGCTGCTGAAGGTTCACAATAATATAACGACTCAGCGAACTAACACCGCTCACAAGAATCGGCGAAGCATTTGGATTCCACTGTGGGGTACTCCAGTAATCGTGAGACTGCATTCTGAGTTCAGCGGCAAAGTCTGCCAAAAACATCGCGAGAGCCGCGCCAATGTTGAAACCGCTCGTTAGAAATGCAAAGACCCCGACAAATACTGCATGAACGAAAGCCTTGAATATCTTCTTGAAGGATCGCTTAAGCATGCTGATAAGTCCTAACCCATCAGCATCAGTCCGATTAATCGGATCATTCCCACAGTAGGCAAACAGATTCAGGCTCTGCGGATTCGCTATGTCGCTGGCACCCATCCCAGCCGGATCAACTTGGGTGAATCGTCCCTGTTGCGAGTCGTAGTGACGGTTGACCGCGTAATCTAACTTCGTTACGTCGCTCCGGTCGTATGAAGTGAATCTCCGTTTGCTGGGATTGCCCGAACTCTCAGCGCCAAGTGCAGTCCCGAAGGGCAGTGTGACTTGCTCAGACCAACCGCCTGTTGACGGATTGGTGATGATTCTTGTCCCAAGACGATCCGGATGGTGATACTCGACCGCTTCACTGCCACCATTCGGCGTCAGCGTCGATAGCAATCGATTACCGAGATAGATATAGCTCTTTGACCACGTTAGAGTGCCGGCGTTGTCAACGTACTCCGCAATTGTGCTTCCGCCTTCACCAACATAGTAAGTCGTGCCGCCATTCTCGCTGGCAATCAGTCTCTCGTTTGAGTCGCCATAGGTGTAGCTGGCGACGGTCACGTCGCTGTTGTCGTTAACTTTCACCAAACGATTCGCCGCATCGTATTGATATTTTTGCCAGACGCCGTTCGACCAAGTGCGAGTCTGATTCCCCGCGGCATCATACTGCCAGCCTTCATTTGCTATTCGATTCGTGGCTTGATTGTAAGCAATGCCCTGTGCGCCATCGCGCGGAACAGCCACGGATGGCGGGTAAGGACTGATGCCCGCAACCTTCGTGTAAAACTCCGGGGCCCACTCGAATGCGAGAATGATGTTGTCGCGACCGTTGACCGGCACCATACTCGTCCAGTAGTCCCAGCCACCCTGATCTGGCTCTCGATGCAGAAATGCTTTGTAGAGGTCATACACGAAGTCGTGATCGCTGCGATTCCGATTCTGATAGTCCTGTGAGTGGAACAGAGTGGCGCCGAGATTCTGCATCGCGGTGAGAAACTGCTGCTGCCCCTGAGCATAAGCCGCGCGCAATGTCGCCAATTGGCTTTGGACCCAATCGTTAGAGGGTGCCGGGCCAAGCGCACTCTGATAGAAATTTGTGACGTACTCCGCAAGCCCGTATGAATAGACGTTGGTCCGGTTGCCATAGCGGTCATACTCGTAACGCTGCACCCAAGTATTATTCGTTCCCTGGCCGCCGGTCGCGCGGATCAATCGTCCCAGCGCGTCGTATTCGAATCCATGATCCTTATTCGCGCGGTCGAGGTTATTGTAGATTTTCGTGAGTTGTCCCGTGCGCTTCCCACTCCCGTCCGCGTAGTCATAACTCAGATTCAGCAGGGTCGAACCATTGCGTGTCAGTGTTTGGCTCTCAAGTAGTCCCGTTTGCGCGTTATAGCCGTAGCTCTCGTTGACTTGATTTGTGCCCGTGCCGACGCTAAGAGCGGTAGTCTGGCTGGCGGCGTTGTAAACGATGTTTGAAGCCTGTGTCTGACCGTCGAACGTTAAACTGCTCAAACGACTGGCAATGTCGTAAGTGTAGTCTACGTATTTGCGCGACGCGTCACCACTCGGATACTCCCGTGGATAAAGCGCGCGAGAAACGCGATCGAGCGAGTCGTAGATGTAGCCAGTGGCGAACTCGTTATTGGGCCGACTATTCAGTGTCAATGTTTTTGAGTTCACTCGTCCCTCGCCGTCTGTATAGCCGTAAGTTTCAGTTGAAACGCCAGCCGTGGTGACACTCAAAAGCTGAGTCACGTCAATCAGGTCAGTTGAATTGCTCTTCGGTCGATAGCTGTAACTCACAGTCGCTGCTGGAAGAATGGGGTTAGCCGTATCGCCGAATCCATTCGTGTCCCACGAAACCGATTGCAAACGATTGAGTGGATCGTTGTTGTAGCTGTAGACAGTCTTAACGCCACGCGCGTCTGTCCGTGATGTCAGGTTCGAGCGTTCGTCATATGTGAACACATCACTCCACGCGCCGTTGCCAACATACACCCCGGCGTCATTAAGGCTAGGGTTCATCTCAGCGAGTTTCTGTGCCGTCAGCCGCCCCAGCGAATCGTACCGGAACCTGCGTTGCTGTTGGACTTGAGTGCCTGACATTGAATTGATTGTTATTAAATTACCGAGCGTGTTGTAGACATAAGTCGTTTGCATTCCCGCGCTGACTGAGCCATTGCCCCAGAAAACTGGCTCGACAACTTCGACCAAACGGCCACTCGCATCAGTGCGGCCCCAACGCTCACGTCCCCAAGCGTCTCTCACACGCGTCGTTTCGCCAGGCAAGCTGCTCGCAACATCAGGACGCGATTGTTCGTTGTAGAAGGTTTCAGTTACGCTGCCGTCGGGCAGCGTTACTGTCTTTGTACGGCCAAGCGCATCATAAACCAGTGTGCTGTTCATCGGAGATTCAGAACCGACGCGATATGGCCGTGACTGCTGATAGACCTGACCAAGATTGTTGTATGTCGTATCCACCTCGTCCCATGTTTGACTGCCGTTGTTATCCGGCCCGCGCGCTTTTTCAATCCGCACCTGGCCTGTCCCGTTCAAATATGTCTCACCCTGAGCGGCAATACCTCCACCTGAATCCAAAGTCGTCGAAGTCACCTTCATCCCAGTGTCGTCGTAAGTGTAATCCGTGTGCGCGCCGGTTTGTACGGTCGATGTTATGGGCCGCAGCGTGTCGGCATTGTAACTCGTCGCCGATATCCGGCCGTTCGCATCGGTCGCCGACGTTCCGAGACCCGTATTGAAATCGTAAACCGCGCTGGTTGTCACCTGAGCATGCCAATCACTCGCCGAGCCGCGCGTCTTTGATTCGGGATAAGCGTACTGTGTATTGATCGTGTAAGTGAACGCGGTCTGCTCACAACAGGAAGTCGAGGCGGTCACCATATTGCCCGTGATGTCGTAGCGGCGAGTCTCGATAACCGCGTCCGAGAGCGAGGATGAAGTCACGGTTGCATAATTAGTTATCTGCGTAACGTTGCCTCGATAATCGGTGGCAGGTTGATACACATCGACCCAATAACCATCGATCCAAACCCAGTCGCAAATCGGGTCATCATTACAGCCATCGCAACTATCATGACACCGCCAGTCCCAGTAACCCTCCACCCAATAAGGCGGCGCATAAGGATTCGACGCATCGTCATGCATTACCACATTCGGAGTATTCGATAAGGTTTGACCGTCATATTGATATTCGGTGCGCGCAACGCGGTTATAGCTGCCGTCGAACACCTCAAGTGTCAGCGGTAGATTGAAGATATGACGATTGGTGTAGTTCGAGCTGTTCTGATATGAAGTCTGGGTTGAGCGCAGAAGCGTTGAGCCGCCATAATCATAGTCGCGAGCTTCCGTTACTTGATTGTAAACAGTCCCGTAACTGAACTGGGTCATCTTTGTTTGACCGCGCTCGTCGGTCGCCTGAACTTGCGTCGGACGTGGAGTATTGTAAGCGCCCTGCTCCCAAGAAGAGTCGCTGCTCTGCAATGGACTGTTTTCACTGTCGACAAACGTCACGTCGTGATAGACGAGCCCGTCGTCGAATTGACCCGGATGGTTGTATGAATATTGCTTGCTCTTCGTTCCGTTCGGCAGCGTGATCTCTACAGTTCGCGGCGATCCATTCTCGTTTACCGAGTAGGTTGTGACGGCCTGATCCATTGTGCTGGTGCCTTCTCGTGTCCAACTTTCAGTTGCGGTCGCATAGGTTGGCGCATCAGAGAGGTTACTGCTCTGAGTTCTAGTTGGGTCGCTGTCGCCTGGGTACAAAGGGTAGTTGTACGTCTCTTCGCGTGTGACTGAGCCGGTTGAATTAATCGTGCACTGCGCAGTCGGACCTTGATTAGGAGGCACGGGATCGGGACATGAAAAAGACATGTTCCGGCGTTCGCTAACTTTCCTAATCATGCCGTAGCTTGAATAAGAATCAGAGTCACCGAACCAATAGCCGGTGTTGGTGCCCGGGTAATAGATTGCATCAATCACAAACGGATACGAATTCCGTACGACCGCCGTCATTGAGCTAAAGGAATAATTTAGCGACAGCTGTTGGTAGTGAAACCTGGCGAGAACGCGCGCCGCTCCACTGTTATAGCCAGCAGCGGTAATCGTCGTCAGTAGGTTGTTGGAATCGTAATAGAACTGAAGCACGCGGCCCATTGTGTCTGTGACACTTTGAATGCGCGGGCCGGCTGCATTGACATAGTTGATTCCAATATAGTTGCCGTTTGCGTCTTCAATGCCGGTCGGATAGACAGCACTATCGCCGTAAGCCCAGTAATTGATGGTGGTGCCGTTCGGAAGCCTCGCCGTAGCCTGCCCATAGGTCACTCCGTAGTAAATGAAAAACTGACCGGAGTAATCAATGAAGCTGCCATCGGTGGTATGGAGTGTAAAGTATGTGCTCTGGGTTGAGTCGTTGTAGTACAGAACCGTTCCTGAGTAGTTGTGGCGCGTTCCGTCCGCATCAACCAGCATTGCACCACCGGATCTCATCCACATGATCTTACCGAAGCCAAGCGCCCAACCGGGTGCCGGCCAGTCGCGATCGATGTCATAGGTAATCTGCGAACCTGCTTTGTTCCACAGTCTGCTGTTGTACGTAGCTCCGAGTGAAACATTAATCGCGCGTGCGCTAGAACTATAAACCGGAGCGGCAAACTGGAAGTTGCTGCTACCCGATCCGCCTGCCATTGGCGCCCCCGGCGGATCGCCGACGCCGTTGCCCGGGTCCGAGCTTGACCAATAATTGCTGTTATCCCAACCCCCACTGCCATACCCACCCTGCGGCATGACCGCCGCAGAATTTCGTGTGGTTGCTTCGCGGCGAGCACCGGCATGGGCATACCCGGCCGCGCTCTTTCTCGATCGCGAACTGTCGCGCTTTGCCCGCGAGTCGTTGATTTCTTCTGTACGAGGCGTGTGTAAAGACCCTATTGATTCTGGGCGGTCTCGATTTGAGACTTGTTTTCCGTGCGTCGGATTATCATCGCGCTTTGGGCCCGGCAATACTTCGCCAACTGTTACCTTCACCTCAGCGCGTCGCCCCCCACCTTCGGCAATGATCTTGTACTCGCCAGGTCTTGAAGACTGAAACTCGCCGCGCGGAGAGATTCGAATGCCGCGATTGTGGCCCTGGTCACGCGCGCTCCACTTGAACGTTACGCCACCTACTGGGGCGTCATCTTTGTCATAAGCGATTGCCGCAAAAGAAACTGGTTGATCGGGTGGAACGGTGATGTCGCCGGGATAGACTTGGATGCGGCTTACTCGGGCGTCACGATCGGATTGCTTTTCCTGTGCTCTTGCGATTCCAGAGTTTCCTTGAAACAGCTTCGCAATGCCATTCGCGTTGTACCAAAACACGAGCTCTGTTCTTTGTTCGTTAACGAAGTCAACGATGGTTCGCGGCGCTGCGGGTGTTGACGTGGTTAGCAACGAAACAACCAGCGCTACGCTGGCAAAGCGGCTGGGCAAGAAGAGTCGGGACTTCTTCATAGCAAGCTCCTGAGTTGAGAATTAGTTAGCGAAGGCTGGTACGGCGAAGGAGCGTAAAGCAGGCTCGGGATTCAGCCTCCCCTTGGATGGCGCGCACGATAGTGCGAATAGTTGCTAAAGTCAAGATTTGTTTGAGGCTCTTATGCGTGTCCCAAACTCCCTGCCAAAAGCGATAATCTACCAAAGCTGGCCTAAATCTAATTCCTGATCCTTTCCCGTTGCGCCAAAAGTCTCTTAATCGTTGCAGAAAATTGCTTGACGCCTTCTCGTTTCCGGAGAAAAGCATCGATTCCCGCACGCCACGCCTCCGCCTCGCAATCGTCGGCTGTCAACATGATGACTGGCGTCTGTCGGCGATGAGGCGTGGCTTGATGCGCAATCGAACCGAACCGAAGATGGAAATCGCGTTCACCGAATGGACTTCCGATGGAGCAGAGGTTAAATGTGTGCGGAAGAAGAAGACTATCCTTTCCAATTATCACGCGTCTGAGCGGTCCGCAGATTAGCGGTCGGAAGTTTGGTTAGCTGTGTATGCTGCTTCATCCGTGAAACTGTTTCCGGCGACGCTTGCCGCCGATACTGGTTTCGTCAGCTTCGACAATACCCGTCATCTTTTCCGGCAGTTCGCCAGTCAACGCGTAGTGAACGCGAATTAGTAGGTTCCACCGACTACCACGCATTCTCACTGGTTACTAAACATTCAACAATTGCAGCCGTCCGAGAGAATTTGCATTCCATAGACTCCTACAGCTTCCCATGCCTTACCCTACATTCACGTCAACGTGCCGTCGAAAAACTTAAAAACGCGTCTTGCGCGATTCAGCCTTACTGTGGCTAGCGCCGCAGTTTATACTGGGTCACGGATACCGGAGATGAGTTCTAATCCGTAAGACCTCAAGGGAGGTTGATGCGGCTTGAAATCATGAGATCGTGATCCTCCGGGGTTCACCTAATTATCGTAGTCGAACGGACACGTAGCGGTTCTGTGTGGGACTAAGTTACTCTCCACCAGTTATTCAAGCAATGCAGAAACCCGGGAAGACTTCCAGAAACTTCTCAACACAAAAGGCGATCATGACAGACTTAACCTGAAACATCCTGGCGTTGGCTGGCCGACGCGAGCCATTGCCTCAATCAGCATGAATAATTATCGGAGTCAGGCGATCACAAAGGGGATCGAACGAACACCTAATCGAGCAATGCTGCGAGCGGTCGGATTCCGCGATGAAGATTTCGCTAAACCGATTATCGGAATTGCGAACAGCTTTAGCACTCTTACCCCCTGCAATCTTGGATTGAACAATCTGACTGCGGCTGCAGAAGGCGCGGTGAGGGAGTCGGGGTTGATGCCGCAGGTATTTGGCACGATCACCGTTAGCGATGGCATCTCGATGGGTACTGAAGGTATGAAGTACTCGTTGGTCTCGCGCGAAATCATTGCCGACTCGATCGAAACAGTTTGCGCCGCCCAATGTGTAGATGGACTTTTGGCTTTGGGGGGCTGCGACAAGAACATGCCCGGTGCGATGATCGCCATCGCGCGGCTCGATGTGCCAGCGATTTTTGTCTATGGCGGAACGATCAAGGCTGGCAAATATCGAGGAGACGAGCTTACGGTCATGAGCGCGTTCGAAGCCGTGGGTAAGTATTTCGCTCATCAAATAGACGAGAGCGAGTTGCTCGAAATCGAACGGCACGCGTGTCCCGGACCTGGGTCGTGCGGCGGCATGTACACGGCCAACACGATGTCGGCTGTGATCGAAGCAATGGGGTTGAGTTTGCCTTACTCATCCACCGTGGCGTCTGAAGACGCCGAGACGCGGAAATTGGCGGCCCGATCGGGTGAAGTATTGGCGAACGCGGTACGCAACCGACTCAATCCGCGGCAGATCCTCACACGCAAAGCATTTGAAAACGCAATTTCCGTAGTGATGGCGATTGGCGGTTCAACTAACGCTGTCCTACATCTCCTAGCGATCGCTAGTGCTGCTGAAGTCCCGTTGGAGCTTGACGATTTCGAGATGATTCGCGCGCGTGTTCCCGTGCTCTGTGATTTGAAGCCCTCAGGAAGTTACGTGGCGACTGACCTGCATCACGCGGGTGGAATTCCTCAGGTAATGAAGCTACTCCTGGAACATGGAGTGCTGCACGGCGATGCATTGACAATTAGCGGGGACACAATTTCCGATTTATTAAGAGAAGTGCCCGTCGAGCCCCGAAGAGATCAGAAAGTGATTCGGCAATGGAACGATCCGGTTGCTCCTCAGGGTCACCTGGCAATCATGCGAGGCAATCTCGCTTCCGAAGGCGCCGTCGCCAAGATTAGTGGTCTCAGGAGTTTGAAGATCACCGGGCCAGCCCGTGTATTCGATTCGGAGGAAGACTGTCTGGCAGCAATTCTCGCCGGCAGGATTCAATCCGGTAACGTCATCGTCATTCGATACGAAGGTCCGAAGGGCGGACCCGGCATGCGTGAAATGCTTGCGCCAACTGCGGCGCTCGTCGGCGCCGGGCTGGGAGATTCAGTCGGATTAATCACTGATGGACGTTTCTCCGGCGCCACACACGGTATGGTTGTGGGGCACGTCGCGCCCGAAGCAGCAGTAGGCGGCACCATCGCGCTCGTCGAAGAAGGCGATCCGATCACGATTGATGCTGATCGTCGTTTGCTCCAAATTGATTTGCCAGAAGACGAGTTGGAGCGCCGCCGCGCTCTATGGAAGCCACGTGTACAAAACATTCGCGGCGTGCTCGCCAAATATGTTAGCCAGGTCTCAAGCTGCAGCATCGGGGCTATTACGGATCGCGTGGGAAACTAGTGGAACCGCAAACGTCCAGACAATTATACGAAACTATCGAGGCGCTCCTCACGAAGGGGAAAGGAATTCTGGCAGCGGATGAACCAGTTGCGACAATTGAAAATCGCTTCAATGCATTTGGCATAATTTGCACGCCACAGAATCGCAAAGTTTATCGCGAGATGCTTTTTACGACTCCCGGCCTAAGCAACTTCATCAGCGGAGCAATAATGGTGGGCGAAACGATGCGCCAAGAGACTGAGGCTGGTGCGGTAATGCTGACGATCCTCGGCGCTCAAGGAATCACTCCGGGCGTCTGCGTGGATAGAGGCACAGTACCGCTCGCAGACTCTCCTGGGGAAGTAATAACGGACGGATTTGATGGTCTGCGCGACCGCCTGGACGAATATCGGAAATTGGGAGCATGTTTCTCGAAGTGGCGGGCGGCGATTACGATTGGCAAGGGGATTCCCACGCGCGCCTGCATTGAAGCCAACGCGCGGGGGTTGGCGCTTTTTGCCTCCTTGAGCCAGGAAGCGGGATTGGTCCCCATCATCGAGCCCGAAATCTTGAGTAGCGGCAGCCACACGATCGATCGTTCCGAAGAGATCGCCACCACAACATTAGAAACTGTGTTCGGTTCACTCGCGGAGCATCGCGTCGTTTTTGAGCAATTGATCTTGAAGACCGGAATGATTTTGCCGGGCGCCGAGTGTGAAGAGCCCGTGAATCATACGAGCGTAGCTAAAGCCACGTTGCGTTGCCTGCGTCGGGCCGTACCAGCAGCCGTGCCGGGAATCGTCTTTCTTTCCGGAGGGCAAGAATCAATCAAGGCGACAGAACGTCTCAATGCCATCTGCCAAACTGCTCCTGAGAATTCCTGGCGGTTAAGTTTTTGTTTCAGCCGTGCGCTTCAGGCTCCGGCGCTCATGATGTGGCAGGGCAACTGTGCCAATCTTACGGCGGCGCAATCAGCTCTTTACCATCGAGCGCGGTGCAACAGCGCGGCAACTTGTGGTGAATATTCTTCTCAGCTGGAATTATCCGATTCACGACAATCATTTTTACAGGTCAGCAACTGAAATATGTCAGGCCGTCATTCGCTGGGTGTTCACATTGGTCATGATCGAGGCGCAGCTTTAGTTAGCGACGGCGAGCTTGTGGCCCAACTTGCTGAAGAGCGATTGGATCGCGTGAAGCATTCGCCGTCCCCGGATTTGCCTCTGAGGGCGATCGATGCCGTGCTCAACATCGCGGGACTACGAACGACCGATCTTGGCGTGGTTGGTATCAGCTATACCGGTGTTGAAATTGAGAAGATCGCGAGTTTGCTCCGAGATGAGTTACGCGACGCGCTGCAACTTCCTCACCTTCAAGTGAGAGGCGTGGGTCATCACGACTGTCATGCGTGGTCTGCATACTGCACCTCCTCTTTTGATCGTGCGTTGATAGTAGTTGCCGACGGCGCTGGCGACATCATAGGCTCACGCGCAGAAGGCGAAAGTGTTTATGTCGCTTCGGCGGGCGTTATTAAACTCGTCGAGCGACGACTGCAGGACTTTGGCCTGATGAGAATGAGCCGCCGAAATTCCTTCATGCTACCGTACATGGATGAAATCGATAAAAAGAAAAGTATCAGCCTCGGACAGAAATACGAGCAATTCACTTACCTAATCGGATTTGAACATCGCGAAGCTGGAAAGACTATGGGTTTGGCTGCCTATGGGACACCGCTCTTTGTTCCAGAAATCCCGAATTTTGACGGCGTACAATTTCATCTCACATTCGAGAGTGGATTAACTGAGATAGATCAAATTTGGCAACAATCCGGGCAACCCTGGCACCGATTTGTAAAAGAGAAAGCGGCGGACATTGCGGCAACTGGCCAGAGACTGTTAGAGGAATATATGCTCGCAATGCTCAATGCGCTGAATCCGACAGGAGCGCACACGGCTCTTTGTGGAGCAGGCGGCGTTTTCCTGAATTGTCAAATGAACGGCCGCATACTTCGCGAAACTAAGTTCAAGAATGTCCACGTCATACCAGCGGCGGGAGATGATGGACTGTGCATTGGCGCGGCGTTCAATGCTTACCATCGCACATTTGGCGCAGTCAGACGGACATCCGACCCGCTACCGTTCTTAGGGCCGAGTCATGGAGACGAAGTCGTTTCCGAATGGCTTTGTGAGTTTGGCATTAAGGGAGAAAGGCTCGATGAGACGCGTCTCGCGGATCGAATGGCTGAGAACCTGGCCGCTGGTAAAGTAATTGGCTTGTTGCGCGGACGTTCGGAAATGGGTCCCCGCGCGCTCTGCCACCGCAGCATTCTTGCGGACCCGCGAGTCGCGAGCATGAACGATCATTTGAACCGGCTAAAGCGACGAGAGCTATTCCGTCCGTTTGCGCCGGTCGTAACTGAAGAGGATCAATCAAAGTATTTTGAATTGGAGCAGAGCTCACCCTACATGCTTTTCGCCACTCGTCTGCGGTCTGAGTTTCGCACCGCAGTTCCTGCTATCGTCCACGTGGATGGATCTTCACGCGTTCAATCTATCAGCAAAACACAGGACCCGTTCTTACACCGCTTGTTGCGTGCGTTTGAAGCTCGGACCGGATACCCAATCCTGCTCAACACCTCGTTCAATTTGGCTGGCGAACCAATTGTCGAATCTCCTTACGATGCAATCGCCACCTACCTAACGTCTGATCTGGATGCGCTAGTGATGGAGTCGTTCTACGTTGACACGAAAGTTCCAATGAGCCTCGCGATTGAGCGTGAGCGGAAGACAAATCTATTCGCAACTTCAGGAATCAAATCAGGCTAGCCGTCGTCGCCCGCGGTTCCACCAGTTCTCAAATGCGGCGAGCGACTTGGAATGGAAGCCGCAAAGAATCGTAGGCAAAGCCGATTAGCTTAAGGCAAGGTGTGAATCAAAGAACACTTCGATTTTCATCCTTGCTCTTTCCCAGGAGTGTGGTTTCTTGAAGATGTGTCCCTCTTCTTCGAGGATGCACAATTCAATCAGCGCCGGGTCTGAGACGTGCTTGCAAAGCTTAGTGACCTGCCAGAGCGGCGCCACTTCATCGGACGAGCCGTGGATCACCAACATAGGAACCTGCATGTTCCGTGCGGCAGTGCCGAAAGACTCAATCGCCGGATCGTCGACGAGGTGATGTTTCAATGGCACGGTCACCGGGATCGATGATTCAAAAAGTGGTGCGACGCATGCGCACGCCGAGAACGGCGTTCCGGGGCCAAGTAGGCGTAACGCTGGCACCGCGGCCAAGCTACCTCCGAAAATGCCAAGGGCTTTACAACCTTCCGCGCGCAGAGAATTCGCCAAATCGAAGATAGCCGATCTTAATTGTCCGAAATACGATCCGGGCGGCTCGCGCCGCAAATGGCCTCGACCGATTGCGCCTGGCCCATTCGGTATGACGACCGTATAGCCATCTAACGCCAAACCACGCGCAATTGAGAAGAGTAGATGATGGAAGAAGAAGGACTGCGCACCCGCGACGAACTGCTGATGTATGCGAGGAAGAAGAATTATCGCCGCTTGCCGGTGTTGCGGTCCGGGCAGCCTCACGAAATCATATTCGACCATCTCGGTTGAGACGTGATTAGCCGTACACCAATCCGCAGGTGCGACCACGCCGGTTTCGTTGGGATCGCAAACTTGTTTCCGCCAGGTGCCCTCATCTCCGCAAAGAACCTCAAGCCGGCCATCCATCCGCCAACGCGGCATGTCATAGATACCAGCCACCGGCGTAGAGAAAGCCCATTGCTTTCCCTCTCTGCGTCCAAATAACAACTGCCTTTGGGCAGCACCCAGAGGAGTATGTGTATCTGAGGCAATAATCGCGATCTCTTTTTCGCTGGAATCCAACACGAAGTCGAACACCTCGAAGCCCTCGGGTGAGATGGCTTTAGGAGACATGCGCGGCGCGAGGTCCCAAACTCGAGTACACGCGCCCTTTTCGAAAGCCGCCAGCACTTCGCCCGTGCGCAAAGTTACGGCCGCGATCCCGGGTCCCGCGTTAAAGCCAAATGCGAGTTGCTCATCCAACAGCGTTTCCATTCCAGAAGTCGTCAAGTCAAACCGCACAATTCTGACTTGAGCGCGATTGTCAACGCTGCTGGATGCAAGTACCACTATCAGATAGTTTCCACGCAATGAAAGCCTCACAGCGGTGTATTCGGTTGAGTCGGCCAAACAAGCTAATTGTCGGTGGTGATTGCCATCATGTACATAGATGCTGAGACCTGATTGTTCTTGCCGGCAGTATGCGGCGAAATCGGCGACCACTGCGCCGTCTACGAGTTCAGTCAAGGTAGAGGTCGAACTGTCGATCCTGGCTTCCAAGCGTCCGTCAGCGATGGACCAAAGCCGCCCATCTCGATCGAAACCAAGCCATTGAATGTCTCCGGGCAGCGAGATGAGCCGAAGCGCGCCGCTGGGATCGCGTAACATCAAGTTAGAGTGTTGGGCAAAAGCCAGAAACTTTCCGCATGCGCTCCAAGCGATCTTAACGAAGCCGAGTCGAGTGAATCGGAAAATCTCGCTGCATTGACGTTGATCTTCCAGGATAATCGATACGCTGGCTTCGTCTTGGCCGGGCGTCAGACGAGTAAGTGCAAACGAACTTCGTGCGTCAGTGGGAGACGGCTCAAGCGCAAAATAATACGGCAGGATGTCTAACGGTATCACCGGACGCATAATGGCTTTCAATCTTCGCCTTCGGCGTGCACCTCAGCATTTGTATGAGAAATCAGTCATGCTTTGGGGCGACAATCGCGAGCGATCAAGTTTTCCGGCCGAAGTCTTCGGGAGTGCCTCAACAAACTCAACTATCCCGATGCGCTTGTAGTCCTCCTGCGGCCACCGATCTCGGATTAGCTTACTCAATTCAGCGGCTAACGCCTCGCCACGGTCGGTAACCGCCCGAGGGACAATGAATGCTTTGACCACGGTCAAGCCGGCATCGTCGGGCGCGCCGGCTATGGCGCAATCCCTCACGGAAATATGCTCGAGCAATACCATCTCAAGATCATTCGGATTGACCCAGTCGCCACACCCAAGCTTAATCAGATGATCCGAACGTCCATGAATGTAGTAGTAGCCGTCATGATCGAAACTGAACAGATCGCTGGTGGTGAACCAGCCGCCCTGAAAACTTAGTGCCGTTCGCGCTGGATCATTCCAATATCCGTCAGTAAGCATGGGTCCACGCACTCGCAATTTCCCGATCTCGCCTTCCTGGATCGGCTTGTTATTTTGATCGACGACTTCGATTGTGGGCCCCGCAACAGGCCTGCCCACTGAACCGCGCCTCGCCTCTCCGGGGCGATTCGAAATGTACAAAAAGCCGACCTCGTTGCTGCCATAAGAATCGAGTAGCTCGGCCGAACAAGACTGCCGCCAGCGATCCGCTAATGCATCACCCAAGGGCTCACCGCCCGTGACGACCAATCTGACATTTCGAAGTTTGTTAGCCGAATTTGAATTGCCCAAGATGTCCGCCAGAAATCGAGGCTGGGCAAATAGCAGGGTGCACCCATGCGTCTCGATCGCTTGCGTTACGGTGACGTTGGGCGTTTCGCTAATCAGCAGTGTACTAGCGCCCGCCAGGAACGGCATTAATAAGGAGCATCCCACTCCGTACCCGGTCGTCATTTTCGCTACGCAATAGATTCGATCAGCGGCGTCCAATTGAAGGACGGAGCGCGCGAATGCCAAGTGTCCGTAGAGAATGTCCTGATGGCGATGCACGACTAGCTTCGGCCTGCCCGTGCTGCCTGACGTAAGCAAACCATATGCATAGCTGTTTGTGTATCCGGCGACTCGGTACTCGGAATGGTGTGTAACCGGAACGGACGCCGCGATCTCACCTGAATTCGTCCAAGTCAAACCAGCAGCTTTCACTGCAATCATGTCTTCAAGAGATCCCAAAGGGATTAATCTTCCCAGTTGTTCATCGTACGCGATCGTTAATCGCGCTTTGCAGAGTTGGGCAATGTAGAAGGCGTCTTCCGTCGGGAGCGCCGGACTAAGCAGGAGCGCTGTAGCACCTGCCGCTAACACACCGAAATAGCTGGCCGCAAGCACCGGACAATCCGGTAGCGACAGAATGACGCAGTCACCGGCAACAATACCTAAAGAACGTAGCCATGACGCGCAGCTGACGGCGGCATCGGCGACCTGCTGATAACTATAAATTTCCCCGCCGAAGTACAAAGCGTTGTCCGACCCGCGGCCCTCCTCGCAATGGCGGTAGAGCATCAACTCCGTATGATGAACATGTGACGTGGAACTTATTGCGCCGAGAAAAGCGCTGACCCCTTCGTTAATTGCATGTGAAGATCGCATTGTCATTCGGCGTACCAAACACCCAATTCTAACACTCTGAACGGTCGGTTTTCGTCGCCGCTGGTGCTTCCCCAAAACGCTTGACCCTCTAGAAAGTTTAGCTGTATATTCCATTGCATAATTGTCGTCCAGCAATAAAATGCGCGACAAACACCGCCGTCGTTAATTACTAGAGAGGAGACCTCATGCTAGCAGAAGCAGTCCTTGAAAATCGGTTTGGAGTAGCATTGGAAAATCGCGTCGCGACTTTTGATGTGCAGAGCGATGCTATGGCTCCCATTATTAAGAAGGGAAGCAAAATGGCGGTTGAACGATTCTATTACTCCGTGAATCCAATCGAACGCTGGCATGTCATTCTTGTGCTCCTGTCACATACAGAAACCGATTTGATACCGCGGACGGTGTTTCATACGGATAAGTCTGGCAAGAAACAAGAGTTGGCGCGGCCTCATTTTCCATATATCAAAAGAGTTGTCGGTTTGCCGGGAGAGTCAGTGAGGTTAACCGGCAAAGAAATCCTGATAAACAATCAGTCGTTGGCAATTCCGGATGATTTGGCCATGTCCTATTCGGCGTTTCCGCAGTTGAAGAACCTTCGCTACGCGGCAGCAGAAGACTACAAGGTGCCCCGCGACTCCGTATTCGTCCTTAGCGACAACCTAAAGACAGGTATCGATTCCCGAATGATTGGCGCCGTTCCCATGCGCTGCGTTATGGGACGAATGATGGTCTGAGATTTAGGTTAACCGAGACGGCGGCCTCAAACCGTCTAGTCACACAACAGTGCGGAGCCTGTTTTCATCGCGGGTCTAAGCTGGCAAGCGGATAACAACATATCTCCCCTCTTTTGGTTAGTGGTACGAATGTGTTGCCCGAACCAGTTCGCCGAGGCGTGGCGAATTTCCGATGTCGCGACATGAAGTGGAGGACCGGATCATTCTAATGAATTCGAGGAATCAAACGTCTGACCTGGTGATACAATTACTATTAATAAGCGAGACCGTTTCAGATGAGACCAGCTCTATTTCCGAAAGAGGGGTGCTGACTAGTGATGGAAACACTGCGCGGGTATGGTTTGGGAGCAGCGGTTGAAAACCGAGATGCGACTTTTGAGATTCACAGCGACGCCATGGCTCCGAGGATGAGAAAGGGGCAGAAGTTTGCCATTGAGCGATTCTATTATCACCTGAATCCGATCGAACGTTGGCATGTCATAGTCGTGCTATTGACTCACAAAGAAACCGACTTGATACCCGAGAAAATGGTTCACTCTGACGAATCCGGCAAAACACGTGAATTCGCCCAGCCTCATTTTCCATATGTCAAGAGAGTCGTCGCTTTGCCGGGAGAAATAGTCAAGTTAACTGACAGCGAAATTCTAATCAACAATCGCCCATTGGAAATTCCCGATGATTTGATCGAGTCATACATCAGGTTCCCCGGATCAAAAGGATTTCGCTATGGAGCACAGGATTACAAAGTACCGCGCGATTCCATATTTGTTCTCAGCGACAACACAAGGGAAGGCATCGATTCCAGACATATTGGCGCAGTTCCAATGCGTTGCGTCATGGGGCCAGTGAGGATCTGAGTTTTAGCGTATAGCGGGGGAGGTACTGCTGTTAGTCACCCAGAATAGGAATATCGGCTTCAGCGCCCAATTCCAGCTGGCACGTGACGATGAAGGGTCTTCATATGACGATTCGCAGGCTGAAAGTGTTCTTAGCACACCGCAAACGAAATCGGTTAAGCACTCTGACTTTCCTAATCCACGCGCTGAGGTGAGCACATCCGATCAAGCCAATAATTCGAACGACCAAGCATCTGACTTTCTTATCAGACTGGTTGAGAGCGTTTGGATGGCCAAATCTCTTCATTTAGTCGTCAGTCTCTCCATTCCCGATCTGCTTCGCAACGGTGCTCGTAGCATCGGAGATCTGGCGGCTGAAACCGCGACGCATGAGCAATCCTTGCATCGAATCATGCGAGCTCTTGCTGGTGTGGGCCTATTCACTGTCGACGAAGCGAAATGCTTTTCTTTAACACCTGCCGGCACTCTCCTGAGACGCGACGTTCCAAACTCCTTACACCACTGGATTCTATTAATGTTGGGCAAAGTGCACAGCAGCGCGTGGGATGATCTGATCCATACTGTACGCTCCGGTGAAAGCGCTTTCCAACATCGCTTCGGAATGGATCTATGGCAATACTGTTTGCGGCACGCTGAACATGCCCAATTATTCTCGAACGCGATGAAGGGGTTCACCGCGACTTATATTCAAGACCTGCTGCGCAGCTACTCTTTTGCCAAGTTTAAGAAAATCGTAGATGTAGGTGGCGGCGATGGCAGCTTGATAATTCGTATTCTGCAAGCAAATCCTCAGACTTCGGGCGTAGTCTTTGATTTGACGCGGGTGGTTCCCCTCGCTAAGCAGCGGATCCAAGAGGAAGGCTTGTCCGAGCGATGTGAGGTATTTGGCGGTGACGCGCTGTTAGAAGTGCCGTGTGGCGGTGATGCCTACATTCTTTCGCGCGTAATTCACGACTGGGACGATGATCACGCAACGAAAATCCTTCTCAATTGCGGAAAAGCACTCGGCCCATGTGGACGTGTTCTGGTGATTGAACGAACAATGCCGGAAAGTGCGCACGAAAGAGCTTCTTTACCGGCGGCTCAGGTTTCCGAAATAAATATGACAGACCTCAACATGATGATCATGACAACCGGCCGCGAGCGGACTATTACGGAGTATCACAACCTCTTCGCCAAAGCAGGACTCCACTTGATTAAGATCAATCGGACACGCTCGGCCATGAGCGTTATGGAGCTGGAAGAAAGTACGTAGAGCGGCCGAAATGTAATGTTTGTAAGTATCCAATCCAAAGAACGCAGGTGAACAATTGACCAGAGCCGCCTCACGACGAGCCATTCTTCGCAAGATACTAGTCAGCGCACCCAGGCTTCCCATCCTCGCAGTTAACGTTAACGACCAACAGGATCTTTATGCCGCTGTTGAAGCTGCGAATGAAGCGCAATCCCCGATCATTCTCATGGTTAGTGTTCATGCTATTGAGCACTCTGGATTATCCGCGATTCTTTCCTTGTTGCGTTCAGCAACCGAAAACAGCAGAGTTCCGCTCTGGCTGCAGCTTGATCATGCAACGGACCTACCTCTGATCAAGCAATGTATTGGACTCGGTTTCGACATAGTAATGGCTGATTTCTCGAACGACTCAAAAGAAGAAAACGTGAAGAAGACCAGAGAAGTCGTGAAGATCGCCCACGCTGCGAATGTTCTCGTCGAGGGTGATGTAACTCGAGTTCCCGACGACGCGACGGGCGACAATAACTGCAGTTCGCCACAAGAGGCGAAGGACTTTGCGTCGCGAACTGCGGTGGACTTGCTCGCGGTCTCAGTCGGAAACATTCATGGATTTGCGCGCCATAAGCCGCTTCTTAATGCTGAGCTGATTCGAAATATTTCGCGCGCCACCGCAATCCCACTAGTCCTTCATGGCGGCGACTATTACAGCTCTGACGCGATTCGGGAGGCGGTGCAGGCCGGAATTACCAAAGTCAATTTTGGCCCAGAGCTAAGAGAAGCTTACTGCGCGGGAATCCGATCTGCGATGGATGTCTGCGATTGGCAATCGCCAGATCACCGCCACGTCTTGCACGCGGCGAGAGTCATGGTGCGAAATGCAGTGCTGCGTCGCTTGCACGACCTTAGCCCCCAGTCATCTGCTTGCGATCCAATGGCGCCCGAGTGAACCGCAGGTAGGCGTTGAGCTGAAGATGCAAAATGTTGCGCGCGTTCGTCCAGGTGATTCCGCGTGGCCCTCGCAGGCTGAATGGGACCGCTTAAGAGACGAGGTCGGTGGATATCTCGTAAAGATTCCGGCGGTAGAGGTGGATTCAAAAAGCGACGTATCAGAGCCTGATTGCGAGAGATTCAAGAACCCTTATTTTATTTCCGATCAAATCGGTTTGACCCAGGCTTCCGGCTGGGTGGATGCCTGGAAATTCACGCCGAGTGTTTACGCCGTAGTGCCTCGCACGACTGAACAAGTCGTCGCTGCCGTTAACTTTGCCCGCGAAAAGAACCTACGACTAGTCATTCAAGGTGGCGGGCATAGTTACAAGGGCGCATCATGCGCTCCAGATTCTCTTTTGATTTGGATGCGCGAGATGCGGAACATTACCTTGCACGACGCGTTTGTGGCAAGAGGATGCGAGGGAAAGCAAACTCGACAACACGCCGTGACAGTTGAAGCCGGAGCGACGTGGCTCCCCACCTATGACGCCGTCACCACAAAAGGCGGACGTTATGTCCAAGGCGCGGGCGCTCTCACCGTCGGCGTCGCGGGATTGATTCAGAGCGGTGGCTTCGGCAGTTTTTCAAAAAGATACGGTTTGGCAGCGGGTGGTCTGCTGGAAGCAGAAATTGTTACCGCTGACGGTCTAGTACGATTAACAAACGCGGCGAAAGATCCAGACCTGTTCTGGGGTATTAAAGGATGCGGTGGCGGCAGTCTGGGTGTGGTCACGCGGGTTACTCTGAAAACGCATGAGCTACCGACATTCTTTGGTGTGGTATCGGGTGAGATCAGCTCAACTTCCGACATCGCATTTCGACAGCTGATCAGTGAAATCATTTCGTTCTACAGAAGTAATTTGTTCAATGCACACTGGGGAGAGCGAATCGTTTTTAGGCCCAATAACACCGTTAACATCGGCATGTTATTTCAGGGACTCAATCAGCCTGACGCCGAAGATGTCTGGACTCCTTTTGTGAAATGGCTCGCCGTTTCTGCGCCGTCATTATCGCTTGATGGTTTCACCATAACGACCATGCCTGCGAGGCGCTTTTGGGATCCCGATTATCTGGCGAGTATCCACCCGAGCATGATAGTCAAAGATAACCGGCCGAATGCGCCGGCAACTAACATCATTTGGTCGGCTGATGAGCGGCGCGCGGGACAGTTCATCCATGGATACAAGTCGGCATGGCTGCCCGCCTCGCTCTTACAACCCGCTCAGCAGCAATCCCTCACGGAGGCACTATTTGCCGCGACTCGCCACGGCGAAATCTGCTTGCACTTCAATAAGGGTCTCGCCGGAACTTCGCCGGCCGAAATAGCTGCTGCCAGGGACACTCCTATGAATCCGGCGGTGCTTGACGCCTTTGCCTTGGCGAGGTGCAGCGCCGAAGATCTCGCAGCCTTTCCCGGTTATGGGCTTCACGACCCGAAACTGTCATTAGCGCGACGGCAAGCTGCACAGGTGAGCAAGGCGATGAATGAGCTGCTGAAAGTTGCGCCCGGAAGTGGTTCTTACGTCGCCGAAAGCGATTACTTTGAGCCCTCGTGGCAAGAATCTTTCTGGGGATCCAACTATCCACGATTGCTGGCTATTAAAAAGAAGTACGATCCGATGGGCCTGTTTTATGTTCATCACGGCGTCGGCAGTGACGAATGGGGTGCTGATGGTTCGGACGAGTGCGCCGAGCCTACACCTAAGTAACTGTCATCCTTGTGCAGGATGAAGCGACTTTCGATAAAACAATAATCGCCAGCGTGAACATCGCAGCGATTAGATTGTTAAGCGATGAGTTGAAACCGCGTGGTGAGGAAATTGGAATAGGGGTAAGCGTCGATCGATCACCTAAATGCTCGAACGGGAATTGTTCGCTGACCGGAAGCGCCGCCAAGCTGGACATGAGCAGTGGTTGTTCACCGCTCGCCGTCTGAATCCTAGAGATCATTTATGAGCAGGAAAGACAGCCATCCTCAACATCCTGATCTTGCTGCTCCTGCTCGATTATTTCAAACGATTCGCTTAGCAACTTTCCGACCGCTCGTTCCATTTCAATCGAAGCGGCGTTTTGTTGTTCTTTAGCTTCAATGGTTTGCACAACAAACTCCTTCCAGGCTTTTACACCCCCCTGAGTCCTGGGCCACCGGTGATGAAAATCGTTCAATACTTAATGCATTTTCCCTGTTCAGTCAAGTATTTGGCCAATCCGGTAGTGATGTTATGAAGCAAGCGCCTCCTCCGTGAGTGCTAGACTCGCGGCAG
>CBFHBA010000021.1:0-79531 GCA_965653675.1 uncultured bacterium
CGGAATCTTTCCCGTTTGGGCGTTGTTGTGAATGATGAACTCTTCCAGCGAGGGTTGAGCCAGGAGCTGCGGGGGCAGCTGGCCGGAATTCTGATTGTCTTCGGCGCGTAAATTTCTCAACTTCGGCGTATTCCAGACGGCCGGCAGCGAACCCGACATCTCGTTGGCATGCAAATCCAGGTACTCAAGCTCCGGCAGCGTCGCAACAGAATTGGGCAATTGTCCCGTTACTTTGTTTCCTTTGATCCAAAGGTTTTTGAGCGCGCGGCATTGACCCAACCCATCCGGAAGGGCACTCGTGATCTTGTTGAATGACAAATGCAGGGTATGCAGTCGCGCCAGCCGACACACGGCAGCAGACAGCGGGCCCGTCAGATTGTTGTCGTAAATTGTAAGCTGCACTATGTATCCATCAGCGTCCGTCGTCACGCCGTGCCACTCGCCGACCGGGCGATCGCTGCCCCAGAAATCACGTTCGATCCAATCCGGTCCGCCGAGCGCGTTATAAAACTCGATGAGTGCCTTACGCTCGCGCTCGCGCACAACGGGGTCGCGGGGTTCTGGCAACGGCTTGGGGGAAGTTGGTTCCTGCGCGAAGGCTCGTGTGCTGCAAAGAGCGAGCAGCAACGCGGCGCATAAGAAGAGATGCTTCGTGAATGAAGATTGACCGAGTGACATGTAAGCCTCCTGCGCGGAACTCTGGAGTTTGTGCGCGCAGTATAGCTGAAAGGGTGTCGCTCAGAGAATTGATCTGTTTGGACGACGCTTGGTGTGAGCATCCGATGCATCGGGATGGTGACCGAATCGGAGAGGCACGCGTCTTCGCCGGCTAAAGCCGTCACTGAAATCAAGGGGAATGTAAGTGCCGGGTTACGCTCGCTCACCCGGGGCTACTATCTGTCGCCGCTTCGGGGCTCGTTGACGCGAACGCTCCAGCTCGACTCTGTGCTCACTGAGTGAACGTAAGCGTCCGAACAAATCGTCAGACGCGGCCAGTCATCTATCAAGCGCTTTGCGTGGAAGATTTTGGTAGTCAGTGATTCAAGTTGTGGCCCGCGCCGACAATACTTGTTCGACCACTCTGTTGATGTTGGACGTTTGCGAGTGTCGCAACGGCCGCGCGACCAGCACGGGGCACGGCGCCTGGCGCAGGACCCGATCGACATTCGATCCGAACAGGGTCAACAATCCGAATCCCGAGCCGTGCGCGCCAAGACAGATCAAATCAATCTCATGCCGATCGGCGTAGTTCAGGATTTCACGGTAGGGTTGACCTTCGGTGACCGCGGTCTTGATCGTGCACCAAAGATGGGCCTCAGCCGGTACCGCCTTTTGCAGCCGGCGCGCCGCTTTGTGATATGGCCCTTCCTCGGTAATTGGGTACCAGGCGAGTTCCGGCTCGTTCAAGGTAAACGGCGGCAGCACGTGCAATAAATGCAACTCAGATTGATACTCTTGCGCGATTTTCAAAGCCTCTGTGAGGGCAATTTCTGAGTAATCAGAAAAGTCATAGGCCACAAGGACGCGTTTGAGACTGACCGCGCGTCCGGCCATCCATTCGCGCTCGTCGCTGTGAGTAACGAGCACTGGGCAAGGCGCGGTTCGGCAAACTGACTCGGCTGTCGATCCCAACAAAGCCGCGCGATGAGGGCGACGGCGAGAACGCATGACGATCAAATCGACACCATGCGCCGCCGCATAATCACTGATTGAAGCGCCCGGGTCCTCGCAGTGACTTACCACGCGTTCCCAGTCATTCAACGCCAACTCAGTGACATTCAGCCGCTGAAACAGTTGTTTCTCAAAAGCAGCCTTCAGTTCGTCCTGAGTTCCGGTCGTCACAGCCGCCGCCTGACAGTGAAAGGCGATGAGCTTTGCGTCATACGCGCGCGCCAGCGCCATCGCGTAGTGCAGAGCTTCGTCTGAGCCAGGCGACAGATCGGTCGGGCACATAATCTTTTTGATTGTCAGACCGTTTCCATTAGCCATGACGTACCTCGTTTAGAACGCCGAGCAATGACTGTGCCCGAAACAAACCGTGCGATTTCTCCCCGGATCCGGCAATATCTGCGAAGGAATCCACCGCGCGCTGGCGATATTCCTCACCACACGATGCGCGATGATTAGGCGGCCTCGCGAACCGTTGCATGTTGGGCTTTCTCGTTCCGCGCGCTCATCGCAACGTACGCGCGCGTACGGTCGCCGAGATAAACCTGCCGCGGCCGCGCAATCTTCTGATCGCCGTCGTCCAGCATCTCAGACCACTGCGCCAGCCATCCGGATGTGCGCGGGATTGCGAACAGCACCGGAAACATATCCACTGGGAATCGCATTGCCTGGTAGATGATTCCCGAATAGAAATCGACATTCGGATAAAGCTTGCGTTTGACGAAGTACTCATCTTCGAGCGCGATTTTTTCCAGCTCAAGCGCGATGTCGAGCAGTGGATCTTTCCCGGTCACCTCGAACACTTCGTATGCGACCTTCTTGATTATTCGCGCCCTCGGGTCGTAGTTCTTGTAAACGCGATGGCCAAAGCCCATCAGCCGAAACTCGCCGGCTTTTACACGCTTGATGTAGTCCGGCACGTTCTTCACTGAGCCGATTTCGTTCAGCATGCGCAGGACCATTTCGTTCGCGCCGCCGTGCAGTGGGCCGTACAAGGCCGCCGCCGCGCCGGCCAATGACGAAAATGGATCGGTGTGGGCGCTGCCGATACTGCGCATGGCGTTCGTGCTGCAATTCTGTTCGTGATCAGCATGCAGAATAAAGAGAATGCTCAACGCGCGCTCAAGGACGGGGTTGGGCTGATATTTCAGCTCGGTCGTCTTGAACATCATGTTCAGGAAATTGCCTTCGTAACTCAGGTCATTGTCGGGATAGGCGTACGGCATTCCGACGCGATGACGGTAGGCGAATGCGGCGATCGTCGGGACCTTCGCAATCAACCGATAAATTTGTTTACGGCGCGAATCCTGATTGAAAATGTCTTTCGCATCTGGATAGAACGTGCCGAGCGCGCCCAGCGTCGCAATCAAAACACCCATCGGGTGCGCGTTGTAATGAAAACCATCCATCACTTTCTTGATGCTTTCATTGATGAAAGTGTGATGGGTGATCTCCCAGATCCAGTCCGCCAACTGCTTTTCATTCGGCAGTTCGCCGTGCAAAAGCAGGTACGCAACTTCGAGATAGGTGCTGTCCTCAGCCAGCTCGTCAATCGGAAATCCGCGATATTCAAGGATGCCTCTGTCGCCGTCGATGAACGTGATGCGGCTCTTGCATGACGACGTGTTCATGAAAGCGGGGTCATAAGTCATTAGTCCGAAATCATCGTCGTTGACTTTGATCTTGCGCAGATCGAGCGCTTTGATCGTTTGGTTTTCGATGGGAACTTCGTATTGTTTTCCCGTACGGTTGTCGGTGATGGTTAACGTGTTGGTGTTCATACTTCGCTCGCTTCTTTGATCTCGCGCACACAATGAAAACCTGCGGCAACGTCACAGCTTGAAGGACCGCGACGTTGCTCGCGGAAAAAACTAAATTGGCGGCAGCGCTTACTTGAAAGCGGGCGTGCCGTGCGCTTCCGTGTCGCCTTTGAACTGGAACTCGTTCATTTCGACGACGCCATCCGCGCGTTGTACTGTCCGGACGACAAAATAATTCGCCTTGGCGCGCTGAATCGGCACGCAATGAAATTCCACAACCAGATTGCTGGCGATTTCGGCGTTGCCTTTGTAAATTCGGGTGCATGCCTCGCCACGCTCCATCGTCGCATCATCGTGCACAAACAGGTATTCGCCCTTCAGCGTAACGCCCTGAACAACGACTGGCTGGTTGAATTGAGCTGTCGCCCTTTGCTTTCGAGCTGCGGGCGACTTGTTGATAGCGAATGAAGTGCTCGTGAGCACCACCACGCAAATCAAAGTCACGAATAAGAGCAAACTCTTCATGATATTTATCCTCCTAAGTTCAGCGGCGTACGCCAATCAGCGGCCGCGGTTCCACCGATGCGACGCGCACTCGCGCGTCGAGAATCTCTCCTCCTTGTTCGGTTACCACAAAAGGGTTGCAATCGAGTTCCGCAATCTGCGGAATGTCATCGACCATAGCGCTGACGCGCAGCAATGCCTCTTCCAGGGCCGGCACGTCGAACTTTTTGCCGCCGCGGAAACCCTCGAGCAGTGGGTAAGTCTTCAGCGCGCGGATCATTTCTGAAGCTTCCGGTTTCGAGATTGGCGTCAGGCGCACTGCGACGTCGCGCAGCAATTCGACTTGAGTTCCGCCGGCGCCGCACGCGACGACCGGGCCGAACTGTGGGTCATGTACGACACCCAAAATCATTTCGATACCAGGCTTCGCCATACGTTGGACAACGAAACCAGTCGGCTGCCGGCCTTGTGCGTGAAGCTTGGCAAACATGTCATCGGCAGCAGCGCGCACTTTGTCCGGGTGGCGCAGTTTCAAACGGACGCCGCCGGCTTCTGTCTTGTGCAGAATCTTTGGGGCGATGACCTTCAGCGCCACCGGACAGCCGAGTTCGCTTGCGGCTTCCGCAGCTTCCTCAGGCGTGCGCACGAATCTCTGTTCAACCATGCGCAAGCCGTAACAGGCGAGCAGTTCGGCAACTTCCGCGGGCGTTAGCCACCCTTCGCCGCGCTGCAACGCGGTGGCAGCGAGGGCTGCGGCGTCCTCGCGTCTGATGTTGCTGAGCTCAACGCGCAACGGCTCGGATCGGTTGCGCCACTTGCCATAACGTGCCGCGCGGGACAAGGCGATCGCGGCGGTCTCGGGAAACTGATAAACGGGAACACGCGCGTCCCTCAGCACCGTGGGCGGTTTAAGTGGAGACATCAGCACGCTCGCGAGCGGCTTGCGATCACGAAGTGCGGGCGCTTCTTCACTAATAACCCGCGCTACGTCTTCGAGACGCGTTACGAGCGGCGGAACGAAGATCACAATCAACGAATCGATGTTTGGATCGCTGGCAACGATGCGAATGGTTTCGCGATACTGCTCGGCCGTCGCGGAGGCAATCATGTCAACCGGATTTGCGACGCTGGCTTCGCGTTTCAATACCGCCCGAAGTTTCTGCTGACTCTCTTCACTGAGCAGAGGAACTTCCAAACCCCGCGCCTCGCATGCATCCGCGCAAAGGATCGCGGGACCACCTGCATTCGTGATGATTCCGACATGACTGCCTTGCGGCAGTGGCTGATTGGCGAGCAACGTCGCCACATCGAACAACTCTTCAAGTGTATCGGTTCGTATAACACCCGATTGTCGAAATAGCGCGTCAACCGTGATGTCGGATGCTGCGATGAGCGCGCCGGTATGCGACGATGTCGCGCGCGCCCCGGCCTTCGAGCGGCCGCTCTTTACGACGACGATGGGTTTCTTCTTGCCAACGCGACGCGCAATTTGCGATAACTTGCGTGGATTTCCGAACGACTCCAGATAGAGCAGGACCACCTCGGTGGCATTATCGTTCTCCCAATAACGCAACAGATCATTTCCTGATATATCCGCTTTGTTGCCAACAGACACGAACGTCGAGATGCCCAGACCGAGTGACTTTGCGTATTCCATGATCGCCAAGCCCAGGGCGCCACTTTGTGATGAAAAGCCGACGCCGCCGGATGGTGGAATGATCGGCGCAAACGTAGCGTCTAGTCGCACTTCATTATCCGTGTTCAGAATGCCCATGCAGTTCGGGCCGATCAGCCGCATCCCGTAAGCGCGACACACGCGCAGCAATTCGGTTTGCCCGTCCTGTCCTGCCGATCCGATTTCGGAAAAACCTGCTGAGATGACTACCAGCGCTTTGACACCTTTGCGCCCGCAACTCTCGGCCGCTGCGACAACTTCTGCTGCTGGGACGACAATGATCGCCAAATCAACAGCACCCGGAATTTCTTCGACCGTTTTGTATGCCGGCACGCACTGAATGACCCTGGCGGATGGATTGACTGGGTAGACCGGACCCTGAAAGCCGTAACTCAGCAGGTTGTGAAAGATCTCGCCGCCAATGCTACTGCGTTTGCGCGATGCGCCCACGACCGCCACGGCGCGCGGATTAAAGAAGAGCTTAAGAGCGTTTTCTGAGGCGATGCTGTCGCGACGTTCGAATTTTTCGATTGCTTCCGATGTCAGTGAAGTTGGGAACCTCACGAGGAGTTCACCTGCGGTGACAGTAATCTTCGTCGGGAACCCTGATTCGCGAAACACATTCAGCATCGCCGTGTTGCTTGAGAGAGTTTCTGCTTCAAACACTTGAATTGAATTCGCGGCCGCCACTTCCGCAAGTTGGCCCAGGAGGATCGTCGCCAGCCCTCGGCCCTGATAGTCATCGGCAATTGCGAATGCGACTTCGGCGCGGTCTTCGCTGATCGCGGTGTAGAAGGCGTGGCCAACGATCCGATCCGCGGCGCCAGTCAATGCGATTAATCCGAAGTTCCGGCAGTAATCGACGCACGCTTCGCGATGCGCTTCAGCAGCCAGCGCTGAATCACTCGCAGCCGACATAAATCGCAACCAACGCGAATCTGCCGACAACGACTTGAACAGTGCAAAAAGAAGTTCTTCATCCTCAGGACGCATGACGCGCACGCGCACCGTGGAGCCATCGCGCAACACGACATCGCCATCGCGGCGTGTAGACAACCAACCCGGATTGGTTTCAGTGATTTGTATGGTACCAACTTGTGACATAAGACACCTGTCAAAAAAACACGTTATTCACTGCAACGTTTGTGCCCGCTACGCAGCTTACGATTCGTTGATAAATCGCCCGGGCGAACCACTTTTATTGCGGAAACTTCACCAATTTTCGCGGGAAAACGCTCAGAAAAACCGTTGACGACCGCGAATTCACTTGGCGCCGCAGTTGGAATAGCGGTTGCTCGATCTGTGTCCGCTGGTACTGGTGTGATGATCTAGTTTGAGGTTGCAATCATGAGCGATTGGGCACTACTCGAGAGCATTGAAGGTTTGGAAGGATCGTCCAGCGCGCAACCGGGCGCGCTGTGGGAATTGCTTCAAGGTGAAAAGGAACGCGTCTGCGGCGAAATTTCAGGAGCAGGATCGCTGGTCCACGGCAATGGCTTTGCGGCGAACGAACGCGATCCGTCGGATGAGTACATCGAAGTGATCGACTGGCGTCATCGCGATGAGTTAGAGCACCAACTGCGCGAGATTATCGACGCACAGGATCGTCTGATTGATGGGTCTTACGGCCATTGTGCTGAGTGCGGCAGCGAGATTGGCGTGAAACGTCTGCTCGCAAATCCGGCTGCCAGTTTGTGTCTGTCCTGTCAGACTAGTGCAGAACCGGAATTCGCTTTCCACACGATGTGATCGACTCGAGAAATCCAGCGCCAATCCTGCGTAGTTCTGCGCATTGATTCGGCATATTCCCCAGCAAAATCGGCGATTTCCGCGTATTCCTAACAACATTCGGCTGGCACAACCGTTGCTCCGGTTCGGCCAAACGCGCTGCGCTTTGGCGCGCCGATCTGTAATTTGAGGTACGGCAATGAAAAAAATCCAGGCCATCGATTTCATGTATTACGTCGCCACTTCCGAGTTCATGGAACAGTGGGATCGCGCGAAAGAGGGCGAGCTCATTTGCCGGATGGAGAAGGCGATTGGCGGTTTGCCGCGCTTTGCTTCGATGGAAGAGATGCTGCAACAGATGGACGACGCCGGCGTTGAGAAGGTCTTCATCACGCAAACGAAGATGTGGTCCTACTGGCGCAAGTGGATGTACATGGACACGCAACTTGAAGATGTCCTTCAGTACACTGAAAGCCATCCTGAGCGTTTCGTCGGCCTCGCCGGCTACAACCCCTTCCGAATTAAGGAGAGTTTGAAAGAGATCGAGCTCGCCGTCACGAAGCACAACTTCAAGGGCGTCTATGTCCACATCTACGGATTCGATATTCCACTAAACGACGCGAAGATGTATCCGCTGTACGCGAAATGCGTCGAACTCGATGTGCCGTTGTCAATGCAAGTTGGGCACGTACTCGAAGCTAGCCCCAGCGACGGTGCGCGACCGATGTTTCTTGATCGCATCGCCTGTGACTTTCCTGACTTGAAGATGATCGGCGCGCACACCGGCTGGCCGTGGGTCGATGAGCTAATCTCCGTTTGCTACAAATGGGAGAACGTCTGGTTCGGCGTCGATGCTTGGCTGCCGAAATATCTCTCGCCGCAAATCATTCAGTTCATCAACAGCCGGCTGGGCCGCGATCGTTGCATTTGGGGAACGAACGGTCTGCCGTGGAAAGAATGTCTCACGCAGCTTTGTGAGCTGGGGCTAAAACCCGACGTCGAACGAAAGATTATGCGTGATAACGCAATTGATCTTTTCAAGTTGGCGTCCATACCGAGTCTTGAAACCGAACGCGAACTCGTAGTCGCGTGATAAAAACCATGATGAATTTCGAAGGAAGGTCAGTAATTGTGACCGGCGGGGCGCGCGGCATTGGACGCGCGATTGTGAATGCATTCGCAAAGGCCGGCGCCGACCTTCTGATCGCCGATTTGCGTTATGCCGACGCCAAAACCGCCGCGCTCAACGTAACCGAGACATATCACCGCCGCGCCATCGCATTCGAGACTGACGTAACGAACCACCAAGCCGTCGAGCGCCTGCGCGATGAAGCGATGCGTCAGTTTAGAAAAATTGACGTGCTGGTGAACTGCGCGGGTTGGGACCGCTTGCAGCCGTTCATCAAGACCACTCCGGACCTGTGGCAGAAAGTCTTGTCGATCAACTTCATCGGGGTCGCCAACACCTGCCACGCCATCCTGCCCGTGATGGTTGAACGCAAGCAGGGAGCAATCGTGAACATCAGCTCGGACACGGGCCGCGTGGGTTCGTTTGGGGAAGCTATCTACGCCAGTTCGAAGGCGGCCATCACCGCGTTTTCGAAAACGTTGGCCCGAGAGCATGCACGCGACAACATTCGGGTCAATGTTGTTTCGCCTGGTCTGTGCGACACGCCGCTGATCGACGAAATGAAGCAGGATGAATTCACGGCGAAAATTCTTGGAGCGATCGTCAACTTCATTCCGTTGAAGCGACTGGGACGGCCTGATGAGATTGCGCCGCTGGTTTTGTTTCTCTCGTCCGACGCGGCCAGCTACATCACGGGTCAGGTTTTTAGCGTCAACGGTGGACTGAATATGGTTGGTTGAGATGAATTAACCACAGAGGACACAGAGGAAACCACACGATGGAGAAACCAACAGAAGGACAAACTGACTATCAGTCCTCTTTGTCTTCCTCTGTGTCCTCTGTGGTTAAGCCTTCTCCCGGGGACATCATTCAGGATCTCAATTTTTCCACGGTCAAACAGTGGAAAGCCGATCATCCGTTGGGAAAAGCCATCGGCTATTTCCCCGTTTATGCGCCGGTCGAAATCATACACGCCGCTGGAATGTTGCCCGTAGGGTTGAACGGCGCGGGCGACCAACTGGACATTCAATACGCCGACGCCCGTTTTGGATCGTTCATCTGCTCGATCATTAAGACGACGCTGGAGATGGGGCTGACAAATCATCTCGGACTGTTTGATGGACTACTTTTCTCGTCGATCTGCGATTCAGCGCGCAATTTGTGCTTCGTGATGAAGCGCAACTTTCCGGACACTTACACTGACTTTCTGCACTTGCCTCACAACGCCAGCTCAGAGTCGAGCACCGCTTTTCTGGTAACTGAGTATGAGCGACTGATTGAGAATCTCGAGCGAATCGGCGGCGCCCGCGTGACTGACCGCGCGCTGAAAGATGCCATCGAAGCCTACAACGAGAACCGAAGACTGATCCGTCAGCTTTACGACGAACGCGCGCGCAATCCGCATTTGATTCGCACGAGCGAGTTGTATGCGCTGATTCGCGCGGGAAATTTCCTGCCGGTCGACGAGCACGCCACGCTTCTGCGCGAAACGCTGCACTCGCTACCATCGCGTACAGGCAAGCCACGCGATTCGATTCGCATTGTGATTGAGGGATCATTCTGCGAGCAACCGCCATTTGATCTCATCAGGATTATCGAAGAAGCCGGGTGCTACATCGTTGATGACGATTTCGTCCTCGGGCCGCGCTGGTTCTTAAGTGACGTCACGGTGAACGGCGATCCGCTCAAGGCGCTGGCGGACAGCTACGTCAATCGCTCGGTCTACTCATCGGTGCGTCACGATTGGCGCAATCCGCGTCACAAGCAACTGATTGAAAAAGCACGGCGTCGCGAAGCCGATGCTGTCTTGCTGCTGATCGCGAAGTTCTGTGAGCCGGCGTACTTCGACTATGTGCTGTTCAAGCAGGAGCTGGAGAAAGAAAAAATTCCGCATCTGCTGATGGAGTTTGAAGAAAAGATGTTCACCTTCGAACGTCTGCGCACCGAAATCGAGACGTTCGTCGAGTCGTTGTTGTTTGATTGATTGTTTGGAGCGCGGTGGCAAGCGCGACACCGCTTTGGATAAATCGGGCATCAAGAAGTCGATCCAAAGCGCCGTCGCCGCTTCGCTCTGCCGGCGCACTCCAGATGAACCGAATGACCACCCAAACTGAGTATCGCAGCCAGCTTCACCATCGACAGAAAGAGTTGATGGTGAAGTGGTACGAGCGGCTGAATGAAGCTGCCGAAACCGGCACGCCGCCGACCGTTTCAATGATGATCTCCGGCAACTGCGTCGAGGTGCTCGAAGCTTTCGACGCGGTGCCAATCTATCCCGAAGTCAACGCGCTGCAGCTCGCGATTCGTCATCAGTCCCTGGATCCAATTCTGCTGGCCGAAGAACTGGGTTATGCGGCGGACAATTGCGCCTACGTCAAAGCTGACATCGGTGCTTACTTGAAAGGCATCACGCCGACGGGCGGCAAATTGCCAAAGCCTACCCTGGTCCTCTGCAACTTCGTCGGCTGCAATACTTATTTGAAATGGTTCGAGCACGTCGCTGAATTCACCGGCGCGCCGCTCTACACGCTGGACGTGCCGTTCATGCGCGGCGACGAAGTGTCGCGAGCGGACATCGATTACGTCGTGCGCCAGTTGCATGAATTGATCGCGCAAGTGGAAACGCTGTCGGGACGAAAATTTGACTATGACCGCTTCACGGATGCGGTGCGTTGTTCCGCACGAGTCGAAGAACTCTGGTCTCGAATTAAGAATCTCGCCCGCACTGCGCCTTCGCCTTTCGACGCTTACTTCGATGCGATTACTTTGATGGGCCCGCTCTACGTTTATCGCGCGAAGCCGGAAGGCGTGGAGTTTTTCGAGATCGCGCTGCGTGAGCTCGAAGAGAAGATCGCAAACGATGGAGACGCGGATAAAGAAAAGTTTCGGCTGGTGTTCGAAGGCCCGCCACCCTATCCGCATTTCCGCACGTTCCGCGACATGTTCGCGAAATGGAAAGCGACGGCGGTCGCGTCGACTTATTCGACCGTCGGCGGGCTATGGGAATTTGGCGCACGTCACGATCCGGACAGGCCTTTCGAATCAGTCGCGCGGCACATGCTTGAACACAACGTCACGAACCGCAATTACTTGCAGCGCTACGAACAGATTAAACGTTACGTTGACGACTGGAATGCTGACGGCGTGATTATCCATTTCGTGAAGAGCTGCCGCTTGTTCTCTGCCGGGCAAGGTGACATGCGCGACTACTTCACGAAAACGCTCGGCGTGCCGACGCTCTACATCGAATCGGATTTGGAGGACCCGCGCTATTTCTCAGAAGCGCAACTGAAGAATCGCATCGATGCGTACTTCGAAGCGCTCGAGCATCAGAAGTCAAGCCACAGAGGCACAGAGACACGGAGAAATTGAGACAAACACAAAATGAATAGCCGGTCGCACGCAATTTTATCTGCTCGTTTTTCTCTCTTTCCGTCTCTGTGTCTCTGTGCCTCTGTAGCCAATTTTGGAAAGAAGGCGAAATGAGATTCGCAGCCGGAGTGGACGTCGGATCGACGCAAACCAAAGCAGTCATCATTGAAGAGGGCGCCGGGATTGTCGGGCGCGCGCTCACCGACACCGGCGCGAACGTGACTAAGGCTGCCGAGAACGCCTTTCACGTCGCGTGTCGCGAGGCCAGGGTCGATCCGCGCGATATCGGTTTCGTTGTCGGCACTGGCTATGGACGCTACAAGATCACCTTCGGCAACGCGCAGATGACTGAAATCAGTTGTCACGCGCGCGGCGCCAGCTACATCTTCCCTTCCACGCGGACAGTAATCGACATGGGCGGTCAGGACGCGAAAGCGATCAGCGTCGGCGCGGATGGCTTAGTGCTCGACTTTGTAATGAACGACAAGTGCGCGGCGGGCACGGGCAGGTTTCTCGCGAACGCGGCGGATGTCATGGGCATTACGCTCGATGAAGTCGGTCCACTGTCACTGGAAGGCACGCGCCCGGTGAAGCTGACGACTGTCTGCACTGTTTTCGTTGAATCCGACATCCTGTCTTATCTGTCGATGGGTAAAACGCCGCCCGATATTCTGCGCGGAGTTCATCTTGCGATTGCCAAGCGCACGATCTCTCTGGCGCGCCGAGTCTCGTTGGAGCCGGACATCACGATGACGGGCGGCGTGGCGCGCAACGTCGGCATGGTTAAGGCGATGGAAGACGTTCTCGAAACAAAAATGCAAGTCAGTCCGGATGCGCACTTCATGGGAGCGATCGGCGCGGCGTTGTTTGCGCTGGAAAAAGAGGACGAGAGTTTCGAGACGGCGGTCTGGAGGACACCGGCATGCACCACGTAGCAGGAATCGACAGTGGATCCGGATTTACAAAAGCAGTGATCATTCGCCAGCGACAGCCGGATCGACCGCCGGTCGTGCTCGGGCTCGGCATCACGCGCACCGGTGCAAAGGTGGAAGAAGCGGCACGCACGGCTTTGAAAGCGGCCGCGGAAAATGGCCGCATTGAGCCCTCGGAGGTCTCCTACATCGCCGCGACAGGTTTCGGCCGCTACGGAATTTCATTCCGCGACATTCAGATCACTGAAATCACCAGCGCCGCGCGCGGCGCGCATTACTTGAACCCACGCGCCGCAATCCTTTTGGACATTGGCAGCCAATCAACGCGCGCGGTCGCCTTGAAAGATGGAGGCAAGGTGGGCGGGTTCAAAACCAACGACAAGTGCGCGGCCGGCTCAGGCAGCTTCATCCAGCGTGCGGCAAAGTAACTTCAGTTCGGTATTGAATACGTTGGCGAGCTGGCTTTGAAGTCAGAGAATTCTCAACCGATCAGCAGCGTCTGCGCGGTGCTTGCGGAAAGCGAAATCATCAATCACGTGAGCACCGGCGTTGGCGTGGAAGACATCCTGAGAGGCATTTACGATTCGCTCGCCGATCGTTCAGCGCTGTTATTGAAGCGTGTGCAAACGCGCGGCAAAGTCGCCACACCCGCTAATGAGGAAAAGAATAATCAGGGCGCGACTATGTTCATTGGCGGCGTCGCGACCCAGCGCGGAATGGTGAAGGCGTTGGAGCAACGACTCGGAATCACGGTCGAAGTCCCGAACGACTGCGAATACGTCTGCGCGCTCGGGGCGGCCCTACTGGGTTTAAGTCGACTGCAAAGCCGCGGCGACAACGTGCTCGAAGCATCTCACTCAACCTATCATTTCGAATCCGTCACAACAGTCTGACGTCGTTACTGATCCGACGAATGGATAAATTTTAAATCGCGGAATTATCACTACGTGGCGTGATAATAACGGGCAAGATAATCCCGGAATTCGAGTATTATCATGCCCATTACGCATAATATATAGACGTCTTCTCGTTCACAAAGGTTAGGAAACCGATGAGAAAAATACCAGCGCTACTTTTGACCCTTCTATTACCTGGTTTGCTATTGGCACAAAAAACGACAACTTCACAGTCGCGTCCGCTTGTTTTGACACACCTCACAGTGATTGATGTCACGCGCGGACAGGCTAAACCCGATATGACCGTGATAATCGAGGGCGGGCAAATTATTGCGCTCGGTAAGAGTCGCACAATCAAAGTGCCGCAGGGCGCACAGGTGATTGACGCTACGGGCAAGTATCTAATACCCGGCCTGTGGGACATGCATGTGCATGAGTGGAACAAGGAGGTTTTCTTTCCGCTCTTCATCGCCAACGGCATAACCGGCGTGCGCGACATGTTCTCGCCACTGCCCCCGATCAAACAATGGCGCGCGGAGGTCGCGGCGGGGACGACAATCGGCCCGCATATATTCGCGGCTGGCATCCTCATAGATGGACCGAACCCCTTCTGCAAGCCATGTACAATTGCGGTCAGCAACGACGACGAGGGGAGAAAAGCAGTGCTCAAGGTCAAGGATATGGGGGCAGACTTCATTAAGATTTATAGCATGGTCCCCCGCGACGCCTACTTTGCAATTGCCGATGAGGCGAAGCGACAGAACATGGTTTTCGCCGGACACGTGCCCGAATTCGTGAGCGCCGCCGAAGCCTCCGATGCCGGGCAAAAGAGCATTGAGCATTTGATGGGAGTGCTCGTAGCGTGCTCGGCGAAGGAGGCAGAACTGAGGAAGGAAAATGAGGCGAAACTTCGGGCGGAGGGTATTCGTCAAGACACCGCAGTGCTCGAACAGGCCGCAGCCCTCGATAGCTTTGACGAGAAGAAAGCTACGGCGCTCTTCGCCCGCTTCGTCAGGAATGGGACGTGGATGTGCCCAACACTCACTGTGCTTCGGGCGCTAGCGTTTAGTGGTGATGCGGACTTCCGAAACGATCCGCGAATCAAGTACATCCCCGATTTCCTGAAGCAGCAATTTTGGGGAGACGCTTACGGCTGGAAGGAACACACGCCAGAATTTAACGCGCAAGCAAAGAGAGTCTTTCAAAAACAGCTTGAGGTGGTCGGGCTGATGAACCGAGCGGGCGTTCGGATCATCGCCGGCACGGACACGGCTAACCCTTATGTCTTTCCCGGTTTCAGCCTGCACGAAGAACTCGCCCTGTTGGTCCAAGCCGGGCTGACGCCCACCGAGGCGCTGCGAACCGCCACTATCAACCCGGCGAAGTATTTCGACATGGAGAAATCGCTCGGCACTGTCGTAAAAGGCAAAATAGCCGACCTCGTGTTGCTCGACGCAAATCCGCTCACGGACATCAACAACACACGAAAGATTTATGCCGTAATCGTGGGCGGCAAATACTTGCCAATGGAAACGCTCCAAAATTTGCTCGCTGATGTTGAAGCTGTGGCTAATAAAAAGTGAGCCGGTGTCAAACGCGGGATGTCTAACAAAGGCATGCACCCGACGTTCGATTCGCGGATACCAAGCTTACGCGGTTCTGACGATGTGCAGGCTGCTTTTTACTCTACGAAACAGAACAGTCGCATCGAAATCGATTGCGCGTTGGGCCGAGGAAAATTATGGCAGACCGTGGGCAGTCTTGATTGAGCAAGCCTTAGAATCGCAAGATGGCGAGAGATTGAACAAGTTGCGCGAAACGCAGGGCTTTATTCGTTTCACTCTTGAACTTAGCAGACAGATGAGCGTGTAGTGATGTGCCGCCGGTATTCGATAGTACGACTCGGAGGCTGAAAGATATGTTTTGTCCCACCTGCGGTGGACAGTTCGAAGGCGTCTTGAACTACTGCAAACATTGTGGGACGAATCTCGCCGTGCTAAATCGCATCAGCGATCAGAAGCCGGCGGAGAGATCGACGGAGACTTTAGGGTGGGTTATCGCCGGAACCAGCATTACCCTCCTGGGAATGGCTCTGGGAGCGTTAGTGTTGATGAAGGATAACGGGATCGACCCTTCTCTGGGCAAGATTTTCGTAATGATGAGCCTGGTGGGCTTTGTCTTGGTCGAAGGAGTTTTGGTAGCGCGTTTCTGGCAGCAGAGTCGAAAGATCAATCAGGCGCAGTCACCACAGACAGCCGACTTCAGTACCAGCGAATTGAGACAAGGCTCCACTCCGGTTTTGGCTGAACCTGGAGAGCCTGTCAGCAACATCGAGAATTCAACTCGTGAATTAGAACATTCTTACCAGGCTAAGAAGTAGCCCGTCGCAAGTCTTATCCAAGGCAAAAGGAAAAAGGTAAAAGGAAAAAGAAACCGCGCGGCCGCCGCGTCAACTCCACGTTATTTTCGCCGGACACATCATCTGCTAAGACAGCGCGCTACTTGATGCCCTTGCTATAGCAAACCTTCGGTGATAACTTCGCCGCCACTCGCTGTCAATCGGGTTGGTCTCGAACGGGTTTTGGTGCGGCAATCCTTCCTACACCAGCCCATCAGGCGCTCCATTCGTCGCAGTTTTCCCGAATGAGCCGTTCAATCAGTCTCTGAAAGGAGCAAGGTTTATGTCTTCGAAATTCGCGCGAAAAATTCTTGAGGCTAGAACGAACGCGGGCAAGTCTCTCGCTTTCGGTTTGGTTCTAAGCTTAACTGCCCTGGTTTCGCTGGCATCTCAGGTTGCAGGGCAATCCTTTTTCTTCTCAACCGGCAATCCCGATGGAAGGATAGCCACCGCCTCGCGGCCACCAGGCTCGGGGCTGAACCAGGAAACGGAATCGGCTGATGATTTCGTCGTTACGTCGCAGACCGCTATCACTTCAGCCACGTTTACCGGGCTGATTCCGTTAGGAGTCAGCTTGAGTAATGTTGCCGAGGTTAGCGTCTCGATTTATCGGGTGTTCCCGAGCGATTCAAACGTGGGCCGGACATCTGGACCGCCGACCTTCAGTACCGCACAGGTTCCCACACGAGTCAACTCTCCTTCGGACGTCGAGTCCTTTACTCGAGATTCATTGGACGGGAACTTGACGTTCGCTACGACGTTGCTAGCCAGCGTCTTTACGGTTCCCAAGAGCGTGGATCTGGGGATCCATCCGAAACCGGGCAATCTGACCGGAGGGGACGGGCCAGCAACTGGTCAGGAAGTTCGATTTAATGTAAGGTTCACCAATCCACTCGAGCTACCTGCGGGTCACTACTTCTTCGTTCCTCAGGTCTTGCTCACGGACGCCAATAAGCATTTTCTGTGGCTGTCAGCACCGAGGCCGATCATTGCGCCAGGGACTCCTTTCCCTGCCGGATTTTCCGATTTGCAATCGTGGACCAGGAACGCAGATCTGGATCCTGATTGGCTCCGGATTGGCACTGACATAGTTGGTGGAACGACATTCAACGCCACTTTTTCAGCAGCAGGCATCGAATTTCCGAACTGCAGCGGCCCAGCGCCCGGTGTCCCCTGGAAAAATCATGGGGAATATGTCTCCGCAACCGCGCACATTGTGAACCAGTTCCTGGACCAGGGGCTAATCACCCAGGAACAGGCGGATGCCATCGTGGGAAGCGCAGCTGAATCTAACTGCGGTAAGAAACACTAACGCGAACACCACATCGCACCAGCAGTTCAGATGCAGATGGTTACGGCTTAGCATGTGTTCAATCGCCACGCAGGCGGGCAGCGTCGACTGCCCGCCGCGCCAATCATTGTCAGACGCGAAGGGCAAAGTGGTAGGCGAATTGCCAGCACGTTCCAAGTCTCGAGGACGTCATTGACGGTCAGCACGCCGTCTAACAAACCATTGGACGCGAACCGCGGGATCGTGTGACGTAAGGGACAAAGGGGAAAGGGGTAAGAAATCGCGCGGCCGCGTCAACTCCGGCGTTATGCGACTATTGCCCTGGCTCCGTGATCATGCTGGCAGATTGCCCGATTCACGCGGGTCGCGGTGAACGACTCCCACTAACTGCGTAAACCACAAACATCCCGAGCACAATCAGAAACGCGCCGATGCCGCGGATCATTGTCGTCGCGTATGGCAGTATCTGCTGCGCAATCCTCTGAGCGCCGGCTACGCCGATTACCAACGTAACTATTCCGCCGAGAATTGCCAACGCTCCCATCACTCGCAACACAATGGGAAAGCGCGAGCCGCCTGCTGCCATCAGTAGAATCAGGCCAATGGCCAACCGAATGCCGGCGGCCACGTAAATTCCATTCGGCGTTGTGGTAAAGCGAGCAAACGGAAGTATTCGATCAGGAACCAGCAGAGCCGACAGCCCAAGCAACATCATCAAGAAGCCAAGAATCGTTGCAAGCATCCGACGAATTTTCATTTGTACCTCCTGTGTGAGACGCGTCACTGCCGCGCAGATGATTATGTTCGATATTCATCGCAACGGGGAGCGTTCGTTTAGAACCAGCGCCGCTCCGAAAATCATAGGGAAGACAAAAATCATGGCACTAACGATTCTTGAAGATTGCATCAATTGTGACGCCTGCCGCGCCGAATGCCCGACCGAGTCAGTTCGCGCCGGCGAAGATATCTACGAAATCGATCCAAACACCTGCGTGGAGTGTGAAGGATATTTCGACTCGCCAAAATGCGTCGAGATGTGTCCGATCGATTGCATCGTTCCGCTTGCCGCCTAACTCACGCTAACTGGCGAGCCTTCGCAGAAACAATCCAACGATGTAAGCAAGCGTAGCGACGATGCCGCCGACGAACAGCGTCGATAAGCCCGACCGCCACCAACTGACTGTCGACCAGCGGCTCTTAATCGAGCCAATCACGCGTGAAAATAGCGCGGCGCTTAAGTGCTGGGACGACAACGGAAAAAGATCAAAAGTCCGTGAAACGGACGGCGAATACAGAACCCCTTGCGGTAGCAAGCGGGTTAACGATTCGACTGCGACTCAAAGGGAATCTTTATCCCGCTGCACTATCGTTCGCGGTTCTCTAAATTCAATCGCCGACTATGAACCCACCCAGACTTTTTAGGCGAAGCTAACCTTAGCTGCTCTATGTTGCTATTGCTCGATGATCGGAAGCCGAATCGCGAAGGTCGATCCTTTGCCAACGACGGATTTCACATCAACGCTGCCGCCATGCACGCGCGCAATGCGACGCACTGCCGGAAGTCCGAGACCTGTGCCGCCTTTGCTGGTGGTGAAGAACGGACTGAAGATGTTCGTTAAATCTTGCGCCTCGATACCGCGACCGTTGTCGGACACTTCGATAACAGCCTCTTCGCCGGCCTCATCGTCGGCCGGACGAACACGACGAATTCGCAGCGTCACCTTGCCGTCACCGTCGAGTGCTTCGATCGCATTGATCATGAGATTAAGGACGGCATCTTCAATTTGCGTGGAGTCTACTGCAAGGAAGATGTCTTCGGCCGGCGGCACAAATTCGATCTGCACTCCATCGCTCCCGCGTCCGCCGAGTTGCGCGCGCGCCAGATCGACCGTTGCCTGCATAAGCTCAGTCAGCGACGCGCGCACCAACTTCAGATTCCGCGGCCGCGCCCGATCGAGCAACGCTCGGACAGTGTTGTCGATGCGCTGCACCTGATGGCGCACGCCTTCCAGAGCCTCGCGTTCAGGATCGTTGGCATCACGCCGGCGAATTAGGATGTCTACGGCGCCCTGAATGCCCGCGAGCGGATTCTTAATCTCATGCGCCAGTCCGGCCGCCAGCTCGCCCGTGAATGAAAGCTGCGCCGCACGTTGTAATTCAATCGTTTGTTGGCGAATCTGCTCTTCGGCGAGTTTCAGTTGCGTGACGTCGTGGCGAATCGCGACGTATTGATAGGGCTTGCCGTCCTCATCAAGGAACGGCACGATGGTCGTGTCCACCCAGTAAATGCTCCCGTCCTTTGCCCGATTGCGAAGCTCGCCCTTCCAAACCTGCCCGCTCGCAATCGTCGTCCAGAGATTGCGAATGAATTCTTTTGAGTGATAGCCGGAATTGATGATGCGATGGTCCTGGCCCAGCAGCTCTTCGCGCGAATATTTCGAGATCCGACAGAACTGATCGTTGACGTAGTTGATGATGCCGCGCTGATCGGTGATGGCGACGATGGTGGATTGATCGAGCGCGAACTTAATATCCGCAAGCTCTTTGAGGGAATCAGCGAGCGCCTGCGCGGTGTGAGCTGTGCTAGCGCGATCGGCAGACATGACGGCAGGAGTTTAGCACGCCTCAGATTATTTGTTCTTAACTCGCTAACGCGCCCTGATCTTCTTCCAACTTCTTCAGCCGGTATCGCAATTGATCCCGTGAGATGCGGAGGAGTTCGGCGGCTTTCGTCTGATTGCCGCCACTGCGCTCAATCGCCTGCCGCACAAGAGACATCTCGACGTCTTCGAGTGCGACGCCTTCTGCGGGCAAACGAAACTGCGAACCGGAAACTCCGGCGCTGCGGCCATCAGTCGGGACACTTCTCGCGCCGTCGGCGACTGCGCGCGGAATGTATTTCATCGTAATGACGTCTTCATCTTCGAGAATCAGCGCGCGTTCGATCACATTGCGCAGCTCGCGCACATTGCCTGGCCATTCATAACGGCGAAAGGCAGCGGCGACTTCCGGGGCGATCCCTTTTACCTGCTTGCGCAGGCGTTTGCTGAATGAACCGATGTAATGTTCAGTCAGCAACAGCACGTCATCGCCGCGTTCGTGCAAAGACGGAATGTCGATTTGGATCACCGACAGACGGTAGTACAGATCGAGGCGAAAGCGATTGGCTTCGCTTTCTGCTTTTAGATCGCGATTCGACGCCGCGATGATGCGTGCGTCGAAAGGAATATCTCGTAATCCGCCAACCCGTCGAAACGCGCCTTCTTCCAGCACACGCAAGAGCTTGGCTTGCAAGCTCAATTCAAGTTCGCCGATTTCATCCAGAAATAGTGTGCCGCCTTCGGCCTGCTCGAACAGACCTTCCTTACGCGCTTTCGCATCGGTGAACGCGCCTTTCTCGTAGCCAAACAGTTCGCTCTCGATCAGAGTTCCAGGAAGCGCGGCACAATTGATCGCCACGAACGGGCCATCGCCGCGATGCGATTGATAGTGAATCGCCTTGGCGACCAGATCTTTTCCGGTACCGGATGGACCTTGCAACAACACTGACGAGACTTCACTCTCGGCGACTTTGCGCGCGATAGCTAACATCTCGCGCATCGCCGGCGAGTTGCCGATGATTTGATCGAAACTGAATTGTTGAGCGCGTTCGCGGCGCAGCAGGTTTACTTCCTTGCGCAAGCGTCCCGCTTCAATGCCGTTGCGAATCGCGACATGCAGCTCTTCGAGATTGATCGGTTTGCCGATGAAGTCGTATGCGCCTCCGCGCAGGGCGGCGATCGTTTCGTCTACCAGCACGTTCGCGGTAATCATGATGACGACGGCGTCCGATTGTCGCTGGCGAATTCGGCGCAGGACATCGATGCCTGACGCATCCGGCAAATTGATGTCGAGCAGAATCGCCGCGGGCGGTTCCCCATCGAAAGCGGCTAGCGCCGCTCCTGCGGTATCGGCCTCAACCGGCTCAAAGCCCCAGCCGCGCAGCGCTTCGCCAAGCGACCAACGGATCATCTTCTCGTCGTCTACAACAAGTATCTTTGGTTTTTTCAGTGTGTGCTTCTCGACTCTCATTTGCCAGCCGTCCGATGACGACCGGCACGATTATAGGTGAGGAATCAGCATGTGCAGAAACCTGACCCTGTACGACAGGCAGCCTACCTGTCATCTTCGCAAAACTAACCAGACAGGTAGCCGCCTGTTGTACTCAATGCACCAACCGTTCGACAACAAGGTCGTCGTGCTCGCGCCGAAACGTCTGCGCGACGTGACAGTTCCAGCAAACGGGCAGACAACTCGTCATCGCTTCATTCACTCCCGCAAATGGAATTCGGTTCCATTCGACAGTCACGCCCTCGGGATTCAGCAGCGCCGGCTTGTGATCGATCATCTGGATTGGCTCAAACGGCCGTTTGCAGAAGGCACAGGTCTTCGCGCGGTACCACTTCTCGAGCACGCTGCGAACAAGACACTCGTCAGGCGCCACATCAAGTTGCAACAGACAGTCTTGTCCACAGTCTTGCTTGATCGGCCAACGCGAGCAGTGCTCAAGGCGCACATCAGTCTGGCCTACGAGCGCACTCAACGCCACGTGCTTTGTATCGACTTCGACCATTGCCTGCTTGCCGGTTTCAGGACAGATGATGACGCGTTCGCCTCCAAAGCGTTGTGAGGTTCGCACAAAATATCGAATCCCAAAGCAGATCGCGACTATGATTAGCGCGGCCACACTTAAGTAGATCACTGTCGTCATGATGCGTCACCTCCTCTCGTTTTTTCTTCGCACGATTACGATCCAGAGTTCCCATTACCTCGCGTAACCTCAATCTCCTGAATCTTGTTGCGCAGCCAATGCTTCAAGACGTCTTCCATCACTGATTGATTGCCGTCGAGCGTCTCGATTGTGTCGCCGGCGTCCGTGAGCGGAATGAAATGGCAAGGAACCACTTCATTGCGTTTTTCCTGTGGAACAAAATCGATCAGGTGGCATTCATCACACGGATGCGCCTTCTCCGGCAGCGCGTAATTCACGCACGAGAGTGAGTCCCGAAAGACGGATCGCTCACGCCAGGGTGTGCGGACGTCACGGCCATAGCCACCCTTCTCGATGAAATCTAATTCCGTCTTTAACAAGTCGAGCATGTCGCGTTCATCTTTCGACATAACCGTCTCCATCCCCCCTGACCTGAGTTATGCAGTGTGCGCAAGTGCGCGGCCGTTCGCCGGTGTCGGCCGTTCCAGGTGTTCGCGAAACAGTCGCGCTGATGCTTCGAGAAAATCGTAAGAGGTCACAATGCCGACGAGTTGATCGGCATCGACGACCGGCAAACAGCCGATGCGCCGTTCGCGCATGGTCTGAATTGCATCGAGTGTTAGGGTCAACGACGAAACTGTCACCGGATTCGGCACCATTACATCACGCACTGTGACGTTCTCTTTCCGCATCCCATTGCTGAGTAGATGGAGCAAATTGCGATGAGTGACCAGGCCCACCAGTCGACCGTGGTCATCTTCAACGGGCACGTGTCGAATGTGCCGCCAGTCCATCAAACTCGCCGCCAAATCAATCAAGTCATCCGGGCGTACGGTGAAAAGATCCGTCGTCATGAATTGGCCAATCGTGCGATAACCGTTTTCCCAATCATCGTCGGTGGCCATTTTCGCAGTTGGCCATTTGTGCACCGGCCGTTCTTTCTTTTGACACTCCAACATGGTCGCCGCCAATCGACGCTGCCGCAGCTCATTCGGCACGCCGGCGAGCGCGTCAAACGAATGCAAAATCCAGCGCGCGCCTGTTTTTCGTTTCCGCGTGCGCTCTTCGATTATGTTGAGATACTTATCACTGTCTTGCGCCGCCACTTTGGCCTGCTTGAGCCCAGCGCGCGCTAAAGGCAGCAGATGCTCGAGAATCAACGCCGATGCCGAGTATGTCTCTCCATCAATCCAGTTGAACTGCGCATCGAGGCCGTGTCGCGCGGCTCGGAAAAAATTTCCTTTCGCTTCATCAAACGACATGCGCTTTGCGACGTCGCCATATTCCTCCGGCAACGCCGACATCAGTCCCGCGAAGAATGCGGTGTTCGCAATCTCATCGATGATCGTCGGACCCGATGGCAAGGCGCGATTCTCAATTCGCAGGTGCGGCTTGCCGTCCTGAACTCCATAACAGGCACGGTTCCATCGCCAAACGGTTCCGTTGTGCATGCATAAAGCGGAGAGCTTCGGGGTCTCGCCGCGCGCCAGAACGTGGAAGGGATCTTCGTCTGGCTGCGAAATCATGATGGGACGAAAGCGCGAAATCTGATCGTGGAAGAGCGCAATCACCGAGTGCTCGAGCCATTTGTCGCCAAAACTGACGCGAGCCGGCTGGCTGCGCGCAACCTGCGGACGCGACCGAGCATCCGTTGAATGTTGGAAAAGCGCGACACGTGTTTCACGCCACAGTCGCTTGCCAAACAGCAGCGGCGAGTTGACCGCCACTGCCAACACGGGCGCCGTTATGGCCTGCGCCAGGTTGTAGTCGCTCACGAAATTGTCTGCGTCTGTTTGCAAGTGAATCTGAAAACTGGTGTTGCACGACTCCATCATGATGTTGTCGTGTGACAGGTGAAGTTCGTCGAGTCCCTTGATGTAAATAGACAGCGAACCGCCGCGCGAGCGAATCACTTCACGATTCAATTGCTGGTAGCGCGGAGATGGCGTCAGATTGTCAAGCGTCAGGTCTGACGGGTTAAGCGTCGGCAGAATCCCCGACAGCAAAACGTCGGCATTAAAATTCTTCGCGGCCGCGCGGGCTTTCGCAATCAATTCGCGCAGCTCCGCTTCCATCTGATGAAAACAACTGCCAGTCAGCAGACGCGGAGACATATTTGCTTCAAGATTAAACCGCGCAATTTCAGTTGTCAGACGCGGGTCGTTAGTCTTGCTAAGAACTTCGCCCGATATCGGAGCCGGATGCATCACCTGATCGATGAGGAACATTTCCTGTTCGGCGCCTATCCGCCGCACGCCGCTTTCCACCCGGCCATCCTCGAGCATGAACGCGAGCGCCCGCAGGTCGTCCAGCAGCGCTTTCATGAAACGCTGATATTTTGTTTCGTCGTACTGTTCGACATTGTGATCGCCCACGATTTGCCTTCCTTCCGCAGCACCAGTGAACTGCGCAGGCATTTGAATATGTCTCGGCAACTAACATGCCGAGTCGTTCACCGTAGAAACACTATGAAAATGGACGTAATAAGAAGAACTACTGCGAGTTTTTTCGGGTAAGTGCGGATTCTTGCCGGAGTTACTTCTTCGGCTGTGGCTCGTCTTTCCGGTGACACTCGGCGCACTGGAACATCGAGATGTCCCCGAGATTGATCGGGTGCTGAAATGGCTTGTTTGGTTTATGGCAGAAGTCGCACTTGCGGTCGGCGAGCGAGCCCAAGTCGACCGGGTGAATGAACGGCCCGGTCTTTACAGACGCCTCGGGATTGGCGGAGTCGTAGATCATCGTGTGACAGATGTTGCAGTTGTTGCTGATGACTTTGCCGTCTTTGCTGACGTGATCGCCGTCGTGACAACGGAAACAGCCTGAGAAATAAAGATGGCCAATGTTGTTCGGGTGCGTCTGCCAATCTGTCTTCATCTCCGGAAAGAAATAAGTCTGAAAGATGCGCTGCACTTCGGCAATCGCGCCGTCCAGGGCCTGGCGTTTTTGGGAATAAACATCCGGATAGTTCTTGCTGTAGAACTCAGTAAGCCCGGCCGCAATGTCCGCGACCGCTTGCGGCGTCGTGTCGTACGGCCGGCTCAACATTTCGACTGCCTTCTTCTTTAGATAAGGCAGCGATGGATCCAATCTTCCCGCGACGAACGCGAGATCGACTGCAACATCCGGCGGTTGATAGACATGCGCAGGCCGGTTATGACAATCGACGCAGTCCATACGACGCCTGCTTCCATTCGCGATCTGCTCCGCGGTTAGCGGCCGGTTGCGATCGTAATACTCTGTAACTTTGCCGCTGCGATCTTTGATCCGCACCCACGGAATCACCTGGCGTCGATCATCAATCGAAATGTAAGTAATTTCGTTGGCGATGTTCATGTGCCAGTGAATGCCGGTCACGAGTCCCGTCTGTGGACTGCCGCCCCCTACGTTGATCAGCATGCGTCGCTGACGAAGCGTATTGTGTTCGTCATAGCCATAACGGTTGAAGACTTTGAGCTGCGCGCCGAAAAACTTTTCGGGCCAGTGACATTGTTCACAGGTTTCCTGCGCCGGCCGCAGATTGTGGACCGGCGAACCAATTGGCCGCGAATACTTTTTGAATGTAACGGAATAAAGTTGGTACGCGCCGGAAAGTTTCGAGCGCACATACCAGCTCGCGCCCGGTCCGACGTGACAGCCCACGCAGCCAACCCGTGCATGCGCGCCGGCGAGATACGCAGTGTACTCGGGCTTCATCACCGTGTGACAGGTCTGCCCGCAAAAATTGACCGACTCAGTGTATTCGTAGCCGCGATAACTGCCGAACGCACTCGCGGAAACAAACACGAAAGTTATGACTAAGAAAACGAAGAAGGCCTTGCGTGAACGCGGATCGTTCAAATCGAGTTTTGGATACGCTGGCTGCTCGCCCGGCGCGGCACGATGGCGGCGGCGGCGCTCAAGCACCCTTCCGAGAATCGTGACGAACAATCCGAAGATCAGGATTGAAGGAAAGATGATGTAAGTGAGAATGCCGAGATAAGGGTTCTCGGCGTTGGAGGTGACTTCTATCAGAAAGAGCAGGACAACGCTGACAAAACTCGCGATAACGATCGCGCCGCCGACCAGGCTAACGTAATTGCGGAACAGGCTGGGTGACTTGGCCGCTGGTTCGGCGGGGCCTGCGTCGTCCGGGGCCTTCGTGATGTGCAGCTTTTCGTTGCTCATCTACTCGGCTGTTTCGGGTGACGTTTCGTTGGGGGCGGGGCTTTCCGACGCTGTCAGGGTTTGTTTGTTCATCTGCTCGAATGCCAGCTCGTGCTCTTCACGATAAAGCTCTTCCGAAACTCGACCATCAATGAACGCGAAGTTTACCGGATAAACGTCGGGATCGAAAATCACATGATAGAAGTGCCAGACAATGATCGCGAGCGTCGCCAGCACCGCTTCGTAAAAGTGAATCGCGAGCGCGATGTCGATCCACCAACGCGCGAGGAAACCGAATATGCCAATCTTGAACCAGATCATCAGGCCCGTTAGGCCCATGATGAAAGTGCCCCAAATGACGGCCCAATATTCAGCTTTTTCCGCATAACCGAATCGCGCGATCTTCGGTTTGATGCTCCGCAGACCGAGATAGTAAGCAAAGTTTTCCAAAAGGTCCTTGACGTCAGTGACACGTGGGAACATGTCTTTTACCCAGCGCCGGCCGTCTTTTGTGAGCGCGAGATATCCGATGTGATAGACGCCGACGACAATCATCACAACCGCCGCCACGCGGTGAATGATACGGCGTAGATACTCATTTGATCCCAATAGCCACGCCAGCAATGAATCCGGATACTGCAAAGCAAAGCCGCTCAGCACGAGCACGATAAAGCTGGTTAACAACAGCCAGTGTTGAAGTCTTTGATTGGCCGTGAGCCGCACAATTGTCCGGCGCTCTCGCCGCCTCGCGGCGACTTTAAGACGCCAGACAAGCACGTTGTGCAAAGCCATGCCGCCAATCGTCAAAAAGATCAGCGGCAGATAAATCCAGCGCACGATGTGTATTCCGCGCGCCGACAAATCACGCGTCATCACGTTGGAAACGAGTTCAGAAGTGAGATGAACCTTTCCTTTCGTGAAGTTTCCGCTGGCGCCAATGTGACATTGTCCGCAGGTTTGTTGGAGGTTCTTCGCGTTAACCATTGAACGCGGGTCGGAAGAAGGCAGGATGTTGTGTACGCCGTGGCAACTCGCACAATTCGCGACGACTTTTGATCCGAGCTGCGAGGCCAAGCCGTGATAGCTGTCTTTGTAACTCGCAACGCGGCCGCTGGCGACGCCGAACTCCTGGGTTAGAGTTACGCCTTCATGACACTTCGCACAGCTTTCAGTGGCGACGGCCGCTGACGCAAGATTTTTGTCGCCGTCGAACGGCTGCGTGATGTTGTGAATGCCATGACAGTCAGTGCACACCGGCGCGCGCGAAACACCGCGCGCGACCGCCTGGCCATGCACACTCTGCATGAATTCTGTCGCTTCGGCACTGTGACACTTGCCGCACGTGTTGGGAATATTCACTTTTGCGATCGAGGATTGCGCGTTGGACGCGGGGAGAATTTCGTGCGCGCTGTGGCAATCAGTGCAGACAGCTGCACTCACGTTGCCGCGCGCCATCGCTTTCGCATGCACGCTCTCGCGATACGAGAGGAATACTTGACTGCTGATTCCGCTGCCCTTCATCACCGATTGATCGCCGTGACAGCGTCCGCAGGTCGCAGCGATGTTTGCCCGATTGACGGGTGAAGCGGGATCATTCGCGGGCAGCATCGTTGTCATGTCGTGATTGCGTGCGTGGCAATCAAGACAACTTGCTGCCTTCGCCCCGCTCTGTAACGCTTGCGCGTGGAAACTGTGGCCATAACCGCTGTGCTGCGTCGTGTGGAATAACGAACCAGCGAGATATGGAAGTTGCTTTCCCGCGCCATGACATCCCTGACATTGAAGAGTGGGTGAAGGAATAGGAAACGCTTGCGCGTTGGGTCCGCCAATCACTGCGCCTTCGTTTGGCTGCACTGTTGTCGGCGACGAGGTTTGATTCGATTGAGCGGCGACCGAAAAAACAACAGGGAGTATCGACAAGCCGAAAAGAATGAGAATTAGAGCGGCATGTCGTCGCATGTCATCAGTCTTTGCAACGGGTTGAGTCCTGTCGAAAGCTTACCGTCAACGGCGCGCGCGCGCGGTGATTGCCATCACACGCATTTGTCGATGAAGCATTGCGGGCGGGCAAAAAAAGCGCAGCCCTTTCGATCGCTCGAGAGAGCTACGCGAACGAACAACGTTTTTTTGTTCGTTACCGGAGAGACTTGATATAGCCGACCAGAGCCTTCGCCTGATCCGGCGTGACGCCTCGTTCTTTGAAGGCCGGCATGTTGGGCGGCTTCTCCATCGTCTTGCCGTCGAGAACGGTTTGGATCAAGACATCATCAGCCTTGGTCTTGTCCAGCTTCTTTTCGGCAGTTGCGCCATGGCACATTTTGCACTTCGTGTTGTAGAGCGTTGCCGTATCGTCATCGGTCGCGCGTGCGGGTGTCGAAACGATCAGAAATGCGCCTGCAACAACCAGCGCTGCCACGACGAAAATCACTTTGAATAACGGGCCCATCATTCATTGCCTCCAAAATTAACTAACATCTTCGCCTTGCGGCTGCGGTTTGAGCTTGGCAACGGACGTGCCGGGCTGATTTGTGCGGACTTTCCGGGGAAGGATGGGGATTATGGGAACTTTTCCACGGAGAGTCGCGGGAAAGTTCTCGGTGCCATTAAACGTCGTCCGCTATACCGGTGTGAAAATAGCCCGGGCTTCAGCGCTTGGATCAGAGCGCAAAAGAGATCTCAAAGTCCGCGAAACGGACGACAGATACGAACCGGTTGCGGCCGCAAGCGGGTTAAGGATTCGACTACACCTCACAGCGACTCTTTATTCCGCTCACTATCGTTCGCGGTTCCGTAAATTTCGTCACCGCTTCGCGGACGATAGGACCCGCCAGATAGACTTTTGACAAAGCCTCACGCCGCCGCTTTCTTATGGCAAGCTACGCATTTCTTTGAAGTGGGCGGCGCCGGATCGAGTGTCGGCCGCGCCTTCACCACGTCGTCATGGCAACCACCACAGTTGCGGTGAAATGCCTGCTGATTCGTCATGATGGTTTCCTCTGTAGCACCTTCAAACTTCAGACGTGGAATCTCAGGCAGCAACTTCGGCTTCTGATCGGCGCGCGCGTGACAATCAGTGCAGATGACAACAGTCACGCTCGGATCTTTCGCAAGCAGATCAGCCGTTAGAGTAGTCGTGCGATCGGCCGGCCAAACAGTCTTGTGTGGCGGATGCTTCACCGCTTCCGCCGCAGGCTGCGCCGTGTGATGACACTCGACGCATTCGAGTTTCTTCGTGCCGTCGGCACTGCGATTCTCGGTGATGTGCTTCATGTGATTGAAACTCACAGGACCGAGCTTCGCCTCTTTTGCGAGCACGATTGTTTCAGGCGGCGCCTTTCCACCCTGCGCCGATGCCGGCGTCGGACTTAAGCGCATCGAAACCAGCGCCAGCGAAAAAACTAGAAATGCAAAGATCGCAATTACTTTCATAGTAACCTCTCTGGTTCTATGGAGTGCGGCGCACTCCAAATTCAAAAGCGCCACGCTGCTCCGGTGTGGCACCGTTTACAACTCGTAAAGTCGTCACCGCCAAATGCGCGTTTGCCGTTGTGACAAGTCATGCAACTTTGACCACGGCCGGTCGCGTGATGATTGAGCGGCTCAGGCGTCGTGACTTGTCGTCGCTGCGCCTGACCGGGACGGACGTCGTGACATTCGCTGCACGTCACCTTCTCGTGCTTCGCATGGCTGAATCCCACGCGAAAGGCCGGCATCATCATGGGCGTACGCGCGTAGCCACCGAGTTGATGACAGGTTCCGCACGAAGAAATGTCGCGCCCACCGGATTGTGCGCGTGGCGTGTGACAACGAAAGCACGTCGTGTGCGCATTGAAATCAGCGGGAATCGTCATCGCGACGCCGCTGCGCGCAGGTTTGTGACAAGTCGCGCAGCTTACACTTCCCATGCTGACATGACGAGCGTGATCGAACTTCATCCTAAAACTCATCAATCGCGACGGAAATGGCTTAGTGGCTCCCGACTTCGGATCGGTGTGACAGATGGTGCAAATCGGACTATCCGGCGACGAGAACTGCTGCGCGTGACATCCTGCGCACGGAAGATGCTGTGACGCACCAGGACGTTTCGGCACCGACGCGTTCGAATCGCGACGATGGCACAGCAAGCAAGGCAGGCGCGAATGATTGCGGCTACTGTGCTGAAACTTCGAGTAGTCGAGTCCTTCGGGAAACTGCATTTGTGTCTGTGGCGACTGCTCTCCAAAACCTGTCGAGGCGTGAGAATTAGATGCGCGGAACACACCAAAACCGAGCACGAGAATGACGAACAGCGCCGCAGGCGCGAAATATTTATAGAATCGTAAGCCCGAATTGATTTGTTGCGGCTCTGCCGTCTGATGCCCGGTGGTGGCTCCGCCCCACCGGTCGACGTGCGTAACACGTTCTTGGGCTGCGCCCATTATTCGGGCGAAGCCCGGGTATCGAATTGATAAGCCTGATCGGAAGGTCAAAGACCTTCCGCATATCAGGCGGCCCAGCCGCATCCATATGAATCTGATTCTCAAAGCGTCTTCTTCGGTTTCGGTGGCGGAATCGCCTGGGGATGGCTTTCGGGAATTGGTCCTTTTCCGAATGTCACATGACATTTTGTGCAGGTAAAATTCGGATCTTTCTTCTTCGCGTCGATTTCAAAATTCAGGATGCCGCCATCGTCGGTCGTAGTAGTGATGTGACAACCATCCGCGCCACCACAGGACTTGATCGGCACCTTCATTGTTTTGAAATCGACGGTGCTGAAAGTCGTAGTGTCAACCTTGTGACAATTCAGACAGTTCAAATCGGGGTGCTCGCCGCCTTCGTGACGAAATCCGCCCGCCGAAATGCGTCGACTCCAACGCGCAAGCATGGTTGCGTCAGCGCCCATGCTCGCGACCAGCGCCGCGTCAAAATCAGTCTGGGTCGGTTTTGGCGGTTGCAGCTTATGACAGACTTCGCAGTTCTTTGGCTCGGGCGCGATCCCGGAATCAGCGCTGTGACAAGTGAAGCAGATCGTGTGGCTGTTCGGAATCGTCTTGAATGTTCCCTTCTTCAGCCAAAAGTTGTCGCCGAGGTTCTTCGGCGGTTTAGTCACATACTCTTCGCTTGATTGTCCCTGCGGCTGATACGTCTGATGACAAACGGGGCAGCTCGCTGGGATCGCCGACTTCTTTTGCTGAAACGAAACGGAAACAAAGCGCAATGGTGCGTTCAACCAGCTCACGACGTCGATATGTTTGTCGTGCGGAAAGCCCACGCCGAATTCGGAAACAAACTCGCGACGCTTCAGTTTTGGATCAGTAAGATCGCCGAGGCTCGGAAACAGCCAACGCGCCGTATCTTTTGGCGTAACTGCGATATGACAGTTTGAGCAGATCGCCGGCGCCGGCTGTTCTCGCGCAAAAAATTGCGTGCGATGGCATTCAAGACAACTTGAGTGCTCAGGAAAATCCGAGACATCGGCGAAAGCCGCGGCGCCTTTGCGCACGAGGTTCCAATTTTTCGAAGGCACTTTGTGACATGAATTGCACGCGAGCTTTTGACCCACCACATGCGTCGTATGCGAGAACGTTGTGTAGTCGTTCTTGGGCGTAGGCGGCTTTGGTTTTTGCTTGCGAGTCCGCGAGCGACGCTGGGCGCTGGACACAATGCCGACTGACGCCTCGAGAAAGCAGAGCGCCGTAACACAAACCAGAATTATGAGTGCAACCCGCCCAATGATCGTCAAAATGTGAGACAGTCTCCGCCTCATCCGAGTTAACCAACGTCGGTCTGTTGTTGCCGGGCTTCGATTTGCCTGATCTTTAAATAAACGAGCGTTGCCAAAAATAAAATGAACAGGAGTGAAACTGCCAGTCCCTTTCGCCGGAAACTAAGTTCGGCGAGCGCGCCGACGCCAGCCTGGTAACCCTTGTTCGCCGCATCCATCCCAGGTTCGATGACTTTATTGACCTCAGCCGTTGACGAAGAATGAATCAAGACTCGCGCATGCGTCAGCGCATCGGTCGCGCCCTTCAAATCGAATTTCGGCTTGCTAACTTCCATGCCTTTGCGTTCGGCCAGGTTTAAAATCGCCGTCGACTTGTCGATGCTGGCGATCAGCTGGTCGATGCGCGAACGCATTGCCCCCGCGGCCACAAATCCTTTGTCACCCTGCGTGTGGCAGTTGATGCAAAGCGCGCCTTGCTGTGTGCCAATCAGCGCGTCGCCGGGTTTCGGAATGGCGTGATTGCCATGACAAGTGATGCACTCGCCGAGTTGCTTGTCGTCGAACGCTTTTTTGTGCGGACTTGTCTGGAACAACTCAGCCTGTCGCGCGTGACATTGGCCGCAAACATTGGCGACCGAAGCAATCCCGGGCGGCGTCGCGCCATGATTGCCATGACAATCGTTACAAGTCGGCGCCGACAAATCCTGTTTGTCGTAGAGCGCTTTCGCGTGAACGCTCAGCTTGTAATTGTCGAACTGGTTCGTCGGAATCCCGAACGGCTTCATGTAGTCGGCGCTCGCGTGACACTTCGCGCACGTGTTCGCAACGTTGCTCGGATAAACAGATGAAAGTGGATCGCTAGGCGCGCGAATGCCATGGACGCTGTGGCAACTTATGCAGGTTGCGACGCGTGTCTCGCCTTTCTCCTTCAACAAACGGCCGTGGACGCTGGTGTAATACTCGCGTTCCTGGTCAACGCGCAGCGAAGGGTTGAACCGCTTCATCAGACTGGCGTCGCTGTGACACTTGCCACAATAGGCCGGGATGTCGAGCGTTTTTGGTTTTCCCAGATAACCTTTGCGAACGTCGTGCGCAGCTTCCGCGGTGGTCGCGTTCGGATCACCACCATGGCAGTCGTTGCACATTAACCCGCGCGCTTTATGAATGTCGTTGTCGAACAACTTTGCGGGGGCGCTGATGCGTGGATCGGCTAGCTTGGCGTGACACTCGATGCAAGAGTTTTTCTGTTGGGCTACGCCAAGCGTAAAGACGGTCAGAACTGCAATAACAACTCCAGCGACAGTCAGTCCTCTGTGTCTCTGTGCGATCTCGGTGTCTCTGTGGTGAGCATCCTCGCGCGACATATCACCACAGAGACACGGAGATCCACCGAGGCACAGAGACTTGATCCCGTACCGTTTCAAGATTCCTTCGCTCATACTTTATCCACAGCGCCGTCATCGCTTCGCTCTGCCGGCGCACTCCCAATCACTTCGCGACGTATCCAACGATCGTCATCACGGCGATGTAAACGACTGCAACTATGCCCACGATATTAAAGATCAAGTGCTTGCGGCGATTCGCGGGATCGCGATCAATAAACGGCACAACAAACAAAAGCGCGGCGATGATGTTGAATGCCATGATCCCCAGCACTTCGCCGTCCATTCCGAGAATTTTTGCCGGCAACCACTTCAATGTCTGAAACATAAAAAGGAAGTACCACTCCGGCTTGATGCCGGCGGGCGCGGGCGCAAACGGATCAGCTTTCTCTCCCAGTTCCCACGGGAAAATTGCCGCGAGCGCTGCCAATACGCCGATAGCCAGAATCCAGCCGATCAAATCCCGCATGATGAAGTTCGGAAAAAACTTCATCCGGCGGTAGTTGTGTTCGTATTTCTTCGGCACGTGCATGCCGTGCAGTTGCACGAGCGCGACGTGCACGCCGAGAAACACGGTCGCAGTCGCAGGCAGCACGGCGACGTGAAAACCGAAGAACCGCGTCAGGGTCGCGCCGGTCACGTCGTCGCCGCCACGCAGAAAACGCAGCACCGGATGTCCCACGATGGGCACGACTCCGGCAATTTCAGTCCCGACCTTCGTCGCAAAAAACGCAAGCTTGTTCCAGGGCAAAAGGTACCCGCTGAACCCAAAACAGATCACGATGAAGAGCAGGAATACGCCACTGACCCAGGTAATCTCGCGCGGTTTGTGATAAGCGCGCAGAAAAAAGACGCTGAACATGTGAACGAACAGCGCCGCGATCATCAGGTTGGCCGACCAACTGTGAATCGAGCGAATCAACCAGCCGAACTTAACCTCGGTGATGATGAACTGAACGCTTTCGAAAGCGTTCTCAGCACTCGGGCGGTAGTAAAGCAGCAGGAGAATTCCAGTGACAACTTGCACGACGAACAGAAACAAGGTCATGCCGCCGAAGTAGTACCAGATCGAATGGCGCTGGAGGGGGACTTCCTTTTTGTCGGCGAGCTTTGTCAGCGTGCTAATCGACAGACGCTCGTCGAGCCAATTGGTCAGGGGCTGGATTCTCATCGCTGAAAAGCAACCGGCTTTTCTGTAGCCCAGGCGTTTACCCTGGGAAAGCGTTGGAAGACTTCTGCAAAGCCTCCTTAGGGAGGCTTCCAATCATTTGATAAATCCGTGACCCAGCCGTAAACGGCTGGGCTACAGAAATCCATTAACTGCGCGTTACCACCACATCGTCGCCGCGCGTGTTGACCTTGAACTCTTCCAAAGGCCTTGGCGGAGGGCCGCCGATGTTTTTTCCGCTCAAGTTGTATTGCCCGTTGTGACAGGCGCACCAAATCTGTTTCGTGTCTTCTTTGTACTGGACAATGCATTCCAGGTGTGTGCACACCGCCGAAAATGCTTTGAACTCGCCGGCCGCCGTATGGACCAGGATGCCGGGCTTGTTCCCGAATTTGAAGATTTTTCCTGAGTTCGGCGGCACCTCGCTTAGTTTCGCCGCCACGACTGAATTCTCCGCCGACTCGACAATTTGCGGCGGCGTCATGAACTTGAGAATGGGATAGATGATCGCGCCCAAAGTCGCGACGGCGCTGGTGCCAAGCAGCCAATCGAGAAAGCTTCTGCGCGCTGGTGAGTGAGGCGCGCTGAGATCAGTTTTGGAGTTACGCCGAATGTCAGAGTTCATTCGGACAATCCTCCCGATCAGAGATTGAACAACATTTACAGCGATTAAAAACTACTTACTTATGCGAACTCCAGCTTTGGCGATAACCTTAGCTGGAGTTCGCGTTTGATTCAACTAGAATGTCCGCGACTATTCCTTGCGCCCAATGTAAACGCGCAGCGACATGTATGGCAGATGCGTGTGATAGTTCTGCGCGCGCGGAGCGTTCAGTGGAAACGTTCTCAGAAATCCATCCTCGTTGTAGTTGAAGTATTGATAGCCCAGGTTCCAATCCAGATGACGATTCAATCGGATTGCGATTCTGCCTTCCGGCGATTGGAAACTCATCGGATAAGAAGTGATCAAGGTGCCGCCTTCGTTAGCCGGATTCTTGAGCACGCCATTAACAATTATGCCGCCCGGAATCGGAGTTCCTCCCGCTGGATCTGACAACCGATCGCCTTGGCCATTGTCTAGATTGACGCGATACGAACCATAGAAGGACACGCGCCAATTTGGCCGCCACACGACGTCGCCGTAGAAGAAGTTGTTCCTCTGGAAGTACAACGCATGGCCGAAGTGGTGAAACACCGCCGCGGGTGCCGATCCCGTTGGCGGAATTACTTGATACACATAATCGATCGTCGCATCGCTGTTGACCCAGTTGTAGTTATAGCCAAAGCTAAGCGAGAGGTTATCTTTCACAACCCAATCGAGAGACGACTGGAAAATACGCGTCTTCAAATTAACTGCAAAATCCGAAAGCGACTCGCCGGCAATCTCGGATGGGTTTGAGTTGTCGCGGATGATCATTCCCAGGTTGAGATTTACTCTCCGATTTGGGACCCATCTGCTTTTCGCGCGAAGGTTCGTGTAGTCGTAGTTGCCGATGCGCGTGAAGACGTTATCAGCCGTCCCGTGTTCAGCGTCGAAATAAACAGTCCAATTCTTTGTCGGCCGCATCCGAAAACCACCGAGGATCGCATGCGTATGGTTGTCTTCAGTTTCAAATTCCGGCGTTTCCAGTGTCGGAGCGTTGGAGTTCAGATGGTAACCCGAGAGCGTCTGCTCTTCGTGTCGGTGCCCGTAACGGTAGCCAAAATGGATGGAATAGTTATGGTTGAACTGGTAATCACCCTCAACTGTGTTTTGGTATTTACGGTAACTCGTAGTCTTGAACTCTTGCAGGAAACTGAAGCTGCGCGTGTCCACTAAGCCCGCGGTAGTCCGCACTTGGAAGAAGTCGTTGAACGTTGCAAATCCGTCGATCGTGAAGTCTTCTACGCGGAAGGTATTCGAAATCCGCAGCTTGTCAGTTGCCAATATCGTCAACCCAACGTCACCTTGCGTATTTGGGCGCGACACCGACGACGGAATGTTATAGGCGCCCAGCAGCAACGTGTTGGGGGGGCCCGGCTGGCCGCTAATACGGCTATTGAAGTTGACTGCCGTTTCGTTTTCCAGAAAGACGGAGTTTGCAGTCGCCTTGCTGTAGATAAACCGTCCTGTGATATCGAACCGTTTCGCCAGCAACGTGTGCGCGCTAAGTCGCGTAAAGTCTACGCGACCGCGAGTGGGCTCTTGGCGGTTGAACGAGGTGAACCGCGCGACCGCAGACGAATTCGTTAGGTTATTCGGATTGATGTAAGCGGGGACGGTTGCGATCGCGTTGTCATCTTTGGACCAACGGATGCCGTGCAGGATCGTCCAATCGACTTTTCCGATTCTTCCTTCCGCGCCGAATCGCCAGTCGTTCGCCCGTGTGCGTGAATCAACCAGGGCCTGAAATTCGTTACCGCCCTGGTGATAGGTCGTGAAAAACGGACCGCTGTAATGTTCCGGCGAATAGCCGATGTTGAAACGGATCCACTCGTTCTTTGGCAGAAGCGTTAGATCAAAGTCGCCGAACTCGGTGCGCGTGTTGTAGCCATGCAGTCCAGTTATGGAGCTCGGCGGTACAGGAAAGTAATTTGTGCCCCCGGGCGTCCCAAAGACCCAATTGGGATTCACGATGTTGTTCAGAAAACGATAGTACTTTGCGCGTCGATAGTTCCCTTCGAACTTATACCACTCAGGTTTCTCTGCGCTGATCCGCATGCTGCTTGTGGGATCGGCGCCCCAGCCAGTAGCAGTCACGAGCAAGGTATCAAACAGACCGCCCTTACCTTCCTTTGCCCGCATCAGAAAACTGCTGTCGAACAAGCGCGGTCCGGCTTTGTAGCCCAAGTCGCTTCGGTATTTGCGCTCATCCCCATACACGCCGAGGCCGCGATACCCGACTTCGAAGCTGGATGTCACGATGTAATCGCCTGCCTCATCGCCGGTCGTGGTCGACGTCGGAATCGTGTCTGTCTTTTTCGACGTTGCCTTTTTCGACGTTGCGCTCGTGTTCGACGTTGTGTTTTTGTTTTTTGACTGGTCATCAGTCGAACTCGGTTGCGCCGCTGCGACGCCGGCAAGTAACAGGAGGCCAAGAACCACTACGGGAACCATCCGCAACCGCTTTATCGTGTTGCTATTCATGACTTTTATCCTTGACTCAATGAACTCGATTAATGGCGAGCCGGGGCGCGCCAAACACGGCGGCGGGCATGGCCCGCCGCCAGAGAATCCGCATTAGCGGAAGAAGACCGGACTCGTGCGCGAACCATGAATCTTGATGTGACAAGCGGTGCAGTTCGCGTACTGCGCGTTTTGGTTGTGCGACGGTCCAGAGGGTTCAATCGCGCCGACATCGTGCGACAAACTATGGCAGGTCAGACAAAGCTGATTGACCGAGCTGTAGCGCAGCAACCGCGGATTCGCGGAACCGTGCGGTGTGTGACAAGCGGTGCAGCCTTCAGTCTTCACCGGCGCGTGTTCGTAGGTGAACGGCCCCTGCTTGTCAGCGTGACACTTGATGCAAGCTGCATCAGCGCCGGTCGCCAACCGCGTTTGTTTCAGCTCAAAGCCGCCATGCGGGTTGTGACAATCGCTGCAACGCATCGTGCCTTCCAGCACTTTGTGATGGAACGGCATATTGAATTGCGGCTTCACCTCGGTGTGACAGCTCTCGCAAAGCTGCGGGTCGTTCGCCCTTAACATCCGAGTCGTCGCGAAACCTGGCTTCTCCGCGTTGACGCTCGTCACTTGATAATTCGAACTGGCCAGGTTTCGACCAGCGACACCTGAGTGCGGCGAGTGACAATCCGTGCAGCCTATGTCGTTGCGCCAGTGTTCGCCACGACGGAAGTTATTGCGCTCTTCTTTGCCGGCGTGGCATGTCAGACAAATCTCAGAAGCTTCCTTCGGAGTCTTGTGCTTGAACGAAATGATCTTGGTGACGTCACCACCACCTTCGACGTGCGCCTGGCCCGGGCCGTGACACGATTCACATCCCGTCACTTTGTTTTTCCAATCGGCAATCTTTGCCAGTTCCGCGTGCGCAGTGTGCGAGTAGGCTTTGAATTGATCTTCGTGACAGTCTTTGCAGACTTCCGTGCCCACGTAGTCCGCAGGCAAAGGTTTGTCGTCCGTCACTGCGGAACGCGCGGTCGCTTGCGAGCTGCGCGCTCCGACTAGCCACACGACAACTGCCAACGCTGCTGCCAGGAAGAGCGTTGCGTTGATTGTTTTCCTGAGTCTCACTTGGAGCCTCCGTTCTCTAATTGAAAGTGCCTGCCGACTGCAGACGAATTACGAAGTAAAAAGACCTGAACAACCGCTTGCATGCTACGTGGACACACTCTGGCGGTCTGTGATGACCGTCACCGTCAATCACACATCACGGGTGACATTTGTGCTAAAGAGGCGAGCGCGTCGCTGTCGCGAATCCACATCAGATCCCGTTTGACATGGACGATCCCGTCGCGTTTCAGCGCGCTGAAAAGACGTGTCACAGTTTCGCGTGACGCGCCGATTATTTGCGCAATCTCTTCCTGCGTCAGCCATATGCGAACGCGTATTCCTTCGTGGGTGACCTCCCCAAAATCACGACCCCAACGCGCAATCAGATGTGCCAGCTTTTCCAACGCCGATTCCGACAGCGCCAGCATGCGTGTGTGATCGATCAATTCACTGAACTGCCGGCTAAAGACCTCGAGCAGTTCCAGGCTGTAGCCATTTTGCCGAGAGATCAGATTCAGGAGGTCCTGACGCGAAATGAAATCGACACGCCCACCTTCCAACATCTCGGCGGTCGCCTCAAACGGCCGGCCCGTCAGACCGGCATAGAGCCCGAGAATGTCGCCGCCTCTCGCAATGCGGACGATTATCTTTTTGCCGTCGGCTGAAGAGATCGAGATCTTCGCGCGGCCTGATGACAGAACATAAACGCCGAGTGCGTTGTTGCCTTCGCGAAACACCACCGCGCTTCGCGGATAGATGCGACTGCGGGCTACGCGATCAATGCCCGGCACAGCCCGCAAAGGTGAATTGAAGGGTAAGATTCGGGAAGCCGCAATTCGATTTTCACTCTCAGTCACTGCGGCTTGGCGCACGACGTTCATCATTCATCTCTCTCCACAGCAAGGGTCGTAAATCAAGAATTCTGGCTTAAAAAGAGCGGAATCCTTGCTGGCGCAAGAGCAAGATATGTGCCCGCGTCGTCTATCTAACTTAGGCGAATAATCACGCTCTAGCCCAAATTATTTGGGCTTTTTCTCCCAATTGTGGGGAACTTTCCGCAAACCTGAACCTGTCATTTGTGACAGTTCCCACCGAGAAATCGAGCGTTGTGAAAGGCATATCCGTTGCTGAGCAGGTGCAGGGCTTCGTGTAAGCATGTCACAAGTGCTTAGTGTGAATGCGATAGAACCGCAGCCGGGGCTGAACACGTTCCGGCCGCGCGACGCATCGGCGCGCACCCGCAACCTGAAACATATGATCGGGAACACGCCACTGCTCGCCATACGATATCTGTATCGCGGGCGGGAACGGGTGATCTATGCCAAAGCCGAGCATATGAACATGACCGGTAGCATCAAGGACCGGATGGCCTTTCACATTTTGAAAAAGGCTTATCAGGAAGAACGGATCAGGCCCGGCGACACGATCGCTGAAGCGACCAGTGGCAATACCGGAATTTCATTTGCGGCGATCGGCCGCGCGTTGGGACACCAGGTCGTGATCTTCATGCCCGATTGGATGAGCGAAGAACGTGTCCATCTGATCAAGTCACTGGGGGCGAAGATCATTCCGGTGCGGCGTGATCAGGGCGGCTTTGTTGGCAGCATTCGCATGGCGCAGGGTCTGGCTGCTGAAAAGCCGCACGTGTTTTTGCCCGCCCAGTTCGCAAACGAAGCCAACGTCGAGGCGCACGAGAAGACCACCGGTCCCGAAATCTGGTGGCAGCTCTACTTCCATTCGCTCATCCCCGACGCCTTTGTCGCGGGTGTGGGAACGGGCGGTACGATCATGGGCGCGGGAAAGTTTCTGCGCGAGCGCAATCCGGAAATCAAGCTCTACCCACTTCAACCATCCGAATCACCGACGCTCTCAGCCGGACGAAAGGTCGGTCATCATCGCATCCAGGGAATCTCAGATGAGTTCATTCCGCCAATTCTGCAACTGGATCAGCTCGATTCTGTTGTCAGTATCAGCGACGGCGATGCGATCTTGATGGCTCAGAAACTGGCGGCTCAGCTTGGCCTTGGTGTCGGCATCTCCTCAGGTGCGAATTTCCTCGGCGCGATGATGGTGCAGGATGAAATGGGAGATGACGCGGTCGTCACGACTGTCTTTCCCGACGACAATAAAAAGTATTTGAGTACGGACCTGTTAAGGACAGAGAAACCGCGTGCAGATTATCTCGCGCCCAATGTCGAACTTCTGAGTTTCGAAGCCCTGAAGCGCGTCTGTTACACCTGTTTTGATGAAGAACCTACAGTGTTTTGACCACATCAAGTGGCCGGTATCACCTGCGTCAGCGGGATCAAAGATTCTCTTCGAGTTGAATGTCCGATCCATCTGCTGACGCTGATGGTCACTGACAGCTGTCGCGCTCGCTACGTAAATCCCAGCAAATGTCCGCCCTGATATGTAATTAGCGAAACGACATACGCCAGCACCAGCATGTAACTGACCATGAAGAGCGGCCAGCGCCAGGAGTTCGTTTCGCGCCGCACGATGGCAACGGTGGACATGCATTGACAGGCCAGCAGGAAAAAGAGAATTAGCGACAAGCCCGTGAGCGGCGTCCAGACGCGAGAGCCGTCCGGACGTCGTGCGTTCCGCATCGCATCGACCAGCGAAGACTTGTTTTCGGAATCGTCGCCGACGTTATAGACAATATTTAGCGTTGAGATGATCGTTTCGCGCGCAACAAACGACGTAATCAATCCCACGCCAATCTTCCAGTCGAACCCAAGGGGAGCGATGACCGGTTCAATCAAGTGGCCGGCCCGGCCCGCGAAACTGTTTTGGATTTGAGTGCTCGCCGCTTCTGACGCACTGCCTGTCTGTGATTTGGACATCCGCGGGAATGCCGCCAGTGCCCAAAATAGGATCGACATCGCAAGAATCACTGTTCCGGCCTTGCGCAGAAAAATCGAGCAGCGGCTCAACAGTGCACGTGCGACATTGCGCGCATCGGGAAGCCGGTAAGGTGGCAGCTCCATCACAAATGGCGTCGGCGGCGCCTTCAGCACCGTTCGCTTCATCACCAGCGCAACCAGAATCGCCGCGAGAATTCCAAACAGATACATCGCGAGAATGATGACAGCGCCGAGCGAGATGAAGCCGAGCACCGTTTTTCCTGAAAAGAGGGCCGCGATCACCAGCGTGTAGATCGGCAGACGTGCTGAACAACTCATAAACGGCGCAATCATGATCGTGGTGATGCGATCTTTCGGATGCTCGATCGTGCGCGTCGCCATAATGCCCGGCACGCCACACGCGAAGCTGCTCAGCAATGGCACAAACGCCTTGCCATGCAGACCAACGGCACGCATCAGCCGATCCATTAAGAACGCGGCGCGCGCCATGTAGCCGCTGTCTTCAAGCAGCGAAATGAACAGAAAGAGCAGCAGAATCTGCGGCAAGAATGCGAGTACGCCGCCGACGCCGGCGATAATTCCGTCCGCCAGAAGATCCGCAAGAACGCCGGCCGGAAGATGCGTGCGCACAAGTTCCCCGAGGCCTGTGAATACCGAATCGATCAGCGTCATCGGCAAACTCGCCCACGAAAAGATTGCCTGAAAGACAAATAACATCACACACAGGAGAATCACGGGGCCGAAAATTCTATGGGTGACGATGCGATCGATTCGCTCGCTGGTTCTCGTGCGGCCGTCGTTTCTGACGTTGACCGCGTCGGAGACGATTCGCTCGATTATCGCGTAGCGTCGAATCAGATTCGTCTGGCTCCTGGGAGCGCGGACGTCCTCGTCCGCATCATTCGCCGCGCGCGAGTCTGTTTCTGCGCGATTTCCTGGACTTCTTCTACGCGCTACGAAGTCTTTGCGGACGAGGACTTCCGCGTTCCCAGCATCCGACCTCCTTTTCACTTTCAGGACAGCGCGCGCTAAGTCATCCAATCCAACGCGCTGCTTGGCCACGACCGGAACTGCCGGAACGCCGAGTTCGGCAGTTAATTTTCGAATGTTGATTTTCAGTCCCGAACGCTCGGCAAGATCGAACATCGTCAGCGCGATGACTACCGGTCTGCCCGTGTCGATCAATTGGGTCGCGAGATAGAGGTTGCGCACGAGGTTCGTCGCATCGACTACGACAACTGTCACATCAGGATCAGCCAGTTCAGGATGGCGACCCAGCAACACATCACGCGCAATTTGTTCATCGAGGGAAGTTGGATTGAGACTGTAAAGTCCCGGCAGGTCAATCAAAAGCGCGGGCGCCAAATCGTTGGCAAGCGACCATTCGCCGGTTTTACTTTCCACCGTGACGCCGGGATAGTTCGCAACCTTCTGCCTGAGGCCGGTAAGCGCATTAAAGAGACTTGTCTTGCCCGCATTCGGATTGCCGGCAACAACGATCGTGAATTGCTTTGCTGAATGTAAGCCCGAAATGACTTCGGTGGCGTGACAACTTTCAAAGACGGCGCTCATACGATTGGCCAGGAGGATTACTTCTCGTCGAGGGAAACGACGATTGACTTGGCTTCGGCGCGCCGCAGCGCGAGGTCATAATTACGTACGCAAACTTGAATCGGATCGCCGAGTGGCGCGCTCTTTATCATTCTGATCGCCGCTCCGGGCACCAATCCCATCTCCATCAGCCGCAGGTTGTGACTGTCGTCAGATTCAACCGCGACTACGCGTGCCAAGCCGTTTTTTGGAACCATATCGAGGGTCATTTAGCTTCTCTCTTCCTCTTCGCTCTAAAACGAAATTGAAACTGGCTTTCAATTTCGGCACAGCCACTTGAGCAATTCGCAGGCCGCGTTTTATCCCCGTGAAAGCAGGATTTCGCAGTAGGAAAGCGCGACGAAGTGGGAATTTGTCCGCATGCTGTCCGAGTATTTCCGCAGTCAGAGCCCAGCAATTCGCGCCTTTATTCTCCTTAGCCTTTCTTTCATTGAGAAAAACCGGTCGAGACCAAAAAAGGCATGTTGGTTGCTTCGCAGTCGTGGGGATACCCAAGCTCGAGCGAGGAGCAGCGGCTTGCTGCTCAAAGACGCAGAGTCAGAGAGGACAGGGAGGTACGATGCCATGACCAAAGACGACCGCGACCTTCTCGATCTACTCAAAGATGAATTAGCTTTCATCAACCAGGGCGGATATGGCCGTTCGGTTCGTACGCCGTGGCTGCCAAAGTCGACCTTTCAGGACTCTCTGACCTGCATCAACTACGGTTATCCCTATCGCGCGCATCCGTGCAACGAATGTCACTTGCTGGATTTTGTCGCGCCCGATCATCAGGCGGAAGAAGTACCGTGTCACTTCATCCCTTTGAATGAGACCGGAGAAACGATTGAGGAGTTGGAGCGGCAAAACGAACCGGCACGAATCGAAATGCTGCTCAAGAAGTGGCTGCAAGTGAGGATTGGGGAACTCGAAGCGCAAGCCACGACTGCTGGGCAAATTGTGAATTGAGACTGGCAGCCGATGAGTTAGACCGCGACTCGCGAGTTCCCCTGTACGAACGAGTCGCCGTTCGAAGCCGACCGTGACGGCGTACTCATCAAAAAGGTTGCCACTACAAGGAAGGCTGACCGCAATCATAGATTCCACAAGGTCAGCACGACACCCATCCCCTGTGTGTCGAACCTTCCTTGTCGAGCCGCAGGCGGTTAGGCGAGGAACCGCCTGCGGCAAATTTTTTGAAAGAGCTTTCGTTACGAGCGTGTCGGGAGCCCGCGTAGCAGCAACGGCAATTGATTGGGGCGCCTTTAACGGTCGCGTGCTTCCTGACACTGAGACGTGAAAGGAGATCGTTGTGATGAGATCATCGCAGCAAATCACCACGCTGGGGTTCCGGTGGCTCGCACGACTCACCAGTTTGGTTAGCATCGGAACCATCGTCCTTTTTCTCCTCGCCGAACCGTTCAACCCAGCGAACGTCCGCCCAAGAGATTGGGTAGGTCTCGTTTGTTTCCCGATTGGCGTGATGATGGGACTAATGATCGCGTGGTGGAAAGAGGGGCTTGGTGCCGTCATTTCACTCGCGAGTCTACTGGCCTTCTACACAATCTTTGGATGGTTAATGGGAAGTCGTGTAGGCGGTCCCTGGTTCGTCATCTTCACTTCACCCGCGTTTCTCTTTCTTGTCGCTTGGTTTTTGTCCAAACGTAATTTCTCGGAGGTACCGGCTTAATCATGGCCAATCGAATGGTGACCATTGACGGCAACGAAGCAGCCGCTCACGTAGCCTTCAAAACCAACGAAGTAATCGCGATCTATCCCATCACTCCGTCATCACCCATGGGCGAATGGGCGGACGAATGGGCTGCTAACAATCAGAAAAACATTTGGGGCATGACGCCGCTTGTCAGCGAACTGCAATCAGAAGGCGGCGCCGCTGGCGCAGTGCATGGTTCGTTGCAGACAGGAGCGCTCACGACGACGTTCACCGCCAGTCAGGGCCTCCTATTGATGATTCCCAACATGTTCAAGATCGCCGGCGAGCAGACGAGCACCGTGTTTCACATCGCCGCCCGATCGGTCGCGACGCACGCGCTCTCGATTTTTGGTGACCACAGTGACGTCATGGCGACGCGCTCGACGGGTTGGGGAATGCTGTTCGCGAATTCGATCCAGGAAGTAATGGACTTCGCGCTAATTTCCCAGGCCGCAACGCTCGAATCGAGAGTTCCCTTCCTGCACGTGTTCGACGGCTTCCGGACTTCGCATGAAGTAATGAAGATCGAAGAGCTTTCGGACGAACAAATTCGCACGATGATCGACGAACAGCTAGTCCAGGCGCATCGTCAGCGCGCGCTGACTCCCGATCGCCCGGTGATGCGTGGCACCGCGCAAAATCCCGACGTTTTCTTCCAATCACGCGAGCGCGCAAACTCGTTCTATACCGCGACGCCGCAGATCGTCGCGAACGTGATGAAGAAATTCGCGGACGTAACCGGGCGCGAGTATGAATTGTTCGACTATGTCGGCGCCCCCGATGCGGAACGCGTCGTCGTCATGATGGGCTCCGGTTGTGAAACCGCGCAAGAAACGGTCAATGCGCTAAGGGCGAATGGCGAGAAGGTTGGCTTGCTGAAAGTGCGTCTGTATCGACCGTTTTCAGTGGAACATTTCGTCACCGCACTTCCATCGACGGTGAAGACAATCGCAGTCCTCGATCGAACGAAAGAACCGGGTGCGGCCGGCGAGCCGCTCTATCAGGACGTGATCACGGCGCTGCACGAGGGATGGCACGGGCGTCGCGCCCATGAAAATCACGCGCAGGATGCGCCTGCCACTTTGCCACGTGTCACAGGTGGCCGGTATGGCCTTGGTTCCAAAGAATTCACGCCGGCAATGGTGAAGAGTGTCTTCGACGAGACGTCGAAAGACGATGCGAAAAACCACTTCAGTGTCGGCATTGTCGATGACGTGACCTTCAACAGTCTGATTTTTGATCCGAACTTCACGACTGAGGCGAAGGATCAGGTGCGCGCGCTTTTCTGGGGACTCGGTGCAGATGGAACGGTCAGCGCAAACAAGAATTCGATCAAGATCATCGGCGAAGAGACGCCGAATTATGCACAGGGTTATTTCGTCTATGACTCGAAAAAATCAGGCGCGATGACGGTTTCGCACCTGCGCTTCGGGGCCGAACCGATCAAGAGCACCTACCTGATTCAACGCGCGAACTTCATCGCGGTCCACCAATTCAATTTCCTCGAACGCTATCAAATTCTCGATGCGGCTGAGGAAAACGCGACGCTCCTGCTCAACAGTCCCTTCGAAGCAACTGAAGTTTGGGACCAACTGCCGCGGCCGGTGCAGGAACAGATCATCGCGAAGAAAATCAAAGCCTTTTCAATCAACGCGTATCAGGTTGCGAAGGAAAATCTGCTCGGCAATCGCACAAACACGATAATGCAGACCTGCTTCTTCGCAATCAGCGGCGTCCTGCCGCGCGATGAAGCGATTGCAAAGATCAAAGATTCGATCCGAAAGACTTATGGCAAACGCGGCGAGCCGGTGGTGCGCCAAAACTTCGCGGCCGTCGATTCCGCGCTCGAGCATCTACATGAAGTAGCAGTGCCAACTCAGGTGACCAGCAGCTTCGACATTCCCCCGGCGGTTTCGTCCGCCGCTCCTGAATTTGTTCAGCAAGTCACCGCCGAGATTATCGCGGGCCGCGGTGACAACCTTCCGGTCAGCGCCTTCCCCGTCGATGGCACTTATCCAGTCGCGACCGCGCAATGGGAGAAGCGCAACATCGCCCAGGAAGTACCCGTGTGGGAGCCCGACATCTGCATCGAGTGCGGCAAGTGCATGCTCGTCTGTCCGCATTCGACGATTCGCGCAAAGGTTGTGAAGCAGGACGACCTCGCAAATGCGCCCGCCGGATTTAAGACGATGCCGGCCAAATGGCGCGAGCTTCCCGACTATCGCTACACGATTCAGGTTGCAGTTGAAGATTGCACCGGCTGCCAACTGTGCGTCGAGGTCTGCCCAGCTAAAGACAAGAGCAACGTGTCGCGCAAAGCCCTCAACATGGCGCCGCAACTGCCGCTGCGCGACAACGAACGTGTCAACTGGGATTATTTCCTGACGCTCCCCGAAGTTAATCGCAACAACGGTTTAACTTTCCGTTCAGTCAAAGATGTGCAGTTGCTGCAACCGCTGTTCGAATTTTCCGGAGCATGTTCCGGCTGCGGTGAGACGCCGTACATCAAGCTTCTGACGCAACTCTTCGGCGATCGCGCGATCATCGCGAATGCGACGGGATGCTCAAGTATTTACGGGGGTAACCTGCCGACCACGCCGTACACAACCAACCCGGAAGGCCGCGGTCCAGCGTGGAGCAATTCACTTTTCGAAGACAACGCTGAGTTCGGTTTAGGCATGCGTCTCTCATTCGACCATCAGCAGGCCTACGCGAAACAGTTGGTTGAGAAATACCGCCCGATGATCGGCGACGAATTTGCAAACGGTTTGCTTAACGGAAACCAGGAAACGCAGGAAGGTGTCGACGCAAAGCGCGAGCTGATCGAACAGTTGAAATCAAAACTAAACGGTCGTGGCGAAACTGAAGCGCGCGATCTGCTGGGCGTGGCTGACGCGCTCGTGAAAAAGAGCGTGTGGATTGTTGGCGGTGATGGCTGGGCCTATGACATCGGCTATGGCGGGTTGGATCACGTGCTCGCGAGTGGCCAGGATGTGAACATTCTCGTGCTCGACACGGAAGTCTATTCCAACACTGGTGGCCAGGCTTCGAAGGCGACCCCCCTCGGCGCAGTCGCAAAATTTGCCGCCGGCGGCAAGCCGACGATCAAAAAAGATCTCGGTATGACGGCGATGCGTTACGGGAACGTCTATATCGCGCAAATCGCGATGGGCGCGAACGATACGCACACTGTCAAGGCGTTTCTTGAGGCGGAAGCGCATCCGGGGCCGTCGCTCATCATTGCCTACAGCCAATGCATTGCGCACGGCATCGACATGGCGAAGGGAATGCATCAGCAGAAGCTTGCGGTGGAATCGGGTTACTGGCCGCTCTATCGCTTCAATCCGGCGTTGGAAAACGAAGGCAAGAATCCGTTTCAACTGGATTCGCACGATCCGAAAATCCGGCTTGAGGATTACATCTACACCGAAGGACGCTATCGGATGTTGCAGCGCAGCGATCCGGAGGCGGCGAAGACACTGCTGGCACGCGCGCAAGAATCTGTAAATCATCGTTGGGCGCAATACAAGAAGTTGGCGGGCGCATGAAGTTTTAAATCTCAAGTTTCAAGTTTCAAGTTCCGCTTCGCCAAGGGTTCACAATTTATGGAAGTAGCTCATCGCGCGTACCGCGAACTTGAAACTTGAAACTTGGAACTTGAAACTGAGGATTCAACAATGAGTCTCGCAACAAATTACCTTGGGCTGGAACTGAAGAATCCGATCGTTGCGTCTTCTTCTCCGTTGTCGCATTCGCTGGATGGCATTCGCCGTTTGGAAGACGCAGGTGCGAGCGCGGTCGTCATGTATTCGCTCTTCGAAGAGCAGATCACATTCGACAGCCTTTACGTCGATCACTACCTGCGCAGCAACAGCAACAGTCATGCCGAAGCGCTCAGTTATTTCCCCGAGATGGATCGGTACAACGTCTGGCCGGATGAATACGTTGACCTAATTCGTCGAGCCAAAGAATCGTGCGATATACCGATCATAGGCAGCTTGAACGGCGTCTCGATTGGGGGCTGGACTAACTACGCGGGATTGATCGAAGACGCCGGCGCCGATGCGCTGGAATTGAACATCTACTATGTTCCGACGAGTCTCGAAATGACCGGCCGCGAAGTCGAAGACATATACATCGACATGTTGCGGCAGGTGAAGCGCTCAGTCACGATTCCGCTCGCCATAAAGATGAGTCCGTTTTTTAGCTCAGTCGCGAACATGTCGAAGCGGCTGGTCGATCACGGCGCGGATGGCCTCGTGCTCTTCAATCGCTTCTATCAACCGGATTTGGATATCGAACGGCTCGAGGTGACGCCGCGGCTGGTACTCAGCAATCCGCACGAGCTGCGCTTGCCTTTGCGCTGGGTAGCAATTCTGTACGGCCGGCTGGCGACCGATTTTGCGATCACTACCGGCATACATGCCGCGCAAGACGTCCTGAAGGGGCTGATGGCGGGCGCGAAAGTCACGATGATGGCGTCCGAGTTACTGCAGAACGGAGTCGGTCGCATCAACGATATTCTCGAGGTGCTAATTGCCTGGATGGCGGAACACGAATACGAATCCGTGGCGCAGATGATCGGCAGCATGAGCCAGCAATATTGCGCCGAGCCGGCCGCGTTCGAACGCGCGAACTACATGAAAGTGCTGGACAGTTATGTTCTCTCAACGTGATGGCGCCATGATGAAGATGAAAACCGTTAGCTTCAGCGATTTGTTGACCGTGCATCTGGGCACAATCGTTGCTCTTCGGCCCAGGCTGCGTCTGCAGCCCAGGTCTGCAGCTTGACAGTTATCGGGACTATAAATAGATTGCTGATGTCGATGAAACAAAGACTCGCGTCCATGTTCCTACTGCTCGTGCTTTTCGGAGGTGCGTTCGCCGGAGTGCCGATGACCTTTGGCGACAGCCATTGCGGCATGGGCGCGATGGACATCGAGTGCTGCAAGGCGATGCTGCGGCAGCAAAACCAACCGAAGTTCACGCAGGAAGAAGAATTGCTGTGCGCGCTTAATTGCGCGCAGAACGGAACTACGTTGCCATCGAGCGCGTTGCGCCTAACGCCGCCGGTGCAAACGCTTGAACCTGCGCATCCCACAATTGCGCAGCCGTTACACGTTTCGCTTTTTCACTCAGGAACCACAACGCGGGCGCATAGTCCGCCCGGTTCTCCACCCACATACCTCCGCAATCTCACACTTCAAATCTGATTCCAACGAGGCGTTAGTGTGCCTTCTGTCAGTCCGCGTGCGGACTGCGCAGAGGTTCGTCTCTTCGTGCGCCCGGCGCACTGGAATTTGTTCTGGAGGATCAGATGAAGAAGTCATTACTTATCTCGTTCGTTCCAATCGCAGCGCTTGTAATTGTCGCCGCTTGCACAAAACCGATGAATGTTGCTAGCGGGAAGCCAATCGCAACGGCCAGTATTAACAATCTGACCGCGACGCTTTCGAACAGCACCGGTCAACTGAAACAGGGTGACCAGGAAGTAACGCTGGCGTTTAGAAATTCATCGGGCAAGACGGTCGATGTGGGCGCGGTATCGCTGAATTTTCACATGCCCGCGATGGGCGGCATGTCAGCGATGAACGAAGCTGTCACGCTGACAACAACCAGCACACCCGGAGTCTACAGCGGCAAAGTCAACATCCCGATGGCCGGCGAATGGCAGGGACAACTTGCCTTCGAAGGCCCCGCGGGAAGAGGCAAGACGACGTTTAGTGTGACGACGAGATAACACATTTTTGATTGCCGATTGCCAATTGCCGATTGGCAAGCACCTCAGAGTCGTGTTTGCCTGAGGTCAACATCGGCAATCGACGGAAGCAGATCGGCAATCGGCAATTGTAAATCGGCAATGATCCATCGGCTCATCGAATTCGCAATGCGTAATCGCGGTCTAGTGATCGCGATCTACCTCGGCCTCGCGCTCTGGGGCTATTGGGCATTGCTGCGCACGCCGATTGATGCAATCCCCGATCTCTCAGAGAACCAGGTGATCGTCTTCACGGATTGGGCCGGACGTTCCCCGCAGGAAGTCGAAGACCAGGTTACCTACCCGCTCGTCACCAACCTCCAGGGGCTGCCGGGTGTGCGTGTGGTGCGCGGTGGTTCAGCGTTTGGCTTCTCGATGGTCAACATCATCTTCGAAGACAACGTCGATTTGTACTGGGCGCGCACGCGAGTGCTTGAACGTTTGAATCTCGTCACCGCGCAACTGCCGCAAGGCGTAACTCCCACGCTGGGACCTGACGCGACAGGTGTCGGACAAATCTTTTGGTACACGCTGGAGAGCGATCAGCTGAGCGCGCGCGATCTGCGCACGCTGCAGGACTGGTTCGTGCGCTACCAGTTGAATTCGGTTCCGGGCGTTGCTGAGGTCGCAAGCGTCGGTGGATACGTACAGCAATATCAGGTTGATGTCGATCCAAACAAGCTCCGTTCGTACGGGCTACCGCTCTCGATGGTCGTTGAAGCTGTCGAGCGTTCGAACAAGAACGTCGGCGGAAATGTCATTGAGCAATCAGGGCAGTGGGCCGTCGTGCGTGGAGTCGGGCTGATTGAGTCGACCACCGATGTCGAGAACATTCCGTTGATGGCGCAAAACGGGATTCCCGTCTACATCAAGAACGTCGCGAATGTGAAACTCGGCAACGCATTTCGCCAGGGCGCGCTCGACAAGAACGGCAAGGAAGCGGTTGGCGGCGTGGTCATCGCGCGCTACGGCGTGAACACGTTGGAAGTAATCGATGCGATCAAGCAGAAGATCGCGGCAATTCAGAGCGGCCTGCCGAAAGGTGTGCAGGTGGTTCCCTTCTACGATCGCACGCAACTGATTCAACGCGCGACGCACACGTTGAAACGCGCGCTGATCGAGGAACTGATTCTCGTCACTCTCGCCCACATCATCTTCCTCGCACACTTCCGCTCGATTCTCATTGTGACGATCCCGCTGCCTTTGGCTGTGCTGCTCGCGTTTCTTTTTATGTACTACATGGGCTTCAGCTCGAACCTGATGTCGCTTTCCGGAATCGCGATCGCGATTGGTGTGCTAGTCGATGCGGGAATTGTAGTCACCGAAAATGCGTTTCGTTTTATCGAGAAACGGAACGTCGACCCAAAAGATCGCCCACTCGTGTGGCGCACGGTTTTGGAGTCGACGCGGCTGGTTGGCAGACCAATTTTCTTTTCCATGGCGATCATTATCCTCGCCTTTGTGCCCGTCTTTGCTCTGACGGGAGAAGAAGGAAAGCTGTTTCATCCCCTGGCCTTCACTAAGACGTTCGCAATGGTCGGCGCGACGATTATCGCGGTCACGCTTGTGCCGGTGCTTTGCACGTTGCTCCTGCGCGGCAAGTTTCACGCGGAGCAGGCCAATCCGGTGATGCGTGCGCTGCACTTCATCTACCGGCCAATTCTGCGGTTCGCTTTGAATCATCGACTGATAACTGTGGCCTTGGCAGTCGTCCTGTTCGCGGGCGCGATCTTTTTAGCAACAGGCATCGGCAAAGAGTTCATGCCACCATTGAATGAAGGCGACTTAATGTTTATGCCGGTTACCGATCCGGCGATTTCTATCGATGAGGCGTTGAAGATTACTGCCCGACAGGATGCGATTCTGAAGACGGTGCCCGAAGTCGAATGGGCGGTCGGCAAACCCGGTCGCGCGGAAACTTCAACTGATCCATCACCAGTCAACATGACGGAAACGATCATTCACCTAAAAGATCCGGCGCAATGGCGCGTCGGCCTGACGCGCGAATCTTTAATCGCTGACTTGGACGAGAGGCTGCGCATGCCAGGGGTCACAAATATCTGGACACAGCCGATCAAGAACCGCATCGACATGCTTTCGACGGGAATTCGTTCGCAGGTCGGCATAAAGATTTTCGGAAACGATCTGAAGACTCTGGAGGACTTGTCCCGGCGGACTGCCGATGTCGTTCGCAACGTGCCGGGCGCGAAGGATGTCTATCCAGAACAAATTAGCGGCGCGCCTTACGTGGACATTAAGGTCAATCGCAACGCCGCCGCACGTTACGGCATCGACGAACAAACGATTCAGGATGCAATTGAGAAAGGGATCGGCGAGACAAATCTATCGGTAACGATCGAAGGCCGTCGTCGCTTCCCTGTCCGCGTGCGTTTCGCGCCAGAGTTTCGTGGCAGTGTGCAGTCGCTTGGTCAGATTCCGATCACCTCACCAACCGGTCAGCCGATTCCGCTTTCACAGCTTACTGAAATCAGCGAAGTCCAGGGGCCATCGATGATTTCCAGCGAAAACGGCTTGCTCCGCGGCACGGTGTTGCTGAATGTGCGCGGGCGCGACGTAGGCAGCTTTGTCGATGAGGCGAAGGCCGCAATTGCGCGTCAGGTGCAGATGCCTACCGGTTACTACGTCGAGTGGAGCGGCGAGTATGAGAACCAGCAGCGAGCGCGCACTCGTCTGCTGCTGGTCGTCCCGATTGTGCTCATTGTGATTTTCGCGTTGCTCTACATCACTTATCACTCGGCCTTGGAAGCAGCACACGTCTTGATGGCGGTGCCGTTCGCTTTGACCGGCGGAATCTATCTGCTGTGGGCGCTCGGCTACAACTTCTCAGTTGCGGTGTGGGTGGGCTTCATCGCTTTGTTCGGCACGGCGGTTCAGACCGCGGTCGTGATGGTCATCTATCTGGAAGAAGCCGTCGAACGAAAGAAGCAGGAAGTCGGTCAATTGAATCGCGCGTCTCTCATTGAAGCCGTGACCGAAGGCGCGTTACTGCGTTTGCGGCCGAAGGTTATGACAGTCTCCACCGTAGTCGCGTCGCTGCTGCCAATCATGTGGAGCACAAGCGCAGGCGCAGAGGTGATGAAACCTCTGGCGACCCCGGTGCTCGGCGGAATGGTCTCGAGTCTGCTGCACGTCCTCGTGGTCACCCCAGTGATCTTTTTCTGGTTGCGTGAACGGGAGTTAAAGCGCGAGAACGTTGTTTTGGAATCAAGATGAGAAGTTCGCGTCAACAAGCCTGCGAAGCAGGCGACAAAATAATAGCCCCGGGCGTGAGCCCGGGGAGCAGAATCAGGTCGTCGCCTGAGCACGCGACGCGGGCGACATATCATCGCGACGCTGTTGGCGCAAACCGATACCTCCGACGCCCCGACGTGGCTCAGGATCTTTGTTCCATCACCCCCGGGCTCGCGCCCGGGCCTAAATTCTTCCGCCTGCTTCGCAGGCTCGTTGTCACGATCATCTTAACGGTCTCTCTGTCGCAACCGGTTTGGAACCAATCCACGACACCGCAACCTTCCACGGCGTCTGATTCGAAATCGTTGTCTCAAGTCCAAACCGCAGTCTCCCGCTATCTCGATCAGTCGAACGGCATGACTGCCGATGAAGCTGTTCGGTATGCGCTTTCACACAACGCTGAACTCGAAGCTGCACGCAAAGAGATCGATGCGGCGAACGCAATGGTCAAACAGGCGCGTTTGCGAGCCAATCCTATGCTCGACGTGGAAGGCAAACGCGAGGTTCCGCCAGGACGCGATAACACCGTGATGGCGGGTGTAACTCTTCCTTTGGAGTTGAATGGGCGCGTGCCGACGCGCGTCGCCGTAGCCGAACGCGAATTCGAAGTACGCGAACGTGAGCTTGCAAATCGTGAACGAATGCTGGCGGGCGAGGTGCGGATGAAATTTGGCGAGGCTCTAGCCGCGGCACTGAAGTTATCGTTTGCCGAGCAACTGATCGACACCAATGAAAAGAGCTTCAATCTAATCGCTGCGCGTGTCACTGAAGGCGCGACACCACCGCTCGAGCAAAACATGGCTTTGGTTGAACTTAATCGATTGAAATCCATGCGGGAGACAACGGAAGGGAAAGTCGAGGTCGCACTGCTCGAACTGAGAAACTTGCTAGGCATGTCCCCTGAGCAGCCGCTGCGATTGCGTGGCGATTTTGATCACCTAATCGATCAATTGCCAAGTCTGACCGATGCCACCGCCGAGGCGTTACGCGAACGTCCAGATCTGCGAGTCTTTAGCGCTATGGAAAGCTTGGGGAACGCGCGAATTGCGCAAGCGCGCGCGGAAGGACATTGGGACGCGAGTGTGACTGCGGGTTACGAGCGAATGCACGCCGGCTTTCCGCAGTTTGGTCTCGATGAGCAGGGCGCGCTCGTGCCCATTGAGAGCAATTTTCATTACTTGAAATTTGGCGTCTCGATCCTGCTGCCGGTGCGCAACAAGAACCAGGGCGCCGTGGAAGCGGCCGCAAGCCAATCGGCAGCGGCCACGTCACGTCGCAAATTCGGAGAGCTGACAGTGCGTCGCGAAGTCGCATCGGCGTATGCGCAGTATGATCGCGCGGCAAGGGCGGAAGAGATTTTTCGTGTCGGCGCGCGCGAACCGGCCAAAGCGAATCTCGATGTCGTGCGGCAAACTTACGAGCTGGGTTCGAAAACTTTGCTCGACTACATCGCGGAGCAGCGCCGTTTCATAGAACTCGAAAACGATTTTATCGATGCGCAACTCGCGGTTTACAACGCCCGGGTTGAAATCCTACGCACGACCGCTTCACCGGAGTTAATAAAGAAATGAGTGAAGAACCGCCTGCGGGCAGTTCCACAAAGGCGTAAAAATATGAGTGACACACCTGACAGTTCGATTGAGCAACAAGAGAAGGCCCAACCTCAATCGCCGAAGCGTTCAGCTCGTTACAACGCCGCAATCATTGTTGGGATCGCGGTCGTCGCCATTGTCGCCGTAGTTGCGATTTTTCTGTTTTGGCCAAAGCCAGCGGGTAAACCGGTTGCGGCACCGCGCACAGTGACGTTCGATCAATCGTCCGAAACGCCGACTGCAACCGCTGAACAGAAGTTGACACTAACGCCTGAGCAACTTCGTAGCGTTCAGTTGAAGATTGAAACTGTTGGCGAAGCGCCCTCAGCAGAAGCCGCCGGGCAAATGGCTACCGGCGTGGTGCAAGCCAACAGTTATAAGGAAACACCAGTTGTTGCGCTCGTCGGCGGTATTGTTCGGACCGTGAGCGCTGAACTGGGACAGAACGTCAGACGCGGTCAACGCGTCGCGGTCGTCTTCAGTAATGAACTAGCCGATGCACAGTCGCGATACTTAACGGCGCTCGCCGTCTTGAATGAACATCATCAGCATCACATGCGCACAACGAGGCTGGTCGAGATCGGCGCAGCAAGCAAACAGGAATTAGAGATGGCAACCTCACAACTGCGCGATGCTGAATCGAACGTAGAAAACCTGCGTCAGAAGCTGATGCTGCTTGGTCTCTCAGCACAACGAATCGATGCGTTGAACAACACCTCACAAATCAGTTCCGAAATTATCGTTGCGTCGCCTTCTTCGGGAACCATTACCGCCCGCAGCGTGAATTCCGGCGAAGTAATAGAGGCGAATAAGGAACTGATGCGCGTAACTGATCTATCGACCGTTTGGGTGGTGGGACAAGTCTACGAAAAAGATTTGGCAACAGTGCGCATCGGCAGCGGCGCGAACATCACTTCCGACGCGTATCCCGGAAAAGTGTTTCGCGGGCAGGTCACCTATGTCGATCCCAAAATCGATCAGGCCACGCGCACAGCGCAGGTACGCATTGAAATCCGGAATCCACGGCAGATGTTTAAGATCGGCATGTTCGTCAACGTCTCGTTTGGTGCGCTCGGCGCTGCGGAAAAGACCACCCCGATTGTTTCGAAAGAGGCCGTTCAGACGGTCAATAATCAGCAAGTGGTGTTCGTGGCTACCGATAAACCGAATGAATTCCTCGTACGAGCAGTTCGTTTGGGAACGGAAATCAACGGCTTCTATCCCGTGACTGAAGGACTGAATGTCGGAGAACGTGTCGTCACGCAGGGCAGCTTCTTGCTGCGAGCGGAATGGCTAAAGAGGCAGACGTAGGAGTAATATTTTTTTGTCAGCCTCCATCCAGCCATCAGGCCACAAAGAGAGAGCCGCAGTAAGCGCTCGATCAATCGAAGGAGAAACCATGTATTTCAGAGGATGGTTGCGGTGTTTGCTGTTGGCATCTTTGGCGGTTTCTTCCGCGCATGCACTGCATCGGCACGGAATGCCAATGCCTTCCCCGTCACCAACACCGAAGCCCTCATCGTCACCTTCATCAACGTATCTTTGCTGGTCCGACCATCCTATTATTCCGGTGGCATCGTTAGTCTAATTGGCTTGGGAGCGCTTTTTGGCAAGCCCGTCAGTCAACGACGCGCGGCATAACAATTTGATGGACGCGAGCGCTATAGGTGACAGGCAGGAAGTCGATCCGGCTTTTAACGATAGAGTGATCATTCTCGCCGATACTCGTAACCGCAAGCCTCTCGACGCGAAGAGCGGACCGTTGCAAATAATAGTTGCCGGAGAGAAAATGCACGCGCGCATTTCACGTCCGAACGAGTTCAGATAAATAGGCTCGCTCAAAAATAATCGATGTTAACCGGCATAACTTATGATCGCCTTAGGCGTTACGCCAGCGTGGCGCTTGGCACGGTTATGCTGGCTGCTCTACTTGCCACAACCGTTCCATTCGAGACGCTCGCAAGCGGTCAGATGTGCACGCTTGCCTGTTGCGCCGGTCGCGCGCCACATGCGGCCGGCTCGTGCATGGATGGTTCATGTCACGCTCTTCTGAAGAATCGAGCCTTCGGTCAATCTCGCTTTCACCATTTTATCTCGGCTTCCGAGCAATTTTGTGGTCTGACGATTCTGAGAGCACATCTGCACTCTTCCGTTCGGCGAGGAATTGCCGGGAATCGTGTATTGGAACACAAGAACAATCAGATCGATTCGAAAGCATCTGTCTCGGCTGGAACAATCGGTCGGCCGTGCGAGCCGAACTGTGGCGCTGGAATATTAAGCTCATCCCGTCCGAGTCGACCTCGCCACTCAACCGCGATAGCTCATGCAACCAAGCCTCGACCGCCGTCGATTTCTCTGCAGATTTTATTCAGACTCACCGCCGCGAAATCGCTAAGTGGTTCTGCGCAGCAATTCTCTCCGCGTGGTCCTCCGATTCCTTCCTCGTAAAGCAATCAATCTAATCAAACAGGGAGCGCTCTGGATTGAGTGTGTCAATCACTCCTTGGGAATTGGTGTCGTTTTGTGGTGACCTGGTTGCCGCCGATCGATTCTGCCCATCGGCGCACCCAGATCATTCGCCGGGGGAATTATGAAACTTCATCGGATTCTATTATCAGTAGTTCTGATCAGTTTTGTCGCTATGACGGCGCGAGCTTCGGTCTTTGGCGACGTCAAGGGAGTTGTGCTTGATCCGCAGCAGCGTTCGATAGCGGCTGCCGAGGTAACACTGCAGGCGCGCTCATCATCATTTGAGCGCACAACCACCACAGACGGTGCCGGCGAATTCTCATTCCGCGCAGTTCCGGTCGGGGAATATTCAATCAACATTGAATCGAGCGGATTCGCTAAATCGACCGTCACTTTGACTGTGTTGTCCGATCGCGCCACGGTGTTGAAAGTCCTGTTGAAGATTGCGCCCATATCCCAACGAGTCACCGTTACCGCGTCACCAGGTCGCGTTGATTCAAGCGGTTCTACACCTGTGACGCTAGTCAGCCGTCAACAGATCGCTCAGACGCCGGGCGCGGACCGCACTAACAGCCTGGCAATGATCACCGATTTCGTCCCGGGATCGTACGTAACTCACAATCAACTTCATATTCGCGGTGGACATCAAGTGACGTGGCTGGTTGATGGTGTTCCTATTGCTAACACCAGCATCGCCGACACAGTTGGGCCGCAATTTGATCCTAAAGACATTGATTATCTTGAGGTGCAACGCGGCAGCTACACGGCCGAGTATGGCGATCGGACCTATGCAATGTTCAATCTGGTTCCGCGCAGCGGCTTTGAGGGTAATCGGGAAGCCGAGCTGATGATCTCTTATGGAAACTTCAATCAGACCAATGAGCACTTGAGTTTTGCCAGTCATTCGAAGCGGTTTGCTTATTATGCAAGCATCAATGGTAATCGCAGCGACTACGGTCTGGGGACTCCAATCCCAGCCGTGATTCACGATCGGAGTAATGGCTTAGGCGGCTTTACCTCGCTTCTCTACAACCCAAACACAAAGGATCAGGTCCGGCTGGTCGCCGCAATTCGCCGAGACTTCTTTCAGGTACCGAACGATGAGGACGCGCAACGCGATGGTATCCGCGATATTGAGCGTGAGCGCGATGGCTTCGTTAACTTCACTTGGGTGCGAACGATTAATAACAGACTGCTGTTGACCGTCTCGCCTTTCTATCATTACAACCGCGCTGCTTTCATTGGCGGGCAGAATGATACGCCGGTCAGCACCCGCGACGAGAGGACTTCACAATATGGTGGCGCACAAATTGTACTGAGTGCGCTAACCGAACATCACAATGCAAAGTTTGGCTTTTATGGTTTCTTACAGCGTGATTCGACGCTGTTTGGATTACGGGGGACCAACGGGAACGCAGTCGACTTGCAGAGTCGCGTCAACCCGCAGGGAAATCTCGAGGTGCTCTTTGTCGAAGATCAGTTTAGGCCGACCGCGTGGCTTACTGTAAGTGGCGGTCTGCGCGGAACTCGCTTTCACGGCTTGTTAAATGAGAACGCAACGAGTCCGCGCGCCGGCCTCGCGATCAGATTGCCTCGTGTCAATTTTGTAATTCACGGATTCTATGGCCGCTATTATCAAGCGCCTCCGCTCTCAACTGTTTCGGGTCCACTTCTGCAATTTGCGTTAGCTCAAGGGTTCGCTTTCATCCCGTTGCGAGGGGAGCGCGATGAAGAATATCAATTCGGATTGACGGTTCCGATTAAAGGTTGGACGATTGATGGCGGATATTTTCGCACGAGAGCCAAGAACTTCTTCGACCATGATGCGCTGGGTAATTCAAACATCTTCTTCCCGCTCACGATCGAGCAGGTTTTCGTTCGTGCTTTTGAATTAACAGCTCAATCGCCTGAACTTTTTCATCATGCGCATTTTCACCTCGCTTATTCACGTCAGAAAGTTCAGGGTCGCGGCGGAGTGACGGGTGGGCTAACAGATTTCTCTCCACCGGCAGATCTGTTCTTTCTTGATCACGACCAGCGTCACACTCTGAGTACGGGCTTCACGATCAGTTTGCCGTCGAGGAGTTACATTTCAGGAAACGTAATTTATGGCTCAGGATTTCTTGATGGCGACGGACCGGACCACCTGCCCGGGCATCTGACGGTAGACCTTTCTTTCGCAAAAGGCTTTGGCGAGAAGTGGCTGGTGGCACTGCAAACGGTCAATGTCACTAACAAGAGGTTCCTGCTGGACAAAAGCAACACTTTCGGTGGAACTCACTTCAACGACCCGCGACAGATATACGTTGAAGTGCGATATCGCTTTCACTACTGAACTCAGTGTAATAGTCAAAAACATTCCAGTTTACTGCCGTTCTCAGTCCTGAGGCGCATGCGGCGATTCAAAGGCCCTTGTAGTTGTTGCCGTTTGATGTCGCCGCGAAGATTTCTCGATAATCCGATGTGGCATTGATAACTGCGCCATTTCACCAAAGCCGGTAGAATGGTGTGATGGTTAATATTGCTCCTCAACCAGTTACTTTATGGTTAAAGGCGTTAATGGTCGCAGCTTTATTAGTCTCTGCAACACTGGCCCAACATCAACACCGGATGCCGATGCCTTCGCCCACACCGAAAGCTTCGCCGTCACCGACTCCCGCGCAGACAATGCCAGGTATGCCGATGTGGTGATTCGTGCGAAATGAAAGAAGGCGCGCATTACACCACGACAAGCGCTTCGGCGGACAAACACGAATGCTGCTGTGGCGGCGATTCGTGCAACATGAAAGACATGAAGAACATGAAGGAGATGAAACCAAAGCCATAAGGCTGACGGTGAAGTTCATCCTTCACTCAACGGGCGCGGCGCTAAGACAGGTCGCGCCCAAAAATCGAGAGCGTTCGGCAACAACAATATAGTATAGTGATGGCAGTTCCCCGTTAACCAGCACGCCATGCGAAGACGATCTATGTATGCAATTCTACTGATGTTGGCATTCTTGCTGAGTGCGTGGAGTAATGTGATCGCCGCCGCCTTTTGTCCTCGATATCAGGCGCGCAATTGTTTAGTTAAACCCAACTCTAAATTAACGAGGGTCAGTCAGCAATCATGTCACCATGAAATCGCCGACATGCAGATGGACGATATGATCGCAGACGATTCATCCGCTCAAACAGAAAGCACGACGGTTGCAAACAATCAGAACCCGACTGATGGTACAGAATCCTCGATCGACGAGACCGCGCTCGATCGTCAGAATGAACCGTGCGGGCATTGCTGGATGCACTCGCAGCCGACTTCGGGCAGCACCATACTCGCAGCACTTAATCCAACGTCACGATCCGTTGAAGTTCCTGCGCCGCTCGCGAGCATCACTATTGCTTTGAGTTTCCCGAATCCGGGGGTCATTGAGCCATTTGAGCACAGTCCGCCCGGCAATTCATTTCCTCGCCACATTCTCATCAACGTCTTCAGAATTTAGCTTCCAAAAAGTACTTCGGTAATTTTGCGCGGACGTGTGCCTTCGTGTGCACCCGCCTCGTGACTTTGTTTTTGCGAGCAAGTTCGACAGGGGAACTATGAAAAAGTTGTGTTTTGGCGCTTTTGTCCGAACGATGGGATCGAGCGCAATGATCGTCGCAACGCTAGTACTTTCATCAACTCACATTGCAAGTTCGCAGCACCATGACATGCAGAACATGCCGGGCATGAACATGTCGAAGTCTAAGGCTAAGACAAAACGGAAGGTTACAAGCAAGCGACGTAAGTCCACGCGAGCGCGGCGGCCATCTGCGAATAAACATCAGATGAACAATATGCCGGGCATGAAGATGCCGAGCAATCAACCCTCGACAACGAAGCCAACTTCCCAGGCGTCGCCGCCGATGCGGATGAACATGCCAGGCATGAAAATGCCGTCGGCTTCACCAAATCCGCAGGCCTCACCGCCACCGAAGATGGAAATGAATATGCCTATGCAGATGCCGAGTCCGTCGCCGGGAGCATCTCCAAAGATGGAAATGAACATGCCCGGAATGCAGATGCCGTCAGCTTCGCCAAAACCGCAGGCGTCACCGCAGATGCCGATGAATATGCCGATGCCGGGCGCAAGCCCTTCGGCAAGTCCGATGGGCCAAATGCCTGGAATGAACATGCCCGGCATGAGTATGGGCGGCATGAATATGAACATGGGGCCGCTGCTCGTAATGAACGGCGATGACATGGGCATTCGCGTCGGCTCAAGTGAGCGAAACATCCTGTCGATGGGGGCAATGGGTTCAGGGACTTCGTGGCAGCCATCATCTGCGCCGATGTACATGCAACACTGGAACAAGAACGATTGGCTCGTGATGTTTCACTACAACGTTTTCGTCGACGTGAATCACCAGGGCGGCCCGCGCGGCGTTACAAAATTCGAGTCGGCGAACTGGTTTATGCCGATGGCTTATCACAAGCTGGGCAAAGGCACTCTGCAACTGCGCGCCATGTTCAGCGCTGAGCCGTTCACTTTTCCACCCGGCGGATCGCCGCTGCTGTTTCAAACTGGGGAGACTTACAAGGGCCAGCCGCTCATCGACCGCCAGCATCCGCACGATCTCTTCATGGAGTTGTCGGCACAGTACACGCATCCGCTTGGCGAGCGCGGTACCTGGTTCACTTACTTCGGTTACCCAGGCGAGCCGGCGTTAGGGCCAGTCGCTTTCATGCATCGCGCATCAGCTTCCGAGAACCCTTCAGCGACGCTCGCGCATCATTTACAGGATTCGACGCACATTAGCTTTGGTGTGCTGACGACGGGATTCACGTATCGCTGGTTCAAATTGGAAGGTTCGATTTTCAACGGTCGCGAACCGGACGAAAATCGTTACGACTTTGACGCGCACAAGTGGAACTCGCATTCGGCGCGATTGAGTTTCGCTCCGAACAAGAATTGGACCGCACAAGTTAGTTATGGTTTCCTGAAAAGTCCCGAGAATCAAGAACCGGACGCCGACGTGGAGCGGACGACGGCTTCGCTTCAATACAATCGTCCGATCAATCGTGGCAATTGGGCGACCGCCTTCATCTGGGGACGAAATCATGTTCACAATGGCGTCACGATCCACCACCTGAATGGCTACACATTTGAATCGACGCTGAATTTTCTCGACAAGAATTATTTGTACACGCGGCTTGAACTGGTCGATAAAGATGACTTGCTGCGAACGACAGACCTTGCGCTACTCGGGATCAAGCAAACACATCCATCGTTTCGCATCGGCGCGTACACGTTCGGCGGCGCGCGTAATGTCTGGAATACGAATAAGATTTTGCTGGCAGTCGGCGGCGACGTGACGTTCTATTCAAAGCCGACGATTCTCGATCCGATTTATGGCGACAGCCCGATTTCCTGGAAGTTGTTTCTGCGTCTGCGGCCGGCGAAAATGGACATGAGTCAACACACTATGCATTGACCACATTCGTTAAAAGCAACAAACGAATGGCGATGCAAATCGAATGACTAACCAAACTGAGACAAACGATACGCTGCGTCAATGGCGTGACTCCGCACCTTTCTGGGCAAAACACCGCGCGACCATTTGCACCATGTTTGCGCCGCTGACCGAAGCGCTAATCGAAGACACTCGAATCGAGAAGGGGCATTCTGTCCTCGATGTGGCGGGTGGGCCGGGCGAGCCGTCTCTGACGATTGCGCAAACTACCGGTGAATCAGGATCGGTGATCTGCACGGATGCCATAGCTGAAATGGTCGAGACCGCCGCAGCCGAGGCACGTGCACGAGGGCTAACGAACATCACGTTTCGCCAGTGCCCGGCTGAGTCCTTACCGTTTCCAGATAATTCATTCGATCGGGTGGTGAGCCGATTGGGCGCAATGTTTTTCCCCGACGAAGCGTTCGGTCAGATTCTGCGAGTGACAAAACCGGGCGGCCATGTGGGCTTCGTTGTATGGGATAAGAGCGAACTGAATCCCTTTTCTTATCTCATCACGAATGTGATGTCTCGCTACACTGGGGACGTGGCGGCTGAGCTGAGTGTGCCGGGCGCGTTTCGCTTCGCAGAAGAAGGGAAGCTCGTCGCAATACTTAAGGACGCGGGTGCGATCAACGATCGCGAACGGATTTTGAAATTCCAGATTGCCGCGCCGATTTCGCCCGAGGAGTTTTGGGAGATGCGAGCGGGAACTTCCGAGACTTTGCGCGCGAAACTCGCAACGTTATCTGAGTCGGACAGACTGATAGTTGCGGACGAGGTAAAACTTGCGGTGCGGGAATACTTTCCAAACAATCAAATGAGGTTTCCTGCACAAGTGCGCATCGTGACAGCCTCAAAGCCGGCCTGATTGAGCTACAGAGGCGGCGCGCCGCACGCCGCCCCGTCAGTCATAATCCTGAAGAATTGATCGCGGTGAGAGGAAGCGCGAACTAGACGACAGTACGGCGGCCGGACAGTAGGTTTATCACCAGCACTATGATCGCGAGCACCAGCAACAAGTGGATGAAGCCACCCAGCGTGTAACTCGACACGAGTCCTACCAGCCACAATACCAACAGAATCACAAAAATCGTCCAAAGCATTTTCGTTTACCTCCTCGAAGGGAATTCGCTCGATTATCTGAGGTGGCAACCGGTATGCCCTACTAAAACGTCTCTGTTGGAACGCATTTTTTCAATGTTCGCCGGAGTTGCCTTGAATTAAGACGTTGCGAACGACGAAGAAAGTGTACGGAACTATGGCGGAACAATGAGCGGGGGGCGGGAACGGCTTACGTATTAACCCTTGATGAACGCTCGCGGCATCATTGTGAAATTTCATTCGCGATCGAATTACGTTTGTGTGATTTAAGGCTGGACTTGTTCACAACGTTATGGCTAAATGACTTCGCTCGTGTTTACTACGAGCGACTAGGGTTTCGTTAGCTCCCGACACACCTTCGCTTCCAATCCTCTAGTTCCTTTTGACTTAATCCATTTAATGGAGGCGCCTGACGGAGGCATTGCTCCGTCAGGAAGAAATTTATGAGTTTCCGTATTCAAAAGCTGGCCGGTCGATCTCAGAAAGCGACCGTCGCTGTTCTCATCCTCAGCATCACCGTCCTCGCCGCTGCCTCGATCTCGCTTAAGCGATATCGGAGCGCGAAGTCCACCGCAGCAAGAATTAACTACTCTGAACTGTATGCGATCGCGGAAGCGGGCTCAGTCGCATCAGTCGTCGTCGACGGTGATTCGGTGATCGTCACAAAAACAGATGCGACACGAATTGAAAGCACGGTGGCGGGCGAGTCGTTTCGGCAAACTATTGTCGAGATGTTCCGGAAGAACCATGTCTCCGTCGAGTTTGCGTCAACGCAACCAAATTTCGCGATTGGGGCACTCACCTATTCATGGCCCTTTCTGGTTCTGGCGTTGTTTGGGCTTGTCGGGTGGCGAGTCCACGCGACCATCAATGGCCGCACCGGCGGCTTCAATCTCTCCGACTACAGCGGCAAGCAAGACGCTACATTTGCTGATGTCGCCGGCGTCGATGAAGCAAAAGCGGAATTAGCTGAGACGATCGAATTCCTTCGCGATCCCGTCGGCTTTGGGCGACTTGGTGGACGTGCTCCGCGTGGCGTTTTGTTGTATGGACCGCCCGGAACCGGTAAGACTCTGCTCGCGCGCGCTGCCGCCGGAGAAGCAGGCGTGCCCTTCCTTTCAGTCTCAGGATCCAGTTTTCAGGAAAAATTTGTCGGCGTCGGGGCGGCGCGTGTGAGACGACTCTTCGCGCGGGCGCGAAAACTCTCGCCTTGCATTATCTTCATCGATGAAATCGACGCCCTTGGCCGGCAGCGCGGACGTTCTAATGACTCCGGCTCAGCCGATCAGGATCAGACTTTGAATCAGCTTTTGATCGAGATGGACGGTTTCGATCAAACGTCCAGCATCGTCGTCATCGGCTCGACGAATCGTCCCGATGTTTTGGATCAGGCGCTGACTAGGCCTGGCCGTTTCGATCGCGAAATCATGGTGAACCTCGCCGACGTGCGTGGGCGCGAAGAGATTCTGAAAGTGCACGCGCGGAGGATCCCGCTGGAGCGCGATCTCCAATTGAATTGGATCGCGCGCGGCACGCCTGGCTTTTCCGGCGCCGATCTGGCAAACCTGCTGAATGAAGCCGCGATCGCCGCTACTCGGCACGGCCAGGACGCGGTTGCGCGCCAGCATGTCGAGTACGCGCGCGACAAAATCCTGATGGGCGCTGAACGTCAGGGGTTCATGATGGACGAAGACGAGCGCTATGCGACGGCCGTTCACGAAGCAGGTCACGTCGCCGTCGGGCTCGCTGTTGAAAACAGCGATCCGATTCACAAGGTTTCGATCCTGCCGCGCGGTCGCGCGCTGGGGGTGACGCAAGCTTTGCCGGAACGCGATCGCTTCATGAAGAAACGCGAGTACCTCGAAGATCAAATTGCCATTCTGTTAGGCGGGCGGGCGGCCGAGCAACTCATCCTGAGCACAATGACTGCCGGCGCCTCGAATGACATTGAGCGCGCCGTTGAGATCGCCGGCAAGATGGTGCGCGAATTCGGTATGAGCCCGCTCGGTCCCATCTATCTCAGTGAGAAGTCCCCCGAAAATCACAGTTCCAGTCTGCTGGATCGTGCTGACGAAGCCACGAACGAGATAATCAATGTGCAACTGAAGCGCGCCTGCGACGTCGTCTCATCAAAACGCGATTCGATTGCTCGGCTCGTTCAATTGCTGCTGGAGCACGATACGGTGGAGTCGGACGATATAAAGAAATGCTTCGAACAGTCGCAGGTGCCGGTCGCTGCCTAATTACAGGTGAGCTAAATCAGCGGCGTTTCAAAGGCGGGCTGTTGCCCGCCTTTGTTGTTTCATGATGGTAAAGAAGACGGCGTGGCTTCATTTCACCGCAAACACCTTCACACTCGCGGCGTAGTCGTTCACGTTGTAGCGATTGAGCAATTGGGTGAACTTGTCGAACAAGCCATCTTCTGCTTTTGCCGTCTGCGGCGCGCAGCATGAGTAGGCACCTGAGCCTACGCGCTCGTCGGAAGAAATCTGAGTGATGGCTGGTGAACAGCAAGCCGACTGATTCTCGATCTTGGCGTAGGCGTTCAGGTCCGAGCCCGAATCAATCACCTGCACATTTGAAAAACCTGCATCAAGCAATCCTTGTTTGTAATCGTCGACTAGAATCGCACCGGCGATACAACCCACGTACGCCATGACGTCGCTGCTGATTTCCGGCGGCAGCGCTTGCTTCAAAGCGATGTCGCTTACTGCCAGACGCCCGCCCGGTTTCAGCACACGCGCGATTTCCCGAAAGACCGTCGTCTTGTCCGGCGCGAGATTGATCACGCAATTGCTGATCACACAATCGACTGAATTGTCCGGCAAAGGCAGTTTGTCGATCGTGCCCAAATGAAATTCCACATTTGCGTAGCCGCGGCCGTCATTCGCTTTCGCCGCGTTGCGCCGTGCGAGGTCGATCATCTCCGGCGTCATGTCGATGCCGATTGCGCGCCCCGTCGGTCCCACCTTCGCCGCCGCGAGAAACACATCTAAACCACCGCCGGAACCCAGATCCACGACCGTTTCCCCCTCACGCAGATTGGCGGTCGCCGTCGGGTTGCCGCACGACAATCCCATGTTCGCTTCCGCGGGAATCGATGCCAGCTCATCCGCCGAATAACCAAACGCTTCCGCCACTGCGCGGACGCCTTCCTGCTCTGATGACAGATTCGCCACCGCGACGTTTCCGTATCTGGTCCGCACCGTCGCTTCAATATTCTCTAACATTGATTCTTACCTCGCTTCCTTTTATCCAGGGGACACATATGCTTAGACGTATGTGCTCAGGATACGCAGTTCTAAGATATATGTCAAGACGTATATGTTCTATGGTAAGATTTCGGGCATATGGTTAAGGAAAAGTCTTTCAGCATGGATCGGTTCTTCCGCGCGTTTGCCGATCACACGCGTCTGCGTCTGCTCAACCTGATGCGTACCGACGAAGTCTGTGTCTGTTTCTTTACCGAGATCCTGGGAACCCATCAACCGAAGATCAGTCGACACCTGGCATATCTGAGACGCGCGGGCATCGTGTCCGCACGCCGCGAAGGTCAATGGATGCACTATCGGATCACAAAACCGGACAATGCCGACGCCGCGCGCGTGTTGAGGGATATACTGAGGTGGCTCGCGAATGACAAACAGATGCAGCTCGAGCGCGAAAGATTAGAAAAGATATGTTGCGCGCCGAAACTCCCCGTGCGAATTGAAGCAGCGCCGCGTCCTGCGTCGATCGCGATGTGACCGCGAATGGCGTCATCAGTGACGCAGTTCAATCAACTCTGCCTTAGCTTTGTGCTCCAGCGCACCGAGCAACTCATGCCATTCGCGATGGCCGTGCGAAGGCTTCCAAAAATCGCCGTTCTCGTCTGCTAATAAACTGTCGAGCATTTCCTGCGCCTTGCCATTGTCGATCGCTTTCTCTGCGGCCGTCGCCAGCGCCGCGAACGCTTCGTGATGTGAAGTGACTCCTGTGATCGAAAGCTTGGCGCGCTCGTAGGGGAAACGATCGTCATTCGGATATTTCTTTTCGGCCTGCTCCAACGCCGCGATGATCGCGTCTTTGTCGGCCGCGGTCGCACTGACGCGTTGTTGTTTCAACCGCTTCCATTCGTCATCGGCGTTCCCTACGCTTCGACGCAGGGGGGCAGTTTCTTCGGCGGGTGCTGACGCCAGCTGATTGCTCACTGCTGACTGTTCTTTTCCTGTCGGAAGTTCAGCGCCCGCCGAACCGGCCGATGCCCGATGCGCCCAGACATACCATCCGCCAAAACTGACGATGACGAAAAAGGCAATCAGAGTCAGCGAGAGCACGATTGGGAAGCGACGCGGCATTCGCACTTTTGTCACCGGCTCGGATTCTCCATACGCCGACAGCATGCTGAGCGTGGGAACGCCCTTGCCGTTCTGCTGGCTTTCACCATTTCCGCTTGGGACAGGCGGCGCAGAATATTTTCGCGGCGGCGACAGCGTATTAACGGAGTTGCCGGGACGACGCGATGCAACTGTCGTCTCATCACGTTCCCGCAGAAGTTCTGGAGCTGCATACCATTCGGGCGTCGAACTGGATTCAATCGAAGACTCTTGATTGTGGAAGTTTTCAAGCGAGGGTCCTCGCGTCAGCGTATTGCCACATCCGGTGCAAAACTTCCATTTCGATTCGATCACATCGCCACAGAATTCGCAGGTCGTCGAGTCGCTTAAGGCACGTCCGCACGAACCACAAAAGCGCCGGTCGTCCGAAAAATCGAGATTGCAGGGTAGACAGTGCTTCATAACAACTCCTTTCGTTGCCAATCAGCACCCTTTGAGCTGGCGAGTATCCGATATCGGGGGTGGCTTACACGAAATCGGCTTCAGGAGAGAATCACAACTGCACGCGCCTGAGGCGCAACGCGTTGGCAATCACGGAAACTGAACTGAAACTCATGGCAGCGGCTGCGATCATCGGGCTCAACAGGATGCCAAATACCGGATAGAGCACCCCTGCCGCAATTGGCACGCCAAGAATGTTGTAAATGAAAGCCCAGAACAGATTCTGTTTGATGTTACGCATGGTGACGTGACTGAGACGTCGGGCGCGAACGATGCCACGCAAGTCACCTTTTACCAACGTTATGTCGGCACTCTCCATGGCGACGTCAGTTCCCGTTCCCATCGCAATCCCTACGTGCGCCTGAGTCACCGCCGGCGCGTCATTAATTCCGTCGCCGGCCATCGCGACAAACTGTCCTTCGTCCTGCAACCGCTTGACGATTCCAATTTTCTCTTCGGGAAGAACGTCAGCGATGACTCGATCCAGATTCAATTTATGAGCGACGGCTTCGGCAGTCGTGCGGTTGTCGCCGGTGACCATGACGACGTGCAGACCTCCAGCATGAAGCGCTTGAATAGCCTCGGCCGTTGACGCTTTGATCGGATCCGCGACTGCGATTAGCCCGCTTGCTTGCCCGTTGATAATCACGAACATCACGGTCTGCCCGTCCGTTCGCAAACGCTCAGCTTCCTCGTGCAGACTTCCGGGATCAACCTTCAGTTCATCAATCAGCGCACGATTTCCGACCGCGATCGAGCGTCCGCAGATTATTCCGCGCACACCTTTGCCGGTGATTGATGCAAAAGAATCAACTTCAAATGGCGCGATGCCGCGTTCTTCTGCACCGCGGACAATCGCCGCCGCCAGCGGATGTTCGCTCGCACGCTCAAGGCTCATGGCTAAACCGAGCAGTTCGGTTTCATCGACGTCCGCGGTCGCGATCACGGAAATGAATCTTGGTTTTCCTTCGGTAAGCGTTCCCGTCTTATCCACGACCAGCGTGTCGATCTTTCGCATCACTTCGATTGCTTTGGCGTTTTTGAAAAGTACGCCGATGGTTGCGCCTTTACCCATCGCGACCATGACTGACATTGGCGTCGCCAATCCCAGCGCGCATGGACACGCTATGATCAGCACCGCCACTGCGTTGATGAGCGCGTACGCCAAACGAGGCTCAGGCCCAACCAAAGCCCACACCAGAAACGTTATGATCGCAGCTACGATCACAGCAGGGACAAAGTAACTCGCAACCACATCGGCAAGTCGCTGAATTGGCGCGCGGCTTCGCTGTGCTTCAGCCACCATTTGCACGATCCGCGCGAGCACTGTTTCTGACCCAACACGTTCGGCACGCATTACAAACGAGCCGGTCGTGTTCACGGTGGCGCCAATCACGGCGTCGCTTTCATGTTTTTCGACGGGGATTGATTCACCAGTCACCATCGACTCATCGACGAAACTGGCGCCATCGATTACGCAACCATCAACCGGGACTTTCTCGCCCGGCCGCACGCGCAAACAATCGCCGACTTGAACCTGATCGAGCGGCACGTCTTCTTCGGTTCCGTTCTCACGAAGGATACGCGCGGTCTTTGGTGCAAGATTGAGCAAGGCACGAATGGCTGCTCCAGTGCGACTGCGCGCTTTCAACTCGAGCATCTGCCCCAACAGAACCAGCGTCGTGATCACGGCGGCGGCCTCGAAATAGACAGGAACGATGCCATGCTCTTTCAATGATTCGGGAAACACTTTGGGCATGAGTCTGGCGATGACGCTGTAGGTGTAGGCAACTGCGACGCCCAATCCGATCAGCGTGAACATGTTGGGGCTGCGGTTGACGATGGATTGCCACGCGCGTGCGAGAAAAGGCCAGCCGCACCAAAGCACAACCGGCGTCGCCAGCACGAGCTGAATCCAGCCCAAAATATCCATCGACACCACTCGTTCGAACGGCCGGCCGGGAAGCAAATCATTCATACCGATCAGGAACAGCGGTAACGTGAGAAACACGCTCACCCAAAATCGCCGCATCATATCCGCCAGCTCGGGATTCTCTTCTTCAGTTGCCGTAATGGTGCGCGCCTCGAGGGCCATGCCACAGATCGGACAACTTCCCGGTCGATCACGAACGATCTCCGGATGCATCGGGCAGGTGTATTCACGAGCCGCGATTGGCGGCTGTGCTGCAATCGGCTCTCTCGTGATACCGATTTGCGTCAGGCTCTGAGCTGGTAGTGCGAGATAGCGCTGAGGATCGTCACGAAACTTTTTGACGCAATGCTGGCTGCAGAAAAAATAAGTTTGGCCTTGAAATTCGACCGTTCCGGCGGGCGCATTTTTGTCGACCGTCATTCCGCAAACGGGATCGACTGACTTCTCGAGAGGCGGCGCATTGCTTGCCATATCGCAGTTCTTCTATTTCGCAATTTATCGATCTTGGCTGCTTTGCATCAAAAGTGCTTTTAGGTAACAGATCAATCGCAGCATGGAGTCAGTACCGGGAGCGATAGCGACCGGGTTGGACTGATTTAGCGGGTGCTTCCATTGAATATTCTCAGCTTTGTTTGAAACTACTCGGTCGCTATCGCTCCCGGTACTGACTCCATTCCGCTACCGGCTGAATCAACCGTGACACACTTTTAGGGCAAAGGCGATGTGGGCCTATGATTCCGGCTTCCAACGAGCTTCCCGTTTGTGTCAGCAAGATGCGCTTTTCGGTCCGCGGCTGCAACAACGCCCGCGGTTCGTCGTCGTCAGTGTCTTCGTTTCGCCGATAAATATCGTAGTTTTTCAGGGTCGCCGTCTTTTCGAATTCGGACTCTATTGCTTCCGTCAATTCGTCACGCTCTTTTTCGAGCGCCTCGTCCTCATCCTGGAGATCCTGCTTCACGATCACCCAACGGATATTTTGTTCGCGTGCCAAGTTCAGGATTTGTTCCGGTGAATATGGATTGACTGTTTGATCAAATAGCAACACGGGAAATATAGGCCGGCGACCCGTCGTGTAATAAAAGAGATCTTCTCCGGGAATAATCAAAATCGGCTCGCTGCGCGGAATGTTCGCATCCGTGTATCGCACCAGCTCTTCAAAATCCGGCAGCCAGGGGCCTCGCGTTGTCATTCCTCGCAAGGCCGAAAGACTTGATTTGGTCAGCACTCCTTCATCCAGATTCGCGTAATCAAGCCGCTCGTGTGAGTAAACGTAAGCGCCGCCGGAAATAAGTAACGATATGGCGGCGACGATTGCGAACACATTTAGGCCGATCATCCATTCAAATTTCAGAATTGTCGGCCGGCCAGACGTCCTGAGAAGTGCTGGTTCTAACCTGCTGGAAAGTAAGAGGCCAACAGAATTCAGCACATCGGCCAGAAGAATTATTAGCAGCGGCCAGATCGCATACGTCGATCCCCAAAGCTGCTGCGACATGAACGCGCCGTTGACGGTCGCAATCAGCACAAACGGCAGAACTAAATCGGCCCCGCGACGTTTGCGAACTGTAATGATCGCGAGCGCAAACGAAACGATGAGTACCAGCGGCCAGACATTCAGCAGTCGATCCGCACGTTCTGAAGAGTCGTGATCAATCGCCAGATAAATCACCGGCCAAATGAACGGGCCGGCCATGACGGCCCCAGCCAACCACGACAGCCACCGGACCGAGCGTTTGTGCACAAGGCAGCTTAACCCGACTCCTGTTCCAAATATCAGAAGTGAAAACAAAGCGGCCTTTGAGGTGTAGATGGCCAGCATCTCATGGCGCGCGGGAGTACGCCTTTCTGCCGCGAATTGAATTGTCCAGCGCAAATAGTTTTGAAAGCCGGCTGTGAAATGAATCAACAAAAGCGCGACGCCGAGCGCAACCACGGCAGCGGTCAGAGTTATGACGTGTCGCCGAATCGATTGGTCACGCAGCTTCTCAACAATCGCCAACACGGCTATGCCAATTAGCGCCGTCAGTAAAAAAGCGATCCCGACGTTCTGCTTGATGAAGAGAGGAATAACCAGCGCGATTCCCGCAAGGACGGGCGAAACGAATGCTGAGCGGTTTCGATCCGACCGCCGCAGTAAGAGCACTGCGACTAGAACCGCAAGCGTGCAATCCGAATCGTAGAACGGATGGGGAAAGACGCAGTATATGCCGAGGACGACTAACGGCAAGCTCAGGATGAAGGCCAGCAATCGCCAACGAGCAACTTTGTCGCGGAAAACATCGCCAATGATCTGCCACGTCACAACAGTCGCTGCGCCACCGACGATCGCGCAGTAAACGGTCGTGTGCCAAAAGACGCGGCCAGCGACTTTGATGATTGCGGCTTGAATCAAAAAGGTGAGCGGGGCGTACGGAAACGGAAAATCGCGATATGGTACCTGTCCGAGCGATATGCGGAAAGCGTTCTCCAGGACATAACTCAGATCCCAAAGAATTGCGAGGCGCGAGTTCTGCCAAACAATTACTGCGGCGGTCAGCAAGAACAAGAACGCGCCCAGGAGCGTTGTAATGCGACGATGTGAATGAGCCTGTCGAAAGGTTTCAGCCGGCGCGCGATTCGGATCAAAATCGTCCGATGAACTCATTCAGATATCCAAAGCGCCGCCTGAATCGTGTGCGTGAACGCAGCTAAAGCGATGTTTCCGCGAGGTTCGATTTGTACTTTGTGTTTGTTTGGCGGTCCGTCATTTCGATATAAATCCAACTCGGCGGAATGACCCCATGCTCAAGAGCAAAGTAGAGCTTGTTAAGTTCTCCGGGTTTACTAAGAGCGCAAAAGCCATACAAGCGCTTGCCTCTTTCATCAAACAAATCGACCCACGTCCGCGATGCCTTTATATTCTGCCCGCATGGTGGCAGGTTGGGCGCGGCAGCGAACATGTCCGCGGGATACTGATCCTTGTTGAAGACATCGTACTCGTACCGAATAAAAGTCTTGCCGCTTAGCTGAAATACTTCAGTCCCGGTCAGATACAAAATAGGATTCGGCAGTGTAGGAGCGGAAGCCGCGCGCCCTGCAACGCCGAAATAGCTGGCGACGATAACCAGAAGAAATAACGCTCTTGTTCTGTTGAGAGTCATAACAGAGTTCCCTTCCTGCACGATTCTGCGCGGCATTCTTCTATCGCGAACGCCCACTGTCAATCCTTTCGTTTACCAGTAGTGCCCCAATTTCGCTTGGCGATACTTTGCGGCTTTGCGCCTTAGCGTGAACCGCCTGTTTCCAACGGTCCAGTCTCACGCCAAGACACAAAGTCGCAAAGAACCGCAAAGTAGGGCACTACCCGTTTACCGCTTCGGGCGCACCCCCCAAGTCGGTGGTGGCGGTTCTTTAGTCATCCGATTCGACGGATGAAGTTTCAGCAAGCGCATCGCCTCTTCGACCGCGCGTTCGAGTTGCGGATCGCGCCCGGCGATGACGTCCTTCGGCCAGTTTTCGACATCGATGTCCGGTGTGACGCCCTCGTTCTCAACTGCCCAATGGCCATCGTGACTGAAAAAACCACCACGCGGCGCTATCATCGATCCACCATCGATAAACGGTGGTGTGTCGGCTGTGTGCACCAGACCGCCCCAGGTTCGTTTGCCGACCAGCGTACCCAACTTGCGATAATGAAACATGTAAGGCATGAGGTCACCGCCTGATCCGGCCATCTCGTTAATGATCATCACCTTTGGTCCCCAGATGCCGGCGGAGGGACTCGTGAACGGATAACGATCGCCTGCGACGTTGTTGAAGTATCCGTCAAAATCGCGCTGCAAGACGTCAATGATGTAATCGGCCGCGGAACCACCGCCGTTGTAGCGCTCGTCGATCACCACACCTTGCTTGTCCTGCTGCGCGAAATAGTAGCGGTTGAAACTTGAATAGCCGGGCTGTCCCGTATTAGGCAGATAGACGTAAGCGAGCTGGCCGTCAGAGAGTTTTTCAACGAGCCGCCGGTTCGATTCAACCCACGCGCGCGTGCGCAGCGGCTGTTCGTTCGCGACCGGAAGCACCACTACATGCCGAGCCCCATCCATCGTCGGTTTGTCACTTACGGTCAGCGACGTCTGGCGACCGGCAGTTCCATCGAGTAAACGATAGATATTGTCTGGCGCTTTCAACTCGATGCCGTTGATTGCCAGGATGTAGTCGCCGACATCAACGTTCGCGCCCGGCACCGCAAGCGGAGATCGCAGGTCGGGATTCCAATTCTCGTTGTCATAAATCCGTGTCACTTTGTAGCGGCCGTTTTCAATCGTAAAGTCGGCGCCCAACAATCCGCCCTGGACCTGCGGCACCTCCGGCATGTCACCGCCGCGCACGTATGAGTGGCCAATGGCAATCTCTGCGCCCATCATGTCCAGCAGGTAATTCAAATCCGCGCGATGCATCACCGATGGCAACATCGCTCCGTACATCTCTTTGTCTTTGTTCCAATCTGTTCCATGCAGATTTGGTACGTAGAGATAGTCGCGTTGATTGCGCCAGCCTTCGTTGAAAATCTGTTTGAATTCTTCTTTTGGATCGAGATACATGCGCAGCGTGTAGTTCAAACGACCGCTACCCGGCTGGGGCACAGTTCGATCAGCTTCAACGATGAACATCTGGGAAGCCGGCTGACGGGCCGCAGCTGCCGCTCCGCCAAAGCCTCCGCCACCACCGGCTGCGCGATAGACGAGCTTGCGACCATCGGCGCTGACTTCGAAAGCGGCAACCCCGCTTGCGAACGTCGTGGCGCGGCGATCACACAGGCGATAACGAATTAGTTCATTGCCGCCGCCACCGAAACCACCACCGGCGCCGGCGCCTTGCGCGCGCAAAGCCTCGAGATAGAAAACCATTCCATCCGCACCGGACTGCAAGGATGAATACTGACGTTCAGGCACTCCTGGAACCGAGATGATTCGTTTCGCCAATCCATCGAAATCAATTTGCACTGTCGGAGGTTGTCTCGGTCCGCGCGGCGCTTGCGGTCCGGCTTGATCCGCTGTGCCCCCTTCCGCGCCTGCGCTACCACCACCGCCTCCTGCTACGTCGCTGGGACATTGGCCGGGTGCAAGCGTGCGACGGCCGGTACCGACGCCACGATCTTCATCACTCTCGGGTAACAAAGGACTCGAGTCGCTCTTCTTCAACACGGCAAAATACAAACCAAAGTTTTCATCGTGGTCGTAAGACGTCATGTCGAGCCACTGTGAACGCAAACCGAAATCAGTCGATGCCAGGAACCAAAGGTATTTCCCGCTTGCATCGAATGCGGGCCAGACGGCATCCGACAGCCCGTCAGTCACTTGCTTGCTCTCGCCGGTATCGGCATTTGCGACAAAGATCGCGTGATACAACGAACGCAAGCGACTGGAATAAGCGACCCACTTCGAATCGGGACTCCACACCGGATTGAGCGTGCGCTGCGGAACCATCCAGGGATCGTTGCCGACGATCTTCGCCTTGCCGGTGGCGACATCCAGCACCCAGACGTGCAGGCCGGTGTCGGTGAACAGCAACTTCTTTGAATCAGGCGACCACGACGGCGTGTAGTAATGCGTCGGATGCTCGAGTGCGATTTCGCGCGGCGGCGTCAAACCATCCTGCGCTTCGAGGTATAGTCGATATTCACCCGAACGGTCGCTGAAGTAAGAGATCCATTTGCCGTCAGGCGACCATGCGGGGTCCCGATCGGCCGACGCGCTCGAGTTTGTCAGGTTGCGTACGTCGCCTTTCTCTGCCGGGATCGTGAAGATTTCCCCACGCGCCTCGACCGCAACGCGTTTGCCTGTCGGCGAAATCGCCATGCTGGTGATGCGATTACCGACGTCTTCCCAACGCGCCATCATCCAAGGGAAATCTCCGGTGGCCGTGATGTTGACGACGTGTTCGCGTCCGGATTTTGGATCGAGTTCGTGAATGTACCCTGCTTGCTCGAAGACAACTGCGCCCGCGCCCGAATCCATTGTCTTCACATCAAAGTCCGTGAACTTCGTCACCTCCGCGAGCTTCTTACTGCCCATGTCATACGACCAGACGTTGGCGACACCATCGCGATCAGAAATGAAGTAGACCGCATCGCCGACCCAGACTGGATCCATGTCCTTCGAATCGGTCCACGGCGGTGACACGAGATCGTAAGTCTTGAGATCGACAATCCAGATCGGGCGGTTCTGCCCGCCGCGATAGTTCCGTCGCTCTTCGTCCCATGAATTGTTCATGCGATAAGCGATGTGCGAACCGTCGGCAGAGATCTTGCCCTGATAACCGCGCGGCAGAGCCATCGGCTCTTCCACGCCGCCTTCGACGGGCACAGTCCAGAAGCGCGGCGCGCCGCTCGGCGACCAGGTCGCGCGCGTGGTCGAAAACATGATCGAGCGGCCGTCGGCGGTCCAGCCTTGCACCGTGTCGGCGCCCGGGTGCCACGTCAAACGCTTCGGCTCGCCACCTTCAGCCGGCACGACATAGACATCTAGGTTGCCGGCATACTCGCCACTGAAGGCGATCCATTTGCCGTCCGGCGAGAAGTGAGGATTCGAGGTCTGGCCTTGAAAACTCGTGATGCGTCGCGCCATGCCGCCAGCGCGCGGCACCGTCCAAATGTTCTGCGCGTACGCAAAGGCAATTTGGGTTGCGCTGACGGTGGGCGTCCGCAAAAGCCGTGTACCGCCCGCCTGCGCATGAACACTGCGATCTGAAAATTGAAAAGCTGACCAGGTGATTGCGAATCCAATGAGTAGAAAGACGGGAAGGCGACGAACGAATTTCGTCCGGGGCGAATGGTGTTTCATGAATTGTCCTCCGAATGAACCAGCAAGGTTTGCGGGAGCATCTTTTAACACGAAGCTTAGCGGAGAGCAAAGAGGATGTCAGTACTATCCGCGTGAGCGGATGGGTCAATGACACTTCCTAAATTGACCGCTTGTCCCACCCGCTGACGCGGGCGGTACTGATCTCATATTTCCACCATCGCGGCGACCGAATCGGTGATCACGCGCGACTTGTGACCCTTTCCGGCCGTGTCCTCAACCAGCAGCAAACTCTGATGTCCAAAACGGCGCGTCTCGCCGTCGCTCGCGGTAACTTCCCATTCACCATTGATGACCACGAAGAAGTTGCGCGCCGAGGAAGGATGCCAGTCGCTTTCCCAACCCGACGGCGCGTTCATGAAACCGAACTGCGTTGCCGGAAACATCGACGATAAGCCCAGCGGAGGCGCCGACGAAGTGTAGTCAGTGTCCGTGAACTCGATCTCGACATCTTCGAAATGCGATTCGCCGGCGTCGTCGGCAAAGAGTTTTGTGTATCTCATGGCGTTTCCGAATGTTGGTCTTCGCTTCCTTTTACCGTGGAGTTTACCGCGATTCGTCTGACCGTCTTATCGCTTCTTGACGATTTGATTGCCGCGGCACAGACGGCGAGCCTTTTGCGTAATCAATCTCAACACCGGCAAGTTGTACGAACGGAGAACAAACCACGAGATGAAAGCGACTCACAGCGATCGAATCGAAACCATACCCGATGCGTCAACACAACTCTCCCCACCCCACTTCGACGAATTAGCTGTCGCATTCGCGCAGCCGGTTCAGCCACTCGCGCCGCGCCGGAAGAAGAAACTGTTGCGATCGTCTTTATTGTTGATTGCGTATCTCGTATTCATCGTCGCAGTCATCAGTGTTGTATATCTGGCGCCGCCGAAAGCTCGCGTCGATGCGTCGACTGAGGCAATGACCAGTGAAACACAGACAGATGCGCAATCCGGGCAAGTCGATACTTCACCTGCGGGAACGACAGAAAACGACGTGATGGGCGGACCCGCCATTGAGCACGCGAAGAAGCATTCAAGGAGAGTCTCAACGCGACTTCACTTTCCAAATCAAACAATCCAGATTGTTGAAGGAGGCGAAGGCAAACCGGTGGCGCGTAAAGTCGGCGAAATCAGATACGGTCGTTCATCCGATCGTCCGTAGGATTCTTTGATTCAGTTCTATATAATGCGCGCGCTTTTTCATTTCAGGGTGGGGCGCAACGCATGCCAACTCCAACTCAGATCGACGTAAAGAGCGGGGACAATCTCTTGCTCGTCGGCACAACGAAGGGCGCATTTCTTTTTCGCTCGAACGCGGAACGCGCGAACTGGGAAGAAGCCGGGCCGTACTTTCCCGGACGCAGCGTCTACGCGCTGTCACACGACGGCCGCAACGGCCGAAATAAATTGTG
>CBFHBA010000022.1:0-77638 GCA_965653675.1 uncultured bacterium
ATTGTCTGCGCGCTGCTATCACCGCTCGACGCATTTGCCGGATGGCTGCTGATTGTTCACATGATTCAGCACCTGCTCTTAATGATGGTGGCACCGCCGCTGATTCTCTGGGGCGCACCCTATCTGCCGCTGCTGTCGGGGCTTCCGCGCAATTTCTCAATTAACGGAGTTGGACCGTTTCTGTCGTCGAGAGCTATTCGTAAAGTAGCCCGTTTCGTATCGCACCCACTCTTCTGCTGGTCAGCTTTCATTTCGGTTAACGTCGCATGGCACGTGCCGGCAATGTATGAACTTGCGTTGCGCTCTCCAGCCTGGCACCGGGTAGAGCATTTTTCTTTTCTGTGTACCGCGCTGCTTTTCTGGTTGCCGATTATCCAACCGCGCCCGTGGATTGCCCGCACGCCACGTTGGATGATTCTCCCTTACCTGGTTCTTGCGGACCTTCAGAATACCGCGCTCTCAGCCTTTCTTATTTTCTGCGAGCGCGTGGTCTACCCAAGTTATGCGACAGCACCGCGCATTACGGATCTGACACCGCTTGCGGATCAGGCGGCTGCCGGTGCCATGATGTGGGTCGCCAGCTCTGTTTTCTTTCTGGTTCCGCTTGGTCTGATTACGATCGAGCTGTTGAGTCCGCGGCGAACGGTCAGGCGATCAATCAACGCTGATATAGGTCAGATGGGACGTATGCGACCTATCGGACCTATGCGACCTATAAGGCGTTCGCCCAAATTGGATCTGCTGACACTTCCGCTCGTTGGTAGGTTGATAAACTGGCCGCATTTCCGTCACGCCGCTCAACTGTTGACACTTTTGTTGGCCATCGTCGTCGTTGCTGATGGTCTCTTCGGACCACAAATGGCAGCGATGAACCTCGCCGGCGTACTGCCGTGGACACACTGGCGCGGTTTGATGGTGCTCGCGGTTCTGGCTGCGGGAAACATCTTTTGTTTTGCGTGTCCCTTCAATTTTGCGCGGCAGTTGGGACGACGCATCCTCCCAGCCCGATGGTCCTGGCCCCGACACCTGCGTTCGAAATGGATCGCGATTGGTTTGCTCTTGCTCTTCTTCTGGGCTTACGAAGCATTCAGCTTGTGGGACAGCCCGAGTTCAACAGCCATCTTGATCATCGGTTACTTCGCGGCGGCGATCATTGTCGACGGTCTTTTCGTGGGGGCGAGCTTCTGTAAGTACGTTTGCCCCATCGGTCAGTATCAGTTCTTTCAGTCGCTGATTTCGCCGGTGGAAGTCGGTGTTCGCAATCTCGCTGTCTGTGGCACATGTAAGACGCACGATTGCATCCGGGGAAACGAGAAGCAGCGCGGATGCGAGTTGCAACTCTTTCAGCCACGCAAAGCGAGCAACATGGATTGCACTTTCTGTCTCGACTGTGTCCAGGCCTGCCCGCATCAGAATGTGTCGTTGCTCGCTTCAATTCCCGGCACTCAACTGATCCAAATTGGACGAACTAAGCGCCGACCTAGATTCTTCAGACGTTTTGACGTGGCCGTATTGATTTTCCTGTTGGTCTTCGCGGGCTTTTGCAGTGCGGGCGGGATGGTTCTGCCGGTGCAAGCGTGGGAGCAGTCCATGCAAACAAGGTTAGGAGTTATGTCGATGCAACCAGTCTTGGGCGTGCTCTATTTGCTCTCAATGATCATTCTTCCCGTGCTGTTGATTGCAGGTTGTGTTTGGATCTCTAAAACTCTCGGCCGACGAAGCGATGGGTGGAGAGGAACCGTTTCGACATTTGCCCCCGCCTTCGTGCCACTGGGCTTTAGCATTTGGTTGATTCATTTCTCTTACCACTTGCTCAGCGGCGGGCAAACAGCCTTGCCGGTCATTCAGCGCGCGGCGACTGATGTAGGAATTACTATCTTCGGCGCGCCTGACTGGTCGCTTTCATCAGCGATGCCATCACTCGATTGGTTACCATCGGTGGAACTGCTGGTGCTCGATCTGGGTTTGCTTTTTACGCTTTACCTTGGCTGGCGATTAGCTTCTCGGTTTCGACTGAATTTTGTCCAAACTCTGGGATTTAATGCCCCCTGGTCAGCCTTAGCGCTGGTGCTTTATTCGATTGGGGTATGGATCGTCTTTCAGCCGATGCAGATGCGCGGCATGATGATGATGCATTCGATGCATTGATAGTCTTGAAGTATGGGTAGCGTGAGAAAAAACGATCGGCGTCACTCGCATTACGGATGGCCCTGCCTGTTGCTTGTGTTCGTAATTCTGCCGCTGTTGATTCGCACTAGTCAGGCGGATGGCGGTGTCGTGCTCTGCCAGCGAACGGTCGCGCCTTTCAGCATCACCATTTTCTTTACTGAAATGCCGTTACGGCCCGGTCCGATAGATCTCAGTGTCCTCATTGAGAAAACCGAAGGACACTCGCCCATACTGGATGCTGAAGTTTTCATCGAGCTTGAGCATGAGGACGGCACGATAGTTCGCGCCGAAGCTACCCGGAAACAGGCCCGCAACAAGCTCCTCTATTGCAGCCTCATAAACCTGCCCGCGGCGGGTCATTGGAAAATGAAGGTGCAGGTCACTAGTGGCGAGCACACGGCGCAGACGATTAGCGATCTTGTTGTTGTAGCGCCACAACCGGTGCTGCTCTCTTACTGGAAATTAACCGCAGTTCCGCCGGTGATTATGATTTTATTCGTCCTCAACCAATGGTTTCGTCGCAGACCGTCTAATTCATTCGCAGGAGAATCTATCCATGAGCCGAACTGTTTTCGTTAAAGGCGGACAAGTTAATTATGTCCAGACCATATCCGCCGGTTCCCATGTATTCCCGGCGGATGAGCCAGTTGAAGTGGGCGGTCTCGATGCCGGACCTAATCCGTTCGAACTCCTCCTGGCCGCCTTAGGTACATGCACCAGTATCACGCTGCGGATGTATGCCGACCGAAAGAGTTGGCCGCTTGAGGATGTTCAGGTTCGGCTAGCGTTCGTAGACTTCGACAATGGCAAGACCGGTATTGAAGAAGAAGTTTCATTGACTGGCGACCTCTCCGAGGATCAATATCGGCGGCTGCTTGAGATTGCGGGAAGATGTCCGGTGCACCGCACATTGAGTTCGCCCGTGCCCATCCAGACGCGACTAGCATCCAAGACTTGAATCTAGCCGATTACTGCTGTTATCTGGATCAGAAATTCCCACGCTGCACAAACAATCCAACTCCACTCAACGCATCCGTTAAATTGAATGCGTTATTAATGTTTCACATTCCAGCGTAGTGCCTGGGCACAGATCGGCAGGCGCGCCTTCGGAGGATTGTGCGGTGGCGTACGCGCATATCACCAGATAGTGGTAGGCCCTGCTTGGTCGAAAGTGATAGCGCAAAAACGTTCCATTTGGCGATGTCTGCTGTTTCGAAGACGCGTATAGTGCGACGCGTTCCGAAAAGAACATGTGCCAACCAGGGGAGAAGAAAGTTGTCGCCGCATTAATTACACACAGGGGGCTTTGCTATGACTTTCGATACTTCGTTCCCGCGCCGCTCAGGATATGACGGTTTACAACTCGTGAGTTCAGGAAAAGACGAGGTTGCAGCCAGCCAGGAATTTTCCTTGGCTCAGGACGAATCAGTCGAGTTGAACTTTGCCGGCATTGTCGGCCAAAGCTCAGCCCTGCGCCGTGTGCTGCAACTGGTTGAGATGGTAGCCGCCAGCGATGCCACGGTTCTCTTGCTAGGTGAGACCGGCACGGGCAAGGAACTAGTCGCACGGGCAATCCACGAACGCAGTGCACGCCGCAACGAACACTTTGTGACCTTGAATTGCGCAGCCGTTCCGAGCGGACTGTTTGAAAGTGAACTATTCGGTCATGAGCGCGGCGCTTTCACCGGCGCGCACATGCAAAAGGCCGGGCGGCTCGAGATTGCCGATCGGGGCACGATGTTTCTGGATGAAGTCGGTGACTTGCCGTTGGAGTTACAACCCAAGCTTTTGCGAGCACTTCAGGAGCGTGCGTATGAGCGAGTGGGCAGCGCACGCACTCGCAGGGTAGACCTCCGGTTAATTGCCGCTACGAACTCCGATCTGGAACAGATGGTTGTAGACAAACAATTTCGTTCTGATCTCTATTACCGGCTGAATGTTTTTCCCATTCGCATTCCGCCTTTGCGAGAAAGACCTGAAGACATTCCCTTGCTCGTGCGGCACTTCACACAGAAGTACGCCCCACAGATGGGCAAGCGCATCGACACCATGCCGGCAGCGACGATTGAGAAGTTGAAACGTTGGTCGTGGCCCGGTAACGTGCGCGAACTGGAGAACCTAATTGAACGTTGTGTGATCCTCACCGCCGGCGCCAGTCTTACGGTAACCTTGCCGCAAAAGATGAGCGGTGCTATAGATGCGGCAGAGGTGGTGGGCAATTTCGAGGAGCAGGAAAGAATTATGAGCACGCTCCGCGAAACCAAAGGCCGCATAGGCGGCCCCAAAGGCGCCGCTCTGCGGCTTGGGGTAAAGCGCAGCACATTGATTGATCGCATGAAGCGTCTGGGCATAGATGCGCGAGACGCCCGCGAGCAATATGCTTATGCGCAGGTTTAATGCGCGCCGAATGCCCGACGTCGGGAATGAATTCAGACAAACCGATTAGCATCCTGACAGTCGACGACCATCCCATGCTGCGCGAAGGGATCGCCGCGGTGCTGGCGGTCGAGACGGATATGGATCTGGTCGGGGAAGCCAGCAACGGCCAGGAAGCCATCGAACAATTCCGCATTCATCGTCCCGACATTACGCTCATGGATCTACAAATGCCGCTCATGAGCGGCATCGATGCCATCACGGCGATACGCGGAGAATTTCCCGATGCCAAAATCATAGTGTTGACCACTTATGCCGGTGATGCGCAGGCGGTCCGGGCTTTCAAAGCAGGCGCTTCTGGATACATGCTGAAAAACATGGTGCGCAAGGAATTGGTCGATACGATTCGCAGCGTCCATGCCGGCAAGAAACGGATTCCTGCCGAAGTCGCCATGGGAATGGCCGAACATCATGCGGATGATGCGCTTACAGATCGTGAAATTGAGGTTCTGAAGTGGGTGGCCGCCGGTAACGCGAACAAGATCATTGCGGAACGTCTGAGCATTTCAGAAGAGACTGTTAAGGCCCATATGAGGAATATTCTTTCCAAGTTGGACGCCAACGATCGCACGCACGCTGTCACGATTGCCCTCAGGCGCGGCATTATCGAGATATGAGGTCAGAACCGGGAGCGGTAGCGACCGGGCCGATGACGATTCATTGATCCAGTGATTCATTGGCTCATTGAAAAGCGTAAATGAATCAATGATCAAATGAGTCAATGAATCAAATGCTTGCTGCCCGGTCGCTACCGCTCCCGGTTCTGACTCCGTAAATCGCGAAGCCAATTACTCCACGACTTCGCCTCCCCCTTTCGATAGGCGGAAGCGCCGGGAACAGTCAACTGAATTTCAGTTCCCGTGTCTTGACGGCTCCACAACTCCAATTGCGCGCCAATCCGTTGCGCGCGTTCACGCATTCCCTGCAAACCAAAGTGATCAGGGCGGCCATCCTTCACAACCTTCTGATCAATACCTGTCCCGTCGTCCCGAACACGCAAGCGAAACTGATGGGGATCGTACGTTATCTCCACCTCAACGTTGCGCCCTGCGGAGTGAGTGATGGCGTTGGCGATCGCTTCGCGTCCTATGCAATAAGCCTCTTCGCGAACCATCGGGTGCAACTCCAGAATGTGCCCTTCGACAACTGTTTTGAAGGTGATATTCCCATTCTGCGCAGTTTCTTCAGCCACGCGTTCAAAGGCCGCCGGCAAGCCACCCATCGGTATTGAGCTGCCGCGCAAGTTGCGTAGACGGTCACGACCCTCGGCGAGTACTTCGTCAGCGTGGTCGAGAGTCTTTTCCAAAGTCTGACGCGCCGGTTCGTCGCGCGGTATTTGTTTCGTGGCTGCATCGAACTTCAGTATCAAACCCTGCACGCTTTGCAGCAGAGTGTCATGCAGGTCGCGAGCGATGCGTTCTCTTTCGGCCAGCCGTTCTTCCATGCGCCCGCGCACTGTGGCCGCGACTTGTCGCAACCGAAGTTGGTAGATTGCAACGAGCAGCATTCCAAACCCAAGCAACAGAGCAAGGCGAAACCAGTTCGTCTGGTAGTAAGCCGGCGCGATCGTGAAGTCGAGGAAGGTTCCCGTCTCATTCCACACGCCGCTGTTATTCGATGCCATCACGCGGAAGCGATAGTTGCGCGGCGGGAGATTCGTATAGAAGGCTGAACGGCGATCGCCCGCGTCCTGCCAATCAGTGTCGAAGCCTTCGAGCTTATAGCGAAACTGCATCTTCTCCGGCGCGACGAGGCTGAGCGCTGTGTAGTCAATCTCCAGATCGCGGACCAGCGGCGGAAGTTGTACGCGACCAGTCGCATCAGAAGATGCACCATAGTTCTTGCGGTCGGCGGTTACCTGTTCGATGTGCACTGGCGGCGGGAGCTTGTTGAACGGTAGATGCAGCGGATCGATCACGCTGACTCCGTCTGGTGTCGCGAACCATAGCTTTCCATCCGAAGACTTGGTCACATGAGGCCCGAAGCCGCCAGCAAACCCAACGCTCATCACTCCGTCGGAAGCGTCGAAGGTCGTAGTTTGGAGAGTCCGCTTGGGATCATTCACCCACGCATCCAGCTCGGAACGCGTTATGCGCACTAGGCCACACGGCATGTACAGCCACACGAAATGGTTATCGTCTTCGATGGACCAATGGACCTCATCGCAAGGCAGGCCGTTCTTGCTGGTGAGCGTTAGAACGCGTCCGTCGCGGATTTGGCTTAGCCCGCCTTCCGTCGCAGCCCACAGCGTGCCCGTTGACCCGAATCGCATCGTGTTGACGCGGCCACCGCCTAGTCCATCCGCCGCAGTGAACGATGCGCGGATCTGGCCATCCTTAAAATAAGCAATCCCCCCTTCAAGAAATCCAAGCCAAACGCCGCCCTGCAACACATCAGGCTGCAGAGCTATTGCCCCGAACGGCCTTTGTCCGAACCGTGACCACGGAATTTGCTGAACGCTGCCTCCTGGCGTCACATAAAAAAGGCCCAGGTCGCCGTTGCTAATCCATAGCTTCCCGCCGCCGTCCGCGGCGATTCCGTATATGCTTCCGCCAGGAATACCAGGAACCCGAATAAACCGTCCGGCTTCGAGGTAGAAAATCGCGTCAGAAGTCGACGCCCACAGCCGCCCTTGATCGTCCAAGCCCAGCGATCGAGGACTGCCTGAGAGTCCGCTATTCGCGATTTCTGTCGCCGCTCTGCTGATATTGAGTTCTTGCTCATTCCTTCGCCCGCTTTGGCCCGGCCCGCTTCGCTTCCCGTACACGGTAAGTTGCCCGTTCTGCCATCGATTCAACCCATTCGCGGTCCCAATCCAAATCGTTCCATCCGCGGTCGCTTGCACAGAGTAAATATCGGACGTAGAAAGCCCCTGGCTCCTTGAAATCCTGGGCACCGCGTATTCACGAAACCGGTCGAGTCCGCCCGTGGTGCTGACCCAAACATTCCCCTCTCGGTCCTCAAAAAACCTGGTAATGAGATCGCCGGAGAGGCCATCGTCCATCCCAAATGTGTCGGTCCTGCTCTGGTGCAGGTGCAATAGACCCTCGTGGCTACCAATCCACAGGCTGCCGTCGCTGCTGCGGAGGAAGCTATTGGGTGACAAGACTCCATTGACACCCGGAAGGTCATAATTCTGAAATTTCCCGCCGACAAGTCGTTGCAGCCCCCTGAACGTGGCCAGCAAGAGTGCGCCACTGTCACCTTCGATTAGCGCGTCACTTGAGAGGCCACCGGGCAATGAATATCGCTCCGGTGGACCTGGCTTCCACCGCCACACTCCTGTTTGTGCCGACACCCAAAGGTTGCCTTTGCTATCTTCATTCAAGGCGGTAACACCGTCGCCGAAGCTCCCAGCTCCGTAGCACTCGACTTTGCCGTTTTGGATCGCGCACAGCCTGCCCGGAGCGTCGACCCCAAACCAAACGGTTCCCTCGCGGTCTTCCAGAAGGGGAAGCAGAATTTGTCCGAAGGTCTCTGAATAACTCGCGAATTTGCCGTCCTTCCAACTGGCTAGCCCTTTTAGCGTCGCAATCCAAAGAGTGCCGTCGCGCGCTACCAACAGGTTGCGGATGTAATTACTGGGGAGTTGCTCGCCGCCGGGCGGTTGCCACAGGACTGCCCGCACACCATCGAACCGGTACAAGCCGAATTCCGTGCCCAGCCACAAGAAACCGTCAGGCGTCTGCGCCATCGCGCTGATCCACCCTTTGGTAAACCCGTCGCGTAGCTTCCACGACGTGTGCGCGTACTGACTGATGTCCAGCGCAGGATTCAATGCGAACGCAGAAGAGCAACAGGGGAGGAGCAGAGCCGCGAGCAAAATGGTTCGCGTGCCGACGTGTCGTCTTTGCCTCTCGGATGCGTCCATCGATGTGCGCATCTTATCCCAATATGAGATTAGAAACAGTGGCAGCCATCCGAAGCGTCTCGGAACGACAAACTCTGTGATTCTCCGTGTGACCTCTGTGCCTCTGTGGTGAAAGATCTTCAAGGCATTTACCACACAGAGACATAGAGAACCATGGAGTTTGGACAGACAACACCTTCAAGACTGACACTTCCGCGTGATGATTTAAGCTGCGATCACAAACAATCACATCGCCAGATAAGGGTACTGGTGTATCACCCTTTCGGGTATTGACCAACGTGAAGCATGCGAGTAGGTTAGGCTCACGTTTTTACCGATCGGCCTTTAAGTTTACCCCTATGCGTGGTGTTGCATCATGCGCTTTCCTGCTCCTGCTGTTCCTGAACTGTGTTGTTCGCGCTCAATCCACCGGCGCCTCGCTCACCGGTCGCGTAACCGATCCGTCCCACGCGCTAATCGTCGATGCCAAGATCACGGCGATTGCCGGCGGGACGAATGCCGCTTACGAAACTAAGACAAGGAACACGGGCGACTACTACTTAACGAATCTGCCGCCGAACTCCTATCGCATTGAAATCGAGAAGTCAGGCTTTAAGAAGTTGGTGAAACCGGACGTGGTCCTTCACGTACAGGATGCGTTAAGAGTCGATTTTGAGATGACGCTCGGTGATGTATCAGAGACGGTTAGCGTGGAATCCGGCGCGGCGTTAGCAAATACGGAGTCCGCGACAGTCAGCACCGTCGTTGACCGCACCTACGTTGAGAATCTGCCTCTCAATGGCCGGACCTTCCAGAATTTGATTTCGCTCACACCAGGCGTGGTTATAACCACTACCGCCTTCGATGATCAAGGGCAGTTCAGCGTGAATGGCCAACGCGCGGATGCAAACTATTTCAGCGTCGACGGAGTAAGCGCAAATTTCGGCGTCACTGGCTACCTTCCGTTGGTGCAAGCCGCTGGCGGCGCGTTACCCGCGCTCAGCGCTTCAGGTGGAACCAACAGCTTGGTATCGGTGGATGCGATGCAGGAGTTTCGCGTGCAAACTTCTTCCTTTGCTCCGGAGTTCGGACGCACGCCAGGCGGTCAGATCTTGATTGCGACTCGCTCCGGAACGAATAACTTTCATGGAACGCTCTTTGAATATTTCAGGAATAGCGTGCTCGACTCCAATGACTGGTTTGCGAACCATAATGGTCTGGCAAAACCCCAAGAGCGGCAGAATGATTTTGGCGGCGTATTCGGCGGTCCGATCGTCAAGGACGAGACATTTTTCTTCTTCTCGTACGAGGGTCTGCGCTTGCGCCAGCCGTCGACTCTCCAAACCGTTGTCCCCGACGTCGCGTCGCGGCTGCAAGCTTCAGCGGCCATGCGACCCTTCTTAAATGCATATCCTGTCCCCAACGGCGCTCCAACCGGGCCGGGGTTGGCGCAATTCAACGCTAGTTATTCCAATCCTTCCTCACTGGACGCCTATAGCATTCGCACAGATCATGTCATTAACACAAAGCTGAGCTTGTTTGGGCGCTACAATTACTCTCCGTCAAGCTTCAACCAACGGGGTCCGTTCCCCAACAATCAAGTCCTCAGCACTACCGAATCGTTTTCCTCCTCTGTGCACACTTTTACCCTCGGTCTTACCGAGTTCATTAACCCGAGAATCAGCAACGAAGTGCGAGCGAATTACAGTAACCAGAGACTTAGAACCAAATACAGACTAGATAATTTCGGTGGTGCTGTGCCACTCTCTGATTCCGCACTGTACCCCCCGGAATTTTCCTCGACGAATGGCCTTTTCGAGTTGTTAATCAATGGGGCCGGAGAGTTCGCCAAGGGGTCGTTTGGGATTGATGAGCAACGGCAGGTCAATTTGATCGACAATCTGTCCCTCACTTCAGGCCATCATCAAATGAAGTTCGGCGTCGACTATCGTTGGCTTTCCCCATTCAGCAGCGCGCTCACTTACGCTCAATTTGCGCAATTCACCAGTGTGACGACCAACCCTGGAGGAGCTCTTTCCGGCAGCGCCGCTTTCGCCGATACAGTAGCGATTCAGGCTGACACGCTCTTAGCACAGAACTTCTCGTTCTATGGTCAGGACACGTGGAAAGTTACGCCACGATTGAGCGTGATGTACGGCTTGCGCTGGGACATTAATCCCCCACTCAAGGGCAAAAACTTCGCGAACGACCCATTCACCGTCGTGGGCCTCAACCATCCAGCAACGATGACCTTGGCGCCTCGCGGCACTCCGCTTTACGACACAACGTATGGAAACATCGCGCCGCGCGTGGGAGTTGCCTATCAGCTCAGGCAGGAAGCGAACTGGGGAACGGTACTGCGCGGTGGCTTCGGCATATTTTACGACCTTGGGTACGGCTCGCTCGGGGGAGTCTCCAGCTACTTTCCCTACAGCGCTTTCAAGGTCATTAGCTCCTCGTCTGTGTGCCCATCCGGTTCCGCAGGGACATGCTTTCCGTTAAGCGCCGCCGATGCGGCTCCTCCAGCCCACAGTGTCAATCCTCCAGTCTCAAACTTGATTGTGGCAGACCCTCATTTGAAATTGCCGCGGATCTATCAATGGAACCTTGCGGTGGAGCAGTCGATTGGAAAAAGTCAAAGCGTTTCTTTGACGTACGTCGGGGCGCTCGGACGTCGTCTGTTGAGGGTCACAAACCTCTTCAATCCGAATCCCAATTTTCAATTTGTATCCGTAACCAGTAACACGGCTACATCCTCCTACGACGGACTTCAACTCAAGTTCCAAAGGCGTTTGTCGCGAGGCCTCCAGGCGGTGGCATCATATACGTTCTCGCATTCGACTGATATCGCCTCAACCGATGCCTTTGCTACGTACCTCAACACGCCCGGCGGAGGGGCTTATCAGAACGTCGACCGGGGCGATTCGGACTTTGATATCCGGCACTCATCCACGGCGGGCGTAACCTACGATCTCCCTTCCCCACGATCAAACAAATATGTCCAAGCGGTGTTGCGTGGTTGGTCTTTGGACTTTTTCGCATTAGCCAGATCTGCGCCGCCGGTTGACATTGTCGGTGCGATAAATTTTGCGGCAGGCACAGCTCTCGCTTCGCGCCCGAATGTAAATCCTGGAGTGCCGCTTGAGCTTTTCGACTCGCAATACCCCGGCGGTAAGATTTTTAATCGCGCGGCTTTCACGCCGGCACCGGCTGGTCAGCAAGGGAACTTCGGACGCAACGTGCTGCGCGGTTTCGGCGCTTGGCAAGCAGACGTGGCGGCGCAGCGAATATTTCACCTAACCGAAAAAATCGGACTGCGTTTTCGCGCAGAGTTCTTCAATATCTTCAATCACCCAAACTTCGGCAATCCGGTTAACACGCTGACTAGTCCGCTCTTCGGCCACTCGACGCAAACGCTGGCCAACAGCCTGGGATCAGGTGGAGCTAATGGTGGCTTGAATCCGCTCTATCAAATCGGCGGGCCGCGTTCAATCCAGTTCGCACTCAAGCTCCAGTTTTGAAGCGCGATTTTCCGCAGCGAAAAAATTCGCGTAGATGCGGAAAAATCACTCCCTCTAAAGAGTTACCACGAGATTGCACTAACTTGGGTGTCCGTTGGTGGCGGCACTCACTACACTCCTACTGTGCAACGATTGTTTTCGATGTTTCCTTCAGGCGGGCCTGGAGTGGCCCTATTGCTGCTCCGAGTGTCCGTCGCCGTCGTGTTGGTGCTGGTCGCCGTCAACTACACGGGCGCTTATTACCGTTTAGTCTTCGGGGCAGCGCTCGTGATTTCAGGCCTGCTTATCATTGGTTTTCTGACGCCTTACCTGTGCGTTATCGGGTCGGGGTTAGTAGTCTTGACTCTGGTATTTACTTCTCACGTGCATCCCTACGGCTCGGCCCTGGCAATCGTCAACGCTGCAGCGGTCGGTCTGCTCGGACCAGGGGCTTACTCGCTTGACTCGAAACTCTTCGGTCGTCGCGTGACGGTAGTACGGCCGCGTAACGGCAAACGCCATCCCATGACATAGGTCCACAGACGCATTCGTATCGGCATTCCCCTTCACATTAATAAGATGAAATTAACGGTTCCTGTTGGTGTTCGCGACCACTCAATTGGTCCAACCGATGCGCTCGTAACGGTCGTCAGCTATGGAGACTATCAATGCCCGGACTGCCATCGCCGGCATCGCGAGGTGCAAAAGCTGATTGACGAGCTAAGCAGTAGCGTGAGATTTGTTCATCGCCATTTTCCTTTGATCAAGGTTCATCCGAACGCGCTGCGTGCCGCCGAAGCGGCGGAAGCCGCCGCGGCTCAGGACAAGTTCTGGGAGATGCACCGGTATCTTTACACCGACCCCGATAAGTTGGAAGAAAGACACTTGCGGCACTATGCGTCGGCGATAGGTCTCGATCTGAAGCGATTCAATCAGGAGATGGAGGCTAGCCAATATCGCGATAAGATTCTGAAGGATTATTACCAGAGTATGATTGACGGAATCAGCGGCACTCCAACTACTTTTATTAACGGCGAGCTCTATGCGATGACTGGTCGAGAATTGTTCGACGTGGTGAAGAGGATGTTGGATTGACTCATTGACTCATTGATTCATTGACTCATTGATTCATTGTCGGATTGGAAAGGACAAATGAATCAACGATCAAATCATTCAATGAATCAATAAATGAATAACCAGGTCGTTACAGTTTCTGATTCAGACTTCAGATTACTTTTTCACGAACGTAATTCTCGTCCCGAACTTTCGGCCGCTGCCATTGTAAAATCCGCCGAAGCCATCGCTGTCGATATTGTTCTGAAAGTCGCGCGGGTTGAAATGGTTCGTGAGATTGAAGACCTTCAGTCCCAGCTCTACGCGATAGCCTTTGGCCTTCCCAAACAAACTGACCGTCCTGGTGACCTGCATATCGAACGAAGCGAAGTTTGGATAACGTCCGGCCTGATTCCGCGGCCCAACAAACTTTCGATCCTGATCGATGAACGAGTAGGGGAAGCCGGTGCGCATATCCAGAATCGGCGCCAGAGTGATTCGATATGGCACATGGAACTCACCGCTGAACAATACCCGATTGGGTACATCCCAAGGCAGGAGCGAACGCTCGTTGTTCTGGATGATCGGATTCTGAAAGTTACTAAAATAGGAATTGAAGTCATTCAGATCGCCACGCGATGAGGAGCGCACATAAGAAGCTGTCACCTCGTCATTCTCGCGGAATTTGTACCGACCCGTGACTTCCAATTCCCGGTAGCGCGAGCTGCCGGAATTATCCAGGCCGAGAATGGTACCGGTGCTTCCGGCGATCGGGTTCACAATAAACTCATGCCTGGCCTGCCGTTGCTGGTAACCAACCCGTACGAAAAGATTCTTGATCCATTCACGATCGACCTCGACATTCCAGTTGACGCTGCGGGGCGTCCGGAGCCTGCCGCCAATGAACTCGAAGCGCTGTTGCTCAGGTAATCCAACCGCCGTCGAGCCATCTGGTCCAAAGCGAGTCAAGATTCGATCCTGCAGCTGCGAGTAAGTTGCTACGTTCAAATTGATATCGTCATAGAAAACGCCGATGCCGCCCCGGATGATGGTGCGTCCATCGACTATCGGTAAGAAAGCAAAGCTGAGGCGCGGCGAAATATTGTTTTCTCGCGCGATGTTGTCGCGGTCATAACGCATGCCGTAGTCAAGTGTCAGTCTTCGATTCAAGATCCATTTGTCTTCGAAGTAAGTAACAAACTCTGTCTTATCGCGGCTGAGTAATCCCGGGCCCTGATAATCGAACTGTTGGCTGCGAGTGCCGTCGGCCCTCAGGATGCGGACGATGTTGTTTCGGTTGCTACCATCAAAAGACAGGTAGCTCACACCGCCCCCTACCTTTATGAAGTGCGAGCCGGCGAATTTCGGTCCGTCTAAACTATATGTCTCCAACGCCTGGTATCTCTTGCTGCGCCGCGCCTGCTGGTTGAAGAAGCTTCCTGAATTCCCGTCAGGCGCAAAATTCATTGGCGCCGGGCCCGCGCTCGGATAAACGTCGGCGTCGAATTGCTTAACGCTGAATAACGACTCAAGCACTGATTTACTGTTGATGATCCGGCGCTCGTTCAGGGCGATCAGGAATCCGCGTTGCTTGACGTTCGGGGTTACTTCCTGATGGTTGAAGGTGTTCAGCCCCGCAAATCTTTGTTTCTCCGGAAACACTGACAGCGTGCCCGTCAGGTGGTCCTTGGTGCCGATCTCCCAATCGAGTTGCGAAAGGGAATCTAAGCTTTCGACGTCTGAGTCGCGGCTCAACGGCGGCAGACTCTGGACAGGTGTGCGTATGAAGCGGTATTCGAACGACTGGAAAAACTTCAGCTTGTCCTTAATTATGGGCCCGCTAAAGGTCACCCGTGGCGTGAAAGCTTCGATGCCGACAAAAGAACCACCACGACGACGTGGCCTGGGAAAGAAACTGGTTGCGTTGGCGTGGAACTTATCTGTTCCCGATCTGGTTTGAACAGAGGTGACTCCGCTGGTGAACTGGCCATACTCGGGCGCATAGGAATTCGTTAAGACCTCGACCGATTGAACGGCTTCGATTGGCAGACTGATTGCCGCCTCTCCGGTGGCTGGATCCGTAACATTAGCGCTGTTGACGATCATCCCGCTCTGACTGGAGCGCGCGCCTTTCAAATTCAGTAGGCCATCCGGTCCCCGGACCACTCCGGGAACCAGCGGAATTGCATCCTGAAATCGCTCGTTCACCAGGGGCAGAGTCGCGAGCTTGTTCTGATTGAATGATACTTGCGGCGCGGTCTCTGAGGTTTGCAATCCGTCACGGTCGGCCACCACTGTAACCGTTGCCGAGACATCCGCTACTTGAAGAGTGATCGGGTCCAGCCTGGTGGTGCCATCGCGAAGCGTGACGCTCTGCGTGTACTCTTTGAAACCGCTGGCACTCACCTTCAGCGTGTAGAGACCGGCGGGCAGGTTTGTGAAGGTGTATTCGCCCTGCTCGTTCGTGATCGTGGAGCGTGTCATCGGTTGCGGACCGGCCGCGATCATGTCCAGGCTCGCTCCGGGTAATCTCTCGTCTTGACCGCCGGCCGAACTCGAGTTGATTGTGCCTTGCAGTGCACAGGTCTGCGCGGCCGTGGAGTTGAGCGCCGCACCCGCGATTAGGAGAGTTGCGCTCAAAGCAAATCTGATTGTCCAACGCAGCCCGATGCCGGGACGGAGCCTTGAGGCCCTTTGTTTGTATCTTCGTTTCATGATGATTAGCTCTCGTTCTCCGTCCTTGCACCAGGCTTTCTCAAAATTGATTAAGGCCGGTCAGATTGTTTTTCAGAAGTTGATTGCCTGGCATTCGGCGAAGCTCGAGTCGTGTCCGTCGCAATTCGAGTCCGGCTCAACCCGCTGGCGTCGTGACCGAAAGCGGAACTCCACCATGCGGGACTCACCGCAAGCGCGATCAAGATAAAGAGGGCCAATGAAAGTAGGATCAACTCAGTTCGACTAGCAGTGATTTTCATCTCTACTCCTTTCTTCTGTACCGCTCCTTAGTTGGGGCTGGAGTCTACGCCTCAGCGTCTGCCCTTAATTTCTTCCAGAACTCACCTGGGCAACGTACATGCCGGGCCTGCTTCGCAGGACCAAACCTGAATTACGCAAGAAACTGAGTAAATGGATGTCGTGCCTGTCGAGAGTGTCGGCGGACTCGAGGTTTGCGGCGGAATTAATCCGTCATTTCCCTCGCGATATTACAAAGGGATAGCGGCCCAAACGCTGACTAAGCCGCCACCGTCGCATGGCGACAAAGTTGCTACTCGGAGCGGAGCGCGTCAGTCGCACCAGGTGAAATGATTCGAGGGTGTTTCAATGAATTCAATTAAGAGACAAGAAAGTGGCGCTCTGAGTTACGGGCCTTCCAAAATCTTGATCATAGTGGCCCAACTGGCATTCCCGTTACTGGTCCTGTTCCTTTGGACCAACGTTGCGCGGGTTCATGGACAACAGCTTAGAGACGCCTTTCGCAGTGTTCAGCCGACGGTCGTTGTTGTCAAAACTGTACAGATTGGCCTGGCACCGTTTCCGCAACAAGGATTAGTAAGTTCGGATGGGCTGGGTTCGGGAGTACTCATTTCAAATGAGCGCGTGCTTACGGCTGCGCATCTGGTTGAATCAGCAGACAGAACAGTCGTCGAGTTCTCCGGGGGTGAAGACATTCCCGCCAAGGTCATCGGTTGTTCATTGTCGGCTGATGTCGCCCTACTGCAGCTTGAGCGAGTTCCGCAGAATTCTGTAGCGGCGACACTGGGAGACTCTGATCAGGTCGCTGTCGGCGATGAGATATTCGTCGTGGGCGCACCTTACGGAATTAGCAACACCTTGACCGCAGGCCACGTTAGTGCGCGTCGTCCGTTCAATAATCGAGTCAACCCGTTGATTGAATTACTGCAGACGGATGCGGCAGTAAACAGCGGTAATTCGGGTAGCCCCGTTTTCAACCTCAAAGGCGAAGTTATTGGCATCGTCAGCAGCATCATGAGCAAGTCTGGCGGTTCTGAAGGATTGGCTTTTGCGGCAACCTCGAATACGGCTCGCCATTTCTTGCTGGAGCAGAAGCCGTTCTGGAGTGGTATCGACGGCTTTCGCGTCGACGGCAGTCTGGCAAAGGCGTTGAATCTTCCGCAGCCCGCCGGCGTGTTAGTGGAGCGAGTTGCCGAAGGATCGATCGCGGCGCGTTGCGGCCTGCATCCGGGAATGTTGCGGGCGAGCGTTGAAGGACAAGAGATCATTCTGGGAGGTGACATCATCCTCGCAGTCAATGACGTAGTTGTGGAAGTGGAAGGCAGCTTCGACGAAATCTATGAACAAATGGCGAAGACTAAGCCGGGCGACAACCTTGTGATCACGGTTTTTCGTCAGGGCCGAACTGTAAAGCTGGTAATTCCCAAGTCGTAATAGTGGTGCACTGATGTGCCCTAAGCTCTCAATAAAGATGAAGTCTAAAGTAACACTACTTCTGAGCGTTGTTCTCCTCGGAATTATGCTTGGCGGACGCAGCCTGGCGCAGTCCAGCCGCAGACTGATAGAGAACGAAGCGGGCCCTCAGACTTCTTTAATCAAAGAAGGCTTCCTCATGGTGGAAAAACTCCGAGTGCACTACGTCGAAAGCGGTAGCGGCCCGCCCGTGGTCATGATACATGGGAACGCTGGGAGCATCGAAGACTTCGAATTTGGAGTTATCGAAACGTTATCTTCGAATCATCGTGTGATAGCTGTGGACCGGCCTGGCCATGGAAAGAGTGACCGCCCAAATGGAACGATCGCGAACGTCGAATACCAGGCAAGATTGCTGCATGAAGCGCTTTTGGCCCTGGGTGCGGAGCAGCCGGTGTTGATTGGCCATTCGTGGGGCGCTGCTCTGGCACTTTCTTATGCATTGCAATATCAAACTGATGTCTCCGCTTTGATCCTTGTCGCACCGGCTGCGTACCCCGACAATGGCGAAGCGCGTCTCTTGGAAGCGGTTAACAAACCTCCTCTCATCTGTGAGGTGCCCTTGATGTTGGGCCGCTCGATCCTGGGCAAGTACATCCTGAAGGGAATCCTGAAACGTGCCTTTTCGCCGCAGCCATTGCCCGAGCAGTATTTTCGGTCAGTCGCGTCTTCATGGCTTAGTCGCAAACACTTAAGAGCATATCTCGATGATGAGTCGAGCCTGAACGCAAGTCTGCGAAGATTCAGTAAGCGCTACCGTGAGATTCGGGTCCCGGTGGTGATTCTCACCGGTGATCAAGACCAGATCGTCTCAGCGAAAGAGAACGCGTATCGTCTAAGAGATTCAATTGCGGGCTCCCAATTGATCGAACTCAGAGATACCGGTCACGAAATTCCGCAGACGAATCCGGAAAGCCTAAGTCGCGCACTCGGGTTGGTCAGATTCCCCATCGCCGCCGCACCTACGTCCAAGCTGTTTCAGATGAGAAGCGAAACGCACAGAGCAAAGTTGTAAGCATGCTTCTTCCGGGTATTCGCAGGCAGTGAGCTAGCTTAATGGACGTTTCTGGACGCGCGGCCAAATCGTCGACGCTTGTAAGTTATTGAAAGATTTGGCGTCCCGTACGAGATTCGAACTCGTGTCGCCGCCGTGAAAGGGCGGTGTCCTAGGCCTCTAGACGAACGGGACTCGCGGATTTGATTACGGAGTGGGCGCGAACGTTAAGTTAACTTAGCGTTGCACCAGTGTCAAACGACTGTTCGGCGCATTCGATCGATCAGTTTTTTTAACGCGGACACGCTGCTCTCCACCTAATCGTGCACAGCACCACGCGCGTGCTCGCAACGTCCTCCAACTGCCGCAAAGTTCAAACAACGGTGTTCCAGGTGCTATCTTTCTTGCAAGACCCCAAGTTAAATTTATAATTCTTTCATCTTGCGTTAGTCGATTGAAAAAGCTTCGCATTAACAGAGGAGATAACCCCAATGATTAATCGTCGAGCCGTTTTTACGATGCTGATAATTCTTTGCGCGAACGCAGTCGCGTTTGCGCAACACGATGTAGGCGGCGGTTCGACGGTGGGAGGCGGTTCGACCGATCGCGGCAGCGGCAGAGTTCGCCGCTCATCCGCATCTGCGGTGCGACGTCCGCGGCCGGCGACACCGGTGCGCCACGGAGTTACTGCGGAACAGCTAAACCAACAAGGCGACACGTTGTTCGACGCTGAGAATTACGACGATGCGCTCGACGCTTACAGGCGAGCGGTTCAGCTTAAACCGATCGCGAGTGCCTACTATCACCTCGGGTGGATTTACAACGATCGCGAGGATTATGACTCGGCGCTCACCGCGTTGCAGCAGGCGGTGCGGTTGAATTCGAATTATGCGGATGCTTTCGATGAACTGGCGTATACCTATCGCAATCTCAAGCGTTACGACGACGCGTTCTTCGCTTACCGACGCGCGATTTCGATCGATTCAACTTTCGCAAAGGCTTTTTACGGGATGGGCTGGACGTACAACGACATGGAACGTTTTGCCGATGCCATTCAGCCACTTAACCGGGCAATCTCGCTCAGGCCTGATTATGCCGAAGCGTACTACGAACTCGGCTATGCCTATCGCAAACTAAAACGATCGCAGGACGCCATCAGCGCGTATCGCCGCGCCGTCAGTTTGAAGACTGATTATTCGAGCGCTTATTTCGGACTCGGCGATGTTTATTTCTACGAAACGAACCAATATCGCGAAGCGATCCAGGCGTACAACAGTGCGCTCGCGATTAAGCCAGAGAACGCCACCGCGAATTACAACATCGGTTGGTCTTACAACGAGCTGAAACAGTACCAGCAAGCGATTCCGTTTTTTCAAAAAGCGTTGCAGCTCAAACCGGATTATGCCGAGGCCTACGCAGAGCTCGGATACAGCTATCGCAATCTTGGGCGATTCAACGAAGCGATGCGCGCTTACAACGAGTCTATTCGTTTGAAGCCAGATTATGCGCAGGCACGGTTCGGACTGGGAGATATTTACTATGACAATTTGCAGCGGTATCCGGATGCACTGAACGCTTATGAAGCCGCGCTCCGAATTCAGCCGAACAATGTGGTGGCGAGGTACCGCGTCGGCTGGATCTATAACGACATGCAACGATATTCGGACGCGATTGCGTCTTTGCGCGAAGCGGTTCGACAAAAGCCGGAATATTCTGAAGCATTCAACGAACTCGGGTTCGCTTATCTCAGTTTGCAGCAATACAACGAAGCTGTTGCGAGCTTTAAAGAAGCGACGCGCATCCAACCCGACTACGGCTTGGCGTATTACAACCTCGGCATCACGTATCTCAGAATGAGAGACAGGAACCGCGCGATGGAACAGTATCGAATCCTCCAACGCATTGACCCGCAACGAGCTGCGAAGCTGTATGCTGAGATCAAGTGATCAAAAGTAGACGCTGGAGGCTAGAGGCTGGAAAGTGCCGCTCGCGGTTCTGTTGCGGGATTTCCATTGAGTCGCTCGGACTTAGTGACAATTGAAACTTTGAGGCAAAGCGCTTTACTAGCCTCTAGCCTCTAGTCTCTAGCCTCTCGATCATATGACCACCGCGATCGTTCACCATCCCGTCTTCGAAAAGCACGACACCGGTCCGGGTCATCCTGAGCGGCCGGAACGTTACACCGTTGTGATGGAAGCACTGCGCGGTGATTCTGATCTTTGGTCGCGAGTCGTTGAGATCGAAGCTGACCAGGCGCGCCGCACAGAAATTCAGGCTTGCCATTCGCCCCAACACTTCAAACACGTCGAACGAGCAGTAAACGAAGGCAACCGATATCTCGACCCGGACACAACCGTTTCCGTTTATTCATTAGAAGCCGCCCTGCGCGGCGCCGGGGCCGCCTGTCGCGCGATCGACGCCATCATAGAAGGCGCGACGCAGAATGCTTTTGTGCCGGTACGTCCGCCCGGTCATCACGCCACGCCCGATCGCGCCATGGGCTTTTGCCTCTTCAACAATGTCGGCGTCGCCGCGCGTTACGCGCAGTCGCGTTACAAAGAGATCGAGCGCGTCGCGGTCATCGACTGGGACGTTCATCACGGCAACGGCACGCAGGGAATTTTCTACGATGACCCGACCGTCTTCTATCTCTCGATGCATCAATACCCGTGGTATCCGGGAACCGGCACGCGCGAAGAAACGGGACACGGCCGTGGACGCGGCTATACTTTGAATGTGCCTTTGCGGGCGATGACGCCCACGACCGATCAGCGCCGCGCGTTCGACGCTGCAATTGGTGACATCGCGGCAAAGTTCACACCTGATTTGATTATGATTTCCGCCGGCTTCGACGCGCATCTGAATGATCCCCTCGGCCAGTTGCTACTGACTGACGCTGACTTTGTCCAGATGACGCGCGTGTTGAAAGAGTGGGCAAACGAAGTGTGCAACGGCCGCATCGTGTCATGCATGGAAGGTGGCTACAATCTCGAGACGCTCGGCGCCACGGTCCGCTCGCATGTGGAAGAACTGCTAGCAGACTGAGTGAACGCCGCGGATGCGGTGTGCTGAAGTCGAAATTATCTCAATGCCGGGTAGTGGGCCAGTTCCGAAGATTCTGTTTTTCGAATGATGTTTTTGGGGCGCACATCCTATCACAGCAGGCGTTTTGCAACCACAAATCGAGGGGGTTTGCTCAAGTTTGGAGGCCTTTGCGGAGGGCCAGCAGCCCCGGACAACGAGGCAGATTCTCCTGTACAGTTCCCTCAGCCAAGAGTACACTCTGCCCACGTAACTCAGATAACTCACGGGAGACGCCCATGCCAGATCTCGAAATCACTTGCGCCGAGTGCGGAACTACTTTCCCTTTTACGGAACGAGAGCAGGACTATTATCGCGAACGCGGACTGACCCATCCCAAACGCTGCAAGCCGTGCCGCGATGCGCGGCGCGCGAACTTTGGCGGTCAAAGACAAGGTGGTGGAGGCGGCGGTGGCGAACGCGAACGCTTCGAAATTGTTTGTGATCAGTGCGGCAAGAGCGACAGCGTACCCTTTAAGCCCCAGCCCGGCAGGCCCGTCTTGTGCGGTGAATGTTTTGCCGCGAGTCGTGCACAACGCGGCGCATAGTTCCAAACCAAAAATCAGTCACGGAGACCCAGAGGCACCGAGAAGAAAGGAATTTGCTTCAGTTTCTCGGTGACTCTGTGTCTCTGTGGCAGGGTTATTTCACGCCGTGGCGGTGACGATGACCGCTTTCAACCCCAACAACTCAGAAAAGTCTTTTGTGTAAACCGCCTCGATTCGTCGCGCCTCGCCAATTGTTTCGACCAGTTCGTCGCCAGAGACAAAACCGTCGCTAATGCCCGCGATGGCCCACACCGGAATATGTCCGGCGATGCTCAGGAGGTCTTCAATTGACTTCAGATATTGTTCCTTGGTTTCGACGGTGACGCCGAATCGCTGAGGTTGGGTGGACCGCGATGGACTCTGGCGCAACCAGTCTTCACGCCATGAAATGACGCGCGCGTTGCGACTGTCGGTCGCGCGAGGCGGATGGGGCAAGCGCAGAAACAACAAATCAGTATCGTAGGTTTCAGCCAGAAAACTGCGAGCGCTTTGGTTAGAGCTGCTGTTTCGTTGCCGATTGTTTACCGGCGGCGGCAGGGCGCGCCACAATTGTCGAAAGACATTCGTCAGAGACAGAGGCTGGCGCAAGTCGCGCGTTTCCAGATTGAACGAGAAAACATAATCGCCGACCGCCATCCCCAACGCGAGCGCCAACGCGCGCTTGTATTGCGACTCGAGATTCTCAATGTTCGAGCGGACGTTGTCGAACCACCATGCATCCGTCTCGTTGAACCACGAAACCAGCGAGGCATTCTTGAAGAAATTTCCGGGCATATAAGCGTCGGCGAGCACGAGTTCGACATCATCCTCAGTCAGCGCTTCAGAGTTGTTTTCCACGAAAGCCACGGACTTCGTCCATGCCCATTGCGCCGGATCGTTGGCCGCGACGCGCACATTCCACTTTTTGAGATAGTGTCCCAGGTGCGGTTCGCCGGCGAGCGGCAAGACCGCCGATTTAAACTTCAAACGACGCAACACGTTCAGCTCGAACCCGAGCCAACTCATGCCACCGATGTTGACGCTAGCCTGTGATTGCATTAAGTCCCCAACTGATCGACGCGCCCCATCAACTCTTCGGCGATGCCTGCGAAATCAGGAGGTGCCGCTTCGACGTAAAAGCTCTTCAGTTCCGTGAACGGTTCCAGTGAAAGCAGAGCCTTTACCACACCCGGATCGAATTCAACTCCAATCCAACCAAGCAGATGGTCGCGCGCCTGCTTCTCGGAAAGTGCCGGGCGAAACGGTCGCTGGTCCGTAAGCGACGCGTATGCGTCGGCAACATGCAGGATGCGTGCACCCAGAGGGATCTGTTCAAAGCGTAGTCCGTCCGGGTAACCGGTGCCGTTCCACCACTCGTGGTGCCAGCGAACGAGCAACTGCGCGCCTCGATCGGCGCCGGCTTCGGCCGCTTCGTGTTCGCCAAACAGTGGATGCCGCGCGAGATCGGTCCGTTCTTCATCACTGAGTGGGCCATCCCGATGAATATAATCGCGCGCCATAGTAGCTTCGCCGAGATCGTGCGCGAGCGCGGCGATCCGAAGCGATAGACGATCGCGCGGTCCCAGGTGAAACGACTTTCCGATTTCGTCAGCGATTGCCGCGACGCGCGCGGCGTGCGGATTGGCATAGCGCTCGAAACGATCAGTCTCTGAGGCGAGACTGCGAAAAATCTCGATCGTCGCGACGTGATGTTGATCGACAGCTTCTATTGGCGGCATGAATGCGGTAACGAATCTAATTCTTCAGACTTGCGAGCAGTTGCCTCGCGACATCGCTATTTGGGTCCGAAATAAGCGCCCGCTGCAACTCGCCTTCGGCACGACGGCGCAGACCGAGCGCTTTGTAAAGCTCCGCCAGGGCGACACGATACGAGATATTGTTCGGCTCAAGTTCGATCGCCGCCTTCAACTCAAACTCGGCGATGCGTCGCGTCTGCGGATCGTTGATCAGCGCCCGCCCATACTCAGCGCGGTAGCGCGCCCGGCGCGGCTCGAGGCTCGCTGCTTCGGCGAACAAGCGGAGCGCATGTTGCGCCTGATTTTCCTTCAGAGCGGCCAACCCTTTTTGGAAACTGGCCTCGGCGCGATCTTCGTTGCCGGTTTGTCTTTCGCTCAGCACGGCTGCGCCGGGTTGTTTCTTACTAGTCCTTTCTACGGGCTTCGCGGGAATTCGTTCCGGACGCTTCGCGCCGGCGATCTTCAGTCGCTCGTCGTACGTGTCACGCGTGGACGCATCACGAAGCACCTCGTAGGCGTGCGCGATTCGCGCGAATGCCGAGTCAATTCGCCTCCGCACAGAGGCGCTGGCCTGGTGGTAGCGGTCAGGGTGATAACTACGCGCGAGCGCATGATACGAGTTCTTCACCTCGTCCGGCGTCGCCGTGCGATCGATGTTCAGCGTTTCATAGTGATCAGAAGCTTTGTCGATGCGCGCCAGAAAATCTTCAAGAGTTTCGTCGACACTTGCTGGACGAACGTGTTGACGTGGCTCGTTTACGTGAGGTGTCGAAGTCGCTGCTCGCCGTAACATGCCCGCCGTGGTCAAAGCATAAATGGCGCGCAACGTTTCTTCTTCCGGCATGCCACCGAGCGCCAGCAAATTCCTTACGGACGTTGCCGTGGTCACTCGCGAGAGAACGAATGCTTCGCTCGGCGACAGATTCAGCGATTGGCCATTGTGCTGAGCTGTTTCGATGAGCTCGTCGCGATTCGCGAAGCGGGATTTAACGTATGTGCCGGGCAAATGGCGCGTCGATTCGAGCAAAAGACGTTGTGTGTCAACAGCCACACGATTCTCTTTAGCTACCCGCACGCGCGGATCAAACTGCCAATGACCCTCGGTCCAAAGGAATGTCGCGCGCAGCATGTCCGCTACTTGATTCGCGCGAAGCGTCCCGATCTGTTCGGCACTTAGATTGCCGTGCCTGGTGAATTGCGCGAGCACATCATCATCGTTCGCACTCGGAGGCACCTGCGCAACGACCTCTTCCGCGGCAAGTCCGCTGCGCTTTAAAAACTCGATAAGCCGATGCGCGCGGATGTTCGAGACGGCGAAGACAGGGACGCCATTCTCAAAGTAGATGACAATCTTCGCGCGCGCTCGCGACAGTCGCAGGGCGCCTGAGGACGAAGCCTGCTGAATTTCGCAAATGAGTTCGCCGAGCGATTTGTCGGCAAGATTTCCTTGTTGATCAGCTGTCATCTTTGCAGCTTGCACGCCGGCGAGAATGATAGCGCACGGCTCGTGTGGCGCGGAAGTTCAAAAATATTTGGGGCCAGTTTGAGGTCGCAGGCGCATCTTACGCGTGATTTTACGGGGGCTACGCCCGTGTCACTCTTTCAACTGACCCACTACTGATATTTCGGGCAAAATAGAGAAGGTCAGGCCTTTGGATGAGCTTTGTCGTACACCTCGATGAGTTTTTCCATCGAGACATGCGTGTATACCTGCGTGGTTGAAAGTCTCGCGTGGCCGAGCAGTGCCTGGATGTCCCGTAAGTCTGCGCCGCTGTCCAGCAGATGCGTGGCGAACGAATGACGAAGCGCGTGCGGGCTGATGTCATGAATGCCCGCGCACATTCTGATGTACTTTTCGACCAGCCTGCCCACTGAGCGCGTCGTCATGCGCGTGCCCTGATAATTCAGAATGAGTGGCTGTGCATCACGTTTTGTTACCGGCGCGTTCATCAAAAATTTCTCGCGAACTGACAGATATTCTCGTAAGGCCTTTGCCGCGGGATCTCCGAAGGGCACGATGCGTTCCTTCCGTCGCTTGCCGAACACGCGTAGCAGTTTGTTATTGAAGTCTATATCGTGCAGATCGAGCTGGACCAATTCCGAAACACGGACGCCGGTCGCGTATAACAGCTCGAGAATCGAGCGATCGCGTTTTCCGAAATCGGTGTCGGCGTCTGGCGTCTCGATAAAGCGGACCGCATCCTCGACGGAAAGATGGACGGGCAGCTTCTTTTCTTTACGCGGCGTCGCAACCAGTTTCGCCGGATTGGCTTCGACGACACCTTCGCGCACCAGGAACTGAAAGAATGTGCGCAACGCCGCCAGTTTACGCGCGATCGAGGACTTCTTGTGATCCGAGTGAAGTGTCGCCAGCCACTCGCGAATGGTGATGTGATCGATTTGCTTGATATTCGGTTCCGCGCGCCTTTTTCCGTTCGCTCTTTCTGTCGGCGGATTTAGATATTCAAGAAACTGCTGCACGTCGCTTTCGTAATTTCGCAGCGTGTGCGCGCTGACATTGCGTTCGTAACGCAGGTGATCGAGAAAAGAATTGAGCAGATCTGAAATCATCACAATTCTCTAGAGCCGCAAGCGCGCAGCGAGCATGCTACTTCCACACAAGTGCGCAAACGAATACAAATTGTCAGGCAAAATTGAGGGGCAGGATCCCGACGCCTCGGGATTCGGTAACGGCTGCACTCTACACCACGGCTCGTTTTTTGACCAGAAATCCTTTGCGTGCGCGGATACGGAGGTTGCTGCGCGTCTTCACCTGCAAAACGATTTGGTGATACCGACCGTCGCGCTTGTCCTCTGATGGGTAATAACTAAGCACGTACTGCTGCGCGAGATCGCCGGCGATTTGTGCGAATGCATCGTCGAGATCGTCAATCGTCTTCGGAATGTAGACCGCGCCGCCGGTTTGCGCGGCGAACTGTTCCATCCGGCGCTCCGCCGCGAGATCACGAACGTTCGCGTTGTCGTACAGACCGGTTTGCACGACATAAATCTGACTCTCGTCACCCATGAGCTTTTGCAGCGTAGCGTCAAAATCATGATCGTTCCGGCTGGTCGTATCGCGACCGTCGGAAACGATGACAATCACACGTCGCCCGCTGAAAGGTTTCAAATACGCAAGCGCAGCGAATATACCGTCATAGAGGGAGGTCGCACCTTCCGGCCGGCCGAAGTTATCGATCGTTTGCTGCAAGAGCCGCACGTTGTTCGTCATCGGCTGTGCGAGGAAGACTTCGGTCGAGACGGAATAAATCGCCGCCTGATCAACTGGACGCATAACGTTCTGGAAAAAACGCACGGCCGCGCGCTTTTCGAAATCGCGCGCGGCATCAAGACTGCCGCTGTTATCGAACAGCATCACCAGCCGCACGGGACTTTCTGATCGGGTGATATCGCTAATCGAACTCAACTGGCCGTCGATCCGCAGCTCAAAATCGTTCACGGTCAGGTTTGTGACAGCCACCCCTCGACTATCAACGATCGTTGCCGGCACGGGCACAAGGTTGGAACTGACGCGGACAACTTCGTCCGGCTCATCGGAATTTATGTTCGACGGATCGGCGACGGGCGCGTGGATAGTTCGTGGATCCGGTTTGTTTGCGTTCGCGGTCTTCGGATCTTTCTGCCGGCCGGACTGCGGATGCGTGGCGAGTGGTAGGCTTAAAAGCAAACCCGACACTCCCAGGCAGAGTGCGATTGAGAGTAACGGGGGGCGATTTAGAAGGGTTCGCATACGAGCTAATGACTGGCAGCCAGTTCAGGCTTTGCCATTGGTTGCAGCCACTCCTCCCATTGTTCCAGCGCCAGCTTTACTTGCAACAAGTGTCGATCACGTTTACGGCGGACAGTGCGTGCGTGTTCCGGCGACAACGGCGCAAGCAGCGCAAAGGTGATATTCACCGGCTGATAATTCTTCGTCTCGGCGCTGGAAACGTAGTGCGCCAGCGCGCCGACCGCTGTCCAGCGCGGCGCGATTAAAAGGTCGTCGCCCTCAAGCAACCGCGCCGCATTTCTTCCTGCCACCCATCCCATTGCTACGGATTCGACGTAACCTTCGACGCCGGTGATTTGTCCAGCAAAGAAAATGTTTGGATGCGCGCGCATTTGCATGGTTGGCTGTAACATACGCGGCCCATTGACGTAAGTGTTCCGATGAATTTGTCCGAATTGCAGAAACTCTGCGTGATCTAGTCCGGGAATCAGGCGCAGCACGCGCGCTTGTTCGCCATAGCGCAGATGATTTTGAAAGCCGACCATGCTGTATGCGTCGGCCATCAGATTTTCCTGGCGCAGTTGCACCGCTGCGTAAGGTGGCTGGCGGGTTCGCGGATCAATTAGTCCAACCGGTTTCATTGGACCATAGCGCAAAGTGTCAACGCCGCGCCGGGCGAGTTCTTCGATGGGCAGACAGGCTTCGAACCAACGTGTTTCTTCAAATCGCTGCAGCGGAACACTCTGAGCTTGGGTAAGTTCATCGTAAAACCGTTGGTATTCCTCTTCGTTGAGCGGGCAGTTGAGGTAATCATCGCCGCCTTTTCCGTAGCGGGCCGCCTTGAATGCGATCGTCTGATCGATCGAGTCAGCCGCGACAATCGGCGCAATCGCGTCGTAAAAATACAGTTGATCGTCACCTGTGAGTCGCATGATTTCGTGCGTCAAAGCATCTGAAGTCAGCGGCCCGGTTGCGATGATGGTGACTTTCTGAGTTGATAGGGAGGCAACTTCTTCACGCCTGACGTCGATATTCGGATGAGCTTCAATTTCCGCCGTGATGTACTCGGCAAACTGTTGACGATCAACGGCGAGCGCGGCGCCGGCGGGAATTCGGGCGTGCGCGGCGGCGCGCATCACGAGCGAATCTCCACGCCGCAGCTCTTCCTTCAAAAGGTGTGAAGCGCTGCCGGGTTCGTCGGACTTCAACGAATTCGAGCAGACGATCTCGGCGAGCTTGTCTGTGCGGTGAGCGGGGGTCTGTCTCACCGGCCGCATCTCGTAAAGCTTGACGCGCGCGCCTTTATTCGCTGCTTGCCAGGCAGCTTCGACGCCGGCGAGTCCGCCACCGATGACAATGATTTCACCAGCCCGCACTACCTTCCCTTCTTTCGCCTCAACACTTTCTCATGCGCCTGCTTAGTCAACCGCGCTACACGCTGGGCTGTAGTTTCAGGTTGCGCCACGGCGCGGTCGGGCTCATCGCCATGATGGTCGTGCATCTGGCCCTGATGCTTATGAAAGTCGAATTCGTTCACTCGCGTCGCGCCTACTTTGAAAGTTTCTATATTACGGGTTTGATCTCTCATCATCCTTCCTCTCACTGGGGTTGACAGTGAAAACAACCGATTCGTATAGTCAAATCTTCGCCCGGGCCGGCTTAGCTCAGTTGGTAGAGCGTCTGATTCGTAATTAGAAGGTCATCGGTTCAAGTCCGATAGCCGGCTCCATCGCATCAACAATACCGCCGTCAGTCTAGAACCCGTGACAGGCGACCGCAAGGTTGCCTGTTTCTGTAAGCAACAGCGCACGACGCAAAATGCTCGCGCCCGACCAAATTCAAAAATACGAAGCAGACGGTTATCTCGTTCTGCGCGGAATGGTAGAACCCTCGACCTGCGATCATCTGCGTCGCCGCGCTGAAGAGATGGTGCGGAACTTCGATCCGCGCGAAGCAATCTCGATTTTTTCGACCCGCGAACAGACACGCACGAGTGACGACTACTTTCTCGATTCTGGCGACAAGATCAGGTTTTTCTTTGAAGAGAACGCCTTCAATGCGGATGGCACTCTGCGACAAAGCAAGGAACGCTCAATCAACAAAATTGGGCATGCGCTGCACGATTTCGATCCTGTGTTCGACAAATTTTCACGGCGCGCGGAACTCAAACAGCTGGTAAATGAACTGGGATTCACCGATCCGCTCTTGCTGCAATCGATGTACATCTTCAAGCAGCCGAACATCGGGGGCGAAGTAACTTGCCATCAGGACGGCACGTTTCTTTTTACCGAACCTCTGCGAGTGCTCGGTCTGTGGTTCGCACTGGAAGACGCAACAATTGACAACGGATGTTTGTGGGCAATTCCCGGTGGGCACAAAGCGGGATTGAAGTCACGGTTCCTGCGCGCCGAGGGTGGCGGCACGCGCTTCGAGATTTTCGACGAATCGCCTTGGTCTGAAGAAAAGTTAGTGCCGCTCGAAGTCGAAAAGGGAACACTGATCGTTTTGCATCCGCTGCTGCCACACCTCAGCCGCGAGAATCGCTCGCCCAAATCGCGGCACGCCTACACGCTCCACATCATCGACGCTTCCGCGGATTACCCGAAAGAGAATTGGTTGCAGCGTTCGGCCGATATGCCTTTACGCGGATTCTGATTCATTCAACCGTCACTGACTTGGCGAGATTTCGCGGCTGGTCAACATCGCATCCTCTGCGCACGGCAATGTGGTAGGCCAACAGTTGCAACGGAATGATTGACAGCAAGGGCGAGAGTAAGTCGCTCGAGTCGGGTACTGAGATGACGTGGTCGGAAACGACCGAGGACATCGTGTCCCCTTCCGTGAGTACCGAGATCACGATTCCTTCGCGAGCTTTTACTTCCACGATGTTCGAGTGCGTTTTCTCATAACGCAATTCTGACGACCGATTTCCGGCTTCGCGGGTGTTGATGAACATCACCGGCAAGCGCTCGTCTATCAAAGCATTGGGGCCATGTTTCATCTCGCCTGCGGGATAACCCTCGGCGTGGATGTAGGAGATCTCTTTCAGCTTCAGCGCGCCTTCCAACGCGATAGGAAAATTAATTCCGCGGCCGAGATATAAAAAATCGGTGGCGCGGAAGAACTCGCGCGACAACTCATCAATCGCATCTGACTGGTTCAGCAGGTGCTCCATCTTCACCGGCAGTTCTGCCAGTTGACTCACGTGCGCGAGACTCTCTTCATCGCTCAAGGTGCCCCGCAGTTGCCCGAGATAAAGCGCGAACAGATAAAGGGCGATCATTTGCGACGTGAAGGCTTTAGTTGACGCCACGCCGATTTCCGGCCCAGCATGCGTCAGAATCGTGCCATCAGCTTCGCGAGTGATCATCGAGCCCTGCACGTTGCAAATAGAAAGAGCCTTAATGCCACGCTCTTTAACTTCGCGCATGGCCGCGAGCGTGTCTGCCGTCTCTCCCGATTGCGAAATCACCAGCAGCAAAGCATTGTCGTCCAGGACGGGATCGCGGTAACGAAACTCGGAGGCGTAATCGACCTCAACATTGACCCGCGCGAGTTGCTCGATCATGTATTTGCCGGCCAACCCCGCATGCAGCGAAGTTCCGCAGGCGGCAATCTTGATCGACGTCAGGCGTTTGAATTCGTCTTCGCTGATGTTCTTCATCTGGTCGAGGAAAACGTGACCGGTGGCGTGCGAGATACGCCCTTCAACGGTTTCGCGGACCGCGCGCGGCTGCTCGTAAATCTCCTTGAGCATGAAATGCTTGAAGCCGCCTTTTTCGACTTGAATCGGGTCCCAGGTGATGCGCTGCTTTTCCGGTTTGACTTCCTTGCCAGAGAAATCGGTGACGCGAATTCCATCGCGCGTCATGACGGCAATTTCGCCGTCGGCGAGGAAGAAAACGTCGCGCGTGTGTTCCAGAATCGCGGGCACGTCGGAAGCGACAAAGAACTCCTGATCGCCCACGCCCATGACGACTGGCGGGCCTTGTCGCGCCGAAATGATTGTGTCGGGATAGTCAGCCGAAATAATTGACAGAGCAAAGATACCGCGCAGTCGTTGAACTGTTTCGCGAACTGCGGATTCGAAGTCCGCGCCGTTCTTCAAATATTCTTCGACGAGATGCGAAACGATCTCGGTATCCGTTTCCGTAATGAACCGGTGATCTTTCTTCCGTAATTCTTCCTTTAACTGTAGATAGTTTTCGATGATGCCGTTGTGAACGACGACCACGCGACCCGTGCAATCGCGATGTGGATGCGCGTTTTCTTCCGTGGGGCGGCCATGGGTGGCCCAGCGCGTGTGACCGACGCCATACGAGCCGGCAATCGGACTTTCATTGAGGACCGCTTCCAGGTTTCGCAGTTTGCCTTCCGCGCGTCTGATCTCGAGATCATGTTTGCCGTTGACGACCGCAATACCCGCCGAATCATAGCCTCGATATTCAAGCTTGCGCAGTCCGTCGATGATCAACGGTACGACCGGTTTGTTACCAACGTATCCGACTATTCCACACATATTAGTAGGCAGTAGGCAGTGAGCAGTAAGCAGAAAGAAACATTGAAACAGACGCGAGTTTCACGAGTCGGAGCCCTCTTCCAGTTTCCTTTTTACTTTCGCCGGTACGCCGGCGACCAGCGTCTTCGGCGGCACGTCCTCAATGACGACGGAACCGGCGCCCGTCACAGCGCCGCTGCAGACTCGCACCGGGGCCACCAACATCGTATCCGAACCGATGCGGACGTGATCTTCAATGATTGTCGGGTGCTTGTTCTTGCCGTCATAATTACAGGTGACGGTACCAGCACCGATGTTCGTGTTTTCTCCAATTGTCGCATCGCCGAGATAAGTCAGATGCATGCTTTTGGTGCCGCGGCCAATGCGCGACTTTTTCACTTCCACAAAGTTGCCGACCACCGCACCCTCCTCCATGCGCGCGCTCATCCGCAGGTGCGCGAAAGGTCCGACTGCGCAGTCATCCGCGATGTCGGAATCAAGCACGAGGCAATGATCCTTGATCGTCACGCGATTTCCAATCCGCGAGTTGACAATCCGCGAACCCTGATGAATTTCGCACGCCTCGCCGATGACGGTGGTGCCTTCGATGTGAACATCGGGATGAATCACTGTGTCGTGACCGATCTGCACTTCGTTGCTGATGTAAGCATGTGATGGATCGATGAAAGTGACGCCGCTTTCAATCATCAAACCGCGAATGGTATTTCTCCGCAGCAAGTTTTCGAATTCCGCCAATTCGGCACGGGTGTTGATGCCTGAGACTTCACGCGCATCGCTGTGTTGATAGATCGCGATCGTTTCTCCTTGGGACTTCAAAATAGCCGGCACATCAGTTAGGTAGTATTCACCTTGGCTGTTGTTCGGTTTGATTTGCTTGAGGGCGTCAAACAGCTTGGTGCTGTCGAAACAATAGATGCCGACATTGATTTCGCGAATTTGACGCTCTTCATCCGAAGCGTCTCTCTGTTCGACAATCTTGACGAACTCACCGGCTTCGTTCTTTACGATACGTCCGTAGCCAGTTGGATTTTCCAGGCGCACACTCATCAGCGTACACGCGGCGCGCTGCCGATCGTGCGCCGCGACTAGTTTCGCAAGTGTCGCAGGCTTAACGAGCGGAACGTCGCCGGAAAGGACCATGACCGTCCCGTCTTTGCCGCGTAACGGATCCGCGGATGCCATTACGGCGTCGCCAGTGCCTCGCTGCTCGCGTTGCAGAACAAATCCAATGCGGCCGCTTTGGGAAGGGAACTCTTTCTCGACTGCAGCCTTAACGTCTTCCGCCTGATGTCCTACGACGACGTGCACACTTCGCGGTTCGACGGCGAGCGCTGTGCGACACACATGCGAAACCAACGGTCGCCCGTCGAGTTTGTGCAAGACCTTCGCGCAGTTCGATTTCATGCGCGTGCCCAGACCCGCAGCCATGATGATGACGTCAAGTGGCCGAGCCTGATGCGAAGTTGATTGATTGGTTCCGGCGGAGTTTTGCAACGGTTAAGTTTGCGCCGATCAGACCGCAATTGGCAATGGAATTAGCGACTGTGATGCGCACCCAAGCACTGCATGGGCAAGTTTGTTCGGATCGTGGCGCACCATCTCGCCCTCTTCGAGCAAATTCGCGCGAACTATCTCACCAAACCCAGTGCTGTTATGCGACGATGGCGATTGCGTAGTCCATGTAACCTGATAAGCGCCGTCCGCCGCATACAATCGTGTTTGTTCGACGCTAATCGAATGATCATTTAATAGGATGTAATCGAATCGAATCTGTGGAGCGTATTCGCGCACTGCAATCAAGTGTTTTTGCGCGTCAAAGCCGTCGGTCTCGCCCGGCTGCGTCATCAAGTTGGTCACAAAGACCTTGGTCGCCGCAGATTCAGCAATGGCGTCGGCAACTCCCGACACTAGTAAATTAGGCAAAATGCTTGTGTAGAGCGAACCAGGGCCGATTGTAATCAAGTCCGCAGCGCGAATCGCAGCCAACGCCCCAGGCAGCGGCTCACAGTGATCCGGTTCGAGCCGCAACGAGCGGATTGGCGATCGTGCAGCCGTGATTTGCGTTTCACCGTGCACCGTTCGTCCATCTTCAAGTTCTGCTACCAGCCGCACGTCGGTAATCGTGGCTGGATAAATATGACCCTTGCTGGCGAGTACCTCCGAAGATAGCCGCACCGCCTCGACAAAATCGCCGGTCACTTCTGCCAGCGCGGCAAGAAACAGATTGCCGAAACTGTGACCCGCCAGGTCGCCTGAACCTCCGAAGCGGTAACGAAACAGACGCGAAAGAAGATTGGAATCTTCCGACAAGGCGATCATGCAGTTTCGAATATCACCGGGTGGCAGAATCTGAAGTTCGTCGCGCAGACGGCCCGAACTACCGCCGTCATCGGAGACGGTTACGATTGCCGAGAGCGACTCGACCCATAGTCCATCATCCTGGCGTCGCGAAACGTATTGCTTAAGACCAGACAGCAGAGTGGATAATCCCGTTCCGCCGCCAATTGCTACCAGTTGCAGACCTCGTTCGAGATTAGTCTTGTTCGCTAAGGAATTCACAGATTCAGCAACGCACTCCCCAAGCGAATATACCTGAAAGAGACGGGATCTGGTAGAGATGGAATTAGCGGAACGCCGCGTTATTCAGAGGGTGAGAAAACGATCTGATCGAATTCCGGATCGCTGCGGAGGGAATTCAAATCCGAATCCCGTTGCGCACGAATCCTCAACTTCGGCTGAAGATCCAACGCGCGTCGCAAGGACTTCAGGGCGGTATCAATCGCGCCGAGTCGTGCGCGCGAGGCAGCGAGTCCGTAGTGAATGTGCGCAGCCTCAGGTTCGCGCTTGAGCGCACGTTCAAAAAGCTCCTGTGCCGCAACATATTCACCGCGGTTCAACTCAATTACTCCCCGATCATACAGCGAGTCGGCGTCGCGGGGTTGAACAAGGTCTGTGCGGAGGCGAGCCTCGGCCACGGCCAAGTACGTTCGCGCGCGCGCCGCGACTTCTGAGACGGTGGGATACTTTTCGATTAAGCTGCGAAATTGATTGCGTGCCTCGGCGAAGCGACCGCGAGTGAATTCCTTGTGCGCAGACTCGAACGCTGTGAGCGCAGCAGCCTCTTCGAATGTCGGCTGAGGAGGTGGTGGCAGCGGTTGTTTCTTGACCGGCAGCAAAATCGGTTTTGCCGATGCGCGACGCGGTGTTGGTTTTGCGGACCTGGTGATTTTTGAAGCGCGCTTTGGCGTTCTTGCCTTCACTGCTGCTTTGACCGGACGCTTCAGCGCGGACTTTTTCGCGCCGGCCACTTTTGAGGCTTTCTGAGCTCGCGCTTTACCGGCAGGCGAACGTTTGGTAGCCGGCTTAAGGCGCGTCGTCTTGACCACACGCTTCCCTCCGCGCGGCGGTTTTGACGACGAGCGCAGTGCGGAACGTGATGACAGTCTCTTTTCAGGGCTGCTCATTTTGAAACCAATACTGCAGTGACCAGGAAAAACCTCGCTTGAATTCGGGCGCAGCTTAGCATAAATTTCGCCGTAATTCAATGAAAGAATGGGATTTGCGGCTGGTTGAACCGCCAGTGGTTAAACAATTGCAGCCATAAGAAATCTGGGAAAAACAGTTGATGCCTCATTCGACGCCGTGTTAATGTGACTCATGGTTCTTGCGGGCGCTTTCGACCCGGAGACCAAAGGACTTCTCGGTTTCAAATCAAGACCCTGCCCTCAGTTTCGCCTCTGAGCAACAGTGTTGACCAATCTTTGAGCGATCGCTCGCACTGAGCCTCTTTCCGATATGCCAATTCTGATTCGCGAGCAGCGGTATCACCATATTAAGGCGCTGTTAGCCAGATTGCGGCTCGATGCATCCGCGCGGGTCGTTGTCCTGGTCGAAAAAGATGGTCAGCAAATTGCCGCGCACGGAGAAGTCGGTGCGCTGGACACGACGAGCTTGGCGTCGCTGGTGGCTGGTAACGTGGCGGCGACCGGCGGAATGGCGAAATTGATCGGCGAGAAGGAGTTTCCCACGCTCTCACACGAGGGGGACAAGGAGAGCATTCACATCAGCGTCATCGGACGCATTCTCCTCGTCGTGGTCTTTGATCAGCGATCCAGCTTGGGATTGGTCAAGCTGCGCTCAAAACAAGTATCCCAGGAACTGGCAGCGGCCTTCGCTGAGATCGAACGAGAATCGCAGACGACCGACAACTCGAACCTGCCCTTTAGTGAAATCACCGACGAAGAGATTGACAGTCTGTTTGTTCAAAATTAGCCCCGTTTAGAACTATGACTTTCATCAACTACGCATCCCGCGAGATTAACTGCAAGATCGTTTACTACGGTCCCGGTCTATGCGGGAAGACTACGAATCTTCAGCACATCTACGACGCGACCGCGCCCCAAGCAAAAGGCAAACTCATCAGTCTGGCGACTGAGACAGATCGCACCTTGTTCTTCGACTTTATGCCTCTTGAGCTGGGGACGGTGCGCGGTTTCAAGACACGCTTCCACTTGTATACGGTTCCCGGTCAGGTTTTCTATGAAGCATCGCGGAAACTAATCTTGAAAGGCGTCGATGGTGTTGTGTTCGTCGCTGACTCGCAAGAAGAGCGCATGGACGCGAATATTGAATCGCTTTACAACCTGGAAGAGAACCTGAAGACGCATGGTTACGATTTGATGAAAATTCCTTACGTATTGCAGCTGAACAAGCGCGATTTGCCGAACGTGATAACTTCAGAAGATTTGACGATGGAGCTGCAAAAAAAAGGCGAGCCGGTTGTCGAGGCCGTTGCGGCAACCGGGGTCGGTGTTTTCGATACGCTCAAAGCCGTAGCCAAACAGGTTTTGACGGAGTTGCGTAAAAGTTAGGTTCAATCCAGCGGCTTAACCATCAATAAGCCATCACCGCCATTTGAATAGTACTTCGGAAGTCTTTGCGTCACTGTGTAGCCAAGGCTGAGGTAAAGCTTTTGGGCGGGAACGTTCGTTGCTCTCACTTCGAGCCGCGCAATTCGCGCGTCGCGTCTCCGAAAGCCATCTTGAACCCTTTCCAACAGACAACTTGCCAGGCGCCGCCGGCGGTGTTCCGGCGCGATTCCAATGGTCGTGATGTGTCCAGTGTGATCAGGTTCCAGTAATCCGATCACAAAGCCGGCCATTGCGCTGTTTTGCGTGACGACTCGATACGAAACTGACTCGGATGAACCGAGCAGATACTCGAATGTGTCACGACTGTAGGCTTCGCCGTCGAGAAAGCAGCGCTGATCCAATAACCAGCATTCATCGATTTGGGCCATGGTCAGCGGACGCAAATCGTATTGGGCAGTGGTAGGTGGGACGAGTGCGAGATTCGGGACAGTCACTGCCGACTGCTGCCGACTATTCGACCACCATCTGGGCTTGAATTTCTTTAAGACTGCCATAACCCGATTGTTCTCGTCGCGGGAAACTGGAGCGTGGCGCTGATTATATCCGGACAGGTTTGTCGAGTCCACGTCTGGCCGTAAAAAACAATGTCAATGGCAACCGCTACAGGATCAGCATGCAGTCGCCGTAGCTGTAAAACCGGTAACGCTCGCGGACGGCATGGCGATAAGCCTCGAGCGCGAGCGTGCGGCCGGCAAACGCACTCACCAGAAGCAATAGAGACGAACGCGGCAGATGAAAATTTGTTAGGAGTGCATCGACGGCGTGAAACCGGTGACCCGGCAAGATGGTGAGATCCGCCACGCCGTTTGCTGCGACAACTTGACCGGCTTCTGAAACGGAGGATTCCAGGGCGCGCGTTGTCGTGGTGCCTACGGCGACCACTCGTCCTCCCGCACTCTGACAGTCGTTAATGGCAGCCGCCGCTTCGTCACTGATCGCGAATGGTTCCGCAAGCACATGATGGTTGGCGATATCATCCACGCGCACGGGCTCAAACGTTCCGTAGCCGACATGTAAAGTTATTTCGGCGACGCGAACGTGGTTCTGTTTGAGTTCTTCCAGGATGTGCGGAGTGAAATGCAAGCCTGCCGTCGGTGCGGCAATCGCGCCGGTTTCCTGCGCATAGATCGTTTGATAACGATCGCGATCTTCGACCGCAGCACCGAAATCACGCTTGATGTAAGGTGGTAGCGGAGTTTTACCAATTTCCTCAACGACATTCAGCAAATCGGCAGGAGGTTCGAAAGCGATAACGCGCGTCCCATCGTCAAGGACTTCCACGACCGTGCCCGTAAGTTTCGATTGATGGAATTGAAGTTGGCTGCCGACTTGAAGCCGCCGTCCCGGACGTGCGAGCACTTGCCATGCGCCGAGGTGAAGCTCGCGCAAAAGCAGAATTTCGATAGTGCCGCCAGTTGGGATCCGGTGGCCTACCAGTCGAGCGGGAAAGACTTTCGTGTTGTTTAGGACGAGGCAATCGCCAGCGCTTAGGTAACTGGGAAAAGAAGTGAACTTTCTGTCTTCGAAAATTCCAGTGGCACGACTGACTACTAACATCCGCGAAGCATCGCGTTCTGGCAGCGGGTGCTGTGCAATCAACTCTTCGGGAAGTTCATAGTCGAAATCGGAGATATGCACAGCACATTCGTGATGCGGAATCTAGGAGTAAGTGGCTGAAGGAACCTGCGCGTTAGGAGCCACGATTGGATGTTCGATGTGCTCGCGATGAAAGACGCCGGTCAGCTGCGCGCCGAAGAGGAGCACCAGACTCGAAACGTATCCCCAGGTCAGCACGGCGACGACTGCGCCGACTGACCCATAGACCTGCTCGTAATTGATATAGCTCAACGTCCACGCGAAGCCGTACTTCGCTGCCTCCCAAAGCAGGCCGCCGATCACCGCGCCGGGAATTGTGTCGCGCACGGTGACGTACGCGTTCGGCATGAACTTGTAAACAATCGAGAAGAGCGCGAACGTTACCAGCAGACTGACCACCGCAAAAACGATCTGCCAAAAGAGACTGCCGACAGTAGCCAGCACCTTGTAGTTTTCAAGCTGCCGCGGTGACAGTTGGCCGGCAATGTCCTGAAGGTACACGAGGACTGAGGTGACAAAGACCGAGATCGATAAAAGCAAACCGATTCCGCCGATCATGGCTAAGGTCAGCGCTCGACCGTGAAGAAACGTTCGATGTGTCGTGCCCCAGACGCGGTTGAGCGCGCGTTCGACTACTGCGAACACCCATGAACCTGCCCACAAAACAATGATTGCGCAGGTGATAATCACTCCCGTGCTGATGCCCGAAAGCGATTTAATCGTGTCCTGAAGAAACTTGCTCGAACCAGGATAGACCTGAACGATTTGCGAAATCATATTTGTACCCGCAGCCACCCGATTGCTTAACACGAGCAGCAGCAGCAAGGCGGGGAACAGTGTCATGAGTCCGAAGTAGCTCATCGCCGCGGCGGAGGTGAAGAGATCGTTTTCGTGAAATTGATGGACTGCGTGCGAGATCATTCGCCGCCAGGGCGAACGATTGCGCACGCCGAAAGATTGACGTGAAATTCTTTTCAATCGGTCGGAAGTCGAGTTGGAAACGCTCACAATTTTAGTGCTGAGAAGAGTCAAACAAGGTCGGGCGTTGCTGTCGCGCTCTCATTCCGAAATGTTCATAGGCGAGTTGTGTTGCCGTCCGACCGCGCGGCGTACGATTGAGAAAACCTATTTGAATCAAATATGGCTCGATGATTTCTTCGATCGTATCTTTCTCTTCATTAATCGCGGCAGACAAGGTGTTGGCGCCCACGGGGCCCCCTTCGAACTTTTCAATGATCGTCGACAGAAGCTTGCGGTCCATTTCGTCAAGGCCGAAGGTGTCGACTTCCATTCGATTTAACGCGTCGTTCGCCACTTCGTGCGTGATCCGTCCGTCATAGTCAACGTCGGCATAGTCGCGTACGCGGCGCAGCAGACGATTGACGATGCGCGGAGTACCCCGCGCGCGTTTGGCAATTTCCTGTGCACCGCCATCCTCAATCTCGACGTTAAGGATGTTCGCCGATCGCTTAACGATAGTTTCGAGATCTTCATGGGGATAAAAGTCGAGATGAAAGTTGATGCCGAAGCGGCCGCGCAGTGGCGCGCTGATCAGGCCCGCACGCGTCGTCGCGCCAACCAGCGTGAATTTTGGAACATCAAGTTTAATTGACCGCGCGCCCGGACCCTGCCCGATCACAAAGTCGAAAGAGAAATCCTCCATCGCCGGATACAGCTTCTCTTCAATCACGGGCATCAAGCGGTGAATTTCATCGATAAATAGGACATCGCCTTCCTGAAGGGTCGTCAGCAGCGCCGCAATGTCGCCGGTCTTTTCGATGGCTGGACCCGAGGTAGATTTAAGTTGCGCTCCCATCTCGTTCGCGACGATGTGCGCCAGCGTAGTTTTGCCTAATCCCGGCGGACCGGTCAGCAAGACATGATCGAGCGCCTCACGTCGCTTCTTCGCAGCCGCGATGTAGATGCGCAAGTTTTCCTTCGCTTTTGATTGGCCGATGTATTCCGCGAGCCTGCTGGGACGCAGCGACAGATCGAATTGACGATCTTCTTCAGTGGGCGTGGCACTTAATGCTTCGGCAGCTCTGGTTGCTTTGGCCATGAACAGTGTGAATTGTGAATGTCGTGACGCTTACGGTCAACTCTCTGTGACTCTGTGATTTCTCGGTGTCTCTGTGGTTAAGCATGTTCGTTTACCACAGAGACACAGAGGAGTCACAGAGAGCCACAGAGGGCTAGACCTTGGCCAACGATCTCAAGCTGCGTCGTAGGATCACTTCAACCGACAGTTCGCCACCTTCATCGATCGCATTCTTCACGGCTTTCTCGGCGGCTGCCTTTTGATAGCCAAGGTTCGACAACGCGGACATGGCATCGTCGCGCATGGCGTCAGTTGATGCCGGCGCGCCCGCGGCCGCAGCCTTCGCGGCGAATTCTTCTTCCAGGGCCGGCGAAGACAGGGCGGCGATCTTGTCGCGCAAATCCACGACCAGGCGTTCCGCGGTTTTGCGCCCCACTCCGGGAATAGCGACGAGCCGCACGAGATTGTTTGTGCGGATTGACGCAATCATCTCGTCCGCATTCATACCGGAGAGAAGTTTTATTGCCAGTCCCGGCCCGACGCCGTTCACAGAGATCAATTGGAGAAAAAGCTCGCGCTCGCGCGTCGTCTTGAATCCGAAAAGCTGAATCGCATCCTCACGCACGTGCGTATAGACACGAAGCTGGACCGGCTCGCCAACTTCGCCCAATTCGTAGAACGTAGACAAAGGAATCGCGACGTCATAGCCGACACCAGCGACATCGATGATTGCCGATGTGGCTTGTTTTGAAAGTAACGTACCTGAAAGATGCGCGATCATTACTTTGCGACTGGTTCCCTGGCTCTCTAAAAGAGGTTTGGGCGCTAGCGATTTAGGTCAGAACCGCCTGCGGTAGCGGGCGGTTGATCTTTATCGAATCCGCGTTTGGGTATTCGCTTCAACCACCCGCTACCGCAGGTGGTTCTGACTTCACTCGCTAAGCTCCGCTCCCTCCCCAGCCCTCTCCCAAAGGGAGAGGGAGTAACGACGCGCGATTATCGCGAAGCGCCTCAGCAATCGCAAATAGAAGTTTCGCGCTGTGCCAATGCGGCGTTATACTTCGGACGCACGAACGCGATGAAAAAAGAAAAGATTTCAGAGCTGACGACCAATCGCCTCAGCGTTTACCTCCGCTGCCTCAATGAGCTCGCCGCTGCCGGAATCAAAACAGTTTCATCGCAAGAACTTGCGGAGCAATTCAATCTAAATTCCGCTCAGATCCGTAAAGACCTCGGCTATTTCGGCGAATTTGGTGTGCGCGGAACGGGTTATTTCATTGAAGATCTACGGGATCATCTGACGAAGATTCTTGGTTTGGATCAGAGGCATCGGGTCGGGATTATTGGCGCGGGGAGATTGGGAAGAGCACTCGCAAATTATAACGGTCTGGAAAAATCCGCTTTCACCGTGGTCGCGTTGTTTGATAACGACACGTCGAAGATTGGCGAGCGGACACGCAACGGCATTGAAGTCTTTGATGTGAAACACATCGCCAAAGTCGTACAAGACAAGGGCATCGATGTCGCAGTGATTGCGGTTCCCGCGCGAATTGCGCAAAAAGTCTTGAATCAAGTTATGGCGGCCGGAGTCAAAGCGATTCTGAATTTTGCCCCCGCGCCGCTGACTGCGCGGCTCGGAGTGAAAGTGAAGACCGTTGATCTCACAACTTCACTTGAATCGCTTTCATACTTTCTCGCGCAGCCAAACGCCTCGCACATTACGAAAGGCGTGGCCGAAACCAGCGAACCTGTGACAGCGCGAACGCGGCGCGCGCGCGAACTCTAGGATGGACGAGCAAACTGCCAGACGCGATCTGATCAAGATTTGCCAGCTGATGTACGAACGCAGCTACGTCGTCTCGTCTGATGGCAATGTAAGTGTGCAACTCGATGATGGGCGAGTGTTGGCGACGCCGACCATGACCTGCAAAGGTCGGATGACGGAAGATCTCGTCGCGATCACGGATCTTGACGGGCGCGCGCTCAATGACAAAAGAGCATCCAGCGAACTCGCGATGCACCTTCTGATCTATCGCGAGCGGCCGGATGTGAAAGCTGTCTGTCACGCGCATCCGCCACATGGAACTGCGTTCGCCGTTGCCGGACTGCCAATCGATCAGCCAATTCTTTCGGAAGTAATCCTGACACTCGGCTGTGTGCCGCTCGCCGAATACGGCACGCCTTCAACGCGAGAGTTGACTGATGCGATGCGTCCGCTCGTGAAGCATCACAATGCGCTTTTGATGGCTAATCATGGCGCAGTCGCGTACGGGGCTGATTTGTGGCAGGCATGGGATCGGCTCGAAACTCTCGAGCACACCGCGAAGATTGCGATTCTTTCACGCGTGCTGGGCGGGTCGCGAAACCTCTCGCCGGATGCAATCGAAAAGCTCATTAATGTGCGTGAGGCTTCGGGTTATCTCGGTGAAGGCGCGCGCTGCCAGGCGTGCGGTTATTTGCATGAGACGACCCTCGCGTGTCCGACAGGTGATCGACCTGAGGTGCGATCTCAATCGAATGGCGCAGGCCGCGTTTCTTTGTCACGCGAAGAGTTGGTTGAGCTGCTGAGTCAAGCGGCACGTCTAAGTGAGTAAGTTCAGAGTACAAGCTTTAGCTTGCAGCCTAAAGGCTGAACTCTAAACCAAAACGCGTGTTATTCTATTCACGATTTACCATTTACGATTTACCAAGTCTTCTCACAGGAGAAACTGAATGCAAGAAGCATTAGGAATGGTTGAGACCAAAGGGCTCGTGGCGATGATCGAAGCGGCCGATGCGATGGTCAAGGCGGCGAATGTCACCTTGATCGGTTACGAAAAGATTGGCGCAGGTTTCGTCACCGCCATCGTCCGTGGCGATGTCGCCGCAGTAAAGGCTGCGACCGACGCCGGCGCCGCGGCCGCGCGGCGCGTGGGCGAACTCGTTAGCGTGCACGTGATCCCGCGTCCGCACGGCAGCGTCGATGATGCGATGCCGGTCACGGCCCAAGCGCGCGCATGATCATCGCGCGAATTATAGGCACAGTCGTTTCGACGCAAAAGGACGAGCGACTGGAAGGAAAAAAGCTGCTCATTGTTCGACCGATTAACCTCGATGGTTCGGACACAAGCGGCTACGTTGTTGCCGTTGACACGGTCGGGGCCGGCTTTCATGAACGGGTGCTGGTAGTCGCCGGTTCCAGCGCGCGCCTGGCGCAAAACATGAAAGATACGCCGGTCGATGCCGCGGTGATCGGCGTGATTGATACGGTCGATGTGAATACCTAGTCCGAGGTCTAGAGTCCAAAGTCCAGGAGTCAAGATTTAGCAAACGGACGTTGGACGCGGGACTTTGGACATTGGACTTTAGACATGCAACTCGCACGGGTCATTGGAACTGTTGTCGCCACGATCAAGAACGACTCACTCCAGAATCGGAAGTTGCTCATCGTTCAATCCCTCAACAAAGATCTAGCGGCCCAAGGCAAGCCGATGGTGGCAATTGATGCCGCCGGCGCGGGTGTCGGCGAACTTGTTTTTTGGTGTCGCGGAAAGGAAGCGAGCTTTCCTTTCAAGCGCGAAGACACGCCAACGGATTGCACGATTGTGGGAATTGTGGACTCGGATGGTCACGTCTGCCGTGGTTAATTAGTGCTTAGTACTTTGTGCTTGGTACTTTGATCTCTATTCGAAGCAGCGCGATTTTTGGTAGACATCAAAGCACAAAGTACCAAGTACAAAGCACAAGAAGCGCCAATTCGATTTCAAAATGATTCTGGCAAAAGTCTTAGGCAACGTCGTGGCGACGCAGAAGAACCATCGCTACGAGAGTGCGCGGGTGATGATGTGCGAGCAGATGACGCCGGAAGGTGACCTGACCGGTCATACGGTGCTTGCACTCGATGCAGTCGACGCCGGCGTCGGCGACACAGTTCTGATTGTGCAGGAAGGTTGGAGCGCTTCGACGGTGGCCACGGGGAAAGCCGGCGCGGCAATTGACTCAGCCATTGTGGGTGTCGTCGATCGCATCGATTTGTTGGAAGCGACCGAATGATTTCGAAGTTGAAGTGAGCACGCAAGACGATCAGGCAAGGGCAATCGCTGAACGGGTCGCGCGCAGGCTTGGTAAGGACAAGCCGCGACGGGTTGCGAGCAATTCCATTTCAGAAACTGCGTCGACCAACACGCCGGAGCGCCCGCGCGCGCGCATAATCGATTTCGTTGCTTCCGGTCCGCCGGTGCGCACCGTCCCGTCGGTATCTCGATCTTCATCGATCGCAGCAACGATCAGCGAACCAGCTCGATCTCCGCAGCAAAGTGAATTCTTTCAGTTTATTCCCGTTACTCAATCGCCATGGCTTGGCCGACTGCCGAGCATGTTAGGCGGCGCCAATCCGCAATCGGCGATCTCAAATCCACAATCGGCGGACCATCCGAGCGAGGAACGCTTTGGCGTCGATGAAGCTGTGGTTACTGAACTTGTCGAGTTTTTCGAGAATGAAAAGAAGTGCTCAGTGGATCCGAGCGGCAAGCCCTGCGATCACTGCGCGATGTGCAGTTCACGCGGATTCTGAGGGCGTCGGCAGCCAGTCAGTACCACTTCGCGTGAGCGAGTGCGTCAGACAATCAACACTAACTTGAGCGTGGGATCCATCCGCTGACGCGGATGGTACTGACTTCATCTCGGGACCAGCCGATGCAGCACGTAGAATAGCGCGACTCCCCCAAACACAATCACTGAAACAAGAGGATTCTTTTCTTCGCTGCGATTTACTTCGGGAATCAAGTCGCTGGCGGCGACGTAAAGCGTCACCCCTGCCGAGAAGGGAAGGGCGTACGCGACAGAGTTCGCGAATCGCTCGCTGAGGACGACAACCGCTGCAACCCCCGCGAAGGTCGCCGCACCAATCGCCAGCGACGCGGCGGCTGCTTTCTTGATTGAGCGGCCGGACGCCAGCATGATCGATGCCACAGTAAATCCTTCAGGCAGCTTGTGCAGCATGATCGCAATGAAGACGAGGATGCCTACGCGCAGGTTTACGAGAAATGCAGACGCGATGGAGACACCGTCGAAGAGAGTGTGAATGGTCAGGCCGCCAATCGCCGTGTATGCGGCGGACGGACGAATAACGTGTTCGGGATGCGTCTCAGCGCCAAAGTGAAAATGTGGCGCGACGGTGTGTTCGAAGAGTTGAATCAGCAGATACCCGGCGAGCAGCAACGTCGTCGCGCCAACGACACCTTCTGCAACAGCCGCTCCTGAGCTGTTACTCCAGAGTACGACGCTTTCGGGAACTATCTCGATAAAAATCGCCGCGAGCATGAAGCCCGCGCCCAGAGCTACCAGATACTTCAGCAGCTTCGCTTCGCGCCGATGAGCGCCGGAGGAAACGATCAAGAGACCGCCGATAAAATTCGCCAGAGCGGCGAGCGCTCCCAGCAGCAATAGTCCTGCGATCCCAGTCATCAGCCGTTAGCAGTCAGTCGCGCGACTATACATCATGCGCGGATTAGTACGACAGGCTGCCAGCTTGTCGTACAAGGCCACAAAAAAATAGAAAAAAGTGTTGACACAGATCGAGTACAAGCGTAGGATGCGCCGGTGGAGTGAAGTGGAGCGAGGTGGCTTTAACGACACTTAACCGAAGCAAAACTGGCGCAAATCGTACCGCCGTCTCCTCCAGCCTCAGTCCCCAGCTTCTGTGCTCCGGGGCAATTACACAGCGCGAATCGACTCGAAAGGACGGCTCAAAGTGCCGACCCTCTTTCGACGTTATGTCGAAGAGAAGTACGGCGCGGCGTTGTATGTGACCAGCTTAACGGGTGATTGCGTTCGCATTTACCCGATGCCGGAGTGGGAGGCCATCGAACAGCGGCTCAGCTTGTTGCCCTCGATGGATCCGGCCAGAAGAAAGTTCCTTGACAGAACCAATTATTACGGCCAGCAGTCGTCGATGGACACGCAAGGGCGCGTTTTGATTCATCCGCTGCTGCGCAAGAGCGCGCAAGTGGTCGGCGACGTAGCGGTACTCGGTTATTTGACATACCTGGAAGTTTGGGAGCTGGACAAATTCCAGCAGCGCTTGCTCTCGGATCCTTACACCGAGGAGGACGAGGCGGCGATTGCGAGACTCGGTATTTGAAAGCAAGTGAGCTGTGAGCAGTTAACAGTGGGCAGTAAGCAGTAGGCAGTAAGCAGTAGGCAGTAAGCAGTACATGGCCTTTGAAAATCTGGGTTAGGTTTGTCGTAGGTAATGAGCATTCATCAATTCATATCGCGACTGCTCACTGCTCACTGCTTACTGCCCACTGTTAACTACTCACAGCTCACTTTTTGTTCTTTGAACGAGATCACGGGGTGGTGGTGATGGCGGTGCCTTTGGGGGGCAGGGGCGCGCCCCATCACCCCGTGCTACTTCGAGAGACGATCGAGTACCTCGCCGTTGAGCGCGGCGGATTGTTTGTCGATTGCACGATAGGCCTGGGCGGGCATAGCGAAGCAATTCTGCAAGCATCTTCGAACTCGCAAGTGCTGGGGATCGATCGCGACGAAGAAGCGCTGGGTGAGGCGAGAAAGCGATTAGCGGAATTCGGTGACCGCTTTCGCGCTGTACATGCTGACTTTCGTGAACTTACGCGGGTCCTCGCGACAGCGAAGGTCGAAGCAGTGCGCGGCATTCTTGCTGACCTCGGCGTTTCATCGTGGCAGTTGGATTCGCCCTCGCGCGGATTCAGCTTTCGCCATGAAGCGCCGCTCGATATGCGCTTGGATCAGTCGAGCGGCGAAACGGCGGCAAAGTTGCTCGGTCGTCTTTCTGAAGTAGAAATTGCGCGCCTTATTTTTGAATACGGTGAAGAGCGTCACTCGCGGCGCATTGCCCGGCGGATCGTCGAAAGAAGGGAAGCCGGTCAGCCGATTCAAACGACCACCGAACTTGCAAAGTTGGTCGAACGCGCAATTGGCGGAAAACAAAGGAGGATCCACCCAGCCACGCGCACGTTTCAAGCGTTGCGCATCGCAGTCAATCGGGAGCTCGAAGGCCTCGACCAATTCGCAGCAGACGCGATTGACGCATTAGAGCCACATGGCCGTCTCGCAGTAATCAGTTTTCACTCGCTTGAAGATCGGATTATCAAGCGAACGCTGTTAAAGCTTTCGGGACGCTGTCAGTGTCCGCCGCGCGCGCCGCAGTGCACTTGCGGAGCACGGAAAGCAATTGAAATCATGACGCGGCGGCCGGTGACACCCACCGACATTGAAATTGCCGAGAACCCCCGGGCACGAAGCGCAAAGTTGAGAGTCGCGGCCAAGCTCTAGTTCCACCTCCTCTTGCCGTGACCGTTTTAAGGAGACCGACAATGATTCGCCGGGTACCCGCAAAGCATCGCAATGCACGAATCGTTCGCGAAAAGGATACCGAAGCCTTGCTCCGGCTGGGTTTCTTGTTGGTTGTTGGCCTGGGGCTGGCTTGCGGCTTTGTTTATGCGGGGCGACAGCACTTCGCGGCGCTGAAATACGGCTACGAGACTGAAAATCTGCGCCGCGAACGCGACCAGTTAACCGAGCAGCAACGACGACTGATTCTGCAGCGCGAAGAAGCGGCAAGTCCGGTTAAGTTGGAACAGGCAGCAAAGCGACTTGGCATGCAACCGTTGCAGGCGGCGCAAATTGATCCGCTTCGGCAAGAAGCGAACAGCGCCAAAGAGAACATCACGATTCAGTCGAAAGAGAACGCTGCGAAGCCCAACGCCAAGCCGAGCACGAAGACAATTACGAAAGTGCCAGGCCAGATGCCGGCCAAGCCGTCACGCAACAAACCAATTTAAAGCATCCCAGTATCGGGAGAATTTAAGTGCCCCTTCGTTCCGCCGCCATTGACCGAGAAGCCGCTGACCCGCGCCGCCGCGCAATCTTCGTGGCGCTTGGCCTGGTCGCGTGGATGGTGATTGTCGGCGCGCGTTTGGCGCAACTTCAAATCAATCAGCACGAGGAACTGTCCGCGCGTGCAAAAAACCAACAGCTAGGCACCGTCGAGACCAGCCCGACACGTGGGCTTCTGCTCGATCGTCAGGGTCGAGAGCTTGCGCGGAGCGTTGACACGGCATCTTTTTTTGCCGATCCGCGCGAAATTGAAAACGTCAATGAAACCGCGCGCAAGATTTCTTCCATAACTAATCAAGACAAGGACGAATTAATCGCAAAGATTCGTGAAGCCAAAGATTCGAACAAGAAATTCATCTGGCTGATTCGCCGGATTGATCCCGAAACCGCGGGTAAGCTCGACGCGATGACGCTCGACGGCGTCTATTCGCGGAAAGAACCGAAGCGCTATTACCCGAATGATGGTCTCGCCGCGCACGTGCTCGGCTTTGTCGGAACAGACGAGATTGGGCTCGGCGGCGTCGAGCAGTTTTACAACGAAAAGATTCGCGGTGAAGCGGGGCGAGTCTTCTACGAAACCGATGCCCGCCGGCGCGCTTTCGAAAGCTACGAAGTACAGCCGCATCCGGGACAGACCGTAGTGCTGACCATAGATCAGTCCATCCAGTATCGAACTGAGCAGGCCTTGTTTGCCGCGGTCAAACGTAGCAACGCGAAATCTGGAACCGCGATCGTGATGGATCCCCACACCGGCGAGATTCTCGCGCTGGCAAACGCTCCAGCGTTCGATCCGAATCAGCCCGGAAACGAGCCAGCCGAAGTTCGGACGAACTGGGCGCTGCAAAATATTTATGAGCCCGGTTCGACATTCAAAGTGGTTGCGTATTCCGCCGCGTTGGAGAAAGGACTGGTTAAACCTGAAGACAAAATTGATTGTCTGAACGGTTCAATTACCGTCGCGGGGCGGCTGATCCACGACGGTCATGCCTACGGCGTACTAACCATAGCCGATGCGCTCGCGAAATCGAGCAACGTCGGGGCCATCAAGCTTGGCCTGCTGGTTGGCAACGAATCGTTGCATGACTTCGCGAAACGACTCGGTTTCGGGTCGCGGACCGGACTCGACCTGCCAGGCGAATCCGCGGGAATCTTCCGGCCCGTCAATCGCTGGCAGCCGTCATCAATTGGCTCGATCGCGATCGGCCAGGAAGTTGGTGTTACTCCGCTGCAAATGGCGACCGCGTATTCAGTCATTGCTAACGGTGGTAGTTGGGTTAAGCCACACGTCGTGCGCGAGATGCGCTCGCCCGATGGCTCAGCGGTGTATCAAGCAAAACCGGAATTGCGGCCGGCATTGAAAACAGAAACGGTTGAGAAGCTACGCGGGATGATGGAAGGCGTGACGCTTCACGGCACCGCACGGAAAGCTCAGGTCGAGGGTTACACGGCGGCGGGAAAGACGGGCACAGCCCAAAAGATCGACCCGAAGACGCGTTCATACTCGGCGACAAAATACATCGGCTCGTTCGTCGGCTTTGCGCCGGTCAACAATCCAGCGGTTGTCATAATTGTGGTAATCGACGAGCCCCGGGGCGCGTACCACGGCGGCGATGTGGCTGCACCGGTGTTTCGTGAAATCGCTGAGCAGATATTACCTGAATTGAGTGTGACGCCTGACGTCGAGACGAAATCAGCGCCGCAATTGATCGCTGCGGATCGCAAGCCGTCACCTCAGGAGATTCAAGACGAGGAGCAACGCGCCGCAACGTTGCCGACGATTGCAAGGAACTTCAGCAGCGGTTCGCGCGAAGTGGTGTTTGCGCCGGCGACGAAGCGTGGCGCTTTGATGCCGGATTTGCGGGGACAAAGCGTGCGTGACGTGATGCAGTTGTGCGCGCAGCTGGGTTTGAATCTCGAGGCGAAGGGGCAAGGCCGAGCTGTTAGACAGTTTCCCTCTGCCGGCGTCGAACTGAGTACCGGACAAACGGTGCGCGTTGAATTTGGCCGCGGACCGTAGTCAGAACCGCCTGCGGTAGCGGGCGGTTGATCGTGATGCTTATAGAGCCGATAGTAGAGATCAACCATCCGCAACGTGCACCCCAACGCGGCTGCCGCGTGGGGGACCCAGCAAGCAGGTGGTTCTGACTAAAACGTGAATATTCGTACCGCAGCGGAATTGATGGGCGCAGACGTGAACACAGTGCGCCCGGAGCTCTTTGACAAAGAAATAGTTGATTTCTCGATTGATTCGCGGACGGCGGAAAAGGGCGACTTGTTTTTCGCTCTGTCGCAGCCGGATTACGAACGCGCAGGCTTCAATGGTCAGTTTGCCGATGCCCATAACTTTATTCAATCGGCGTTTGATCGGGGCGCGATCGCCGCGGTCGCGCGTCGCGATCGGTTCAGCGCTGACCGAGCACTTGCGCTGTTAGCTGATCGGCTGCTGCTTGTTGACGATGCGATTGCTGCTTTGCAAACGCTGGCGCGAAAAGTTTACGACCAGTGGGCGCGGCCGGTCATTGGCATCACCGGCAGTGCGGGGAAAACGACGACGAAAGAATTGACCGCGCACGTCCTCCGGTGCGCCGGTCATCGCGTGCTCAAGAGCGAACGCAATTATAACAACGGACTCGGGCTGCCGCTGTCCGTTTTGCAGATGGTGAGCCGCGGTCGTCGTCCAGAGGATTACGACCTGGCGGTGCTTGAAATGGGCATGTCCTCCCCGACGCACGAAATCCGGCGGTTGGTGCAAATCACGCCGCCGGATGTCGGCGTAGAGTTGATGGTGGCGCCGGTGCACCTCGAACATCTCGGCACGATCGAGACGATTGCCGCGATGAAAGCTGAGCTGGTCGAGGGTTTGAAACCCGGCGGTGTGGCGGTCCTCAACGCTGATGACGAATTAGTGATGCAGATGAAGTCAAAAACTGACGGGCCGGTGCTAACGTTTGGCATTCAAAGCGAAGCTGACGTGATGGCGCGTGAAGTGGACACGTCGCGATTCGGATCGATCCAGTTTCGTTTGCAAACGCCGAACGGTGATGCGGCTGCAAGTCTGCCGATGACCGGCGGCCACAACCTGATGAATGCGCTGGCGGCGTCAGCCGTCGCGACAGCCTTGAAAATCAAACCGGAGCTGATCGCGGATGCATTGAGTTCCGCGAAACCGCCGAAGATGCGGGGCGAGGTTTTGGATTTTTCCGCCGGGTTCACAGTCGTTGACGATTCATACAACTCGAATCCGCGATCGCTGCTGAGCATGGTGCGTACGGTTGCCGAAGCGCGCGAGAACGTCAGACGAAGGTTCGTGATCGCCGGCGAAATGATGGAACTCGGTCCTGACGCCGCGGCCATGCATCGCGAAGCGGGACGCGCAATCGCGCAACTCGGCGTTGATTTGCTTTGGGGTGTACGCGGCTTGGGCAACGAAATCGTTACAGGAGCACGCGAGGGTGGACTTCAGTCCGCGCGCTTCTTCGCAACGTCTGACGAAGCTGCGGCGGCAGCAGTCCAGGAGGTTCGCGAAGGCGATTTGGTTTTGGTGAAGGGTTCGCGCAGCGTCGAGACTGACAAGGTGGTGAAAGCACTAAAGGAACGGTTCCCGTTGGCCGGCGCATGAGTAATGCTGTTCTTTGAACTTAGTACTTTGTGCTTTGATGTGGCATTCGAAGTCGTTGCCTGGCTTTTAACTGAGCCCTTGCAGCGAACTCAAAGTACAAAGATCAAAGTACAAAGCACAGATTGACTTACGAATGATCTATTACATCTTTTACGAGCTGATTTATACCCACTTTAAAGATCGCGAGTGGTATCTCGTAAAAGCTCTCAACGTTTTTCAATACGTCACGTTTCGCACGGCTTACGCGGCGACGACGGCGTTGCTCATCTCGCTTGTATTTGGCCGCCGCATGATCGAAGGGCTGAGAAGTTGGAACATCGGTCAGCAAATTCGCGAGGAAGGTCCGCAGGCGCACCTGGCAAAACGCGACACGCCCACGATGGGCGGTTTGCTGATCGGGTGTTCGGTGATCCTCTCGACATTGTTGTGGGCGCGGCTGTCGAGTCTTTATGTTTGGATTACCGTTGTGGCGACGATGGGATTTGGGGCGGTCGGGTTCGCGGACGATTACCTGAAGCTGGTGAAGCAACGCAGCCTGGGACTAAATGGCCGCCAAAAGCTGGTGTTTCAATTCATCATCGCGTGTGGGGTTTGGGCGGCGCTGTTCGTTGCAACTCGTTATTTGCAGACGAAGTATTCGTGGAATGTCAGCATTCCATTCTTCAAAGACACAGCAGTGCCGAACGGCATCAGTACGATTGGTCCGTATCTCTATCTTGCTCTGATTGTCATCGTACTGCTCGGTTGGACGAACGCAGTAAATCTGACGGATGGACTCGACGGTTTGGCGATCAGCGTAACGTTTATCGCGACGACGGCGTTGACGGCGTTTACTTATTTGAGCAGCGATGCCCGGTGGGCGAGCTATCTGGATCTGACGCATCGTCCGGAAGCGGCGGAACTGACGGTGTTCTGTGGCGCGATGGCAGGCGCGAGTCTTGGATTTCTCTGGTTCAACGCGCCGCCCGCGGAAGTATTCATGGGCGATGTCGGCAGTCTCGCAATCGGCGGGGCGATTGGGACAGTTGCGGTGCTGACAAAGCAGGAATTCATGTTGGTGATGGTGGGCGGCGTGTTCGTTATGGAAGCGCTTTCGGTGATGCTACAGGTCAGCGTCTTCAAGATGACAAAACGCACCAGTGGCGTTGGCCGTCGCATTTTCAAGATGACCCCGCTGCATCATCACTTTGAAATGGCCGGATGGAAAGAACCGAAGATCGTTTTTCGATTTTTGATTTTGGCGATTCTGTTTGCGTTGTTGAGTTTGTCAACGCTGAAGCTTCGATGATCGATTGCAAATCGTTTAGAGGCGGGCTACCGCCCGCCGTTTTGTCGAGTCGCGGAATTGGCGGGCAGTAGCCCGCCTCTAAACGAGGTCACGGATGTTTGATTGGAAATCGCTGGGAGAAAAGCGTTAGTAAACGGCGCGGCGCGCAGTGGCATTGCCAGCGCGCGATTTCTAGCGCAACGCCACGCGACAGTCGCGCTGAATGATCGTAAGCCGTTGAGCGAATGGTCGCCGGCAGCGATCGATTTGAAAACTGAAGGCGTCGGGTTGATCGAAGGTCAGCCACCATCATGGCTTTTGGATCAGGTTGACTTGGTCGTCGTAAGTCCCGGCGTACCGACGGAAGCAATTCCGATTCGCTACGCTGCGCGCCGCGGCGTTGAAGTTATCGGCGAGATCGAACTGGCTTCACGATTCTTAAAAGGTCGAATCGTGGCGATCACTGGAACTAACGGAAAGACGACGACTACTTCATTAATTGGGCAGATGCTGAAAGACGGCGGACTCAATGTGCAGGTTGGCGGCAACATCGGCACGGCGCTGATTTCTATGATTGATTCATCGCGTCACGATGGTTGGACGGTGGTTGAAGTGTCGAGTTTCCAGCTCGAGACCATAGTCGATTTTCATCCCACCGTGGCCGCGGTTTTGAATGTTACTCCGAACCACATGGACCGTTATGAGTCGCTGATGGATTATGCCGCCGCCAAGCATCGCGTCTTCATGAATCAAACGGCGGGCGACGTCGCGATCTTGAATGCTGACGACGAGATTGTTTCGTCATGGGCGAACGGCTTGTGTGCGCACGTCGTGGAATTCAGCGTGCAGCAGGAGCTTAGCGAGGGATTGTTTTTGCGCGGGCGTGACTTAATTTCGCGGGGGCATGCCCCCCAGGCTGTGCCATCCCAAGAGCGCATTGTGATGACGCGAGATGATCTGAAGCTGCAAGGCCTGCACAACGTCGAGAATGTGCTGGCGGCCGCAGCGGCCGGTTTGGCTTGTGGTGTCGCCCCAGAATCCTTGCGCGAAACGGTTCGCCACTTTCGCCCGGTCGAACACCGTCTGGAAGAGGTCGCGGAGATCGATGGCGTCAGGTTCTATAACGACTCGAAAGCGACGAGCGTCGACGCGACGATCAAAGCACTCGAGGCATTCGCTGAAGATGCCGGCGCAATCGATTTGATTCTCGGTGGGCGAGGGAAGATGGCGCCCTACACACCGCTCGAGGAGCTGGTGAAAGCGCGCGTCCGGAAGATGATTTTAATTGGTGAAGACGCGCCGACGATTGAACGCGAATTGGGACATGCCGCACCGTTTGAGCAGGCGACGACGATGGCCGACGCGGTGCAGCGCGGGTTTGCGGCGGCGCAACGGGGCGACATTGTTTTGTTGGCGCCCGCGTGCGCGAGCTTCGATATGTTCGAGAGCTTTGAACATCGAGGCCGCGTCTTTAAAGACGCAGTTTCAAGTTTAAGGTTTCAAGTTTCGAGTTCGACGAACCAAACTTGAAACTTGGAACTTGAAACTTGAAACAGGTTATAAGATGAAACTTCAAGTCGATAAATGGCTGTTCTCAGCGACCATCGGCCTTGCTCTGTTCGGCGTGGTGATGGTTTACAGCGCGTCGGCAATCATTGCAGTGCAGGAGAACCACAGTCAGTTTCATTACGTGCTCAAACAAGGCATGTGGACGATGATCGGTTTCGCCGCCATGTTTCTGATGATGCGGTTTGATTATCAGCTATTGAATCGCCGCTGGATCGTCTACGGTTTGTTGCTGCTCACGATTTTGTTGCTTGTTGCCGTTTTTGCGTTTCCCCCCGTCAACGGTGCACGTCGCTGGATCAAATTAAGCGGCTTCTCAGCGCAACCATCAGAATTAGCCAAACTATCGCTCGCAATCTTTGTGGCTTACATTATCGAACGGCGCGCTGGAGATGAAGGATCGTTCTGGAAGACATTTGTGCCCTGCATGTTCGCGCTGGCGATCTTCGCGGGACTGGTGGCGAAGGAGCCGGATCTGGGAACAGCGCTGATGCTGGCTATCATTGCGTTCACGATGTGTTTTGCGGGCGGTGTGCGGCCCAGACATCTCGCCCTTGCGACCGTGCCCGCGCTGCTGTTTGTCGGCAAGATGCTGATCTTCACGCCATTTCGGATGAGACGGCTGGTCGCATTCATTAATCCCTGGGCGGACGCTCAGGGCACCGGCTATCAGGTGGTGCAATCGCTAATTGCGGTGGGCTCCGGCGGTCAGCACGGCCTCGGGTTTGCGCAGGGCAGGCAGAAGCTTTTGTTTCTGCCTTTTGCGCATTCTGATTTTATCTTTGCGGTGATCGGTGAAGAACTGGGACTGATTGGGGCGTTGATCGTGATCTTCGTCTTCGCAGTTTTTCTCTGGCGCGGAATGCGCGCGGCGTTGCGTGCGCCGGATCGATTCGGCCTGTTGCTCGGCGTTGGCATCGTCGTGGGAATCGTCGCGCAGGCGTTACTGAACATGAGTGTTGTGCTCGCGCTTTTGCCGACGAAGGGTATTCCGCTGCCGTTCATTTCGTATGGTGGATCGTCTTTGGTGCCAACGCTCGCGGGCGTGGGAATTCTCTTGAACATCTCGCAGTTTGCGGGAGCGAATCGTCGCGCGGTCTATGAAGAGGACGATTACGAGGAAGAGTGGCAACCCGCGCGTCGCGCGCGTGGCAAGCGTATGAGACAGCGCGCGATGGCGCGTGCGCATTGAGAAGCGATGCGTGTCCTGATCGCTGCCGGCGGTACCGGCGGGCACATTTATCCGGGGCTGGCCGTTGCCAAAGAAATAATGCGGCGCTACCCCTCATCGCTTGTGAGGTTCGTTGGCACCGCGCGCGGTTTGGAAAATCGGTTGGTGCCGCACGCCGGATTCGAACTTTCGCTCATTGAAAGCGCAGGACTGGTGAACATGGGGTTGATGCAAAGGCTCCGTGGATTGCTCATCCTGCCAAAGAGTTTTTTGGCGGCGCGTCGCCTCATCAAATCGTTTGCGCCAGATGCGGTAGTCGGCGTCGGTGGTTACGTGAGTGGTCCGGTGCTCATGACGGCTTCGCTGATGAAGGTGCCGACGGTTTTGGTCGAGCCGAACGCGGTGCCGGGATTCACGAACCGGCGTTTGGCTCGTTTTGTTGATGCGGCGGCGCTCTCGTTCGAGGCGACGCTTTCATACTTTCCCGGAAAGGGAGTCGTGACCGGCAATCCGGAGCGACGCGAGTTCTTTGACCTTGAGCCGAAACAGCGCGATCCAAAAAAACTGTCGCTGCTCTTGTTCGGAGGATCGCAAGGGTCGCGCGCGATTAACGATGCAATGATCGCCGCGCTGCCGCATCTTGATGCATTTCGCGAGCAGTTGCAGGTGACGCATCAAACCGGACCCGCGGATCTTGCGAAGGTGCGCGACGCATATCGAGAGGCGGGTTGGCGTGACGCAGATGTGCGCGAATACATCGACGACATGATGAGCGCGTTTGCTGAAAACGACTTGATCATCTCTCGGGCCGGAGCAACGACCAGCGCCGAACTGATGGCGGCGGGTAAGGCTGCGATTATGATTCCTTTACCGGGCCAGTTGGAGCAGACGCGCAACGCCGAAGCACTGAGGAACGGAGGGGCAGCGCGAATGATTGATCAGGATGGACTGAGCGGAGAACGTTTAGCGGGAGAGATTGTTGCGTTAGTTAGTCATCCCGATGAAATCACGCACATGGAATCGGCGGCACGCAAAATGGCAAGACGAGACGCCGCGGAAGCAGCGGTGGACTTGATCGAGAGAGTGAGCAAAAGGCAGTAAGCAGAAGGCAAAAGGCAAAAGGCAGTGAAGACTCTATCGAATTATTTGCTCCGCGCTAATCAGCTCAGGCTTGCTGCCTACTGCTTACTGCCTACTGCCTTCTGCCTTCTGCTTACTGCACACTGCAGGCTGCTCACTGCCAACTGAATCCCATGTTTCGACCCTTTCAGCACATTCACTTCGTTGGCATCGGCGGCATTGGCATGTCGGGCATCGCGGAAGTGTTGGCGAACCTCGGATTTCGAGTTACCGGTTCCGATCAGAAGAAATCTGAAGTAACGGCGCGGTTAGAAGGTTTGGGGGTCGAAGTTACCGAAGGTCATGCGGCAGAAAACGTCGGTGATGCGCACGTGGTCGTGCGATCGACGGCGGTGCGCGATGACAATCCAGAGATCGGTGAAGCGCGCCGGCGTTCGATTCCAGTAATCCCACGCGCCGAGATGCTGGCGGAACTTATGCGCATGAAGCCCTACACCGTAGCGTGCGCCGGCTCCCATGGAAAGACGACGACGACTTCGATGGTTGCGACTGTGCTCGGGACGGCCGGTCTCGATCCGACATTCGTCGTCGGCGGGATTGTTCGTTCTTATCGTTCGAACGCACGACTCGGAAAGAGTGAGTTAATGGTGGTTGAAGCCGATGAAAGCGATCGCTCTTTCCTGATGTTAACGCCGATGATCGCTGTGGTGACGAACATTGATCGCGAGCACATGGACTACTACCACGATATGGAAGACGTGCGGAAATGCTTCGCGGACTTTGTGAACAAGGTCCCGTTCTATGGAGCAGCGGTTCTTTGTCTCGATGATCCGCATGTACAGGCAGTGATTCCGAAGGTCGAACGCCGTCGCATCACCTACGGAATGAGCGCGCAAGCTGATATCTCGGCGCACGACATCAGCTACGATCAGTCATATGGATCGACGTTCATGGTGCTAAGCGGCGTCGAAGCGCTCGGTCGCGTTTCGTTGCGCGTACCGGGCAAACACAACGTCTACAACTCGCTTGCCGCAATCGCGACCGGACTGGAGCTCGACGTTCCGTTTGACACAATCGCGCATGCGCTTTCCGAATTCAGCGGCGCCGAGCGGCGTTTCCAATTCAAGGGCGACGAAAAAGGCGTCACCGTCGTCGATGATTACGGACATCACCCAACGGAAATCAAGGCAACGCTGAGCGCCGCGCGCATTGGCGCGCCGAATCGTCGCATCGTCGTGCTCTTTCAACCGCACCGTTACACGCGCACAAACGATTTGATGGATGAATTTGCCAGTGCTTTCAATAACGCTGACGTGCTGTTCGTAACGGACATCTATGCTGCGAGTGAGCCACCGATCGAGGGCGTCAACGCGGAGGTATTGGCGCAGCGCATTAAGAGCTACGGCCACAAGCACACGGAATACATTGGTGCGCTTGAGAATGCGGCGCCGATCCTGGCTGAGGCGGTGCGCGAAGGAGATCTGGTGATTACGCTCGGCGCAGGCTCCGTGCATCGATCGGGAGATCAGTTACTGGAATTATTGCGTGGCGCAACTTTCCAGGCTACCCAAGGTTAGAGGGAATTGGTTTTGGCTGAGGACACATCAACTCGTGACGCGACGATCGAGCAGATCGCAAAGCAGTTCGGCGTGCGCGCCGAACGCGGACGGCGATTTGCCGAACTTACCAGCTTGCGGGTCGGCGGCGCAATCGATTGGGTAATGTCGCCCGATTCTGAAGAGCAGGCAGGCGCGCTTGTGGGCGCCTTTGAGCAAAACGACATTGCGTGGCGACCGCTTGGATCAGGCAGCAACGTTCTCGCAGATGACGGCGAGCATCACTATGTGATCGTCAGCTTGAAAAAACTTAAGAGCGAGCCGGTGTTCGACGGCGAACGAGTTTCCGTAAGCGCCGGCTATTCACTGCCACGTTTGTGCGTCGATGCGGCGCGGCGGGGTCTGTCCGGGATCGAAGGACTGAATGGAATTCCGGGAACGGTCGGCGGCGCGCTGTGGATGAACGCCGGCGCATATGGACAAGAGATCGGAACCGTAGTCGAAACCGTTCGCGTTTCGCGCGGCGGTCGCGTTATGGCAATCCCCGGAACGGAAGTGCAGTGGAACTATCGCCACACGTCATTTCGCGAAGGTGAATTGCTGTTGGGAGCAACGTTGCGTTTGCAGCACGAGGATCTCGAGAAGATCTGGGAGCGGATGGAAAAGGCGAAAGGTCAGCGGATGGCAACGCAACCGCACGGCGCGCGTTCCGCTGGATGCTTCTTCAAAAATGCGCCCGCGAGTCCCGTCGGCGCCGGCAAGATGATCGATGAACTCGGCATGAAGGGAGCGCGACGCGGCGGCGCCGTCGTCTCAGAGAAGCATGCGAACTTCATCGTGACAGAAGGCGAAGAAGCGACAGCCGCCGACACTATGGCGCTTGCTGAAGAGATTCGCGAACGGGTGAAGCGCGAACATGGAATCGATCTGGAATACGAGGTGGAGCTCTGGAGTTCTAAGTAGCGCAACTTGTTAAGTTGCGATCTGGTCGAAACAAGACGCGCAAGTTAGCAACTTGCGCCACATGAATATGAAAGAACAAGTCATCGCATCACGTCCGGCGCGGCGCGGCGCGCCAGCGGCAAAAGGTTCGCAACGACCGGCGCGTCGCGATGGTAAGGAGTCGTCGCGGTTTTCTCCGCGCGCGTTGCTTACATATGTTCCGACAGCGATGAAAGTCGCGTTCGGTATTCTCGCTGTAATCGGTTTGGCCATCGGTTATCGCGCGGCGTCTTCCGCCTCGCTGTTTCAGGTGCGCGCAGTCGAAGTAGGGGGAACATCACGTACTTCTGCCGAAGAAATTGAAGGGATGGTTCGCCGTGCGGTTTCGCGCACCGGTGTTTGGCGCGCGGATTTGTCGGCCTTGAGTACGGAGATTGGGCGACTGCCGGGCGTTCGGCACGCTGTCATCACGCGCGTGTTGCCCGACGCGTTGCGCGTCCGGATCACCGAACGCGTGCCGGTCGCGGTCATCCGCAACTCTGCGGGCCACTTTGTTTGGGTTGATGAAGAAGGCGTGGCGCTGGAACAAATGAAATCAACCGATCAAATGCCGCCATTTTTTATCCTGGGTTGGAACGAGGATGGAACGAATGAGGCGCGCGCGGAGAATGCGGAACGGGTCAGGAAGTATCAGGAAGCGCTGCGCGAATGGCAGGCCGTTGGTCTCACCGATCGCGTTAGCGAAATCAACCTTTTCGATGTGCGAGATGTCCGCGCCCAACTCACTGGAGACGATTCGCAGATTGAAGTACGTGTTGGCGCACAGGACGTCGGAACTCGCTTCAAGGCAGCGCTTGAAGTACTCGATCGTTACAAACAGGCGGGCCAGGCTAGTCTAATCACTTACATCGAAGTCACCGGCAAGAGCGTCGTTTTGGGACATAGCTCAGGCGCTAGCGTCACGGCTGATGAGAACAAGGCTGAGGACTCTTCGGATCGAGCAACCGCGGTAAGCGATTCGATCAAATCAACTGCTGTCGCGGTAAAGAAGAAACCTGATGCTAAACCGACTACCGATAGCAAACGTAAGCCGAATGCGCGCGATGAGAAAACCGCGCACGGGAATCGAGAGCGCGCGCGCTAACACCGAAAATGGCGAAACGATCCGCGCACACAACCGGGCTCGACATTGGCACCAGCCGCGTGACGTGTATCGTCGCGGCCCCCGGTGAAGATGGCTTGCTGAACGTGATCGGCACCGGCGAGTCGGATTCGCGCGGGCTGCGCAAAGGCGTCATCGTAAATCCCGAAGCGGCCGTCGAATCAATTCGCCGCGCGGTCGAAGAAGCTGAGCGAATGAGCGGCGTGCAGGCGCAGGAAGTGACGATTAATCTCGCCGGCTCGCACATCATGGGCTTTAACGGCCAGGCAATTGTCGCAGTCGCGAGCCGCGAACACGAAATCACTGCCGAAGACGTGCGGCGCGCGATTGATTCAGCCTGCGCCATTCAACTCCCTGCCGGCCGCGAGATTGTCGACCGGCTACCGCAGGAATTCATCGTCGATGACCAGGATGGCATCAACGATCCGATTGGGATGACCGGCGCGCGCCTGGCCGTGAAAGTTCACATCGTCACCAGTCCGGTGACCGCTCGTCAAAATGCAATCAATGCGGTCAACCGTGCGGGTCTTATCGTCGCGGACATGGTGCTGGAGCAGCTTGCGGCAGCCGAGGCAAGTTTGACCGAAGATGATAAAGAATACGGCTCTGCACTTGTCGATATTGGTGCCGAAACTACCGGGCTGTGTGTCTATCAGCGCGGAGCAGTACAGCACACGGCGGTGTTTCCGCTTGGCGGTTCGCACTTCACCAACGACATTGCCTTTGGCCTGCGCACGCCGATTCCTGAAGCGGAAAAAATCAAGCGGATCTTTGGTTGTGCGTCGAGCGCGTCACTCAGCGATGCGATGCGCAGCGAGATGGTTGATGTTCCATCGGTGGGCGGACGCGCGCCGCGCCAACTTTCGCGACAGATTTTGTGCGACATCTTGCAGCCGCGCGCGGAAGAAGTGCTCATGCACGTTGCGGATGAATTGAAAGATTCGAACTGGACGCGGCAGTTGTCGAGCGGCGTAGTGTTAACCGGCGGCGGGGCATTGCTGGAAGGAATGGTTGAAGTCGCGGAACAAGTTTTCGACGCGCCGGTTCGCATTGGTTATCCCGAACGTGATCGGTTCGGCGGCTTGGTAGAAGACATACGCAGTCCCGCGTGGGCGGCGGCGGCGGGTCTCGCGCTCGTCTCGCAGCGCGCGCACGTGGTCGAGCAACGTGCGATGGCGGCGAAACGTGGCGGATCAGGGCGACTGACACATTTCGTTTCGAAGTTTCGCGATCGATTTAGTAGTAGTATTTTCTGACTAAGTGTTGTATGCTGCGACCCCGTCAACACAAGATATTGTCCGCAATATTTTGAGCCCCGTGGCGCAGCCAACCCAAAATAGGCGAAAGAGGCAGTGGAAGCCTTCCCGATTTGGAAGAGAGGAAGCAAGCATGACACCTGAGGCAAATCAAAGTCACAATTCGACTTCGCCGTCCGGCCGAAGCATTAACATCTTTATCGACGACGAGCCTCCCATCACCGGGGCGCGTATTAAAGTCATCGGCGTGGGCGGCGGCGGCGGCAATGCCGTCAATCGAATGATTAATGCGGGGATTGAAGGCATTGAATTCGTCGTCGCGAATACGGATTTGCAAGCGTTGAAGCGTTCGCATGCGCCCGTGAAGATTCAGTTGGGTGGCCGCCTGACGAAGGGGCTCGGCGCCGGAGCTGACCCGGAAGTTGGTCGCCAGGCTGCGCTCGAAGACACGGACAAAATCATCGAAGTGTTGGAAGGGTCTGACATGGTCTTCGTGACGACGGGTCTCGGCGGCGGGACGGGCACTGGCGGAGCTCCGATTGTTGCCTCTTTGGCCACGGAGTTGGGGGCGCTGACCGTCGCTGTCGTCACGAAACCTTTCTTGTTTGAAGGGCGGCGCCGTCTTGAACAGGCGGAACAAGGACTGCGTGAGTTGCACGAATCAGTGGATACGGTCATCACGATTCCGAACGAAAGACTTTTTGCGGCGGTCTCGCAGACTGCGTCGATTGGCGAAGCTTTCAAGGCGGCGGACGATGTCCTGCGACAAGCCGTGCAGGGCATCAGCGATTTGATCACCGTGCCTGGGTTTATCAATCTTGATTTTGCCGACGTGCGCACGATTATGCAGGGCATGGGCATGGCGCTGATGGGTACCGGTTACGCGCGCGGCGAGAACCGCGCGATCGAAGCGACGCAGGAAGCGATTTCATCGCCGCTGCTTGAGGAAGCCTCGATCAAGGGCGCCAAGGGAGTGCTCATCAACATCACTGGCGGTCCGGATCTCACTTTGTACGAAGTGAACGAAGCGGCAACCATCGTTCGTCAGGAAGCTGACGACGATGCGAACATTATTTTCGGTCACGTGGTGGATGAAATGATGGCCGATGCAATGAAGATCACGGTAATCGCGACTGGTTTCAATCGGCAGCCGATGACGGCCGCAATTGGAGCGGGTGCGACGATGCCGGTGACCACGGCGCCTCGACATGAACCGCCAACCCCTGACTTTGGCCTGGGTTCAAGACGTTCCGAGGATTTGGACGTTCCGACATTCATTCGCAAGAAAGCAGATTGAGGTAGAGCCAACCCTCGCTCGCCAATAGAGCATCCGCACTATCAGTGGATTTTGCGTTTTTCCCGGCGGTCGTGTAGCATGACGCGCAATCCCTAACGAAATTCCGTACGGGTCAATGCGCACTCTCCCTGGAAGGCCGCAGCCTGCGACTGTGGGCTTCGGACACGCCACGCTTCTGGCGGGAACGCATTTTTATTCCGGGCGCGTACGCGCTCAACGTAATCATTTGGAGGCGTATTGTGAATCGCAAACTTATTCGAACAACTTTGGCTGACGTCAAAGCGCGGCGGGACGTAATTCCGCAACAGAACCGAAATCCAGAGCAAGGCGGCGGACGCCCGGGCGGAATGCCACAGGGACGGCCGGGACAGCAACCGCCGATGCAGATGCGTAAGCGGCAGCCACCACCAACTGAAACTCACGCAGAAATCTATTACTACAAGAAGCAGATTGATGCGCACACGCCAATGGTGATGGTGCTGCAGGATGGCGAGGAAATCGAAGGCACCATCGAGTGGTACGATCGTGGAGCCCTAAAAATCAATCGAAGATCCGCTCCGAATTTGCTCGTGCTCAAACGCAATATCAAGTACATGTACAAGGCGGAAGAGCGCGTGGGAAAGGTCGATTCCGACGAACGCGCTGAAACGAACGGAACAGACGAAACTACGGAGCCCGCTTTCGAGAATTAAATCGTCACGCAATCATTCAGGCAGATGGGAAACTCGCGGGCTGAATCACACCACACCTCCTCAGCCAAATCGAAGCCTCGCATCGGCATAACTATGGGCGACCCCGCGGGTATCGGCCCTGAAGTCGTTTTGAAGGCCGTTGCTGAAGAAGAAGTTCGCAATCTATGTATTCCCATCATTATTGGAAATGCTGAAGTCCTCGCGCACAATGCGAGGACCTTGGACTTGCAGTGTGGCTACCCGATCGTCAGACAGGGCGAGCCGCTTCCGACGAACACCAACGATCCCCTGATTTTTCATCTCGACAATCTGAATGGATTTGTCGAACCAGGCATTGAATCCGGTGTGGCCGGCAAAGCCGCGGCGAGTTACATCGAAGCGGCCGTGAATCTTTGCGCCGCCGGTTCGATCGATGCAATGGCCACGGCGCCGATCAACAAGCGCGCGCTGTTCCTCGGCGGCTACAGTTTTCCCGGTCACACCGAGTTTCTGGCGGCGCTGACCGCCACTGAAGAGTACGCGATGGGCTTCGTCGCCGCGAATTTGCGCATCGTTCTTTTGTCGACGCACGTGCCGCTGGCGGAAGCAATTCGGATGGTGACCAGGGACAGAATCGAAAAAACGGTTCGCCTGGCAGATCGTGAACTGCATCGCTGGGGCATCGAACGGCCGCGCATCGCGGTCGCGGCCTTGAATCCCCACGGCGCGGAAGGTGGGCTGTTTGGCATCGAAGAGGTGTCGGAAATGACTCCGGCGATCGAAAGTTGTCGAGTGAGGAACGGCATCAACGTTCGTGGTCCGTTTTCCGCCGATACCGTTTACCTGCGCGCGTCGCGCGGAGAGTTCGACGCCGTCATCGCGTGTTATCATGACCAGGCGATGATTCCGGTGAAGTGCCTTTCATTCGGAGAAGCAGTAAACGTGACGCTCGGCCTGCCATTCATTCGCACGTCAGTCGATCACGGCACCGCATTCGACATCGCGGGCAAAGGACTAGCGGAACATTCCAGCATGGTCGCGGCCATTAAACTTGCCGCCGAACTATCATTGAAATCCGGAGAATCAAGTGCGGCAGTTGAAGCGGCTTAGCGCTGTGACGCTGAGATGCCCTGCTTTAGAATCATGGCGAATTCATCCGATAAAGAACCGAAAGGACGCATCCTGGTGGCGGATGACGATCCGGCCATCCTGCGACTAGTCAGCACAATTCTTGAGAAAGAAGGCTTCGCAGTCATCACCGCCCGCGACGGTCGCGAAGCCTACAAAACGCTGCAATCGGACTCAGCCTTCACCGCAGCTGTCTTTGACGTGGTGATGCCGCACATCACCGGACCGGAACTGGTGAGGCACATGCGCACGGAAAAACGATTCATGAAGATTCCCGTGATGATGATGACGGCTGAACAGGATCCGAAGCTCTCCTCGGATAGTTTTGCAGCGGGGGCCGTCGTTTTTTTACCAAAGCCGTTTACGACGACACAGCTTCACATAATGCTACGCATGCTCGTGAGCAAGGCGGGGAAGTAGTGAGCAGTAGGGAGCAATCCGCGTTACATTTTGTTTAGACACTTGCGTTGCCCGCCTTTGACGCAAAAGGAGCGATTTTATGTTTAGACGCAATTTCGTCATGGTATTCCTCACCGCGATAGCTATCGGCATTTCGGTAATTTCGATACAGACACAAGCCGCCGGAGGCCTCTCGGTAAAGGAAGCACGAAAGCTCATTGCACGAATGGCAGGAATTAATCTGCCGTCGGACGCCGTGCGCGTTAAGAGCGTCGACTCGCTCGGGAATTCTGCGGTTGTCGTCGCACAGGTCGAAACTGCGTTTCGCTTCGTCAACGAGAATGACAAGTGGCGCGTCGCCGAGATTCGCACCGGCGACCGTAACTGGGAAGATGTTGACTCACTGGTTCGCGCGTTGAATGCGGAAAAGACCTCACGGGTGCGTGCGGAATTGGAAACTATTGCTACCGCGCTCGAGGCCTTCAAACATGAGCAGGGCGGCTATGTGGAGACCAAGAGTGAGACGGTTCTTATCGATTTTCTCAACCCTCATTACCTCGCGCGGGTGATTCGAGTTGATGCCTGGCATCACCCTTATGAGTACGAAGGCACTCGAAATTCCTACGTTTTGCGCTCGGTGGGTCCTGACGGAAAGCCGAACACACCGGATGACATTACCAGGACCGGTCCCGGCCGTTAGTCAAGCGCCCCAAATTGGCCGTTTATTTGCACTTCTCACGAACAAAACTCTTGACGCAGTTTTCGGACGAGTGCTAGGTTCAAGTCAGCGGTCTTGCCCGCCGCCCGAATTAGTTGCCCGATCGGAGTGCCCTCTCGTGATTCCTGGACGAACCCTACTGCTCGCTGACGATTCCGTTGCCATTCAAAAAGTCATCGACCTCACGTTCACGGACGAAGGCATGCAGGTCATCACGACCGGTGATGGCCGGGACGCCCTGGAAAAATTGAAACAGTCAAAGCCTGACGTGGTCCTTGCTGATGTGTTCATGCCAGGCGTCGATGGTTACGAACTGTGCAAATTCATCAAGCAAAACGAGCAATTTCGTGGCGTGCCGGTCATGCTTCTGGTCGGCTCGTTCGAACCGTTTGATGAAGCCGAAGCGAAACGCGCAGGAGCGGATGACGTCGTGACAAAGCCCTTCCAATCAATTCGTGATTTGGTGAGCCGCGTTGGCTCGCTGGTCAGCCGCACGCATTCCAACGTGCAAACCGAACCGGACGATGATGATTCAACATTTGCCGTCGAGACTTCAGAACATCATCAAGCCTTATCTGCGTTCGACCAGCAAAGCGTTCCAGTGAGCGAACCGGAAGCAGGCGATCAAGACCAGCCCAGAGTTTTTGTTGAAGCGGCCGTGATGGAAACACCGGAGCTGTTCGCGGAACCTGAACACACCTGCCCTCCCGACATCGAACTACAAACTGCGGACACGCAACAGCTTGCACCGGTGACTACCGCTGACGAAGAATATTCAGAGAGTGTCGAGGTGGAGATTGTCCCGGAGGCCCAAAGTGCTGCGGCCGCCGAAAGCGGTGATGTCGTTACGGTCGGTGAATTTCAACCTGACCAACTGGTGAGCGAGGAAATCGCAGGGGCGCCGGCTTTCGACGATGATGGCGTTTTGGACCTGGGAGATGTTGACAACTTCGCAGGCTCAGACGTCGCAGACGATTTCGAACTCGACGTGGACGTTGCGCCGGTTCAATTTTCGAACCCGCCGACAGAAACGGCTGATGAGACCACGACTGTTCAGGGCGCGCATCCTTATCAAGCCACTCTGGAAACTGCAGCTGTTACAACCGAAGAAACGCTCAGCGAGCCAACGGAATCAGTTGATCGAATGGAACCGAGCACAGGGGATCTTTCGCCGGCAGCCATCGAAGCGATTTCTCGGCGCGTTGTCGAACAACTTTCAGACAAGGTTGTGCGCGAAATTGCCTGGGAAGTCGTGCCTGAACTTTCGGAATTGCTGATTAAGAAACGGCTCGATCAAAGATAATCGGTAAATCAGCGGAACTTTAGAGGCGGGCCGTTGCCCGCCTTTTTACTTTTAGGCCGGAAGCCCGCGCGTCAGCAAAGGCATCGTTCGCGATCGAGCCCTCCCTAACAATCGGGCTTCTGACACGCCGGTTCGGAAAGCTGCGCAGGCTGATTTACAATCGACTGCTGTGATTGAAATGAAGGGCGGGCAGTAGCCCCTCTAAACTTAATTCAGACATGATCGAGATACCCAAGACTTACGACCCGAAAGAAGCCGAGCGCCATCACTACGCGCAGTGGGAAGAACGCGGCTATTTCGCGCCCGAAATCAACAAAGATCCGAACGCGCCAGTTTTCTGCATTGTCATTCCGCCGCCGAACGTGACCGGCTCGCTGCACATGGGCCACGCATTGCAGCACACGATGATGGACATCATGACGCGCCACAAGCGAATGCTGGGCTATCGCACTCTGTGGTTGCCGGGAATGGATCATGCCGGGATTTCGACGCAGTTAATGGTTACGCGCGAGCTAAAGAAAGAAGGTTTAACGCGTCACGATCTCGGTCGGGAAAAGTTCGTCGAGCGCGTTTGGAAATGGAAAGACGAGTACGGCGGACAGATTCTGAATCAACTCCGGCGCGAAGGCGCTTCCGTCGATTGGTCGCGATTCAAGTTCACGATGGATGAAGACCTTTCGCGCGCGGTGCGCGAAGTGTTCGTCCGGCTATACGAAGAGGGTCTGATTTATCGCGGCAATCGGATCGTCAACTGGTGTCCGAACGATCAGACTGTGCTTTCGGATCTCGAAGTCCAGCGCGAACCGCAATCGGGCAAGCTGTACTACTTTCGTTATCCATTCAAGAACCGCGATGCAGCCATCGTCGTTGCGACTACGCGCCCCGAAACGATGTTGGGGGATACAGCCGTGGCGGTGAACCCAAACGACGAACGCTACGCTTCTTTGATTGGCGAGACTCTGATTCTGCCGATCGCGAATCGTGAAATTCCGGTCATCGCCGATGAGTTTGTCGAGTCGGAATTCGGCACCGGCGCAGTGAAGGTCACGCCGGCGCACGATCCAAACGACTATGAGATGGGGATTCGTCACAACCTCGCGCAGGTCAATGTCATTGATCGTTTTGCGCGGATGACTGAAGAAGCCGGCACGGACTTTGTTGGTCTCGATCGTTACAAGGCGCGCGACCTCGTAATTGAGAAATTAGAAGCCTCAGGTTTGCTGGAGAAAGTTGTTGACTACGAATTCTCGATTTCGAAGTGCGAGCGCTGCAAGACCGTGATCGAACCGCTAATTTCAACACAGTGGTTCTGTCGCATGGATCAGCTTCGTGACCTTGCGCTCAACAAACTTCGCGAGGCCGGCAAACCGCGTTTTGTGCCACAGGTACCCTATGAAAAGGTTTACGCTGACTGGTTAGAGAATCTGAAAGACTGGACGATTTCGCGCCAGCTTTGGTGGGGACATCAGATTCCTGCCTGGTACAGAAAAGATGGTGAGGTATTCGTCGCGCATACGCGCGAAGAGGCTGCGGCGAAAGCTGGCACGAGCGACCTGATGCAGGACGAGGACGTGCTCGATACCTGGTTTTCTTCCGCGCTTTGGCCGTTTTCAACGCTGGGTTGGCCGGACCAGACCGAGGACCTCAAAACGTTCTATCCAACATCAGTGCTGGTCACCGCGCGCGACATTATTTTCCTGTGGGTGTCGCGGATGATGATGACTGGGTTGAAGTTCATGGGCGCAGAGGCATTCGCCGATGTTTATGTCACCGGCACCATCCTCGACAAACATGGCCAGCGCATGTCAAAGACAAAGGGAAACGGCGTCGATCCGCTCGAAGTTTTTGACAAGTACGGAGTCGACGCGACGCGATTGACATTGGCACAAGTCGGATCGACTGACACGCGTTGGAATGAGAAGCAGGTCGAGTCTTATCGGAATTTCGCGAACAAGATTTGGAATGCTGCGCGGTTCTGTCTGATGAACGCAGAAATGTCAGAACCGGGAGCGGTAGCGATCGGATCACGCGATCCTTTTGAAGTAACCGATCGACAAAGGTTACCGCTGCACGATCGTTGGATCCTTTCACGGCTTAACAAAACCGCGGCGGCAGTCAATCGGCAAATCGACAACTACGATTTTCATGCGGCGGTGCAGGAGCTGTATCACTTCTTCTGGGATGATTTCTGCGATTGGTATATCGAGCTTTCGAAGTTGACCGTGACTTCCGAGGCCGCCTCAGCCGAGCGCGATATCGCACGCGCGCGTTTGATTTCAATTCTCGAGCAGGCATTGCGGCTGTTGCATCCGTTCATGCCATATCTGACGGAAGAGCTGTGGCAGAAACTGCCGGTGACGCACGGAAAATACCTCGACCGGGTTTATGCCGGCGCGGAACCTACAATCATGTTGACGTCGTTCCCGCGCGTCAACGCGTCGTTGATCGATGAGAGCGCTGAGACCGCAATGCAGGCTGTGATCGATCTGATTTCGCGCGTCCGAAACATTCGCTCAGAGATGAACATTAAACCGAGTGATCGAATTGAACTAATAATTGCCGCGAAAGCGAACTTGAAATCGGTATTTTCCGACAGTACTGATCAAATTGCGCGGCTCACGCGGGCGAAAGAAATTTCGATTGACGGAACTTCAGACATGCCAAAAGCGGCTGCGCGTGCGGTGCTTGCTGGTGGCGCCGAAGTGGCTGTGCCGCTCGAAGGCTTGATCGATTTCGCGCAAGAGCGTTTGCGACTGTCGCGTGAGAAAGAGAAGCTGCAGAAAGAAGGGGAAAAATTGGAAGCGCAGCTCGGTAATTCTGACTTTGTGCAGCGCGCGCCCGCGGAAAAAGTCGAAGAATTACGCGCGCGTGTCAGCGACATTGCACAAAGGAACGCTGCGTTGGATCAAATGTTGGAGGCGCTTTCGTGAGAATTGTACGACAAGTTGCCAGCTTGTCGGCTGGCTTCGCAGGCTGGCAGCCTGCGTTACAACGGGAGGCTCTTTTGTGAACTGGTTAGACGAAGGCGCCCTCTACTCGAGTATCGGGCTCTTCCTACGCGAGGATCTCGGACGCGGCGACATCACGACTCAGACGGTCCTGTCGCGTAACGTCCACGCAAAAGGAAGATTTGTCGCCGGTGAAAAAATGGTCGTCGCCGGATTAGAAGCGGCCGAAGAAGTCTTTATCACACTTAATCCGCAGCAACAGATCGAAGCTTTTACCGCCGACGGTGAAGAGGTAGATTCCGGCAAAGTGATTGCGCGCACGAGCGGTTTCGCCGACGTCCTGCTGGCGGGCGAGCGCGTCGCTTTGAACCTGCTCCAACACCTGTCGGGCGTTGCGACGCGCACCCGGGAGTTCGTCAGAGCCGTCGAAGGTACGAAAGCGAAGATTGCGGATACGCGCAAAACCACGCCGGGACTGCGCATGCTGGAAAAATACGCGGTGCTGCTTGGCGGTGGCGTCAACGGCCGCTACGGCCTGGACGATGGGGTCTTTATTAAGGTAAACCATGCGGCGTTAGCCGGTGGAGTTGGAACTGCCGTGAAGTCGACGCGTGAAAAGATTGGACATCTACACAAGGTTGAAGTGGAAGTAACAAACGAACGTGAAGTGAAAGAAGCGTTGGATAACGGTGCGGATGGGCTCTCAATTGAAGCAGGTGACGGCGCGCAGGTTTCCAAGTTGATCGCAAAAGCTCGCGAGCACGCGTCAACAGCTTCAATCGTGGTAACCGGGCCGATTACACTTGAGAGTGCGCGCGCGTTTGCAGAGGCTGGCGCCGACTTAATTCGCGTCGATGCTTTAACGCAATCAGTGCGCGCGATGGACATCAGTTTTCAAATTCAGGCAGGCTGATACAGAACCGCGAACGGTAGTGAGCGGGTTAAAGACGCTGGCTACGCAGATTGAATTCTTGTTCCGCTCACCACCGTTCGCGGTTCTGTAAAAAGCATCGCCAAGCGCGCCGTATGCATCACTGTTTCAGGGGGTTAGTTATGTCGTCAAAATCAATTCGTCGCTTCGTGGTGGCCGTGCTGGCCGTGTGCCTGATTGGTCTCTTCCTCATCGACTCGAGCGCGCAAAAACGGCGGCGTAAGTCCCGGACTCGTCAATCCTCGACGCCGCGCATTACCAACCCCGCGGTTTATGAGCCGCCCGCGAATGAGAATGCTAACGACAACAGCAACTCTTCCGGTTCCGAATCAACGGCGAATACGAACGAAGACCCGGAAGCGATGAAAAAGACGATCCGCGACCTTTCATCTCAGGTCAATCAACTCAATACCAAACTTAATTCGATGGAGCAGTCACAGCGTACGCTCGTGGATCTTGAACGGTTGTCGCGTGCAGAGCAGCGTTCGGCCGACCTATGGAAGCAGTTGCGAGAAGTCGAAGCTCAGCAGTCCGATCTTCAAGCGCGTCTGGAAGAGATTGACTACAACCTGCGGCCCGAGAACATCGATCGATCGGTGGCGGGATTTGGGTCGATGCGCCCTGAAGAGCTCCGCGAGGAGCGACGCAAATCGCTCGAGAACGAGAAGGCCCGTGTTCAAAAGCAACTTGATCAGCTCGCGGCCAACCACTCACGCCTCGAAACCGCGATTGCCAGCGCCGACGCTGATGTTGAACGAATTCAGAAACGTCTCGATGCGGCAGACCAGGCAGCGCTTGAGAATTCAAAGACGGCGACTCAGTCAGAAGGCGCGGCGCCGGCGCCGACACCAACTCCGACGCCGTTTTAGGAGCGCCGGCAAGATGCAGACGACCCGCACGCAAGATGCGTGCGTTTCAAAATAAGATGAGTACTATTGCTCAACATGACCTCTATCAATTGATTGGCGGCGCGAATACTCGCGGTGAGCGCGTGGTTGTCGCGACCGTTGCCGCGACGCGTGGCTCAACGCCCCAACGGCGCGGCGCCAAGATGCTGTTCTTTGAAAGCGGCGCGACGGCGGGCACAGTCGGCGGTGGCTGCGTCGAAGCGGAAGTTTGGGCGGAAGCGCGTGAAGCTCTGCGCAGCGGAAAATCAGCTTTGCATCACTTCACGCTCACAGCTGACGAAGCGAGCGAAGAGGGAATGGTATGCGGTGGCACAATGGATATTTTCATCGATGTATGGGAACGTTAGTAAATGGTAAATCGTAAATGGTGAATAGATGTGAACAGAAGTGAATCGTAAATCGTAAATCGAGAAAGGCGGTTTTTATTTACCATTTACGATTTACTATTTACTATTCACCAGCTCATGACTTCCTTCGTCGAAAATTACAAAGCCAAACATCAGCACCCGCTGAACAAACTATGTCACGCGTTTGGTATTCCGATGATTACGATTTCGTGGCCACTTTTCTTTTTCAATTGGCGGATCGCGCTGGCGCTGTTCATCGGTGGGTGGATTCTGCAATTCATTGGGCATGCAATTGAAGGAAATCAGCCCGCCTTCTTCCAAAATCCGATTTACCTTTTGATTGGCCCGTGGTGGCTGATTCGCCGCGCTGCTGAAGCCGCGGGACTTCTCAAACCTTCCACATCCAAATAGACTCTTTCGCGCACCGTCCGGTGTTGCCAGATGCCAACCAACACGGAATTGTCGAATCGAATCAGCGAGATTCTCTCGCGCCGCGACACGGCCGTCTTAGTAACGACCGTTGAATCGCGCATGGGGGAACCGGTAGTCGGCGCCAAGATCGTAGTGTCGGATGACGGCAAGACATTCGGCAGTCTCGGCGATGCGGCCTTAGACGAATACGTGGTGCGAGAGGCGGCGGCATTTCTAACGTCACGCGAAGCAACCAGAATGCTTCACACAGCGGATTCGGCGACAGATGCGACGATGCTGCTTGAAAGAATCGAAGCTGAACCGCGCCTGGTGATCGCCGGTGCGGGTCACGTAGGCGCCTTGCTGGCGCGCCTGGCTGCAATCACCGGTTTCCACGTCACGCTGATCGACGATCGTGCTGAATTCGTCGCTCGAAATCTTTTTTCGTCTCCTCACGAACAATCGATCGAGTTCGTAAAGGCTAATGACTGGCAGGAAGCGATGCGTGACACGGTCGGCAATGGTCGCGGTGTGTCTGTGGCGATCGTGACTCGCGGGCACAAGCAGGACGAAGCATGTCTGCGCGCAACGCTCATCGCGAGTCCAGACTACGTCGGAATGATTGGCAGCAAGCGCCGCACAAACATTGTTCTAGAAAAGCTGCGCGAAGAAGGCGCGGATGAAAACGAACTGAAGAAAGTTCGTGCACCGATCGGGTTGGACATCGGCGCCGTCTCTCCGGAAGAAGTAGCGCTCGCAATCCTCGCTGAAATCGTCGCGGAAAGACGCGGGGGAACAGGCATGGCCCTGTCGAACTGGCGCCGACGCTAGTTTCTCGTCTTCAAATACTCAGCCGGTAGCGGGGTTTTGCCGTCTTCAGCCTGCCAGAAAATCGTTACCACCCACCAGCGTTTTCCGTCATTCATCAACTGAATGCTGTTGATGCCACGCGCAAATGGCTTCTCGTCTTCGGCCTTGTGACGCGATTCATAAGTGCTGAAAAGATGCGCGATGTTGCCGAATTGTTCGGTGCGGCGAGAAATCTCGCGCTCGAAGAAACCGGTCTGTTCGAGCAGCGGCGCCGAGCGCGTGATGTATTCCTCGGGCGTGCGTACGCGCGAGGCGACTTCGTCAGTTTGGGGATTGCGACCAGTCGGTATGAGACGCGCTCCCGGAATGAATAGCGACCGGAAGCGATCCCAGTTTCGCTTCTGACCGGCGGGACCGGAAATGACGTCATACAAGGCTGCGACAATTGAATCCATCGTGGCGACATCTTTCGGATCGGCGGCCGCTGTCTGCGTTGCCGCCAGGGCGGCGGGGCTTTGCGGAGTTGACGAAGCGGTAGCTGCTTGCTTCGGCTGGGGCGCACTCGGCGCGCCCGCCGGCGGCAAAGATGCCGGCGGAGGTGGTGGCGGTGTGATGGACCTGGGGGCAGGCGTTTGTGCCTGCGCAGTCATAATGGTTCCAGCGCTGAAAGCTAAAAGTAACGCCGCGTTGTAAATCATCTTTTTCATCATTATTCCTGGCTCCCTATTAAGCTGATGATGTCGTGATTAAAGCATGAGCGTATCGGTACACCAAAGCCATCGCATTCCATCCTCCAAGTTTTGCGGGAGCGGCTTCGCGATGTTATTAAACTATTCATGTCCGCCCAAGTTGAAATCAAGAAGGAACGCCAGCGCGGGCTCAGCGAAATGTTTCGTGCGCTGCGTTATCGGAATTTCTTGCTGTTCTGGTCGGGCGCATTCCTCTCAAACACCGGTACGTGGATGCAAGCCGTCGCCCAAGGCTGGCTTGTGCTGGAACTTTCAAACTCGCCGTTTTGGCTTGGCGTTGATGCCTTCATGTCAACCGCGCCAGGTTTGGTTTTCACCCTGGTTGGGGGTGTCTTTGCCGATCTAATCGACCGGCGCAAGCTTTTGATCTATTCGCAGATTGTTGCGGGCTTCGCGGCTTTGACGCTCGGTACGTTAGTCGTAACCCACGTGGTAACGGTGCCGATGATTCTCGCGCTCTCATTCGTAACGGGATGTTGTATGACGATTGCCGGTCCGTCTTACATGGCACTGGTTTTCGATCTCGTGGGCAGGGAAGACCTGGCCAATGCGATCGCATTGAACTCCACTCAATTTCAATTGGCGCGCGCGCTCGGTCCGGTGGCCGCCGGCATTGGTTTCAAGTTGTTCGGCCTGGCAGGATGCTTCTTCGCAAACGGAATCTCGTTCGCCGCAGTCGTCGCAGGTCTGGCGATGGTACGTTACGACCAGACGTTAAATCCGCGAAAGGCAGTTGAAGCATCGGCGCGCGGCAAATTTTTCGAGAACCTGCGGGAGGGCTTTCGTTATGTCGCCGGCACGCGAAGAATTTCAATGTTGCTGCTCATCTGCGCGGTGACCAGTCTGTTCGGCGCCCCTTACATTGCGATGGCGCCGGTATTTGCCCGCGATGTGTTGCATCTGGGCGAGACCGGTCTCGCAATTTTAATGGGCACGGCGGGAGCTGGCGCGTTATTCGGGGCGTTGTTTTTGACTTACCTCGGCGATTTCCGGCACAAAGGGTGGTTTGTGCTCGGTGGCGATTTGGGTTTCGCGTTATGCCTGATTGGGTTTTCGTTGTCGACACACGTTTGGGCCTCGATCGTCTTTTTGTTCGCGCTCGGATTCGGGATTGTGTGCTCTGTCGCGGTCACGAATACACTTTTGCAGAAACTGGTCAGCGACGAAATGCGTGGTCGCGTGATGAGCATGTTCATGCTTTCGTTTATTGGGGCGATGCCGATCGGTAACTTAATCGCTGGAGCCGCATCTCACCGGTTCGGCGCGCCACACACGCTGGCGGTCGGAGGAGCGATCATCAGTATCTTTGTGGCGACCGCTATGTGGCGCAGTCCGCGATTGCGCGCGCTCTGACCTCTGTTTTGCCCAAGCCTGGTTTTGTGCAACACTCGGTGTCGTGAAATTGACTACACGGATGATTTCAATCCTGGCTGGCACGGGTCTGTTTGTTCTCACCTCGGTCCCTGCGCCCGCGCAGAGCGGTTGGCATGCCGTGCGCATCACTTCGGGTGGTCGTGATCTGAACACCGTTTACTTTTCGGACTCAAAACGCGGCTGGATCGGGGGTGACGAAGGCTTTCTTACGCACACTGAAGACGGCGGCGCATCCTGGGTCGAACAACGCATCGACACAAAACGCCACGCTATCAACGACATCTATTTCGCAAACAAGGAAGTCGGTTTCGCGCTGGCGGGAGACATGATTTTTCGCAGCGGCGATGGTGGTCAATCCTGGCAAGAGTCCTACAAAATCTCACCGGCGGCTGTGCGCGGGGCGACTGCAGAACTTTACAGTTTGCGTTTCAAGGGCAAGAAGAAAGGATGGGTTGTTGGATCATTGGCGCGCGGGGACACAGTGATTGGCAGCCTCCTCGCGATTACTCGTGACAGCGGATCCACCTGGCAAATGTTGGAAGCTGGCACGCAGCAAGAGTTAATTCACATTGATTTTGTAGACGATGAACGCGGCTGGATCGTGGGCGCCGGGGGCGCGATCTTGCACACGGAGGACGCCGGAGAAACGTGGACGCGTCAGCAGTCGGGCGTCACGGAAACGCTTTACCACGTTGATTTTCGCAATAGTAAACAGGGACTCGCTGTCGGGGAACGCGGAACCATCCTTATCACCCGAGACGCCGGTCAAACATGGTTCAAGATCAATTCGCCTGCGCGCTCGACCTTGCTTAGTGTGCAATTTGTGACGGAAGAAGAGGTCTGGGCCGTTGGGCGCAGCGGTGTCATCTTGAGATCCAACGACGCCGGCCATACCTGGGTGGAACAGGAAAGCGGCACGCGGCAGAACCTCTACGCTTTATTCATCAATAAGAAAGAGGGCTGGGCCGTCGGCGGTAACGGATTGCTAATGAGATACGCTCAATAATTCTGATATGGGATTCTTAACACGTCTGGGAACTAAGCTCGGCATAACAAAGAGTCACGGAGAGCGGAATCCCATCCGCATTTTTTTACTTGAGGACGACGAGCGTCGCTGTGATTGGTTCACCAAGCGGTTCAAGGGCGACCATCTGGACATCGTCTGCGAAGTCCCGGAAGCGAAAGAGCTTCTAAAAGCGCGAACTTACGATTGGATCTTTCTCGATCATGACCTGAAGCCGGAGCATTACGGGTCCACCACAAATGATGACGAGCGAACCGGCTTTGCGATCGCGCACTTCCTGGCCGCTCATCCTGAACTGCAACGGTCAGCCACGATCATGGTGCACAGCTTCAACGCCGACGGAGCGATGCGCATGGTCGAAGAACTGCGGCGGTCAGGTCGCGATGCTGACTATGTGCCGTTCCATTTTCTTGAAGATCGAATCAAGAATCTTTGGCCCCGATAGAATGATAAATGGAAAATCGCAGACGTAATCATTCTGCGGTACAAAGACCTGACAATTCGCAGGCGAGAG
>CBFHBA010000023.1:0-77395 GCA_965653675.1 uncultured bacterium
GAAGTGTACATCCCGAGGGATGTCAGCCTTCACGCGGCGTTGCTGGGTCAGGCTTTCGCCCCTTGCCCAAAAGTCCCGACTGCTGCCTCCCGGAGGAGTCTGACCCGTATGTCAGTGTCAGTGTGGCCGACCGCCCTCTCAGGCCGGCTACAGATCGTCGCCTTGGTAAGCCGTTACCTTACCAACTAGCTAATCTGCCGCAGGCTCCTCTTCAGGCGCGAGGTTCGAAAATCCCCCGCTTTAACAACTGTCACCATGTGGTGCCGCTGCATTATGCGGTATTAGCGCAAGTTTCCCTGCGTTATTCCCCACCCGAAGGTAGATTACCTACGTGTTACTCACCCGGACGCCACTCTACTTGTCTCCCGAAGGAGACTTTCGCGTTCGACTTGCATGTCTGAGGCACGCCGCCAGCGTTGATTCTGAGCCAGGATCAAACTCTCGTTAAGAATTGTTTCCTAGCAACATTATCTAATACTGGTTGTTTGTTCAGTCTCGATAATGACTCTTTCGAGTTTTGCACGCAGACTTTATCGTCTGCGTGTCGAGTTTCGATCTGATGTCTGACTTCTGACATCTGATCTCTGCTCTTTTGACTCTCAAAGTTCTAATTGAGACGGACACGCTCTATCTAGTTTTCAAAGATCGAATTGTTTTTGGATTCGAGCTTGCGCCCTTTGCCACGAACCTGATGGCTCGTTTTTGATCCAAGCTTGGATGGGTTAGGAACTACTACGAGTTGCCTTTATGAGGAAGTTTTCCTCCCAAGCAAACGCGCATTCTAACGAACGGCCGACGGAGTGTCAAGCGCAGGAACGAGGTTTTTCAGCGCTAACTTCGTTGCGATTAACCATGAGGCTGCCCAGCGTTCTCTGAAAACCGAGATTGGACTGCTCTCAGTGTTAGTTGTTGTCGGGAAACAATGCCTATTTTCTCATCGCCGACTCTAACTGTTCCAGCGGTGTGATGCGCATCACACCGTGCTCGTCGCGATGAGGCTTCGGATACCACGCCGAAGGCGTATTAACTGAAACCATCGCAACGCATTGAAGGTTGGTCACGGGACCGAGCCGGGCCAAGGTCCTATCTCCGCTTCGCCGACTTTATCTGGTCCGGCGGGGTAACGCGCATGACGCCGTGTTCATCGCGATACAAGTTGAAGGTCATGTCTTTCGCCTGGCCGGATTCTTCTTTGATTCTCACCGTGAAAGTCTTGTTTGCGCCTTTCCCCTCGACCCGCAGCGGCAGATAGCCTTCGACATCGGGACTGCGGTAGGCCGTGTAGTGATCCTGATCGTGTTTCTCGTATCCAAGCACATAGATGCGGTCGAAATCAGGCTCACCAATTTTGTGAGGTTCGTCTTTTGGATTGCTTTTCTCGAGAATTACCCAGCTTCCCGGTCGAGAAGTCTTCGCGACGTCTTTCGTTTGCGTCGCTGAACTTTCGTCACCGCTTTCTTCATCAAGTCTGCGCCACGCCACGAATTCCCTTCCCGTGCGGTAATAAATGATGTCGCTGGGAACCGTCAGCTCAACCTGTTTTCCGAAAATCCAGCCGGCAGGCGCGGGTGAGATTGCGGGAGCTAAACGCACCTTGTACCAAAGCTCCGTAGTTTCTTCCGCTTCCTGATCTTCCTCTTCGCTACGATCTGATTTGCTGCGCGCGCTTGTCGCGCTCCCGGGCTTGGGCGCGATGTCGCTTTCGTCTGCCCCGCCCTCCGTCGCTTTCGGCACGCGTTTCCAACCGACAATTTCGAAGCTCGCGCCGCTGTCGAGCCGCATCATGATGTTGTCGTCTTTGGTGCGATCCGGTGACAGACGAAGATTTGAACTCGCGTGCAGCTGGCCAGTAGCTTGCGGCTGAACGTCCTTATCTTCATTGGCGAGTCTTTGTGACTTCTCGACTACATCTTGCGGCATGATGTTGCGCGCCTCGATCCACCCTTCCGTCGCATCCTTGTCATGCGCCCGGACCCTGTACCAAAGCTCCTTCTTGGTGTTGTCCGTCGGATCCGGAACTTCAATTGAGTCGAGAATATCAACATTGTCATTACGACTAACCTCTAAAAGATCAGCCGCCACGACCGCGGTGGAGCTACGAATTTGCGCACGATGCGCCACGACCACTCCGGAACTGGCTGTTCGCGCGATCGCCCTGCTTCCTGCGAGCAAGGCAACTGCCATGAGTGAGGCAAATAAGAGCGGCGGGCAGTGGCCCACCTCTAAACGCCCAGGATTTTTGCCTGACCTAATTTGGGTGACGAACATAAATGATCAATCGAGGCGACCAACCACCGGCTACCGCAGTTGGTTGTGACTTCGCGGCTCATTGTAACCCAACTGCTTTAACAAATCGCGTTGACGGCTCGTAAGTTGCACATTCGCGGAAATATGAGTCCGCACACCCGGCTTCTCTACGTTGAATCCAAACGGCGCCAACTCTTTTTCCAAATCGATGCTCCCGCGCGCCACGACAAGATGATCGACAAAAGCCTGATCCGATAACTCTGAATGGAGAACGCCAACCACGGCAGAGTTAGCGTCCGCTTTTGCGCCCGCGTCCGGCGTTCTTCCGAGATGGTTACGCATCATCTCCCGGTAAACGTCATCAAGGGACCGCTTCCCTTTCGTCTGCCAGCGGAGATTCAAGTCATACAAAAACGCGACCACCATCGCCTTCGAATAAACGGTAGCCGCTCCACCGGTCCATCTTTGCTTCGACGCTTCAATCAAAGACAAGTTCTGCGCGTCACCTACAGACGATCCATCGTAGGCATCGGCGATTGCGCTCAGAAACTGATCGAAAGAGAGAAGGTTCAATCGAACTGCCGCGCGCGCTGCCTGGTACATCGTGAACCCTTCATAGAACCAATCATAATCGCCCGTGAGCGCCAAACCGTTCGGCACCCACAAATGAAACAGCTCATGAGTCAACGCCAACTCGAGTTGAGCAACGGCGGCAACTTTCGAAGGCGCCGCGCTCATTAGCAATGTTACCGTGCAGCCGCGCGTCTGCGCACTCCATTTGCCTGCGGCGGACGCTTGCGGCAACGGCAGCAACACGAGGGAAGCGCTTTCGCATGGCGACGGACCCACATTGTTGGCGTGAAACTCCAAAATCATTTTCGTCACGTCGAAGGCATCGTCATCAGCAAAAGCCCACTCGCCACTCGTTAAGAGTGTGAAGGGTTTTCCCAGTATCGCGCGCGTCGAAGTGCGAATCTTCTTTCCCACGACAACGACCGACCGATCCGGATCGCTGGTCTCAATTTGCGTGACGGGCTTTTCGCTGTTGCTGGCATAAGCAGCCCACCCAGATGGTACGACTAATCGCATACTAAGCGTCGCTTCACGATTAGACGGCATTTCGGGAAGCAGATCGCCAAACATCAGCATTCCTCGATCTGAAGTTAACCACGACGTGAATACTGCGTCAGAAGGTCGCGACGACGGCGCCAGTTCAATCTCATATTTGAAATTCGTCGCCGGGACATCCGACTCGAATTGACCGGGCGCCATCCTCCGCACTTCGATCTGTTTTCCGTTGGCGTCAAATAATTGAAATCCACGCACTCGATTGCCAAGCCCGAGCACTCCCGCGTACGAGTCGCGAAAGGACCACGTCTGACGCGGGACTCCCGAACCTTGCATCAACAAACGTCCGGGCGCGCCGGGCAAGACCTCACCAGTAACAGACAATGATTGCGCAGAGCCGCTCGTCACCGCGCTGAGGATCGCGAACATAACGATCACTACCCCTGGTCTGAAACGAAGCAAGCAATGCACGGTGGATCGAGCGATAGCAGTCATCTGCTTTTGGCTTATTGACTTATCCAGTGAAGCATCCATAAACTACCGCATAGTCTCCGATGTTGCTATCGGCATCACGAACACGAAATCGCCGGCTCGCGTTAACTACGCGCGTACTCGGCGCATTTGTGCTTGCCGCCATCGCCTGGGGCAGTACCTTTGAGTTCACTCACCATCATGGCGTTGGCCCGGTAACTCGTTCGCAGCGAGTTACGACAGAGACGCAAACAAACAGCAACGAAGAAGCCGCGTCATCCCCAATGCCGCCGCTTTCCTCGCGCACGAGCTCTTCTGAGTGTTCCATCTGTCAACTTCATCATAATCTCGCGACGACGCTCATCAGTCAGCCCGCGGGTTTAAGGTCCGACGCCATTCGGTCAGTTGTGCAATTCTCGTTTGCGCAGATCCAGCTCGCGGGATTCAGCGCGTCCCAACACGGACGCGCTCCTCCAACACTTCTCTAAGCCTATACGCCCCGTCCTGCGCGCTCGACGAATTGTCGGCGCGTTCTCTAAAGGCAGCGACGTTCGTTTTGGCGATTAAATTTCTAATTGCTACTCGTCCGTCCAAAGCATTTCCGACAGGAGGAAATAATGTTAAAGGCTCAGAGGAATTTGACTTCATTACTTGCAGTTCTGGCCGTCGCCATCACGTTTACGTCAAGCGCCGGCGCACAGTCACTTAGCGCGGGCACATTCACCGGCACGGTTATCGATCCAAATAAGGCCGTTGTTGCAAACGCGAGCATAACATTGGAAAACGCCGTGACGGGCTATAGCCGGACTACTAACACTGGAGCTGATGGCGCTTTTCGTTTTGACAATATTCCCTTCAATAACTACGTATACAAGATTTCCGCAACGGGCTTTAACGATGTTCGCGGTGCAGTAAACGTTCGCAGTTCCGTGCCAATCGCAATAACGATCCCGCTTACGGTCGGAACCGCAACTGCTTCGGTGACGGTCACGTCGAACGGAAGCGAACTGCTCGAGAATGTACCGTCCGACCACGTGGACGTTGACAAGGGATTAATCAACAGACTTCCGGCAGGAGACCCGGGAAGCGGTCTGAGCACCGTGGTCACGCTTTCAGCTCCGGGAGTGGCAGCCGATTCCAATGGCGGATTTCATCCTGAAGGCGATCACTTCCAATCTCAGATCGTGCTCGACAACCAGCCGATTACAGATCAGCAAAGCAAATTCTTCTCCACTCAAATCCCAGTTAATGCAATTGAATCACTCGAAGTTGTCAATGGCGCCGCCGCAGCTGAATTCGGTGACAAGAGCAGTTTGGTAATTAACGCTACCACTCGTTCTGGCCTGAACAAGACGAGACCTACCGGAAGCTTTAACGGCAGTTACGGAACCTTCGGAACTACACATGAGGACGGGGCAATTGCTTTTGGCAATGCGAAGACAGGAAATTTTGTTGCGTTCAATTACGAGCGCTCTGGTCGCTTTCTTGATGCGCCCGAATTCACCGTGCTTCACGACCGCGGAACTGCAATCAATCTATTTGATCGAATCGATTATGCGCCAAACGCGAAGGATACTTATCATTTGAATCTATTCCTGGCGCGGAATCGTTTTCAAACGCCGAACACCTTCGATCAGCAGGCTGTCGGCCAGGCCCAGCGCCAACTAGTTAACACCGTGAACATCGCTCCGGGTTACGTTCACATTTTCAGCCCAACAACTGTGCTGTCGATCAACCCGTATTACCGCCTCGACAACGTCGTGTACTCCCCGAGTCCAGATCGTTTTTCGGATCAGCCACTTACTTTCGGCGAGTCCCGCAGACTGAATAATTACGGCGTAAAGGCCGACGTGTCCTACGTCAATGGAAGACACAACGTAAAGTTTGGCGGACAGGTCTATTTCACCGGTTTAACCGAAGGCTTCAATTTCGGCATCACCGATCCGGAGTTCAACGATCCAGCGAGTCCGGATTTCATACCAGGCCTGCTGCCATTTGACTTGACGCGCGGCGGCCAACTCTTTGGATTTCACGGCAATAAGACTATTAAGCAGCAAGCGGTCTATGCGCAGGACAACCTCACACTGGGAAATGCCACGATTCTTTTGGGCGTGCGTTTCGACAATTACAACGGCATCACGAAGGGCCATCTGGTGCAGCCGCGCCTTGGCTTCTCTTATCTGGTGAAACGAACCAACACGATCCTCCGCGGTTCTTATACACGCAACTTCGAAACGCCCTACAACGAGAACCTAATTCTCTCAAGCGTCACCGGCGCCGGCGGCTTGGCCAACGGCATTCTGGGCGACACGAGCAACCTACCTCTGGCTCCGGGGCGACGGCATCAATTCAACGCCGGATTCCAGCAAGCGATCGGCAAATATCTGGTGTTCGACGGGGATTATTATTACAAGCGAACTCAGAACGGTTTTGACTTCAACGTTCTCTTCAACACTTCGGTTGTATTTCCGATTGCCTGGAAGCTATCGAAGCTGGACGGCTTCGGCGCGCGCCTCAACCTTACCAATTATCACGGGCTGACGGCGTTCGTTGTTGTCGGGCACGCGCGCGCGCGTTATTTTCCACCTGAGTCTGGCGGCTTGTTCTTCAATTCCGATTTGCCAGCCGGAGTGTTTCGCATCGATCACGATCAGGCATTCCAGCAAACGACGCAGGTTCAATATCGATTCGAACACTTCAAACGCTTGATGCCGTACGTGGGATTTACCTGGCGCTATGACAGCGGACTGGTCGCCGGTGCGGTCACCGATTATGCAACCGCGTTGGGCTTCACCGCTGATGAACAACAGCAAATAGGTCTCTTCTGTGGTAGCACATTCGCGACGCTGGCGAATCCGATCACGACCTGCAGCTCAGCTAATCGAGGCGCGCTTCGCGTGCGCATTCCGGCTGACGGTACGGAGAACGATGACACCAATCCGCCTCGGATCGCGCCACGTCATCTATTCGACCTTAACGCAGGTACAGACAACTTGTTCCGGACCGAACACACGAAAATGACTTTGCGCTTTACGATCATTAATCTCACGAACAAGAATGCGCTTTACAACTTTGAATCGACCTTCAGCGGGACGCACTTCGTCACGCCACGAACGTACCAAGTGCAGGCAGGAATAACGTTTTAAGAGCAAACGGTCGAGAACAAAGAGCAAGGAGTTTCCCGCTCTTAGCCGCTTTGCTCTTGGCCGTTCTACTTGCCAATCAATTGGACTGCGATACCAATCAGAGCAATGCCGATGATCGTGGCCACGGACACTGACATGCTTGGGCTTCGGCGATGCGCTTCAGGCAAAAGATCGCTGGTGGCGGTGTAGAGAAAAAAGCCAGATGCGAATCCGAGAAACACCGCCAGCGCTCCCGCGGGTGGCAATACCAAGAGAGCCAACAAACCTCCGGCGATTGGGGCGACCGCATCGATTGCCAGGAACACCAGATCCCCGCGCGTCGCTTTTTCGCCATGAGTGACTAAAAGGATTGCATTCAAACCATCGCTGGTGTCATGCGCAATAACCGCCAGTGCCACCAACAAACCGGCTTGCCATGTCACTAGTGATGCTGCTCCGATGGCCGCGCCGTCGAGTGTGCTATGCACGATCAATCCGATCACGCTTAATCGGCCCAGTCGTTGGTGCGCTTGGTTTCCGCAATCGTCTTCAGGACACGCATGAAGAACAAGGAGTCGCTCGGTCAAATAAAAAATCAGGAAGCCGGCGATTACCACTCCGAGAATTAGCTTCGAACTCCAGCCGAGCGTTGCACTGACGCTCAACGCCTCTGGCAACAAATCGAAGAACACCGCTCCCAGCAGCACACCCGCGCCCAGTCCCATCAACAAATGCATTCGCCGATGCGCCCGCACCGCGATGAATCCGCCAGTTAGCGTCGACAGCATGGCTAGCGATGTGAACAGCAGAGTCAGCATTTGCCGATATTCTCTGATATCACACGACGCGCAATTAGTGAAAACGCGGCAGGGTTTCTCCGTTTTTCACTTCATGTTCGAATAACCAAATCAACAGAAAACCTAAAAGTGATAGAACGCCGAGAACACCGCGCGCATGGAAAAGTCGTGACTGCTGGTAATCGGAAACCCGATACGCTCAATTGCCAATGCTCGCTGCCAAATGGCGAAGGTTAAACGGCAACGCTCTCAGGTAACACGAAGGAGAGAGTAAAAAAAGCTGAGGCGGAGGTTTGCTTCAGCCAAGCCCGAAGCGGCGACATGTAATAGCCCGCGTTAGAGTTTAACCCTCAATCAATGTCGGATGTTTGCGTCAACGAGTCGCGGAGCGACGGCAGAATTTAGCCCCGGGTGAGCGAGCGAAGCGAGCGGAACCCGGGGATAACCTCCCATTTTTTCCAGCGCCGGCTTTAGCCGGCGAAGGTGTCAGAAGCCCGCGCGTAAGCAAGGGCATGATCCGCGGACACTCCAACATTGAACTATCACTCAAGTCGCCCTCCCTCACGGTCGGGCTTCTGACACTGCACTAATCACGTGCAAGACCGTGCCCGCGGCAATTGCATACGCTTCGTAGTGACTGAGCGGCGCGCGCAAGTTGTTATTCAAATTGGGTTCGTAGAAAGACGCGAAGATTAATAGTGAACCAAGCAGTTGAATTGTCCGTTGCCAGGTTCCTTGTCGATAAGTGAAGTAAGGGCCGGTGTTGCCCTCTGCAGCGGAGCCAGAAAGATGATTCGATTACAGCAGCACATTGGCTTTCCGTGGCGTTTCAATGCGAGAATCGGTTTCCGTTGCAAATAACACTTAGTCGATTCAATCTCGATTCAACCAACAAATGGGCCGCATCGGCGTTTTACTCATCAACATTGGCACTCCCGACGATCCGACACCCGAAGCGGTGGGGCGTTATCTGCGCGAGTTTTTGATGGACGAGTATGTGCTCGATATGCCGTTCATCAAGCGCTGGCTGCTGGTCAATCGCGTCATCGTGCCGCGCCGAAAACACTACTCCGCCGAGCATTATCAAAAGGTGCAGTTGCCGGAAGGCTCGCCCTTACGCGTGCATACCGATCGGTTCACAGCGGGACTAATGACAGAACTAGGGGATGGCTACGCCGTTGAGATCGGGATGCGTTACGGCAATCCTTCGATTGCCACCGGTTTGTCGAAGCTAAAGAAAACTGGAGTTGATCGCATCGTCGCGGCGCCGCTCTATCCGCAGTACACGCAATCGAGTTTTGAAACCGCCGTCGTTGAGACTCGGAAACAAGCGAAGATACTCGGGCTCAGCGACAAGTTGCTTTTTCTCGATCCGTTCTACATGGATGCGGACTTCATTGCTGCGAACACGAAAGTTGTGGGGGAACACCTGAAAACGCACGCGCCCGATTATGTTGTGTTCAGTTTTCACAGCGTGCCGGTGCGGCACATCAAGCAGATTGATGCCAACGGTCACTGTCGCATCAATGATTCGTGTTGTGCTGAAGTTGGCGCAACGAATGCCAATTGTTATCGCGCGCAATGTCACGCAACCTCACACGCGATTGCATCGGCGGTGGGTCTGACGCCTGATCAATACACGATCTGTTTCCAGTCGCAGTTCGGCAAAGACGAATGGATCGGACCGTCGTTCGAAGACCTGCTCGTAGAGCTGCCGAAGCGCGGCATTAAAACCGTCGCCGTCGCTTGTCCTTCTTTCGTGGCGGATTGTCTCGAGACGCTTGAAGAGATTGGCATTCGCGGCCGCGAAGAATTTCAGAAAGCTGGCGGCGACAACCTAACTCTAATTCCCTGCCTCAACAGCGAGCCGCTCTGGATTGAAGCCGCGGCGAATTTGGTTCGGAATGTTGCGAGAGCGTAAGGCCCCCCTCTCCAGGCAATAACAGAGTAGACGATTCCGATCATGTAAACGCCGAGGGCGTTCTCAAATTTCAGCCCAGGGCAACGCCCTGGGATGGAGGTCGGAGGAAAAGGGGACGAACTCTGAAAGAATTCGCAAAGCTATTTAGCAACCCCTTCAGGGTTGCGAAACCGTTTTCACCGATTCCCCAGGGTAGCGCGCTGGCGCACGCAACCCTGGGCTTCGAGTTTGTAAACGCCTTCGGCGTTCCCCATGTCAAGGGACACGGCGGCTCCGGCCCTTTGGATTAACTAAATGAAAATCCAAAGCGGTGTCTGCCATGCTTGCCACCGCAATCCAAATTTCGGTCGCCCGATTCGGCAGCTCTGGCTCCGTGGTTAACCGGATACCCAGCGCTGAAGCGCTGGGCTACTTTCATTTCGTCCGCTTCGCGGACGGCTTATTCTTTGTCGTGGAATTCGTGTTTTGTGGTTTGCGGAGGTGCGGGTCTCGCTGAGAATCCTTAAGTGCGCTGGAGGCGCGCCCAGCCATTGTCTGCTCGCGGGCGTGGGATACTTCGATGCGTTGCGGCGATGAAGAATTCGCGTTGATTAAATCACTGCCCGGCTGAATATAATTCACCGCCTCAGTCGAAAGGCCGCCCCAGCCTTCACTGCCGGAAAACGCCACGACGCCACCAACCAACACAATGACCAGAAGCGCGACCACAACGATCGGGCGGCGGCTCGGTTTCGGAATCAACCAATCGCGTTCGGCTGGTTTCAGGATTGAATAGCTGTCGAATGGATCGAATGTGATCGCCTTGTTGACTACGGTGACATTGACGTTCGGAGGACCTGACGCGTCGGTGTGGGTCTCGGTCCAGTTGTCGATCGCTCGCATGTCGTTGCGACCGAGCTGCCGCAATGCGTGACGGAATTCGTTTGCATTCTCGTACCGTCGTTCAGGATTCAGTTCGAGGGCTTTCTGAAGAATGACGGCCACCTCCGGCCCAACCGCGGCATGAATCTCATTTGCCGGCAGCAATGGATCAGGTTCCGATTTCGCAATCGTTTTCGTCCGGAAGAGGGCGTCTGCCGGCTTCACACCGGTCAAGAGGTGATAGAGTGTTGCGCCAAGCGCATAGATGTCACTGCGCGGCGTGGTCCCCTGATCTTGCATTTGTTCGGGTGGTGAATAGCGGCGGGTAAACCCGAAGATACTCGTCCAGGAATCTGCACCTGTCGAATCGGAATTAGTCTTCGCCAGTCCAAAGTCGAGGAGCGCAATCGATCCGCTCGCGGTCAATTTCAGATTATGCGGCTTGATGTCGCGATGAATTATTTGGCGTTCGCGCGAGTGCAGGTAAATCAATGCGTCAAGCAATTGATCGGCCCAGGCAATCACGGTGTTCGACGGCAACGGTCCGGGCTGCCTCCCAATGATCTCGGCCACGTCGTCACCGCCAATGAATTGCATCACGAGGAAAACGCGGTTGTCCTCGGTGAAGTAATCGGTGACGCGCGGCAACGCGGGATGATGAAGCTGCGCAAGCAGGCGAGCTTCATGCTCAAATTGCTTCCTCAGTCGCGGATCAGTTGAAAACGCTTCCTTGATCGCGACACTCACGTCGAGACGCAGGTCTGTCGCTTCGTACACGGCGCCCATCCCGCCCTTGCCTAGCCTACGGATAACGCGATAACGGTTTTGCAGAAGCGTTCCCGGATCGATGACAGGACGCCGAGTCGTGCCGGAAAACGACGAAGATGCTGAACTGTCTTTCATCCAAACCGCGGGTGCGGTTAGTGAACCGCACAAAAAAGGAGAGGAGTTAACTGGGCGAGCCCAATACGAATCAGGGCAAGAAGTCAGAGGGCTTCAATGGGCGACTTCCGCACTCGACTATACGCTGGCGGCTGGAGCGAAAACAAGCCCTTTTCCGCTAGACACGCCGACTTTCAAAAATCATAATTCGGTGCGCCATACGCGGAGAGAAGCTGCACAGAGACCGAATCGGGGAGGATCATGCGACACCTTTTCACAATTCTGATGTGTTTGATGCTGTTAACGGCTCTGGCGTGCAAAGGCAGCCAAAATCAAACACCGATCAACACGGCCAGGCCGGCGGTAGAATCGTCAATTCAGCCGTCAGCAAGTGCTGCGGTCCCGGCCGGCTCGCCGACCAATTCGCCAGCGACAGCCGCCGGCAAGGTTGACGCGTGCACGCTGCTCACCAGCGCCGACATTCAAGCGGTTCAGGGCGAGCCATTGAAGACAACGAAGCCGTCACAACTGGCGGGTCACGAGTTTGTTATCGACATTTGTTATTACGAGTTGCCCACGCCTTCAAACTCAGTCAGCGTTTCGCTGGCGCAACCCAACCGGGACAAAAAAGACAGCGTCAGAGAATTTTGGCAGAACACATTCGGTGACAGCGAGCATGGACGAAAAGAGAAAGAACGCGAAGGCGCAGGTGAAGGCGAGATCGAGAAAGGCGCGCAGGCCCAAAAGATTTCGGGACTTGGCGAGGAAGCGTTTTGGTTCTCAAGCCCGATTGGCGGCGTTCTCTACGTGCTCAAGGGCGACCATTACATCAGGCTAAGCGTCGGCGGTAAGGGCACCAGCGAAGCCAAATTGAATAAGTCAAAGGCGCTCGCGAAGAAAGCGGTCGCGCGACTGTAAGAAATAGTGATGAGTGATGAGTAATGAGTGATGAGTGATGAGTAATGAGTGATGAGTAATGAGTAATGAGTGATGAGTGATGAGAAGGCAGCAGGGCCGAGTTTGGATGATTCTTAATCGTCCGCGATGCGGACGACGACCACGTTGATACTTTATGCACTACTCATCACTCATCACTATCTTTTTGTCTCGTCACTCAAAAAAGAGGCCTCTCCGAGTGAGTTCCGGAGAGGCCGTGCGCTGGGGTGACACTGCTAAGTACTCCTGGTCACGGTTTGATCAACTGTGACTGCAAAGTATTGAGCAGAGGATAGTATTAACACTGCTCGTTGGCATTCCTTACGCCGAAATGCCAACGAGCAGAATGTGGTCACCGCTTTATTGTCGGTGTCGAGGTAACTGTCAACTGTAACGGTCCAAGGCTGACGTTAACTACCTTGATCAGATAAGTGCCGCTTTGGCTCACGCTGGAATCCAACACGGCTACCCCATTCACCGCGTCGACCGTCTGAAGCGTCACTCCCGATGGATTCACCAACACAAGCTTGTAAGGAACGTTCAGCGTGGATTCGGCCACCACTGAGATTTCCGTCGCACTTGATGGAACAGTCACGCCGGTGCTGGAGGTTTGACCTGCAGAGATGGCGCTCGACTGGTTGGAAGTCACGCCCGGACCCGTCGCGGGTTGCGACGACGAGACTGAGTTCTGCAGGCAGAAGCCATCGACGTAAACGACGCCCGTCAGGTTCTTTATTTCCAGCCTGTGTGCGCCCGCTGCCAGACCGTTGAATTGGACGCTGTACTCGGGTTTGAATTCAGGCGCTTGCGTTGAACCATTGCTGCCCGCGTAATTGATCGTTTGCTGTATCACGCCATCGAGATAGATATCCGCGCTGCCGCCTTTTGGACTCTTTGCAAAGACATACTTCACGGAGCCAGTGCTACCAGACGGCACGTTGAAATCTAAACTCGCCGAATGCTGCGGACTGTTACCCTGATGATAGCGGAAGTGCCCGCCACTCGCGTTGGCATAATTAATCAAGTGCCACCCGCTCGAGTAGGCGATCCTCGCATCGTCGTCTTCAAGACACAGAGGCGGCGACAGACAGACGCTGTTGCCGTTAATCATGTAAGTAGCCGCCGGATAGCTGTTGTCGGTCTGCGCCTTCACGAACGTGTGATCGACAAAGAGATTAGAGCGCTCGAGTTTGCTCTCAGCCGTGCCCGGCACGTCCGCAGTAAAGGTGCGGCCGTTTACGGCGCCGAGCAGATCTCCCGGCTGCGGATTTCCAACTGCTGATTTGGGAATGATGATCGTGATGGTACCGTCAGCGTTGTAACCGCTTCCGGCTAAGGCATCACCACGCTTCGTTTCCGAAATCGCGAAGATCGCAGGCAGCCCGGCATCAGCCAGCGTGCCCCACTCGAAGGTTGGCCCACCGCTCGGTCCCGTTGTCATGCCGACGTAAAACTGCTGCGCAATCTTTGGATCATTCGCAGAGAGAGCCTCAGCCGCGAATGAGTTCCATGCGATTCGCCAACGACTGTTCTGCGGAATACTCGCCAGACTGTTTACCTTCAGTTTGAACATCAGATTATCGGTACCCGGCGGTTCACCAACTGCGACGTAATCGATCAGCAACGATGCCGGTGTGTTCAATCCGAGATTCGCTTCCGGGTGCGTCGGATCGTTGCGATGGATGATCAGGCCGTTGCAGGTGTCGCCGACATACGGCGCGGCAATCTCATTCGTGCCACATGATGTTCCCGCAACGTTCACTGCAAGCACCGTGTAGTAGTACGTCTTGCTCATGTCAATCGCAGTCGTATCGTCGTAACGAGTCTGATCGCCGCCGATTGTTGCCAACAGAGTCTCACCGCCGCTCGCTGTGCCGCGCATGATCTTGTAACTCGTGATTGGCGAATTACCGGTGTCAGCTTCAGACCATCCGAGATGCACCACGCCGCCAACGCGTCGTATCGTGACTGACGGAACGCCGGGTTTCGAGATTGCGCTCATTGGATCTTTTGCGGCGATTAAGCGTCGGCCGCTTGATTGGCGCGCGATCGTTGCCGCGGCGGTGTACGCGTTCCCCTTCGCGGAATGTGAAGCTTGCGCACATGGCCCGCCTTCGCAGCCATTGACGTACCCCACCAGCACGCGACCGTCGTGATCGACAGTCATGTCAAAGAAGTCGAGCAAGTTGCGACAGATGCTGGCGCCGCCTTTCGCCCAGATACAGCCACGCTGCATCGGAGCATTCGGTGTCGCGTCGGTCGTGGTCCATGTCAGCCCGCCATCGAATGTATTCGCGATATAAAGATGCCACTCACCGGCAAATGACGACTGCAGCGCATCGCCGGGCGTAGTTGTGCCGTAAAACGCAACCGAAGCACGTCCCGCATCGCCGGCAATCGCTGCCGGATAGCGAATGTTCTTCAGTCCATACGGCGCGCCAACGTCGCCAAGGTTCTGCCAAGTCTGGCCGTGATCAGTTGAAGTCAGCACCGCCGCGGCTGAATCGTTATCAGCGATGACGTAGTAGACGCGGCCGCTCGCATCGATCGCCACAGCCGGATCCTGAAAGCTCTGTGACGGCTGTGTCTGAACTCCGCCGCTCTGCACCTGATGAGCAGTCCACGTAATGCCGTTATCGAGCGACACCAGCACGCTGCCCACGCCATTGCAGTAATTGACTGGCAAGTAGACGGCGCCATCCTTTGGCGAAACTTTCACGTGTCCATGTAAGCCACTGCAATTACTGATAGCGGGTGTCGAAATTGGCACGGATGGACCAAACGTAAGTCCGCCATCGTCGCTGCGCGAGCAGAACGCCGTATCGTCCTGGCCGTCCTGCGAACAGTAGTAGACGGCATTCGGATATACGCCCGCGACGTCGATGGGCCTGGTAAGCGGCGCCGCGAACGGTCCACCACCAATCGTTTGATGATCGACACCGGACGCGATGCCGCTGCCCTGCGTCGGGGTCCAATGCAAGCCATCGTCGTCGGTAAACGACGTTTTGCAGCTCGGGGAGAGCAAAGTCAGTTCGCCCGCAAACGTGCGACCGGTCTGTCGATCAGTAAAGCCGATCGGATCAGAGTCCACTGCCTGCGAAGTCGGCGCCTGCCGATTGACCCATGTCGACGACTGGCCGTTGGTCGGACAACTGTCGTCGAATGTAACAAACAGCGTTTGCAAGTCCGTTTGGATCGCCGTTACCCCAGACCTCCAATTGTTGCCAATTGAAGGCTCGCCCGCGCTTCGGCCTTGGTATTCGACTGAATTCGGCTGCTGACCGGCTGACGTTACGAGCGTCGTCAGCAGCACACCGGGGGCTGTGAAATTCTCGAAACCGATCTTCGGTCCATTATCTTGCGGCGCCGGCGGAATGACGCGCGGCGTGGGTGTCGGCGTCGGATTCGCGGACGCCACATGAATCGCAACTTCTGCGTTATTTGTGTTTGAGTGTCCGGCGGAATCAGTGACAGTCAGGTGTGCCAGGTAATCGCCGGCAATGTTATATGTGTGCGTGAATGTCGCTGTCGGTTGTTGGGCAATGTTTCCATCACCGAAGTCGAGGCGATAAGACGCGATTGTGCTGCATGAAGTCTGAGCTGACGACGCGGAACCATCGAAGTTCACCGTCAACGGTGCGGAACCCGAGGTCGGGTTCGCACTGAGGCTCGCCGTCGGCGCTCCGGTCGCGCAAACCATATTGCCCACGCGCGTGTAGTCTGCGCCGCTGGTCGTCTGCACTGTTTCCAAAAAGCCTCTGGTTGCGCCTGCCAGGACATAAGTCGTTCCCGAGATTACTTGTGCGGCTCCGAGATAAGTTCCCACGGCACTGCCGTCCCAAGTAAACGCCACGCCCGTTGCGGGCGCCGCCGGCGCGGCAAAACTTATTGGCGTGTCGAGCTTTAGCTTCAAAATTATCGTTCCGTCTTTGTCGAACGTTGCCGAAATCTGCGGACACGTCGTAGTCGTGTCATTGGTGCAGATGCGCGTGTCTTGTGTGCCTGTCGGCGTGTTATCGCGACGGCCGATCGCAGTGCGCGGTCGAATCACGTAATCAGGCGAGAAAGAATCCATTTCAAGAAATACTTTCTGCGGATTGCCGGTCGTATCGGTGACGCCGAAGATAACGTGCCATTCTGAGTTGGGCGGCAAAACGGCGCTACCCGTGTTTTGCGGATCGAGCGTTTTGACCTTCATGATGAAAGTGACCGAGTTGTCCGTGCAGCTTGTGAATGGCTCGCCAACGTTGAGGCGTTCGATGGTGAGCTCGCCGTTGGTTGGATCGCTTGGAACAGTTCCCTGCGCGCCTTCGCCGGCGACTTCGATGAATGGGGCGTCGCAGGAATTTTCGTCGCGCGCGAAAGTCGCGACTACGTCGGTGCAGTATGGGCCTTCGCCAAAGCTATTGACTGCCGTGACACGATACGCGTTGCTGTCGATTGGCGAGACAAAACTGGTATCGAAATAGCTTGTGCCAGTCACCGTGCTGAGCAGATTGAAATTTCCGCTCGCATCACGACGATAAACCTTGTACGACGTGATTGGCGATCCACCGTCGTCTGCCGGGGGCCACGAAACTTTCACCGGACCGGCATTGTTACTGAACGTCGCAGTTGCTTTTGGCGCAGACGGCAGCGACGGTTCAATCGGATCGTAGGCGGCAAGTAAGCGTCGGCCACCTGATTGACGCGCCACTGATGCGCGCGCGGTGTACGAGTTCGGATTCTTGCCAAACGGATGATTCACACATCCGCCGATGCAGCCATCGGGATAACCGACCAACACGCGACCCTGGGCATCGATCGTCGCATCCATGAAATCCAGCAGGTTGCGATCATTCGGAGCGTGCGTCAGGCAACTCGTCGTTCCCAAGTTGCAGATCGAACCACGTTGCACTGGATCACTCGGGGTTGCGTCGACAGTCGTCCACGTGACACCGCCGTCGTACGTCGTCGCAATGTAGAGATGCCACGGAGTTATCTGATCGTAAGAGGCCTGATTCGTGTAATCACCACCGAGAGTCGCGCCGAGGAATGCGTAAGCCGCGCGATTGTCGTCACCCGCGACGACTTCCGGAAATGTCGAGTTTTGGACTCCGAGAGCCGTGCCGACTTCCTGATCGTTGATCCACGTGTTGCCTTGATCGTGCGATACGGCCACCCTCGGATGGCCGTTCGAAGCCTGGTAACCTAGATAGATCGTGTTGCTTGCCTGGCCGGCGGGCTTCCCAACATTGTTCATGCCGATGCCGACTGATGGATCGACCAGGAATCCGGTCGTGCTGCTCGGCGGTGCCGGACGAACGTTCCATGTCACGCCGTTGTCATTCGAGACAATCACTGAAGCTTTGCCCCCGCAACTCCTGTTCGGCACATAGACTGTGCCATCCGGTGCGACCTTGACGTGTCCGTGAATTCCAGTGCACTGAAGAAGATCGTAGATCGGAATGCCGGGACCAAAGGTCGCGCCGCCATCATCGCTGCGCGCGCAAAAAGCGGTGGCCGCTTCCTGCGAACAGTAGTAAACCGCGTTCGGGTACGTTGAACTGCGCGGTACCGCCGGCGGTGAAGCCGGATTGTACGGACCGGCGCCGATCGTCTGATGGTCAACGCCGGACGGAATACCGCCACCCTGGCTCGGTGAATAAGTCGCACCGTCATCATCGGTGTAGAACGTAATGCTGTCCTGCCCCGTCAACTGTGAGACAAAAGTTCGGTTCGGCGTGCCGGGTGGCACCATGTGATCAGTGAACAGAATCGGATCTAATGAAGCCGCGGAAGTTATGTGCGTGTCCGTCCAGGAGTCTTTTGCTGGGGACGAACAATCGTCGAAACCCAGACGAATCGAACTGAAGTTTGCAAGGTACATCGCGTTGGCAGTCGTCCAGTTCGTGCCGATCGAAGGCTCGCCACCGCTGAATGATTTGTTCCTGGGCGGCGTATAAATCTGATAGCGCGGCGTGCCCGGTCCGGGCGGCCCGGGCGTTGGCGTCGGGCTCGCCTCCGGCGTCGGTGTCGGCGTCGAATTCGGATCCACCACCGGCATTGTCACTGTCGAATCGCATGGCCCAGCCGTCTGACCCGGACATGGCAAGGTCGAGTCGTAGAATATTTTGGAATTTTCCTGCGTGTCGCTGAAGACCGGATCGATGACTAAAACCAAAGTGTTGCTCGCCGTGATGTTGTCCGGAATATTGACCGTAGCAGTCAGCAACGACGGAACGTTGGGTGTGGGAGGCGTCGGCCCAACAATTCGTTTCGTGAACTTGTTAACCCCGTCGGCCCAGATCGTGATGTCCCAATTAGCTTCGAACACTCCCGGAACACAGGCGCCGCATTGGGCCCAAAAATTCATTTGCATGTCGCCACGAATCGTCACTGGCGAGCCGCCCAGGTTCCATGCCCAGTTGGGATCAACCAGGCTGCGCTCTTCGGCATCGTCCAATGAAGAGTTTGCGTTCCAGACGGCCGCGGGACCAGCAAACAAACTGGCGTTCGATTTCAGGAAAGGTCCGCCACAGCCGGCGATGTCTGCAGGCGCGCTACCGGTGCACGGCACGCCATTACCGCTGTCATCGGGGTTGCCGTGAAAATGCAATAGCGTCGGACCGAAGTCAGGTGCCGAGGCCGCTTGTGATCGCGGCATCAACGCTGCCACAGCAACTGCCGAGAGGCATAACAGACAAGCAAGAGCCAACCTCAACTTAGTGTTGCTCAAGTAACCTGTGACTCGTGATGTGCTGAACATTTCTTCTCCTTCTTACCGTGCGATCCAAAGTCACTACGGCTCGGCGTGATCTGACACAGCAGCGGAGCGCCAACGGCCGTTCCGAAAAACATGCCCGCTGCCGATTACCAACGACGACACGTAATCGTTCTGAGGCGAGATGCCGCTGGCGCTCACCGTGGTACTTGAACGAGGGGTGGCTAACGTCGGGGTAAGAACTCTTTGACTCAACATCGTCATGTCGCTTTTCTTATTGACCAATCAAGCCGACTGGCACTGACCGGAACGCAGAAACGGCAGCATTACCAATCCGGTGATGATCGCGATGCCGGCTGCAATTCTGAGAGGGCGAAACATTTTAGAGCCTCCTCTGGTTTTCAACAGAAAATCCAATTGAATACTTCGAGATTAAGAAAGGAGGCTTGAGTAAGGCTTGAGGAAATCTTGAGCACGGCGCACAAGTCGTTGGGGCAATCGAATTGTAATTATTTCGTAAACGAGAGACAGGAATGTCAGCGTCTTGCCCATTCCCAATTCGTCAGGAACTTAGGCCGCGAGCCTGAATTTGCTGTGTGCTACTATCTGAGCGTTTTCAAACACCGTTCACGAGGTGTGACGAATGAAAAAAGTTTTGGCGGTAGCGGTCGCCGCACTGGTTTTGCTCGTCCCGTCTTTTATTTCGCCTGTAGCGCAGAGCGCGGCGCAGACGACCGTTCAGCTTTCGGGGCTACGCGCGCCGGTGACCGTCCGCCGCGACGAGCGCAGTATTCCGTACATCGAAGCGACGAACGATGATGACCTCTATTTCGCGCAAGGCTACGTTACCGCAAGCGATCGCCTCTGGCAGATGGACTTGCAGCGGCGCACGGCGCGCGGTCAATTGTCGGAAATTTTCGGCAATGCTGCGCTCGCGCAGGACAAGCTTCATCGCCGGTTTGGATTCGGAAAGATGATCGACGAAGCTGCCGCCCATCTTGATCCGAGTTTCGCCCCTGCCGTTGCCGCGTACACAAAAGGGGTCAATGCATTCATTTCGTCGCTGACGGACCAGACGATGCCGCCGGAATTTCGCGTCCTGCAATACAAACCGACCGAATGGATGGCGGGAGATTCGCTCGCCGTAGGAGCATTGATGGCGGAGTATCTCTCGAACACGTGGCAGTTGGATGTCATGCGCGAGTCGTTGGCTTCGCTGCCGAAAGAGAAACGGGATGCGCTGCTGCCCGACACTTCGCCGCTCGACGTAATCGTGGTCGGAAGCGATCGACAACACCGTGCCGCATTGCGCGCACGTTCGACACAGGGTGGCGCGACCGTGAAAGCGGGCTTAAGTGGTACACCGGGAATCCTCGCTGAACTCAACAAACTCATGGAAGCCGAGCGTCAATCGTTCGAGCTGCTTGGTCTGTCGCCGCGATCTCTGGAGACTCTGCAAGCAAGCAACAATTGGGTGGTTTCCGGCAAACACACGGCTTCGGGAAAGCCGCTGCTTGCGAACGATCCACACATTCCCGCATCAGCACCCAACGTTTGGTATCAGACTGAACTAATCGCGCCCGGAATTCACGTCGCCGGGGTAACGTTCCCAGGACTACCGGGCATCATCATTGGACACAACGAGAGGATCGCGTGGGGCGCTACTAATCTCGGTCCTGATGTGCAGGATCTGTACATTGAAAAGTTCGATAAGGACAATCCGACTAAGTATCAAACGCCGTCGGGATGGCGCGATGCCGAAGTTCGCCACGAGCAAATCAACGTCCGCAAGAACCCAATCGATCCGAAGAGTATCGAAGCGCAAACCTTCGACGTCGTCGTCACACGCCACGGCCCAATTATTCTCGAAAAAGACACCACCCGATACGCCTTGCACTGGACGATGCTCGATCCGGTCACCCTGGAAACGCCGGGCATCTTCGGAATCAATCGCGCGCGCGACTGGAACGAATTCACGGCCGCGCTCTCAACCTACAACGGCCCGACGCAGAATTTTGTCTACGCTGACGTTGATGGACACATCGGCTACTACGGCGCGGGTCGCATTCCGATTCGCAAGAGCGGCGATGGCAGTGTGCCTTACGACGGTGCGACGGATGATGGCGAATGGACGGGCTTAATTCCTTTCGACAAGCTACCGCATGTCTACGATCCGCCTTCCGGAATCATCGCGACTGCGAATCAACGTGTAGTTGGATCGGATTATCCATTCTTTGTGAGCCACGTCTGGGCGTCGCCTTACCGCGCGCGTCGCATCTTCGATCTGCTGTCGGCAAAGCCAAAACTGACGATTGACGACTTTCGCAGAATTCAGGGCGATGTTTACTCGATTGGCAATGTCACCTTCGCCCGTGCTGCCGCAAAAATCTTGTCAGAACCGCCTGCGTCAACGGGCGGGTCGCCTGCTCCGGTAGCAGACCCGGGAGCGATCGCGCTGCTGGCAAAGGATCTCAACTCATGGGACGGCCTCATGACCACCGACTCGCGCACGGCTGTCCTGGTCTCGCAAATGCGCGCAGCGTTCCGCCAACGCATCGTCACCGCTGCGCTCGGTCCGGTGGCATCGGGTTATTTCTGGCCCGAATCCGATGTGCTCATCGATCGCGTCATCACTGAGCAGCCACGTGACTGGTTGCCGAAGGAATTCGCGAGCTATGCCGAACTGCTTAAAGCATCATACGAGGACGCACGCCAAGCGCTGACGAAATCACTCGGCGCCGATGAAGCGAAATGGACGTGGGGCGGACAGGCGAAAGTGCGTTTCAATCATCCGCTCGCGCAGGTGCCTTTCATCGGTGCACCTTACGTGATTGAGCCGTTTCCACAGAACGGCACCGGCGGCTCAGGCGCGACGGTGAACGTCGGCTCGAGCGTCTCGATGCGTTTCATCGCCGACGTGACTGACTGGGACAAGAGCCAAAACGGAATTCCGCTCGGAGAATCCGGTGTGCCGAACAATCCGCATTGGAAAGATCAATTAGACGATTGGCGCCAGGTCACACCGCGACCTTTTGCTTTTAGTAAAACGGCGGTTGAATCGGCGACGAAGGAAAGCTTAACGCTGGCGTCGAAGCCTTAGAAGAAGTCATCCGCAGATTACCCAGATTACAGTGATTAAGGATTGATCACGAGCGCGCGCAGTTGTTGATTTGTTTTTGTGGGGTGTCATCGCGCAAGTCGTTCAGTAGTTTTTTATTCAGCCTGGTCTATCTGCGTAATCTAATCTGCGGATAAATCCTTCCCTGGTCTGTGGATAGTTACCGCACTTTCGTTGCCATCGAACTTCCAAGCGACGTGCGCGCGAAACTGATCGAGCATATCGCGCTACTGCGGCGCGAGTTGCCTGATGCGCGGGCGAGCTGGAGCCGTGATCACAATCTTCACCTTACGTTGAAGTTCTTCGGAAACGTTCCATTCCGCGAACTTCCAAAACTATCCGACGCGATCGCACGCGCGGTCAGCGGCGTTAAGCCATTCGAATTAATCGTTGAAGGATGCGGCGTATTTCCACCGAAAGGCCGCCCGAACGTTCTATGGATCGGCGTAACGTCTCCACCATACTCGACACGCGATGCGTTTGACCGTGGCCTTTCTCAACACCCGACAATCGACAACCGGTACCCTTTATTTCTTCTTCATGCTGCTATTGAAAACACGTGCGCGGCGGCAGGTTTTCCTCGCGAGCAGCGTGCCTTTCATCCTCATCTGACGATCGCGCGATTACGGAAGGCTGGCAGCGAGCGCCGTTTAGCTGAAGCTCACCAGCAGCTCAGATTCTCAGCGGAAGCTTTTTTGGTCTCCGAAGTTGTTGTCTTTAAGAGCGAGCTGCGCCGCGAAGGTTCGCAGCACACACCCCTTTCGCGTCACGCGTTGAAGGTTTAATTTCGAATCAAAAACGGCCGCCGAAGCAGACGTTCCGGATCACAAAATAAAAGGGCGACCAATTATGTGGGCCGTCGCCCTTTCCCTGTGGGGCAAGCCTCCCAGGCTTGCTGCTTTTTTTGAACGACGAAATTCTGGAGCATGATGAACTCGACATCCCGCCGTTAAAATTGACAATCTGGGAGTTGGACGCACAAGCGAAAAGGCCCCTCATGCGAGTGGCCTTTTTCTTCGAAAACTGGTCGGGGCGAGTGGATTCGAACCACCGACCTCACGGTCCCGAACCGTGCGCTCTACCAGGCTGAGCCACGCCCCGAAATGAATTGAGATTCTAACATGACTGCGAAGTACTGAGTAACGAGGACTGAGGACTGAGAGACGACTGCAGAACTCGTGAAAGAATCTCAGTCCTCAGTCCTGAGTCCACAGTCCTTCGATTCGCGAATGTCGAACGTGCCGCCAAATCCACCACGCGGCCGCGAGGACAATGACGACTCCGATCACAAAATCAAAACGATGAAACAGGGTCTTTAAACGCGGATCTTTTTCCCATTGCTCGCCGAGCTTTTGGCCGACATATGCGAGGCCGAGACACCACGGCAACGAACCTGCGAACGTGTAGATCATGAACTTTTTTAGGTTCATGCGCGCGACACCGGCCGGAAACGCGATGAACGTGCGAATTGCCGGCAACAAGCGGCTGACGAAAACAATCACTTCGCCAAATCGATCGAACCAACGATCGGCGAGATCCAAATCATGTTTTGAGATAAGTACGAATTTTCCGTACTTCTCGATCAGTGGCCGGCCGCCGTACATTCCCACCCAATACGCGACGAGCGAACCGCCGACGCAGCCAAACGCCCCCGCGATAGCGACAAACCAAAGGTTGAACCGCCCGGTATACACGAGATAGCCGGAAAACGGCATGATGATCTCCGAGGGTAGCGGAATACAAGCCGACTCAATCGCCATCAGCAGAACGATCCCTCCATAGCCAAGCGTCGAGATCGTCGCGACGATAAAAGCAGTTAGAACCTCGAGTATGCGTGCAACCATAGAGAAGGGACCGGGGGCCAGGAGTCAGGCGTCTGTCAGTTTTCAGTTTTCAGTTTTCATTACTCATTACTCATTACTCATTACTCATTACTGCGCTTGCCACCCATGCTGTCCAATCAACGGCACAAACGCGCATGAGCCATGCTCTTCGAGTTTGTGCCCTGTCTCGATTTTAATCACCCGAACTAACCGCTGACTCTCACGCGTCTCGCCGATTGGAATCACAAGTCGTCCGCCAACTTTGAGTTGCGCGATCAGCGGCTCAGGAATTACGGGTCCGCCCGCCGCAACGAGAATCGCGTCGTAAGGAGAGTGCGCCTTCCATCCCAGCGTGCCATCGAAGGCTTTGACGGTGGCGTTGTAGATTCCGAAGGCACGAATGCGCGACTGCGCTTCACGCGCCAGCTCGCCAATTCTTTCAATCGCATAAACCTGCAATGCCAGATGCGCCAACACTGCGGTTTGATAGCCGGAGCCCGCGCCGATCTCCAACACGCGACTCTGCTTGTCGAGTTCGAGCAGCTCGGTCATGCGTGCGACGATGTAGGGTTGCGAAATAGTCTGATTGAAATTTATCGGCAGGGCGTTGTCATCGTACGCACGGCCGCGCAGGGCTTCGGTCACGAAGAAGTGACGCGGCACCGCGCGCATCGCATCAAGTACTTTTTGATCCTTGATGCCGTAGTGGTCGCGAAGTCGCTCGACCATGCGTTCGCGCGGGATTCGAAGTTCAGCTTGTAAAGATGTCGACTGTGACGCTGTGAAACTCAATTGTTTGCCGGTGCGGCTAGCTCTGCAAGACTTCAAGTGACGCAAGATAATTCCACGATTCCAGCGAGGACAAGAGCGCGTGATCCGTCATGTCGCTCTTCAATGGAGTGATCGAGACGTAACCTTCTTCAATCGCGCGATAGTCCGTGCCGTCCTCTGCGTTCGAGCGAAAATATTGCTCGCCGATCCAAAAATAAGGCTTGCCGCGCGGATCGATGTGCTCAGTGATCACGGGCCGCGCATTCTTTATTCCCTGTCGCGTCACCTGCACACCCTTGATGTCACCCTGCGGGACGTTCATGTTGAGCAAAGTCCCTTCGGGCAGTCCTTCACTCAGGATTTTCTTCGTCGCCAGCACGGCAAACCGCGCCGCGTCAGTGAAATCAAAGTGTTCGCGCGCCACGAGACTCACCGCCAATCCAGGGACCCCGAGAATCGTGGCCTCCAAGGCGCCAGCGACGGTTCCGGAATACGTAGCATCATCGCCGAGATTGCCGCCGTGGTTTATTCCCGAGACGCACACATGCGGCCGCTCGTCTTCTTCAAGAATCTTGTGTAAAGCGAGCGTCACGCAATCAGTTGGCGTGCCGTCCACGGTCCAGTGACGAGCATCGATCTGGCGAATGCGGAGCGGTCGCGCCAACGTGAGGCTGTGCGACGCGCCACTCATCTCTGCAGCCGGTGCGACAACGTAAATATCGCCCAATTCGCGAAGGGCTCGTTCCAGCGTTCCGAGTCCGTCCGAATGTATGCCGTCGTCGTTGGTTAAGAGAATTCGCGTCATGCTGCGAAGCTATGATTATATTCCACTTCGCCCGCGCAGACCCGCGCCAAACGTTTTATTCAAACGTAGCGAGCCAGCCGGGTTTTCCTGGATCGAATCTGGTAAGTCTCGCTCTTTCGCTGCGACTTATGTTGTCGGGCGAGGACGCGGGCGAGCCTTTTTCTTGTTGCGCTTGCGAGCGAGCGCAGACTTCAGTTTTGCTTTTTGTCCTGGCGGCATGAAAAACGCGTGCTTTTTCGCGTCCTTGATGATCTCTTCAGTCATCACCTTACGCTTGAAGCGGCGCAGCGCGCTTTCAATCGACTCGCCGGGATTAACGTTGACTACTGCCATCTATCTCTCTCTTCCTTCTTGAGTATCCTTCCGAACTGCTATTTAACACATTGAGATCGCTCTTGGTCAAGCAGACAAGCGAAACCCCGCGAGCTGTAACTCTGCGCGCGGGGCTCGAATTATTGGATCAAGATTAGACAGCAACGACGGCCGCGCTCTTCTTGCCATTGAGACCTTGAATCTGAACGGGCTTGTCGCCGTTGTCGGTCTTAATCTGCTGCTGCTTCATGACCATTTCCTGATAAAGCTTGCGCATCGCGACCATTTCTTCGTGCGCAGTCTTCGGACCTTCCATGTGTGGCTTGTTCGGCCGCGCCAGGTCCGTTTCGTTCAGAATCAGGTTATGCGATTTGTCCGCCATCTCCACTTCCCTGCCACGCGCGAAGATTTCATGGCGGCCATGCTCTTCGTACCACTTCGCGACGGTCGCGTTCTGGTGCATGTGCTCGATGATGTTGCGCCAGCCAATGCCCGTGTTGTAAGCGCAGAAGCTGATCTCGCCTTCCTGCGTGCCGTACGGAATGATGCACATCTCAGTGCGGCGGAAATCGTAGTTGAATAGATCCTGGAACCACATGCCCGCGATGAACAGGAAGTTCCAACGGTCTGAGCGACGCTTCGCGATGTCATCCTTGCTGCGATCGCCGTCAACCCTGCCGTAGTCCTTGCCGGTTAGGCCAAACGATTTGTCGAACTTCTTGAAAAGCTCGTAAAGATTGAAGTTGGTCGGCGCATTTTGCGGCCGGTAGTGCTTTAACAACGCGAGACCCATCATCAGGTTCGACATCCATTTGCCGCGAGCCGCGTCCGTGATCTTCCGCATGTCTTTAACAAGACCGGGAATATCCAGGAATGCGGGGACTGGGCTCATCTCCTTCGTTTCCTTGTCGATCATTACCGCCGTCCCAACACCGCAGTTCGGGTGACAGCCGCAGGAAACTTGACCCCATTCGGATTCGGGACCGTGCACTAAGTCAGCAAAGTCTGCGAAGGCGCCCATCAGCGACAGCGGGAACCAATCGCGAGTCGGCTCGGTAATGCCAACCTGGTTCTTCACGTCGTGGGCTAAGTGAGAAAGTGTATAACGCTGCTGTAAGCGGCGCTCCGGCGTAATCGCTTCGTCGCGCCCGGTAAATGAAACTGGCTGGAACGAAAGGAACGCAATCTTCTTAGGGTTATCGAGCGCAAAACGAATGATCGATCCAACCTGATCGTTGTTGATTCCGTTGACGAGCGTGGTAACGAGAACAATCTCCACGCCGGCTTCGTGCAGGTTGTTAATCGCGCGCAATTTCACATCGAACAAGTTGCCGACCTGGCGATGGCTGTTGGCATCGTTGCCGATGCCGTCGAATTGAAAATAAACATAACGGAGACCAGCATCGGCCGCCTGGCGGCAGAAGTCTTTGCTCTTCGCGAACTCAATGCCGTTCGTTGCCGCTTGAACCGAGTTGTATCCGACTTTCCGAGAGTACTTAATCGCTTCGATGAAGTGCGGCGATATGGTCGGCTCGCCACCAGAGAACTGAACCGACATCTGTCGACGCGGCTTGATCGAAATTGCGTTGTCCAGAATCTCTTTGATTTCATCCATGCTAAGTTCATGCACAAAGCCCACCTGGTTCGCGTCCATGAAGCACGGATCACACATCATGTTGCAGCGGTTCGTAAGGTCGACAGTCAATACTGCCCCGCGACCGTACTTGACGGTGCTGGAACCATGATTGTGCAATTTTTCGTCATTGTGAGCCTCGATGTCACGGCCCGGAAACATCGTTTCGATGTGCGTCAGAAACTTCGAGTCGATCGCCATCACATCTTCGAAGTGCCCGTGAGTCGGACATTCCTTAATCATCCAAATCTCGCCGTCGCGTTCGACAATCTGCGCCTTGATCTCGCCTACCTTCTCGTTAATGAGAACAGCCACGTCCTGCTTGCCGTTCAGGATGTCCTCGCGCGCTTCAATTACACAATTCGGGCACAGCGAGTCGGTAACTCTCGGCCAGCCCAGCGTTGGCTTGGTTTTCTGCCATGACTTAAGCAGCGGCTTATCCGACCACTTTGGCGTGAATGACGGGTTGGGCTTGTACTTATTGACGACTTGGATGGTATTAAAGAGGCTACCAGCCACCATAGTTAGTCCGCGTTCAGCGTATTTAATTGCTTTCATCTATATAAAACTCCGTCGAGGGGTACACACAACCGCGCTTTGAGACTCGCAACGACCGTGCCCCGCATGGCTATTTTCACGTATGTGTTGCAAGCACGCAGCTTAGCAACCGCTGTGGACTAGCCCAACCTCACTGAAGAGCGCGCCATCTCGACACGCCAGATCCTTGCGGGCCTATTTCGATACGTCACGACGCATCGTCTAACTCGATACGATTTTCCGTTCGCCCGCTGTTCGCCGAATTAAGCGCTTAATCCGCGTTAGTTTATGTAAACGTTGAAGTTACATTGCTAAATCGTTGTGACAAAATGGTGTTGCGTCGATCGCAAGTCGCTGTTAAATTCGCCCCACTTGCGGGTAAATCATTGTGACGCAAGGGATTGGCGGCTCTCAAGCACACTATGTTGCGGCGAAGGACCTTGAAGAGCCCACTATCTAGTACAAAACCCGTTTATCGGCATAGAGCGGCCAGATAACCAACAAATGACTCCGAAAACCAAAACCCAGCTAAGAGGGCACGACTCGTCGGCGCGCGTGACCATCCGCCGCAAAATGGCTTCGCTGCGGGTGAGCAGCCGGCGCCGGCTATTTCGAGTCACTTTGAACCAAGCGCAGCACGAGCGCTTGCCAGCAAACGCCGTCGCAAGTTCACGAAGGCTCAGTATCGATTAACTTTTGGGAGGTGATCCATTGAATCGCGTTGCGAACTCTTATCGTGTTAGTGCTCGGCCGGTGAACCGAGTGGCGATTTCGCAAACCGGACCGGCGACAGTCCTACGAACTCACGCCACGACGGTCGACGGTCTTGCCCGAGGCGCCATCGCGTTCGTTCCTTCCTGGATCTATCTCGGAATGATTTTGCTTGCCGCTTCCGCGATCTGCGTTACGGTAAATCTGCGCGGCAGCGCGGAGGCCAAATCGGCAGCCCGTCAGCTGCAGCAACTGACAACAGACGTTGACGCGATGCACAAGTCCAACGCGCAGCTCGAACTTCAGGTGCGTCAAATCACAACAGACCCTGCAATTATAGAATCGGCTGCGCGCGTACGGCTTGGCATGGTTCGACCGACGGATATTGTCGTCCCGATAAAGTCTCAATCAGGAACAAGTCTGGCAACACTGTCTTTTGTCCGCTAATAGCACCCGCTTTACCCTGCTGCTTCTGTCTACGATTTCGGGTCCTACCAAAACCGCGCGGCTGCAGAACATCGCAGCCGCGCTCTTCTTCTAATCCCTGCGAACAACTATCGTGTTTGACACCATATATGGCATTCACTAACATCAAAATTTCGTTAAGCGCACGACTAAGATGGCAACTACTGACATCGCTAAGCCTCGAGTCGGACCAGATTCTCGTTCAAAAACTAAGGAGCGCAGAACCAGTTTTCGCACAGTTTCACTGGACGAGATCAATCGTCTCTACACTCCGGACGATATTCGCGACGTTGAAGTAGCCAGCGACATAGGCGAGCCCGGCCAATTTCCATATACACGGGGCATTCACGCCACCGGTTATCGCGGGAAGCTCTGGACCATGCGGCAGTTTGCCGGGTTCAGCACGCCGGAAGAAACCAATCAACGTTTCAAATATCTGCTCAGGGAAGGTCAAACAGGGCTGTCCGTCGCATATGACTTGCCCACACTAATGGGTTACAACGCCGACTCACCGCTATCTGAGGGCGAGGTGGGCAAATGCGGCGTCGCCGTCTCTTCTCTCGCGGATATGGAGACGCTGTTTGACGGGATTGATCTCGAGAACGTCACCGTCTCGCAAACAATTAATGCTCCTGCTTCAGTATTGCTCGCGATGTACCTCGTCGTCGCTGAGAAGCAGGGCGCTGACTGGAAAAGAATCTCCGGAACACTGCAGAACGATATTTTGAAAGAGTATATCGCGCAGAAGGAATGGATTTATCCGATTCGTCCGGCGATGAAGCTTGTGATCGATACTTTCGAGTTCTGCACCGCGCATGTTCCCAGGTACAACCCAATTTCAGTGAGCGGTTACCACATCCGCGAAGCGGGAGCTACCGCTTTGCAGGAACTCGCGTTCACTCTGCGGGACGGAATCGAATATGTCGAATGGGGAATCCGCGCCGGCCTCGATGTCGAGAAGTTTGTGCCACGAATTTCGTTCTTCTTCAACGCACACAATGACTTTTTTGAGGAGGTCGCGAAGTACCGTGCAGCGCGCAGGCTGTGGGCGCGAACGATGCGTGATCGTTTTGGGGCACTAGATGAGCGCACACTCCAGCTTCGGTTTCACACACAGACGGCAGGCGTTTCGTTGACTGTACAGCAACCGCTCAACAATGTGGTGCGGGTGGCAATCCAAGCGCTTGCCGGAGTGCTTGGTGGTACTCAGTCTCTCCACACTGACTCATACGACGAAGCGCTCGCTTTGCCGACGGATCGGGCGGCGCTGCTGGCTCTGCGCACGCAACAGATAATTGCCGAAGAAAGTGGCGTTGCGAACACAGTCGATCCTCTGGGCGGCTCATATTTTGTCGAGGCACTAACTGAAAAGATGGAGCAGGGCGCGCGCGACTATTTCGACCGCATCGACGCGATGGGTGGAATGGTAGAGGCTATCGAGAAGGGTTTTCCGCAAAGAGAGATTCAGGACTCCGCTTATCAATATCAGAAGGCCCTTGAGGCTGGCGAGCAGACGATTGTCGGTGTCAACAAATACCAGATGGACGAAGAGTCAACTGAAGTCCCGATTCTTGTGATTGACGAATCAGTGCGCCATCACCAAATTGAAAGGCTGGACCAGGCCCGCGCGCGGCGCGATGAAGGCGCAGTCACGAAGACCCTGGACAACATTCGCAAAGCGGCCCGGACGAACGAAAACACGATGCCCGCGACAATCGAAGCGGTGCGCGAATACGCGACGTTGGGCGAGATTTGTTCGGCGCTGCGCGATGTCTACGGCATCTACGAAGAGCCGGCAATATAACTCCATCGACTCTGCATGGTCCAATCCGAAAGAAAAATTCGCGTGCTTGTCGCGAAGCCAGGTCTTGATGGTCATGACCGCGGCGCCAAAGTGATCGCGCGCGCGTTGCGCGATGCGGGTATGGAAGTGATCTATACGGGACTCCGGCAAACTCCCGAAATGATAGCAGCAGCGGCGTTGCAGGAAGACGTAGACGCCGTCGGCGTTTCCATCCTTAGCGGCGCGCATAACACGCTCTGTCCGCGGATAGTCTCACTCCTGCGCGATCAGGGGATGAATGACACGCTGGTAATACTTGGCGGAATTGTGCCACAAGAAGACATTCCCAAATTGAAAGACCAGGGCGTCGCCGAAATTTTTCTGCCCGGAACATCCACTCAGGACATCGCGAAATTCATTCGTGAGAATGTAAAGCCACGTGACTAATCGCGCGCTTACTACTCTTTCGAAAGGAAGCGTGCAATACCTGCCTGACAATCTTCCGTCATCCGGGCCGTTGCGTTGACATCGACCCCCGCCGCCAGCGCGTCTGCGAACGCCATCACTTCGCTCGAATAAAAGAGAGACTTGGACAAACTCAACGCGGATCGGCCGAGCTTCTGAAACCGCGCAGCGAATTTTTCGACGTCAGCGTCAAAGCTCTCCCGTTCGAAGACATGGTTGACGAGGCGTAGCGAGTTCGCTTCGGAAGCGCTCAGTTCACGGCCAGTGGTTATCAGTTCGAAAGCAATCTTCTCAGACGTTGACCGACGCAGGATCGCCATCACCATCGCCGGGACGAATCCAAGCTTCACTTCGGGAAAGCCGAACCGCGCCGAAGTTTCGGCGAGCACAATGTCACACGCGAGCGCCAGCCCACATCCACCTGCGAGAGCGCGTCCCCGAACCGCAGCGATAACGGGTACTCGAACTTTTCGCATCAACAGGAATAGGTCAGCTAACGACTGGGCGTCGCCAAGGTTTTCAGCCACCGAGGCTTTTGAAACTTTCTGCAGCGCCGACAGGTCCGCTCCCGAACAGAAATCTGCGCCCGCGCCGCGCAGCACAATGCAACGAACCCTGTCATCGTTGTCCGCACTTTTCAGCGCCAATTTCAAGTCCGCGACCAGTTCGTCATTGAGCGCGTTTCGCTTGTCAGGACGGTTGAGCGTCAAAGACGCCACTGCGTCGCGAACTTCGGACAGAACTGTTTGCGTCACTGTCATTTTTCTATCCCAGCCCGAGGCGCGCTGCCTCTTCATCCGCGATTTCAATTTCCGTCCGCAAAAGCGCGGTCGAAAACGTTTTGCCCTGAGCGTCGGTCATCAACGAAAGCGTGCCACCACCGCCGAGACTTTCATGGAGTAGGAAATTAAGCGCGCCCAGATTTGGCAGTTCAAATCGCTCGACGTCGCCGCCGCAAATTCCGCGAAAATGCTCTTTGACACGCGCTGCGGTTACCTCACGCACGAGCAACGGATAGAACTCGTCCCGCAAAGCGATTAGCCCGACATTCGCCGTGTCGCCTTTGTCGCCGGACCTGGCGTGGGCTAGTTTTGTAAGTCTTACTTTCAAACTGGTGTTTCCTTTGCGTCTGACGATTCAGCTCGCAAACTTCACCTCTGATCTGATTTCGCTTTTCGGAATCAGTGCCGGCCAGTACGCCACAATCTCTTCAACTTTCGGCCGACCACCTGCGAATCCTGTTACTGCCGGCGGGCCGGTCAAAATTAACGGCGCAATTTCTTTTGTGAAGCGCTCAACGGCCGCGCGATCGTTTGCGCGCACGCCAACCCGTAGCTGTACTTCTGCCAGATCCGGTGACGGCTCACCAGCTAATGGTCCATGCGCGGCGCTCGCGCCCACAAACTCGGTCAGCACCTGCTCGAACTTCAATCCAAGACGATCGAGACGCGCGCGTAAAACACGATCCGCCGCCTGCGCCTTCTTGTAGGCATCTGGCCACGCATAGACGAGCGTGCCGACTGCCTTAAACCCTGACGAATAACTGATTGAAACTTTCAGGGATTCAGTAGCTGGTCGGCCTTTGATTCCAAAAACACGCACGCGATCGGGGCCGTCGTCGGCTAAGTGAATCGTCGTGAAGTCAGCGACGCAATCAGGCGTGATGTACTCGTGGGGATCGCCCATTTCATAAAGCAGTTGTTCTTTCACCGACGGAACATTAACGCAACCCCCCGTTCCTTCGTGCTTAGTGATAATAAACGTTCCGTCCGGAGATGCTTCCGCAATTGGAAATCCGACATTTGCAAGATCCGGAATGTTCTCCCAGTCGTACTGGCAATTTCCGCCCGAGCATTGGGCGCCGCATTCGATGATGTGCCCAGCAATCGTTCCCGCGGCCAAACGATCCCAATCATCAGCCGCCCACCCGAATTCGTGAATTAATGGGCCCAGTGTCAATCCCGTATCCGTTGCGCGCCCGGTAACGATGACGTTCGCGCCTTGGCCCAAGGCCTCGACGATTGGCGCGGCGCCGAGATAAGCATTGGCGCTTTGAATTCGATTCCTCACAACTGCGAGCGGCTCGCCTGTGTCGAGATTGCGCAGCTCAATACCTCTGCCGATTAACTCATCGATCCGATCGAGAATGTCATCTCCGGTCACTATTCCGATTCGCACTTTGTCACCAAGTCCCAATTCAATCGCGACATGGCGCACGGCCGCGGCGCAGCCCGGCACGTTTACACCTCCAGCATTCGCCACGACTTTAATGTTGCGTTCGACACAAGCCGGCAGGATCTCTTTCATCAAGGACACAAAATCGCGCGCATATCCTGCGTTCGGATCGCGCGCCTTCTGCTTTTGCATGATCGACATCGTCACTTCGGCCAAGTAGTCGAGCATCAGATAGTCGATCGGCCCGCCCTGCACTTGACGTACCGGCGCGTCGGGCAGGTCACCCCAAAAGCCTTGCCCTGCAGCGATGCGAACTCTTTCTTTCATCTGTTACCGTCGTAAGACGAACAAACACGGAGCTGGAAGACAAACAAACTACCCAGCGCCGCATGATCGGCGGCGTTGCGGCATGAATTTACCCAGCTCCGTGCGATTAAGTGATCCGCACAGCTACTGCTGCGGCGGAGTCGTGGTAGCAGCCGGGGCGGCCGGCTTTTTCGTCGTATGCTTCCTGGGCCGGCGCATTCCGCCACCGGTGGTGAACATCATTTTTTCAGGTTCACCCGGCACGCTCATCAGCGTCAGGCCATTGCCCATTTTCTTCGCCCGCAATGAATGCGCACGCGCCTCGCCCTCATGCATGACACTAACGGCTGTGTAGCCGCAAGTCGTCACCGCGGTGATACGTCCAGACATAGTTTGATCACCCATGGTGGCGGTGAAGTTATTACCGGTGATCGTAAGCGTACCGTCCTTCGCCGCCTCGTCACCGTGCTTGAACTTTCCGTTGTATGTGCCGGAAAGGTCAGTCTGCTCCTGCTCGTCGGGATTGCAACGACCAGTTCGACGCTTTGGTGTCTTAGCCTCCGTCCCCATTGCGCCTGTGCCGGTGGTTCCTTCCGCCGCCGGTTTCGGCTTCGGTTTTGGCTTATGACGCGGCTTCGATGTGTTGCTATTCGCTGGCGCCATCGTCGTCGACGAGTTGGAATTCTGTGCAGACACGATCAATCCCGCGCTCGAGGCGGCAAATACTCCGATCACAACTGCAAGAACGAAAGGATAAGTGGTGCTCTTTCTCACGGTCATTCTCCTTTGTTGCTTTAGTTAGATATTTTCAGGAGCGAACGATGTTGCTCCCTACATGATTTACGTCAATGATGCCGGCATAACAAATTGTCCTAAATGAGGCCCTGAATAATTTAAACTCACGCGCAAGGCAAGCTCCAACGCGCCGCGCGTCTCTTCCGGAGCTATCACAGCATCCACGAAACCTCGGGCGGCCGCATATTTCGCGTCAAGTTCCCGCTCGTACGTTTCGCGCACTTTGCGCATTTCGATTTCTAACTCAGGCGTGGGCTCCTGTCCATTCTTCTTCAGACGCTCGAGTTCACTTCCGAACACGGCCTGCACTGCCGATTCACCTTCCATCACCCCCATTCGTCCAGTCGGCCAACTGAAGATGAAATTCGGATCAAAACCCTGTCCTGCCATCGCATAGTATCCCGCGCCCGACGCATGGTTTACCGTTAGGACAATCTTCGGGACGATCGCCGTCGCCATCGCTTCCACGAAGCGCGCCCCGGCGCGAATAATTCCCGAATGCTCCGCGTCGGGTCCCACCATGAAACCGGACACGTCCTGAACAAACAGGAGCGGTGTCCCATGACGATTACAAGTGTCGATGAAGTATGCGACCTTCTCAGCTGATTCCGTGTACACAATTCCGCCGAAGCGCGGCGCTCCTCCCGATGGATCGCGAAACATCCCGCGCGCGTTCGCAATCACGCCCACTTGAATTCCGGCGAGGCTGGCGTGGCCGGTGATGATCTCTTTCGCGTAGTCGGCTTGAAACTCATCGAGGTGCCCGTCATCCAGGATGCAATCGAGTAACGCGCGCATGTCGTACGGCTGCCGATGATCTTCGGGGATGATTTCGTAGATTTCTTCAGCTGGACGTCTTGCTTTGAAGGACTGAGGTCTGAGGACTGAGGACTGAGACTTCTGTTTTGAGCCCGCACTACTCAGTCCTAAGTCCTCAGTCCTCAGTCCTGAGTCCTTCCTCGGCAACTCACCAACAAATTCACGTATCTTCGCGATCGCGTCCTTATCATTCTTAACGCGATAATGCGCCACGCCGGACAACTCGTTGTGGGCACGGGCGCCACCGAGAGTTTCGTTATCGATCGTCTGACCGGTCGCACCCTTCACGAGATTTGCACCACCCAAGCCCATGAACGATGTGCCTTCGACCATGATGATGACGTCTGAGAGCGCCGGCAGGTAAGCGCCGCCGGCAATGCATGGTCCCATCACGGCGGAAATCTGCGGCACCTTCAAATAGCGCCGCATGATCGAGTTGTAGTAAAAAATGCGAGACGCGCCGTATTGCCCCGGAAAGACACCACCCTGATAAGGAAGGTTCACCCCCGCAGAATCGACGAGATAGATAATGGGAATGCGCGAGCGCATGGCGATTTCCTGCGCACGCAGGATTTTTTTGATCGTTTCGGGCCACCATGAGCCGGCTTTGACCGTCGCGTCGTTGGCAACAACAACGACTTCCCTGGCCGAAACGCGCCCGACGGTGGTGACCACTCCCGCCGCCGGCGCTCCACCTATTTCTTGAGGCTTGAGGCTTGAGACTTGAGACTTGTCCGCTTTTCTGACTGCTGACGTCTGACCTCTGACGTCTGCTTTGTACTGATCATACGCCACCAGAAGCCCGATCTCCTGGCTGAACGAATTCTTGTCGAGCAGCAAATCAATGCGCTCGCGCGCGGTCAATTTTCCCTGCTTGTGTTGTTTCTCAACGCGCTCGGCGCCGCCGCCGAGGCGCAACTTCGTCTCGAGCTCGCGCAAGTCACCTGTAAGTTCGCGCAGTCGCGATTTCTTACCGTGTGTTTCTGCAACTGAATTTGGTGAGGTTTCCAACGCGAACGGCTCTGCCTTCTGCTCGCCGCCTGCTGCCTTCTGTTTCGTCAGCGGACGCACCTTGAAACGCGAAGTAGACACGACTTCAGCTTCTCTCTCAGCCATGCTGCATCTCTGGAAACGTTTACTGTCGAAAAATATCACAGTCAGAGAGTATCGCGCCAATTTAGGCCGGATCTTAGGTGCTGCGTCAGTTTGAGGTGGCACGCGCATCTTGCGCGTGATTTCACGGGCGGGACGCCCGTGCCACTCTTCAAACTGACCCACTACTGGATCTCGCCCATAGCACACGAATCATGGCGCGACTGTTCGCTGTCGCCGGAATACCTTCCACTACCAGGACGCGATTGCCACGAAGTTCAATCGCGACTTCGCCTTCAGAAGTCCGCGCCGACCACGCTGTGGGACGCTCAGAGATCACGCGCGCATCCGCATACCTCAACTTTGTACGGTCCAAGTAAGCATCAAAGAATTCCCGCGCGTCCTTTTCCGTGTCCCACACAGACAATGAAGCGTAGGCGGTTTGACCACTCGCGTTCTCGTAGGTTGCGTAACGATCGCCGGCCCATCCCGCCGCCGCCCGCTTCGAAGTCGATGCAGACTTCAGAAACTCGTCGAGTATAAGATAGAAGCTCCACTCGCCGTTCACGTCAGCTTCTATACGCTGCCAACCGCGGCCAAGTGACGGACGTAAATCCGGCAGAAAGACTTTCACCGGCGCTTCGTGAATAAAGTACTTCGGGGGATGAAGAATCTGTTCGCTTGATTGGGGCAGCGCATTGAATGCGCGCGACACCGCCGACCAACCGCCGTTTTGATAAAGCGAACGTGTCCATATCAGACCCTCCTGATAAGGAAACAACAGAGTCTCGCGGATCGCGCGTGGGGCTTTCTCTAACTCCTGGCTCGATGTTTCTGCGCCCATAAATGATTTTAGGAAACTCAAAGCGCGCACTGGATTGCTCGCGACATAGAGCGTCATCGCGAGTGTGGCGTCCCCCTCGATCAGCGCATGAGTGGCCAGTTCCGCGTCTGAGTCTCCTTTCGGCCATTTTTCGAATCTGCGCAAATTGAAGTGCTGATCCTGAAGCGCGTGCGTCAGCTCATGCGCCATGATCGGTTTCTGACCATCGACGTCAATCCAATCGGCCAGATGAAATTGCTGCTCTCTTGGATCGTAATAACCGGCCACCTGTTCAGTGAGCAAGCGAACAATCAGCGGCCGCAAACTGAAATTCGCCGGCACGAGTCCCAGTCGCTTGAGGGTCACTTCCGAAGCATGCATGTCCGCGGCGGTCGTGTCTCGATCCAGATTCGCGACAATCATGTGTTCAATTTCGGCACGAGATTGCGCTGAACTCGGAACTGGCCGCAGCACCGCGAGCTCGCGCAACTGACTGGTCTCCTGCAAGACTTCGTTCGTTGCGGCGACCAGGGCCGCATTCCGCGCTGCGGAACTCGCACTCTCAGTGCCCGTCGCGGGCTTTTGCGCCGACGTGGGGATGACGCCAGTTAAGAAAACCGCCAGAATACAGAACGAAATCGCTGCGACTACACTCGATCGTTGGGCCGCCCATTTGCGCCGAGAGACGCGTACTGAACTTTTCTTTGACATCATCGTGATTCGCACTTATAGTCCGCTAAAGATTCCAAATCAGACAATGCGAGTTTAACTCACCGGCCGCTGCTGGTGGAACAGTTGTTTCGGAGATTCCGTTTTTGATGAATCCGGCACAGGACGACGACTTCGATCACTGGCACGAAGCCACTCTGCGTGTGCGCTACGCTGAGACCGACAAGATGGGTGTCGTGTATCATGCAAACTACCTGATCTGGTTTGAGATCGGCCGCACCGAATATTGCCGCGCGCGCGGCTTTTCCTACCGCGACATGGAAGAGAGTGAAAATGCTTTTCTGGTCGTCGCGGAAAGCTATTGCCGCTACAAGGCCCCAGCCTACTATGATGACGTGCTGATTGTGAGGACTCACATCACCGAGCTGCGTCGCCGGTCGCTGCGATTTGGTTATGAAATCATTCGCGAGTCAGATGGAGTAGTAATCGCTGAAGGTGAAACCGGCCACGTCGTCACCGATAGCAACGCTCGCGTCCGCTCGATGCCAACCGGGTTTGCCGAAATGCTGCTCGCGCCACCGCTGGGAGCTGATCAAGACGAAGTCGAACTGGTGCCGGAGATCTCGCCGGAATGAGTCAGTGGGCTCTCAGCAGTGAGCAGTGGGCAGTGCGCGGTCGGCAGAAAAGACCTTTAAGACGGAGACAGCGAGTTCATCAGTCCATTCAGCAAACGGCCAACCTCTCCCGCCTTAATCATTATCGTTTCCACTTGCGCCGCGGTTATATAGTTGAGGCGTGCGGCAATGAGTAATTGCGTTTCAACTTCACGCAAAGACCCGTAGGCGATCGAAAGATGTCGCAAAAAATCAGAAGTGGTTCTCCGGCCCTGGCCTTCGGCGATATTCGAAGGTAAGGACACCGCCGCTCTCCGCACTTGACTGGTGAGAGCATACAACTCTTCACGAGGAAAGCGGCCGGAAGCTTTATAGACCAATTCAACCAAGTCCATGGCGCGTTGCCACGCAATCAGATCTCGATAGTTTTTTATTTCATTGGGAGTCTCCTGAGAAAAATGGGAAAGCCACGGCAGAATACCGACATTTGCCGTCTTTGACTACATTTTTGACTATCCGTTAACCACGCTGCTTACTGCGACCGCACACTGCACACTGCCCACTGCTCACTGTCCACTGATCCTACGGCTCGTGACTCAAATTGATCCTTTCGATCGAGCGCGCTCGTCCCGTCACTTCATCCACGTCCACCACCGCGCCGCAGATCCGCACTTCGCTTTTTGAGTGATCGGGCTTGCGGTGAATCGGTGACATGAAGCGATGGATGATGTCGCCTTTCTTCATGCCAATCACACCGCCGTAACTTCCCGTCATTCCAACGTCCGTGATGTACGCGGTCCCTTCGTGCAAAATGCGCTCATCGGCAGTTTGCACGTGCGTGTGCGTGCCATAAACGACTGAAACTCTGCCATCCAAATACCAGCCCATCGCGCTCTTTTCTGAGGTGGCTTCCGCATGCATGTCGACAATTCGCACCTTCACATCGCCATCAAGCGAAGTCAGCAACTCGTTCGCAATGCGAAAAGGATCGTCAGCGGGCGCCATGAAGATGCGCCCGAGCAGGTTAATTACCGCGACGCGCGTCCCATTTACGTCGCCGATCCACATTCCCTGTCCCGGCGTAGTGGGTGGATAGTTCGCGGGCCGCAACAGTTTGGATTGCTTTTTTATGTAGTCGATTACTTCGTGTTTGTCGAAAATGTGATTGCCAGAGGTCATCACATCAACACCTGACGAGAACAATAGTTCGGCAATTGCGGCCGTGATCGAAAAACCACCGGCGACATTTTCCGCATTGATGATGGTGAAGTCGATTTGATGTTGCTCTTTCAGGTCCTGCAAACGATCGAGCAAGGCCGCGCGCCCAGGCTTTCCAACAACATCACCAATGAGCAGAAGCTTCATAAGAAAGTGAATCGTAAATCGTGAATCGTAAATAGACAAAAACCGCAAACCGCTCAGTAAAATCGCCAATAGCAGAGTCTATTTACGATTTACGATTCACGATTTACGGCTTTTGATTGGCAGAAGGAGCACCGCCGGGTCGTTCCGAAGTCGTAATTGAACCTGAGTAATCAGGTGGGTGGCCTTTTTGTCACCGCAAACTGTCGGCATCTCTTTACGATGAAGAAACGCACTAGCTCGCGATGTCGGCCTCCCTTTTGAACGACGTTGGCTCAATCATCGTAAGTCGGTGACGAACCCGGCAGAAATTTTCCTTCTGCCGCGAGGGATAGTAGCACACAAAAGCCGCTCGCTGTCTAGCATAACCTGTCCAGCGCGAGTACGCTTCGATTTATCGTGGAAAGGCTAATTCGCCCGCTCAAGGTTGCGTGCGGGTTTCAGAAGACGATCCAACATCTCGGAACATTCTAAGCTTCGCGTGGCCAGTTGTTCGTCTACCTGCTCAGTCATTTTCCTGAGCTGGTGCAACTCATCGGCTATGTAGAGCGCGGCGAGAATCGCGACTTTCCGCGAATCGACGGTCAAAGTCCCCGACGAAATCTCGCGCATGCGCTGGTCGACGTATTCGGCCAACTGCTTGAGATATTCGGGATCGCCATCCGAGCGAACGGTATAGGCCTGATCGTAAATCTCGACCTTAATCGTCGGTGAAGAGGTTGCGTCGCTGCGGTCAAAACCAAGAGAATCTGCGCTCATCAGCGGACGGCCTCCACAATTTCAGGATCGATCGCGGCAATCGCGTCCATAATTTTTTCAACCTTCGCACGGATCAAATCGCGCTCGGCTTGTAAGCGCTGCACTTCGGAAACGAGCTCTTCATCGGTTCCGCTCGCACCTTTTTTGTTTGCGAGCTTCCGCTCCAGCTCTTCCTTTTCCTGACGCAGTGTCTTTGTCAGTTCGATTGTGCGATAAATTTTGTCTTCGAGGTGTGAGAATTTTTCGAGTCCGTTCCAGGCGACCATCGTTTATCTCCGCTCCGACGCGTTGAAGTCGCGCTGATTATCCTTCGTCACGCGCAAGAGCGCAAGGAAATATTAGTTTCAAGTCTCAAGTTTCAAGTTTCAAGTTCCAAGTCGAGTCTCAAAATTGCACATCTGACGGACGCAAGAATCCGACTGAGACCGAAACCTGAGACTTTGGAACCTGGAACTTGGAACTTGAAACTTGAAACTTGAGACTATCTAACCTCAGCGTTGAATTTCTGCTTGAGACTTTCGACGACGGGCCGATGGATTTCATCGACCTCCTCGTCACGCAGGGTGCGGTCATCGGCACGATACTCGATGCGGATGGTGATCGATCGCTTATCGTCGGGAATTCCCTCACCTTCGTAGGTGCCGACGAATTCGGTTTTCACAAAGTGGCGCGGCGGCTGCTCAGAGATCGCGCGGGTCAACTCCGTAGCAGTCAACTTCCGCGCGATAAGCAGCGAAACGTCACGCACGATCGAAGGAAAGCGCGGCAAGGGCGAGTACAACACCGGCAGCTCTTTTGACTCGCGCAACGCCGTCAAATCGATTTCCGCCACAAAGACGGGCTGCCGAAACTTGTATTCACCAGCGACAGATTCTGAAAGACGTCCGCTGGAACCGATAACAGTGCTGCCAATGCGAAGCAGGGCCGATTGCCCCGGCCGCAGATGCTTCAGTTCGGACGCCTCGAAGTCGGGCCGCCCCAAATTCATCGCTTCGATTCCAGCCTCAAGCGCGCCCTTTAAATCATAGAAATCCAATTCACGCTCGGGTTGCGCCCGATCCGCGAGCATCAGGCCACCCGTCGCCACGATCGCGAGCGCTTCACGCTCTATGGGCAACTCCCGCTCCGGTAATCCGGCGAAAACGCGTCCCAGTTCGAACAGGCAAACGTTGCGATTTCCGTGATTGATGTTGTGCTGCACCGACTTTAATAAGCCAGGCAACAGCGTCTGCCGCATTTGCGAAGCTTCTTCGATGATGGGATTCGTGAGCACCACCGACGTTTCTCCACCCGCGCGCAGAGCGGGTAGCAGTTCGAATCCGTCTGTGCGATGGATGAAGCTGAAACCGATTGCTTCATCGTATCCGCGCGCCGCGAGCGACCGGCGCAACGCGCGCTTGTGCGGTTCGGTCGAATGATACTCGCCGGCACTGCTGGCTAATGGAAGCGCAGTTTGAATTTGATCGTAGCCGGTGTGGCGAGCAACTTCCTCAACCAAGTCTTCTTCGATCGCGACGTCGTGCCGCCACGACGGCACGCTGAATCTCCAAGAACTGCCGTCCCGCTCTTTCAGTTCGAATCCAAGCGCGCTGAGGATACGCAGCATCTCTTCGGTTTTAGTTCTTAGACCCGTAATCGCTTCGACTCGCGGCGGACGAAGAGCGACATCTCTCGGCTTGTATGGTTTTGGATAGACATCCAGGGCGTCTCCGGTGGCGGTGCCACCCGCGAGTTCACAAATCAGAGCCACACAGCGCTCCTGCGCACGAATCACGCCTTCCGGATCAGTGCCGCGTTCGAAACGATGCGAGGCTTCGGTGTTCAGTCCGAGCAGTTTCGCAGTACGACGAACGGATGCGGAGTTGAAGTACGCGCTCTCGATCAAGATCTCAGTCGTCTTGCCGGAGATCTCCGAATCTTCCCCACCCATAACGCCGGCGAGGGCGACGGGTCGTTTTCCATCCGCAATCACCAGCATCTGCTCATCAAGTTTTCGATCTACGCCGTCAAGTGTTTTGATTGTCTCGCCGCGAAGCGCGCGTCGGACGACGATTCTGTTTTCTTCGAGCTTCGCCAGATCGAATGCATGCAGAGGTTGTCCCAGCTCATGCAGCACGTAATTCGTGATGTCAGCGACGTTGTTAATCGGGCGCTGGCCGATCGCTTCCAGTTTCTTCGTTAGCCATTCCGGCGACGGCGCGATTTTCGCGCCGCGCACAATGCGCGCCGCATACCGCGGACACAGATCGCGATCGGCAATTGTGACGGAGGTGAATTCGCTCGTTTTGCCATTAGCATTTTTGACCTTGGACTGTGGACGTTGGACCTTGGACTTTTCGATTACCGCGAGTTCACGCGCAATGCCGACGTGCGAAAGACAGTCCCCGCGGTTTGAGGGCACCTCAACATCCAGCACAAAATCGTCGCCGCGTTGTTCCACCGCATCAATGGCCAGACCAACATTCGTCAGCCGCTCCCGAACCTCTTCGGGCGACAGCTTCGTGCCGGTCAACTCGCGCAGCCATTGATACGAAATGAACATGTGATGAGTGATGAGTGATGAGTGATGAGTGTGCTTTGACGAGTTGGTTTTAACTCATCACGCATCACTCATTACTCATGACTTCATCTAAACTGTTCCAGGAACCTCACGTCATTCTCGAAAAGAAGGCGAATGTCATCGAGCTCATAAATTCGTGCGCACGTACGATCGATGCCGAGGCCAAAAGCGAAACCGGTGAACTCTTCGGGATCTACGTTTGCGGCGCGCAGCACATTCGGGTGAACCATTCCCGATCCGCCAAGCTCAATCCAACCGGACCACTTACAAATGCGGCAGCCCTCACCGCTGCAGTTGAAACAACTGTAGTCGACCTCCGCGCTCGGTTCTGTGAACGGAAAGTACGACGGGCGAAAGCGCGTCTTAGTCTCTGGTCCAAACAGTCGGTGCACAAATTCGGCCAGCGTGCCTTTCAAGTGCGCCATTGTGATGCCGCGATCAACGCAGAGTCCTTCGACTTGGTAGAACATCGGATTGTGAGTTGGATCCGGCGTATCGCGACGGAACACACGTCCGGGCGCAATCATCCGCACCGGCGCACCACGACGCTGCATCGCATGAATTTGCACGGTTGAAGTTTGCGAACGCAGCGCGAACCCCTCGGTCGTATAGAACGTGTCCTGTGGATCGCGCGCCGGGTGACCTTCAGGAATGTTCAACGCGTCGAAGTTGTAGAAGTCCGTCTCGATTTCGCGATCGTCTTCCACCGCGTAGCCCAGCGAAACAAAAATGTCTTCGATGCGCTGGCGCATCAGTGTGATGGGATGCAGGTGACCTTGACGTGGGCGACGGCCGGGAAGGGTGACGTCGATTGCTTCGCGGGCAGTGCGGGCGTCTTTGATAAACGCGTTGAGCGAAGCCTCCGCACTCTGTATCGCCCGCGCCATCGCGGCTTCAGTTTTCTGAACGAGCTGACCGAATGACGCACGATCCTCAGCCGCAATACGGCCAATTAGCTTCTTGGCGCCGGCAATCGCGCTCTTCTTGCCGAGATGACGTGTGCGTAGCTGGCGCAACTTCTCTAAGTCTTCTTCCGCGACAGCGAGAGGTAGAATGCCGCTGTCGTTGGCATAACTTGCGAATGGCGCGAAGTCTTGTTCGAAAAGCCTCCGGGCCGACTCGACTGCTTGTGCAGGATCTTTTTCTTCCGCCACGATGGACTCGATCATTCAAGTTCGTCCGCGTAGCGGACGGTTGAATTTAGCCCAGCACTTCAGTGCTGGGGCGGCAACCTATGGGAATCAAAAAGCCCGCGAAGCGGGCGACAAATACAGAACCGCGAGCAGTAGCGAGCGGGTTAGGGATTCAAGTTGATTTTCTGATCCGCTCACTATCGTTCGCGGTTCTGTAACGCGCTCTGCCGTCCGCTTCGCGGACTGATTATCAAATTACTTCTTGATCCCAGCGCTGAACTACGATCAATCGTAGGCTACGCCGACTCTCAAGCCTTCAACTTCTTGCGCCGGAGCATCGGTCATTTTTTCCGCACTGCGACCCATTTACCAGAGCTCTGACCATTAAAGTCGTAATCGCCAGACAACTTGCCTTCAACCATCACTGCAACCAGAGCGACATTGCCGTCCAGCATTATCGAAAACTTTCCGTCTTTCCAGCTTCCGGAAACGACGTTGAAGTGACCGAGCTGTGAATCGCTCGAGCCCGTGATTTTGTCGCCATCGAGTTTAAGCGAAAGCGTAAACGGAAACGCCTGACCCGATGCGTCTGCGACCGCGTCCCAGTCGCCAGAGATTTCGTCCTTGGCGACCGCTTTCTTGAATTCAACAGCGCCGGTTTGGCCCTCGACAGTAAAGTCTCCCACGAGCGCGTCACCTTTGGATCGCAGGACCATCTTACCTTTCGAGCCGGCACCCTCAGCATCGATAGTCAAAACCCCGTCCGCCAGAGTGGCTTTGACAATGTTGAATGACCCATGAGGTGAAGTAACCTGGCCGGAGATTTTGCCGGCGTCCTCTTTCAATTCCAACGTCAGTTGCACCTCGCCGTCCGGAGACTTCGCCGTTCCCTCGTATTTACCGGCTACCGAAGGACCCTGTTGCGCGAACGCCGTCACGGAAACAGCCACCGTCAAAGAAGCCAGCATGATGAGCCGAGGAATCCTAATGAACTCTTTCATCCCGTTTCTCCTTCCCTGTCAGAGCAGAATCGATCACGCCGCCGCCCGCGCCTGCGGTTTATTATCCAAAGCAGTCTTGGCCTGCGCAGCGAGTGCGGCAAATGCTTCGGGTTGCTTCGCCGCAAAGTCGGCGAGCACCTTTCGGTCCAACTCAATGCCCGCCAGCTTCAATCCATGCATAAACTGCGAGTAGTTCAGTCCGTTCAAACGCGCGGCCGCGCCGATGCGCACGATCCACAGCGAACGAAAATCGCGCTTCTTCAATTTGCGACCGGTATAGGCGAAGTTTAGCCCGCGTTCGACGGATTCCTTTGCCGATCGATACAGCTTAGATTTAGTTCCACGATAACCCTTCGCGAGTTTTAAGATCTTCTTGCGCGATTGCAAGCGCTTATTTCCACGTTTTGCTCTTGGCATGACAAACCTCCAAATATTGACTCATTGATTCATCGGTTCATTGAATCAATGAAAAAATGATCCAATGATTCAATCGCGTCCGTACGGCAACATTCGTTCGACACGCTTCTGATCACCCTCAGAAACTAATCCGTCGATATCCAAAAGTCGCTTACGCTTGTTAGTTTTTTTCGTCAGAATGTGACGCGCATGCGAGTGACCGCGCTTGACCTTGCCTGAAGCCGTCAAGCGAAAGCGCTTCGCCGCGCCCCTGTGTGTTTTTAGTTTTGGCATATCTCTCCTGGTAAATCGTCAATCGTAAATAGAGTTTCAAAATGCGGAGACTGCGTAGCTATTGAGCAGCGGAGTTCTGATTCCCGTCTCCCGCAGTCTGCTGACTGCCGCCTGTCTCCTGCCGCCTGCCTCCTGCCGCCTGGTTTCTTCCGTCTCCCGTCTGCTGAGGCTTCGCCGGTTTATGTCGCTTTGGCGCAAAGATGGTAAACATCTGGTTGCCTTCCATGCGCGGTCGCATCTCGACATCACCCACGTCGGCGAGATCCTTTTCGAGCTGTTCCAGAATTCGCGCGCCCAATTCGCGGTGCGTCATCTCGCGCCCGCGAAACCAAATCGTTGCTTTCACCTTGTCGCCTTCTTCCAGCCACTCGCGCGCGTGTTTCATGCGATAGCTGTAATCGTGCACATCCGTGCCCGGGCGAAACTTAACTTCCTTGACCGTGATGACGACCTGCTTTTTCTTCGCCTCGTTTGCTTTCTTCTTCTGCTCGTATTGAAACTTACCGAAGTCGATGATTTTGCAAACGGGCGGATCTGCGTTCGGCGCCACTTCAACCAAATCCATGCCGCGATTGCGCGCCTCGCGGATCGCATCGCGCGTGTCCATCACGCCGAATTGTTCGCCCTCATCAGTGATTACGCGCACCTGCGGCACGCGAATCCGTTCGTTAATCCGAGTCACCGGCCCACGGCGGAAATCCGGGCGTCCGCGGCCTCGAAAACCTGTAGCTATGTGTGCACCTCCTAGTCAGGTTTCAAGTTCCAAGTTTCAAGTTTCAAGTTTGATTAGCGAACTTGAAACTCTTGAAACTTGGAACTTGAAACTATCCGTTGTTGAGCGCTCGCGTCTTCACCAGACGCGTCGCCATCTCTCTGAAATCACCCAACGACATTGCGCCAATGTCGCCTTTGGTTCGCTCGCGCACGGCAACCTTGCTTTCTTCCATTTCGCGGTCGCCAAGCACGAGCATGAACGGAGTCTTCTGCAATTGCGCATCGCGAATCTTGGCGCCAATCTTGTCGCTGCGTACGTTCACTTCGACGCGCAATCCGGCTTTGCGCAATTCTGCCGCAACCTTCTCTGCGTATTCGTTAATGCGGTCCGTAATCGGCAGCACCGCTACCTGCACAGGCGCCAGCCACATCGGAAATGCGCCGGCGTAATGCTCGATCAGAACGCCAAAAAATCTTTCAATCGATCCAAAAAGCGCCCGATGCACCATCACTGGGCGATGTGGCTTGTTGTCCTCGCCGATGTACTCGAGCTGAAAACGTTCAGGCAGGTTGAAATCCCTCTGCACCGTTCCCAACTGCCACAGTCGGCCAATCGCGTCTTCAATCTTGAAATCGATCTTCGGACCGTAGAAGGCGGCCTCGCCTTCGATGCGTTCGTATTGGATGCCGCGCGCGTCCAGTCCCGCAGCCATCTCAGCCTCTGCCTTCTGCCAGTCTTCTTCAGACCCGAGATAAAGCTTGCTCGTGTCGCTTCCCTTCACTGAAAGCTCGAACTTGATCTTGTCAAAGCCGAACGTCTTGAGTACCTCATAAGCGAAATCAACACAGTCGAAAATTTCCTGTTGCACCTGCTCGGGCGTACAGAACAAGTGTGCGTCATCGACTGTGAATCCGCGTACGCGCATCAAGCCGTGCAGTGTACCTGACAACTCTGCGCGATAAACGGTTCCCATCTCACCGTAGCGCTGCGGCAGATCGCGATACGACCGCTGCTGCGACTTATAGATACCGATGTGCATGGGGCAGTTCATCGGCTTCAGGCGAAACTCCGTCTCTTCCAGCTTCGTCGGTGCAAACATCGAATCGCCGTAGTTCTCTTCGTGCCCACTCACTATCCAGAGATCGCGTTTGGCGATGTGCGGCGTATAAACAATGCTGTAGTTCCGCCGGACGAGCTCCTCGCGCAGGTAATCCTCCATCTGCTGACGAATGATCCCGCCCTTCGGATGCCACAGCACCAGTCCCTGCCCGTAGTCTTCCTGAATCGAAAACAGATCGAGTTCGCGTCCGAGTTTGCGATGATCGCGCCTCTCGGCCTCTTCGCGTTGTCTGATCCAGGCGTCCAGTTCTTCCTGTGTGAAGAATGCGGTGCCATAGATGCGCTGCATCTGCGGCCGCTCAGCATCGCCTTTCCAGTATGCACCCGCGAGCGATAGCAATTTGAAGGCCTTCAACCGATTCGTATTCGGCACATGAGGCCCGAGACAAAAGTCGATGAATGGCGAGCCATCGATGTAGTAAACGATCACGGTCTCGCCCGCTTTCTCATCAATCAGTTCACATTTCAAAGGCTCATCGCGTTCATTGAAAATCTTCAGCGCCTGAGCTTTGGAAATCTCATCGCGGCGATAAGGCATGTTGCGCTTGGCGATGTCGCGCATTTTCTTCTCGATGACGGGCAGATCGGCTTCGGTCAAAGCCCGGGGCGCAATCACATCGTAGAAAAATCCATACCGCGGATCTTCAAGCAACGCCGGGCCGATTCCCAGCTTCGTGCCGGGAAACAGATCGAGAACTGCAGCGGCGAGCAGATGGGCGGTCGAATGCCGCAGCACATCCAATCCTTCAAGCGTTGCCGGCAGCACCGGCTCAATCTTTACGGCGTCGCCGTTCGTTTGCTCATCAATGGTGTGGGCGAGGTCAACTTCGCGGCCGTTCACGCGCGCAGCTAACGCCTGCTTCGCCAAATCGCGGTCGAGCTTCTTCAAAGCTTCACCGACCGTAACCGGCGCGGGCATCTGCGCTAAAGGACCATTATTCAGTTGGACGTTAATCTCGCTCATTAACTAGTAAATCGTTAATCGTAAATGGTAAATAAAAACCTTGCTCGCTCATTGCTTCGTCGCTCCGTCAGGAGCGAAATGTTTATAGATCCTCGCCGAATCAAAGGAGCGACACGATCGATCATTTCGCTCCTAAAGGAGCTCAAATGAAAATAAATCCGCGCGAACTATAAATATGTTGCGCATACGGCGCTGATTTTGGCCTTGCCGCACGTCGAGCGGTGCCCACACCGCAGATCGAGCGGTAAAATCCGCACAACACTGGAACACCGAAGACCTGGCGCCCCACCTATTCACGATTTACGATTCACGATTTACTAACTGCAATTGATCGGTTTCGATAGGAGCGCCTTCGCCACCAATCCCACGCATGGGACTGGCAATCAAAATGTGAACCGTGTAGTGACGGTACGATTCATGACGAAGGTCTTCCGGAGCATCCTATCAAAAGTTCGAAACCAGACAAGCATTAGCTGTCTGTCGTAATAATTACGAAGGCAAATCTTAACAGAGGGTTTTGCGCGGACGCAAGGCAAGCTTGATTAATGAGAATAAGAAATGAAGACTCGTCTGGTCGATTGGCGGCCGGCTGCACCGGCCACCAACACAGGTTTTTTACGCGAGGTCAGTTCACGATGATGAAGTTTAAAAGGATTTGCAACGGTGAGCCCCAGTCCACGTTGAATTTGACAGTGATCGTGCCATCGTCCTGAGGTATGACGTTGTATACCTGCATCGTAGCTGCGCCCAGAAACGGTGTGCCGTTTCTGTCGACTTCCGTTATCGTCACAGACACCTGACTGTTCCCGAACACCTGGACTGGAGACCCAAAAAAGATGTTCCACGCCTGCGTCCCATTCGCGGTCAGAAACGCCATGCCCCAATAGATCGACGACACGTTAGTGCTGCCAAACTCGCCGAGCGCGACTGCAGCTGCCTTTGTCGTTTCGCGGTCCTTACTGGTCCGTATTGCGTCCGGTTCCGCATGTTGCACCGCCGATGTTCCTGCGAAAGCCGGCAACGCTGTGGTGTTCTTTGGTTTTGGATATTTTTCACTCATGTTGTTCTCCTTTCTTGTATGTCGAATTAGCCATCTTCTGCGAGTTAAGTATGGAGCGCAGGAGGTGCTTCGCCGCCGCAACGCTCGAACAACAATCGATGGCAAATGCTGACCGGATGTTCTCTTTTGTTTTCACGCCTTCTGAAAGGGTCATCGCTTGATAGCGTAGAGTCCAAAGGTTCTCCCGCCCCAGTACGTAGTTCCCGCCATCTTGCTCTTGTCCCAACTGAAGATGTAAGCGTCGAATCTTTGACGGTTACCGGGAAAATTAATGTAGAAGACCATATGCTGGTACTTGTCTACGACTTGATCGATACGTCCACTAAACGTGACGCCCTCAGAATCGATATATCGCAGGGCCATTGAGCACCAGGCCGGCCCGCCACAATCCATCTGCGAATCTGAAATCAGCAGAGTTCCTACGTGCCCGTCATGGTTCATCGACCAGGTTCCGATCCATTCATCCAGACTTGCGTCAGCATGAGTCTGGTGAGGAACCAGCAACAATCCGAGAATTGCTAACGCACTGACTGCTAATTTAAAACGTTTCATCACATATCCTCCGCGCCTAATTTCTTGGTGCATTGTTCAAAATCCTGGGATGAGCCTGGTTCCCAGGCCAATTGGTCGAGCCAGGTCCCGTTGGTGGCTGCCTGTTGCGTCCTTCATTTACTAAGGCGGAACTTCGCTGCGATTTCTCCCAGTGCCCGCTTTTTTCTTTTCCTGTGCAGACCGAAAAATATTGGCAGTGCCCTAATTTTTTAATGACGACCTTTGCGACGCCGTCATCAGGGTCGCCGCAATGATTGCGAGCGCGCGGCTACGGAATTCCCGTGGCCCTGGTGATGTGTTCAAAGCTCAAAACCACAATCTCTCGAGTGAAGTCGCTCGTGCCGACGATCAATCCGTCGTTTCGGCAGTCGAAATTGCTGTATCTGGCTACGACGTTACCGCTTAAATCTGGAACCACCCTCTCCAATGGCCCGTCGGGACCCATTATTCGGATCCCATTGGTCTCAGGCTGATTTACGTCGAACTGCTGAGCGAGATTCATCCGATCGCTGAAGAGCACATTGACGTCCTCGGCCACCAGAAAGCTTCCTTGCAGGGTAAGGAAGGCCTCAGCATAAAAAACAAACCGGTTCGGCTCGTTTCGATTGCTCACCATCCGAAGCAACACCACATTCTCTTCGATCGCCGAAGGTGGCGGATTACCTCGGAGAAAATCTAAATGCGGAGTAAAGAGATCAATACAAGTCATCGCCGTAGCCTCCCGCGCGAGCAAATTGAGCAAGACCGTTTTTTCATCGTCGGTTCAGGCGAAAAACGCCTTTCATCCATTAAGGCGGAAAGCTCAGGGGTTTTCTCTCAGCAGGCGGGGGCATTTCTTGCAGCGAGTATCACTGAACGCGCAGAGCTTCCCCAGTGCTATAATTCGCCCGCTCTATTTCTACCTTTCATCGAGGGGAGTCCCAGACTTGACGCCCTCGTCCGAATCAATAACCAAGCTGCTGATTGAATGGCGCGAAGGCGACCAGACGGCGCTTGAACGTCTGATTCCGCTGGTTCATCAGGAGCTACATCGACTCGCGCATCATTACTTGAAGCACGAACGTCCCGGACACACGCTGCAAACGACGGCGCTCGTAAACGAGGCTTATTTAAAACTGGTAGACCACAAAGGCATGCGCTGGCAAAACCGCTCACATTTCTTTGCGGTGGCGGCCCAAGCCATGCGCCGCATCCTTGTCGATCACGCGCGGACACGGGACGCGGCTAAGCGCGGCGGAGGAATAGCGATAGCACCTCTGGATGAAGCGGCAACCATCGTCGCCGACAAGCAAGCGGCGCACTTGTTGGCGTTGAATGAAGCGCTGGACCAACTGGCGGCCATGGATGATCGCAAGGCAAAGATCGTCGTCCTTCGATACTTTGGCGGCATGAGCGTAGACGAGACTGCAGAAGTTGTCGGCGTCTCTCCCGCCACCGTGATGCGCGAATGGAGCAGCGCCAAGACGTGGCTCTTCAAAGCCATGAGTTCTCAAATCTGATCGCCATCTTGTCGGGTCGTGCTCGATAGCACGTCCGAATTACGCCTTAACTTAGTGGAAGCTGATGACGCCTGAACGTTGGAAGCAGATCGACGGGGTGTTCCAGCAAGTGCTCGAACATCCCGCTTCAGAGCGGACGGCAAAGCTGGCCGAACTCTGCGGTGACGACCGGGAGCTGCGAACTGAAGTGGAGTCTTTGATTGATCTTCAGGATCAAACCAGCACTTTTCTCGAAGTACCCGCGTTCGAGGAATCGGCGGCGCTCATCTGCGACACGGCCACCAGCTCAATGAGCGGCCTGGTGATCGGGCCTTACAAGATTGAGCGGCCTCTGGGAGCTGGCGGCATGGGCGAGGTTTATCTTGCGGAGCATACCAAGCTAGATAAGAAGGTTGCGATTAAATTTCTTCCGCCGTATCTACAAGCCGATGCTTCAGCCAGGAAGCGCCTGCTTCGAGAGGCAAAAGCTGCCGCGAAGTTAGAACATCCGGCAATCTGCGCGGTGTACGAAGTCAACGATGAAGCCGATCATAGTTTTATCGCGATGCAATACGTGGATGGCGAGACGCTTGCCGATCGTTTGAAATCACACATACCCGAGATCCGTGAAACCCTCGATATCGCAATCCAAGTCGTGGAAGCACTCGCTGAAGCCCACTCGCATGGAATCATCCACCGGGACATAAAGCCCGCAAACATCATGATCACCGCGCGTGGACAAGCAAAAGTGCTCGACTTCGGGCTTGCCAAGATTATCGGAGCCGCACCTTTGGATCGCGCTCCGAACGAGAGTCAGTTCATGCTATCGCGTCCTGGCGTCAGGGCGGGTACACCACCGTACATGTCGCCAGAACAGGCGCGCGGCAAAGCCGTCGATGCGAGGGGTGACCTTTTCGCGGTCGGCGTGATTCTTTATGAGTGTATTGCGGGCAGCAGGCCGTTTACGGGTGAGACAACGCGACATGTTCTCGACCAGATTCAGTTTCACAGTCCCCCTGCCCCTTCCACGCTCAATCCCACCGTTCCGGCAATGCTCGATGTGGTCATCTTAAAAGCGCTTACCAAACGACCGGGTGCGCGTTATCAGTCGGCGGAAGATCTGCTCAACGATTTGCATGCGGTGCGAGACACGTTGGCTGATGAAGATCATGTGACAACCAGACCCGTCCTGCCACGAACGGATACTTCTTGGTTTTCCTCGGCCTGGACCAGTGTGTCCAACACTCTCAGACAGCAGCGCGCCTATGTGTTTCTGATCGTGACCGCCGTCGTTATCACGGCCGGTTACTTCATCGACAAGCGCTTCCGGGCGCGAAACCGCTGGTATCAACCGGTCCCGGGGGCCGTACGTTGGTACGACATCGGCACGAACGGTTTGCGCAATGGCGCATACTTCGAAGCCAGCAAAGCTCTGCAACAGGCAATCTCAACGGATGATAAATTTGCGTTGGCGCACGCTCGGCTCGCCGAGGCCTATACCGAACTCGATTACAGTGACAAGGCCAAAGACGAAATAATTCGCGCTGAGTCACTCGCGCGCGAGTTGTCACTCACACAGTCGGACTCCCTTTATCTAAAAGCCGTTGCCAACACTGTGCTGCGCGAGTTCTCCTCGGCGATCGACAGTTACAAGCTCTTGGCCGAACAAGCGCCACCCCAGGAAAAAGCGAAGGTCCATCTGGATTTGGGCAGGGCCTACGAAAAGAACGATCAGTTGCAAAACGCGAAAGAAGAGTATCGGGAAGCTACCAAGCTTGCTCCGGACGAAGCCGCCGCGTTTCTTCGATTGGGTCTGGCCTGTGGTCAATCTCAGGACTATCAATGCGCGTTCGCAGCTGTCGATAAGGCCGAAGCGCTCTATCAAGCACTCAGTCAACAGGAAGGCGTTACCGAAGTTTATTATCAACGCGGATTTCTCTTGCTGGACCAGAAGAAGCTGCCTGAGGCGCGAGCGCAACTAGAAGCGGCGCTGCCGATGGCGACGGCAACCGGAAATCTATATCAGCACATTAAGGTGTTGCAGGCGTTGAGTAATGTTGCCATACACGAGGGGCACATCGAAAAAGCAAAACAGCAAGCGGCTGAGGCAATTCAGTTCGCGCGCGATAATCATATTGAGAATCAGGTTACAAACGGACTGATCTGGCTTGGCAACACGTTGCTGCTCGCCGGTGATTATGAAGAGGCGGAAGCCTACTATCAGCAGGCCTTGGGGCTTGCGCAACGGAACCAGATGCGGCTGGATGAAGCCTGGGCGCAACGGCAAATGGGAAGTCTTCGCTCACTGCAACACAATACGGATGAAGCTTTGAACTATCTTCAGCCCGCGCTCGCTTTCTACCAGAGTCATTCTTACCGTTACTGGACCAGCCTCGCACTGATATTGGTAGGACGAACTCAACGCGATAAAGGTGATTACGAAGCGGCTCTCAATACTTTTAACGTGTTACTGCAAGGCGCCGAGCAGCTTGGTGATCAGGCACAAGCCGCAAAGGCACACCTCGATATCGGCACGGTGCTTACGTATCAGGAACGGTACCCAGAGGCACTCCGCCACTTTGACGAAGGCTACAGCATTTTCAAGTCACTGAAGAGTGAAGTTTACGCGGCTTATGCCGCGCAGAGCCGAGCCACTGTGCTTTGGCAACTGGGATTACGCGAAGAAACCGCGGCGGCGCTCGACGAAGCCGCCGCCATCGCGCAGAAGGGCGATCGTCCTCAAGAAACATACCGGCAGTTACTCGCCGACATTCATTTAACCAAGGCGCTTTTTGAGTTGAGCGACATGCATTTGGCAGAGGCCAAACGACAAGGCCAAACTGCGCTTGGCCTGGCGCCAGCGGATTATTCGGCTCTTACCATTCAGGCGAAGAATGCGCTGGCTCTCACACAGGCGCGCGCCGGCGCGACGCGGGCGGCAACATCGTTTTGCGAAGAAGCTGAAAAGCTCGCTGAGCCCTTACATGATCCGCAACTGACCGGCACCACCTCCTTGTCGTGCGCCGAGGCGATGCTCGACGGAGCTGAATCGCAACGTGCCTTGGAAACTGCTCTTCACGCGCAGGAAAACTTCGCGCGTTTGGGAAAGACGGATTCGGAGTGGCGTGCGTGGCTGATCGCCGCGCAGGCGAGCAGTAGGTTAGGACAAGCGGACGCCGCTCATCAGTACGCCGTGAAAGCAAATGATCGGCTCTTGGAACTGGAACGGAAGTGGACTTCGGAAGATTACAAACGTTACTTGTCGCGATCGGACGTTGCATATTTTCGCAATCAGCTCGATCGACTTCTTAAACCTCAAACTTGAAAGGAGCACAAAAATGGCACAAGGAGATATCCCCGTAGAGGGCAGTGCTGTGAATAGCAATAACAGGTTTACCATAACGGCAACACCCAAACCCGGCCAGAACCCAGGCGATAACGTCCTGGTAATCGATGCGCCGCCAAATCGAGATTTGGAGATCTCGTTGAATCTCGGAGACGGCTCACCAATCATCATCCGGAAGCTTAAGCGGCTTACATGGCATATGACAATAAAATGAGACGAACCAAATCCGGCGAAAACTCAGTAAAGTTAGAATTTAGCGTCGGCTGACGAGGGCTCACGCTCGCCGCGGGTTTGCGTTAGTATATGCGCCCGTTAGGCCAGCACCTCCTGAAGGGAGCCCCCGCATGTCTTCATTCCGCCACTTATTAATCGGCGCCATCGCGATCGCGTTATTAGTTCCAACCGCATTCAGGACTTCAGCCCAGAGGCAAAAACCCGCCGCTTCTTATGACACGACCGTTGATAACGGCGCCAGCGAGATGCGGCCGATCATCGAGTACTACCTCGCCGATCGCGGCAGTCTGCAACGGTCATTCTTCGTCAATAACTCGCCGGCGCGCCGCGAACGATTTCGAAAGTTCTATCAGGACGCTCTCGACCGCATTCAGAAACTCAACTTCGACGCGATGAGCGAAGAAGGAAAAGTGGACTACATTCTGTTTCGCAATCATCTCGATCACGAGCTGCGGCAATTGGATATCGAAGAGAAACAGCAAGCCGAAATCGCGCCACTTATTCCATTCGGCAAGACGATCGTCGATTTGGAAGAAACGCGTCGCCGCATGGATTCGATCGACTCAGCGAAAGCCGCGACCACACTGAACGCTTTGAAGAAGCAGGTCGAAGACACGCGCCGGCAAGTCGAAGCGGGCCTCCGCGGCGGCGAGAATCCCGACGCGATCAAACCAAAGAAGACGGTGGCGTTTCGCGCGGTCAACGCGATTAATTCCCTGCGCGGCAATCTGCGCAACTGGTACACGTTCTACAACGGCTACGATCCCGTCTTCACTTGGTGGGTCGAGCAACCTGAGAAGGAACTCGACGATGCGATGGCGGCATATGCCACTCTCCTGAATGAAAGAATCGTCGGCGTGCGGAGTGCATCAACGGGAGCGCAACAAGGTCAAGGCAGTGGTCAAGGCGCTGGTCAGCGTGGCGGCGCCGGTCCGGCCGGCGCGGGTGGACAAGGTCAGGGCGGCGGCGGATTTCAAAGATCTGGCGCAGCCCAAGCTCGACCCGGCGACAACAGTGACATTATCGGCGATCCCATTGGTCGAGATGCGCTCATCAGCGAACTTCAGTACGAGATGATTCCCTACACGCCGGAAGAGCTGATCTCGTTTGCGGAAAAAGAATTTGCCTGGTGCGAGAACGAGATGAAGAAAGCTTCACGCGAACTCGGCTATGGCGATGATTGGAAGAAAGCGCTCGAGCATGTGAAGAATACTTATGTCGAACCGGGTAAACAACCGGAGATGATTCGCGATCTCGCGCTCGAAGCAATCAAGTACGTGGACGATCACGACCTGATCACGGTGCCGCAGCTCGCGCGCGATACCTGGCGCATGGAAATGATGACGCCGGAACGTCAACTAGTCAGCCCGTTTTTTCTCGGCGGCGAAACCATCCTCGTCTCGTATCCGACGAACACGATGTCGCACGAGCAGAAGATGATGTCGATGCGCGGCAACAATCCGCACTTCTCGCGCGCCACCGTGTTTCACGAGCTGATTCCCGGCCATCACCTGCAGGGTTTCATGACCGCGCGCTACAAGCCTTATCGCGGTCTATTCGGCACGCCGTTCTGGACTGAAGGCGGCGCGCTGTATTGGGAGCTGCTCTTCTGGGATATGGGATTTCCCAAAACGCCGGAGAACAAAATCGGCATGCTCTTCTGGCACATGCACCGCTGCGCGCGCATCATCTTCTCGCTCAGTTTCCATCTGGAAAAGATGACGCCACAGCAGTGCATAGACTTTCTCGTCGATCGCGTCGGCCACGAGCGCGACAACGCCACGGCCGAAGTGCGCCGCTCATTCGACGGCAGCTACGGGCCGCTGTATCAGATCTCGTATTTGCTTGGCGCGAAGCAGTTCTATGCGCTGCATCACGAGCTGGTCGATTCCGGCAAGATGAAGAACCGCGAATATCACGACTGGATTTACAAAGAGAACCGCATCCCGGTTGAGATGGTGCGCGCGATTCTCACAAATCAGAAACTGACGAGAGATTTCAAGACGAGTTGGCGGTTTTTGCCGGAGTGATGGTGTGGAGGTTTGGTTAAACCAACCGCGTAGCGGTTCTAGATATAGCCAGGGGTATGCGACCGAAGGTCGCGCCACCTCTGGATCAAGCAGGAAAAGATTTCCGCGCCCTGAAGGGGCACAATAGCTCTGTCGCCCGCTTCGCGGGCTCTGGTTCTTTTGAGGATCTAATTCGCCGGGTTACGCTCGCTGCGCTCGCTCACCCGGGGCTAAATTCTGTCGCCGCTCCGCGGCTCGTTGATGCGAACAGCCAATGTTGTGATCATGATCACGTCGTTCTCTAAACTTTCCAAATTTTCCCGCCCCGAATGACAAAACTATGACAATCGACTTTGCCGGCTGACTAAAATTGCGGCGTGCTGGAAAATCTCATAGTTCTGCACCATCCCAAAAAGCAAGGCGAGATACAGCCTGCCGCTATCAACGGGCTTGAATGGCAGACCTGCCTGCGCCGCATCGTCCTCCTGCACAAATCCGAAAGCGCCGCCATGATTTCGAATGTTCCAGAGGCCGCTGAGATTTTCGAAGGCCAAGCCGCTTACAATTTCTTGCTCGAAGTGATTTGTGGCCTGCGTTCACCACTCGTCGCTGAGACGGCGGTGATGGGCCAGTTCAAGGAGTTCTGCGCGAGTGCGCGATTCCCGATGAACGAATGGGGCGCGTTCCTGCGCCGGCTGACGTCGGACTTGCTCGTCGATGCGAAACGCGTGCGCTCACATCATCTGGAAGGACTGGGCAGCCAATCATACGGCGGCATGGTGCGACAACACTTGAAAGGCGTTCCGTCAGTTCTCGTACTGGGCGCCGGCCAACTCGCCGAAGAAATTTTGCCGTGGATTGTTGGCAAAACTGACGTAACTGTTTGCGCGCGAAGCGTGGAGCGCGCGAAAGCGTTAACTGAAAAGTTTGAAGAGATTCATGTCGCACAATTCAAAGTCGGCGAAGCAATCGAAGAAACACGCGAGACCGCAATCGTCATCGCTGCTCCCATCAAGGCGGTCGATGTGGAAACCTGGATGAAGGCGCAATCAACTCCGTTCGTGAAGGTGATCGATCTCCGCGGCGAAGCGGAGTCTGATCCGACTCACAGTTCCCTGCCCGTCATCCGCTTGTCGGAAATGTTTGCGGCTCTTAAAAACGAGCGGCCCAAACTTATCGCGCGCGTCGCCGCTGCTCGCGACGAAATCACCAGAGCAGCGCAGAGGCTGATCGAACAGGCGCAGTTTCGCCCCTTCGGTTGGGAAGACTTATGCGCCTAGTTCTCGCTGCGCGCCGCAGCGAGTTGGCGCGCATTCAGGCATTCCAAGTCGGCTGCACTCTCGAAAACCTAAACCCAAATATCAAAATCGAATATTCGTTTCACGAATCGCTCGGCGACAAGAATCAGAATGATCCGCTGTGGCAGATGCCTGAGAAAGGTGTCTTCACGCAGGACCTGCGCGAAGGTTTGCTCGCGGGGCGATATGACCTTGCCGTGCACTCGTGGAAAGACCTCGCGATCGAGGACGACGGTGAAACTGAGATAGTTGCCACGCTGCCACGTGCAGACGTGCGCGACCTGCTTCTGGTGCGAGCTGATCGATGGGAGAAAGCTCGCAAGACGGGGCGCATGACGATTCTCACTTCTTCGCCGCGCCGTAGTTACAACCTGCGGACGTTTCTGCCCGCCGCGCTTCCCGCACGCATCGATGAACTGATCTTTGAGCCGGTGCGTGGCAACGTGCCGACGCGGGTGCACAAAATGTGGAACCCCGGAGCTGACGGTTTGATCGTCGCGAAGGCCGCTCTCGATCGTTTGCTGGAGGCGCCGCAGGAAGAGTTCGCGGCGACGAAGACTGAACTGCGGCAGTTTTTGTCCCAATGCCGCTGGATGGTTTTGCCGCTCGCCGCGAATCCTACAGCCGCAGCGCAGGGCGCACTCGCGGTTGAAATCAAGAGCGGACGTCCGGCAGTGCGCGAACTGTTTGCGACAATCAATTCCGCCGATGCCTTCGAAACAATCGTTCGCGAACGCGAGATTCTCCGCAGTTACGGCGGCGGCTGCCATCAAAGAATCGGCACGAGCGTCCTGCGCCGGCCTTACGGCGAGATTACATTTCTGCGTGGGCTAACTGATGATGGTGTTGTCTTGAAAGAAGTTTCTCTTAGACCAAGTCATCCGCGCCCGCCAAAGATTGCCAAGGAATTGATGTGGCCGTCCACGGCAGCAGACTCTGACTGGTTCAAACGCGAGCGCGTTCCTGCGACAATACCGAATTCACCTTTGTGGGTTGCCAAGGCTGATGCGCTGACTGCAGGTGCAACAGTTTCAGATTCCCAAATCGTGTGGACCGCAGGATCGAAGACTTGGCTGAAACTCGTCAGTCGCGGTATCTGGGTGAACGGTTCCGCGGATGGACTCGGCGAACAAGAAGACGCGCGAATTGAAACGCTCGCAGGTGGCGCGGTGAATTGGACGAAGCTCACGCACGCGGATGCTCCGAGTGAAAATGGCATGCGAGCCCTGGCGACGTATCGATTGATTCCGAAAGCAGATGCGCCAAACATCGAGGGCAAAAAATACTTTTTCTGGAGCAGCGGATTGGCGTTCGAACGAGCGCTTTCACTCAACCCGTCGCTGAAATCGATGACGCATTTCTGCGGACCCGGCAATACACAGAAGGCGCTGGAGCGAAATGGTGTGGAAGCGCATGTATTTCTCAGCCATGAGCAGTGGCTAAAAGAAATGTGCAAGGAGCCTTGAAAGCGCGGCGTCAGAGTGCCAACTTCAGTTGGGGTTTTGAAGACAGAACAACGCCCGACTAAAGTCGGCACTCTAAACGCCTCTCGCAGTGCCCACGGAGATGAGTTTATGAAACGCTTGATGCGCCTGCGCGCGACCCAACACCTCCGAGACCTTTGCGCGGAAACCGAATTCAATCGCGCGCAATTGATTCAACCCTTCTTTGTTGTTGAAGGCATAAAATCTGATGAGCCCATTGCCGGCTTGCGCGGCAACGTGCGTCTCAGCATTTCATCCGCGTTGCGGCAAATCGAGAGTGATCTGAAAGATGGTGTCACGCATTTTCTTTTGTTCCCGGTTCCCGGAGAAAAACGCGAAAGTAACTTCGATCACGCGTTCGAACGCGACCTCATCTCGCAACTCAAAAACCAATTCGGATCGAATCTGTGTCTGTGGGTCGACACTTGTCTTTGCGCCTACACGACGCACGGCCACTGCGCCGTGCTGGATCAGAAAGGAATCGATCTGCCGACGACTCTCGATGAGTTGGCGAATTCGGCACTCGCGTTCGCTGAAGCGGGCGCAGATGGAATCAGCCCAAGTGACATGATGGACGGACGCGTCGGGCGTATCCGCGCCAAGCTCGACGAAAATGGTTTCGATATCGTGCCGGTGATGAGCTACAGCACAAAGTTCGCCAGCAACTTCTACGGCCCGTTTCGCAACGCCGCTGATTCGGCGCCACAGTTCGGCGATCGCAAAGCTTATCAGCTCGATGTGCGCAACGCTTCGGACGCGGTGGCGTGCAGCGTCAGATGCGCTGAAGAAGGCGCAGACATCCTGATGGTCAAGCCGGGACTGACTTCGCTGGATTTAATTCAGCCGATCAGAGACGCGACGTCGCTTCAAGTCGGGGCTTATCAGGTCAGCGGCGAGTACGCAGGACTATCACTCTTGTCGGATAATGGGCTTATCGATTTTGAGCGCGGGCTCATGGAAACGTGGCAAGTGTTCAAGCGCGCAGGCGCGCAGTTCATCATTACCTACGGGGCGCGTTATGCGAAGAAGTTGGGGATCTAATTTGGAGTGCGGTGGCAGAGCGAAGCGGCGACACCGCTTTGGATCGTCATTGGGAAGAAAATCGTGAGTAGTTCAAAAACATCCAAAGCGCCGTCGCCGCTTCGCTCTGCCGGCGCACTCCACAACGAACTCTTCGAACGCGCGCTCCGTCTCTCTCCCGGCGGTGTCCACAGTCCCGTCCGTGCATTCAAAGGAGTCGGCGGGACTCCAATCTTCTTTCGCAGCGCGCAGGGCGCGATGCTGACGTCCGTCGAAGGCCGCGATTACATCGATTTCTGCCAGAGTTTCGGGCCGTTGATGCTGGGCCATCGCGATCCTGAAGTGAGCGAAGTGACACGCCAGGCAATCGATACTGCCTGGAGTTTTGGTGCGTGCGAACCGTACTCGCTTGAACTCGCCGAATGGATTACGTCGCGGCTGCCGTGGGTCGAGATGCTGCGCTTCGTCTCTTCGGGCACCGAAGCGGTGATGAGCGCGTTGCGCGTGGCACGCGCGGCGACCGGACGATCACGCATCCTGAAATTCGAGGGCTGTTATCACGGCCATGCCGATTCCCTCTTGGTAAAAGCCGGCAGCGGACTCGCAGGCGAATCAGCAAGCTCCAGCGCCGGGGTTTCGGAAAATGTCGCCAGCGAAACACTAGTGGCATCACTCGATAACGAAGAGAGCGTCCGTGCAGTTTTCGCTGAACATGATTCCGAAATTGCCGCTGTGATTCTTGAGCCTCAACCTGCGAATTACGGTTTGCTGCTTCAGCGCCGCGAATTCATCGCCGAGACAGTGAATATCGCGCGACATCATGGCGCACTCGTCATTTTCGACGAAGTCATCTCCGGTTTTCGCGTGGCGATGGGCGGCATGGCGGAAATACTAAACATCCGCCCCGATCTCGTGACCTTCGGCAAAGTGATCGGGGGTGGTTTTCCGGTCGGCGCGTACGGCGGCCGGCGCGATCTGATGGAAATGGTTGCACCCTCAGGTCCCGTCTATCAGGCCGGCACGTTGAGCGCGAATCCGGTCGGCATGCGCGCCGGGTTGGCGACGCTGCAAAAGGTCGAGCGCGTCAACGCCTTCGAAGTTCTTGATGAACGTACGGCAAAATTCTGCGACGAACTCAATGCCGCATTTCAGCAGCGCGGTCTGCCGGTCCAGGTTACGCGCATGGCTTCACTCTTCTGGCTGCACGCGAAGACCGACAAGGCAATCCGTCGACTCGAAGACATTCCCGCGGGTCATGCTGAACAGTTCGCGAAAGTCTTCCACGCTGCACTCCAGCGTGGGATTTACTTCGCGCCAAGCGGTTATGAAGTCAGTTTCCTGTCGCTCGCGCATACGGATGAATTGCTGGATAACGCGAGCGCGGCAATTATTGAGGCGGTTCAACTAGCGCACCAAGATCAATGAAGCAAGATCGCGATCGAATCAAAATCCTGCTCGTGGCCCTCTGGGTCACTTTCACGGTCACGCTCGCCGTGTGGTGGTTGATTTTCGGTTTGCGCCAACTCGATTTACTCAGTCAGTTTCATGTCGAACAATCCGATCAGTTGCAGCGCCACTATCAAATGCTGCTGTGGGAAGGCGGCATTCTGATCGCTTCGCTCGTCGGCGGTGGTCTCGCATTGTTTTATTACGCGCGCCGAGAGCAAAAGCGTCACCGGCAAGTCGAAGAGTTTTTTGCGGCGTTCACACATGACGCTAAGACCGCGCTCGCGAGCTTAAGTCTGCAAGCAGAAAGTTTGAAAGAGGACTTAGGCGCTAATCCCAGTCCGCTGCTCGATCGTCTGCTGCAGGACACTCTGCGTTTGCAGCTTCAGCTTGAAAACTCGTTGCTGCTGGTCAATCTGCCGACGGGTCGCCTACTGAACGAGCCGGTGCGCATCGGCCATCTCGTTGATGCGCTGCGCTATCACTGGCCCGAGCTGGTGATCACCGAATGCGGTGATGGCATGGTGCGCGGCGATCGCCGTGCGCTCGAAAGCATCCTGATGAATCTAATTCATAACGCGGTCAAGCATGGCGACGCAACCGAAATACGAATCACCGCCGAGCCGCGGGATTCCGGACGCATAGTGCTGAGCGTAGCTGACAACGGAAAGGGATTCTCAGGCGATTTCAAACAATTGGGTCAGCTGTTTGTGCGGCACGCGCGTGGCAGTGGCAGTGGCGTCGGCCTTTACATTTCGAGTCAACTCGCGAAGCGCATGAATGCGACGTTGCGATTCGCACCCAGCGCGGACAGAGGATTTGTCGCGGCGTTGGACTTAGCTGCTGTTCCTGAACCCGCGATGGTCGAGCAGCATTCGCGGAAGCTGGCATGAAATCGATTCTGCTCGTCGAAGATGATCGTTCGCTGGGCGCCACGTTGCGTGAGCGGCTCGCGCGCGAAGGCTACGACGTTGCCTGGGTGGAAACAAAGCAACGCGCGCTGACAAAGTTCGACGAAGGACTTTGGGACCTGATCATTCTCGACGTGAGTCTGCCGGATGGCTCAGGCTTTGAAATTGCGCGACACATGAAGACGAACTCAGCGGTCCCCATCATGTTCATGACCGCGCTGGGCACCGCAGAAAACCGGCTCGAAGGTTTTGAAATCGGTGCGGAGGAATTCATTCCCAAGCCTTTTCATCTCCGCGAGTTGCTGCTGCGCGTCGAGCATGTATTTGAAAGACATCCGGTGCGACATCAAATTGTTTGCAATGGCAGAACCGTCGAACTCGACAGTCGCACAATTGTGCAGCCCGATGGCGCGCGCGAGCATTTGCCGGCGCGCGACTTTGAGTTGCTTGAGCTGCTGATTACGAGCGCGCCGCGCGCGGTAAGTCGCAATGAAATCATCGATAAGCTTTGGGGCGAAGACAAACTCGGAAATCAACGAACCGTGGACAACATGATCGTGCACCTGCGGCAGTCGATCGGCGACGCGAACAGCGAGATCATCCGGTCGGTGCGCGGCGTGGGTTATCAATGGAATGCGATGTCAGAACCGCCTGCGGTAGCGGGCGGTTGATGGTGCGGGGCTCACGCCGCCTTAGATTGAAGTGCTTAGTACAGAAACAATGAGTGAGACTGCCAGCATCCAAAGTGTCGTCGAAGCCGCACGCCAAATCGGCAGCATTCGTTTCCAAAACGCGCTTGCGCGGATTCCTCAGCCAACGCCACCAATTTGGCTGATGCGACAGGCGGGCCGTTATCACCGCCATTACCAAGATCTGCGGCGGCAGTTCTCGTTTATGGACTTGTGCAAGCAGCCGGAATTGGCCGCGCAGGTCGCGCTCGGACCTGTTTTGGATTTCGATTTTGACGCGGCGATTCTTTTCAGCGATTTGCTGTTTCCGCTCGAAGCCCTGGGCATGGGACTGGAGTATACAGACGCCGGGCCCCGGCTGGGCTGGCAGCTCACGCGTAACACGATTTCAAAGATGAGCGAGGTGGACGAGGCATGCGGGCATTTGTTGTTTCAGGGCGAAGCAATTCGCGCTACGCGTCGACTGCTGCCGGACGACAAGAGCTTGATCGGTTTTGTCGGCGGTCCATGGACGCTGTTTGTTTACGCCGTCGAAGGCACACACCAGCATATCGAAAACGCCGTGAAAGAACTGCCGTTGTTCGAGAAATTCTGCGAAGCGATGGCGCCGCTGCTCGTTCAGAACATCGCACTTCAACTCCAAAACGGCGCAGAAGTTGTGATGGTGTTCGATACGGCGGCCGGTGAACTCGCACCCGACGTCTTCAAGAGAACAGTTCTCCCTCAACTTGAAAGGTTAGTTCGCGCATTTCCGTCGTCGCTGGGGTACTACTCGAAAGGCACGACCCGAACACACCTCGATCATCCGTTATTCACCGATGGAAGTTTTGCGGGAATTGGTGTCGATCATAATTGGGATTTGCGGGATGCGTTCGCAATGTTCCCGCACGGGTTCGTGCAAGGCAATTTCGATCAGAATCTTCTGCGCGACAGTTCGCCAGACGATCTGAAACACCATCTCGAACATTTTCTTGGTCCTTTGCTGAACCATGATCGCACTGGTTGGGTTTGCGGTCTTGGCCACGGTATCTTGCCGCAGACTCCCGAAGACAACGTGCGCCTATTCGTTAATACCGTAAGAGAGGTTTTGCAGTGAGCGATCTTTTTGCCAAGTACGACGTTCCGGCGCCGCGCTACACGAGCTATCCAACGGTTCCCTTCTGGAGCGACATGCCGACGACTGAAGAATGGCTGCGCGAACTGGCGCAAGCTTTCGACAACGAGCCGGCGACATGGTCGCTCTATTTTCATCTGCCGTTTTGTGAATCGCTTTGCACATTCTGCGCCTGCAACACCGTCATTACGCGCAATCACCACCGCGAAGCCGGCTACCAAGACCTGTTGCTGAAAGAGTGGGGCTATTATCTCGAACGAATTCCGAAACTCCTCGACCGTACGCTGCTGGGCGTTCATCTCGGCGGAGGTACGCCCACGTTTTTCGCGCCAGAGAACCTGCGGCAGATTCTTCATCCGATATTGTCGGCGGCGCAAATCGACCGAGACAACTTCGAAGCGTCTGTCGAAGTCCATCCCGGCCACACAACGCGCGCGCATCTGCTGACCCTGCGCGAACTTGGCTTCACCCGCATCTCAATCGGCGTTCAGGATTTCGATCCGGAAGTGCAGCGCATCGTGAATCGTAATCAACCATATGAGGTCACGAAGACCTGTACCGACATGGCGCGCGAGCTCGGTTACACGTCGGTTAATTACGATTTGATTTACGGCCTGCCCAAACAAACGCTCGAACGCTTCGGCGAAAGCATCGACAAGGTAATTGAGCTGCGGCCAGATCGGATCGCGCTTTATAGCTTTGCCCTCGTGCCGTGGATTAAGCCGGCGCAACGCAGCTACACCGACGAAGACATCCCGAAGGCCGGCGAGAAGCGCGCGCTTTACGAAATGGCCCGCGGACAGCTGGAGCACGCGGGGTACGTTGAAATTGGTATGGATCATTTCGCGCTGCCGCACGACGGAATGGCGAGAGCGCAGCGACGGGGCACCCTGCATCGCAACTTTCAGGGCTACACTGAAACGCGCACCAGTGTATTGCTTGGTCTTGGCGTCAGCGCAATTTCGGAGGCGCCCACCTGTTTTCATCAAAACGAAAAGGCGTTCCCGGTGTACGAACGACGCGTGCTTCAGGGAGAGATTCCCACGTTTCGCGGCCATTTGCTCTCTGAAGAAGATCGCGAGTTGCGTGAACAGATTTTGAAATTTATGACACGGTTCGAAGTAGGATTGCGCGATGATCAAGCAGACGACGCGAGACAGTTCCTGTCGTCTTTGATCGAAGATGGCTTAGTCGAAGTACAAGATCAGAAGCTAACGCTCACCGAACGTGGCCGGCCCTTTCTTCGTAACGCCTGCATGTTTTTTGATTACCGTTTGCGCCGCCAGAAGCCACACGCCAAGACTTTTTCGCAGGCACTTTGAGGTATTGATTTGGAACTCCCTCTCCCCTTGGGAGAGGGGGGGGTGAGGGTGCGAAGCTTAGCACAAACAGAAATTTTATGATGGTTTCGTGTCGTGAGGCTGCGCCTCACGACACGAAAGAGAGTCTGAGTTTCTCCGTCGCGCTAAACCCCTCACCCTAACCCTCTCCCAGAGGGAGAGGGAATCTTATTTCCTTCAATCAATATGTTCCGCAGACCCATCACAGTCGTCGGCGCGGGCTTTTCGGGACTCGTCACCGCCTACCTGCTCCAGAAAGCGGGGCGCGAAGTGCGGGTCGTCGAGAACAAAGCACGCGCCGGTGGATTGATTCGCACAATCCGGACCGAGCATGGACTGATAGAAACTGCGGCGAATGGAATCCTAAACTCAGCGCGCTTTGCAGCGATGTGTGCCGACATTGGCGTACCACTCGTACATACGAAACATGATGCACGCAAACGCTTTATCTTTCGCGGCAAGCCTAGACAATTACCACTGACTCCATTCGAAGCTCTGCGCGTCCCGGTAGGAGTCGTGGCCAACGCCACGCGTTTGCGCCCGCGGCCATCTGAGGCGATCGTCGAATGGGGAGGACGCGTCGTTGGCAAAGGTGCAACAGATTATCTTTTGGTTCCGGCGCTTGGCGGAATTTATGCCGGTGATCCCAATCGGTTGAGCGCGAGTTTGATCTTTGGCAGCGCTGAACTCCCTTCCCACCTGCAAACACATCCGCCGGCAAAGGCAAAAGTCCGCGGAACGGTCGCGCCGCCAAATGGAATGCAGCAGTTGATCGATGGACTGTGCGATTATTTACAACACAAGGGCGTTGAGATCAGTTTCGAAACAGACTTCCCGTCACAATCAGACGAACAAACCGTTGTTTGTTTGTCGGCAAGTGCTGCTGCCAAGTACCTCAGCAATTCTGCTCCCAATGTTGCCACGCAACTCGGCACAATCGAGATGCTTTCGCTGCTGACGGTGACGTGTTTCTTTGATCAAGCGGCCGCGCAACTCCAGGGCTTGCGCTGATTGTTTCCGCGCGATCAGGGTTTTCGTGCGCGGGGTGTGCTCTTCAATACTTCGATCTTCGACGGACGTGGGCCAGCGCATGCGGAGACATGGATTTTTGGCGGCGCGCTCGATGGCAAGATTATTGAGCTAAACGACGATCAGATTCGCGAAACGGTTCTCAGCGATCGTGAACGATTTTACCGAAAGGCCGATTCTCCGCTGGCGCTGCACATAACCCGTTGGCCAAACGTGCTGCCTCATTATTCGGTGGAACTCGAGCGAATTCTTGCTTCTCTGCCTGCGCCGCCATCAAATATTGCTCTGGTAGGCAATTACCTCGGCAGAATCGGGCTGGCGAAGATTCTCGAAAGGGCAGCGTATGTCGTAGAAAACATCGCGAAAGGTTGGGGCTAGAGTTGTTAAATGTTGTGAAATCCGGCCCACGGCGTCGTAACTCTATTGACAGCCTGCGATCCTCGCAAATAAACTTGCGGCAGTTCTGAGGCATGGCAATGACGCTGGTCAAACTCATCGTTATCACAGTTGTAATCATCCTCAGCATCCTGCTGTTCGGCCGCTTTCTGTTTTAGCGACCTCGGGATGATTCGACGACATCTGGTCTCGCAGGCTGTTCGTCGCTTCTCCACCACTCTTTGCGTTTTTGGATCGTTCGTCAGCATCATCATCCTTTGCTCGGCTTTGACGCCTCGGATCGCAGCTCAAGCGACGCAGCAGCCTGAAAATGATGAAGTCCTTCGCGTTAACACCAATCTGATCGTCTTTCCCGCGCGCATTCGCGACCGAAAAGGCCAAAGACCAAACGGTTTGACAGAGAGTGATCTTCGTCTCAAGGATCCCGATCGAGCCGCGACGGGGGTGTACTTCGCGGCCGGTGTGGATCACGTCGCGATGATTTTTGCCCTGGACGAATCCGGCAGTCTCCGAGACATCATCAACGAGCAGAAGGATGCTGCGCTTCAGCTTTACGAGCGTTTTGGCAGCCGGTCGAATATTGCTGTCCTGCATTTCGCCGAGACTCCACAAATTGCTTCAAGCTTTGCCCGCGACTCTGCTGACGCGCAATCAGCGTTTGAAGTCTCGGCCAGACCAAACCAACACACGGCAATCTTTGATGCCGCGGCAAAAGCTGTCGAGATGTTCGGGGCGCTTCCACACATCCGAAGTGAGCGAAGGATCGTCATTCTGATTAGCGACGGCTTGGACAATCTGAGCAAGATCAAACCCGGAACAGTAATCGACGCGGCGCGCGACAAAGGTGTTTCGTTTTATGTGATCCACTTGCCTCTTTTCGTGCCGCGCGATGGCCGGCTGGTCGTCCGTCCCCCGGCGGAAGGTTTCCGCGGGCTCGCGGAAAAGACCGGCGGCAAGTATTTTCTCGCGACCGACTCGCCACTCGCGCCGCGCGGCAAAATCGATCTCGCGCCAATCTTTCGCGCGATCGAAGACGATTTGAGAAGTCAGTATCTAATCGGCTTCTACGTCGCTGAGAAAGCTCACGATGGCAAACTTCACAAGTTGTCTTTAAGTCTGCCCGACGGCCTCGAATACCAACTCGGCGACCGCGGTTACGAGAATACGCACAAGTTTGTGGTGCACTGAAGGATCGGCGGCCTAATTTGAAGTTGTTGAAATTAGGTCATACTAAATGGTCCACTTGCACGCTGTCGGCGATTCGGTGAAGATACTCCCTCGCACTTCACTAACAACTCAATGACTGAAAAAACCGATGCAGGACTGCGCAAGATTCGGCGTGCGCTGATCAGCGTTTCTGACAAGACTGGCATTATTGATTTCGCGCAAGAGCTGAAAGGCTTTGGGGTCGAGATCATCAGCACCGGCGGTACGGCTAAAGCACTGCGCGAGGCCGGCATCGACGTGCTCGATGTCGCTGACTTCACCGGATTTCCCGAAATGTTGGACGGTCGGGTGAAGACGCTGCATCCGAAGATTCACGCGGGCCTGCTCGCGCTGCGCGACAATCCCGAACACATCGCGGGAATGGAAAAGCACGGGATTGAGCCGATTGACATGGTCGTGATCAATCTTTATCCCTTCGAACAGACGGTCGCGCGCGACGATATTAAATTGGCAGAAGCTATTGAGCAGATCGACATCGGCGGTCCCTCAATGATTCGTTCAGCCGCCAAGAACTACCGCGATGTTGCGGTAGTCACTTCACCAGACTTCTATCGTCAAATTCGCACTGAAATGATTCTGGATGACGGCGCGCTGACGCTGGCGACGCGCGAGGAACTGGCGCGGCTGGCGTTTATGCGCACAGCATTTTATGACTCCGCGATCTTCCCCTACTTGAGCGCCCATCTCGAGGGCGCGAAGGGCTCGAAGATGTTTCCCCCGGTTCCGGAAATCATTGAGCGCATGTCGACGTACATGAACCTGTTTTCGACGGCGATGAAATCGCTGCACGGCGACGAATTGGAGCAGGCGCAAGACGAAAAATTCGGCGAACGCGAACAGCTTTCACTCAACAAGGTTTCGGACCTGCGGTATGGCGAGAATCCGCACCAGGCTGCCGCGCTGTACGCAATCAGCGACCAGGGCAGCGCGAACGTTTCCGCCGGTGTAGCGGCGGCTGAACAACTTGGCGGCAAGGAAATGTCCTTCAACAACTATGTTGATGCAGACGCCGCCTGGCAGCTTGTCTGTGACTTTGACGAAACGGCATGCGCAATTATCAAGCACACGAATCCCGCCGGCGCCGCGGCCGGCGCAACGGCGGAAGAAGCCTATCGCCGCGCGCTCGCGTGCGATCCGATCTCAGCGTTTGGTGGCATTGTCGCGTTCAATCGCGCAGTTGACGTCTCGGCTGCGCAAGCAGTTGTCGAAATTTTTGTTGAGGTACTGATCGCGCCTGACTTCGATGATGCTGCGATCAAAGTGCTGACCGCGAAAAAGAACCTGCGCGTGCTTCGCACTGGTGAACCGCAAAGCAGTAAAGCTTTCGAGTACAAGCAAATCTCGGGCGGCATGCTCTTGCAGGAACGTGACACGCATAAACTGACACGCGATGCCTTGAAGTTCGTGACGATGCGAACGCCATCTGAGAAAGAGATTGAGGACCTGCTGTTCGCCTGGACTGTCTGCAAACATACGAAGTCGAATGCGATTGTTTACGCGAGAGATAAGCAAACCGTCGGCGTCGGCGCCGGCCAAATGTCGCGCGTCGACTCAGTCAAAATCGGGGCCGGTCGCGCGCACCTGCCGGTTGCCGGTTCCGTATTGGCGTCAGATGCGTTCTTCCCGTTCCGCGATGGACTCGACGAAGCAGCCAAGCACCACATCACGGCGGTCATTCAACCGGGCGGATCAGTTCGGGACGAGGAAGTGATTGCCGCCGCAAACGAGCATAACCTGGCGATGGTGTTTACGGGCGTGAGACACTTCAAGCATTAGCCAGAGTTCAGTCTGCAAAGCAGGCGAGAGCATAAAGCCTGGGGCATGAGCCCAGGGAAATCGGAGCGAACGAATCTCAGCCCGCGAAGGCGAGCCGGAGCGCGAGATTTGAGTGCGTTTCGTGGCCAAACCATCGCCCGCTTACGCGGGCTCTGGATTTTAGGTGGCCGGATCCCAGGGTTACGCTCGCTTCGCTCGCTCACCCTGGGCTAAACTCTTCCGCCTGCTTCGCAGGCTCGATGAATCAAACCCCATGCTGGAGCTATGATGAACCTACCAAAAACCTCTGCGCTGGTTATGCTGCTTCTGTCCGCAACGATCTTTAGCCAGAATCAAAAAGAGAAAGATCCGTGCGCCGATGCGCAGAGCCAGGCCGAGATGAACATGTGCTGGGGCAAGGAATACAAAGCCGCGGACGCGAGACTCAACAAGACCTATCAGGAGTTCATGTCGAAACTCGACGAAGGGGAAAAAGTTCAGCTCAAGAACGCGCAGCTGGCGTGGCTAAAGTATCGCGACGCGAACTGTGAATTCGTCGCCGACCAGTACAAAGGCGGAACGATGCGGCCGATGATTTCGGCGATTTGCCTAGCTGACGTCACGAACGCGCGGGTGAATGAGTTGAAGTCACAGCTAAAGGACCGAGAACAGTAAATCGACCGGCTGGGAGCCTGTCGGACAAGACAAACATGATGCTTGAGAACAAAAACGGAATCATCTTCGGGGTGGCTAATAAGCGATCGATTGCGTGGGCAACCGCACAGGCGTTGCATGGAGCCGGCGCGCGACTCGCGTTCGCATATCAGGGTGAGCGACTAAAAGAAAACGTTGAGAGTTTGACGAGCGCGGAGATGCCCGGGTCACCACTCTATTCGTGCGATGTCACCAAGCAAGAGGACGTTGAGGCGGCGTTCAAAAGTGTTGCGCAGGATTTCGGTCGGTTGGATTTTCTCGTTCACAGCATCGCGTTCGCGCCCCGTGAGGCGCTGGAAGGCGAATACATGAAAGTCGACCGAGACGGTTTTTTGTCGGCGCTCGAAGTCAGCGCGTATTCCCTGACACAGCTGGCACGCGCGGCCGCGCCGTTAATGACTGAAGGCGGCAGCATTGTGACGATGACCTTTCACGGCGCGGAAAAGGTCTATCAAGGCTACAACGTGATGGGCGTCGCCAAAGCGGCTTTGGAATCGAGCGTGCGTTATCTCGCAGCTGACCTCGGGCCGAAGAACATCCGCGTGAACGCAATCAGCGCCGGCCCCATTCAAACGCTTGCGGCGCGTGGTGTCTCAGGGTTATCCACAATGCTGAAGCATCACGCCGAACGCGCGCCGCTGAAGCGCAATGTCGAAGTTCGCGAAGTCGGTAACACGGCGCTCTTCCTTTGCAGTTCCCTTTCGTCTGGGATCACGGGCGAAACAATTTTTGTTGATTGCGGCTACAACGTGATGGGACTGTGATGGCTAAAGACGATTACAGACACGTCCCCGGCGGCACTCATGACGAGCGTTTGCTTGAAACGCCGCGGCCGGATGAGTTCCTGCACACCGACACTTGGCGTGTCTTTCGCATCATGGGTGAATTTGTGCAGGGGTTCGAAGACCTTGCGCACATCACTAACGGCGTCTCGATCTTTGGTTCCGCACGAACGTCGCCAGACGATCCGGTTTATCGAGCGGCGCTGGAAACCGCGGGACTGCTCGCAAAAGCCGGCTTTGCCGTTATCACCGGAGGTGGTCCCGGGATCATGGAAGCAGCCAATCGCGGCGCGTTCGAAGCCGGTGGCATTTCAGTCGGCTGCAACATTGAACTTCCGCACGAACAGAAATCGAACGACTACCTCACGCTCTCGCTGAAATTCAAATACTTCTTTGTGCGCAAAATGATGTTCGTCAAGTACAGTGATGCGTTCATCATCTTTCCCGGCGGCTTTGGCACCCTGGATGAGTTATTCGAAGCACTAACGCTGATTCAGACGCGCAAGATTCACAACTTCCCGGTGGTGCTTTACAGCTCCGCTTATTGGAAAGGAATGTTGGATTGGCTAAAAGGTCCGATGCTGCAGGAAAAGAAAATTATTGATGAAGATTTTCGACGGCTTCATGTGGCCGATTCACCTGCTGAGATTGTAAAGATCGTTTCAGATTACAAGGCAGCCGTGGCATCCCGAGGCGGCACCTAGCGCCCTCTGCTGACATTTTCAATCAACCACAATAGATACGGCTCAGAAATGTCCGATACCGGAACTGCCACAATCTCAGGCGTCTCATAACTGTGGATTGCGCGCACAGACTTCTCAAGTGCGGAAAATCTGTCCGTCGTCGTCTTCACAAGTATCAGCACTTCCTTCTCATTCTGGAGTTCACCCTTCCAACGATAGACGGATTCGATTTCGGGGAGCACTTGTGCGCAGGCGGCCAGTCGCTCTTCAACGAGATGATCCGCGATCCGCCGTGCTTCATCGGCATTGCTCGCGCTAATGAAGACGACGATCGCGTCGTTCATTCGGCTTCCAGGTCTTCCTCGCCTGCTTCGGCCGGACCGGTCAGGGGTGAAGTGTCATCGCCGAAAAAAGACGCATAGATTTCCTTCGCGCGATCCAAATCACGTTCATCGACTAATACGGCAGCGCCGGGTGAGACAGCGGAGAACACCGGCGAGAAAGCGTCGTAGCCGCCCGCCTGCACCGCCGAACGGATGTCGTTTTGGCGCAGGATATCGTTGACCATTTCAGCTTCGACGGGCGTTGATAACGTGTGCAGGACAACAAACTTCGCTTTACTGTCATCAGTTGCACCAGTGTCAGCTGACAGACGTTCCACCAGCTCGGCATTGTCGTCGGGGCACTTTGTAATGCCAGCTTGGTATTCAGATTCGCAGACAGGACAGAACATGGTTCTCCAATCTCGACGTAGGTTCTAAGCAGTTTGATAAATACGATCCGATTTTACCGATGTACCCAGTAATTGTTCCAGTCGCCGCCAGACCATGGCCGGCGTCAGAAATTCAAAGCAGGCCGGTTTGAAACTGCTCTTCATGAACGAGCAATCCGTTTGGTGACACCCGACGCATTCAAAATCAGACTTGATGTGAATTTGGTTTTCGCCAATCGCTCCGCACAAGCTGGGATCAGTCGCTCCATACAGTGTTATCGACGGAACACCTAGTGCCGCGGCAATATGACTAAGGCCAGTGTCGAGTCCGACGGTTGCAGAAGCGGCGCCAATGATCGAAGCTTTCTCGGAAATTGAAAGCTGCGGGAGAACAACCCGGTTCGGGAGCTCAGCTGCGATCCTCACCGACCGTTCGCGTTCAACTTCACTTCCCCACGGCAGCACGACTGTGAAGCCGTCAGCGGTTACGGAAGCGGCCAACTCGCGCCAATATTGCGCAGGCCAATTCTTTGATGCCCAACTGGTGCTGTGAATGAACACCACGTACGGGCGGTCGATGTTGAGTGGTAATTTCAGCAAGCGCTCGCGCTTAATGGCGTAATCGATAGTCGTCTGGTCATAAGCGTAGCCCAGCGCCCCCGACAGAAGCTTGCGCATGCGTGACATTGAATGTGTCCCTTTTGGAACGCCAATCTTCTGACCGTAAACGATGTGGGCGCCCCATTCCCGAGCGGACGCGCCGTCATAGCCGTAGCGTTTGCCCTTGGCCAGGCGCGCGACGAACGCGCTTTTGAATTCGCCTTGTAGATCGACGATGGCGTCGTAAGACTGGCCGCGAAGTGCTCGCAAAGAGTTCTTGACTTCAGCACGTCCCTGACCTGACGAAAGTCCTGCGCGCCAGCGTCGTAATGCGACAGGGAAAACTTTTTCGACGTATGAATGCCACGCGGGAATATCCGCAAAGGCTTCGTCTACTGCCCAATCGAATTGAATCTCGGGGTTTGCGCGTGCCGCATCGGTCAACGCGGGGAGCGCGTGCACGACGTCGCCCATCGATGATAGCCTCACGATTAGAACGCGCATCGACTGAATTCTACCTAAATTCGGTTAGAAGGTGCACTTGTGCGAAAGGAGCTGAGGTCAGAGGTCAGACAGCAGACATCATAAGTCAGACATCAGGCAGCCTCAAAGGGTACGTCTGATTCTGATGTCTGACCTCTGACTTCTACCTGTGTCACCGCATTTGCGCGGCGCGCTCGAAAGGAATTTCCTCGAAATGAGTGAATCGCTTGAAATCGCTGAACCGCTGGTTGATTTCCTGATGTGTCAGGCGCTGCACACGTTCAGTCCCGAACTCTTCCACGTTGAACGAAGCCATCACCGAGCCGAAGATCATCGCCCGGCGCAATGCGGCTTCGTCGAGAGTCTCCTGACTTGCAAGGTAACCCATCAAACCGCCCGCGAAGGTGTCGCCCGCGCCGGTGGGGTCGAATACTGATTCAAGCGGATAAGCGGGAATCGCAAAGTACGCGTCCTTCGTAAACATGGCGGCACCGTACTCGCCACGCTTCACGATCAGGGTGCGCGGACCCCACGAAAGAATCTTGCGCGCCGCTTTGATCAGATTTGGCTCTTCAGTGAGTTGTCGCGCTTCAGCATCGTTCACAATCAGCAAGTTAACCACCTCGATCGCCTTCTGCAAAGCGTCGCGCGTGGTATTGATCCACAAGTTCATTGTGTCGAGCGCGACCAGTTCGGCGTCAGGCACCTGCTCGCGCACGCCGCGCTGCAAATCGGGCTGTATGTTTCCGAGAAACACCAGCCGCGACTTCTTCGATCCATCGGACAGCTTCGGCTCAAATCCTGCGAACACATTCAAATGCGTATCGAGCGTGTGCGCGACGTTTAAATCGTATTCGTACCGGCCGAACCAACGAAAAGTCTTACCATCGGCAACCACTTCCAGATCGGTCGTATCAATGTGGTGCCGCTCAAACACCGAGCGTTCTTCCGAACCAAAGTCTCCGCCAACCACCGCGACTATGCGGACGTCAGTAAAGAAACTCGCAGAGATGGAAAAGTGCGAGGCAGAGCCTCCCAGCATCTGTGCGCGTTTGCCAAACGGCGTTTCGACTGCATCAAAGGCGACGGAACCAACAACGAGAAGAGACATAGTTGAATTTTCGATTTTGAATTTTCGATTTTGAATCTGAGATCTTGAAATTGGGTCTTAGGTCTTAGGTCTTAGGTCTTAGGTCTTTGCTTTCCGCCTACTGCCTTTTGCTTACTGCCCACTGCCCACTGCCTACTGCTCACTGCCCACTGCTCTTCGGCTTGACGCCTCCGAGTGAACGCAGCGATTCTTCGGCTTGACTGCGATAACTGCTGTCCGGGTACGAGTTCACCAGCTGCGACAGATAGTCGCGCGCGAGGTCCCGCAATTGATCCGGCGTCAAAGTTCGCTTCGTATCGCCTTCATGAATCACGTAGAGCGAAGCTTCCTGTTTGCCTTTGCCTTCGGCGAGATGCAGGCTGCTCTCTCCAGCCATAAACAGCACCTCGTCGATTTTCGAGAATGCCGGATTAGCTGCGATGATCTCTTCGCATCGTTCTAACGCAGCAACGTAAGCCTTCTTCAATTTGAAATAGTGACGCGCGACCTCGAGGTTGTGCAGAGAGTCCTTTTCAAGGTCAGCGTCGCGCGCGACTTGAGGGCCCTGCTTTGCGCCACCCTGCGCACAAACAATAGGTGACAGGCAAAGCAAGAACGCCAATGCAGCAATCGTAATTGAAGTCTTCATAATCACTCCAAACTTGAAACCTGAAACTCGAAACTATTTCTTGTACTTTCCAATGATGGCTGCGAGCTTGCGCGTGGTTGCTTCCGGCCACAGGTTTGGTGCGGTGAAAATAGCATTTTTCAAGGCAGTTCCGCACTTGCAGTCGAGGGGCGCGCCTGACAGGCTTTTCACGGCATCACGAATGATCAATTGCGCGTTGCGTACGTTTTGAGTCAAGTAGTTGATCACCGTTTCCACGGTGACCGCGTCGTGACCGGGATGCCA
>CBFHBA010000024.1:0-76231 GCA_965653675.1 uncultured bacterium
CATCGCGACGTACGCGCCGGTCCGACGGGCCCTTGAGGGAAAGCATTAGCATTGCATTGATTTTCGACCTTGACACTTCTTAACAGCCACTTGGCACTTCTTGACCGATGATCGCGCGAGAGGAGCGTATATCTCAAACATGAAAGCCTTCCGAGCATTCGCCGGCCTCGGCATCATCCTGGGTCTCACTGCCTTCGTTTCCGAAGCGAGCAATTCAGTTCAAGACAAACCCCAGAGCATCGTCGGCGTCGTGGTGCAGGCGGATGCGAGCCGCAAAGCGCTGATAATCAAAACCGACGCAGGAGAAACCCTTTCAATCCAGACGGACAGCAACACAACTCTCGTTCGCATTCCCGCCGGCGAGCGCACGCTGGCGAACGCGGCCACGATTCAATTCGGCGAAATCATGCCGGGCGATCGCGTGCTCAGCAACGGAACCCGCGCCGGACAAAACTTCGTCGCGCAACGAATCGTCGTGATGCCCGCTGCGGAGATCCAGAAAAAACGTCAACGCGATTTGGATGAATGGAGGCAGCGCGGTGTTGGCGGAATCGTGCGGGAAACAAACGCACAAGCCGGAACGATCGCGCTTGAGCTGCGTGGCTCGGGGGCCGGCACGCGCTTGATGCTTGAGACGACGAAGGCGAACTTCCGACGTTACGTTCCCGGTTCGCTCAAATTTGAGGACGCGCGCGCGAGTAATTTCGCTGAGGTGCATGCCGGCGATCAGCTGCGCGCGCTGGGCGACACCACCGGTGACGGAAAGTTTGTAGCCGAACAGGTCGTCTCGGGTACTTTCAAAACGATTGGCGTCACGGTGACAGCGGTGGATCAGTCAACCGGCAAAATCATCGCGGCGACGCTCGATCAGAAAAAGCCAGTTACCATTTCAATCAACAAAGATTCGGTCCTGCATCGCATTCCGCCGCCAGTAGCAATGGCTATTGCGCAAAAGGCAAAGGGTGAAGCAAACAAATCAGCGGGATCGCCACCCGTACCCGGAAAGGGAGACCCAGGCAGCAGATCGGCAGATCCAGCGGGACCGAAGGCAGGCCAACCGGTGATCGATGTCCAGCAGATGATTGACTCTTTGCCGACGATTCCACTCGCCGATATCAAGCCGGATGACGTCCTGGCCGTGACGGGCGCAGTAGACAACGATGATGCGCATTTGGTTGCGATCAAAGTTGCGGCCGGCGTCGATTTGGTTCTGAAAGCGCTGGCGCCGGCCCCAGGGAAACCTCAGTCCGTGCGTCTCAGCGCCGGCCTGCCGACAGTTTTCGATTTTAGTGTGATTCCCGTGAACTAACTATTTCCTTCTCCCTTTGGGAGCGGGTTAGGGTGAGGGCCTACTGCGTGAAGTCAACTATTTTATCTTGTATTGCGCGAGATGAATTCGCTCGGTAAGCGAATTCATCTCGCGTCAACGCATAGCATTTGTCGGACAACCCGTTAGGCCTCATCTCCGCCCCTTCTCCAAAGGGAGAAGGGAGAATGATTCTGTAGCGATGGAGATACCTATGAAGAAAACAGGTTGGCAGCCCGTCGTTTCAACATTGTCCGTCCTCTTGATGTGCTCGAGCATCATCGTGGCCCAGCGCACAACTTCGCTGCGCGGCCAGGTGTCGGATCAAGTTGGCGCAGTAATCGTCGGTGCAACCGTCACGCTGACTGATGCGAAAGGCAAGAAGGCATCTACCCAAACCGACAATAATGGGGCATATCGATTCGATAACGTTGCGAACGGCACCTACAGCTTGAGCGCGCAGCAGAAAGGTTTTGCGTCTGAGACAGTCAACGAACTGCAATTATCCACGGGCGGCAACACACATAACTTTCAGTTGAATGTGGCGATTGAAGAGCAACGCGTGACGGTGGATGACATGCGCAGTGTCAGCACCGATCCGAACACCAACAAGACTGCGCGTGTCCTGAGCGGCAAAGACTTGAATGCGCTGTCCGATGATCCGAACGAACTGGCGGCGCAATTAGACGCGTTGGCTGGCCCAGCCGCCGGCCCGAACGGAACCCAGGTCTTCGTCGATGGATTCACTGCGTCTAACGGTCTGCCCGACAAACAAACCATTCGCGAGATCGTTATCAATCAGAATCCATTCTCAGCCGAATTCGAGCGCATCGGTTTTGGCACGATCCAGGTTTTCACCAAGCCGGGCACCGGCAAATTTCACGGAGGCACCGCTTTTACTTTCAGCGACGCTGCGTTCAATTCGCGCAATCCCTATGCGGTTAATAAACCGCCATATCAACGCCGGGCATTCGAAGGCAATCTCAGTGGGCCGATCTCGAAACGAAGCTCTTTTTTCTTCAATATGGCGCGCCGGGACATTGAGGACACGGCAGTTATTGCGGCGACCACGCTCGATGCTTCGCTGAATCCGCAACCGGTCAATCTCGCCCTGGTCACCCCCAAGAGGTTCATGAACTTCGGCCCACGCTTTGATTTCGCTATCAATAAGAACAACACGTTGAGCGTACGCTACAACCTGAACATGCAGGATTTGCACAAGCAGGGAGTGGGCGGGTTCGGTCTACCCTCGCGGGCTTACGACTATTCCGATCGATTGCACATCCTGCAGGCCGTCGACATGGCCATTGTGAATCCGCGGACGGTTAATGAGTTTGGTTTCCAATACATCTGGTACTACATCAAACAGCAACAGGCCGACGCGAGTCCTGGGCTCATCGTGAACGACGCATTCAGTGGAGGTGGCGCGCAGATCGGTGGTTACTCGTTCAAGCGTCACGAAGGCGAGCTGCGTGACTATCTTTCGATTACAACGCGCGCGCACACGATCAAGTTCGGCGGGCGCTTGCGTTGGGCCCACATCGGCGATATCGCGCCGAACAATTTTGGCGGCACGTTTATTTTTTCAAACCTCGATCGTTACCGCCAGACACTTCTGCATGCGTCAACTCCAAGTCAATTGATCATCGCGACAGGCAATCCATTCGCGGAGGTAAAGCAGTGGGACATAGGGCCCTTCTTCCAGGACGATTGGAAGATGCGCCAGGACTTTACGTTGAGTCTCGGGCTGCGCTACCAGTATCAAACACAGCTCAATAGCAAATTCATGTTTGCGCCAAGACTTTCGTTTGCGTGGACGCCCTGGATGAACCCGAAGGGCCCGCCGAAAACAGTGATTCGTGCCGGCGCAGGAATGTTCTATGACCTCGTCCGTACGTCCGTGACCTTGCAGGCGAATCGTTATGACGGCCACACTGAGCAGCAATACATCGTCACGGATCCGACGTTGTTAGCGCTTTATCCGAACACGCCGCCGCCGGCAGCGCTGGCTGCTTTAGGCCAACCGCAAACAATCTGGCGAAAGGTTCCCGATCTGACTGAGCCGTATTACATCCAATCGTCGTTAAGCATTGAACACAGCCTGCCGCGCAACACCACGATGAGCATCAGCTATCTCGACACGCGCGGTGTGCATCAGTTGCGTTCGCGCAACATGAACGCGCCGGCGCCGGTTACCGGCATTCGTCCGTTTGGAAACGGGTTCAACATTTATGATTACGAAACGACGGGGTGGTACCGGCAGCACTTGCTAATGTTCAATGTGCAATCACGCTTTAACCGAAAGATAAACTTCAATGCGAACTACACGCTGGGCAAAGCCGAGGGCGACACCGATGGCGCCGGAACGTTTCCGGCGAATTCGTACGATTTGCAGAGTGAATTTGGACGATCATCCCTCGACGTGCGTCATCGATTCACTCTTACCGGATCGTTTGAGACGAAGTGGGGAATCGGATTGTTTCCGCTGGTTATCGCGCAATCAGGCGCACCCTTCAACATCATTACTGGCCTCGACACAAACGGCGACACGATCTTTCTCGAGCGGCCCGCCATCGCGACTGACCTGACACGGCCGTCCGTGCGGCGGACACCTTTCGGCAATTTCGATCTGTTGCCGCTTCCGGGCGCACAAATAATTCCGCGCAATTATGGTCACGGACCCAGCTATTTTTCTGTTAACTTTCGCGTCGCGAAGACCTTTGGATTTGGCTCAATCGCCGCTGCGCCCTCACGCGCCCAAGCACCGACCGCTCCGGGGAGGGGCGCTCCTCAACAACCGCCCAATGGTGGCAAGACGCCCGCCGCTCAACCAGGACGAACCGCAGCGATGTCCGCACGGCCTGAGGACAAACCGTATCGACTGACAATTGCTCTGTTCGTCGCGAACGTTTTCAATCACACGAACGCGGGCACGCCTATCGGTAATCTCAGTTCAACTCTGTTCGGCACATCGAATTCACTTTCGGGCTTGGGTCAATTTACGTTTGGCGCAAGTTCAGCCCAGAGTAACCGCAGTGTGAGCATGAGAGTTCAGTTTCAGTTCTAAGCGCAGGACACCCCGTAATTCTCATTATGAGGTCAGTACCGGGAGCGATAGCGACCGGGCCAATCTGACGCGAGCATTGTAATCCGTGGCGACCCGGTCGCTATCGCTCCCGGTACTGGCCTCAAACGCTGGCGGCTTCCGCTTTCTCTTCGAACAACGAATCCTGGATGGGATCGAGGCCGAGGACTTGCCGCACGCGGGCAAAGCTGCGGCGATGAATCGGTGTGGCGCCGAGTTCTTGCAAACAGCGGCAGTGCTCCGGCGTCGGATAGCCTTTGTGAGTTTTGAAGTTGTAGCCGGGATGTACAGTATCGAATTCCGTCATGATCGCATCGCGCGTGGTTTTCGCGATGATCGATGCGGCGGCGATGCTGGCTGAGAGCGCGTCACCTTTGATAATGCCGCGTTGTGGCGTCTGACAGTGGGGGATGCGCCGCGCATCAACGAGCACAAAATCAGGATTTGTAGTCAGCCCCTCGACCGCGCGTTGCATCGCGAGCAATCCGGCGTGATAGATGTTCAGCGTATCGATCTCTTCGACTTCGGCCCGTCCCACTGACCAAACGACCGCGTCCTGTTTGATTTGTTCGGCCAGTTCCGCACGCACGGATTCATCGAGGATCTGCTTCGAATCGTTCAGCCGCTTCAGCTTGTAATTTTTGGGGAGGATGACCGCGCCGGCGATGACCGGGCCCGCAAGCGGTGCCATGCCCGCTTCATCAACCCCGGCAATGTAGTTAAATCCCTGCTGCCAGAGATCGATTTCAAACCGTAGCAGGTTATGAAGTCGCTGTCCTTCCGCGCGGTTCTTGCGCCAGCGCTCGCGAATCTGTTTGGCCAATTGGTGGCCGCCCTGACGCGTGTCAGTCTCGAGCGCCTCGACCAGCCCTTTTGGCACCGGTCGCGCGCGATCGACGTAACGCTTCTTCAATTCGGGAATTGATTTGGCGAGAAGTTCTTCCAGTGACGCCATCGATGGCCGCAGATTAACGCGGATGAGTGTTGATTTCAAAAGCTGGGTGAATGTTAATTTGTTTTATCTGTGCGAGAAGGATGCCTATGCCGAGGCTTACGACGCCGAAACAGACATTGCAATCCTTTGCGCGTTTTCGTCTGGCGTAAAACGACCGCATTGGAAGACGTTGGTTCAACAAGGCGCCAAGCTCGCAAAGCTACGCAAAGAGAAACTTACCCGTATGCGCGGGTTCTAAGGCGACTGTTCGCCGCGCAATGCCGCAAGCCCAGCTCCATCCAGAACGTACACGTCAGCCGCCGGCGTGTTGCCCACGAACACGGTGAACGCCGGTTTTGACTTCGGTCTCAGACGTTCAAGCATGTCTTGATTACTGAAGTATGTTCGTCCCCGCGCGTCGATCAGAAAATCGCCGGCCACAAATTTGTTGAGGTCCTCAGGCGCAAAAAATTGGGTGCACACCAAATCTTCACGTCCCGCGCGTTTGGCGTAATAGTCAGCCAGCAGCGGGATTTCTGTGCCGACGCGCGCGTTCGGCCGCGCCCGCGCCGCAATCTCCTTCAATGCGTCCAGCATGTAAGCGTCGTAAAACTCATCTTGTGGAAAAAATGCCCCGGCTTTTGCGCTGCCACCGCTGATTGAATTCATGTAGAGACGAAAATGCGGCGAGGCACTCGCCGCGGACCACATCGTCGAAATGATGACGAGCGAGACCAAACCCGCGCGCGCATAAATGCCGAACACCGGCTGATCGACCAGCTGGCGGAAGAATCTCCCGACTGCGCGACCGGCGAACTGAATCGCGAGCGCGGCTGTTATTATCACCGCCGGCATCAACGATGTCGCATAGCGCGTGAACTTTCCGCCGGTGAAGATAAACGTCAATCCCCAGAGAAACAGCCAAAACAGCAAGAAATAGCGTCCATCACCGATGACTCGCCGGAACAACAGGATGACGCCGCCGGCGAATGCGATCAATGTCGCCACCGGCAGTTTCACCCCCAGTAGCACAAAATAGAAATACCAGGGCTCACCGCGCAGCCAATCGATTACACGGTGCGGATAAAGCCGCCCTATGAACTCGTAACTGTCGTGGCCCATCAATTTGTACCCGGTGAACTTCAAAATCGTGTGCCATGTGTCGGGCAAGAGAATTGTCGGATTGAAAATGAGGAACGCCACGCCTATCAGCAGGAAGAACTTCAGAAACTTTTTCTTTCCGAGACGCCAACGCGTCGGCGTCATACCCTGAAACACCCAATAATAGGCGAGCGGGATGGTGAGGAGTTGCGGAACATACTTCGACGCCATCATTGCGCCAAACGAGGCGGCCGCCGCCCAATAGAACTTATCTGCATTGCGATGGGGCTGGCTCTCTGCGACGCGCTGTCCGCGCAACCAAAACACGTTCATCAGCAAAAAGAAGAAAACAAGGAACGTGTCTTCCTTCGCGATGCGATTGAAACCGATTGTGAGCGGATCGAACGACCAAAGTGCCGCGGAGATCAATCCAACTTCCAGGCCGAAAAGTTCCATCGCGATCAAAAACACAAGCACCGCTGCCAGCGCGCCCAGAATTGCACCGGGTATACGTAATGCAGTTTCCACCGGGATGTTCAATTGGGGATGTGAAGGAACCAGCATGTTCCAGCGCTCGCACGCAATGACGCTCAGCGTTAACGCCGCCTTCATGAGCAAGGGATGCTCGCCGTTCGCCGATGTCAGTCCACGCGCCCGGTATTCGGTCACCGCGTTTAGCTTGTTCAGTTCGTCTTCGCTGAGCGCTTCCTTGCCCAATCCGACCGTGCGGAATCCGAGACCCGCCAGCACGAACATGCTCAACATGGTGGCGAGCAGCGCGCGGCTCAACGAGCGCGTTCCTATCTGGGAAAACAGATCAGGCTGTAAACCGGCGGTAACAATGGGAATTGCAGGGGACAAGCGTGGCGAACCTCCAAAAAATAGCGTGGGTAAACAGGGCTTGATGACTTGAGACTTGGAACTCAAAACTCGGCGACAAGCAAGAAAGCTTACCGTCAAAACCACCTTAGTCGCAACTCCCTTGGTTATGGATTTTTGCCAATATTTCCACGGAAGGCGCTCGAAAGACTTGCATCAAATGCCGTGATGCGGCAAGATTCGCATTTTGACGTGTAATTGCCTGCTTTGATTCAACCAAACACTGACGCAGTTTTTAGGAGACTTTATCATGGCGCCACATGAGTTACAGGAGAACGTTGCAACGAGTTCGGCTCCGCAGTTCCGCTTAGACGAAAAGCTTCATCAAATTCTTTATAAGCCTGAGCAGCGCACAACGCTTAAGCCACTGGCCCAGCCCGTGGCCTTGCCGGAACCGCCTTATCCGATTCACCCGGATCCGCAGCCGATGAGCAAATCGGAGTATCAGAAGCTGAACGCGATCCGGAGCTGGAAAACCTGGGGCGCGCCCTACTTCAAATCCCTTTGGTACAAGAAGGACCTGCGGCCGATCATTCCGTATCTGTTCACAGAGTGGAAGTGCAATCTCGATTGCCACTACTGCTGGTCTTACAACAATACAGTCAAAGGCATGACTGAGGACACGGCGAAACGTTCAATCGATTGGCTGCATTCGATTGGCTCTCGGGTGCTGGCGCTGATGGGAGGCGAGCCTCTACTGCGCCCGAAGTTCATTCACAAGATTGTTTACTACAGCGCGAAGAAAGACATCTTTGTTTACCTGCCTACTAACGGCCGGTTGATGAAGCCGGACGTAGTCGACCGACTCGGTGACGCGGGTTTGGCAACAGTTAATCTTGCAGTCGATTCCGTGAAAGAGCGGAAGTCTCTGCCGAAGGCCCTCGATCCGATTCGTCATTACTTCGAATACCTCGTGAAGCGGCAGCATCACTACGGCTATACCGTGATGTTCAATATCAACATCTGCCGCAACAACATGGATGACGTGCGAGAGCTGACTGAGATCGCGCACGATCACGGCATCGCGACCGACTATCACATCAACGAGTCGCCAATGACCGAGCAGACGCACTTTAAGCATCTGGACGAGAACGCGACCTATATTACGCCGGATGATTATTCGAAGGTTGATGACCTGCTTGACTATCTTGACGCCAAGCGTCACAACGAAGGCTACAAGATGGTCAATCAGAGCAAGCACATGCAGGACATGAAGCAGCTTATGCGCGGTGAAGTACCGCCCTGGAATTGTCGCGCAGGTCAGAACTCTTTGATTATCCGAACGGACGGTACCTTAGCGCCCTGTTTCCCAATGTATTCCGCGACGCACGATTGGGGCGCGGTCGAGAACCCCAAATTTGAGGTCACTCAGTTGGATGAGATGAAAAAGGAATGCTCAAAGCATTGCCTTTCGACCTGCAATTACATTCTCGCCTACTGCTACGATACCAGACGGGTGATGAAGTGGATCATGAAGCAGGCCAGTCACGGTTTTCGTGGCTCGACTGACACGATTCAGTGAAGGCTTAGCCCGAAGCTCTGTTAGACGCGTGGGCGTCGAGATGAATTTGGCCGGCCTTTTTAGGCCCGGATCCGCTTTTTCAAACGTCGCTCCGCGACGTGGCTCCCAGTCGCTGATTAGTCCCGGCCTCAAAAGATCGGGCTAATTCACACGCGCTCTGCGCCGCGCCCATCACGCATCTCGCGGTTCTGTAACCCTAAACAGTCTTCCGCCCGTCCAGGATTTCAGGTGTAATCCTGTAAAGCGCGATATCCACGGCGCGTCCCCAAGCATCGAGGCTCGTCGCGCTAATGGCGGGAGTCAGTGATGGATTGCGATTCAGGATTTGCTGCATCGCGTGCTGCACGTCTTCAGTATTCGTGAGTTTTTCGGCACGGCCAATCACCATCACACTGCGCCAATGTGAACTATCGCCGACCTCTTCGATTTGCATGCAAACTTCAGGGTTCGATTCGATGAACTGCGTCTTCATCCCTTCAGTCGTGAAAAAAAATAGATCCTTGCCGTCGAACGCGTAATTCATCGGGACAACATACGGCCGGCCATCGCGCGCACAGCCGAGGTGCCCAAAACTTTGCCGTTCGAGGAGTTCATGCATCTCCGCCTGAGACATGTCTTCAACTTTCAGCATGAGGGAATGATAACTGTGAGTAGGTGAGCAATCCAACCGCAAAGCCGCGCAGCCGCGGAATGCAATAGCTTTGGGGTCCAGCTGGCGCGCTGTATCGTCCGCGAACTTGCAGCGCGTGTCTTGCGCGGGCGGCGCCGATCGCCGTCTTCATTTTCTTTTCTTCCTCTGGAGGCGGTAACACGGCTTTCATGCCGAGCGATTCAATCCAACGTCTTGGCATCGTGGTTGCCCTTAGTGTGTAACGCTGAAACGTACCAGTCCTGATGCTTGGGAAATTGACAAGTACCAGGACGCGAACGTACGAGAGGAATACATCAATAACTCCCAAAGTCTTTGACTGGAGACACGATAGGTGAGACAGGTAACGGTAACTGCACCCGAGGGGAAAGGGTCTGAAGTCGCAGAAATTGCGTTTTCGGTTGGCATCCGCAACGTTTCGCTGAACTCAATTCGCGCGCTGAAATCTGACGAGCCCGAGCGCCGGAAGGATCATATCGAGATCGAAACCGCGACCCACCTGGCTAAGGCATTCGTGGAAAAACTCGCCTCAAGTTCGTTTTTCAACACAGAAGAATATGCGATCATTTTAAGACAGCCGCGCTCGATCTATTCCCGGCGTGACATTCGCAGTCTCACCCGCCCGTTCGTCGAGCCAACCAGCGATTTGTTTCAGGAGTTGTGGCAATTCTCACAAATTACCCTCGGTTTTGTCGGTCGGATCTACATTGGCGCGGTGCTACTGGCGTTTGGAATCGTCGACTTTCGTCTGTTGTTTATGATCGCGGGCCTACTTTTCATTCCGCTGCTGCCTTTGATGTTGGGAATCGGATTCAGTCTGCTGACGCGGCAATGGAGATTGCTCGCACAATCATTCCTTGCATTGTTGACGGCAACAATTTTGATGGCTGCGGGCGGAGTGACAGTCGCTTTCTTCAGCCATGCACCGATCCGCTATCTTGAAGCGAACTCTTTGCTCACGGGCTTTGTGATTTCGCTGGCAGTTGGCGTCGCGGCCGGACTGGCAACCACTGATGACGTCGGGCGGCGCGAAATGATTGGGTTAGCGGCGACTGCGCAAGTGGCAATCGTACCGACCTGGTTCGGGCTCGCGATGGTGTTGGGATTACCGGCGAATGACGCGGCGTCGGCGAAGCAGCGAGCCATGAGTCTGCTCATCAACGTTGGCGGCATCGTCATCGCTTCGTTTACCACCTACGCGGCGCTTCGCATGCGTGGCGATTCATTGCGCGCTTTTAAGAGACCGAGGCAATCATCAGACTGACAATCCCTTCGGCGCCAATGGCAACGCGCGCAATCTAATCCCTGCGACATTGAAGATCGCGTTCGCGACCGCCGGCGCCAATCCGACGATGGGAGTCTCGCCTGCGCCTGCGGAAGGGATGTCTCGGCGATCGACGAGCACCGCTTCAATCACCGGCAGATCTCTAAAGCGTGGCACGCGGTAGCTTGAAAACTTGGGATTAAGGATCTTGCCGTCTTTGAATTCAATTGATTCAAACAGTGCGCCACCAATTGCTTGCACGATTGCACCTTCGATCTGATTCTTGAGTTGCAGCGGGTTGACGACCGCGCCGCAATCGAAAGCTTCGACCACGCGCACGATCCGCACGCGCTTGTTCTTGGGGTCCTCTTTGCTGGTTGGCGATTCAACCGCGATCTCAACGCAGGCGGCGACATAGCTGCCTTTTTCGAATCCGCACGAGATGCCGAAACCGTGATTGGGGGCGGGTTTACTCTTGCCCCATCCAAACTTGTCCGCGGCGGCGCTCAGCACGCCACGCAGTCGCTCGTCTTTAGTATTCTTCAGGCGAAACTCAACCGCATCCATGTTGACGGCATGTGCGAGTTCGTCGATATGCGATTCGCGCACGAAGTGATTTGCGGTTGCAGCCAGGCCCCGGTAAGAACCCTGACGCAGTGGCGAATTTGATTCGTGAAAACGTATGTCGTTGTTTGGAATATCGTATTTGATTTGAATTCCCGCGCTGCCGGAGTTGTAGTTGTGAAACTCCCACGCCGTAATCGTGCCATCGTTTTTCACCCCGCTCTTCACGTCAATGACGCCGGCCGGCCGGAAGTACGCCCAGGTGAATTCCTCCTCACGGGTCCACACGAGCTTCACGGGTTTGCCGGTCGCTTTCGCCAGCCGCGCAGCCTCGATCGCGCATTCGCCCGTGTGCTTGCCGCCGTAGCCTGAGCCGGTGTCGGGAACAATCACGCGAATCTTCTGCTGTGGGATGTGAAAAGCATCAGCCAATTCACCGCGGACTCCGAACGGCCGCTGCGTACCCGTCCAGACTGTGAGCTTGTCGCCGTTCCATTCGGCCACCGCGGCGCGCGGCTCAAGCGGCGCGTGCGCGATGTAAGCCACCGTGTACGTCTGTTCGAGTTTTTTGTCGGCAGCGGCTAAACCGTCGGCAATCGATCCTTGCGGACGCGAACCGCTCCCGCCGCCTTCACCTCCGCCGCGTCTTTCATTCGCAGGTTTGCGAAGTAGATCGAACAATTCAGCGTTCGCGGGCTGCGGCGCTGCTTTCCAATTCGCCACGATCGCGTTCGCTGCTTTGGTCGCTATTTGCTGATCGGGCGAAGCGACGCCGATGAAGTTTCCGTCGGTAACAACTTTCACGCCCGTCATCACTTCCGCCGCCTTTGTATCTGCGGAAACCAGTGTCGCGTTGAATGCAGATGGACGCACAACTTTGCCGTAAAGCATTCCGTCACGTTGAATGTCGGTCGTGTACTGGTGTGCACCGCTGACAAAAGCTTTAGCGTCAACCTTCGTCACCGACGTTCCAGCGATCGTCCAATCTTTTGGCTGCGTGATCGCAATGTCATCGGGGATGACTTTGACGAGCTGGCGTCCCTTCGCGACCTCAGCGAGCGTGAGCGTCTTTGACTTGTCATGATTCACGAAACGCGCGTCAACAATCCGCAAATCAGCGGGCGCGACTTTCAATTGATCGGCAGCCATCGCAATCAGCATTTCGCGCGCCGCCGCCGCCGCTTTGCGAAGCTGGGGCGCCATCGTCGGGGTTGAGCGGCTGCCAAATGTCCCCATGTCGAAGGGCACAACGTCCGTATCACCCATAACGAGATGAACTGAGTTGACCGGCACATGCAGTTCATCGGCGACCGATTGCGTCAAAGTCGTTCTCGTGTTTTGACCAACCTCGACTTTGCCGGTGAAGACCGTGACGCGGCCGTCTTCATCGAGGTGAATCCAAGCGCCCACCTCCTTTGGCAGATTCTGATTGAAACCGCCGCGGCCGGCCTCGCCCTGTTGCTGCGCCAGCGCGCGCGTGACGGGCACAATGAAGACGATCCCGAGGCCGAATCCTTTGAGAAAATCACGACGATCGAAGGAGAAGCGGTATTGCGGCTTTTCGAATAGCTCGAAGCGATCCGGTTCAATTTCATCGAGGATAAGTTTTTCGTCGATCATCACGATGCCTCCCTCGCTGTTGTTTGACCGGACGCGATCTGAATTGCGGCGATGATTCGCTGGTAGGTGCCACAGCGACAGATGTTGCCGTTCATCCCTTCGATGATTTCATCGCGCGAAGGCTTCGCAGTTTTCTTCAACAGACCGGCCGCCGCCATGATCATTCCCGAAGTGCAATAGGCGCATTGCATTGCGTCCGCTTTGATGAAGGCGTCCTGCAACGGATGTAAGTTCCCATCGTTCTCCAGCCCTTCGATGGTGGTGATTTGCTTGCCGCTGGCGCGCGCGACTTGCGTGATGCACGAACGCACAGGTTGTCCATCGAGCAAAACAGTGCAGGCGCCGCATTGTCCTTCACCGCAACCGTACTTGCTGCCGGTCAGATGCAGATCGTTCCGCAGCACTGACAGCAAGCTGGCAGTCGCGTCCACATCCACCGTCATCTTTTTCCCATTAACGTTTAGGTCGGCGACTTTGGCCATAGTGTTCTCCTTAGAAATCAGTCAGGCCGCTATTTTTGAAGGATGCCAAGATTATAACTCCGCCTTTGCGACTTAACCCAGAGCGTGATTACAATCCGATCATTCAATTCAATTGAGACGTGTAAATCTTCGGAGACGAACATGAGAATAAGTCGCCTATTCAAACTGGTCGCAACCTTTGTTCTGGTCGTGGTCTCAACCTGCGTCGCATCAGGTCAACAGATGACGCCGCAGCAACGCGAACTCGCCGACTACATAAAGAAGAATTACCGCAAGAGTGAAGTCATGATTCCGATGCGCGATGGCGTGAAGCTCTTCGTGTGCATCTACGAGCCGAAAGACAAAGACCACAAGTATCCGATCATGTTCGATCGCACGCCGTACAGCGTTGGTCCGTATGGGCCCGATAACTACAAGACGTCGCTTGGCCCGGACGAATTGTTCGCGCGCGAGGGCTACATCTTTGTTTACGAGGACGTGCGCGGGCGCTACATGAGTGAAGGCACTTACGAGGACGTGCGGCCGTATGTTCCAAACAAAACCGGAAAGCAGATCGACGAAACAACTGACAGCTACGACACTGTCGATTGGTTGATCAAGAACGTGCCGAACAACAATGGTCGCGTGGGCGTCTGGGGAATCTCTTATCCCGGCTTTTATACCTCGATGGTTGGGATCGATGGCCATCCAGCGGTCAAAGCGATCTCGCCGCAAGCGCCCGTCTCAGACTGGTTTCACGGCGACGACAATCATCATAATGGCGCACTGTTTCTCTCGCAGAATTTTTCGTTCTTCACGGGATTTGGCCAGCCGCGGCCGGTGCCGACTTCCAACAACGATTACGTAAAGCCGTTCAACTACGGCACGCAGGACGGCTACAAGTTTTATTACGACGTCGGCGGCTTGAAGAATTTCGGCGATGTTTATCAGAAGCAGTTCGGCTTTCGCATCAAGTTTTGGGATCAGATGATGGAGCACCCGAACTACGATCAGTTTTGGAAAGAGCGAAACATCTTTCCGAATCTAAAAAACATTCATGCGGCCGTGATGACCGTTGGTGGCTGGTACGACGACGAGGATCTATTCGGCGCGTTGGGAACGTATCAGGCAATCGAAAAACAAAATCCGGGAATCTTTAACGTGCTCGTCATGGGCCCTTGGTGTCATGGATGCTGGGCGCGCACGGACGGCGATTGGCTGGGCACGGCTTATTTCGGCAGCAAGACCGGCGTGTACTATCGCGAACATTTCGAGCTGCCGTTCTTCAATTATTTTTTGAAAGACAAAGGCGACATTTCACAGATCAGGGAAGTGAATGTGTTTGATACCGGCGCGGACCAATGGACGGACTTTCCGAACTGGTCGCCCACAGTTTCGACCGACACACCGCTTTACTTGATGTCGGATGGAAAGCTGGCGTTTGGCAACGGCGCGAAAGGTGCTCGTCCGCCGACAGGCACCCTTCCATCCGCTGGCGCAGGTCCGCGTCAACCGTGGTATGACGAATATGTGAGCGATCCCTGGAATCCGGTTCCTTACACTGAAAAGCGAAACAGCGAGACAATCCGCTATCCGCGCGACTTTATGACTGAAGATCAGCGGTTCGCGGCAACACGCGCTGACGTGCTGGTTTACCAAACCGATCCATTGACTGAAGACATCACGGTTGCCGGGAGTATCAAGCCTGAACTTTTCATTTCTTCCAGCGGCACCGATTCAGATTTCATCGTCAAGCTGATCGATGTCTTTCCCGACGACTACAAATATCCTGAAGGCGCGAAGCCGCCGGATAATTCGCCGGCCAATATTTTAAGCAGCGGTGGTTATCAAATGCTGCTGCGCGGCGAGCCGTTTCCCGCGCGCTACCGCAACAGCTTTGAAAAGCCGGAGCCGCTCGTTCCGAATCGGCCGACGAAGATTTCTTACGTGATGCCGGGCATTGTGCATACCTTCAAGAAAGGGCATCGCATTATGGTGCAGATTCAGAGCACGTGGTTTCCGCTGGTCGCGCGCAATCCGCAAAAGTTCATGGCGAACTACAAGCAGGGGACTGATGCTGACTTTCAGAAAGCCACTGAACGCGTCTATCACTCAGCGCAATACCCGTCGCGGATAATGTTACCGCTTGTGAAGAGGTAGGCGTGCGTCCGTGAAACGGACGTTTGAGGATAGCTGGAAAAGCGGTTAGAAAATGTCTAGCGGCAGTCCTGGTGTAAGAGTCACGCGCGGCTCCGCCGCTTGATGTGGGGAAGGCCTGCGGCCTTCCGTCAGACGCCAAAAAAACTTTCGGGCTACGCCCCGCAACCCAGGGCGTAGCCCAATATAAAAATTGAACGCCGTCGGAAGGTCAGAGACCTTCCGCACATCGGGCGGCAGAGCCGCGAATGGTCATCTTCCAAACCGCGACGCATTCAACGTCACATCCGCATGCGCCCAGGCTTTTTTGAAGCGCGCTTCGACTAATGCAGCGTCGTCGTTCTTGCCCTGTGCCTTGAGCGCCTGCATCAAGCCGTAAAGCGCCCAGCCACTCTCTTTATTTCGCCGCAGATCTTCCCAGTAAACCGTTTCGGCTTCAGCGGGACGTCCGGCTGCCAAAAGGATCGCGCCGAGGGAAAGCCTTGGCGGATAGTGAAATTCAGCCGGCTCGGTGTAGACCAATGCGTCTTCCAGCCGCACCGCACGTTCCAGATGCGCGATGGCCGTATCGTATTTCTTGTTGGCTGAATCAATCTCACCAGCGAGCACCTCATGCCCGATCGTCAATATTGCGCGCGCCGTATTTGGCGAGAAAAGCGGGCCGTCGAGCGACTTGTCCGGCATTAGCGCATCGAGTTTAGCGAATTCAGCTTCAGCGTCGCTTGTCTGTCCCTTGCCAAGGAACGCAGTGGCGCGCGCGTAATGCCACATGCCGGTCAAGTACACACTGGTTGACGGCGGCTGTGGCTCAGCCAGCATGTCGTCCCACTTTCCGAAACGGGTCAGCGCGTAATACGGCACGACGCGGAAGCCTGCCAGTAACGGCACTGCCTTCAACGTGTCATCATCAACGCGAGAAGCTGCCTTGCGCGCGGCCGCGATCGCAAGCTTGCTGTTGCCTTCAGCGGTCGCGGCGAACCAGAGGAAGTGCAGGTTGTGCGGGTAATAGGCCATTGGATATAGGCCCTGCGCGCGGCATTGCGCGATGTAGTCTTCATCGGCAGCAATCGCCATTTCGTTGCTCTTCTGGGCGTCGGCATAACGGCCAACGCGCTGATAAATGTGCGCGGGCATGTGCACCATGTGCCCGGCGGCGGGCATCAGCGTAAGCAGACGGTCGGCGGCAGCTTCAGCTTTGTCTGCCTGGAACGCCTCCATCAAGTGAATGTATAGGTGCAGCGCGCCAGGATGATTCGGATTCTTGGCGATCACTTGTTCGGTTAGTGCCACGATTTCAGAGGTGCGATCGTAGGGCGTGCCGTCGCGCGTCCAATAACCCCAGGGCCGCAGATCCATCACTGATTCGACATAGAGCATCGAGATGTCGTCATCGTCCGGAAATTGGAGATGAACTTTCCGCATCGCGTCTGCATAAGCGACATCATTCGCTCGGCGCTCTGCGGCCTTCCCGGTGTAACGAAACTTCAAAGCATCGATGAGCGCTTGCTCGCGTGGCGATGCATTCGCCCTCAGCGCGTCGGCCTTCTTGATTGCGTCGAGCGCGGGCTGCTCACTGTCCGGCGTCATCGGCGCGTTGATGTTCGGCCCGAGCGCAAGCGCTTGTCCCCAGAATGCCATCGCGAGATTTGGATCGAGACGCGCCGCTTCGCGATATGCACGACCGGCCTCCGCGTGATTGAACGCATACGAAAGATTCAGCCCCTGATTCATGAAGAGCTGTGCCTGTGCGTTTTTTGTCGAGACGGGGAATTTATGATTTCCGAGTTTCTGCAAACGTGGTGCAACCGCGCCAGTTGGCGAGACGCCCTGTTGTGCCGGCTCCGTGTAATGAACATGGTTCGGCAATTTCTGATCTTGAGCGAGCACGCTCAATTGAACTCCGCTTACGAATAACGCAGCGGTAAGAAGAGACTTTAGCGCTTGCATAGTTGTTCCTTTCCGGGGCGAATCTGCAACAGGAGCGGGAATTCTATGCGAGCCGCAAAAATTCGACAAGGTTTTTGCTGAAGGTCAGGGACGGATCGTAAACGGGAATCATGACGATGTCGCCATCTTTGGTGCGCGCGACCTGCTTCAGCTCCTGAAGTTGCGCACGGCCGACGGCTTCTTCTGATGCCAAAATTTCGGGGTGATTCGATTAGCAAGTCGGGTAAGAGGATCACCCTTCGAATCAGTGGCTCAACCAAGGTTTTTTCCGCTGATGCGACGTGATATGCTTCGCGACAACGGCACAGCTTGAGAGCTTTGCTGGGCGGCTCGGGTTTCTTGCATGACGACCCACCAAATTGGTCTAACCAATCAGGCTGCCTTTACCACAGACCATCGAAGAAGCACAAGCGAATTGTGTGATGGCAGATGCGTCAGACATTCGAGTTTCGCTCGAGAACTGACGAAGTTTTAGGTTGACACAGTCGATAGGGGGTGTTAGACATCCACACCCTAAATACTGCAGTGGTATGACCTTTATCTTTATGAGCTATTCACCACTTGAATTGACAGGCAAGGCCGCAGTCGTCATCGGCGGTACGTCGGGCATCGGACGCGCAATCGCCCACGGGTTTGCCGAAGCTGGTGCGGACGTCGTTCCAACCTCGCGTCGCATGGACCAAGTCAATGCAGCCGCGAATGAGATCGAGCAGCGCGGCCGGCGTACCCTGCGAGTCTCTTCTGATGTTTCTGATCGCGACTCGCTGCAAAATGTCTTGAATGAGAGCGTCAAAGCGTTTGGTAAGGTAGACATTCTGGTGAACTGTGCGGGCCGTACGAAGCGCGCTCCGACCATCGATTTTCCCGACGAGGATTGGAACGCGATTATTGAGACGAATCTCACGGGTACTTTGCGTGCGTGTCAGGTGTTCGGTCGGCACATGTTGGAGCGCGAATACGGAAGAATTATCAATATCGCGTCTCTCTCAACCTTCGTCGCGCTTTTGGAAGTGGCGGCGTACTCAGCGAGCAAGGCGGCGGTAGCTTCACTCACAAAGTCATTGGCGCTAGAGTGGTCGCCGCGGGGAGTGAATGTTAACGCGATCGCCCCCGGAGTTTTTGAGACGTCCTTAAATACTCATTTGCTGCACGATACTCCGCGCGGTAACGAGTTCAAGATGCGCACACCGATGCGGCGTTTTGGAAACGTCACTGAGCTTGCCGGAGCGGCAGTGTTTCTCGCGTCCGACGCAGCGAGTTTTGTCACCGGGGAAGTACTGGTTGTCGATGGTGGCTTTCTCGCCAGCGGCGTTAATCAGTGAGAATGCCACAAGGCCAATCCATGGATGAAATAAGCGAATCCGTCGAGGCGACGGCTCTCACGAAATCGCAATCGACCGTGTCGCCGCCGCAGTCTGCTGCCGCCACAGTAATTGGCGCGGCAGATCTCGCTACAGGAATCAAAACTCGCTTCGGTAGCGTGCGATGGACGATCTGCGCGCTGCTGTTCTTTGCCGCGACTATTAACTATCTCGATCGGCAAGTCATCGCCACTCTCAAAGACACTTTGCAAACCGCCGGCGTGTGGAATGAGATCGGATACAGTTGGGTCGTTTTTGCATTTCAAACTGCGTATGCGATTGGACTGTTAGTTGCGGGACGCGTGATGGACTGGCTAGGCACGCGGAAAGGCTTCTCACTTTCAGTATTGGTCTGGAGTCTGGCGGCCATGGGCCATGCTCTGGTTACGACGGTCATCGGCTTCAGCATCGCGCGATTTGCTCTAGGCCTGGGCGAAGCAGGAAATTTTCCGGCGTGCATCAAGACCGTGGCCGAATGGTTTCCGAAAAGGGAACGCGCCCTGGCAACGGGCATCTTCAATGCGGGAACGAACATCGGCGTGCTGGTGGCGGCCGTGTCGGTGCCGTTCCTGACGCTGAACTTTGGGTGGCGCTGGACTTTCATCGTCACTGGTCTCACTGGGTTTGTTTGGATCGCTCTTTGGCTCGCGATGTACCGGCGGCCTGAAGAGCATCCGCGTTTGTCCGCGCGCGAGCTGGACTATATTCGCAGCGACCCACAGACGGGCGAGGCTCACATCCCCTGGCGCCGGCTGCTTCCCTACAGGCAAACGTGGGCATTTGCCATTGGCAAATTCATGACAGATCCTATCTGGTGGATCTATCTTTTCTGGCTTCCTGATTTCCTCAAAAAGAGTTACGGCATCGATCTAAAAAATATAGGGCTGCCGCTGATAGTTGTGTATTTGATTGCCGACATTGGCAGCGTCACGGGCGGTTGGATTTCCTCCACGATGATCAAACGGGGCGTCAGCGTCAATCGCGCGCGCAAGACGGCGATGCTGATTTGCGCGCTCGCAGTTGTTCCGGTGGTGTTCGCCGCCAAGGCGTCGAACGTTTGGATCGCCGTGCTGCTTGTGGGTCTTGCGGCCGCGGCTCATCAGGGTTGGTCCGCGAATATTTTCACTACGAGCTCTGACATGTTCCCTCGACAGGCGGTGGGTTCGGTCGTCGGCATCGGCGGGATGGCCGGCGCCATCGGTGGCATGTTGATTTCGAAAGTTGTCGGCTACATTCTTCAATTCAGCGGCAGTTACGTGCCGATCTTCATTATAGCGGGCAGTACTTACTTGGTCGCGCTTCTCATCATTCATTTACTTGTTCCCAAACTTGAACCGGCGCCATTCTTGGGCGCCGAAACTCTCAGTCCGGCCAAATGAGCGCAACGCTTTCAATCAGGCCAAAAGAAGAGTGTCGCTGGGATATCGTGTCGCTTGGTGAAGTGATGCTGCGGCTCGATCCCGGCGATGGTCGCGTTCACACGGCACGCGCGTTTCAGGTTTGGGAAGGCGGCGGCGAATACAATGTCGCGCGCGGGCTGAAGCGTTGCTTTGGTTTGGACGCGGCGATTGTCACGGCGCTCGCCGACAATGCAGTCGGCCGGCTCGTCCAGGACTTGATCTACCAAGGCGGTGTCGATCAGTCACACGTGCACTGGGTGAAGTTCGACGGCGTCGGGCGAACGGTTCGTAATGGATTGAACTTCACCGAGAGAGGCTTCGGCGTACGCGGAGCGTTGGGTTGTTCTGATCGAGGCCACACGGCGGTCTCACAACTGAAGCCAGGCGACATCGATTGGGAAAAAATCTTTGGCGAAGAGGGGGCGCGCTGGTTCCACACGGGCGGAATCTTCTGCGCCCTGTCAAAAACAACGCCGGCCGTCGCACGCGAAGCGATGCTGGCCGCGAAGCGTCATGGAACAGTAATCTCGTATGACCTGAACTATCGCGACTCGCTTTGGAAATCGATTGGTGGGCGTGAGCGTGCGCAGGAGGTCAATTGCGAACTGGCACCGCTTGTCGATGTGATGCTCGGCAACGAAGAGGACTTCACGGCTTGTCTTGGACTCGAAGTCGCAGGCGCTGACGAGCACCTCTCGAAACTGGATGTGCAAAGCTTCCGCCGCATGATTGAACGCGCCGTCAAAGACTTTCCCAACTTCAAAGTCGTTGCGACCACATTGCGAAACGCGAAGACCGCCACGATCAATGACTGGGGCGCGGTCTGTTACACGGACGGCCAGCTCTATCAAGCGGCAACGCGCGAGAATCTTGAAATCTTTGATCGTGTGGGTGGCGGTGATTCGTTCGCGTCCGGCTTGATTTACGGATTTCTGTCGGACAAAGGACCGCAGTACGCCGTTGAGTGTGGCGCCGCGCACGGAGCACTGGCGATGACGACGCCTGGCGATACGACGATGGCGGCACTGTCGGAAGTTGAACGCGTGATGAAAGGCGGCGGCGCGAGGGTGGCGAGGTGATCGAGTGTCAGTACCGGGAGCGGTAGCGACCGGGGTAACCTTGCCCCGTCGCTACCGCTCCGGGTACTGACCTCACTCCAAATCGCATGACCAAGTCCGAAATCCTTCAACGCATTCGCGACATTGGGATCATCCCGGTCGTTCGCGCGTCTTCAACAGACGAAGCAATCCAAGTCGTCGAAGCGATCCGTGCCGGCGGAGTTTCGCTAATCGAAATTACTATGACCGTTCCGGGCGCCGTGCAGGTGATTGAAACGTTAACGAAAAAATTTGGCCACGAAGCAATCGTCGGCGCGGGCACAGTACTCGAAGCGCAAACGGCAAGTGCGTGCATCGAGGCCGGCGCACAATTCATCGTTAGTCCCGCGCTCAATCTGGAGACAATTAAGTTTTGCCGCGAACAGGACGTCGCGGTTATGCCCGGTGCGCTGACGCCAACAGAAGTTGTCACCGCGTGGAATGCCGGCGCTGATTTCGTCAAGGTTTTTCCGTGTGGCGCGATGGGTGGCGCAAGTTACATCAAGTCTTTGAAGGCGCCGCTGCCGCAAATCGAATTGGTGCCGACCGGCGGCGTGACGCTCACCACTGCCGCGAGTTTCATTCAGGCCGGAGCCGCGGCCATTGGAGTGGGCGCGGACCTTGTCGATGTAAAGGCGATTCGGGAGGGGAAGGCGCAGAAGATAGCCGCTGCAGCTCGAGCATACGTCGCGGCAGTCCGATCAGCACGGACGGCCGCGGTCACTGCGTAAGTCGAGCATTCGGGAGTGCACATTCGCCATGGCAATGTTTGTAAAGCGCGCAACGAGATAACCTCTTAGCTGAGGAAGAACTGCTTGCCCCGCTGTTTGTGGTAATAGTAAAGCGGGGGTAAACCACCCTTCCTGACCTGAGAGACAGTTAAGCTCGAGCGCCGACACCACGATTGGCCACATTACTACGCAGCTTCTTCCCCGCGATTCGATTCTTTCTCTTCTGATTCCTGCGCGCGCTGCGCCAGCATCAAGTGATCGCGCATGGCGTTTCTGGCCGCATCGGAATTGCGATCGCGAATGGCGCGATAAATTTGCCGGTGCATTTCTGCGGATTCCTTCAAGTCACGCGCGCGACTGACCGTCTTGCGGCGCACATCGAAGAGCACGGTCGCGACCATGTTCATGAGTGCGGTCATGATGCGATTGCCTGATGACGAGGCGACCATCTGATGAAAGCGCATGTCGTGGACCAGAAACTGTTCCGGATCGTCAAGCGATGCGAACATGCCGGCGATTTCTTCAGCCATGCTCGCCATCTGTTCGCCGGTGGCGCGCTCAGCGGCGAGCGCCGCAATCGCCATCTCCAATGACCGTCGCGCTTCGAACATCTCGTTCGTAGTAAATCTGTGCAGGGATGCCATCATGCGCAACGGGGCGCTATCGAGCGCGGGCGGGCCGTCGGATTCGACGACGAAGGTTCCCGCTCCTTGTTTCGATTGCAGCACGCCGACCGCCGCCAACGATCGAATCGCCGCGCGCAACGTGGGCCGGCTAACGCCAAGTAGCTTAGCCAGATCGCGTTCGGGGGGCAGGCGATCGCCAGGACGCAATTCGCCGCGATGAATCATCTCGCGCAGTTGCGTGACGACTTCTTCAGAAGTTGAGCTGCGACGCTCAGGGTCGACTGTTTTGAAGATTGAGGAAGTGGAATCGGTCATTGGAGTTACCCGATCGACGGAATGTTAAGCCTGTTTTGATTGACTGTCACCTGATTTGATACTTCCGCAGTGTCCATTTGAGTTGGCACGCGCATCTTGCGCGTGACTTCACGGACGTGACGCCCATGCCACTCTTCAAACATGTTAAAATCGCGCCATGAATAGACGAGTAGTTTTGTTACCCGGCGAAGATGGTTACGTGGTGGCCGAAGTGCCGAGCCTTCCAGGTTGCGTCAGTCAGGGGAAAACGCGCGATGAAGCTTTGGCCAACGTTCGCGAAGCAATCTCTTTGCACGAGGAAGTTTTGCGCGAGCGGGGAGAACCGGTCCCTGACGACACCATCGAAATCGTCGAGGTTGCCGCGTGAGTAAGTTGCCGGTTATTTCTGGCGCCGATTGCATTAAGGCGCTCGAAAAGGTCGGCTTCGTAGTCTATCGGCAACGCGGAAGTCACATCACTCTCGTGCGGAACTCACCGCCTTCCCAAACAACAATTCCGAATCATAAGGAACTCGATCGAGGTACGCTGCGTGCAATCATTCGCCAGGCAGGACTGACGGTCGATGAGTTTGTCCGCCTTTTATGAAGAGAGAGGAAATAAATGAATAGATTAGACCGTTTGCCACTTGTGCTTTTGGTCTTCGCGTTCCTGACATTGAACGCTTTTGCCCAAACGCAGCTTCCCCCTGACATCACGGAAAAAATCGATAAGCTTGCCGCCGACACCCTCGCGCGCACAGGCGTGCCCAGCGCGTCTGTCGCGGTCGTCAAAGATGGAAGGATCGCTTACGTGAAAGCGTACGGCGATGCGAAGCTGGAGCCGAAGACGGCGGCGACGGCGCAGATGCGTTACAGCATTGGCTCGATCAGCAAGCAGTTCACGGCGGCGGCGATTTTGATGCTGCAGGAGCAGCGGAAGCTATCGCTCGACGACAAAGTAGCGAAGTACTTTCCGGATTTGACGCGCGCGAATGAAGTCACGATTCGCCAGCTGCTGTCGCACACGTCAGGTTATCAGGACTATTGGCCGCAGGATTACGTGATGAAGCCGATGCTCTCGCCGACGACCGCGCGCGCCATCATGGACACATGGGCGAAGAAGCCGCTCGATTTCGAGCCGGGCACAAAGTGGCAATACAGCAACACCAACTTCGTCATTGCCGGCGCCATTGTCGAGAAGGTTGCGGGCATGCCTTTCTTTCAGTTTCTGCAACAGCACATTTTCAAGCCACTCAACATGACGAGCGTCATGGACATCGATCAGGCGCGCCTGACCGAGAGCGATCCGACCGGCTACTTTCGTTTCGCGCTCGCGCCTCTGCGCGTCGCGCCGAAAGAGGGTGTCGGGTGGCTGTTCGCCGCCGGCGAATTGGCGATGACCGCCGAGGATCTCGCGAAGTGGGACATCTCGATCATAGAACGCAAGCTGATGACGCCGGCGTCGTATGCGGAACTCGGCAGGGAAGTTTTGCTGAAGAATGGAGCCGGCACGGGCTACGGACTGGGCGTGAACGTCACAATGGCGTCGAACCGTTACGCGTTGTCGCATGGCGGCGAAGTCTCAGGCTTTGTCGCGCAGAACCTTGTCTTCCCGGATGATCGTGCCGCGGTTGTCGTGCTCACGAATCAGGACGCATCCGGCGCAGCGGCGCCAATCGCCTCCAGCATTCCACCATTGCTGTTCGCGACCAATGATCCAGCGACGCCGGCGAAACTCGAACAAGCGAAAAAGATTTTCGAAGGATTGCAGCAGGGCAAGATCGATCGTTCGCTCTTCACCGACAACGCGAACGGTTATTTCGACGAACAAGCTCTGGAAGATTTCAAGAACAGCCTTGGCCCGCTCGGCAAGTGGGACTCATTTAACCAAACCGGCCAGAACCTGCGCGGCGGAATGGTTTACCGGAACTACATCATTCGCTTCGCCAACAACAAGGCCGTCCGCGCCTGGACGTACGAAATGCCGGATGGGAAGTTGGAACAGTTTCAAGTGGCGGTGGTGAATTAGATCAGAACCGGCAGCCCGTAGCAACCCATTAAATCCGTCCGTGAAGCGGATTGGCGGCCCAAGTTTCGGTGTAGGATGGTGACCTGATCTAAGACTAAAGACCACCCCGAGGAGGTTCCGAACGTGCAAGGTATCGCTGAAGCAATCAAGTATTTGTATCAGCAGTTCATTCTGCGTGATGTCGTCGCCTATGTCACACCTGGAACAATCCTCACAGTGTGTGCGTTGAAAATCTACCTTGGGACGATGTCCGCCACACTCGCCTTCATCGAAGAGATCCCGACTGTGGCGTACATCCCGATTTACGGCTTTCTTTTCATTACCGGGTTGGGTATTCAGAACCTCGGCGAAGTGCTCAGGGTCTTACCTGAACACAATCGTGAAAGAGACAAGCGTAGAAGCGACCCAGAACGGTTTGCAAAACTGCAAGAATTTCATCGAGCCACATTTAGCGCCCGTGTCGGCGGCGAAACGAACGATTATAGCGATGCGTTAGAGCGAACACGTGAACGGATCGAGGTCAAGAAATACGCTTCCGGTAATATTGCCGCCGCGATCGTGCTTTCAGCGATTTTGCTTGCCGTTAAGAGATTTTTCCCATTCGCTACGATCTGGGCAATTTGGGGTATGGGAGCAATTCTGGTGGCGTGTCTTGTGCGAGCCCATCATCTGGCGTGTCTTGTGCGAGCCCATCATCGTCAAATGGAGAACGTTACCACTTGGGAAGACACTGCAATCGCCAACGAGGGCGCAATCGATTCTCGCGGACGCTGAACCTGAAACTCTATATGGACAACGCGATGCCGGAGAGTGAATATTGAGTTACTCAGTTTGACTCGGCAAGGGAATCGCGAACTCATCACAGCGATTCCGCCAACGCGGTACCAATGTGACTGCGGTCAATCGGAGTAAGCTATTTGCCGGCAAAGCTATCGCACGGCAGTTTTGAGCACAACAAATCCGGGGTTTGCGGATAGTCTTGTGGAGCAAGTGGGAAGCTCAGGCGACAATGCGAAAAGGTGATTCTCCTGCGAAAATCTGCGCATTCTGCGAACTTTTTGGCTTCTCCGGCCACAGAACTCTTCCCCCGACGGCCCGCATCAGTTAAGCTTGGGATTGCGGACCCACCTAAGCCGCGCCCCAACCAAATCAATTCGAGGAGCCCAGCTATGAAACGCTGTCCAAAGTGTGAGTTTCTCTATTACGACGCACAGGATCGTTGCGATATGGATGGCACACGTTTGCGGTTCACGACAAAACTGCCAACGCTACCTGCTGAAGCAGCGCAGAAAAAGTCCCTGCGAGGCGCAATTACGATTTTGGTGCTGGTTACCATCGTTCTGAGCGTCGTACTATTCATTTTGTACCCTCCTCATTGGCGCACTTCAACCATGTCACACGCCACAGAAGTGGCACCGGCGAACGTGCCGAATGAAAATGCAGACTCGCAGCTTCCGGTGCCCGAGGCATCTCAACACATCACTAGTACTCCTTTGCCAAAACCTGCTACACCCTCAAGGGATCCATTTGCACCAATGGAAACCAATGCTGAAAAGGCGAACAGCTCTTTGGCTGCCACCAAAGCAAACGCGACGATGGTTGACGCAACAAACCGGAGCACTGAGACTAAACCTGCGATGCATCAGGTGACGACGGTAAACCAGGGCGCGCCGATCATCCAGAAGCCCACGACACCTTCATACTCGACATCAAATCCCACCCCTCGCCCAGTTGCGGTGGCAACGGCAACGCCTAAGCCGGTGACGCAAAACTCGAATAAGGATTCGAAGTTCAACTCGTTTATGAAGAAAACCGGAAGGCTTCTGAAGAAACCGTTTTGAGACTTCCACAGCTGAGGAATCTGACGCAGCTCATTGGAGGTAGAGGTGCACTAAGCTATTTGGCCTACTATTAACTGTGTTTGTAAGTAGCGATTCCAGTGGTGAGCCGAGCAGGACTCGAACCTGCGACCCACTGGTTAAAAGAGCAGTTAAACCGATTCCATCCAGTCACAGCTCATTAGATCTATTAACATTTTTCACAGGTTGCAGCCGCTTTGGAGTACAGCTAGTAACAGCCATTCATACCTGTTTGCCGTTATTCACGTCGCAAATTTGCCCCAAGGGTCAAAGGGAACAGATTTCAGCGTGAAGCGACCGATACCCCTGAATTTAATACTGTTGAACTCACCGCAGCGTAAGGTTATCTACGGTAGGATCGGACGTCCGTCCGAAGCAGGCGCCGGCGGATTGCGAAGAACACGCGAACCACGCATTACTCGCTGCACGATACTCTGAAAGCCTTGCTCGTTACGTAATCGATCAAACCGTTCATCACAACAGACTGCATAGATTAACCACACACATCGCTCATTGTATGCTTTTTCCAAACGCGAGAGAGCCTCATCAATAGCGCCTAGCGCGAGGTATGCAGCAGCTACCGGCGTCTGTGGTACGTAGCGTGTGTCTCGAATTGCTTCTAACGCGATCAGCAGTGCGTTCGCCTCGTCATTCTTTCTGGCTGCAGCCAGAGCAGCGGCGAGCGTTGCGGTCATAAGCGTGCTGTCATTGGATAACGCGCGAGCCTGCTTGAGCTGAGCAATTGCCTCACTGTGGTCGCCTCTAGCTTGATGCGCCAAGCCCAGGTAATAACGCGTCGGAAAGAAGCTTGGGTCGAGCTCGATGGCTTGTCGTCCATGATGGATCGCTTCCGCATACCGACGCGCAAAATAGTTGTGCTCAACCATGGCCGCGTTCATGTGCAATGACAAAGGATCCAGATCCAATGCCTTCTTAACCTCGGCGATAGCTTCATTGAATCGTCCGGTGATTGCCAGAGACTCGGCCAGCGCTTGCCGTGCCCTTGGATATTTCGGATCAATATTGACTGCTTTGCGCAGCAACTCCTCGCTTTCCCAGGAATCCCACTCGTAGTGAAGCCGAACCGATCCAAGCACCGTTAACGCCTCCGGCAGCTCGGGTTGAATCTCGATTGCTCTTTCAGCAGCTGCCTTCGCTTTCGGGACTGCCTCCTGCGGCGAAAGATGACAATAAAAGGCGAGTGGAATGTATCCTTCGGCCAGTCCAGCATAAGCGAGTGCATACATTGGATCAGTTTCAATGGCTTGTCGGAAAAGCTCAAGCGACTTCTTCAATGACTGTTCTGTCCGCTTGCCCCAGTAGAATTTCGCTTTCAAATACGAGTGATAAGCCTCCGCGCTTTCCGTTCGTCGTTGGTCGAGAACTTTCTGTTTCTCCGGTGAAAGCTTGAGACGAAGTCTTTCGGAGATCTCGTTCGCTATCTCATCCTCGATATCAAGGAGGGCGTCGCATGACCGCTTGTACTGCGCACCCCAAAGTTGTCGGCTACTTTTGACGTCAATCAGCTCCGCAGTTATCAAGAGTGTGGTACCACGCTGACGGATGCTTCCGGTTACAACTGCCGGAACACTCAAGTTCCTGCCGATAGTTAAAGGATCATCACGACTTCCTTTGTGCCGAAAGGCTGCACTCCGCGCCAGCACCTCAATGTCAGACAGTTGAGAAAGACCGAACAGGATATTTTCAGTGAGACCGTCGCTAAGGTATTCAATCTCTGGATCGCCGCTCTGGTTAGCGAAAGGTAAGACGGCTAGCGACTTTATTGCAGTAGCTGGCGATGATTTACTCGAAGATTGGATTTGGACCTTTTCATGTTTTAAGGATGTGCGCGTGATCCCAAATTCCCGCTCGACATCCGCGTCAAACTGAAGACGCTTTTGCAGCTGTCGCAGATCGCGAACCAAGTCGGCGGCGGTCTGATATCGTTCGTCGCGGTTTTTCCTTAGAGCCTTTCCGACTATCCGGTCGAGTTCGGCTGGAATCTTGTTATCAAAACTGCTTGGTGGCAAAGGTTCAAATTTCAAAATCGATGCGATAACGTCGCTTGTAGTCTCGCCGGCAAAAGGCAATTGGCCTACGAGCATTTCGTGCAGCACTACTCCGCAGCTAAAAATGTCAGTACGCGCGTCGACCGGCTTGCCGCGCGCTTGTTCCGGCGACATGTACGTCACAGTGCCCATTACAATTCCTGGGGTGGTCTGAACGAGAATGCGAGTCGAGGCGTCGGGTTCCACCGGTTTGCTGATTGCCGACTCGGTCAGTTTTGCCAAACCAAAATCTAATATCTTCACAAGACCGTCTGACCGCACCATTATATTCTCAGGCTTGATGTCGCGATGCGCGATACCGCTCCTATGCGCGACGTCTAGCGCGGAGGCAATCTGAGTTGCGATGTCGAGTGCTTGTTCGACATCCAGGCGCTCGCGCTCCAACTTACGACGAAGGGTCTGACCCTCGATGAATTCAGTAACGATGAAATGCGTATTGTCACAAATTCCGATTTCGTGAATGGTAATAATATTGGGGTGATTGAGCGCAGAAGCGGCTTGTGCCTCTCGCTCAAAACGGCGCAGCCGTTCAGGATTACTTGTGACCTCAGGCGGCAAAATTTTAAGTGCAACTCTGCGACCTAGCTTTGTATCCTGTGCGAGATACACCTCGCCCATTCCACCTTCGCCTATTTTGCCGAGCACGCGATACTGACGGATGTTCATCGCAGGGTAGTCCGGATCGCTCATAGCGTCACATCGGAAGCGGCGTAGACCTGGGTAAGGGGTTGCTGTACGCGGAGAATAGGAAGGAATCCTGTACTTGTCCAGTATTCAAGATTAAGCTGGCAGCAGTTGCGTCGCGTAATGCCAGGACCGCAATGGAAACCGGCGAGATTTGGCTATCGCTCCGTCCACACGCGGAGTAGTGTCGATCGCTACGATCACTCGCTGTAAACGTACCGCTTAACAATCAGTTCATGACGTAGGCATCGCCGCTCCGCCCGGCAATCTACGAGAAAAATCCTGGGCCGTCATCTCGGCCGTTAGTTGCGTCCATACGTCTTCGTCGCCGCAAAATTGCCACAAACGGAAAAGCGGCTGGCGTCATAGCCAACCGCAAGTCTTTGAAAACATAGTTGGAGACTACAAAGGGAAGTTCCGACCCACTGGTTTTTGACTAGTTGGTCCCATGTCTTTTGATTTGAGTATGGTTGAGGCTAAGTTCTTTGTTTGCAATAGTGGTGAGCCGAGCAGGACTCGAACCTGCGACCCACTGGTTAAAAGCCAGTTGCTCTACCAACTGAGCTATCGGCCCACGAATTAATCAGAGTTTAAAGTTTCAAGTTTCGAGTTTCAAGTTAACAAAGCAGTGCTTTGAACTTGGTGCTTTGTACTTTGATCTCTTGACGCAGAATTCTTGCGCATATCTGCGATCTCCAGGTCAGACAACAAAGCACAAAGACCAAAGCACAAAGTCCGTTTTTCTAGCGGAGCCACTCCGCCAACGCCGACTCTCTCACCACAATCGTTTGCGAGCGTTCCGGTCCGGTTGAAATCAAACCAATCTGCACACCAATCTGATTCGAAAGGAAATTGACGTATTCGCGTGCAGCGCGAGGAAGATCGCCCAAGTCAGTCATACCGACCGTCGAAGTCTGCCACCCCGGCAGTGTTTCGTAAATCGGCTTAATGTGTCGCAGTTCGTGTGAGACGGAAGGAAGCGACTCACACTTCTTTCCGTTCAGTTCGTAACCGACACAAACCTTGATTTCTTCCAACGCGTCAAGGACGTCGAGTTTCGTCAGCGCCACAGAGCTGAAGCCGTTGATCTCGGCCGCGTACCGCGTCGCGAATGCGTCGAACCATCCGCAACGCCGCGGACGTCCGGTTGATGCGCCGTATTCACGGCCGCGCTCGCGAATCAATTGGCCCAGTTCGGCTTCACCTTCGAGCATCTCGGTCGGGAATGGTCCTTCGCCGACGCGTGTCGTGTATGTGCGCACGATGCCAAGCACACCGGTGATGTGCTTCGGAGCGAGACCGGTTCCCACACATGCGCCACCGACAGTCGTGCTCGAGGAAGTCACAAACGGATAAGTGCCGTGATCGACGTCGAGGAGAGTCGCCTGCGCACCTTCAAGCAGAATCGTGCGACGCGCGGCCGCGGCCTGATTCAGAAAATGGCTCGTATCAGCGACGAATGGTGCGAGACGTTCAACCAGGGAAGATGTCTCTGCGATGATCGTCTCGGCATCGAGAGGCTCGCCACCGTACGCTTCGATAATGCGATTCGCATCCTCAAGATTGCGTTCAATTCGCGAACGCAATACCTCCGGCACCAGCGCGTCCGCGACGCGCAGGCCGCGGCGGCCGGCCTTGTCTTCATAAGCCGGACCAATGCCACGCAGGGTCGTTCCGACTTTTTCATTACCGAGACGCTCTTCACTCGTATGATCGAGCGCGCGGTGATACGGAAGGATCAAATGCGCGCGCGAACTCACTTTCACACGTTCCGGCGTAACGTGAATGCCTTGCGCCGACAATCGATCGGCTTCTTCAAAGAACGCTTTCGGATCGATCACCATGCCATTGCCGAGCACGCAGGTCTTGCCTTCGTGCACGATGCCGGATGGCAGCAGGTGCAGCACGAACGAATTGTTGCCGACTTGCACTGAGTGTCCGGCGTTGTGCCCGCCCTGGTAGCGGACCACGATGTCGAACCGCTCGGCAAGGAGATCGACGATCTTGCCTTTGCCTTCATCGCCCCACTGGGCGCCGATGACTGCGATAACCATCAGAATTGATTCATTTAGTCATTGATCCATTGAATCAATGAAACAATGAATCAATCAGCAATACATCCGGACACAAAACAGGCGCGGCTTGCTGCATCAACAAACTAAGCCGCGCCCGAAACTTACTTAAAAACTTACGCTGCGGTGGCGGTGCTGATGTGCTTGTCCAGCATACGCGAAATTGCGCCCTCGGAAGTCGCGCCGACAACGCGCTCTTCTTCGTGGCCATTTTTGAACAGAATCAAAGTGGGAATGCCTTTGATGCCGTAGCGCTGCGACACCGACGGATTGTCATCCACGTTCAATTTCACGACGCGGGCCGTGGCGGCGTATTTGTCCGCAACGGCTTCGACCGTGGGCGCGAGCATGCGACACGGCGCGCACCACGCCGCCCAAAAATCGACCAGCACCGGCCGGTCACTGTTCAAAACATCGTTTTCAAAACTAGCATCACTAACTTCTCTTACGTTCTCGCTCATTACTTAGCTCCTTAAAAACTCTTTCTTTGTTTCGGAATCGACCCTCTCGTTGCCGCATCATTTCAGCATCGATTCGTAAAGCTGAATGTATTTCTTGGCTGCGGCGGACCAGGAATTGTCTGCGACCATTCCGTTACGCTGAATCTTCAACCATGCTTCCGGCTTGTTATAAAAGTAAAGCCCTTCGCGGATTTTTTCAAGCATGGCCGCGGCCGCGTACGGACCGAATTTGAAGCCGTTTCCCATGCCCGTGTTTTCGTCAAAATTCTGAACGGTATCGTCCAGCCCGCCGGTGGCGCGCACAATCGGAACTGTGCCATAACGCATGCTGTACATTTGATTTAGACCGCAAGGTTCATACATTGAGGGCATCAGGAACATGTCAGCGCCCGCTTCGATTTGATGCGCGAGCGGCTCACCCGCATAACCTTTGTAGATTCCGACACGTTGCGGCGCCGCGTCGTGCCAGCCTTGCAGAAAGTCTTCGTACTCACGCGCGCCCGCGCCAAGTGCGATAAAGAATGCACCCGTGTCGAGAATGCCGCCGGCTGCCTGGCGAATTAGGTCATAACCTTTTTGGGCAACGAGCCGCGAAATGATCGCGATGACTGGGCGATCCGGTTCGGCGGGAAGACTAAAGCGGCGCAGCAGATCGATCTTGCATTCGCGTTTGCCCGAAATGTCGTTGGCGGAAAACTTCTTCGCGATGTGAGGATCAGTTTCCGGATTCCAAATATCGTAATCGACGCCGTTGGTGATGCCTGCAAGCCGATCGCTTCGCGCACGCATTAGCCACTCCAGGCCGTACCCTTGTTCCGTCGTCTGAATCTCGCGTCCATACGTCGGACTGACGGTCGAAAGCGCGTCGGCGGCGACGATGCCAGCTTTCAAAGCCGAAGCCGCGCTGCCGAGCATGAAAGCGTCGCGATACGCGGCGAAATCCATCCACCAAAGATTGTCCGGATCGAATTGGCCCTGGTACGCAAGATTGTGAATCGAGAAGAGAACACGTGTGTCTTTGAAGAATGGCTCGTGACGGCGTCGCGCGCGTAGTTCCACTGAAGCGAATCCGCACGGCCAGTCATTCAAGTGAACAATGTCGGGCTTGTCGCCAATTCGCTGAAGCAAAGCGATCGCCGCCCGACAAAAAAACGCGAACCGTTCGAAGTCATCCGAATCGCCATAGATATTCTGGCGCGAAAAATAATGCGGCGCTTCGATGAAATACGTCCGGGCTCCGAGAGCATCGCTGATTCGCACCGGCACTTGCGGCTTGCGGTCGCGCCAATTTACTTCGAGATCTTCGACATACGTTCCGCTAAGCAGCTCTCGATCAACCTGATCGTAGAGCGGAAGGATCAGCAGAGAATCTACTGACTCTTTGTGAAGGGCTTTAGTTAATGAGCCGGAAACATCAGCGAGGCCGCCAGTCTTGGCGAAGGGAAGCGCTTCCGATGAAAGGACGGCAACACGCATGAACGGAAGGATGAATTCAGAAGGATGAAGGATGAAAAGCTGTCCGATTGAAAAACCTCTTCATCCTTCCGCCTTCATCCTACATCATTGCGTTTACTGCTGCATTGATGCGAGGAACTCTGCGTTGCTCTTGGTCTTCTCAAGCCGCTCGAGCACGACTTCCATCTGCTCGGTCGGCGACAGAGGATTGAGCACGCGGCGCATCACCCAGATGCGGCTGAGATCTTCCTTCTGAATCAGCAGTTCCTCTTTGCGCGTGCCGGAGCGTTGCAGATCAATCGCCGGGAACAGGCGCTTGTCGCTCAGCCGGCGATCGAGATGAATTTCGGAGTTGCCGGTGCCCTTGAACTCTTCGAAGATTACATCGTCCATGCGCGAACCGGTGTCGATGAGCGCAGTCGCGATAATCGTCAATGAGCCACCTTCTTCGATGTTGCGCGCGGCGCCGAAGAAACGCTTCGGCCGCTGCAGTGCGTTCGAATCGATACCACCAGAGAGAATCTTGCCGCTGGGTGGCACGACTGCGTTGTGTGCGCGCGCGAGACGCGTAATCGAGTCGAGCAGAATAACGACGTCGCGTTTGTGTTCGACGAGACGCTTGGCCTTTTCGATCACCATGTCCGCCACCTGAACGTGACGCGTCGGCGGTTCGTCGAACGTCGATGAAATCACTTCGCCCTGAACCGAGCGCTGCATGTCGGTAACTTCTTCCGGTCGCTCGTCGATCAGCAAAACGATCAAGGTAACTTCCGGATGGTTTTGGGTGATCGAGTTTGCGATCGTTTGCAGCAGCATCGTTTTACCGGTACGCGGCGGCGAAACGATCAGCGCGCGCTGCCCTTTGCCGATTGGTGTCACCAGGTCGATGACGCGCGCGGACAAGTTGTCAGAGCCGACCTCCATCCGCAGCATCTCTGCCGGATAGAGCGGCGTCAGATTGTCAAAAAAAACTTTTTCCCGCGCCTGCTCGGGCGACTCGAAATTGATCGCCTCGACCTTGATCAGCGCAAAGTACCGCTCGCCTTCTTTGGGCGGACGAATCTGGCCGCTGATGGTGTCGCCGGTGCGCAGGTCGAACTTGCGAATTTGTGACGGCGACACGTAAATGTCGTCAGGACCAGGCAGGTAGTTGTATTCCGGCGCGCGCAGAAATCCGAATCCATCCGGCAGCGTCTCAAGCACGCCTTCCGAAAAGATCAGTCCGCTCTTTTCGGTTTGCGCCGCCAGGACTTTGAAGATCAGTTCCTGCTTGCGCATGCCCGTCGCACCGGGCACATCCATGCCTTTCGCCACTGAGGTGAGCTTCGAGATCGACATCTCTTTCAGCTCAGACAGATTAAAGATCTCTTCTTTGCCGTCTTTGCTGGGAGTGTAATCGTCTGCAGCTTCGACAGTCGCAACGCCGCCACCATTGTCGCCGCTGCCTGGGTTTGTTCTTCTTCTATTTGCCATATCAGTTCTTTCGTGGGCAGCCATGAGGCTGCCATGTGGATTGAAAATTCAGCATGCTGTCAATTGATTTGAGCGATGCTGGTCAAAAAGGGAAAGTCGGTTGGGGAAGCTCGTGTGGGGGCTTCCACCGTAAACGGTTTATGCCAACTGCTGCGCGAATCCAGACTGTTTAGCTAATCGTGATTTGGATGCCGCTGGCAGGATACGCGTGGTCTCAGATCAGAACCCGGTCGGAAATTGCTCTCGGCTTTGGCTCTGATTCTTTGGAAAGTCTATTCTAAACAAAAGCGCAAAAAGCGCAAGTCCCAAGTGTTAACAAAACTGTGCTCGGCGTGCTGTCAAGGTCAGCTTTTTATGGCATCACCAATTGCGTGCCAGACGTCGTGCGCGCCACGGCCCGTCACCGACGAATAGGCGATAACATTCGATTTGTTCAGCGATTTCCTGGCACGCGCAAGGTTCTTTACCAACTCGTTGTTTGAAAGCTTGTCTGCTTTCGTGGCGACGATGATGTGCGATCTGCCATGATGAAGCAGCCACTCGTGCAGTTGTAGATCCTTCGTGGTTGGCTCATGACGTGAGTCGATCAGGTGAATCGACAAAGCTAACTGACCGCTCTTTTCGAGATATTCACCGGCCGCATCACTCCACTGCGCTTGCACATCCTTTGGTGCGCGCGCGTAACCGTAGCCCGGTAAATCGACAAACCAAAAAGCGTCGTTAATCAAAAAGAAATTTAGCGCTTGCGTGCGACCGGGTTTTGAAGAAGTACGGGCCAAGCCTCGGACGCCGAGCAGGGAATTCAGAAAGCTTGATTTCCCAACGTTCGAACGTCCGAGGAAGGCAACCTCAGGTCGCTGGTCGCGCGGCCAATCCTTTTCCTTGAATGCGCTTTTGACGAATTTCGCACTCGTAATTCGCATCCAGAGAACTCGGCCCGGTCGCGGGTCAGCTAGGCCTTCGCGCTTGCTGCTTGCTCCTCACGGGCGGCCGCAAATCTTGCCATCCGCTCACGCTTTTGCGGCAGTTTGGTCTCAATGTCCGGAATCCGTTTGACCACGGCTTCCAGGTTCCTCAGGAAGTCCGGGTTGTCAAACATCTTGCGCACGTCTTCGATTACCGGCTCCATCTTCATGTAAACGAAAATGTGCTCGCCATTGGTTTGGTTGAACAGCTCTTCGTCGATCGCGCCATTGTTCACCAACGCGCAAGCCATGTCCCAGTAGGAAATCACCATGCGCAGGTGGCCGCTGTGTTCGCCGACCATCGTTTGCATGACGTCATCAACGCTCTTGGGATTGAAGGTGAACAGCCAGTTGCGCGCTTCGCGCATAACAGCCTCGCGACGGAGGTCGTAAAGTTTCAGAATCAGATCTGCATCTTCATGTTTACCCATCTTTTGTGCTCCAGTCTTAATGAATTCAGAACCGCCTGCGGTAGCGGGCGGTTTGTGTTTAGTTACGAAAACCTAACAGCCAGAGTTCAACCACCCGCTACCGCAGATGGTTCTGACTGCTTACGCTGTTGCCAGAACTATTGCTCCGCAGGTGTTTGCAGACCTGACGGCGGTTCGGTAGTCCAGATCGGCGGCGTCTTTGTTTCGTCCGCGATCTCAACGGTGGATGGTTGCTCGACGAGCGCGAGCGCGATGACTTCGTCGATCGTTTCCACGAGGTTGATGGTCATAGCGTTCCGAACTTCTTCGGGCACTTCCGGCAGATCCTTCTCGTTATCCTTGGGCAGAATGAGCGTGTCGATGCCGAATCGATGCGCCGCCAAAAGCTTTTCTTTGACACCGCCGATCGGCAACACGCGACCCCGCAGCGTTATCTCGCCGGTCATGGCGACATTCTTGCTGACAGGCACGCGCATGAGCGCGGATGCCATTGCGACGGCCATCGTGATGCCGGCCGACGGACCGTCTTTCGGAATTGCGCCTTCGGGAATATGAATGTGCAGGTCGCGTTTGCGAATGAAGTCAAGACTCATGCCGAGCCGTTCTGATCGTGACTTGATGCAGGTCAACGCTGCCTGTGCCGATTCCTGCATGACGTCGCCGAGCTTGCCGGTCAACGTTACGGCCCCGCGTCCTTTCACCAAAGTCGCTTCAATTTGCAGTACTTCGCCGCCAACTTCCGTCCATGCCAGGCCGGTGGCCAGGCCAATTTCGCTTTCCGCAGCGATGCCTTGTTGACGGAACTTGATGGGCCCGAGCATCTGTTGGACGCGCTCAGCGCCAATTTCATCCTTGAACCCTTCCGGCACACTTTCGCCGACAAATTTCCGCGCGATTTTGCGGCAGCATGATCCGATTTCGCGCTCGAGATTGCGGACGCCTGCTTCGCGCGTGTAGTGCCGAATGATTTCTAGAATGCCTTCGTCGGAGAATTCGAACTGTTCAGTGCGCAAGCCATTCGTCTCGGCCTGTTTCGGAATCAGGTGACGCTTGGCGATCTCAAGTTTCTCGCGCTCGGTATAGCCGGAAAGGCGCAGCACTTCGAGGCGATCCTGCAACGCCGGCGGAATCGTGTGCAGGACGTTCGCCGTCGCGATGAAGAAGACTTTCGAGAGGTCGTACTCAACATCGAGATAGTGATCCTGGAACATGTGATTTTGTTCGGGATCAAGAACCTCGAGCAGGGCCGCACTCGGATCGCCACGAAAATCGGTGCCCAGCTTGTCGACCTCATCGAGCAGGAGAACCGGATTCACCGTGCCGGCTTTCTTCATCATTTGAATGATCTGACCCGGTAAGGCGCCAATGTACGTACGGCGATGGCCGCGAATTTCGGCTTCATCGCGCACGCCGCCAAGCGATAAGCGCACGAATTTGCGGCCGGTCGCGCGGGCGATCGATTTACCGAGACTAGTCTTGCCGACTCCGGGCGGGCCAACGAAGCAGAGAATCGATCCTTTCGGATTCTTCACCAGCTGACGCACGGCAAGATACTCGAGAATGCGGTCTTTGATTTTCTCGAGACTGTAGTGATCTTCGTTGAGAACCTCTTCGGCCTTCCCGAGATCCTTAATCTCTTTCGACTTCTGTTTCCAGGGCACGCTCAACAGCCAGTCGATGTACGTGCGCGACACCGTTCCTTCGGCCGACATCGGCGGCATCGCTTCCAGCCGGTGCAGCTCCTGAAGCGCTTTTTCTTTCGCTTCTTCGGTCATGCCGGCTTCTTCGATCTTCTTCTTCAGCTCATCAAGTTCGGCACGCTCATCTTTGCGGCCGAGCTCCTTGTGAATCGCCTTAATCTGTTCGTTGAGGTAATACTCTTTTTGCGCCTTCTCCATCTGGCGCTTCACGCGCGTCTGAATCGTGCGATCGAGCTGGCGCTTCTCCAATTCGATTTCGAGAATCTCAATCAGCCGCGCCAGTCGGGCCTGCGTCGAGAAAAGTTCGAGCAGTCCCTGTTTGTCTTCAACTGAAATTCGCAGTTGCGACGCCAGTGCGTCTGCCATGTGCGAAGCGTCGGCGTTGCGCATCGCAGTTTGCAACGCGTCCGGCTGAACATCGGGAGCGAGGCGCAAGTGTTGTTCAATCAACTGCGCAACTTTCTGAACCAATGCATCAGTGCGCACGCCTTCTTCGCTGGCCACCGGTGCGCGACGCACCAGCGCCGTAAAAGCGCCATTGTTATTCTCAACGCGAATCGTCGTGGCGCGCTCGCGTCCTTCGACGACTACTTTGATTTGGCCGTTTTCCTGCCGCTGCGATTGAAGGATTCTGGCGATCGTGCCGACGCGATAGATTTGCTCCGGCGACGGCTCGTCGACCGTCGCATCATGCTGCGTTGACAGAAAGATTGTGCGGTCCGAGGCCAGGGCCATTTCGAGCGCACGTACTGATCCGGGCCTGCCGATTTTGAAAGCTACTTTGGTAAACGGAAAGATTACGACATCGCGAATCGGCACCATTGGATATCGGGCGATGTCTGCTGGGGTACGGTCTGAATATTCTTCCATGATTCCTTACTGCGGAAATTGAACGAGAAACTTTGAAGATTTGCGCGGAACAACGAAATAAACGACGAATACGCCGAGTATCTTAGTGGTTTCTGCTGCAAAAGTTCGAAAGGGCGAGGTCGCCTCGTCGTCTCTCGCCCTTTTCTAACCGCGATGATTGTAAACCATTTTGGCAGGACGCCGCCACTATTGAGATCGACGAGTCTTGCCGCTGATTTACTTGGTCAATTCGTCTTTCAAATTCAGATTTCGGATTAGGCGGTGCAAGTAATTTGGATGCAAGTTTAAGAGACGCGCGGCCGCCGTGTAGTTTCCGTTCGCCTGCTTGACGGCATCAATGATCATTTTTCGTTTCGTTTGCACAACCTGATCGTGATAGTTCGAGCTGGACTCGCCTGAAACGTGTCCTTGAAATTCAAGCACGGCCTCTGGCAGATCGTCGGGCAAAATGTGATCGGTGGTACCGAGAACGATGGCCCGCTCGATGGCATTTTCGAGCTCCCGCACATTGCCCGGCCAGTCGTAATTCATCAGCAGCCGGCGCGCGTCAGGCGAAATTCCGAAAACGACGCGATTGCATCGGTCGCCGTATTTGCGCGCAAAGTAATTGGCCAGCAGCGGAATATCTTCCCGCCGTTCGCGCAACGTAGGCATCTTCAAGTTCACAACATTCAGACGGAAATATAAGTCGCGCCGGAACGTGCCTCGCACCATGGCGTCTTCAAGGTCACGATTAGTCGCCGCGAGCAATCGCACATCGATCTTTATCGTGCGGTTACCGCCGACGCGTTCAAACTCGCGTTCCTGAAGTACACGCAGCAGTTTTGTCTGCAGCGATGCCGACAAGTCTCCAATTTCGTCGAGAAAAATCGTTCCGGCATCAGCGAGCTCAAGCCGCCCTTTCTTTTGCACCAGCGCCCCCGTGAACGCGCCTTTCTCGTGCCCAAATAATTCGCTCTCAAGCAATGATTCCGCGAGCGCAGCGCAATTGACGGCGATGAACGGTTTGTCGGCGCGCCGGCTGTTGCGATGAATTGCGCGCGCTGCCAATTCCTTGCCGGTGCCGCTTTCGCCGGAGATAAGCACCGTCGAATCTGTCGGCGCGACTTTCGAAATCAACTGGTAAACGCGCTGCAATAGCGGGCTTTCGCCGACCATGTTGTGTTCGATGTCGACATCATTCATCAGCCGCGCATTTTCGGTCTGAAGTCGTTCAAAATTGCGCACATTCTCGATGGCAACCGCAGAGATCGCGGCGACCGCAGTCAGCAACTGCAGATGATTTTCGTCGAACCTGGTCGTTGGATCGTCGCTATCGAGGTAAATCACGCCGAGTACACGCTCCAGTACGATCAAAGGGACGCAGAGAACCGATCGAGAACGGGCAGCGATTAGACTGACGGTCTTGAGCTCCTCGGTATCATCGGATTCCGTAAGCATGAGTGCCGACTTGTCATTCAAAACCCGTCGGACAATCGTGCGGCTTACGTTTACAGCCTGGGTCGGACCGGCAACCCGATCCAGACCAAACATTGAAGAGAATTCGTCCGGCGCTTCGGCATGATCTGCGGTCAGCAAAATCGCGCCGTGCCGCGCCGGCACAACCTCGAACAATAATTCCAACAACGCACGTTGCAGTTTATCGAGGCTGCGAATCGCGTTGATCGTTGTGCTGATCTTCAGAAACGCGCTTAGGTCCCGGGCCATCACATACAGCGCGTCGCTGTAAGTCATGCGCACCGCTGGTCCACCGAGCAAAGGCACCTCGTCGAAACGAATTTCGCTGGTCTGCGACGGGTCTTCGGTCTCTTCGATGAGAAAAAAGAACTCCGACTCGCCGATTTGTACGCGATCACCATGGTGCAGCTCACAGCGTTTTACCGGAATGTTATTGACGAAGGTTCCGTTACGGCTATCGAGGTCGGCGATTACGTAACGATCGCCTTCCTTTTCGATCATCGCATGACGCCGCGAAACAGCTGCGTTACGAATACGCAAATTGGCGCCGGTTTGGCGGCCAATCAACACGGGTCCCTCGGTCATGGGGATAACCGTGTCTTTCAACTTGCCGGTAATGGAGGCGAGCCGCGGCTTCATTGCAGTATTCGAAATCGTTTCGTCGGTGGTCGCGCCAAGTGTACGCATCTGGACGACATCAAGCAAGATGAGTTGCAAGCGCTGCCCCGTCTATCCAAATAGTTAGTTGTGCTATCTGATCGGATAGAAAAAGTCATTAGAAAGCGCTTTCCGAGCTAATGCGGGACGTCATGATATGTTCGACGCTAGTTGTTGAGGCTTCGACCTTTAAGGGCGCTAGTATTACGAAGAAAACGATCGCGCACTTAGTGGCACGACGCTAGCAGTAGTCGAAAACACCTCGTGTCTACCTCAAAGGCTAGAGGCGCTCCTCACGATGCTCTCTGACAACGAACGCCCCACGCAAGGGCGAGTCAAATTTGTTCAGTCTCGCCGCAAGCAAAAACGGCAACCCTGCTGAACCCCAGGGTTGCCGTTTTTATTTTGTCACGCTGCGTACCCACGCGGTGATCAATTCTCTAGCACGCTGGTCGTGTCAATCGTTTTTCAGTTGCACTCCCTATCCTTTTTGTTAATTACCTATCTGCTTAGTTATAAGTCCAACCACTGAACTTGCCTACTCTGTTCCTGGCACCGTTTCTTGGAAACTATCGTTAGCTGTTACGAATTAGGATCTTAAACACGCAGTCGCGTCTGGGGTCACGTGCGGTCATGTCACGGCATGTAATTAGCTACGTATCAGGAGCAGAGAGAGAACAAAAAACAAAGAGTCGACGATGGCTCTGAAGAGTGATCGCCGTAAGGCGAAGAGGAGGTTACGATGGCAAGACAAATTCTAAAACGTGTCACGATGCTGATGGTGCTCTTGACGATCGCGCTCGTGACCGCGGTGGCCACGGCAAACGGGCAGTCGCAACATAGAGTAAACGCGAGCGTCCCGTTTGAGTTTATCGTAGGCGAAAAGACGTTGGCCGCAGCCAACTATCGGATTGAAACTGTCGGAGTGGCGTTAGCAATTCAGAATGCGGATGCGAAGGACAGCGTCATCCGTCTCGCGAATATGATAGCGCCAAAGGAGAGGAAGTCCGCGCGTCTCGTTTTCCACCGATATGGCAACACCTACTTTCTGTCGGAAGTCTGGGAAGGTGGGGAAACTGGCCGCCGGTTGGTTGAATCGCGGCAAGAGCGGGCACTCAGACGGGAAATGTCGCGCATGGCGACCAACAAAACTATTTGTGGAGAGGTCGTGATTCTGGCGAGTCTTCGTTAGCGTCTCCCCGAGCGAGCGGTTTGCAGTCTCGCGCAAAACAAAACGGCAATGCCGACCGACCGGCATTGCCGTTTTCATTTTGGTGAAATGAGGATCTTACGCGGCGGCGTCGTCCACACCCGCGAGTCCCTCGCCCGGCATCGCGCGATGTCGCTCGACCATTTCGCTCGTAATCACAAATTCCTTCACGCGTTTCTGGGAGGGCAAGGTGTACATGGCATCGAGTAAAAGCTCTTCCAGAATCATCATTAACCCACGCGCCCCAACCTTGCGCTCGACAGCCTGTTGCGCAACGCGTCGCAGCGAATCGTCGGTGAATCGAAGCTTGACGCTATCGAAATCGAACTTCTTTTGATACTGCTTGACGAGCGCATTCTTAGGCTCAGTCAGAATCTTGATCAGGGCGGCTTCGTCGAGCTCGTGCAATACACCGACGACGGGTAACCGTCCGACAAACTCCGGGATCAGTCCGTACTTAATTAAGTCTTCGGGCTGCACGTGGCCGAGCGCGTCTGCCTGCCTCTGCGAACCGGTCTTCACCTCGGCATGAAATCCGAGCGACTTGTTGCGCATGCGCTTCTCGACAACTTTTTCGAGGCCGACGAAGGCGCCGCCACAAACGAAAAGAATGTTCGTGGTGTCGACCGGGAAGAACTCCTGATGCGGATGTTTGCGGCCGCCCTGCGGCGGCACGTTGGCAACCGTGCCTTCGAGGATCTTCAGCAAGGCCTGCTGCACACCTTCGCCCGATACGTCGCGCGTGATCGAAGGATTTTCGTCCTTACGACAAATCTTATCGATCTCGTCGATATAGATGATGCCTTGCTGGGCGCGCTCCACGTCGCCGTTAGCAGCCTGCAAAAGTTTGAGAATGATATTCTCTACGTCTTCACCGACATAGCCGGCTTCGGTTAACGTCGTCGCGTCCACGATCGTGAAGGGAACGCTGAGCATGCGGGCGAGCGTTTGCGCCAACAGAGTCTTGCCGGTGCCGGTGGGTCCGATCAGGATGATGTTCGACTTCTGAATCTCAACGTCTGAACGCCGCCGCGCCAGTTCGATACGCTTGTAGTGCTGATAGACGGCCACCGCCAGACGCTTCTTGGTTTCATCCTGACCGATAACGTACTCGTCGAGAAATGCTTTGATCTCGCCCGGCTTGGGCAGCGGCGGTCGTGAAGCTACCGACTCGGCCTGTTGGTCATCGCTAATGATCTCATTGCAAATGTCGATGCATTCGTTGCAGATGTAGACGGTGGGACCCGCAATAAGTTTCTTCACTTCGTTCTGAGACTTGCCGCAGAACGAACAACGTAGCGTGTCGTCACTTCTTCTTACCATAGTCCGGGGAACTCCATCCTGTTCAGATTGTCGGGCCTACTTCAGAGTCGAGGCCGTAACGAGTCAGCCGCGTCTGCGTTGCTCGTCAGTGGCCGATGAAAAACGACGAACACATTTGCTGAGACCTGAGGGCATGATCCACCCGCTCTATTCGCGATGCGCGATCACCTCGTCTATTAAACCATATTCCTTGGCCTGAACGGCTGACAAATATCGGTCGCGTTCGACGTCGCGTTCAATAGTTTCGAGGTCCTGTCCTGTGTGCTTGGCGAGAATTTGCGACGTCAGTTCGCGAATACGAATGAGTTCTTCGGCATGAATACGAACATCGGTGGCCTGTCCCTGCATGCCCCCGGAAGGCTGATGAATGAGTATGCGCGAATTAGGCAGCGCGAACCGTTTGCCTTTCGCGCCGGCGGTTAATAACAGCGCCCCCATCGACGCGCACATGCCGACACAGATCGTCGTGACGTCCGGCCGGATGAATTGCATCGTGTCGTAAATCGCCAGACCCGCAGTGACTGAGCCGCCCGGCGAATTGATGTAAAGATTGATGTCCTTTTCAGGATCTTCGGCTTCGAGGAAGAGCAATTGCGCCACAATCAAATTCGCGATTTGATCATCGATCGGCGTGCCCAGAAAAATGATGTTGTCTTTGAGCAGTCTCGAGTAGATATCAAACGCGCGCTCACCACGCGACGTTTGTTCTACAACCATGGGGATTAACGCCATAATAAATCAGGAGGCAGTAAGCAGGAGGCAGTAAGCAGAATCAAACGTCACACAGTTTATTCTGACTTCTGGCTCCCGACTTCTGACTCCTGTTTCTCTTCCTTCCACTCTTTGTCGGTTACGTTCGCATGCGCGACTAAGAAGTCAAGCGTCTTGCGATTGCGTAACCTGCCAGCGATGCTACGTTCGCCACCTTGCTTTGTCAAGACACCTCGTACTTGTTCTGCTGACTGTTTCGAAGCTTCTGCGATCGTATTGATCTCATCGTCGATCTCCTGATCACTGACCTCGATCTTTTCTTCATCTGCAATCCGTTCGAGCAAGAGTGAACCACGCAAATCGTAACCGGCTTGGTCCTTCAAAGAGTCGCGTGCCTTCTCCCAATCAAGTTGTGGGTTGCGCGGATCGATGCCCTGTCCAATCATGTCGCGCACAACCGATTCAAGCCGATGTTCTGTCTGGTGATCGACTAGTCGATCAGGAAGTTCGAACGCGTGTGTGTCTACCAGTTGTCGCACAAGATCCGCGCGCAGCTTTCCTTCGGCTTCGTGCTTTGCCTGCGTTTCGAGATCAGATCGCAGACGCTTGCGCAGGTCAGCGAGTGAGTCGATCTCCTCACCGAGACTTTCCGCCCATTCGTCATCGACCTCCGGCAACTCCTTGATCCGTACAGCCGACACTTTAACCGTGTACTCGATTGTTTTGTCGGCGAGTCCTTTCGCGCTGAAATCCCTTGGATATGCGACGGTGAAGGTCTTCTCGTCGTCCGGTTTCGTGTCGGTAAGGTTATCTGTAATCGCCTGAACAACGCCCTCGCCGCCGAGTACAACGTCGACATCTTCGACGTTGATAGGTTCGGCGTCAGGCTCGTTCACGAATACGCCGTGGAAATTGGCAGTAACAGTGTCACCAACCTGCGCGCCTCGGTCTTCAACAGGCTGAAGTGACGCGGAGTTTTCGCGCAGCTGTGAAATTACCTGTTCGACGTCTTCGTCGGTCACCGGCCGCGTCCGACGATCGACTTCTATTTCCTTGTATTTCCCGAGTTTGATCTGTGGCAGAACTTCAACGTTGACGTTGAACGAAATCGGCTTCTGTCCGATTTGGTCGAGGCCTTCAGTGTTCTCGAGGTTAAGTTGCGGTTCGCCCAGCGGTTCGAGATTGTGTTCGCTGATCGCATGCTGAACCGCTTCAGGAATCATCTCGCGCAGCAGTTCAGTGCGGATCTGATCTTTGAATCGCGTGCGCACGACGTTACGCGGCGCGTGGCCGGGACGAAAGCCAGGAACCGTTGCTGCCTTTGCGTATTGATCGCTGATGCGATCATAAACCCTGCGCACAGCGTCGGCGTCGATTTCGATATCAATCTGTTTTTGAGTTTGCGAAATTTCTTTAAGTTCAGTCTTCATAAGAAAGTGAGCAGTGAGCGGTGAGCAGTAAGCAGTTCAATCGTATTTAAAGAGTGCTTATTGTAATCCAGCAACCCCATGAGCGCGGGCAACTACTCACCGCTCACTGCCAACTGCTCACTGAGATGGTGCGAAAGGGGGGACTCGAACCCCCACACCTTTCGGTACCAGATCCTAAGTCTGGCGCGTCTGCCAATTCCGCCACTTTCGCAAACCAAAAGCGAGAATAGCACAGCAAATCAATCGTTACAGAACGACGAGCGATACTGACTTGGGATCGGGTGTCATTGAAAGAATCGTGTTGAGTTGCTGCTTAGCGTCTGCCGTTCGTGCGACCGTTTGGTAGGCTTCGGCGAGGTGCAGTCTCAGGAACGCGTTACCTTTTCCAAACTGCAAACCTTTTTCGAACTCTGTTACTGCTCTTTGTGGATCGCCTTCAACGATCTTGCGGGTTTTCAAATCAAGCAGCCCGAGTATCATGTAAGCACTACCGTCCTGATAACCTTCCAACATTGTTACCACCTCTATTACCGCCGTTGTGAGTTACACCACCATCGAACATCTCGTAACGTTGGGCGCGACAATCGTGGATAGAAATCACCTTAGTGTGTAAACAAGTATAGGCATTTCTATCCAAGAGAGACCTCGCCGCTCGATGGTGCAAGGCAACGCGTCGGTAACGAATAGTATCGAACACGTGGCGACCATTTTTCGTAGAAAGATCTTGACACGATCGCTATTGATACTTTATACAAGGCAGTTCGCGCGATCATCGTATCGCGCACTGCGAGGAAGAAACTTTCAATGATGACGAGCAGGACAAGCAAACAACATTCGACGAAATGGCAGCCGTGCGCCGCCATGTACGAGATCGTCTGTTCGTTAGGTCTGACCTTGTCGGCGACGAATATTTTTGGCGGCAGACTCGGACAAGAAACGTCCATAGATAGCCGTCAGTACAAGATTTAATTCAGCGGGAGCGGACTCCCGCTCCCAAATCTCAAAGCGAAATTCAAGAGAATTGAAGGAGCGGGCAGCTTCCCTGGGAGGCTTAAAGCCCGCTCCTTTAGTTTTTTGACAATCGAAGTACCTATTTGCGAGAGATGAAGGCAGGGAGCCTTCAACGGATGACGATCTCGGTCCTTTGCGAGAGTCCCAGGAGATCGCCATCTTCAGGAGAAGTGTGCCTCGAAGTGTGTTCGCGGCATTGTTCTCTCTGCCTTCATCTATTTTTTAGCACAGATAGATCTCAGACTTGAAATCTCCGTTGTCGAGGTTTGAAATCTGAATTCCATCTCGCATGTGTGGCTGAGCAGCAAAAGCACTCGACTGTAAATCGAGCGTCCGTTCGGACTTCGTAGGTGCGAGTCCTACCACCTGCACCAAAGTCGTTGGGGCGTAGGCTAACTGGCAAACCGTCGGATTCCAAACTCGACTTTCTCGGTTCAAATCCGGGCGTCCCAGCCAAATCAATTTGGAAGGCGGTGCGCGGCGGTGCGCAACTGGTCCTGAAAACCAGACCGAGCATTGCGTCTCGAGGGTTCGACTCCTTCGCCTTCCGCCAATCTTCAGGAGGCGTCGCCTAACGGTATGGCAGCGGTTTGCTAAATCGCCGCGCATTGCGTGTGCAGGTTCAACTCCTGTCGCCTCCGCCAAAGTTCGGCGGTGAATCGAGCGACAGCACTGGTGGCTGTCAGCGCAGCTCGCTCATCGCCGGAAGCATTCGGACCTGTAGCTCAGCGGAATGAGAGCGCGACTGTGCGAAGGTCGAGGTCGCACGTTCAAATCGTGCCAGGTCCACCAAAACCATTTCCGATTTCCGATTGGCGATTTGCGATTGATTCCTTTGCATCCACGCCAATTGGCAATCGGCAATCAAAAATCAAAATGTTCTGCCGGCGTAGCCCAAACGGGAGGAGGCGCTAGTCTTAGAAACTAGACAGTGTGGGTTCGAATCCCTCCGCCGGTACCAACAACATTGCCGATTTCCAATTGCCGATTTCCGATTGTTCGCCTTTCAGACTGAACTTGATTGATCAATCACGAACCAATCGGCAATTGGCAATCAAAAATCGGCAATGCCTTGCGCGGGTAGCCCAATTGGAAGAGGCGGTTGGCTTAAGACCAGCTTTCTGAGAGTTCGAATCTCTCCACGCGCACCACGGCGTCGAATGCAAAGAGTCGCGCAGTTAGTTTTTCAAACTAACCTTAGAGAGTTCGAGTCTCTCCGACGCTACCACGCCTTGGGCGAATGCTGAACGTGACTACATCTGTTAAATGTCTCGTCACGCTCGATTACTTGTCGCCCTTTTCTGTGTGGGTCGTAGCTCAATTGGCAGAGCACCGCGCTGTGACTGCGGCCCGTGAGGGTTCAACTCCCTTCGACCCACCCAAATGCATTGCCGATTTTTGATTGCCAATTGTCGATTGAAGGACGCCGAAATGCAGGAACCAATCCGCAATCGGCAATTGCCAATCGCAAATGTTCGGAACTGTGGCCGAGAGGTGAGGCACCTGATTGTCGATCAGGCCGATGACGGTTCGAGTCCGTTCAGTTCCGCCACGCGTCAGTGGCCAAATCGGATCAAAGGCACCTGCCTCTTAAGCAGGGGATTGTGAGTTCGAGTCTCACCTGGCGCACCAAATTCATCTACACTTAGAAAGGAGGTAGGACATGCCTTACGAAAAGCTCCCAATCGGTGGCGCCCGCAGCGAAATTCTTTCGTGGGCCAATCATGAGTTCAGCACGGAAGAGCAATCTATGCTGAGAAACGTTTCGCGCCTGCCATGTCTGTTCAAGCACGTCGCGCTGATGCCTGACGCACATCTGGGCAAAGGCAGCATGGTCGGGTCGGTAATCGCAACCAAAGATGCAGTCATTCCGGCAACCGTCGGCGTCGATATCGGCTGCGGCATGATGGCCGTGAAGACGCCATTCAAAAGTGGCATCCTCGACGGCAAGTTGAAACAGCTGCGTCTGGCGATCGAAGAAGCGATTCCCGTCGGCTTCAATGCTTACAAAGAATCGGTTGACGAGTCTTCGTACTGGGACGGCTGGAAACACTTCAGCGAATTGCATGAAGGCGTTTCCGATCGCAAGGCGAAAGCGATGAAGCAACTGGGCACGCTGGGTGGCGGCAACCACTTCATCGAAGTTTGTCTGGATAACGAGAACTTCGTCTGGTTGATGCTGCACTCGGGCTCGCGCAACATCGGCAAGGAACTGGCCGAACGTCACATCTCGACAGCAAAGTCGTTATGGAGATTATCGGAACTTCCGGCTCCAGATCTCGCTTACTTCATTCAGGGTACGCCTGAGTTTGCGGCTTACTGGAAAGACCTGAAGTGGGCGCAAACCTACGCGATGAAGAATCGCGAGATCATAATGGCGCGTCTGTTGAAGGTCTTCAACAAGATGTTCAATCATCGCGAGGCCTTCAAGCCTGAGCTTCAGGTTAACTGCCATCACAACTACGTGGCGCTCGAAGAGCACTATGGCGAGAAAGTTTTCGTCACGCGCAAGGGCGCTATCAATGCTGAAGACGGCGTCTACGGCATCATTCCGGGCTCGATGGGCGCGAAATCGTTCATCGTTAAGGGACGCGGATTGGCTGAAAGCTTCAATTCGTGTTCACAAGGAGCCGGAAGAAAGATGTCTCGCGGCGAGGCTAAACGGAGATTTACCCGTGACGACCTGGACCGTCAGACTTCGGGCGTGGAATGTCGCAAGGACGTAGGCGTGCTAGATGAAATCCCGGGCGCTTACAAATCGATCGAAGCGGTGATGAAGAACCAGAGAGACTTGGTTGAAGTCGTCGCTGAGATCAAACAGGTGGTTTGCGTCAAAGGATAGTCAGTACCGGGAGCGGTAGCGACCGGGTCTTACCTACCCGCAACAACTCATAAACGAGACTAAGACCCGGTCGCTACCGCTCCCGGTACTGACCTCATCAATTGGGGGTGTGGTGTAACGCAAGCATCCGAGTCCTGGGAACTCGTGGTGACAGTTCGATTCTGTCCTCCCCGACCAAAAACAAGAGGCAGGCAGACGGCAGGAGGCATTAAAGAAAGACGCGATGGTCCTGCCCCTGCTTACTGCCTTCTGCCTCCTGCATTTTCGCTCCTGTAGCTCAAATCGAAAGAGCGCGACACTTCGAAACCGGGGTCCCAGCGCGACAGCCGCGCTGGGGTGGTCGTACGTCGAGGTTGCCAGTTCAAGTCCCGCCAGGAGTCCCAATTTCTGAATCAATAATTCTCGCCCCACAACCAAGGCGCGGACCACCCTGGTCTGCGCTACCTGCGGAAGTGATGTAGCTGGAAACATGCGAGTCTTCCAAACTCGATTCGAGAGTTCGAATCTCTCCTTCCGTTCCAATATGCACGCGTCGCCAAGCGGCTAAGGCGCGGGATTGCAAATCCCGTATTCGTGAGTTCGAGTCTCACCGCGTGCTCCAAATCTAACTAAGACAAGAAAGGAGGTGCCGAGTATGGCACTCAACGGCAGAGTTTTGCTGCTCAATCAAACTTACGAGCCGCTCGGCACCGTCAGTGTCGCGCGCGCCATCATCATGACCTTCAAGAACACGGTCTTCGTCGAAGAGTTCGACGGCGATCGCGTGCTGCGTTCGGCGCATGATGAATTTCCTGTGCCGTCGGTTATTCGCCGGCGCACTTACATCAACGTTCGCCAACGCCGCGAGCGTTCGGGCATGAAGCGCCTGCGCATCTACATGCGTGACAAATTCCGCTGTCAGTACTGCGGTGAAAAGAAAGGCGCGGCTGAGCTAACGCTCGACCACATCCTGCCGCGTTCGCGTGGCGGAGATAACTCGCCGGTGAACATCGTCACGGCGTGTATCAAGTGCAACAACCGGAAGAGCAATCGCACTCCGGGAGAAGCACGCATGCCTCTCCTAACTTCGCAGACGGCGCTGCGCGTGAAGCTCGAACGCGTGGTGCTCTGTCACTACGCAGAGGCGAGAGCCGAATGGCGCAAGTACCTCTTCATGGACATGCATGATGATCGTGAAGTTATGGAGAAGGTGCAGCACGAAAGACGGTCTTAGGTCTTTGATCTTTGGTCTTTGAAAATGCACCTCGATTAACACGACAAAGATCAAAGCTCAAAGACCTAAGACCAATCTTCGGTCGGATAGCTGAGACGGATTAGCGCGGGTCTGAAAAACCCGAAAGGTTGGTTCGATTCCAACTCCGACCACCAAATAATAGTTTCGAGTTTCGGGTTTAGAGTTTCGAGTTCACAACCAGATCAATTCTTCCAACTCGAAACTAGAAAACGTAACTCGAAACTGATACTTCCGCCCGAGTAGCTCAACTGGTAGAGCGCTGGTCCTACAAACCAGAGGTTGAAGGTTTAAGTCCCTCCTCGGACACCACATCGCAGAACGCAGAATGCAGAAGGCAGTGAGCAGAACGCAGATGTCTTCCTGCCGTCTGCTTGCTGCCTTCTGCCTCCTGTTTCTCGGGGCGTGACTCATCCCGGCAGAACGGTGACTGTTTGGGAGCGTGGAGTTCAAAGAGGCGCGTCGGCCTCACGCCCCGACCACAGACATTGCCGATTGCCGATTTGCGATTGCCGATTGATTTCTGTTAGACAGCTCCGTTCAGGTGAAAGGTTTTTTATTAACGGATCAATTGGCAATCGGCAATCGCAAATCGGCAATGACTTGGTCCGCGTTCCCGGCATCGGTCTTCTAAACCGAACCTTCGAGAGCTGGGCGGAAAGGCACGAGGTTCAACTCCTCCGCGGGCTTCCAAATTTAGTAACGGCGGTGTAGCTCAAGTGGAACAGAGCAAGCGTCTCATAAGCGCGAGGTTGGTGGTTCAACTCCATCCACCGCCACCAAACGTTTTGGGCTGGTGATGTAGCCGACAGCATAGAAGTCCTGCAAACTTCTTGTGAGGGTTTGAATCCCTCCCAGTCCACCAAATTGCGGCGTAGCTCAATCGGATATTAGAGCGCTCGTCTTGTAAACGAGATGATACGAGTTCGACTCTCGTCGCCGCAGCCAGCTTTGGCAGTTTCGAGTTCCGCGTTTCGGGTTTCGAGTTAACAGCTTGAGGAAACGAACTCGAAACTCGAAACTCCAAACTCGAAACTGATTCTTGTGGCGTAGCCAAGTTGGTAAGGCACCGGATTGTTAATCCGGCTATCGAAGGTTCGAATCCTTCCGCCACAGCCAATTGTTTTGACCCGGAACTCGAGTGACAGAGCGGCGGCCTTTTAAGTCGTGAGGTGCGGGTTTGAGCCCCGTCGGGTCAACCATCGCGGTGTAGCTCAACGGCCAGAGCATTCGATTGATAATCGAGCGATGTCGGTTCAATTCCTTCCACCGCGACCAGGAGGCGGACACGGAGACTGGGAGACGCGGCGACGCGGAGATCTTTTTCACCGCGTCTCCGATTCTCCGCGTCCCCGTGTCAGCCGTTTGCGGGATGGTGTAACTGGCAACACGTCGGGCTTTGAACTCGAAGATGAAGGTTCGACTCCTTCTCCCGCAGCCAACTCTCGTTTCGGAATCGCAATAGGTACTTCGGCTGTCAAAAAGCCAACGGAAGTGTGAGGTAACGAACCATGGCAAACAAGACTCTATTCAAGTCCCTAATCGGCAAGTTCGTTCCGGCAACTGATGCTGTTAACGAAGAGCGCGCTCCGGCGTACGCTCTGTCGCCAAAGCATCAACTGGCGCAGTACGTTGCGACTGGTTGTCTGAATACAACTTTCTACGCCACTGCCGATGAGCAACTCGCGAAGATGCTTGAACTGTGCGCCGACATCGACGCGGAGTTCATCGCCAAGACAGCAGTGTTCTGCCGCGAGCGCGGTTTCATGAAGGACATGCCGGCATTGCTTTGTGCGGTGCTGTCGGTCAAGGACCGCGAGCTGATGGCTCGTGTATTTCCGCGCGTAATCGATAACGCCAAGATGCTGCGCAACTTTGTGCAGATCATGCGTTCGGGCGCGGTGGGCCGTAAGTCGCTGGGTTCGGCGCCGAAGCGCCTGGTGCGCGAGTGGCTTGATGCTCGCGATCCGGCAACGCTCTTCAAGGCAAACGTGGGTCAGGACCCTTCGCTGACTGACATCGTGAAGATGGTTCACCCAAAGCCGAAAGATGAAGCACGTGATGCACTGTTCGGTTACTTCATCGGTCGCGATTACGCGTTCGATGCGCTGCCGGAAGTGGCTCGCCAGTTCGAGGCTTTCAAGAAGAAGGACTCGACTGAAGTTCCTGATGTGCCGTTTCAGATGCTGACTGCGCTGGAGCTTGGTACGGCTGAGTGGACTGCGATTGCGCGTCGCGCACCGTGGCAGATGACTCGCATGAACCTGAACACGTTTGCACGTCATGGGGTGTTCGGTCAGCCAGGTATGACTGAACTGATTGCCGATCGTCTGCGTGACCCGAAGGCCATTGCCAAGGCTCGCGTGTTTCCGTACCAGCTAATGGTCGCTTACACGATGGCCAGCGCGAACGCTGACATTCCGAAGGAAGTTTGCGAGGCGCTCCAGGATGCAGTGGAGATCGCGATCGCAAACGTTCCTGCGGTCGACGGGCAGGTTTATGTTTGCCCGGACGTCTCAGGTTCGATGTCGTCGCCGGCCACCGGCTACCGCAAGGGTGCAACCACAGCGGTGCGTTGCATCGACGTGGCAGCTCTGGTGGCGGCTGCCATGCTGCGCAAGAACCCGCGCACCGAGGTGCTGCCGTTCGAGCGTGACGTAGTTAGGGTCAACCTGAACTCGCGCGACAGCGTGATGACTAACGCCGCGAAGCTTGCTGCAGTCGGTGGTGGTGGAACTAACTGCAGCGCGCCGCTGGCGCTGCTCAACCGTCGCAAGACCAAGGGCGATCTCGTAATCTTCATTTCGGATTACGAGTCGTGGGTTGATGCGGGCGGAGGTCGCGGCAGCGCTACGATGCGGGAATGGAACGCGTTCAAGCAACGCAATCCAAACGCTCGTCTCGCATGCATTGACGTGCAGCCTTATCGCACGGTGCAGGCCGTTGAGCGGGAGGACATTCTCAATGTCGGTGGATTCTCGGATCAGGTCTTTAACGTGATCTCGGAATTCGCATGTGGTGAACTAAACGCCGACCACTGGATCGGCGTGATCGAGTCGGTGGCGTTGTAAAGCGAGTTTCGAGTTTCGAGTTCCTAGTTTCGAGTTAAGCTTGAAACGAAAGAACACGAGACTCGAAACTCCAAACTCGAAACTAATTTGGGCCGAATGCAGTCGTGACTACATTCACTGCTAATGAACAATGTCTCGACGATTTCTTGTCGGCCTTTTATGAATTGATGGCGAATGCTGGTGTGGAGTACATGGTAAGGCGAAAGCCAAAGGGTTCGAATCCCGTCCCACTTGATAATCTCTCGTGGGTTCCTCTCACCGATTTTGTCGCCATTTGAATATGGGTGAATGCTGAAAAGACTACATCCTCCGCAATCGGGCTAAATGGGGATGCGGACGACTCCAGCGGTGGCAACACCGTGCCCGGACGGTCTTTTCAATTCTTGTCACCCTTAGATCATTGAATGAATGCCTGTGAGGACTACATTAGCTCAGTCAATAGAGCAATCCGACGATTAGGTCGGATGTGCGTTCGGTGCAACTCCGGACATGAGATCTTCCAAATAACTTGTCACTCTAATGAGTAATAGTGCGACGAATGCCGATGGAACTACATCACTTGAATGACGAGCTCAGGCGCCCGAAGAGCGAATCTAAAGAGTTTGATAAAACACTGGACCCAGTTCCCAATCTGAGACCGGAGTCAGTTCATTTCAAGATGTTAACCGATAGATAACGTCCAAAGCTCGGGCACATAGTGAACTTTCCAAGTCCGTTGCGTCATCGATTGACCGCCTGTAAGTTCTTGATAACGCTACTGAAACAAGCCGTCGCCGAAATCGACTTTATTCGATTTTAGTCCGTTGTGAAAGTCAGGCTGGCGTCATAGGCAATACTCATAAGTTGTTGAGAATAAATGGTGCCGAGGATGGGAGTCGAACCCACACGACCTTACGGTCAACGGATTTTAAGAACGTTGGAGAGGGTACCATTTAGTCTGACGAAACGATATGAGCCAGTATTTACGCGCCAAGCGGTCGTCAAAGATCACTTCAGCTGGCTACGTATCAACACGTGAGGCCCCCATCTTGGCCCCAACTTTTCATTTCGTTTCGCAGAGAATAATCATTGCTAAAGTTCATTTGCTGATGACTCCGTATCGGATCTCACGTCGCAGCAGCTGCCAGCCTTTGGGGGCGTAACTGCGGAAGTCTCTACTTATGACTGGTCCTAAATTGGGGAGGGTTACAATCCTCACGCATGACCTGTTCGGCCACCTCAGCGTCTTGGGAGGGCAAATGACTTCTTAGACTATGAAGTCGAGACGCGGGGCTAACGTTTCGATCTAGTTTGAAATTTGAGTTCACAAATCACTGGCATAAGCTCTTGTTCAAACCTTCGTCAATTCGCCGTATTCTTCCGTCACTGATAGGAGCGATTGCTTTGACCGCAGAAATTGCTCTTAAAAGCACTTCTGAATCGACTGGTCCTTGTTCAGGCCGGATGAGAAACTCTGTGCCAAGCATGTTGTATCCATCACCATGTTCAACCGCGAGATAGTTGGTCGTTGCCATCGTGTAAGTTTGCATCTCATCCAGTGGCTTTCCATTGACTGTGACGCTGAGGATTCGCTTCCCGGGCTGACGGGTGGCGTCGAAGGTATAAGTCAATCCCGCCACTTGTGGAAAACGCCCCGGCTGCACTTCTTCGGCTGCTGTGGCCACTCCATGTTCCAGAGCCGCACGAAGGTTTGCGCCGGCTACTCGAAGCTTCACCACGCGCGAGTTGAAAGGCAGAATTGAAAGCACGTCGCGCTTTGTTAGCACCTCGGGCGGCATAATAGTATCAGCCCGGATCGACCCGCCATTGACCAAAGCAACATCGGCGCCCATCTCTGTGCGAAAAACATCAGCAATGAAGTCGGCCATGTTCGTCTCGCGGGTTCGGACAGCAGCGCTCCTTACATCCAATTACACATCGGTTCTGCCAACAGGTTGCGCCAGCGCTTTCATCAGCGAGCCGTACTTCTCATCGAGCGCGGCGAAGGAAGGGTCGGCTTTAATCTGATCGGTAACCGGAATCGCCTGCCAATCCATGCTTTCCAGCTCGCCGGTTGATTTGGAAATGTTCAGATCGATTCTACCCAGCTCGCGGGCGTCAGCATCCATCTTGAAGATGGGTGCATGGCCGGCCATTGATTCCAACAGTGTGTGTTCATGTCCGCCAATGATGGCATCGACGCCGGAACAGCGCGCCAACTTCTTGTCGTCAGCCAGTGTCTCATGCGTGAGGGCCACCACAACTTTCGCTCCCGCCGCATGAATCTTCGGAACCACGCGCGCAGCCGTGGCGCAGGGATCGAGAATGTCCACCTTCGGTCCGGGCCGTGACGTAATCAGAGTCTCCTGCAATACAATTCCGAAGAGTCCGATTTTCACTCCGTCGAACTCGCGAATTACAAATTCAGGGGTGTCGGCAAACAGTTTGCCGGTCTGCTTGTCGACCACATTTGCCGCCAGCCATTTGAAATTAGAATCGCCGATCCGAGCTCGCAAGACATCCGGACCAAAGTCGAACTCATGATTGCCGAAAGTCGCATAGTCGAGTCCGCTCAGATTCCAGGCATCAATCATCTGCTTGCCTTTGAAGCTGTTGGATTCAACCGAAGGTGAAATAGTGTCACCGGCCAGCAAGTAAAGCGTATGCGGCGACTCTTTCAATATCTGCTTTCGCAGAGTCAGGATGCGCGCCAGCCCGCCGCGGTGGCCCCCGTCCACCGGGGGGAATTGATAGACGTCGTTGACCTGCAATAGCGTCACTCGGACCGGGCAGTCAGTCTGAGCGTCGACTGGCCAGAGCGCGCAAAAACAGCGCGGAACGCTGACGACTCCCACCACCAACAGCAAGACGCTTACCCATGTGAAAGCGGCCGGCCAATTTAAGATCATGCGAAGCTTCATGTTTTTCTTATGACCGTTCAGATCGACGAAGATATTGGAGCCACAATAACTAGGTTTGGTGCTGAGACAAACAGCGAAACGCTCAAATTAATCAGGGCACACGCCAGGAAAGTGAATGGCCGTCTAGCGCGGCTTTGCCCGAAAAAGCCGATTATGGACCGAGTTATTTGGGCATCTAGGGTTTTTGCCTAAAAAGTCCGTCAAGACGGCTCTGGTCGTAGGATAAATGACTCGGTGTAGGATGCAGCTTACCTGCGGCCGGCAACAGTCGCGCTGCGTTCAGAATGAAAGCCAGTTCTGAAGTCACGTGAATAAATGCCGCGAATAAAGGATTGAGCAAACCAAAGGCGGCCAGGCCAACTCCAATCGCATCGACCAGAAGTGTGCCCACAAAATTTGTCATGATGATCCTGTGACAGCGGCGCGCAATCTTCACCGTGTCCACAAATTTGAGTAGGTCATTCCCAAGCAACATGATGTCAGCGCTTTCGCGGGCGACGTCCGTGCCAGATCCCAAAGCCACTCCGACGTTGGCCTCCATAAGTGCCGGTGCGTCGTTGATCCCGTCTCCGACCATCGCGACTCTCCTGCCGAGAGCCATCAGCCCTTTGACCTGCGCAACCTTCTGCTCCGGGAGCAGGTTGGCCTGTACCTCATCAATTCCGAGTTCCTTGCCTATTGTCGAAGCAATCACATTGGTGTCGCCGGTTAATAAAATCGTGCGGAGTCCCATGGCACGTAAGGCAGCTACTGCTTTCACAGCTTCGGGACGAAGCACATCAGCGATCCGGATCGCTCCCAGGAATGTTCCATTGCGAACGACCAGAACTTCTGAAGAGTGATTAGAGGTTCCAGTCGGCAAAGTGCCTAGTAACTCACGGTCCGAAAACAGCCTGCGATTGCCCACCACGATCTCCTCACCATCGGCCGAGCAGATCAAGCCTTTTCCCGGAAGATAGTGAAACTCGCTTGGTTCAATAACTGAGACTGACGCTTCTTTTGCCTTCTTCAAAATGGCACTAGCCAAAGGATGTTCTGAACATGCTTCGGCAATTGCGGCTGTCTCCAAAACCTGATTCGCGGTGATAGGCGCGACCGGCTCTATGGCGACGACTTCGGGTTGTCCCAGAGTCAGCGTGCCAGTCTTGTCCAGAACCACGGTGTCAATCCGGCTCAGAAGCTCAATAAAGAGACCACCCTTAACAATTGATCCCTGCCGCGCGGCGCGACCGATGGCGCCAAGAATGGCGAGTGGCGTACCCGCAGCGATGCCACAGGCGCCAGCCACGATAATCACGGAAATCGTGGAGCGAAGGTTGTGCGTGACTAGCAGAGTGAGCGCAGCACAACCCAGAGCGAAATAGACCAGATATCCCGCCAACCGATCAGCCGTTCGCTGAATCGGAGCACGAGATTTTTCTGCCTGCTCAACCGTTTCGATGATTTTGCCAAACGCAGTATCGCTCCCGATGCGGGTGGTACGCACTTCCAACACGCCCGATTGATTGATAGTTCCGGCATAAACATGCGTGCCGCTCACCTTTTCGACCGGCAGCGATTCGCCCGTGATAGAAGACTGGTCAACGAAAGAATTCCCCTTGATCACCTCGCCATCAACCGGAACCCGGCTACCAGGCTTAATCACTACCGTATCGCCGCGGCGTATGTCGTTGGCGCTGATTTGCTGAACGGCGTCATCCCGATGAACCAGTACTTGGCGCGGCAGAAAATCCAATAACTCGCCAATAGCTCTCCGGCCTCGACTAACAGTCATGTGTTCAAGGATCTCAGCAATAAGGACAAAGAGAATGATTATTAACCCGGTGAAGAATTGTCCGATGGCCAGAGCGGCGGCAATGGCAATCGTCATCGAAAGCTCCATCGTCATCCGGCGCTCCCACATTGCCTCCAGAGCTTCGCGGAGGATCGGATAGAGCCCAATTAGAGCTGCCGCAAGCCCAATGACGCTGACACTGGCAAACGGCTCCCAAACACGAAACCAAACGAAAGCTGCGCCCAAGGCTACTGCCAAAATTCGACCCAGATCAGGCCACGATGGAAGATAAGAATCCGAAAGGACCAATCCGGCAGCCGAGTTAGCTTCAGAGCTTGAGGCAGAAGAATATTGCGGTTCGTCTGTATTAGCTTTAGGAGTGGATGCGGTTTCTGCCACCTCTAGTTTCGTCCTTATCTCAAGTATGTCCGGACCACGTCCATCAACTTTTGCGTCGCCATAGCCTGTTTGGAAGTAGGCTTGCGATTGGGATCGACGACGTGGAAGCGGATATGACCTTCGATGACTTCGGCCATCAAGCTGTTAATGGCTCCCCGGCAGGCGGCGATCGTTTGTAGCAGCTCGTCGCAGTCCCGTTCCTCCTCCAGCGCTTTTTCAATTCCCCTCACCTGTCCGCCAATACGGCGTACCCGATTCAGTAACTTCGCTTTGTCTCTGATGGTATGAGCCACAAATGTCCTCCGTTAAAACGCCAAGGCCCTGATAATATACTAGGGGTGAGTATATAAGCTAATGCAGGAAGCGAAGTGTCTCTATGACGGCCCATCATTTCACCGGTTTTTCAAAGTGCTGGTAATCCTTTAGGCTGGTCCAATTGCCGCCCCAATCCCAACCAAGTCGCAGGAACTCGCGCACAATCGGATTATCGGGTGTGAACGTTCCTTCGATCTTTGGGTCATAGGACGCGCCATGCGGAAGAATAATGTCGCCCTTGATGTAAGGATTCAGGAAGGTGTTTATATCAATGGCTCTGCCGTATGCGTGATTCGATAGGCGACCGCCGCCGGTAATCTCCCGGTAGTTGAAGGCTGAGGTGTTATTCGCCTCCATGGATCGTTCATCATCCCACCGGTTGTCTTTGCGAAATCGTTTATCCGAAATCGGTATCACCGAATAGATTGGGAAGCGGTCCTTTAATGCCAGAGCAAATACCTTCTTGATGTCATCTTCCAATTCTCGATCAATTACCAACTGGCCTTGATGGACTTGTTTATCGGTTGAGTAATATTTGACCGTGACGAGTTTCTGTTTCTTCCGAATGTCGTCTGGACATTTTGGGTCCAAACCATCAAACGCTTCCGTCTCGCTCATCTTGCTGTCGATGATGGGATGCTTCCTGGTTCCAATAGCGGTCTGACCTTGGCTCTTAACACTGATAAAGGGGAGCGTGAGGAACAGCGCAACCGGCAGCAAAAGTGCGCGAGATGGGCGATCGCAACTAATCATATTCGCAATTGTATCCGGAGTTCGGCTTTGACAGCGAGAAGCCAAACGTTACGGTTTGCTGCTTTCGATTTGTGCGTTATCTCACCTGCGTCTCAGGCGGTTTCTCGCGACCCGATCGAATACTCTCATTACCCAGACGACAAGAAAGAGGTAGACGATAACAGAGAGGGAAAACAGGCCAAGGTCAAAGAAGCTTGCGTTGACAATGTCAGCGGCAAGATTCTTCGAAGCAAACGGCTTCAGGATTCTGTGAACAATCAGCGCGACCAGAATTGCGCCGCCAAAAAACATTACGGTTAGCAGGGAGGCTCTCAGAACGCTTCTGAATGTTGTTGTTGACTTCATGAGATGCGTCGGATTTCGGTTACCCGACTTATGCTTACACTGCAAGCCGCAATTTCGGCGTGAGGAGAATTATTAACCCTTATGCGATCGACTGGAGCCAGTTTTCAATAAGCGGCAATATTGCCACCATTTTTCGAAAAACGACTATCGCTGACCAACCTCTAAATCAAACTGGTGGAGTAGGCGTTGGTTCCGGAACCGGATTAAGCTTGAGCTTCGGCGGTTGCGTTGGATTCGAATTGCCAGGCTTCTGACTGTCTTCGGTCGGTTGGTTTGACTCGTCGGCCGTTGGTTGTCGGCGCTTGAGCGTGGGTCTGCCCGGTGTGCCGTTATCGTCATTGCCGGCGATCGTTCCGGTAGCGGTAGATCGCGAGTTTGACAGTCTCAACAGACGCGCTTTGACGCGCTGAAATTCAGAAGTGTTAATGACGTATTCCTCGCGCTCAGGAAAACGGGCTGCTAGCGAAAGCGAGGCTGCGCGTCGGTCGGCAGGCGCAGGATGATCCTTAAACAGCTTCGAGAGCGTGCCTGGCTTTTTCTTTTCCTTCCCTTCGAGCTTTTCGAACATCGTCGCCAGCGCCGTGGGGTCGTAACCCGCAGCATAGAGATATTCAGTACCCAGCTTGTCAGCTTCGGCTTCAGCCGCCCGACTGAACTTCAGAAACGCAAGCCCCTCAAAGAATCCGCTGCCGTTATAAAGCACATTGCTAAGGATGGGTCCGCCGAGAAGAATTCCAGCCAATGCGCCGTACTGCATTAATTCGGCCTTTACTTGGTTCTCAACGGCGTGACGAGCGATGACATGACTAATCTCATGGGCCATGACGCCCGCGAGTTCAGCTTCATTGTCTGCGGCGAGAATCAATCCTTTGTTTACATAGAAAAATCCACCTGGCAGAGCGAATGCATTGACTTCATCAGAATCAATTACCTTGACAGTAAACGGGACCTTCGCATCTGAGTGCAGCACCAGATTCTGGGCGACTCGATTGACGTATTCGGTGATGACCGGATCGTCGATGAACTTGGCTTGCCGATCGACCTCAGCGGCAAGCATGCGGCCCAGGCGCACCTCTTTCTCTAACGACATGCTCATCTTGGAAATGAGCCCTTTATTCAAATTACGCTTGCCGATCATCGCCGGGTCTTCGTCAACGGCCAGAGGCTTTGTGCTCGCCTTTTTGGAAACCGGCGGTGCCACAGGTTGGTTTTGCGCTTGGGATTGAGTTGTAGTTGGATCTGGTTTTGGCTGTTGGGCGGCCACTGTGCCGGTAAAACTAAAGCAGAAAAGATAAATAATTACGATTGAAGTTAACCGCCGAAAACTACGCGCAGACACGATCGCGCCTCCTTTAGTCTTGAAGACACATCCGGGGATTGTTGATCGTCTGGTATCCATCCTTTCGCTACAATCGATTTTCAACAGACGAGGATCTCATCCCTATGGATAGAGATTTTTGGTCGACGAGCGGTGATATGAGATTGAAGCTGAAGCGAACTAAAGCTATCCACAATCAGAAGGACAGACCGGACATGCGCGGCAGAATCTGCGATTCAGAATATGCGACCCGGCGATGAAAAGGGCACCAAACACTACGAATGGGATCTCAGCGCGAAGAATATCTCCGAAGTTTAAACGGCGGCGAGAATCAACCAGAGCGGGTTCTTTAGTCAGAACGTGCTCCGCTTATGATTTTTTTCAATAAGCAGCTCAGTGGCGTCGGCTCGGTGGGGATTTGAGGCATCAGGTTGGTCCGCCTGCAAGAGGAATCATCCTGAAGTTTGTAACGTGATTACAGTCTTCGTCTTTGAGGAATTTCGGCCCGACCCGATAGAGCGCTATCTCCTTTATCTGATCCAGGCGAGCCTCCAGGTTTGGACCACTCGCGTGATAGCCATCCCACGTGCCGGCGCCGTACATTAGACCCCACTTGGCCAGAGTCACGTATTCCTTGAGGGTGATCTTGATGTGCTGTTCGCGAATGGTGGAGTTGGCGGTGCCATCATGAGGCCATTCGCTCTCAGTCTTATCGCTCGGCTTACGTGTGAACTCAATGACCATACCTGTCACCCTGCCATCCACGATAAGGTCGCCGGTGTTTAGATGACCCTCAAAACGATCTTCGGTCTGCTCATCGATTGTCATCGTAAACTCACGTTCGCTGAGGGTCAGCTTCCATTCTCCCTTAACGTAGAGTGGGGCCCTAGCCAATACGCTTGGTGTGAAAATCAACAACCCACTCAGTACGAACAGCTGGCAAATCGTTTTGGCATTGATCATGGATGCTCCTTTTGCTGAAGATCGCTGTCACCTGCCCCTTTGTTACCAGGAGGTGGCCGCGTCGCAAACGACTGATTCAAAGCAACTCTCATCCGATTACGGAGAAATTGAACCGCGTAAGACTCCGGCCACCGCCATGGCTGACGAGACGCGAATTCTAGTGTTGAAGGGACAACGTTCCAAAGTCTTTTTCAATGAACGGCTGGTCACGTCAGCTGAGTTGCTCGTACGCCAACCGTTTTGGAGTCTGAGGGCCGCCTCATCGACCAGCATATAGGGCAATTTCAACCGCCTGTTGGGCCTTTCCGCCCATCTGCTAGAAAATTCTGCCCGCTGCTGCCAAACAGTATTTAGGATGTTCGTTGATTGCACTCAATGAAGGATGAGTCATACAGTGTTCCCATTGTGACCGGTATGTTCTTGCTGAGCAGCTCATGAACATCAATGTTGCCGGCTTAATCAATCTTCTGGGTTACACCATAGGCGTTGCGCTCTATGGGTTACTCCTGGGAATTGTCGTGCGCCATCTAGGACAGGGCCCGGTACGAGACCGGCTTCGCGATTTTCGGCTGCCAGCGAACTGGTTAATGTTAGCCACCGCCGTCCTCGGTTTGGTTTGGAACCTCGGAGCCTTAGCCACTTACGGCCGCAGAAGCTTTGGTCTCGGTTTTTCAAACGCCTTTCCAGTCCTATCGGCAATCTCTTTTTCGGCGCTTGGGTTTCTGCCGGCGGTGGTGGTCCAATCTGTGATTCTGAATCGGCTGGGCCAGCCAATCAGGCTAATTTCCCGAATAATCTCAATCTCAGCTTACTGCTTAAGCGCCGCCGCTTCACTTCTCTTTTTCTACGCCGCGGTGGTTACGGGAACGAGCCCATCTCTTTGGGCTCTGCGCCTCCTTACCCTTGGATATCTGGTTCTCGTTGCAGTTTTGATGATCTCGACGCGCGGCCAGGAAGGATGGAAGAAGGCGGTCTGGGCCAGTGCGCTTGCGGTGTTTGCCGTATCAGCTTTGCATCTCAGCCATCATCAAGGAGGAACCGAGGATGCCTGGTACACTGAATTAATTGGGCACCATGCTTCACTCTTGCTCGCTTTTGCCATCCTCTACGAGGACTATCGGTTCGCTTTCGCTGATATCTTTCTTAAGCGCGCGTTGGCGCTTCTGGCCTTGATGACCATTGCAGTTTCGTCTTATTTCGGATTGGCGTCGATTGTCTTCCCACGTCACAGTTTGGACGACGCGCGTGTCTTTGCCGCTCTGCTCGGGCTTTGGGTCTTAACCGCGCTAACTTATCCGGCATTGCGTCGAGGGGTCGTTTGGTTTGTCGATGCGGTCGTGCTGAAACGCGCGGATTATGACAGTTTGCGAGCGGAGATTGCCCAACGTATCACGCGCTTCGAAAGCGAACGCGAAATCATTGAGGAGGTTTCTCAGCTGTTGGTGCCGGCGGTCTCGGCCCGACAGATCACCTGGGAAGAAATGCGTCCAGCCTCGGACGAAAAGCCTTCCCAACCTGACGCGGAGAATCAACAACCAGTCGACATACCTTTACATGGCCATGTGACCCTGCCAGTCGCCGCAGGGAGCAGCGCCAGTGTATTCGTGCCGACCGCGGAGCCCCCATATTATCGCTTCGAAATCACTTCGCTGGCCGGCGGACGGCGTCTTCTTTCTGACGATATCGAGATGCTCGAATCGGTGGCCCTAATGGTGGCCCGGCGCATCGATGCTTTGCGCGTCACTCATGAACGTTGTGAACAGAATCTGCGCGAACAGGAAATTAATAAGCTGGCGACGGAAGCCCAACTGCGAGCATTGAGGGCGCAAGTCAATCCGCATTTTCTCTTTAATGCGCTCACTACCATAGGGCATCTGATTCAGACAGCTCCCGATCGTGCGCTGGAGACGCTCATGAAGCTCACTAGTCTGCTTCGCGGCGTGCTGCGAACCGAGGGCGAGTTCGTTACCCTGGAAGAAGAATTCAAACTCATCGCCTCATATCTGGACATCGAGAAAGCGCGCTTTGAAGAAAGATTACGAGTGTCGATCGATGTGCCGGAAGAATTGCTTTCGAAACGCTTGCCTTCGCTGCTGGTCCAGCCTCTGGTCGAAAACTCAATCAAACACGGCATCGCGCCCTCACGGTCTGGCGGTGAGTTAAGCGTCTGCGCTCGCCTTGAGCAAACCTCGGCCGATCAGAGTCCCAACGGAGAGGTGCTCAGCATAAGTGTTATAGATACAGGTATTGGTGTGAGTGAGATCGAGTTGGCCCGTGGCCGCAAGCGCGGCTTTGGCATAAGTAATATTGAAGAGCGCCTACGGTTCTATGGTGGGAAGTCAGCTTCACTGCGAATCAGGAGTACGCCCGGAACCGGCACAATGGTTGAACTTAGGGTGCCGGTGATAATGACGGAGCTTATGTCACAAACGGCAGGTTCGCTGACGAACAGAAGAGAGAAGAAAGCTTGACCGCAAAACTCAGAGTTGTGATCGCGGATGATGAGCGACCGGCGCGATCGTTTTTGGCCGCCATGCTGCGTGCGTTTGAAGACGTGGAGATCGTCGGCGAGGCAATCAACGGCACCGAAGCGGTCGAGCTGATCGAAAGAGAAAAGCCAGATCTCGCGCTGCTCGATTTGCAAATGCCCGAAGTTGACGGCCTTGGTGTTGTCCGCTTATTGCGGAAAAACACAATGCCCCTGATCGCCTTTGTAACTGCCTATGATGAATTCGCAGTGCGGGCATTCGATGTTAACGCGGTCGACTACCTCTTGAAGCCGGTAGATCGGGCACGTTTGCGCGAGACACTTAATCGCGCGCACGAACGGCTCGAACGTGAAGACTTTCGGGGTGAAGAGACATCTCATGTCCGCGCAGCGGTCGCCGATTACGAGGCCGCAACCAGCCGAGGAATATATCTGGAAAGAATTCCGGTGCGCGATCGGAGTGAGATTATTCTGCTTCCGGTGCGCAGGATTGCTTCGGTAGTTGCGGACGGTGAGCTTCTGCAGATTACGACGGTGAACAACGAGCGGTATTCGATCAATTATCGACTCAAGGAACTGGAAACCCGGCTTGATCCAAATCTCTTCGTCAGGCTGGCCCGTGGGACGCTGGTGAATATCGAAATGATTGCTCGCGTCAGCCCGCTGCCCGGAGGCACTTTCGCCGTCACGCTTAATAACAATCAGCAATTACAGAGCAGTCGATTGCAATCGCGTATTCTTCGCGACAGTCTCTTGCGGCTATAGAGGTTGAAATTGCGCCATTCATCGACGCGACTTATCACCGGCTGCTTGATATTCCTTGTCTTCAGTCAGAACACTTACGCGCAGAAAGTAATTAGAGTTTCCGAGCCTGACGCAATCAACCCGGCGGAAGTTGCCATCGCCATCAACCCCAAGAATCCCGACAACCTCGTCGCGGTGTCCTTCCAGACGGGGCGGCCTCCCCGTCCGCGCGCGTCAAGCTACAACTATGTTTCCGTCGATGGCGGCAAGACGTGGAGGACTGTTCCGGTTCCAGATCCCCACGGGCTCACCCAAGGTGACGATGCCGTCTATTTCAGCAGTGAAGGCACAACATACCACGCGCATCTTTCTTTCCTCGGCATTCGCGTAGCGAGACCGCCGCGGGCTGAGAACGGCATGCTGATCGAATCTTCAAGTGATGGTGGTTTGACCTGGAATGAATCCGTGCCCGCAATCAATCACATCAATTCGGTAACGCCCTTCGAAGACAAACCCGGTATCGTGGTTGACAACGCTCCAGATTCAAAGCTCAAGGGCAACGTTTATCTTGCCTGGACTCGATTCGATGTGTACGGCAACAGCGACCCTGACTGTCATTCGAATATTTACTTTAGTCGCTCAACGGACGGCGGCAAGAGCTTTGCAATGCCTTTTCGGATCTCAGATTCTCCAGGTGACTGCCGCGATAGCGACAACACGGTTGAGGGCGCAGTTCCCGCCGTCGGAGCGAATGGTGAGGTCTACATCGTCTGGGCCGGACCGTTGGGCTTGGTGTTCAAGAAGTCGCTCGATGGCGGGCTTACTTTTAGTAAAGAGAAATCCATCGAACAGATTGTTGGCGGTTGGGATTTCTCAGTCGCTGGACTCGATCGAGCCAACGGCATGCCCGTCACCGGCGCGGATCTCAGCAATGGACCGAACAGAGGAACGCTCTATGTCAATTGGATTGACGCGCGCAACGGCGATCCCGATGTGTTCGTGATGGCGTCACATGATGGCGGCGAAACGTGGTCCGTGCCCCTGCGCGTAAACGACGATCAGCTCAAGAACGGCAAAGTCCAGTTCTTCACCTGGATGTCTGTCGATCCCATCGACGGCTCAGTGAATGTTGTCTTTTACGATCGGCGAGATACCGAAGGCGCGCTCACCAGGTTGACCATGGCGCGCAGCGTCGATGGCGCGCGCACTTTTGTGAATTATGAAATCGACTTGCCTGCGTTTGCCTGCAACCCGAGTGTTTTCTTCGGCGACTACAGCGGGATTGCCGCTTACAACGGACGCGTGATGCCGATCTTCATGCACTTTATTGCAGAGAAGAAGCTGGCCGTTTCAGTGGCCCCTTTTCACTTCAAACCCGGAACCCAGATAAAAGTTGAGTGATGACTTTTACTGAACGCCGGATTCATGGATGTCGAGCGTGCCGTTAGTCGCATCGAGCGTACTCGTGACACCCAGAGGCAACGTCAGTTGATCGTCTGTGTGGCCTATGGTCAAGCCATAAAGCACCGGCACTCTCAAGCCGCTAAGAATATTATCGAGCACTTCACCGAGTCCATAAGGAATCGTCGTCGAGGGTTTGTAGTCCTTCGGCCGGCAGTCCTGGCATTCGCCAAAGATGACGCCAGCCACGCCATCGAATTTTCCCGCGAGCCGCAGATGCGTCAACATGCGATCGATGCTGTAAGGCTCTTCGTCGACGTCTTCGAGAAACAGGATCCCGCCGCGGGTTTCGATTTCGTAAGGCGTGCCCATCATATTCGAAATCAACGTCAGGTTGCCGCCTGTCAAACGACCGGACGCAGTTCCCGGTCTAATCACACGCAAAGTATGAGTTGGACGCAGCTCGTTACTTTCCGGCGGATTCGTGATCCTGCCGATGGGCTGAGTTTCAAATAACGCTTTGCGAAAATACTTCTGCGTGTAATCGGTAAACCGCGAGAGAGCGATCGGTCCATGAAAGGTGACGAGCTTTGCGTGCTTGTTAATGGCCAGGTGCATCGCGGTAATATCGCTGTAGCCTAAGAATATCTTCGGATTGCGATGAATCAGATCGTAATCAATCCGATCCAGCAGATGCATCGAGCCGTAACCACCCCGAATCGCAAATACAGCCTTTACGTCCGGATCACGAAACATCGCATGCAGATCATCCAAACGCTCGTTAATCGAGAGGTGGTAGTCCCCCATGCGCTTACCGGCGTTCTTCGCCATCTTCATCCTCAATCCGAAATACTTCAGTGTGCGTTCAGCGGCAGCGAGCCGATCAGGATCGGGAACGTAAGTCGCGGGCGTGATCAGGCCGACCGTGTCCCCCTCGCGTAAGGCCTGGGGGCGAACAAGTTCATCGGCAGTAGTGGTGGCACCGCCGAAGGTCCGGGTCACCAGCGGCAAGACCGCCGCCGTGCCGAGACTCGCGAGAAAATTCCTGCGTCTCATCATGATCGTCTTCAAAATTGAGATCATTCCGTTTTGTCAGATTGTTCCATAAGCCAAGGAATAATATCACTAGAAGAGTGGCACGGAAGGACTTACACTCTCAGGCGGGAATACAATGTAATTCATTACGAAGCTAACTGCGCTGGCTTTTCGTACGGTTCGGCGAACACTTGTCAGTATCGAGAAGTAAACACCGCTGGGTTTGTCTTTTAGGGCTCCCTTCAAAAACTAACCTTCAATCCGAATTGAAACTGCCGCGGATCAAACGCCTGTCTCGGCTACCCGAAAGTTGCACTCGGCGCCGTTCGCGGTCTGAAGGTATTGTCCGGGACGCCAAAGTTCGCGCGATTGAAGAGATTGAACCCTTCCGCCGCCACTTCGGTGCTAACCGGCGCTACATTCTGATTCTCCACGTGGTGCCGATAACATTTACATCGCCCGGTCACGAACGCCACGCGTCCACCTGCGCATCGCGCCAGCGACGCTCGAACCAGTTGCGTGTGTTGAAGGGGAACTTGCCGAGCGGCACGCGCACATTTCGCGCCAAACTAAGCTCCGATTGACTTATCCCCTTTCTCGCAATTCCGAGACCGCGTGTGTTATCCCTACGCGAAACGCCAGTCGCGCATTCCACTGACATTTGAAGGTCCCCCATCTTGGCCCCAACTCCCGCTCGAAAGCCAAGCGACTCTAAAGACTCCCCAATCGAAGTTGTTGTTACTAAGTGAGTTGTGACGCCTGCGGCGGTGAGCCTAAGCAACAAGCGTACCTAGCACCCAGTCCGTTGCGTTGATTTGAACACGAAAAATGTAGCTTGCTAAGTAACTGATTCCGTTGACGTTCCGGTCATAAGTGAAGTGGTTCAAAGTAACTATTCGATCATTAATAAGTCCGTTGCGACCTTATCGAGTGACGGAGGAGTAAAGGCTAATATATTGAATCTGTTAATGCCGAGGGTGGGATTCGAACCCACACGGGATTACTCCCAACGGATTTTAAGAACGTTGGAGAGGGTACCACGTAGTCCTACTAAACGATATGAGCCAGTATTTACGCGCCAAGCGGTCGTCAAAGATCACTTCCGCTGGCTACGTATCAACACGTGAGGTCCCCATCTTGGCCCCATCTCTTCTTCTTAAAAATTCGAGATGAATCATTCGGCGGTACTCCCGCAAAACGTCCGCAGAGTCATGCTCCGCAACTGTCAGCCTTCGTTAGTTCCAACTTGCAAAAGGTTGTAATCAAAGATGACTTGAAGATGACGCGATTTAGCGTCAGATCTCACCATAAGAACCGAACTAGGTCGAACTGATCATGACAATCGTTTTCCTAGCTCTCGAATTGTAGATCTGAGCCAAACGTGAGCTGCGTCGGTTTGCATCCTGGGGTGCCAGATCATTACGTACTTGAATGAACCGATCTCGGCCGGACCCTCGAGAATTCTGATCGCCTTGTTTGACGCTTCGAGAAGCGCCATACGGCGTGGCACGGTGGCAATCATGTCTGTGACCGCGGCGACGCGCATCGCCACGGTGTGTTGGGCCACCACAAGGCGACTGCGCCGTGTTGACAGCGATCGCCTTCGCAAATACGCATCCGGTCGGACAAGCACTTTGGGCGACGAAATCATGCAGGGTTTCGCTCGTACAGCGGTTCCCGACGCGGACGTCTCGGAAGTTGCGAACGCTATCGTTAAGGTTATAGATACGCCTTTTGGAAAGCGTCCCTTTCGGGTTCACATTGATCCAGCGAATGACGGGGCAGAAATCGTGAACGGTGTTGCAGACCGTGTACGCGCTGAGCTCCTTCGCAACATGGGCCTGGGTGATCTGCTCCACCCAACTTCCGCACAGGCGTAAATATCGCAACGCTGAGGTGAAAAAATGTGCTGGATATTCCGAAGTACAAGTTCAAGTCTGCTTAGAATCTCGCTAGAGACGGTAACGGTTGGTCCCCGGACTTCCGCGGCGCGAATACTCAATGCCGAGTACTCAGGTCGGTCATCATCACGAACGGTTCCCCTTCTGTATCCTTAATGCAGCTACTTTTTTGATGCCTTTGGCGGCAAGGTGTCGAGCGGCCCTGTCAACAAAAAATCTCATCCCACGACAATTCGGACAGTAGCTCTTCCTGGAACAGCAAATACTCGCTTATTCAATCAAAACTCAGTCGCTCCCTTTGGTATGTCAGTTGCGCTGACACTTGTCGATGAATTATTCGGAAGCGAAAAACAAACTAGAGAGGCCCAATCAAAGGAGATGAATAAATGATCGCGTATCGCCTGGTCCAACCCCAAGAACCGCCGCAGCTTCAAGACGTCGCAAAACCATCGCCGGGCGCGGGTCAACTTCTGGTCAAGGTCGGTGGCTGCGGACTTTGTCATACCGATATTGGCCTGATGGCCCGAACCAAAGCGGAATGGTTCGATACGCTGCCTCCGTTCACGTTGGGTCACGAAATTGCCGGTTGGGTCGAAGAGATCGGACAGGGAGTTGTCGGATTCAAAAGCGGTGAACCGGTGGCGGTCGTACCCGTATGGGGGAGTTGCGGACACTGTGCTCCCTGCCGCCGCGGAGAAGAAAACTTTTGCTACTACATCTCGCGGTTGATCGGCGCGGGAGTCGGATTCGACGGGGGACTGGCGGAGTATGTTGTCGTTGACGCGCGCTTCGCTGTTCCAATGGGCGACTTCGACCCGGTGCTGGCTGCCCCGCTCACGGATGCTGGCCTGACAACCTACACGGCGATCAAGCCAGCCCTGCCATCGCTGATTCCTGGGTCTACCGCGGTAGTGATTGGCGTCGGCGGTTTGGGTCTGCTTGCTGTTCAGTTTCTCCGAACTCTCTGCTCTGCCCGTGTCATCGCTGTGGACAATGACCAGAGACACCTCGGACTTGCGAAGCAACTCGGCGCGGATTACGCGATGCCAGGCGACGCAAACACGGCGGAACAGATACGCAGCCTCACTTCCGGCGCAGGCGCGACGTTCATACTCGATTGTGTCGGCGCTGAAGGTACGCTGAAGACCGGGGTTGCGGCGCTGGCGCGACTTGGCCGGCTGACGCTCGTCGGTGCGGCACTAAAGACGGTGGCGTTTGGATTACACGAAGTGCCCTGGGGCGCTCAACTCGCCACCAGTATGAATGGCGGCACGGTCAACCTTCGTGAAGTCATCGAACTTGCCCGGCTCGGACGAATCGAGACAATCGAAGACCGATATCCACTCAGCCGCGTTGATGATGGATACAACGATCTCAGGAATGGAAAATTGCGCGGTCGCGCGGTCTGTATCCCAGCTGCGGCGTAGAAAGGGATCTCGCTCATGAATAGTGTAACAGCGCCGAGCCAATCCAGGATAGTCGCCGAGATTCACGAATTGTTCGAACACTATGGGCCCACGTTCGTGGAGCTCGCAATCGGAAAGCGTTCGGACCTCAACGCGCTGCTCGATTTCTATGGCGCGCCACTGAGGTTCATCGGTTCCAATTTCCACATGGTAATGAAGGACGACGATGCCGTCACCGGTGAAGAGGGAATTGGTGGTGAGATCCGCAGGTTGCGACATGCCCATTTTGCGGGATCAACGCTCGACAAGTGCGATATCAAAGTTCTCAACGCCCAGGCTGCGCTCGTAGATGCTGTGTGGCTCCGGGAGGACGCCGCTGGGGTCGTCGCGAGATTCAGCGTGGTGTATCTCGTCGCTCGGACTGCGAAAGGCTGGCGCATCACCTCGGCAGTAGACCTATCGGAGTGAAACCGAATGAAAGGGAGAGCCACAAAAGTAATGAAGTCGCAGATTGAAGCCAGAATGCCGGTGACAGACGCTCCCACTCTCGACGTGAGCGACATACAGGCGACAGTACTGCGCCCACGCCCGCGTCCATACAAAGGCGAATACGTGATTCTTCGCATCAACGACGCAGCACAAGGGCGTGAAATGTTGCGCCGCCTTCTCCCACATGTAGCACCGGCCGACGAATGGTGGAAACCGAGTCTTCCGGGCTGGTTGGGCATCGCTTTCACATATCAAGGCCTCAAGGCGTTGGGAGTGCCTCAAGCGTCGCTGGACAGCTTCCCCGAAGAATTCCGCGAGGGTATGGCGGCGCGGGCAGCCATTCTCAACGATGTCGGTAATAATTCTCCAGCCAACTGGGAGTATCCGTTCGGCACAGCAGACATGCACGTCGCGCTGGCAATTTATTCGAAAGACGACTCCAGCCTGGAGACCATACTTGAGAGAGCCCGGCAGAGCCACCACGATCTTCCTGAAATCTCCGTCGTTTACCGATTGAAGTTCAGTGAGCTTCCGGAAGGACGTAATCCCTTTGGGTTCAAGGATGGACTCCACAATCCGCACGTTGAGGGCAGTGGAGCCCCGGTCCATCCCGGATACGGGCGCGCGATCAAAGCCGGTGAGTTCGTCATGGGTTATCCGGACGTATTGGGAGAAACCACAACAAGTCCGGAGCCCGAAGTATTACGACGCAACGGCACCTTCGTAGCATTTCGCAAGTGTCACACCAAAGTGGCGGAGTTTCGGAAATATCTGCGCGAGCAGGCGTCATCGCCGGAAGAAGAAGAGTTGATCGCGGCGAAAATGGTAGGTCGATGGCGCAGCGGTGCGCCCCTGGTGCTTGCTCCCGAGCAAGACGATCCCAAGCTTGGCGCAGACGCTGATCGCAATAACAGATTTAGCTATGCGGACGACATGCAGGGATTGAAGTGTCCTTTCAGTTCTCACATTCGTCGGGTGAACCCACGCGATGCGTTGAAGAATGACCTCGTAGCTACTGACCTCCATTACTTTCTGCGGCGCGGCACCAATTACGGCCCGCCGCTTCCGGAAGGTGTCCTGGAAGATGACGGCGCGGACCGCGGCGGCGTTTTCCTGTTGATCGGCGCACACCTGAAGCGGCAATTCGAGTTTATTCAATCGCAATGGGTCACGGACGGCAACTTTATCAGTCACGGACGAGAGCAGGATCCGATCATAGGCAATGCCAACGATGGAGGAACTTACACAATCCCCAAACGTCCGATCCGTCGGCGTCTTCACGGGCTACCACAGTTCGTTGCCGTGCGTGGAGGCGAGTACTTTTTCATGCCCGGCTTACGGGCGTTGGGATGGTTAGCGAATTTGGATTCGTAAGTTAGGTAGAACTAAAACTTCAAAGGAGACAAGCAATGGCTACTACAGAGAAGGCAGTGAAACGGCCGGGAGCGAAGGCCGGACAAGCGTCAGAATTTACCCTTATCAGCAAGCTCAAACCAGGAGGCGCTGAGCGCTTCCGCAAGTTCATGGCAGATGGATTCACGGGTGATCGACAGAAGAACACGGACAGCATAGGAACGCTTCATGACCTGCGGTTCGTGATCTTCGACAACGATACCCGGATCATCTTTGCCTCGACGTTTGATGGAACCTGGGACAAATACATGGACGACTTCGGGGGCATCATACCCGACGAGATCGACCTGCTCTTTCACGAGTTTGAAGGTTACCCCGGCATCAACAGTCCGGGCATCAAGGACTGGGTCGTCAAGCAGCAAGTCACCGCCGTGGGTTTCTACAGCGCATATCCCGACGCGACGGTTCGGGACGTGTGGAAGGCGCTGAAAACTAAGAAGGCATTAGACGCGCTGCTTGACACAACAAATTAGAACCTCGAAAGGGAACACACCATGAATCACGGTCAATACCGCATAGCCTCAAAGCTGGTGGAGATGATACACGAGGATTTTCAGGGATTTCATCCTGGATACCGCGACGTGCACGCCTCGGGTCGTTACTATGCCGGCACATTCAAGGCCACGCCCGAGGCGAAGAGGCTCAGCCGCGCTGTTCACTTGCAAGGTGACGCGATTCCGGTCACCGTGCGCTATTCGAACAGCAGGTCGGGAAATCCGTGGGGACCAGCCACCACGGCTTCCATGGCCGCAAGGTTTTATCTGCCGGATGGCACAACCACGGATCTCGTTTCTTTGACGGCTCCTCTCTTTTTCGCGCGTACGCCCGAAGAAACCCTGGAGTTTCTGAAGGCAGTGCGACCTGATCCGGCCACGGGTAAGCCGGATCCGGGCCGAGTCGGGCCGTTCTTAACAACTCATCCATGGATCGCACACGCAGTCCAGCTCTCGAAAGCCCTGCCGGCATCGGCCAGCCTTGCGCAAACTTCTTTTCACATGCTTCACGCGTTCCGATTCGTGAACGAAGCAGATGAGGCGCAATACGCTCGTTATCACTGGGAGCCCGAGGCTGGCGTTGCTGGTCAGACGCTGGAAAGACTACAAGCACAACCTCCCAATTATCTCTTTGAAGAACTTGAGGCTCGTCTGCGCCAAGCGCCCGTAGTCTTCAACCTCGTCTTGCAGCTCGCCGGGGAGGGCGATCCGCTGGATGATCCAAACGCGCCGTGGCCCGACGATCGCCCGCGTGTACGTATCGGGCAACTGAAAATTATCCGAACAACCACCGTCGAAGAGATCGGGGATCCGGTCATGATGCACGATCCCACTAGGCTGACCGACGGTATCGAGCCATCCGACGATCCCGTTCTCGCCGTGCGGCGCGGTGTCTATGAAGTCTCTGTCGCTTACCGCACCGGCGGGTGGAAGGGACGAGCGGCGGCATGGGAGCGGGGTGGGGTATCCCCGTTTGGTGGACCAATTAATGAGATCAAATCATGAGTAGAGTGGGCCATCAACATCAACCTAAGGCCCGAGTGGGCCATCAACATCAACCTAAGGAGGTTCTTATGTCAGATACGTCGCAAATCGCTCTCATCCGGAAGTTGTACGCCGCTATGGGAGACGTGAATTCTTTCAAATCGCTCCTGGCGGATGACGCCGAGTGGGACATTGCCGAAGGATTCCCCAACGGGGGCGTCTATCGCGGTGTCGAAAAGACGGTCAGTGATTTCTTTCCATTCTTGGTCGAATTCGACGAGTTCTACGCGAAAGGGGACGAGTATTTCGAGTCGGGCGATCACGTGATCGTTCTCGGGCACTATTTCGGCCTTTCGAAGAAGGGGCGGAGGGTGGAATCCCGATTCGCCCATTTCTGGACAATCCGAGATGGCAAGGTCGCGCGCCTGCAGCAGACCGCCGACACCCTTCTCATCGCAAGAGCTCTGGGAAAATGAGTGGAGGCCACGAATGGAACGAGTACGGCTGAATGGGGCGGACATCGAGTATGAAGTCCGCGGGTCCGGGGCACCGGTGGTATTTATCCACGGAGCGATTCTGTCGGATGGGTTCGTGCCGGTGATCGAGCAGCCCGGAATCGCGGAGAATTTTCAGATCGTCCATTACCGGCGCCGCGGCTACGCCTGCAGCTCACGCGCTGTGGCGGGCATGAGGATGCAAGAGTGGGCTGGTGACTGCATCGCGTTGTTGAATCACCTGGGCATTGCGTCGGCGCACGTGGCCGGGCATTCCTTTGGCGCAGGCATCGCATTGCAGATGGTGATCGATGTCCCCGGCAGAGTGCGGAAGCTGGCATTGCTGGAACCGCCGCTCCTGTCGTTGGTGCCGTCCGGCGCGCAGTTCACGGAATGGGCGGCAAGTGTCCGCGAAATCTACAACTCGGGAGACAAAACTGCGGCCACGGACATCGTCCTGGCAGGCGCGTACGGACAAGACTACCGGCGATTCACCGACGTCGCCCTGCCTGCGGGTGCGTTCGACCGCGCGGTATCCGATATCGACACGTACTTTCAGGTCGAACTCGGAGCCATGCAACACTGGAATATCACAACCGAAGGCCT
>CBFHBA010000025.1:0-74281 GCA_965653675.1 uncultured bacterium
CATGGGTTATAGCAAGGCCGACGCCGACCACATTGAAGACTATTACCCTCAATGGAAAGAACACGAAGAAGACGAAGGCGAGGATAAAGGCAAACGACCGACCAAGCAGGCTTACTACAAAGCCTTCGAGAGGCTTGAGAAGCACGCGGGGAACGAGAGGTACTTTACCGAAGATGACCTTCCCCGAGTGAAGGCGGTCACGAACATCTTCGAGGACATGGGTTATAGCAAGGCCGACGCCGACCACATTGAAGACTATTACCCTCAATGGCGCAAACACGAAGGAAACGAAACAAAGAGCACGAAGAAAAGATAGCCGCGCAAAGCAGAATCATTGGTCAATATCGAAACCGTTTTCGGCAAAAGCCGAATATCCAAAGGGGGCCTGGCAGATAGTTGAGTCTAGCGCACGGACGTTTGATTTATGGTCTTGCTGCGAGTGGACGAGCTACTTAATAAAAAACTTTTCCAACGGCTAACGTCAGCTTTGAGATCAAGTGACCTTTAAGGTCGGGATGAATTCTTCCAGCAGGGTTCACTCTCGTTCCTCATGCAATTCGCGCCTTAACTATTTCGCACCCCAATCGTGCCTTTAAATTAAGAGAATGACGCTGGGACGCGGAACTTCTTATGCGAGAGTTTCGGTTCATCGCTGTAACCCCCCCGGGCCTCGCCGACGCCGCAATCGCCATTGCGGCCAGTCGAGCCGGAGAATTCGGTGTGTTGGATCTGCAATATGCGCATGACGAGGCTACCTCACTTAAGTTAATCGCCAATCTTGCCCGTCATGCGAGGGGCGAGTGCGGAATCAAGCTTGAGGGAACTGATGAAAGACTTGCCAGCCGCCTCACATCAGACTTGCCGAAACAAGTAAGGCTTATCATTCTCACCTGCGCCGAGCGAAAAATTCTTGGCCGCCAAATTGAGATTTGTCGCGAGCGTGATCTGACCGTTCTGCTGGAAACCAGTTGTCTCGATGAAGCAGAGCTCGGCGAGGAACTGGGCTTCTCTGGTCTCATCGCCAAGGGACACGAAGCGCCAGGATTGATTAGGCAAGAGACTACCTTCATCCTCTTGCAGCGATTACTCGCTCGCGTTTCAATTCCGGTATGGGCTCATGGCGGAATCGGAACGCACACCGTCGCTGCCTGCTACGAGGCCGGCGCGGCAGGTGCTGTTCTGGATTCTCAGCTCGCACTCACTCGTGAGTCGCAGCTACCTGAAGAAGCAAAAAACGCGATCGCGCGGATGGATGGCAGCGAGACAATTTGTCTGGGAGAAAACCTGGGCGCACCGTACCGTGTTTATTACCGTCCGAACCTTACTGTCATTGACAGACTCCGCCGGTCCGCTGACACCTTGCCGATGCGATTCTCTGCGCCGGCTGGAATTATTGAGGCTTGGCGGCGAGAGGTTAAGGCATGCGTCGGCTGGCAGAGTCCGAACGAAAGTCTCTGGTTCGTTGGTCAAGACGCCGCTTTCGCCAGACCTCTGGCGGAACGCTTTCGCACGACCGCGGGCGTAATCGAGGGCATGCGGCATGCGATCGAGACACACGTCAGCAGCGCGCGTGCTCTCAAACCCCTGAATCAGGGCAGTCCACTGGCGCGCTCGCATGGCACGCGTTACCCCATTGTTCAAGGCCCCATGACCCGAGTCAGCGACCGCGCTGCTTTCGCTTTGAAGGTCGCCGAGGGCGGAGGTCTGCCCTTCATGGCGTTGGCTCTGATGCGTGCGCCTGAAGTTAAGCAGCTACTCGAAGAGACGCGCCGCATGCTTGGTAAACGCCCTTGGGGCGTCGGCATCCTCGGCTTCGTTCCCAGTGATCTGCGCGCAGAGCAAATGGGGATAATTAGAGACTACCACCCCACCTTTGCGCTCATTGCCGGCGGCCGACCCGATCAAGCTCTGGCTCTGGAGCGCGCCGGCATCCCAACGTATCTACATGTCCCGTCGCCTGGACTGCTCAAACTGTTCATTGAAAACGGAGCCAGGCGTTTCGTCTTCGAAGGGCGGGAGTGCGGTGGTCATGTCGGTCCACGTTCAAGCTTCGTGCTGTGGAACATTATGATCGACACGCTGTTGGCAACGATGCCGCCTTCAGAGATGAGTGCTTGCCATGTCTTGTTTGCCGGCGGCGTGCACGACGCTCTCTCTTCATCGATGGTCGCGACCATGGCCTCACCATTAGCGGAGCGCGGCGCGCGAATCGGTGTGCTACTCGGGACCGCGTATCTTTTCACAACTGAAGCGGTGGCCACCGGCGCCATCAAGGAAAGGTTTCAACGAGAAGCAATCGAATGCACCGAGACTACTCTGCTGGAAACTGGTCCAGGTCATGCCACCCGCTGCGCAAAATCACCTTTCGTCGAAGACTTCGAATACGAGAAACAGCAATTATTGCGAAGCGGAAAAACTCTTGACGAGAGACGCGAGGCGTTGGAGCAACTAAATCTAGGCAGATTACGCATTGCCTCGAAAGGCATTGTTCGCAATGCAAAAAATCAAAAAGATTCTAAAGCGTCGAAATTCACCGAGTTAACCGAGCGTGAACAATTCAGTCAGGGAATGTACATGATCGGGCAGCTTGCGGCGCTACGCGACTCAACGTGCACGATTGAGCAATTACATCATGAAGTCTCTGTTAACGGTTCAGAACGTCCAGGTCCAGAGGTTGTCTCTGACACCACGCGCGTGCGAGCGAGAATTACGGATGATGCGACGCCTAATCCCTCCAGCGTGGCAATCATTGGTATGGCCTGCCTGCTGCCAAAAGCGCCTAACTTGCAAACCTATTGGGAAAATATCCTTCACAAAGTGGATGCGATTACCGAAGTTCCCAGTGAGCGGTGGGATTGGCACAAGTATTTCGATCCAGACCCGAAGCGCCGCGACAAGATTTACTCAAAATGGGGGGGCTTCATTGACGATGTTCAGTTCGACCCACTCCGTTATGGCATGCCGCCAAACACGCTTCCGTCAATTGAGCCGCTTCAACTGTTGACTCTCGAAGTCGTCCATGCGGCACTCGAAGATGCCGGGTACGCCGCGCGACCATTTTCGCGCGACAGCACCTCTGTGATCCTGGGTGTAGGGGGCGGCATCTCCGACCTGGGCCAACAATATGCTCTCCGGTCGGGCTTGCCTATGTTCTTTGAAGACGTCTCACCGGACGTACTCGCGAAATTGCCCGAATGGACGGAAGACTCGTTCGCCGGCATTCTCCTGAATGTAGCTGCGGGCCGGGTAGCCAACCGCTTCGATCTCGGCGGGGTGAATTACACAGTCGACGCCGCGTGCGCTTCTTCGCTCGCCGCGGTCTACCTGGCCACACGCGAGCTGGAAAACAGAAGCAGCGATGTGGTGATAGTCGGCGGCGCGGACACTGTGCAGAATCCGTTCGGTTATCTCTGCTTCAGCAAGACCAACGCACTCTCACCTCGAGGCCGCTGCCGGACGTTTGATGAAACCGCAGATGGCATTGTGATTAGCGAAGGCGTCGCCGTGCTCGTTCTGAAACGCCTCGCAGATGCAGAGCGAGACGGCGATCGCATATACGCAGTTATCAAGTCGGTAGCGGGCTCCAGCGATGGCCGAGACAAGGGTCTAACAGCACCGCGCCCTGAAGGGCAAGCACGGGCGCTGAATCGGGCATACAACAAGGCCGGTTTCGCACCCTCCACGGTGGGCTTGATTGAAGCGCATGGCACTGGAACGGTGGCTGGCGACAACGCCGAAATTGAGACGCTCAGGCGCGTCTATGAAGCCGGAGGCGCAACTCGGCAGTCCTGCGCCATCGGGTCGGTCAAATCCATGTTTGGCCATACAAAGTGTACGGCCGGTGTAGCTAGTATTATCAAGACCGCGTTGGCGCTCTACCATCGCGTGCTTCCTCCGACAATCAATGTAGAGAAACCTAACCCCAGGATCTGTAAGTCTGAGAGTCCATTTTATTTAAGCACTGAACCGCGTCCCTGGCTCAATGGAAAGGATGACCACCCACGTCGTGCAGGAGTGAGTGCCTTCGGCTTCGGTGGAACGAACTTTCATGCCGTGCTCGAAGAATACACGGATAACTTCCTCGATTCGAGTTATGCAAGCGTTTCTCAAGACTGGCCATGCGAACTTTTGATCTGGGCGAGCGACTCGCGCCAGGACTTGATCACCACAATTGAATCTCTCGAGCAAGCATTATCGCGCGGCGCCAGACCTGTTATGCGGGATCTCGCCTACACATTGTGGTGTGCTAACAGAGACAAGTCCGGGGTGAGGCTGGTCGTTGTGGCAGGATCGGTAACTGACCTGCGTCAGAAACTTGCGCTGGCCAGGCAAGCTTTAGCAACGGCCGAGACGACTCAAGTTATTGATCCGAGAGGAATCTATTTCACCGATGAGCCGCTCGCTGACAAAGGGAAAGTCGCGTTCCTATTTCCCGGGCAGGGATCACAATACCCTGGAATGCTTCGCGACCTGACAACCCATTTCAATGAGTTGCGCGAACAATTCGAACTAGCCAATCGCGTTCTGTCAAGCGGCAAGAATCTGACGTCGCATATATTTCCACCACCGTGCTTCACGACCAAAGAGGAGCGGGCGCAGCAGAACGCTCTGATGCAAACAGATATTGCCCAACCCGCATTGGGCGCTGCAGCAATGGGTCTTCTTCACCTGCTTCGAACTTTGGGCGTGCGGCCCGAGATGGTTGCGGGTCACAGCTACGGTGAATACGTCGCCTTGTCCTCTGCCGGTGTGTTCGATGAAAAGACGTTGTACAAGCTTTCCGAAGCCCGAGGACAATGTATCGCGGAAGCGGCCAAAGACGATCTGGGCACGATGGCCGCCGTCCTCGAAGGTGGCGAGCGGGTCGCCAAATGCCTGAAGTCCATCGAAAGCGTCTGGATCGCAAACTTCAATGCGCCCCGGCAGACAGTTATCTCTGGCACGCGACAGGGCATAGAGCAAGCAATAGAGACTTTGCGACATGAAGGAATTCAGGCCCGCATCATACCGGTAGCTTGCGCCTTTCACTCGAGTTTAGTCGCGGCGGCGCGAGATCGACTGGCTGACGTGCTTTCTTCCGTGGATTTTCGGGCCCCGTGTTTGGACGTGTATTCGAATACTTCGGCGCAGGTTTATCCGGCAGATCCGCAAGCCATCAAGACTCTGCTAACGAACCATCTGACGTCGCCGGTACGATTCGCCGACGAAGTGGACGCGATATACACGGCCGGTGCGCGCATCTTCATCGAGGTGGGGCCTCAAAGTGTATTAACCGGACTGACCGAACAGATTATCGGCGAGCGCCCCCATATTGCTGTGTCAATCGATCGCGCTGGACGAGATGGTTTGGTCCAGTTTCATCATACGCTCGCGCTGCTGGCTTGCCACGGAGTCTCCATTAACCTCGATCGTTTGTATCAGGGGAGAGTGGTCAGAAAGCTAAACCTTGCTGCCATCGTCGAAGAGACAAGCGATCAACCGCCGCCCGCAACCACGTGGCTAGTGAACGGCGGTCGCGCAAGGCCGCTCCACCAAAGTGTGCCTGAAAAAGTATCCTCCACCAAAACCGGGATACAAACCATCACACGCGAACGTCGCGCTGATGACGAAACGACCAAGCCTTCCGTCACGCCACCAATCGCCGAGGCGATTTCCGGAGTCACAAAAGACATCGAATCAGTGCTACGAGCCGTCCCGACCGAGCCGCCAATTTCTCAGAGTCGCCCTTCGCCCAATTCTTCTCTGCTCGCCCAGCTCCATGATGTTTCCGCAGGTGTCAATGGCAAATCACCAAATGGCGCAGCCGCGACCGTCATGCGTCAGTTTCAAGAGTTGATGACCCATTTCCTGCAGACTCAGCAGCACGTCATGCTGGCTTATCTTGGTGGATCAACAACAAGCGGATCGTCACACCCGGTATCCCCGCCGGTGAAGCTGGAGACTGTTGATTTGGCGGCGCCTTCAAACGCTTCGGTGGCGGAAATGCCTCGGGCTGAGACTGAGGAGTTGCCCGATAGTACAAATGCTTCGACTCCGGCAGAACCAGTGCCAGATACTTTGTACGGGACCAGCACTGCAGCTCCCGATAAGGAGGTCATCACCACGAGACTTCTGCAGCTTGTGAGCGAAAGGACTGGATACCCGAAGGAACTGCTGGATCTGGATCAGAATATCGAAGCGGATTTAGGCATAGACTCGATCAAGCGCGTGGAAATTGTGGGAGCGCTGCAACGCGTATTTGTGCCAGTGGACGCGAAAGCAAGTCACGCGATTATGGATCAGTTGACGGCCATCAAGACCCTACGCGGTATTGGAGACGCAATCTATGAGTTCCTGATCACGGCTGAACCCGCAGGTGAAGCAAAACCAACCGAGCCTAATGCTGCAATCAAACAGGAACCGGTGGAAACCGATCAGGATGCGAGACTGCAACGCTTCGCGATGAAGGTGTTAGATGCTCCCTATTACGCGCAATCGCTTCAAGATCTTAAAGGCGACTTGTATGTCGTCACCGACGACGAGCAGGGAGTAGCACAGGAACTGGCGGAAAGACTACGAACGGCCGGCGCGTCGGTTGTTCTGATGCGAGCAGCGCGTGAAGCATCCAATGTTGGCGCGGACATCTACGCGGTTAACGTAATGGATCCGGCTGCAATCGCCGATGTTTTGGAGGTAATTCGGCAGCGGCAAGGCCGATTCTTCAGCGGCGTCATTCATCTGTTGCCGTTAATGGCAAAGTCCGCCTTTGACGAAATGAATGTGGATGATTGGCGCGGCCACCTCAATCAGGATGTTAAGAGTCTTTTCTACTTCATGAAGGCCACTGGCGGGGACCGCAAAGCGGCCGGCGAAAAGGCCTGCGTGATTGCGGCGAGCCCCATCGGTGAGTTGTTCAGCCGCGACGGCGCAAAGGGATCCCACTTTCCGGGGCACGGTGGAATGAACGGGCTCCTCAAGACACTGGCTGCTGAGTCTCCCCAGTCAAGGTGCAAGGCGATTGAATTGAGTCTCGATGATGGCCCGTCAGCTTTGGCTGACCATGTGATGAGGGAAATCGTCGCGGATACTGGGGACATCGAGATCGCTTACGAAGGACCGCGACGTAGCGTTCTGCAACCGGTCTCTGCGCCTTTACCACACGATAGTTCCACCGCTATATCGATCGATACAGATTCAGTAGTGCTGCTCATCGGAGGGGCCCGTGGAATTACAGCTGAAGTGGCACTTGAGTTGGCAGCTCTCTATCGTCCGACTCTGCTCCTGGTCGGTCGTTCTTCGATGCCAGAGTCTGAGGAGTCAACAGAGACTGCCGGCCTGACATCGCCGCGCGAGCTGAAATCCGCCCTGGTGAAGCAGATGGAGCGGTCAGGACAACGCGCGGTCGTCGCCGACGTTGAAGCTGCCTATTCGTCCTTGCTAAAGAGCCGAGAGATGCGCAGCAACATGGCTGCGATGAAAAGGGCCGGCGCCACGGTTCGCTACTATCAGGTTGATGTCGAGAACGCGCGCGCCTTTGGGAATCTTATTGACGAAATTTACCGCGACCACGGCCGGTTGGATGGCGTCGTCTATGGCGCTGGGGTGATCGAAGATAAATTGATCCAAGACAAGACTCCTGATTCCTTCAACCGTGTGTTCGACCCAAAAGTCAACGGTGCATTTGTCCTAAGCCGGAAGCTGCGACCCGACTCGCTGAGGTTTTTGGTTTTCTTCTCATCAGTGTCGGGATGTTTTGGAAACAAAGGTCAGGCCGACTACGCTGCGGCGAATGAAGTTCTAAACAGGTTGGCCTTGTATCTTGATCGCCAATGGCCGGCGCACGTCGTAGCCCTGAATTGGGGTCCGTGGGACAAGACGGGAATGGCCTCGCCGGAAGTCCGGCGGCAGTTCGCAAGTCGTGGCGTCCAATTGATTCCTCCCGCCGCGGGCCGCGGCGCGTTTGTACGAGAACTCTTGCACGGCGCGAAAGGAGAAGCTGAAATAATTCTCGGAAGTGGCCCGTGGGAAAGTGTGAGCGCGAAGCGAATCGTCTCGGCCGAACGTTCTTATCCTCTTCTGAACGGTTTTCCATTAATGATGCAAACCAGCGCCGCGGTTGAAGCAGTTTGCCGCCTTGATCCCGCGGAACTTCTCTTTCTGCAGGACCACCAACTGGATGCCAAGCCGGTGTTGCCAGTGACGGTGGCCATGGAACTAATGGCTGAGATGGTCCAAAAAGCCTGGCCCGAATGGCGGGTAACAGGTTTGCAAAAGGTGCGGCTACTCAAGGGAATAATTCTTGACGATGGCGCCCAGGCGATTCGCATCGCCGCCCGGCCAAGTACAGAACTGTCGCACGAGCAGCCAGCGCTACAAGCGGAGGTTGAAATTGCGGACGCCGACAACTGCGATGTAGTCTACTATCGCGCCACCGTCCAACTCGCAAAGCATCTGCCTGAATCACCAAGTTTTGAATTGCCACTACAACCGGGCTGGCGTGAGTTCCCGCTCAGCGCTGCCGAAGCCTACCGCGACTGGTTATTTCATGGCCCGCGATTTCAGTGCATCCAGCAGATCGGCGGAATCAGCGATTATGGACTGGTGGCCACCGTAGGTGCTTCCGCTCCGGCTTCTTGCATCGCCAAACCAGAGGCAGATCACTGGTTAATCGATCCGATCCTGATCGATAGTGGGCCGCAGCTAGCCATCCTGTGGGGCAGAGCAACTAGAGACATAACTGCTCTTCCTTCTTCGATTGATAGTTATCGCCGCTACGCTTCCCTATCCGGACCAGTCGTACGTTGCTACTTCCAAGTGTTGCCAGGCTCGAATGACTATTCGGTGTGCGCCAACGTCTTCTTTGTCAACGCGGACGGCCATTTGGCAAGCACGCTCGAAGGGTTGGAATCTACGGGTAGCCGCGCCTTGAACCGTTTAGCTGAGCGCAGATGCGGCAAAGCCAAAGCCATTGCGGCTCGATAGTAGTGTCAAGCGTCGGGGGTTGCCGGGTCGCCTTCGCACTGGCCGATGTGAATGCTGGGACCAGAGAAATTTCCGACAGGAGTAGGCACAAGTCCCGTCTGCCCGATCTCGTTAACAGGACCAGCAGGCTGGGAAGCATCCCTGCCTAAAGGCAGAGACAATGATGATTAAAGAAGAGGCAGCAACAGACAACACCGATATAGCCATCATCGGGATGTCCTGCATTTTTCCCGGCGCGCCGGATGCGAAGACATTTTGGGAGAACATACTCGCCAAGGTCTGCGCAATTTCAGACCCGCCTGAAGATTGGCAGGCTGACATTTTCTTTGATCCAAACTCCAATTCGAACGACCGCATTTACTGTAAGGCGGGCGGGTATCTAAAAGACCTTGCTTCGTTTAATCCGCTCGAGTACGGCGTCATGCCCCTCTCGATTGACGGCAGCGAACCAGATCAGTTCCTGGCTCTGCGTGTTGCGCACGAAGCTCTGTCTGATTCCGGTTACCTGAACCGTCAGTTCGACCGTCAGCGCACGGAAGTCATCATCGGCCGCGGCACCTACTTTAACCGCGGCTATGTGACGCTGGTGCAGCACGGGCTGGTGCTGGATCAAACGATGCGAATTCTGAAGTCGTTACATCCTGAGCACACGGACGAAGACCTCCAGACGATTCGGCTGGAGCTGAAGCGCGCGCTGCCGCCGCTGACGCCGGAAACCATTCCCGGACTCGTGCCTAACATCATGTGCGGGCGTGTGATGAATCGTTTAGACCTAATGGGTACGAGCTACACCGTGGATGCGGCGTGTGCGTCGTCGTTGATTGCGGTGAACGCGGCGCTAGGAGATTTGCGCGCCGACAGATGCGACATGGCAATTGTGGGAGGCGTTCAGGTCTCAACACCCGCGCTGATCTATATGGTCTTCTGTCAACTTAATGCGCTCTCGCGACGGGGACAGATACGTCCTTTTGACAAGAACGCAGACGGAACGCTCTTGGGGGAAGGCCTGGGCATGATGGTGCTAAAGCGGCGGGCGGATGCCGAGCGAGACGGAGATCGAATTTATGCGCTTGTGAAAGGAGTGGGTGTAGCCAGCGATGGTCGCGCGCTCGGTCTTTTGGCGCCGCGGCTTGAAGGTGAAGAACTGTCGCTTCGACGGGCCTATGCGCAAACAGGAATACAGCCGGAAACGATTGAGCTTATCGAGGCCCATGGCACCGGGACCAAGGTTGGTGATGCGACGGAGATTAAAGCCCTGTCGCGCGTTTTCGGAAATCGGAACGGTCATGGCACCCACATCGCTTTAGGATCAGTTAAGTCCATGATCGGTCACATCATCCCGGCCTCTGGAATTGCAAGTCTTATCAAGACAGCGCTCGCGCTGCATTACAAAGTACTACCGCCGACACTGTGTGAAGAGCCAAATCCCGAACTCGCGCTCGACCAAACTCCTTTCTACATCAACACTGAGACCCGCCCATGGATTCATGGAGCGCCGCACCCGCGGCGTGCTGGCGTAAACGCCTTCGGCTTCGGGGGAATAAACGCTCACGCCATCCTTGAAGAATATCTGGGTGTAGAACAATGAACCAAAATGGTTTCAATCTGAGTTGGGAGACCGAAGTATTCATCCTTGGCGCGGACGACCGTCCATCATTGGTGCAGCGCGCCCATCGGATGGCCAAATGGTGCGCAGATCCCTCCTCTGTGATTTTGCGAGACATAGCATTCTCGCTGAATTGCCAGGCCGGAGAGCACCCGTTTCGTTTGGCGGTCGTGGCCTCGTCGGTTGCGCAGCTAAAAGAGAATTTGAGCCAAGCAGCCCAGCGTTTGGAAGACCCCACTTGCCGGCGAGTCAGTGATCGAAGTGGCATCTATTACACGGACGAACCACTCGGGCGCCAGGGACGCCTGGCTTTTCTTTTCCCTGGCGAAGGATCGCAATATCCGAACATGCTCGCTGATCTATGTCTTCATTTTCCAGAGGTGCGAACTTGCTTCGATCTCTTGGATCGCGCGCTTTATGGACAAGGAGCAACTCTCCGGCCCAGCCAATTCATTTTTCCGCAAACCGCTCTTAAGCCAACTGCGAATGTGCGCAACGACCAACTCTGGCAAATGGACGGTGCGGTGGAGGCTGTATTTACCGCTAACCGCGCACTGCTTGCTTTGATGGATCAACTGCGTCTGGTTCCGGATGTTGTGCTCGGTCATAGCACCGGCGAATACAACGCGCTGCTGGCTGCCGGCGCCATCCATGTGGCAAGTGAAGAAGAACTCATTAAACATCTTCGTGACGGAAATCATTTGAGCGAGCGTCTCATATCAGAGGGGCGCATTACCCAAGGTGCTCTTCTTGCCGTTGGTCTGGCTGATCGGCAGCTTATCGACTCAGCGCTGGAAACGATGCGCGGACGGTTGTGGTTGGCGATAGACAATTGCCCGCATCAGGTTGTCCTCTTTGGAAGCGAATCGGCCATCGCGGAGACAACTGACCGTTTGCGTGAGGCCGGTGCCGTCTGCCAGAGACTGCCTTTTGATCGCGCATATCATACGCCACTGTTTGCCGCTGTGGCCGCTGAGCTTGAACGATTCTTTTCCCGAATCAACATTACTCCGCCGCGAATTGAGGTTTACTCCTGCGCCACTGCCGAACTATACCCGACTGAGCCTGCGCGGATACGACAACTCGTGCTGGACCAATGGCAATCTCCCGTGCGGTTCCGCGAAACGATTGAAACTATGTATGCGCGTGGTGTCCGTCTGTTCGTTGAAGCTGGTCCTCGTGGCAATCTTACCGCATTTGTTGCGGACATTTTGCGTGGCAAATCGCACGCCGCTATTCCAGCGAATGTTCAGCATCGCTCCGGTATCACTCAGCTCAACCACTTGGTTGCGAGGTTGGCGGCCCATGGTGTGCCCATGCAGTTGGAATATCTCTACTCACGCCGCAACGCGAACCGCATATCATTTGATGATGGATTGATTCCCAAGCGATCAGTATTTGCTCCCAGATTGTCACTTACGCTTCCCTTTATTGGCGCGCCTTACGGCCATATCAACCGCGCCGCGCCTCACGACGTGACCTCCCTGGCAGCCAACGCGGCTAACGATAAGTCTCTAGTCGGATCGAGCGAAACACCAAACGGCAATGCCTCACATGCAAACCCACCGCAGGATTCGTGGCATTCGGATGCGATGCAACGCTACTTACAGACGATGGACCAGTTCCTTGGACTGCAACAGGTTGTGATGGGTGCGTTCTTATCCCAGCAGACCATTCGACAGGAGCGTCCACAGGTAACAGCGGCTGATGGGGCTCAGCCAAGGTCCGCGACACCCTCGGTATCGAGTAACGGACCTCCATCATTCGCGTCGATCGTCGAAGCGCCACCGCACAACGCTGATGCTGCGAATAGCTTTGGGAAGCTGGCCACGATCGAAGAGACCTTCCTCGAGATTCTCGTGGACAAGACAGGCTATCCGCGCGAAATGTTGGACCTCTCGGCCAATCTCGAAGCGGACTTGGGAATTGATTCAATAAAGCGCGTGGAAATCCTCGGCGCCTTTCAAAATAAAACGGGGCTGCTGCCGGACCAGGCAATGGAGTCACTCACACGACTAAAAACCGTACGACAGATCATCGAGTTCATCGCTCAGCAGCTTCAACTCGTACTGCCTAAAGCTCAGCCAGAGCCAGAAGAAATCCCGGAATCATATTCGCCTGTTTACCGCGCTGAAGAAGAACTTGCCCCCGCGAAAGTGCAGGAAACCTTCCCTGGCTTCGAGTTGTTCTCCCTGACGCCCGGCAAGGAGGTGCGCGCGACCATCTCATTCGACCTAAGTGTGGACCCGCTGCTTAGAGATCATGCTCTGGGAGGCAAAGTCTCTGCCACGGACCCTCGGTTGTGTGCGTTAGTCGTCGTGCCATTGACCATGAGTCTTGAATCGCTCGCGCAGGCGGCCAGCCTGCTTGTCCCCGACAAGGTGCTCTTGGCTATTCGAGAAGTTCGCGCGCACCGGTGGATTGCGCTTACTGATTCACAGTTTACAGCCGAAATCTCAGCGCGCATCAGTTCACATTCGCCGTTGGAAATAAATGCGAGCTTAGGTGAGCGCTTAGAAGATGGAGTTGCCGATGTGCCGGCCGTCGAAGCAAGGTTCGTATTTGGCGATCCCATTGAGCCGAAGCCTGTGGATCCTTTCGACATTGCCAATGCCGGGCCATCGCGTTGGACTGGGGCGCAGCTCTATTCCGAGGTGATGTTTCACGGACCTAGTTTTCAGGGTGTGGTTTCGATAGATGACATTGGAGATGATGGGCTGCGGGCGACCCTGCGCGTCCCGTCTGAAGAGAGTCTTTTTCGCCTTCCCATGCGACAAAAGCTATCAACAACTTCCCTCCTTCTGGATGCCGCCGGGCAACTGATCGGGTTTTGGACTGCCCATTCACTTCCAATCGGCTACGTTGTCTTTCCATTTAAAGTTGAAAGCATTGATTTGTATGGACCACCCCCTGCGCCCGGCGAGACGTTTAGTGCTCAGGCTCGGGTGGATTTAGTTGGCGAGGCACAGGTAAAGGCAGCGATCGACGTCTCTGATTCCAAGTGCGCAACCAGAGTGCGCATTCGCGGATGGGAAGATAAACGGATTGAGATGGAAGATGATTTTTTTCGGTTTCGTATCTCGCCTGATAAGGAGATCCTGAGCCATGCGTGGCCTTCCGTGTTTGCTCCCTTACCTGCCGGCCACGATCTCGACTGTTATGGACTTGAACTGAGTGAACGACTGCTGCGCGCTGAAGGAGGCATATGGCGTAGTGTGCTGGCCCACCTCGTCCTCAGCCATAAGGAGCGAGACATGTGGAAAACTATATCTGACAGACGTCGCACTCAATGGCTACTGGGGCGTGTCGTCGCTAAGGATGCTGCGCGGTCGGTGGTCCACAAACAATCCGGAATTGACCTGTATCCGGCGGATATAGAGATCTTCCCGGACGAATATGGGCAACCCCACTTTAGCGGGGAGTGGATGAACGAGAATGGAAGGATGACCTTACTGTCGATCGCGCATGTCGACGGTCTGGCTGCGGCGCTGATTGGAGACGCACGCAAATACAAAGGCGTCGGCATTGATATCGAGAGAACCGATCGAACACGTTCCGGTTTCGATCGAATCGCGTTTAATGATGAGGAGCGTCGTGCTGCCATCCAGGGCGGCGCCAATCTGGATGAACTATGGTGCTTGCGCCTCTGGTGCGCGAAAGAGGCGGTCGCCAAGGCTTTGGGTCGTGGTCTCCTGCGAGGGCCGGCGGACCTCAAAGTAGTTGACGTTCAGGCCGCTACCGGAACGGTACTGCTCGAAGTAAGCGGCGCCCTCGCCACCGCCCTGCCGGACGTCGCGGGGCAGCATATCAAGAGCTATACAACGCACCAAAACAAATTCGTGACGGCGATTGCGTGGAGAAATTAGGGTGAAAACTGAAGCGTGCCTGGATAAACGAAGTATCGAGGGGGAAATCATAAGAATTCTCGCAGATATGACACGCGACTGGGAGGTGCAATTCTCGGGACAGATATCGAGCCAAACATATCTGGTGCGAGATCTCGGCTGTGAGTCGATCGACATCGTAATGCTGATCGTCTCGATCGAGCAGAATTTCGGACGCAAGGGATTGCCGTTCGAAGAGCTGCTGACGGTTGACGGTCATTACGTCAATGATTTCACTGTGGGAGATATCGTTAACTTCCTGACACGCGTCTTAGCGTGATCGGCAGAGAACAATAAAATGACGCGAACGATTCTGATCGGTCTGGATGGCGCAACATTCGATGTGCTGAAACCGCTCTGGGAAGACGGCACGATGCCCTTTTTAAGGAGCTTCGTCGTCCGCGGGGTGCACGCTGTACTCGAGAGTGTCATCCCGGCTTTGACCCCTTCCGCCTGGACCTCGCTGATAACTGGTCAGTCTCCCGGGACGCACGGAATTTTTGATTTTGCGCGAATCACCCGAAATGAAAAATACCTGCAATATCAAATGGCCACTTCAACCGATATCCAGTCGGAAACATTATGGTCTATTGCCAGTCGTCAGGGCCGGAAGGTGGCTACGCTGAACTTTCCCGTGATGATTCCTCCTCAACCGATCGCCGGATATTCAATCTCGGGATTCGCACCGTGGCGTCATCTCAGAAAGGCGGTCTACCCGCCGGAGTTGTACGACACGTTAACTTCTATACCTGGCTTTAGCCCGAAAGAACTGGCTTTTGACATCGAGCAAGAAAGAAAGGCGATCCAGGTATTGGATCAAAAGCAGTACGAAGACTGGATCATCTTTCACATTAGGCGTGAGGAAAGGTGGCTCGAAGTTGTTCGCTATTTATTGAACCATGCTCGCTGCGATATTCTGGCAGTACTCTTCGATGGCGTAGATAAACTTCAGCACATTTGTTGGCGGTTCATAGACCCCGCTCTCTCTTCATCGGACGCCGCGCCCTGGGAGCGAAAGGCTCGCGAGCTGTGCCTCGCCTATTTCCGGCGACTGGATGAAATTCTGGATGAGCTCGTTAACCTGGCGGGACCGGACACGCGTATTTTCATCGCCTCCGACCACGGCTTTGGCCCAACCAATGAGATCTTCTATGTCAACACATGGCTCAGCCAGCACGGCTACCTGTCTTGGGCACCCGACGTGCCGTGCGACAGCGAAGACAAGGTGATGCTGGATGGCACTCGAAGCCCGGGCGCGCTGTTCGACTGGACCAAAACCAAAGTGTGCTCTCTGAGTTCGGGGAGTAACGGCATCTACATAAGGACTGCGAACGGCTCTTCACAGCAAGGTGTAAGACCGGGAGAGTATGAAGCATTCCGCCAGCAGCTAAGGTTAGAATTACTGGATTTCCGTGATCCAAACACCGGCGATCCCGTCGTGCGGCGAGCGCTGACGCGTGAGGAGGCATTCAAAGGACCCCAGATGGAACACGCGCCGGACCTCACGCTGGAGCTTCGGGACGGCGGCTTCGTTTCCATCTTAAGATCTCGGCAACCTCTAAAGCAGCGAGAAATGGTTGCGGGAACGCATCGGCCCAATGGCGTATTTCTCGGTGCCGGCCCCGGCATCAGGCAAAATACTAGTGTCCCTCCATTCTCAATCATTGATGTAGCAACCATCTTGTTGTACAGCTTGGGGCTCCCTATCCCTTCGGACTTCGAAGGCAGATTACCCGGCGGCATTTACGACGAAGATCTGCTTAGTACCACTCCGGTTCAGTTTGGCAATGCGACGGTACCGCCAAAATGGGCGGTGACGGATGAAAGTGTATTGTTTGACGATCAAATTACCGCCCGGATGAAAGTTCTGGGCTATCTGGAATAGGAAATCAGCCATGCCTAGAGCCAACGCCAACGGCATCGGAATTCATTATCAAACTCTGGGTACTGTTCCCGATATCGTGATGATTCATGGACTGGCGGCAAACTTGGCGTTCTGGCATCTCCGTATAGCCCATCCGTTGAGCTCCTATTACCGCGTGACCACATATGATTTGCGCGGTCACGGCTACAGCGACATGCCAACCGATGGCTATACGTCTGCAAACATGGCGCGAGACCTACGTGGGCTGATGGATCATATAGGCATTGAGCGATCCAATATCATTGGCCACAGCTTCGGCGGCGCCGTGGCTTTGCATTTTGCCTTGTTGTTTCCTGAACGGGTGAAAACTCTGACTTTGGCCGATGCGCGCGCGCCTGCGCTTCAACCATTGCCGAGGCTGGGTGAGCATCACTACTGGGAAGGCTGGCGCCAGAAAATACAGAAACTTGGAATCAATATCCCTGATGATGCACCGCGTGTGGCTTACAGTTTTATTGAAGAGCTTGCTCGCGAGAAAACTCTGGGACGTGAACTGCAGAAACTGTCCCAGCAGAGACTCCTGGCCTCGTGGCCGACGCAAACTCGAGCCGCCCGACGATGGCGCATGCTTCTGGAATTAACTTCAGCAATGACCGATTTTCCGGACCCGGATGGTTTGACCGAAAACAGCATCCGGGAAATCGAGTCTCCGGTGCTTGCGATATACGGCGAATATTCACACTGCATGCCGACCTGCAAACGTTTGACCGAACTGTTACCAAAATGCCAGACCGTGATCGTTCCGCGTGTGGGACACTTACATCCCGCGGTGCGGCCCCTGAACTTTATCAAACACCTAATGAGGTTTATCAAATGCCACGACCAAGGCCAATCGGGCGCAAACCGCGTAGTGGCCACGAGAAAATAGAAACTCGTTTGCAGCGCAGATCTGCAAATGGGGCAAGCGCAGGGCTAGAAGCCTCGGATTTCGTGCAAGTCGGGTCGAACGGCCTGGGCGACCCGCAAAATTCGTACGCCTTCTCAATGGCGTGGTTCAATGACTGTCTCTACGTGGGCACGGCCCGGAATTTGTTCGCGCTGATAGGCGCCTCGCCTCCCAAACATGCGGCTGCCTTGAAGCCTTGGCCAGTCCCACAGCCAAAGGACATTTTCACGACGGATCTGCGGGCGCAAATTTGGAGATACTCCGCTGATGAGCGCCTGCGCAACCGCTGGTGTCGGGTATACCGATCACCGCTGGTCCATGGTTCGAACGGCGATCGCACGCCGCGCGATATTGGCTACCGCAACATGGCGGTATTTCGCCGCCCCGATGATCGACGTGCGCTTTACGTGGCAACCGCATCCTCAAATACGCGCGGACCTGGCGCTCATATTCTGCGCTATACGGAATCAGATGACGTGGTTGCCGTCTCAAAGCCAGGGTTCGGAGATCAGAACGTCTCGACATTCCGAACGTTGACGGGATTTAACGGCCGCTTGTATTCGTCACCAACTGGTGACGGACGCGCGTGGAATGCCGCATCTCACCCGAGCGTCTACGAAACTGATAACCCCATGCGCGGCAGGTGGCGCCGGGTCAGCTTGCCAAATTTCGGAGACTTCACTAACGACGCGCTCTACTCAATGGCAGCCTTCAACGACCATCTGTACGTGGGCACGTTGAATCCCACATCCGGTTATCAAGTGTGGAAGACGCCGGCTAAGGGGACTCCCTACAAGTGGACAAAGGTTGTCGATGGGGGCGCGGGACGAGGCAACTTCAACGAGGCCGTGGTAACGATGTGCTTGTTTAAAGGCGCATTGTACGTCGGCAGCGGCGTTTCCAACGGTGGATACGACCGTACGTACCAAATCGGTCCGGCCGCAGGCGAGGTGATACGGATCCACCCCGACGATTCCTGGGATCTGGTAGTCGGCGAGGCCCGTGACACTGCGGATGGCTACAAGTTTCCTCTCAGTGGTATGGGCCCGGGTTTTGATAATCCCTTCGCCGGCTACATCTGGAGCATGGCTGCTCATGACGGCTGGTTGTATGTCGGAACATTTGATTCGGCAATCTTCACGTTATGGGCTGACCCGCAGCGCCAATCTCTGGATCAGCGAATCAAATTGCGTCTTATGGGCGTCGAGAATTTCGTGCAGGAGCGGGCAGGGTTCGAATTATGGCGATCCAATGATGGGATTCATTGGACGTCGGTCACGCAAAATGGGTTTGGGAATCCGTATAACTACGGAGTCCGCACCATGATGTCAACACCAATCGGTCTCTTTATCGGAACTGCAAATCCATTCGGACCTGAGGTCGCGACCAAGTTGGCGAGCGGATGGAGATACTTGCCGAATCCGCAAGGCGGCGCTGAAGTGTGGCTTGGCTTAACGCAACGTCCACATCAAAACGCTGATGCCAGCACAGCGGTCGCGAAATCTGGCCCGACACGGGGCGATCCCATTTTCATCAGCGACAGCGAACCCTTGGTCCGACGGTCTGGTGGTCCACTTTTGAACAACCCAGGACCTGGCAGAGACTTCGCGCGAACCATTTTGACGACGCCAATTGAAGAAATTGAAGGGGTCTGGCGGACAGCTGCTCTCCAGGCTACCGATGCGAGCTTCAAATATCACCTGATTAGACTCCTTAGCGCGGTGGCTCGCCGCGCAATGGTATCAGTACCGAGTCCTGACAAGATTCCTCAGTGGGCCCTCGAAATGCGGCGCTGGGAGGGAAATCTGTCGGGCGGCGCGTCCCAGCGCGCGGGCATCGAGGCGTTCGTCGCGAGCCGCAATTATCATCTGGCGAGTGCCCGGCGCGAGAAGTTTCGCTGGAGTCTCGCTGAGAGTCCGATGGAAAAAGCAGCGAGCTGGAAAAAATATAGACAGCACTTAAAGAACGCCCAGCGGGCATCGCGCCGGTTAAGGCGCGCCTTAATCCGCAACCGGCGCGACCTGATGAAAAATGCGCCGAGCAACGGAGATCAAGTCGCAAACTCGTCACTGGCTGCGCATATTAACAACTTCTACGACCGAAAAATTTATGACAATCTTCCTTTTGACTGGTTGGGTGATAATAACTTCGTCAACTTCGGTTTTTGGTTCTCGGACACGCGCACGCGCCGCGAGGCTTCTGAGAATCTAATGGAGCAAATACTTGCTTACATTCCACGTAAGAAAGGCAAGATCCTGGACGTTGCCTGCGGCAAGGGCGCAACTACGAAATACCTGCTGAACTATTACCGACCTCAAGATTTAACGGCTATCAATATTTCCGAGACACAACTGGAGATATGTCGTCAGAACGTGCCGAGATGCAAATTCTTCAAGATGGATGCAACCAAGTTGTCTTTTGCGGACGATTCGTTCGATGCGGTGATCTCCGTGGAAGCAGCATTCCACTTCAACACGCGCGAGCAATTTTTGCGCGAAGCGTACCGTGTCCTTCGACCCGGAGGACACTTGGTCCTGTCCGACATTCTATTTACGAAACAAGCAGAGTGGCTGAGCCCTTTGTTCGTGTTTGAAAACCATCTCGAGACCCTGGATCAGTATGAGGCACTGCTCAGACACGTGGGATTTGAAGATGTAAAGGTCAATGATGTCACCAGGCAAACGTGGGAGGCACACCTGGAATATCTGATGCGATATCTGAACGAGAAGCTTCAGACCGGGGAGATCACGGTTCACAAATTCAAAATGTTGATGCGAAATACCCTTCTGGTCCAGGTCCCATCTCTACGATTCTACGTATTGGTGGGCGCGCGGAAACCCTGAGATGGTCGCGCATCGGCCCCGGGCGGAACCCTACGGTCCGGACGATATCGCAGTCGGTCTGACATGCCAAAGCAGGCATCGACAACTTATCGAGTGCCGGTCGTCGCGCTGCTGATTAGCGCCATGGCGATGATTTCGTGCAAAGCATCGTCATCAGATCAGCAAAACGAATCGCACGCCCTGATAGTCGATGGAGTTAAGCGATACTATATCGTTCATGTCCCACCGAGCTATTCGCCAACTGCGCACGCGGCAGTCGTCCTCAATTTTCACGGCGGCGGCGAGGATGCGCAACAGCAAATGGCCCTCTCAAAAATGAATGAGACCTCAGATGCTCATGGCTTTTTGGTTGTCTATCCGGAAGGCACCGCCGCGCTGTTCGGTAAGTGGCGAACCTGGAATGCGGGCTCGTGCTGTGGAAGAGCGCAGCGAGAGAACAGCAACGATGTGAGATTCACGGCTATGTTGATTGATGATCTAAGTCGCCAATACAGTATCGATCTGCGTCGAGTGTTTGCCACGGGAATCTCAAACGGCGGAATGATGGTTTACCGGCTGGGCTGCGAACTGGCTGATCGAATCGCCGCCATCGCTCCGATCGCGGCAACTTTAGTTGAGGATAATTGTCTGCCCAGCCGGCCGATCAGCGTGTTTCATATCCATGGCCGGGCCGATGAGTTCGTGCCTTTCGAAGGCGGCTATGGTCGGTATCGCCCGGCCGGCCCGCTCAAATCCGTCCAGGACACCACAGCGCTTTTCGTCACGCTGGATGAATGTGACAAGACGCCGCACGTAACCTACCAAAAGGGCAATGTAAAGTGCGAAAGCTTCAATCGTTGCGCCGATAATACGGCGGTCACTCTGTGTTCCGTTGAGGCCGGCGGGCATACGTGGCCTGACGGAAGTCCCTTTCCCAAAGGCGGATTGACGACCCATGACATCTCGGCCAATGAAGCAATGTGGAGGTTTTTTGAGGCCCATCCAATGCCTCATTGAACCGCTCAGCGGGTTAGATTACCTGGAAATCCTGCGGCCGATCTCTGCCCTTCACGGAAAGGCTGATCTGAATTGGACCATTCATGTGCAAGATCAAGATGCTGCGCCTGATTTACTAACGAGCCTTCGAGCATCGAGACGGTGGAGGACGACATGCGCGCTCTCTTGACCGGTGCAACAGGATATGTCGGGTCATATCTCTTAGCTCGCCTTATTGAACGCGGCGATCATGTACGTATCCTGGCGCTGCCGGGCACCGAAGCAAAGCTACGCGACTCCGATGAAGTGAGGTTATTTCCCGGCAGTTTGGCTGATCTCAATGTGCTGGACAGGGCCACCCGGGGAGCCAGCGTCGTTTATCACCTCGGCGGCTTGTACCCGGACAGTCCTATCACCGAGATGATCCGAGTCAACGTCGACGGCAGCGAAAATCTGTTGCGGGGCAGCGCGAAAAATCGCGTGCGCCGGTTGGTTTATGTAAGTTCGGCGGCGGTATATAGGCGCGCCGTGCGGCCGTTCTTGTGGCCGATTAAGGAAAATTTTCCGTTAAGAACTTTCACCCGGGATAACATTGGACGCTATGCGCTAACGAAAATACAAGCCGAAGACCTTGTTACCCGGTATCATCACAATGCCGGTCTCGAATATGTCATCCTTCGCCCCACAGAAATCTATGGACCGCCGAGACGATACTTCGAACAACTAATCGCAAAGGCTGCCTATCATCCGCGTCTTGCGCTGCGCGAATCTCCGCGGTACGGCCACATGCAGTGGGTGCATCTCACGGATTTCGTAAATGCGCTGTTGCGCGCCGGCTCACGGCCCGAAGCCGCTAATCATATATTTAATATTGCGGGCGATGAACTCTTCACGCTCCGAGACTTGATTCCAATAGTTTGGCGCCTGATCAGGTCCCACAATTGTTCGCCCAACAACTCGCCGGTTCATACCAATCTCCAAACCGGAGTGGATCTCAAATTTGACTCCAGCAAGTCGAAACAGATTCTGCGATTCTTTCCCAAGATGAAACTTGACCACGGACTCGCGCCACTAGTGGCGACCGTGAAAAGGAACTACAACGGATTTTCTTTTTGACGGTCTGCTAAAGCGTCGGTGGGCGGAAAGATCTAGCGAGGAATTTCTAATGAAGGTTTTGCTAACAGGCGCAACCGGCATGATTGGAAGGCAACTCATGGATAGCTTGACGCGACAAGGAGACGATGTGCGCGTGATCGTTCGGCCTGAGTCATCGGGGCAGCCTCAAAAAATACAGGCTCTGAATAGGTTTAAGAGGGTGAGTGTCATCACGGCAAGTCTGTCGAACCTTACAGCCTTGGAGAGGGTGACACGCGGCGTAGAGGTGCTGTATCACCTCGCCTGGCCGACTGGTCCTGAGAGCGAACGACGCGATATTGCCGCAGCGATGGTGCGCGCAACAGATAACCTTCTACAGGCGAGTGTCTGTGGTGGCGTGCGTCGCTTCATCTTTGTCAGCTCAGTATCAGTGTATGGCGAAAGCACAGTGCGTTTATTACGACCCGTCAAAGAAGACGCTCCGTTGCTGGGGACCGGCGCCTATGCGCAAAGTAAAATCGCTGCTGAAAGATTGGTCCGACAGTGTCACGAAGAGCATGGCCTTGAGTTCGTCATTTTGCGCCCGTCACTTGTGTATGGTCGCGGCGCCCCCTATATCGAAAAATTTATTCATCAAGTCACGTCGTATCCTGTGCTCAGCTTCTATAGAAGCAAAGAAGAGCTTTTGCAATTGATTCACGTGCGTGATGTAACTGCAGCCCTGGTTGCGTCGGCCACGCGATCGTCTAAGAGAGTGAACGATACTTTCAATGTCGCTGGAAATGAGGCCATATACGCGCGCGAGTTAATCGTTTTAGTCAATGCCTTGAGAGCCGATCACCACAGTTGGCAACGTTCGTCTTTCAGCCTCGATGCGGCCACGGTTCCACTACTCAAATATGACATTTCAAGGGCATCCAAAAAGCTAGAATTCATTCCGCGCGTAAAGTTACCGGAAGGCCTGGCAGAAATTCTTGCTGCTCGAAACCGCGCGCTCTAACATCTCTTCGCCAAACGAGTGCGCCTCGCCCGCCAAATTCATTCCGATCTTCCTACTCCAAGCGCGTCTGCTACGCGGTTGATGTAGTTAAACCAGGCGGCGATTAGCGTGATTTGCAGGATCGCACAGTCGTCAAAGCCGGCACCCCGGAGCTTGCCCATGTCATCTGTGGAAATTCGCGTGGCGTCTCGAGTCACCTGTGCGACATAATCGAGCATCACGCGCTCCTGATCCGAAATCGCCGCGGTTCGATAGTCTTCCTGAAGCGCCTTAACCAACTGCTCATCTAACGTGACGCGACGCAGAAACTCTGCGTGAGATTCGATTCAATAATGACAACGGTTGGTGACTGAGACGACAGTCGTAATCATCTCGTGTTGTCTTCGCGTCAACGGCAAATCAGGCGACATCAGCACACCAAAGGTTGCAAAAGCGTGATGCAACGCGTCCGGAATCAAACTGTGCGAAGCGACGATCTGAGAGGCTTGGCCGTCGGCGGTGGGATGAATAGGAATGGCGTATTCAGCAGGATACAGTGCACGCTGCGCTTCAACCGCGCGGCGAACCTCGTCATCTTCGTCAACAGAGACTGTCTTGATCCAGGTCATACAACACCTTGGTTGCAAACTCATCGGGTACTACCTAGCACACTAACGCTAGCCGCCGGCGTAGGCTTGACGACAAAACGAAACTTCCGTTCTGGTGGATTGTAATTCCCTTCCGTAGCGCTTACGCGAGCAACGTATCGGCCTGTATGGCGGGTTACGCTGATCGCGGTGCGACGAAATATGCCTCGTTCGTAGGCCGGACTTGTCCCGTCATCTTCGTAGAGCGTGGTTGCGGCCGAGCCGTGTTCATCGGGATAGATGGCAAAGATGATCGGATCGGAAGCTTTCTCGCCAACAAAGTTCATCTCAGGCCCAAGAGCAATGATCGCACCGCCACGCACGAACAGCGGAACAGTTTCCAACGGAGCATCGGCGCGAATCATCGTCCCGCCTTCGTACTGTTTGTTCGTCCAGAAGTCGTACCAAATCCCTTTCGGCAGATAAACCAGACGTGAAGTCACGTCGGCCTTTACGATCGGCGCCACCAAGAGATCATCTCCGATCATGAATTCATCATCGAGATTGTACGTGCTCGGATCGTCCTGATAGTTCAACATGAGCGGCCGAAACACAGGTACGCCCGTGCGGTGCGCTTCTTCCAAGGTTGTATACAGAAACGGCAGCAACTGATAGCGCAACTTCAGATACTTGCGAATGATGTCCTCGTAGTATTTACCGAACCGCCACGGCTCCTGATCATATCCATCAATCGCGTGATGGTTGCGAAAGAACGGCGCGAGAAAACTAATTTGATACGAGCGTACAAGAAACTCGCCGTTCGCACGGCCGATAAAACCACCGACGTCGCTACCAACAAATGGCTCGCCCGAAAGCCCCAACGTCGTGAACATCGGCACATTCAGCGCCAAAGATTCCCACGTGCTGTTCGTGTCCCCCGTCCACATCGTCGAATATCGCTGAATGCCTGCATAGGCTGCCCGCGTGATAACAAAAGGACGGCGATCCGGTTGTAAACGCGCAAGCCCTTCGTACGTCGCGCGTGCCATCAAGAGCGCAAACACGTTCCTATTCTTTGCGTGGGTCGTGTTTTGACCTTCGTCATAACTAACCACGTCCTGCTGATTTCTGCCTGTCTGATCGATGAAATCAGCCGGCTCGTTCATGTCATTCCAGATTCCGGCGACGCCGTTGTCGATGTACACGCGATGCAGATCTCCCCACCACTTCCGCGCGTCGGCACGGGTGTAATCGACAAACACGCTATCGCCTGGCCACACGCGTGGAATAAATAAATCTCCGTTCGTGCGATGCTGAAAGTAATTGCCCGCCACACCTTGATCGAAGACGAAGTAGCGGCGGTCCTGCGGCTGCAGGTCGGGACCTGATGAGATTGCCGGCGCGCCGTCCGTTGGTTGATATTTCACTCCCGGATCGACGATGACAACAGTTTTTACGCCTCGCTTAAGTAGTCTCTCCGTCAGCGCTTTCGGATCGGGAAACCGATTCGGGTCGAACGTGAACACTCGATAACCATTCATGTAATGAATGTCGAGGTAGATTACGTCCAACGGCAAATTGCGCTTACGATATTGCCGGACGACTTCTTCAACCATCGACGCCGGGTAATAGCTGTATCGGCACTGCTGCACACCGAGGGCCCACAACGGCGTCAGCGGCATGTGGCCGGTGAGATCGGCGTATCGATTCAGGATCTTTTTAATCGAAGGTCCGTAGAAGAAATAGTAGTTCAGCTCGCCACCTTCCGCGCCGAACCAAATGCGCTCCTGTGACAAGCGGCCAAAATCGAAATAGCTGCGATAGCTGTTGTCGAAGAAAATTCCGTAAGCTACGCCGCTGTCCAAACCAAGATAAAACGGAATTGTTTGATAAATCGGATCGCGACCGAGCGTATAGCCCGGCGTGTCGGAATTCCAATTCACAAAAAAACTGCGGCGTTTGTCCAGATGCGCCGCCTTCTCTCCAAGGCCATAAAAGTGTTCGTCAAATCCAAGCTTCTTCGCCGCCGCGACGAATGTCCCCGCCTCGGGATCAAACATGATCGGGCGCAGTTCTCCACGCGCGTCGTAACTCATCGGCTGCTCGTCGCTATTGATTGTTTTTTTTGTGTGTGCATCCCGGAACTCGATCAGCAAAGGAGATCTATGCACGACGGCTTCGACTTCTGATGTGCTCACGACGATCGCATCTGGTGTTTCGTTGACCGACCAGGACACTTTTAGCCAATTGTCTTTGGCAACTGCCCAGGAATGATCTTTCGCGGGGATGGCTTTGGTGAACGCGGCGCGAACGCGAATCAGATCGGGGGCCAGAACGGCCAGCTGCACCTGTGAATTGTCGCGACAATTGATGGTGATGCCAGCTTCGTTGCTCACAAAATTGACGGCATCGCCGATTTTTTGCAGACGCGTAACATCGATCTCCTGCGCGAAAGCGCCTGCACAAAGAATTAACAGAGAAACCAGGGTTGTGATCAGTCGTTTCATTGAATCGTTAGAGAGCGCTCCGCTAGATACCCTCTTGGCAGAATGCCAATCGCGCTGCGCCCAAAAGACCTGCGTCGTCGCCGCATTCGGTCGGCACGATTTTTACTTCTGACGCCGGCACAGGGAACGCGTGCTCGTCTACCTGATGACGCATATATTGCTCGAATAATTCCCACCCGTTGGCCACGCCACCGCCAATCACGATCATCTCGGGATTCAAGATGTTAATTACATTCGCCAAGCCAATCCCGAGATAATCGCCCATGCGATGGAACACTTCGACAGCAAGTGCATCCCCGCTTTTGCCTGCAATGAAGACACTCTCCGCAGTCAGATCACCTGTCGCATTCAAGCTCGATGAAGGATGGCGCGGCCGGCCTTCCTGTGCCATCCGGACAATCGCAGTGGCGGACGCGTAGACTTCGAGGCAGCCTCGACTACCGCAGCCACACGCAACGCTCCCGAAAGGTTCTACGCACATGTGACCAATTTCAGCGGCCGAGTCGTTCGCCCCATGCCACAGTTTTCCATCCAAAATGATGCCGCCGCCAACGCCAGTTCCCAACGTCACGCAGACAATCGTGCGGTGCTTCCGCGCGGCACCCTGCCACAGCTCGCCGACGGCCGCGGCGTTGGCGTCATTTTCAAGAATCACCGGTCTGCCCAGTGCCTTCCTTAACGTCGGAGCTAGTTCAAACGAATCGAGACAAGGGATATTTGGAATTGTGACGACCTTGCCGGCGGCTCCATTGACGGTGCCGGGCACTACGACTGAAATTGCTCCGATTGCTTTACTTTCCGCTTTGCTCCGTTCATCGCAGAGGCGTGCTGCCGCCATCAAAGCTGCCACGATCTCCTGCGGACCATCTGCCGTCGGAGTTTTCTGTTTTATACGAAAGTGAATCTGGCCGTTCTTATCAATCGTCGCGGCGCGAAGATGTGTGCCGCCGAGGTCGACAGCGAACACCAGACGATCAATTGTTTTGTCAGGATCGCCCATTGATTACGTAGTTAAGGTTTCAAGCGTCGGGCGAATATGCGATAACCCCACGCGTCCATTATGATCGACGGCAACGAATTAGTGCGCGCGCGCTTTGCCGCTTCAGGTCCCGGCGCATCTGGCGGCAAAGGAGGTCCAACGTCCGGCGTGATGTCCTGAAACGATTGGGCGCTTGCTACTTCAATCGAACCAACGAATGGCCGATTCGAGAAATTGATCACGACCAGAATCTCTTCGTCTTTTGTTTGCCTTGTGTACGAAACCGCGCGAGAGTCGTCCGAGTTGCGTAGCCATTGCAGCGAGCCCCTGCGCAACGCTTCGTGTTCGCGTCGCAGCGCAATAATTTGTTTGTAGAATCGTGGAAATTCCGGGCGTCGCTCGGCAATTGGCCAAAAGATCGGCAGCTTCTCAAAGAGCGCGGGCGCGCCGGATTCGGTCGTGTCACCTACCTCCATGCCGTTGTAAATCAGCGGCACGCCGTCAAGCGTGAGCATAAATGCGGACCCGGCCAACGCGGCCGGCTCGCCAAACCGCGCGATTGCGCGTCGCTCATCGTGATTATCTGAGAAACGCATGTGCAAGGCGCCACGCGGCCACTCGCGGAATTCTTTCTCCCAAGCCGTGCGCAGGTCGGCGGCGGGGGCGCGTCCTTGCAGCACATCAGTCAACGCACTGTGAAGCGGCCAAGCGTAATCGAGCTCGAAAGCTTTTACTTCCAGATCCGGTTTGTGTGCTTCGGCCAGCATGAAAATGTCGGGCTTGATCTTATCCAGTTCCGCGCGCGCGCTTTCCCAAAAATCGGTCGGCACTTCACCGGCCACATCGCAACGAAACCCGTCGAGATCAAAGTCATGAATCCAATACTTCAGCATTTCCGTCATATAGCGACGCAGTTCCGGATTCGCATAATTCACCGCGGCGATGTCGGACCAATCGTACGGGTAGGTGATGTTCCCCTTGGCGTCATGCTTATACCAGTCGGGATGTTTCATCAGCACGCTGTCCCACGCAGTGTGATTGGCGACAATGTCGATAATCACCTTGAGGCGGCGTTGATGGGCTTCGGAAATTAGCCGCTTCAGATCGTCCTTGGTTCCGTAGTCCGGATTGATTGCGTAGTAATCACGCACTGCGTACGGACTGCCGATCGAGCCTTTCTTCTTTTCCTGTCCGATCGGATGAATCGGCATCAGCCAGAGAATTGTGACGCCCAGCGCCTTGAGTCGATCCAGCTGCGCAGTGATCGCATTGAAGTTGCCTTCCGGCGAAAAGTTGCGCGGAAAAATTTGATAGATGACGCCGTCGTGCACCCAGTCGCGTGCGGGACGCGCTAATTCCTTCGAGAAGTCGCGCGCCGCTTGTTGCGCTCGCAGGCGCGGGGCTAAGCACGAAAGAAAGAGGGCCCCCGACAACAGCGCACAAATTATTGTTCGCGCGCAATGACGACTAATCTTCATCGATCAAGCCCGTGCTTGGTACAGGTTGAGCTGATTCCTGGACCGTGAACATTTCTTTTTCATCAGCGTCGATCACCGCGCGCTCAGCGACGTTGGAACTGCCGAGGTCCTTCACAAACAAGACCGAACCAGCCGCCAGCAAGAGAAAAACTCCGCCCGCCATCACCACAAACATTGGCGAACGCGGATTGTCGGCGCCGAAAATTGCGCGAATGATTGGTCCAAAAGCAAACGAAGCGATTATCTCCGGTATAACGATAAAAAAGTTGAAGATTCCCATGTACACGCCCATCCGCGCCGCCGGCAGAGCGCCTGAAAGAATGGCATAGGGCATCGCGAGAATTGACGCCCAGGCTATGCCCACGCCGACCATGGTGAGCAGCAGAATCGTTTTGTCGTGAATGATATAAACGGACAGCAACCCAATGGCGCCACAAACGAGTGCGATTGCGTGAACAGTTTTGCGGCTTGTGGCGCGCGCCAGCGGCGGCAGCAGAAACGCGATTACAAAGCAAACAATCGAGTAAATCGCAAATGCATTACCGCCCCACGCCTGGCCATCCGTGAATCGAGGATCTTTTTCGTTGGTCGCGCCGAATACATGATACGAGGTCATCAATCCAAAAAACATCCACATACAAAACAGACCGAGCCACGTGAAGAACTGCACGACCGCAAGTTGCTTCATCGTCGATGGCATCTCACGAATTGCCTCAGCAATCTCACGGAGCAATTCGCGAATAATTTGGAGGATATTTTGAAAAATGCTTCCTGAACCGGAAAACTTCATTCGCTTCCGCTCGAACTCAGCCATGTTCTCGGGCGGATATTCTTTGGAAGTGAACACAGTCCACAACACACAAACGAGAAAAGTGATTGCCCCAAGCTTAAAGGCGTAATTAACGCTTGTCGGAATTGCGCTCGCTCCAGTCACAGCAGGTTTGTCGACGCCATATCGTCTGAAAACAAACGGCAACACATTCGCGAGTGATTGACCGATGCCGATGAAAAAACTCTGCATCACAAAACCCGCGGTGCGCTGATCGACGTTCAGCTTGTCGGCGACGAAGGCACGGAAAGGCTCCATCGAAACGTTGATGCTCGCATCCAAAATCCAAAGCAGTCCTGCCGCCATCCATAGAACAGATGAGTCCGGCATGAAATAGAGTGCGACGCTGGCGAGGACCGCGCCAGTCAAAAAATATGGGCGGCGGCGGCCGAGGCGATTCCACGTGCGATCACTCATCGAACCAATTACTGGTTGCACAAGCAAACCAGTCACCGGTCCAGCCAACCAAAGAATCGGCACTTGCTCAGGCTTCGCGCCGAGGTAGGTGTAGATGCCGCTCATATTTGCGAGCTGCAAGCCCCAGCCAAACTGGATGCCGAGGAACCCAAAACTCATGTTCCAGATTTGCCAGAAACTCAGACGTGGTTTGTTCATCAATGAAATACTCCCGTTTGGACTGCGGACTTGTCCGCTTCTGGTGAGCACAATTCTTCTTCCGTCCACCTCCATCGCCAGTCAATTTCGATCGGAACGCTACCTCGTTCGTGCGGCAGATACGCCCGGTAACTAGACCAGCGCCACTTTGCGGGATGATCACACAATCCAGCGCGCACGGGATTCAAGTGAATGTAATTGAGCTTCTGGCGAATAAACTTGTGGCTCCAGAGGTCAACCGAGGCAAATTCCTTCAGCCAAAGAGCATGAGTTTGACCTGACTGAAGAGGCCGAGTTAGAGCTAATTTGTTTAGCGATCTGCCGTGGCCTTCTGATCGCAGCCAGTTAAGAATTGATGTGGCAGCTCTGCCCTTGAGTCTCCCAGCAAGAATACTAATGTCGAGACCGCGAGGATTGGCTAGCGCGTGAAAATGATCAGGCATGATAACGTAGCCGATCAGTTTAAAGGGTTCTTTCGCGCGAGTTGTTTCGAGAGCCTGAATCAACAGGTCGCACGCTTGTTCACTGCGAAAGACGGGAACACGATTGTAGGTAACTGCGGTCACATAGTGGACAAGATTCGCCTCGCGCGATTTGAAGCGATCCATTTTTCGGATGTATCCGTTGCGGCTCATCTTCGACGAACAATCCTTGAACTAGCGGCTGCGCACAAGTGCGCCATCTAAACGGTACTCTATTATTTTGTGTTCAACGCGCATAAATGTTGATGTCTTCGAGCATCACGTTGCGATCCAATGAAAGCGCGTACATCAAAGTTCGTCCCAGGTTCTTGACGTGAATGAAGCCGGGCTTCGGCTGAGCGTTGGGCGTAATGTTCTCAACGTCCACCAGGCCGGGACAAAAATTGAAGACGCGGATGTTTGCGCCGATCTTCCGAACGTGATCGCGCAAGCTCTCGGCGTAGCCAAGCAGGCCAAATTTTGAAGCGCAGTAAGACGGCACATCCGCATAGCCGTGCTTTCCGGCCTGTGAAGAAACATTTACCACGTCGCCAAAATCGTTCTGGATCATATGGGGGAATATTGCGCGAGTTAACTGCATCACGCCGCGCAGATTCGTTTCCATCACTTTGTCCCAGCCCACTTCAGTAATCTGATCGACCGTTTCCGGAACCGCCAGTCCTGAATTGTTGATGAGCACGTCAATTGTGTGCCAACGCTCGATAACGTCGCTCACAAGAAAGTTGATTTGCGCGCTATCACGAATGTCGAGCTGATAAGGAAAGACACGCTCGGCATCGACGGTGTCATTAATTTCGGCTGCCGTTCGGCGCAGTAGTTCGTCGCGACGCGAAGCAATTATCACTGTCGCCCGCGCTAACGCGAGCGCTTCGGTGAACGCTCGGCCGATCCCGGAGCCGCCACCTGTGATGACTGCGACTTGATCGGCAAACGGTTTTGTCCTCGAGCTCATCAACGACTGCAGTCCGGTTCATCTTGGAGTCAAAATTGCCGAAGAGCGGGCCGGTATTTCAAACTTCAACGTGCGATTAACAACGCGTGCGCTGCGCACATTTCCAAGCTGATCGATCAACGCCGCGCCATCGGCGAGCTTCATTTCGCTCGCTTCGAATTCCACCGTCGCAGGCATTGTGTCGTTGTTAAAAGCGACGAGGACAGACGAATTCGCCGTGGTACGCGCGTAAACGTACTGGTGTTCTTTGGCAACCAGATTGATCAAGTTGCCGCGCCGCAAAGGCTCGAGCTCCTTACGCAGTTTTCCCAGCAACCTCTGATGTTGGAAAACGGAATCCTGGGTTCGATTGCGAGTATGGAACGCATCAATCGCATCTGCCGGAAAGCCGCCGGGAAAATCGCGACGGTTGTCAGGATCGTCGCCGCCTTCCATCGCTATTTCGTCGCCGTAATACAGTTGCGGCGTGCCTCGCATCGTCATGATTAAAGTTTGCGCCATCTTCAATCCTTCCATCGTCGCACCGGGCTCGTTCATGAAACGCTTCGTGTCGTGATTTCCGATAAACGGAATCAACACACTGGGGTTCGGATACAACGGGTCGCTCGCAAGGACGCGCGGGAGTTCACGAAGGTCTTTGCCTTCAGCGAAAGCCCTGCGGATCGGATACATGAGGGGAAAATCAAACAAAGTGTCCAGCCGATCATCGATCCCGTCGTAACGCGCGCGCCCGCCCTGAAAAAACGAAGTGTGCGCGACGTCGCCGTCATAAACTTCGCCGACCACATTTAAATTCGGATACTCGCGTTTGATTGCCGCCATCCAGTTCGCCCAGAAACTACGCGGCACGTATTGAAACGTGTCCTGACGAATGGCGTCGATGCCCGTGACCCCAATCCACCACAAGGTGTTCTGAGTGATATAGCGCGCACATTCAGGATCGTTCTGGTTCAAATCCGGCAGGATGTCGACAAACCAGCCCTCGAGGGTTTCGCGCGAAACTTGGGAAGTTGAGTGCGGGTCCCGGACCGACCACGTCTGCCAGACGTTCGCGAGGTGATTTGCCTCCGAGCCGTTGTACCACGTCGGTGTGGGTGGATCTTTCACCCATGGATGATATGGGCCAGTGTGATTTGCAACCTGATCCTGAATAATTTTGATGCCGAGCTTGTGCGCGGCATCGACCAAATCGCGCAGCTTGGCGAGCGTGCCGAAATGTTCTTCAACGCCATATAAGTCAACCGCTCCATAGCCGTGATAATCAGTAATCTTTCGTTTCTGCTCGCCGGGACGATCGGGATATTGTTCACGGTCGTTGAGATGATTGACATTGTCGTACCAGGGTGTCAGCCAAATGGCCGTGACTCCCAGGTCCTTCAGATAACGAAGATGGGAAATGATCCCTTCGAAATCACCGCCGTGGTAATAGCGCGCGCGCGATCGATCATACATACCGGCTGATTGCGGAGGATCATTATTTGAAGGATCGCCGTCACTAAACCGATCCGTCATAATCAGATAAATCACGTCATCAGTCGTAAAACCCTGGAAACGGCCCGTTCGATCGAGCGGCGCGTAAATCTCAAATGGTTTCATGACCGCAGAGTATGATCCGTTGTCGAAAACTAAGTGCCGCTTACCGGGAACAGCCTTCTCATCGATCATCAAATCCACGAATAGATACGTGCCAGTAGCGTTTGCTGTCTTCGACACGACTTTTAGGCCTCCGCCAATCGGCGCAATGTTGACCTTTCCCAGATTTTCACCATGCACAAGAATGCGAACGGGATTGATTGAATGTCCGGCCCACCACCCAGGCGGCTCGATCTTGAAAACATCAGGCGCCTGCGCCAATGCCGCTGGGGATAGGAGGACGAAGCTAACAAACAGAATGGACAACTTCAGGACTGCATGACGACCCCAGTTACAGAACCGCGAGCGGTAGCGAGCGGAATAAAGACTCAGCGTATGAATTACGTTTCCGCTAGACGATCTGACAGCCCCCGAGGTTGCGCTCTGATCCCGCTTGCTACCGCTCGCGGTTCTGTAACGCTGCTCAATCGAGCCCTTCTTAGTCAATCGCATGCCTGACTGTCCTCACCTTCTGGAAGTCGGCCATAAAGATCAGTCAGCTCTCGCAGTCGCGCGCTTAACTCCTCCGAAAGGTCTCCACCGCGAAACCGCCACAACCAGTTGCCGGCGGTGCTGTTCGGCAGATTCATGCGCGCCGCACTGCCAAGCCCAAGCACGTCCTGCATCGGGACGATCGCGGTGTTAGCTACTGAGGCGAAGACTGCGCGGATAAAGTCCCATTGAACTTCTGCGCCTTCGCTTCGCAGATACTTCATGCAGAACTCGCGCTCGCATTCGATTTGCGCCGCGGTGCGTGTCGAGCCTTCGCCCGCGACGCTATTGAACCAGCCGACGGTTGTATCGTTGTCGTGGGTGCCGGTGTAAACGACGACGTTTTGGTGATAGTTGTGCGGCAGATCAATGTTTTTTGTGTCGCTGCTGAACGCGAACTGAAGAATGCGCATGCCGGGAAAACCACACTCGTCACGGAGCTTTTCCACATCTGCGGTGATCACTCCGAGGTCTTCAGCGATGATGGGAAGTTCACCGAGCGCATTGCGGATTGCGTTGAAGAGTTCGCGTCCGGGGGCCTCTACCCAACGGCCGCGCTCGGCTGTTTTGTCGCCGCCGGGAATTTCCCAGCATGCCGAGAAACCGCGAAAGTGATCAATGCGCGCAATGTCCACTGTATGCAGCGCGCTTCGAACGCGTTCAATCCACCATTTAAAGCCATCGGCCAGCATCTGTTCCCAATTGAAGAGCGGATTCCCCCAGTATTGTCCCGTTTCACTGAAATAGTCGGGCGGTACGCCGGCGACGACGACGCGCGAGCCGTCCGGATTCAGCTTAAACTGCTCAGGATGTGTCCAGACATCAGCAGAGTCATGCGCGACAAAGATTGGTATGTCGCCGATGATTTTAATGCCGTGGTTATTGCAGTAGCGCTTCAGCTCTGACCACTGTTTGAAGAAAATGAACTGCGAAAACTTCTGCTCCTCGATCCGCTCGTGCAGATCGGTTTGCGCGTGAGGCAAGGCAGCGCGCGTTTGCTGGATCAGCGAAGCTTGCCATTCGTACCACGGCTTTCCGTCGTGCGCGATTTTCAGCGCCCGAAACAACGCGTAGTCGTCAAGCCATGCGGCATTCTGTGCCGCAAACGTTTCGAACTCGTTGCGCAATTCGACGGTACCGGTGCGCTGATAATTCGCGAACGCTTTGCCGAGAATCGCATCTTTTCGTTGGTGCGCGGCGCTGAAGTCAACGGTTCCTTCAGGTAGCGGCGGCAATGCTGCCAGATCTGTTTCATTGAGCAGGTTTTCTTTGCACAGTCGCTCGGGACTAATGAGAAGAGTGTTGCCGGCGAAGGCCGAGTAGCAGGCATATGGTGAATCGCCGTAACCTGTCGGCCCCAGGGGCAAAACCTGCCAGAGGGACTGGCCGCTCGCGCTCAAAAAATCTGCGAAGCGATACGCTTTATCACCCAGATCGCCGATACCGTGCGGGCCCGGCAACGATGTCGGGTGAAGGAGAATGCCGCTGGCTCTGGCGAACGTCATTGAGCATTGCTGGCGCGATCACTTACGCGGCGAAACCGCCGCGCGTAATTCACCAGTTGAGAAATTTCGCTTCGCTTAAGTTTTTTCCCAAATGCCGGCATCGCGCCTTTACCACGAGTCACAATGCCGATCAGTTTGCGCGTACTCGTGATGTTCGCATTCTGGCGCCACCAATCCGCATCGGTTAGATTCGGAGTCTTGTACAACTCGCCTGACGGCGTTTGCGCTTGCCCATCGGCTCCGTGGCAGCGCGCGCAGTTGTTTCTAAAAAGTTCCGCGACGCCGGCTGCACGCGGCTTCGCGAACTGTTTTTGCGCGAACGTTGGGGCGAAGACTGTCGATCCAATTAAGAAAAATCCGACTAAGCAAAATAGCAGACTACTAACCCACGGTCGTACGTTGTAAGTCATCCCGAACGCGCATCGCTCCTATTCGTAGAACAGCCGCCAGGCTGTTGAGTTTTCGGCTGCGAGAAACTTCAAATCTTCAAACATCAGAATGAGATTTCACCGTCGATCTTCAGCTTCGACACATCGATGCGAAAATTAGTTACGATGTTCACTTCGGTATTCGTCACATTGAAAATCAACTCTTTGCTTTGTGACGTGAAAAGCGGATTTCCCTTCTCATCAAACCGAGCGAAATAAAATACCGCCTCGCCGCCCGGCGTTTTTGGAGGCACAAAGTGAATTACGGGCCTTCTTTCGCCACGGTCATTTGCCAGGTAGACGTACTGTTGAAGCTGGGCAAGTTGCGCGCCTTTGAAAACGGAATATACAGCATCAGCGCCAGGCTCCTGCTGCGACGAGGAACTTAGCGTAATCACATAATTGTTTTGACACGCCGGACACTGCAGGACGCCGCTCCACTTTTCGTCAAACGCCGCACGATCTTTATCGTTCATCTGATCGTAGTTCGCATCTAATTGTTTCTCCCGCAATAAAGCGGCGCGAATCGGCAATCCGGATCTCAGTCGTAATTTGAAAACAAAATCTATTGGCGGCCGCGCGCTGCCGACGTCTACCGTATTGCTGAGTGTTGGCAGGTAACCCCCCTCCGCCCCGGCTGAAACTGGCGCGCCGCCGGCATGACTCAGCTGTGACGACTGCTTAATCCGAACCTCTTGTTTCATCACCCACGGCGAGTCATTAAGGACTTGGTTGATATCCGCGCGATTCCATTGCATAAAATGTTTACGCGCCCATTCGGTCTGCGGAGATGCAAGCGTGAGCGCGCACAAATTAAGCGCCAGTACCATTATGGAGAGGACTTTGATCAATTTAATAAAAGAGTTTGCGCTCATTTTTGTCCATGCATTAAAAAGCTAGTTTGCCTTACGCGTTAAGGTGATTGGCCGAGAATTTTTAAGGTACGCAACTTTTCATCGGCAATTCGATCTTGCGTCGCCTGCTTTTCCAAGGCTTCGAGTCTTTTGAATTCGGTCAGCTCTTTTGTCGCATCCTCGGCCTGCTTCAGCCGCGAGTAGGCCAGGAAAAGTTGATAGTGCGCCTGCGAGTTAGTCGGATTTTTTTCGAGAACGCGACGCAGACGTTTAACAGCCTCTTCGTAGTTTCGTCGCTTGATTGCTAAACGAGCAAAATCGTACAGCGCCGGAACATTGTCGGACTCGATCTCAAGTGCTCGTTTCAGCGGGGCTTCGGCCTCGTCGAGATTCCCTTGTTCAATCAATACATATCCCAGGCTAGCCAGCGCATCGACGTGCTCGGGGTGCGTAGCCACAAATTTTTCCAATAGTTGTCGCGCCATATCAAAATTCCCGGCAGCACGGTGCGCGTAGCCTCGTAAATATTCGATATCTTTGATCGTCGGATCTAGTGACGCAGCCAAATCAAAGTCCGCAGCAGCCGCAGTCCATTCACCCTTACGGTAGGCTGCATTCGCGCGACCCAGAACGTAGGCGACCTGCTTGGGATCGAGCGCGATCGCAGCGCTGTATTCGGTGATCGCGCCATCCCAATACCCCGCGCGGAAATATTCTCTGCCTAAGAGATAATGATAGTTCGCATTTTTTTGATCGCGCTCAAGCGCATGCTTGAATTCTTCGATTGCGTTAACCTCATCATTGCGCTCGCTGGCAATTAGACCCAGACGAAAATGGGTCTCGGGAGGGTTCGGATTCAGATCAGCCGCCTCCGCCAGGTACTGAGCAGCTTCGTCATAGCGATCCAGATCGTATAGCGCCAAGCCCAGGTTGTAGAGAACTTCAAACGTATGCGGCATGGCATAGTTGATTCGTTCGAAGAGCCTTACGGCGCGTTCATACTCTTTACTGTCGGCTATGACTGTCGCTAATGCGAACAGGGCTTTTGGATCATTTGCGTACTTTTGTTCGAATGAGTCTGCGACACTGTTCGCTTCAGTTCTCCGATTGGCACGATAAGCGACGCTCAGATAGGCCAGCGCCAATTGCGGATCGCCAGGTTCTGCTTGACTAGCGCTTGCAAAGTGATCGGTAGCCTTTTCAAAATCCCCCGCGTCGCTGTAAAGAGTACCCAGATTGTAATGAGCCTGAACGTACTTTGGATCAGATTTGAGTACGCTCTCGAATTGCTCGATGGCCGCAGCTGTCTGGCCGCGTTCAGCCAATATTCGGCCCAAGTTGTTGCGAGCACTGACAAAAGCCGGATTCAACTTAACCGCCAGTTTGAATTCATTTAGAGCTTCGTCGCCGCGACCATTTCGATCGAGTACCACACCGAGAACGTTATGAGCGGTAGCTGATCGCGGTGCGGCAGATACTGCTGACCGAGCGTCACGTTCGGCTTCCGCCAACGTGTTCGTTTGTAAAGCCGCGATCGCCTTATCAAGGAATTGGCGCGCCGATGGACTGAGCGCCGCATCGGTGGATGATGATTGCGTAATCTGCGCAGATGACCGACTTCCCGCGCGCTGCGCCACGACATTCAACAAGGAGGTCTGAAATATCAGAAGGGGCAGCAAAGCCCAACGGCAATAATTCGCCAGCCGCATCGGCCGTCGCATTTTCAACTGATCTGTTACTCGTTTTTTATCCACGATGGTTCAGTCTGGCTTCTAGCGCGGCGCGGTATTAGTTCGAAACTCGGTATTCAGTTTGTCCACCAGGGCGAACTCTGAAGCTGCTTCTTGCGAGCGACCCAAACGTTTGAGCGCCAGGCCTAACTGATAATGAGCTTCCGGTCGAGCCGGCTCTAATTCCGTCGCGTGCTTCAGCGACTCAACCGCTGCAGCGAATTTCTCGTTGAGAAATAGAGCTCGACCCAACGCTAAATGGCCTTCGAAATTTTCGGGATCGATCGTAGTTGCCCTCTTTAACGCATCGATTGCTTCGGCGATTTTGCCCTCCTTCACCAGGAGAGCGCCTAGACCGATTTGGCCATATGCCGATTGCGGATCGATGTTGATGAGTTCCTGATACTCTTTCATTGCCGCATCAGAATCACCAGCCGCTTCCAGAGCAGTGCCCAGAAAGAAACGAGCCTGCGCATGATTCTGTTGAATGGCCACCGCCGCCCTCAAACTTTTCACTGCCGCCGTGTAATCCTTCAGGACGTATTGCACCCGGCCCAAATAAAACTGAGCATCAAAGTTTTTGGCGTCGAGAGCGACTGCCTGAGTCAGGGCTTCGCTCGCTTCTATGTTGGCACTACGGGAGGCGAGGATAATACCCAAAAGAATCTGCGCCTCTATTGCTCCCGGGTCCAAGCGTAATGCACGCCGGACTTCACTCTCGGCTTCTTTTGGATCGCCGCTGTTGAAAAGGGCAAGCGCGTGAAAATATGCGGCATCCGTAGATTGCGTTTGCCGGCGGGCTAGTTCCGCGAATGTTTCTGCAGCGTCCTTCCAACGCTTTAATTTGATATAGGCGAGACCCAAATCCTGCCAGGCTCCGTAAAGCGTGGCATCGCGATGTAAAGCATCCTGGAAACCACTAATCGCCGCTTTCATATCGTTGCGATCGGTGGCGATCAAAGCGGCCACATATGTTACTCGTGGATCTGAAGGCCGAGCATCCTGCAATAGATCCAATTGCGCGAGCGCGTGTTCGGTGTCGCCAAGCATTCGATAAACTGCCAGCAATTCAAATCTAACTTCATATTGTCTTGGGTCAATCTCGAGAGCGCGTTTCAAGTAAGCCGCGGCTTGTGGAAGTTGATTCGGATCACCTGAACGCAAGAGGAAGCGGCCGAGCTGGTAATTGGCCGTGTAGTTCTTCTCATCAAGTTTCAGCGCCGCGCGTTCAGCGGTTATCGCTTCAACAGCGCGCCCCAGCTTCCACAGGACGTAACCCAGATTGGCTTCATATTCTGCGTCATTCGGCTTCAGTTCTATCGCATGCAGCAAATCGCCGTAGGCCTCGGCATAGTGACTAAGTCGCATGCGGGCTAAGGCGCGCGAATTCCAAGTCTCGGCATCCTGCGGATTCGCAGCGATTTTGTTTGTGGCTTCGGCTTCGCTGCGTTCAGCGCGCACCGCAGGTGTACTGAACCGCTCAACATGCGAGCCTTTGATGGGGGTTCCAGTCGATTGGGCATTGATCGCCGACGCGCCGAGAAACGTTATCGCGATCAAAGTAACAGAACGCATCTTTCAAAGCTCATCGGGAAGGCAGAGGAGGATGTTTCGAGATTTTAGCAAAAGACGACCGAGGCCCGTGAACGCTCGGTCGTCATGAATTGTAGAAATCCGCGATTGGAAAGCAGGCCGAAGGCAACCGCTCCTTCACACGCAGCTCTCTCTAAAACGTGAACTTGGCGCTGTATTGAATTACGCGCCCCGGGTACGCATTATTCTTAATCAATCCAAAGCCGCCATCCGCGATATCATTCTGTGGAATGGTAAAGTTCAGGTGGTTGAATAGATTGAAAAACTGGAAACCAATCTGCAGCTTTAGCCGCTCGCGGATTGGAGTCGTCTTAAGAATAGACATGTCCCAACTGATGTAATGAGGTCCCCTGAACGTGTTTCGTCCTAACGGACCGAACAATATTGTATTGCCTGCCGCGTTAGTTACTTTGCCAAACAAATTTGGGTTCGTGGAAAACGCCGCCGCATTCAGTAATCGTCCAGGCGCGAGATTTGCAAATGGATCTCCTACTTGTGCAGGCCGGTTAGCCCCTGAACAATTCGTACAAACGACGCTGAATGGCAGACCGGACCGAGCCGTGACAATGGGATTGAATTCCCATCCGCCTAGCAGTCGGTCGGCGGCTCCTCCATGATTCAGGTAGCGCTTGCCTTTTCCAAACGGCAAGTCGATTAAGGCATTCGCCGAGAGCAACTGTGGAAAATCAAGCGCCGAGCGTCCCTTATCCTGATCGATATTGAAAGGATTGATCGGGCCGCCGCGGCTATTGCGCGAGTCACCCAGGCCGTTGAAAACGCCTGTGCTGTTGTCAATCGTGCGGCTCCACGTGTAAGACACCTGTCCCTGAATGCTCCGCGAGTAACGCTTTTGCAATTGCACTTGTAAGCCATCGTATTTGGACGAAGCGCCATTCGTATAAAGGATGGCGCTGCCAAAGAATTGCCCCGCAGAGTTGCGCGCCTGTGCCGTTCCGCTGCTACCAATGTCATTGGTGTAGAGCAAGTTTCGCGAACGATTGGCAACATAGCCGACGTCGAGAGAATAATCTTTAGCAAATTGCCATTGGACACTCGCTTGCCATTGATGCACCATGCCTACCTTCTGTTTGGCATCGACTGCGAAGACGCCGAAACTCGTCGGCAAATTCGCAGGATCAGGAGGACTAGGCACAGTGGGCGGCCCGGTGACCATGCTATAGACAGGTCCGGTTGTGGGGATGCTGAACTGATCGATAGAAACGCTGTTTGAGAAAGGCACGTTCCGCACACCAGGAGGATAATCCACTCCGTCCAGGGTATAGAGCAATCCATAGCCACCGCGGAAGACCAGGGTCCTGTTTTTGTTCAATGCATAGGCAACGCCGACGCGCGGACCAAAGTTATTCTTGTCCGTAGAGATGATTCGGTCGCCGCCACCGCTGGCCACAATTACCTTTTGCTGCTGAATGCTGAATAGGCTATACCTTCCATTAGCTTCAGAAAACGGAAGGAACAAATCGTATCGCAGACCGAAATTGAGAGTGAGACGATCGGTAACCTTCCAATCATCCTGTACAAAGAATCCCCACTCTTGTGATCGTAAGTTGAATGGGCCGCCGAAAATTTTTGCTTTAGTAACTAAGTCTGCCGGCAATCCGAGTAGTATGTTCGCCTGGGAATTGCCCGCGCCGCCATAAGGAGTTCCGTCAGGTCTCACAAAACAGTTAGCTGGCGTGCCCGATGCCGCTGGGCAAGCTGGATTTGGACCTGTAGACGGCCCGCGATCGCCATACTGAAACTGTCCTTTGAGAGTGCCCGTGCGACCGCCGTCGATTGTGTTGAGCCGCCTCAGACGTAGCTCGCCGCCAAATTTGGAAACGTGCTTTCCATGCACGATTGTCACCGTATCGGCAAAGTACGGGTTCTTGCTCTTCACCTGAAACAGTCCACCGTCACCTGTGAACTCCAGGAATCCGTTGTTGAAGTTTCCAATAAGCGCGCCGCCAGAGGCTTCAAGTGAACCATCATTTGAATTAGGTATCCCGATGTCTTTTGCGTAAGTGGGACTCACTCCACACGCGCCACCGACACCGCAGTTGAATATTGAGATTTGAATTTGAGTGAGCCCAAACCTGAATTCATTCAACTTCGTCGGACTAAAGGTATGTGTATCACTAATGGCGATCTGCCGCGAATTGCCGCGCTCCTCACCGGCGCCAAACCCTGTCGTGGCAATGTTGCCTGGTATCAGATTAGCCCGCAGCGTGGTGAGCGGCTGGTCGGTAAAGCGTCCAGATAATGAGTTCTTATCAGACAGCTTATGATCAATCTTGATCTCCGGCGCGTTAATCCTTTCGGTATTAGCGCGCTGCGTAAAGAAATTAGGGTTCGTGCCACAGCAGTCCAGGCGACCGCTCGGATTGAAAACATTGCGGGTCGGCGGAGCGTAAGAATTCAAGTAATTCTTTCCGACCGAACTAATAAGCCCCGGTGGAATAATATTTCCGGGAAAAGGTGCTCCCGTAAATGGATTGAATATTTGGGGAAACTCGCTGAAGTCACCATTGCGCGATTTTAGAGTTGGCACAGTCGTGTTTGCAGGAAATGGTAATCGATTACGCGTGCCGCTAAAATCGAAGAAAAAGAATGTTCGATTTCTCTTGATTGGGCCGCCAATGGTGCCGCCAAATTCGTTGATCTGCGTAACTGCCTTCGTCAGCGCCGAGAGCTCTAGAGCCGACGCGTTCCGGCTGAGCGCTTCTCCGAGCTGTGTCTTCAATGATGGATGGTAGGCGTTAAGCGTTGAACTTTGACCGTAATAATAAACCGACCCGTGAAACTGATTCGTTCCCGATTGAATCGTCGCTGTGATCACCGCGCCGGCAGCGCGTCCAACTTCCGCAGGCGGCACACTGGTCGTGACTTTAAACTCTGCAATGGCATCTGGATTAGGAAACGTTCCGATCGTTCCAAATTGTGGTTCGTTATTATCGACGCCATCGAGTGAGAAGTTATTGTTAGTTGCCCTTTGACCATTAGCGGAAATTGCAGCGCCCCCGGATCGATTGAACCTCGATGACTCAGAACTTCCATTCTCGTTGCTCGCACCAGGTCCGCCGCTTCCTGCGCGCGGATCGCCATTATTGAAAGACCGCGCTTCCGGTCCACCACCGAGCCCGACGCTGTTTGCACGGGCGACCCCGGGAGTCAACGTGGCTAGTTGCGTAAAGTTCCGACCCGAAAGCGGAAGCTCAGTGATTTGACGACCGGTTATGACCGCGCCCCGGTCGCTCGACTCGGTTTCAACCAGCGGTGGCGCCGCGGTAATATTGACTACTCCACTAACGTCTCCAGCCGTCAGAGTAATATTAATGCTCAGCCTCGCATTTGTTTGCAGTACGATGTTGTCTTGCGTCGCCGTCTGAAAACCCTGTTTGGTAACAGATATTTTGTAAGTGCCAATATCGAGCGATGGCACTTCGTACTCACCCGCATCTCCTGTTGTTACAGTGCGGCTGGTACCCGTATCGGCCTTTGTGACCGTAACCGTTGCGCCGCTGACAACAGCGCCATTTTGATCCGTGACCGTGCCAACTATGTCGGCCCGATTCGTTTGGCCTGCTGTAGGAATCGCAGCAAGCGTAACGAGCGTGACAACCACACAAAGAAACCAAAAACGGCGGACGAGATTTTGATTAGTCATTTCGAAGCCTCATGGCAGAACCGAAACGAGAACCTTCCGCTTTTCCGGATAAGGTGTCTTCTATACTTGTTCGCAAGTGTGTTACCTAAGCCGTGATCCCTTAGCTAAAAGTGAACTGATCAAGCTTGTCTGGGGTTTGTTGCCTGAACGAACGAAGTATTTAATACACTCTTGGGAGCCTGTCAACAATTTTTTGTCTTCAAAAAACAATAGAGACCAAGGCGGGCCGAACACCCGGAGAGAATATAGTCCTGATCGAACGGTATTTGGCCCAAATTATGCAGCGAAGGCAGCCGCAAATTTGCTTGCTAAAATCAGGCTTAAAGCCCCCATAGTCGTGGGGTTTTCGCCGAGGGTTGACGGTAATATGCGGGCGGACGGGAGGCCACGGCGAACACTGCGTTCGATGGTTGTGCGGAGCGCGTCCTCGATCAAGCTCCAGGCCCGGGTTATTTCACCGCCTACCACGACCGCTTCCGGACTAAAGCCAACTATTAGGTTCGAGATACCGATCCCAAGACACAACGCCATGTCACGTAGAGATTTTTCGGCGTTTGTTTCGCCTGCCAATGCCTTGTCCACAATCTCGATGAATGAGACGTCAGGTGATCCCTTGCCCATCAACTGCTGATACCGAGCGACGGTCGCACGCTCGGAAGAAAACGCCTCCCAACAATCTCGATTGCCGCATGAACATGGAACGGGAGCGTGTGTGCCAATGATCATGTGCCCGAACTCTCCGGCAGCTCCGCGTTCACCGCGATAGATCTGTCCATCGAACACGAGGCCCGTGCCGACGCCTTCCGCGGCGAACACGAGAATAAAATCGCGTGCGCCACTCACTTCCGGTCGGCCGAACCAAAGTTCCGCGAGCGCTACGGCGTTTGCATCGTTGTCAACGGTCACGGGCACACCGACCGCCGATGAAACCTGTTGTGCGATCGGAGCGTCACGCCACTTAAAGTAGGGAATATAGATCGCCGTGCCCGTTGCGGGATCGATTAATCCGGGCAAGCTGATACCGATACCTTCGATCGTGCCGACATTATGTTTCAGGATTTCTTCGATGGACTCTATGAGTTCATCAACCGTCCGATCGTAATCGCGGTCCGTGGCAAACTCTTTTTGCTTAAGCACGCGACCGGCGAGATCACTTGTCGCCAGGATTGTAGTCGTAGGTGTGATGGCTGCCCCGATCGCAATGGCGCCGGCCGATCGTAACCGCAGTAATGTTGGTGGCCGTCCGCCGGTTGATTCTCCTTCGCCAACCTCTTCGATCAGGCCATCCGCCTGGAGGTCGTCGACAATTGCCGAGACGGTCGATCGTTGTAAAGAGGACTTGCGCGCAATCTCCGCGCGGGAAATTGGCTCGCGCTCGCGCACGTAGTTCAAAACAATCTGGCGGTTGATGTTGCGAATCGTGGCCAGCCGGGCAGTTCGAGCCTTTTTTAGATCAATTCGTCGCATCGTTCCACGCGCTCGGGAGAAAATCGATCCTGGTTTAAGAAGCGACCGTGAAAGCGGCAAGCGCCGTTAGCAGCTTGATGCGATAAGTAATATAGACTGCGGTGTTAGTCAAGAAACTGTCAGACGGCGAGGATCGTTAGCGGCTCGAGACTACTTTCCTTCTGTTACCTTGCCCCAAATTATAACTGTCAACGACGAGTTGTTACCGCGCGTCACGCTCATTGATGGTTAAGTAATGGTTTGTCGCAGGCGCATTGATAGTTTGCTGCTGCCCGCTCGGCCAACGAATCTCGATCCGCTTCGCGGCGCTATCGCCGAGGCCGACAATCAGTCGCGGATCGTTCGTCGATAGATAACTTCCGGCGCTCGATAGGTCGAACACCTGCCTGCGGTCGTCGCTGTCGAAGACGATCACGCGCGAGCCAATTCCTTGCCGATTCGATTTCGAGCCGATCAGCTGAATTCCTATCCAATGGTTCTTCGTGCCGTCGTTGCGCAAGATAACCGGCGCGCCATTCAGCACGCCGAGGACAACGTCGATCTGGCCCTCATTATTTAAATCGCCAAACGCGGCGCCCCGCGCGGCAATCGGCACATCAAGAGCGGCGCCGGCCGTGGCCGAAACATTTACGAAACCACGGCCCGTGTTACGCATCAAAAGCGGCGTCTGCCTGTATTTCAGATAGCTCGTCGTCTTTTCGATAGTGTCCAGCACGTGACTCTGCGCGACAAAAATGTCGCGCCAGCCGTCGTTGTCGAAGTCGATGAACTTCGCGCCCCAGCCTGAGTAAAGTAGAGAGATTTGCCCCACGGCTGACGAGTTCGTGGCCCAATTGAAACTCAAATCGCCATTGTTGTGATAGAGCGGGTACGTTTCATTCGAAAGCGTGGTAATAAAAATGTCCGGCCATCCGTCGTTGTCATAGTCGGCCGCGTCGACGCCCATTCCCGCGAAGGTCTTTCCATTTTCGCTGTAGCCAGCTCCTGAGGTCACGGCAACGTCTTCGAACGTGCCGTCATGTTTGTTGTGATAGAGCGATTGTCGCACCGAATCGTTTGCGACAAAAATGTCGGGCCAACCATCGTTGTCAAAATCAGCGAACGCTACGCCCAGGCCCTTGCCGTTCGAATCGGCAATGCCGGCCTTCGAGCTGACGTCTTCAAATGTTCCGTCGGCTCTCTGATGATAAAGAATATTCGTCATGCCCTTGAAATTGTCTGGGTGACAATAAGCACGAAAGCCTGGACGCACATCACCACACAGAACCGATCCTTTTTCGAAATCCCAGTCGAGATATCGCGCCACGAAGAGATCCAGCCGCCCATCGCGATCGTAGTCAATCCATCCCGCGCTGGTTGACCAGCCACCACCAGCAACGTTCATCCTTTTTGTTACATCAGTAAACGTGCCATCGCCGTTGTTGTGATAAAGATGATTTTCGCCGAACCCCGTGACATAAAGGTCGACGAAGCCATCATTGTCGTAATCCGCCGCGGCGACCCCCATGCTGTAGCCGTCGCCTTTCAAACCGGCGCGCTCAGTCACGTCCTCAAACGTCCCGTCCGGCTTTTGATGATAGAGACGATTCCAGTATTTGGAATCGGTCTTGTCTGGATGGTCGCCCTTCGGCATCGGATCTTTGAGCAGTGCGCCGTTCGTGAAAAACAAATCCATGCGGCCGTCGTTGTCATAATCAAACATTGCGACGCCACCGCCCATCGTCTCGAGCAAATATTTAAGCGAAGTCGCCGAGCCTTGGTGTTTGAAATTGATCTTCGTTTGCGGGGTAATGTCCGTGAACGTCACGGGCGATTGTCCCTTCGGACCCGGCAGTGGCGGAGTCTTCGGCAGATTGTCAGAGCTGTAAGAACGACCCGGAGGCGGTGTTGGTGTTGGTGTTAGTGTCGTCTGGGCGAATGCATTTGCCGAAGAAATGATCAGAAAGACGATTGAGAGTGACAACGAATCGAATCGCGGATCACGGTTCATGGTTATTATCATTTAGTTGCCGCTTCGCTTCGTCGATTTGCTCGGCATTCTCGTAAGAAATAGCACCATCTATGCGCGGCGAATATTGATGACGCGAATAAACTCGCCGTTCGAGTTGTCTTGATAATCGATCCCTCCGGTGCGATGTGATGCATGAGGCGCGGATTCTCCTACATCTTTTTCGGAAACAAGAATTCGAGGATTTGAGCGGTGCGCGCGGCCCACGCTTTTTCGTTATGCTCCGCGCCTTCCGCTTCCATGTACTGGAGGTCTTTGCCCACTGTCCAGCCTTTTCTGATCAGCGTTGTCTTTAGCAGTCGCGCGCCATCGACCGTCCGTTGGGCTTCCGCGCTGTCGCGGCCCTCCTTCGTACCAACGTCCAACCAGATACGCAGCGGCGGCTTGCGCGATTGATTTTCCGTGAAGCGCACAATGTGATTGTCGGCCCACCAAACCGAGGGTGAAACGACCGCGATGCGCGTGAAGATCGATGGATACTTCAAGCCGAGGTACAACGAAATCAATCCGCCTAATGAAGAGCCTCCAATCCCCGTGTGCTTGGCATCAGTCTTCGTGCGATAGGTCTTATCGATAAATGGCTTCAATTCTTCGACGAGGAACCGTTCGTAGAGATCGGCTTTGCCACCGGCTTTATATTTTGGATCCTGCGTGGCCGTGTATTCGTTGACGCGTGCCGCGCCGGCGTTGTAAATGCCTACGACAATCAGCGGCTCGATTCTTCCGGCTTTGATCAGATGCTCGGCAGTTTCATCGACGCCCCATTCCTGACCAGGGATGAAAGACGTCGCGCCATCGAACAGATTCTGCCCGTCATGCATGTAGAAAACTGAGTACCGTTGATGCTTGTTTGTGTCATAACCCGGCGGGAGGTAGACGACGACATTACGATCATTGTTCAGAATATTGGAATGAAAATCTTTGTGAAGACGAACGTCGCCAGTCAGTGTGTGCGGCTGTTGCGCGAATGAAGCGCCACAAAGGAACAGGATAAGAAAAAGATTCAGTTTAAGTCGTTTACGCATCAGCGGTTTCCGATCCAATCGAACTACTAGTCATTGAGAACAGGAATCTTCGGTAATTGTTTCCCAGCAAACGGACCGCTGATGGCTTACCATTCGGCGAAAGTTTTTTGGCATCGATTGATTGAGGCGATCGCCGGCCATGATATGCGAAAACATAAATGGCGTCACCAACGCGTAGTTACGATCTGAGACGCTAAGACCAACCCATCCGCAGGCGCGACTTTTTGTGCCAGAGCAGAGACTTGCCAGACGAACCTCGGTGTCTTTATTAGCTATAGCGAAAGAAGTTGATGAGAGCTTCCGACGAATTCAGCGAACCGAACTTCAGCTGCCATCAAGCGTTTCCGAGAAATACTAATCTGAGATTACCAGAAGTGATGAACCAATGGTCGAATCCGGTTATCGTAGATCTCCTCAATCGCACGCATAGCCTTGCCATTTAAGGGCGGCAAGTCTGCAGCGCGCGCATTATCTTCAGCTTGCGACGACCGTTTAGCGCCGGGGATCGCACAGGTTACCGCATCAAACATGAGGATCCAACGCAAAGCGAACTGGGCCATGGTCATTTCTACAGGCACCAGCGTGCGTAACTCTTCGACCGCCTGCAAAGCGGTTTGATAATCAACCCCGGAAAATGTCTCGCCGCGGTCGAAAGCCTCGCCAGCGCGATTGAAAGCTCGGTGATCGTCCGCCGCAAATTGAGATTCGGCGGTTAGTTTCCCTGTCAGCATTCCCGAAGCCAGCGGTACCCGCGCCAGGACGCCAACCTTTCTTTTCTTCGCCTGTGCAAAAAACAACTCCGCCGGACGTTGGCGAAAAATATTAAAGATGATTTGTACCGTCTGCACGTTCGGATACTCGATCGCCTTCAGCGCCTCTTCAACTTTTTCCACGCTCACACCGTAGTAGCGAATCTTGCCTTCTTTGACGAAGTCATCCAAAGCCGCAAACAATTCCGGGTTGTAGTAAACCTCTGTCGGCGGGCAATGTAGTTGCAGCAGATCCAACGCATCAGTATCGAGATTTCGCAGACTCCGATCGATGAATGCGTTTAGGTTTTTCCGATTATAGCCCGCCGCGATGTGTGGCTCGAGCCGGCGTCCAGCTTTGGTCGCGACGATGATCTCGTCGCTTCTTTCGCGCTTAAGTTGCGCCAGCAAACGCTCACTGCGTCCGTCACCGTAAACATCAGCGGTGTCGAAAAAATTCACGCCCAAATCAACAGCCCGATGCAGAGCCGCAAGCGATTCGCGATCGTCAACGTCGCCCCAAGCGCCGCCTATGGCCCATGCGCCAAAACTAATCGCGGAAACCTTCCACCCGGTCCGCCCCAGCTCGCGATAATTCATTCAGGCCTCTCTTCTCAACATGTCTCAGCGAACTTTCGGTCGGGAGCGCGCCGTTAGAGCGCAGCGCCGACAGCACACTCTAAAAGAAATCCGCCAATGATCGTTTTTCACGGATTTGACATTTTTCAATTGTCATTTACCACGCAAACGCCAATGGGCCAAGGCCAGGCGCGACGATTCTGATGGGGCCCAATCTGTCTTTTCTCAGCCGCGCATTTCTGTTCCGGCACCTCAAACGACAAGTGGTTTCGAAACGCTTCGTAAAGCAACGGCGTCACGGGATTCGCACCACCGTGAGCGCGTCGCCTGTTTAGCGGACGCCCAGAAGCAGATCGATTGTCAGTTGATCCAAGCGCTCGTAGGGCAATTTCTTTGCGGCTAGTTCGCCTCGGTTCAATGTTAGGGACTTAATCTGCTGCGACCGGGCGCTGGTATAAGGGCCCAGTGGTTCTTCAAATCCGGAAGCGGCTGAGTGAATCTCGTTGAGGAGGGCTTGGATCTCTGCGTCTTCGTTGAATTGGCGCGCCTTCTCTTTGAGGATTAGATAGTTTCGCATGCAGCCGACCGCGAATTCCCACACACCATCTTCATTCTCACTGCGATAAGAGTGGGCGTCGAAGTGCCGCGGACCCTCGTAAGATTCCTCCAGTAACTTGACCAGGAAGAACAGATTCTTGATTGACTCTGAACCAAAGCGCAGGTCCTGATCGAAACGTGGCCCTTTCTGATCGTTGAGATCTATGTGGAAGAGCTTCCCTGCTTCGATGGCCTGAGCCACTACGTGATAGAAGTTCAGACCCGACATCTGTTCGTGCCCCACCTCGGGATTAACGCCAACCATTTCAGGATGATCGAGCGTGGCGATAAAACCGAGCATGGCGCCGGTGGTCGCCAGATAGATGTCACCGCGCGGCTCGTTCGGTTTGGCCTCCAGCGCAAACTTGTAGTCGTAGTCTTGGTCGATCGAATATTCGCAGAGAAAGTTCAACGCTTCGCGATTCCACTTCAAAGCCTCGCGCGCGTCCTTAGCCGCGTCGACTTCCGCGCCTTCGCGTCCGCCCCAGAAGACGTAGATCTTCGCGCCGAGTTGCGCGCCCAAATCCATCGAGCGCATCGTCTTTTGCAGGGCATAAAGGCGCACGCGCGCGTCATTCGAGGTGAATGCGCCGTCTTTGAAAACGGGATCGTAAAAAAGATTCGTGGTGGCCATCGGCACTTTCATGCCGTAATCATCAAGAGCTTGCTTGAATTCGGCGACAATGTGGCTTCGCTCCGCCGCTGTCGCGTCAATCGGTACCAAGTCGTTGTCATGAAGATTCACGCCGTAAGCACCGAGGCGGCTCAGTTCTTTGACGATCTTAATTGGACTCAGCTTGGGTCGCGTGGCGTCACCGAACGGATCGCGCCCACGATTGCCAACTGTCCACAGGCCAAACGTGAATTTATGTTCCGGACACGGTTTGTAAGTGTCTTGCGTCATGATGCCTGCCTCGATCTCCATTCAAAACTTTTCGAACCCTCGTGTTCCAGAGGATTAACGACACTTTGAATCAACGTCGGGTATTACGAACGATGGGTTATCGGGCGGAGTGCCGGATAGAGCGCCCCATAAGCTGCGTAACGATCGTTCATCAAACTCACTGCGACGCTCTTTGGCTTGACCGTGCCGGCCACACGGACCGCCTGTGCGCACGCTTCATCAACCGTCGACCAAACACCGGCGCCGACACCCGCCAGAATGCCGGCGCCGTACGCCGCTCCCTCTTCCGCAGCCAATATTTCTACATCCTGGCCATACACATCAGCCTGGATTTGCCGCCATAATGCTGAGCGCGCGCCACCGCCGCCGAGCCGAATCGTTTCGACCGGAACGTTCATCTCGGCAAAGATCGTCAGCGTATCGCGGAGCGAGAAGGCCACGCCTTCCAGAATAGCTCGAATGATATGAGCGCGAGTGTGAACCGCCGTTAACCCAACCAGCGCAGCGCGCGCCTTAGGGTCGAGATGCGGAGTGCGCTCGCCCATCAGATAAGGCGTCCACATCACGCCGTCCGAGCCCACTGGCGCCTGAGCCGCCTCTTCGCACAGCAGATCGTAAGGGTCACGATTACTTTTTTCAGATCCCCTTGCCAAAAGGCCAAATACATCGCGGAACCAACGCAGGCTGAGTCCTGCGGCCTGGGTCACACCCATAACGTGCCAGCGATTTGCCACAGCGTGGCAAAACGTGTGCACGCGTCCGCGCTGGTCCAGTGCCGGACGATCGGTTGCGGCAAACACGACGCCGGACGTGCCGATGGTAGCGCTGACAGCGCCTGGCCTCACGATTCCCATCCCGACAGCACCAGCCGCCTGATCACCCGCTCCCGCGACGACAGGTGTACCAGCCGGCAAACCCGTGGCCGCCCCTCCTTCACTCGATACGTGACCGGTAATCTCCGCAGATTCAAACGCTCGCGGAAGACATTTCTTATCGATCATCATCACGTCGAGCATCGGATCGGACCAACGCCGCCCGACGACGTCGAATAAGAGCGTGCCCGAAGCATCGGCAACATCCGTCGCTCGCTCGCCCGTCAGGCGCAATCGAACGTAATCCTTGGGCAGCAACACCGTGCGCACTCGTGACCATATATCTGGCTCATGCTCGCGCACCCATAGCAGTTTTGGAAGCGTGAAGCCCGTCAGCGCCGGATTCGATGTCAACTCAATCAGCCGCGTCTCTCCAATGATCTCCGTGATCGAGCGACACTGTGAATTGGTACGTTGATCGCACCAGATCAGTGCTGGTCTCAAGACCTCAGCGTTTTCATCCAGTAGGACAGCGCCGTGCATCTGGCCGGAAAAGCCGACGCACGCAATTTCGGCGGCGCTCACGTTCGGGCGGGACAACACGTCGCGCACTGCCTGCGCCGCAGCGCGCCACCAGTCGGACGGGTCCTGTTCCGCCCAACCTGTCTGCGGCGACGCAAACATCGCGTGTTCTGCGGTGGCTGCTGTAATGATGTTCCCTGTCTCATCGATGACAACGGCGCGAGTGCCCGTTGTACCCACGTCTATACCTAACAGTTTCATCGCGTGTGGAACGCCGAACGCGTTCACCAACTTTAGGGTAGTGGCGTAAAGTGAAACTACTTTCTTTGCGCCTTACGTGTCACTTTGCGCCTTTGCGTGAACAATAAGGCGCATAATTAAATTTCTCGCAAAGGCGCCAAGACGTAACCGAAGGCGCAAAGGCAAAACAGGGCACTACCAACTTTAACCCAGGGTTGACGCGCGGAGCGCCGCTATCCTCGGAAAAGGTTCGAAATTGTTCGCCTCAACCCTGAGGGGGTTCGCCAGGTAGCGCAACGGCATGTTCGCGAACTCCTTCAGAGTTCGCCTTCGTCGAACACCAATCCCCGGGCGTTGCCCTGGGCTCAAATTAACGAACGCCTTCGGCGTTTAACCACGTCGACTGGGACTATTTAGCGACTACCGAGAACTTATAAATCGTGATCGTATGATAGCGTCCCCCTTTTTTCAGCACCGTCGAGGGAAACCTTGGTTTGTTCGGCGAATCAGGAAAGTGCTGGGTCTCCAGACAGAACCCATAACGCTGCTGATAGACCTTGCCGTCTTTCCCCGTTAAGGTTCCATCGAGATAGTTTCCCGTATAAAACTGTAGGCCCGGCTCCGTAGTCCAGACTTCCATTACGCGACCGCTGGTCGATTCGGAGACTCGCGCGGCGCGGCGCAGAGTCCCCATCCTACCGTTCAGCACAAAGTTATGATCGTAGCCTTTGGCTAACTTCAATTGCTCGTAGTCCTGATTTATCCGGGCTCCGATCGCGATCGCGCGCGTGAAATCAAGTGGAGTTCCGCTGACACTGCGAAGTTCGCCGGTAGGAATTGATCCCGCATCGGTCGGAGTAAAACGAGCCGCGTCAACGAACAATCGATGATTAAGAATGTCGCCATTGCCCTGACCCGCGAGATTGAAATATGAGTGATGTGTAAGATTGATGACCGTATCTTTGTCAGTGCTGGCTGAATAATCAATCTTCAACTCGTTCGCATTGGTCAGCGTGTAGATCACCTTGACTGACAGATTGCCGGGATAACCTTCTTCGCCATCTTTGCTCAGATAAGTCAGCCGCAGCGCCGCACCGCTAGGGACCTTTAAAGGCGAAGCGGTCCAAACAACTTTGTCGAATCCCTTGATCCCGCCGTGCAAGTGGTTCTCGCTATTGTTAACCGCCAGTTTGTATTCGACGCCATGCAACGTGAAACGCCCTTTAGCGATGCGATTTCCATAGCGGCCGATGATCGCACCAAAGTAAGCGTGACCTTTCAGGTAGCCATCGAGATTTTCAAAACCGAGCACGATATCGCCGAGCGTGCCTTTGCGGTCAGGGACTTTCAGCGCGGTAACGATGCCGCCGTAGTTTGTAATCTTCGCTTCGGCTCCGCCGCTATTAGTCAAAGTATAAATATCAACGTTCTGTCCATCAGGCGTTTTGCCAAAGCTTTCCTTCGTCACTTTGGCCTGACCGGGGGCGCTGGAGTTGAACAGTAAAATCGTTGCGGTGTAAATCACCGCCAAATAAAAATTTTTCATTGATTTCATGAAAAGCCTCCATCCCGGAAATAATCAGTAATACTACCCATCAAATCAAAGCGACCTGGAGCACAGCTGATGATTAGATCGTGCGGCGAACCAGCACTATTGGAGTTGTTGATGCGATTTCGCGCGTGAAAAAATCAATCAACAAATCTTCGGTGAGATAATCGATCGCATAGATAGTGTCGCCTTCTTCCTCTCGAGCTATTGCCGAGACAGATTCCAGCGACAGTCGCTCGCAGGAATCGATAACCGTTTGCCGGATAGTCTCATGTAGGCGCTTAAGCGGTTTAACCAGGGATTCTAAATTGGGCAGGTTTGTCATTGAACGACGCAAAGTCACTTTCGCAAGGTGTAATGGGCGGCCGGCCACCCGCGACAATTACCCATTCTTCCCGCAATGAATGCCGTCGTTCTTCCCATGTCATGGCGCCGTTTCTAATCCACTGCCACTCGATTCATCCGGCGCGATTTCGGTTGGCGCATGCATGTCGGCGTGAGCGGATTGCCTCGTCAAGGCAATGCGGCGTCGAGTTCGGCTTTCGCTAAGAATTTGATCGGCCATCACCCCAAGTAAAATCACAGCGCCCATCACCGCAAAATCGAGTGAACTCGGAATGCCCAGCAGATTAACCAGGTTCCGTAGCACTTGTAGCAGTGCGGCTCCAATGATAATTCCGATTACTGAACCTTCTCCGCCCCGTAACGAGCATCCACCCAGCACTGCTGCTGCGATCCCGTAAAGCTCGTAAGCATTCCCGTGATTCGCCGGCGAGACTGAGTTAGTGTAGAAAGCAAAGATAATCCCGGAGATCGCGGTGAGCGCGCCGGAAATAACATAGGCAATCGTGGTAATCCAACGGGTGTTGATGCCGGCATACCGCGCGGCTTCAGCATTCCTTCCGGTCGCGAACAGATAACGGCCATAGACGGATCGGTGCAATACAATCCAGGTCATAATGCTGATCAGAATCAGCAGGACGAACGGCATTGGTATTCCAAATAGATTGCCGTTGGCGAGGAAGCGAAGAAAATCCAAACCTCCAATGGTTCCGAATCCCTTCGTTTCGTCCTTCGTAATAAAGCGCGCCAGCCCGCGATAGAACAAAAGACCACACAGCGTAACGATGAACGGCTGAATGTTCACCCGTGTGATCAGCAGCCCGTGAATCAAGGAAAGAAACATGGCAACACCGGCGCACGCCAGCACGGCGATGATGACGCCGAGTTTCCACTCAGTCAGCATCATTGACATCAGCACGCCCAGGAGCGCCATCATCGAACCCACGGAAAGCTCAATCCCGCCCGTGATGATCACTAGTCCCAGCCCGATGCTGAAGATACCGAAGGCGCCAATTTGTCGGGCCAGGTTTTGCAGATTGATCACCAGCAGAAAGTTCGGGTTGATCAGCGACACGATTCCACAAAGAACGACGAGCAAAATGAAGATGCCGAGTTCTTTTTTCATGAATCTGGTGGTCCTCAGTCCCGGCTAAGGGAGTTGCAAATTGAAAAATCCAAAATGAAAGGTTTTAAATTGATATTCATTTACAGAAAATCGTCCCGCCATGCTAATTGATAGTTGGTGGTTTGCCGCTGATCCAAAATACAATTTGCAATTTTTATTTTTTCAATTTTCAATTTGCAATTTCTTTTCTTCCACCCGTCGCCAGCCGCATCACAGCTTCTTCGCTGAACTGCGGCCGTTGCAAAATACCGGTGATGTTTCCTTCGTGCATGACGGCAATTCGATCGCTGATGCCGAGCACTTCTTCCATTTCGCTGCTGATCACGATAACCGAAACACCCTGGCCCGCTAGTGTGCGAATCAACGTGTAGATTTCGGCTTTGGCGCCCACATCGATGCCACGCGTTGGTTCATCAAAGATCAGGACACGGGGCGAAAGCTCAAGCCACTTAGCGAGGACCACCTTTTGTTGGTTTCCGCCGCTCAAGTTCGCCGCCTTGGTTTCGGTTGAAGGCGTCTTGATCTTGATGGTGTCGCACGCGCGCTGAGCGGCCGCCGTTTCCCTTTCAGAGTTAATCAAACCGGCGGTGGAATATCGATCCAGGCCCGGCAGAGAGATGTTTTCGCGCAGACTGAAATCAACGATTAGGCCGCACGTGCGCCGGTCTTCCGGAACCAAATAAATGCCATTTTTGATTGCGTCGCGGGGCCCGGATACTTGCACGTTTTCCCCACCAATCGCGACTCGAGCATGCAGCGTCCTGTCGATACCGAAAATCGCTCGCGCCACCTCAGAACGTCCCGCACCGACTAGTCCGGCCAACCCCAGCACTTCGCCGCGGCCAACATTGAAAGAGATTGGGGAATTCGGATATCGAAAAGTTCGCAGGTTACGCACTGAAAACCAGTCATCCGGCGTTGCCTTTGACCGATCGCGATTACCGGCTTTGAAAAAATCCTTCAGGTCGCGACCTACCATCTTTCGCACCATGCCATCGTGATCAATCTCGCTACGCCGCAGCACTCCCGCATTTCGTCCATCGCGCAACACCACGACGCGATCTGCAATCTCTTCAACCTCGTGAAGTCGATGCGAAATATAAATGATGCTCACTTTTTCGCTGGCCTTCAGGTCCCTGACGATATCCAGCAGTCGGCGCGTTTCCGCGAGCGTAAGGCTCGAGGTCGGCTCATCCATAATGAGGATGCGCGCGCCGGCTGAGACAGCTCGGGCAATCTCCACCAATTGCTGCTGCGCCAAAGACAGCCTGGCCAGCATGGTTCGACTGGAAACATCGAGCCCTACTCTCGCCAGCAATGCATCGGCTTGGCGGTAAAGGCTTCCTTTATCGATTAACTTCAGCCGGCCGCCCTTCGTCGGCTCGCGATGAAGAAAGATATTCGCGGCGACGTCCAGATTATCGAGAACGCTCAGCTCCTGATGAATGAATTCGATACGAAGGCGGCTGGCCTCGCTCGGCGAATGAATCTCGATTTGTTCGCCATTGATCCGAATCGTGCCTGCGTCCCGTTGGATCACTCCGCCGAGAATTTTCATCAAGGTGGACTTGCCGGCGCCATTTTCACCGATCAGGGCGACCACCTCGTTCGGGTAGACTTTGAGGTCGACCTGTTCAAGCGCAACCACGCCCGGAAAGTGCTTGCTGATGCCAGACATGGTCAGAACTGCTTGCGGTAGTGCGTGGTTAATCGTTGAATCCATCATCGATTTGAACCAATGAGTCACCGCTACCGCAGTAGCCTCTGACTAGCGACCTCGCAATTGATTGATCTTCTTGGCGAAGTTCTCCACCTGTTCTTTCTTGATCGCGAGCGTCGGCACAAAGATTTGCTTACTTGCAGGGATGCCCGATCGGTCACCATTGAGCATATTGACGATCAACTTCATCGACTGATATCCGAACTCGAACGGTTGTTGCACCACCGTGGCATAGATAGATCCATCCCTGATTCCGTTCAGGGTTTCGTCTTCTTCATCAAAGGCGACTATTTTTACCTTGCCAACTTTACCTGCATCGCGGACTGCGTTGACTATGGCCGGGCCGTTGTACGACCAAAGTCCCACTAAAGCGGCAACGTCCGAATACTTCACCAGGGTGTCCGCAGCGTTTGACTTGGCGCGAACGCGGTCTGTGTTATCGGTGCGGATGTCCAGTATCTGGATGTTCGAACCCTGGAGCGCTTCCTTGATGCCCTGATACCGCTGCTGTGCGTTAGCCGCGTCGAGGCTGCCGACAAAAAGCATGATCTTTCCGCCCTGAGGCAGCGCTTCTTTAATGAGCCCGCCTGCCTGTCGTCCGGCGGCAACATTATCGGTTCCGATGTAGCAAACGCGGTTGCTGTTGGGCGCGTCACTGTCCTGGGTAACCACCAGCGCCTGTTGCGCTGCGCGGTTGAGCATCTGTGTTTGATTGACCGGATCGACCGGGCTGATGGCGAAACCGTTGACGCCTTTCGCCAATAGATCGTCAACGATGCGCTGTTGTTCGGCGGCGCTGCCATCTGAATCAATTCGAAAATCGATCTCGACGTCCGAAAGTTCCGCCGCGGCTTTTTCCGTCCCCTTGCGCGATATCGTCCAAAAATCAGAAGCATTGTTGGTGACAAAGGCTAGCTTACGTTTGCCACCGCTTGCGTGCTTACAAGCTCCAATGAGCGCCAGGCTCGCGATCAACAGGCCGCAAACCGATACATAGGCAAAGCGCCTTCTTGAGTTCATCTCTCCTCCATTTTTTTCGTTTGCATGGTAAATGGGAATTCGGAAATATCAAATTTGCTTGGCACACGTATTCTGCGCGTTTCAAGGACGTACCACCCATGCCACTTTTCAAACCCACACAACACTTCACTGATGATCAATCCACGTAGCCTTGTGGATGCGCAAGATGCCAGTTCCAGGCAGTTTCGATAATGGGTTCGAGCGCCGTGTATTTCGGCTTCCAACCGAGAATTGATCTTGCTTTCTGAGCATTAGCAACCAAGCGCGAAGGATCGCCACGTCGCGGTGGTTCACGCCTCACCTCGATTTTACAATTCGTTACTTTTCTGGCCGTGCTGATTACTTCATCGACCGAATAACCACGTCCGATTCCGAGATTGAAACATTCAGATGCACCGCCATTTTGCAAGTGCTGTAAAGCCAACAAGTGAGCGTCACAAAGATCGTCGATGTGAATGTAATCGCGAATTGCAGTCCCGTCAGGCGTCGGATATTGATTGCCGAACACCGAAACGGATGGCTTCCTCCCAAGCGCAACTAACAAGACATTTGGAATAAGATGGGTTTCTGGTTCGTGGTGTTCCCCGACGCTTTCGCTGGCCCCGGCCGCGTTGAAATACCTGAGCGCAACAAACCTGAGTCCAAATGCCTGGTCGTAGGCCTGGAGGTTTTTCTCCATGATGAGCTTTGACCAGCCATAGGGGTTGGTGGGGCACTGTGCATGTTGTTCGTCGATAGGGATCTGTGTTGGTTCGCCGTACGTCGCGCACGTGGAAGAAAATACAAACTGACGCACGCCCGCCGCAATCAGGCTATCAAGCAGCGCGAGGCCTTGCTCGACGTTATTCTCGAAATAGAGTCTCGGATGTGTGACGGATTCGCCGACATAAGCCAGAGCGGCGAAATGAATGCATGAATCGACTTCGTGCTCAGAACATATGGCCTGCACCAGTCGCCTGTCTCCGATGTTACCCTCGTAAAAAGTAATATCTGGGCTCACGGCCGCTCGATGTCCCCGCCGCAGGTCATCGAGTACGACAACCGGCGCGCCGCGAGCCACCAGTCTCTGGACCATTGCACTGCCGATATAGCCCGCGCCGCCAGTTATCAGAATCGTCATTTATCGCTCAGATGAACGAACCATCTCGCATCAAAGTCTTTACTCGCTCCCTATCATATTACAGATTTGCCCTTCAAAAACGCTTACGATTGGCAGTCCCTCGACTAGCCCTGAGTACGGCTGTTATCGGGCCACACTTTATTCGCCAATCTGTTTAGCGCACTTGACCAACAATCAATTACAATTCCCGGAATGATCGTCGTGCTCATGGGCGTGACAGGCTCCGGTAAGACCACCGTGGGAAGGGCGCTGGCAAAACGTCTCGGTTGGAAATATCTCGATGCGGATGAGTTCCATCCGGCCCCGAACATTGCGAAGATGCGCGCCGGTGTCCCGTTGAACGACGCCGACAGACAACCGTGGCTTAAGTATCTCGCCCGCACCATTCGCGACAGTCTCCAAGTCGGCGAGTCCGCCGTGCTTGCGTGTTCCGCACTGAAGCAGGCCTATCGCGATACACTTTCAATTGGTGACGGCGTTTGCTTTGTCTATCTGCATGGCGATCGCGAAACGATTGCGGAAAGGCTGCGGGCGCGGTCAAACCATTATATGAATCCGAAGCTGCTCGACAGCCAGTTCGACACGCTTGAAGAACCGAAAGACGCTTTGAAAATTGATGCTGCGTTGCCCGTCGATGATATTGTGCGACAAATAAGAGCGGCGCTGGAAATTTAGAGACACGCGCAAATGTCCGGAACCAAAATCGCACCCGCAGTTGTTGGCGAAGGCTCTGCCGCCGGCGACCTTTCGCCGGCGAAGCTGCGCGAGATAGTGGAGCAGGCGCTCTTGCATGTTTCGCCGAGCGCGCGCGTGCTCGCCATCATTCCAGACAAAACGCGCGATGATAACACTGACCTCCTCTTCCCTTTTGCTGCCGAAATCCTGTCAGACCGCGGTGTGGCCCATTACGACGCGCTCGTGGCGCAAGGGACACACCCGCCGATGACTGACGACGAGAAGCGATCAAAGGTCGGATGGGCGAATGGCAAACCGGATTTCGGTCAGATTTTCGATCATCAATGGAACATTCCTGATGAACTGACCACTATCGGCGAGTTAAGCGCCGACGATGTGAGGCGGCTCAGCGGCGGACTAATCACCGAAGCGGTGAAAGTCACTCTGAACCGGCGGCTGGGGCCGGGCGTCTATGACACGATTCTTATTTTCAGCGCAACTGTGCCACATGAGGTCGCCGGTTTTGCCGGCGGCGCAAAGTATCTCTTCCCCGGCGTCGCCGGAGCCGATCTCACCCACGCGACGCACTGGCTGGGCGCGTTGGCGAGTATCGAGAAGGTCATCGGCCGGGTTGAAACGCCCACGCGTCATATCATCGAAGCGGCGGCCGATTTTGTCACACCGCATATTATAACTTTGAATTCTGTCGTCACCCGAGACGATCACAATCGTCTGCGCACACATGCACTGTATGCCGGCAACTTTCGCGAGGCATTTCGCCGTGCGGCCGAAGTCAGTCGTGAAGTCCACATAAAATACAGCGGTCGCAAGTACAAACGAGTTGTGGCTTTGCTTGACGAGCATTACGACGAGCTTTGGGTAGGCGGCAAGGCGAGTTACAAACTCGGCGGGATAATCGAAGAAGGCGGCGAACTAATCATCTACGCGCCATACTTGCGGACGATTTCAGAAACGCACGGCCGCCTGATTGAAAAGTACGGTTACGCTCCGCTCGATCGCGTGCGTGAAATGGTGGCGCTGTCGTCGGAGTTGCAAAACAATTTGGCGGTGGCCGCGCATCTCGCACATGTCTCCTACGCTGGACAACGTGACGAGGCAGGTCATGTCATTCCCCGCTATCGAATCACTCTGGCTTCAGCCGTCGATGCAGAAACCTGTCGCCGCGTGAATTTGGGATTTATGGATCACCGGGCCTTTCGACGTGAAGACTACGAGAACGATCCGGACACGCTAATTGTCGAGCGCGCGGGTAGAGATCTTTATCTGGTTTAGCAGGTGTCAGCACCCCGAGCCCCTTGATCCATTGAAAATTCTTCTGCAGCGCGAACCGCCCTTGACCTGGTCACTTTACGGTTTCTTCTTCAGTGGTTCGGCGTAAATCTTGATCAGAATCATTGTGAAGTCTTTGTTCTCTGTGCTTCGTTGGTGCGGTGTGCCGCGCGGGACAATCACCAGATCCCCTTTCTTGATCTCGATGGTCTTGCCATCGATGATCCGCGGGCTGCGCCACTCGCCCGGATCGGTTTGTTTGGGAGCATCCAATTTCCCTCCGAGCACCAAGGTCGCTGATCCATCGAGCACGTAGTAGACGTCATCGGAAGCATCGTGCAATTCCGCGGCCGCGCCCACTCTGTTTCTTTCGTGTTGTACCGCAACACGTAGTTGCATTCCCCCGCTGTCGATCAACTCAGAAGTCTTGTTGTCCGGCTGAAGTGTCTTCGCTAAATCACTAAGCGACTGCGAAGTCATGACCACGAAGGGACGGGTAGCCTCAGTGGGCTTTTGCTGTGCGGAAACGACGCCAACTGAGAGTAAAACAAACATTGAGATTGATACGACGTAACTCGATTTGTTCATGGTTAGGCCTCCCGTCGAACTTCTTTCGTGCTGGCGGCATGGCATCTTTATAGGAGCGAGCAGACAGGCCGCTGGTTACTTCCGGCTCGCTTCCAGCCCGCTGCCGCCTTTGTCAAATCCCGGTTGCACCGTCACGACGCCGAACTGACGATCTTCGACTTCGCGATGCGCGGCCATCATCCAAACAAAATTGATGGGATGGCCGGGCACGGACACGTTTGGATGGAAACCTTTCGGCATGATCACGGCGTCCCCCTCGCGCACCACGCCGATGAATTCCGGCTCGTCGGGGTTCGTGTAAACGAATTGCACGCCAAACGAGGGCGCCGGCAGGTCGTAATAAACGTAAAGCTCTTCGAGGATCGACGCATGTTCGTGTGGCGGCCAACTGGTCCAGTGTCCAGGTTCGGAAGTGGTGAACCCCGCGAGGATGCGGCCCGCCTCGATGTTCTTTCCCAGGGTGATGTTCACCGTGCGCGAATTAGCATCGCCGCCCGTCTTGAATCGCAGCGACCCATCCCTTTCGACATCAGAGTAACGCACAACTTGCAGTGGGTATTTCTTTTCGACTTCCGCGGAACATTCAACGAGATCAACTGCGCTGTCAGTCTTGATCTCAACCCGAGTATCGCGCGGCAAATATATCGAATCGTATCGCCCGATTGTGTTCGTCTCGCCGTCAGCCGTGATCTGGCAGTCGCCGGAAAGACAAATTAGACCGGATTCCAAATTTCCCGTGGCAAAGCTGACAGTTGGCAGTTCTTCGTCGAGAATTATCCGGCCATACACCAGGTGTTTCATTGCGCTGTTTTCCGGTGTGATGGAAATGTTTCGGCCTTTTTGCGCGTTCGTGTTGCGAAAGACCATCTGGTCGTTTTGTTTTTTCATTTGTGCGCTCATAAGTATGTATTTTGACATCCCCTTAACTCACTGTTGCGTAGGTGGCCCATGTTCTTCCAGCCTTAAAAGGTCCTCGAGCAAGTAATAATTGCCATAGACCAGCGGCGTATCACCGGGCCGCGTGGCGGATCCATGACGCAGAACGCCCGGAGGCGTCTTGTCGTCCACGGCCACCGGCGTCAGATATCGATCGATGAGCGACTGCACGATGGTTTCGCCTTGCCGGCGATAGTTAGCTGCATGCGTCGCGTCTTTGGTTGATTCAGAAAGCCGCAGCAGCCCTGCCGCGATAATTGCCGCGGCAGACGTGTCGCGATTTCGAAAGTGGACGCCTTCATCCCCGAAGTCGTACCAGGGCACTCCATCTTCCGGGAGACGATCCAAAATGTATGCGGCGATCTTCTCGGCGGTAGCCAACAGTCGCGGGTCTTTGGTCTCGCTATACGCCGCCGTGAATCCGTACAAAGCCCAGGCTGCGCCGCGCGACCAGGTCGTGTCGGCCGCGAAACCCTGATGGGTGTGGGTGAAAACTCGCTCGCCCGCCTTAACCTCGTTTGGGTACTTGATCGCATTGGCAGCGCCCTGCGATGAGGTAAATTCTTGCCGATTGTCACCGGGATTGTAGTGAACCGATTGCGCGACTGACCCGTCACGACGAACCAGCCAATCCGCAGATTTGAGTGCATGTTTCAGCCCGAGGTCTCGCCACTGCGCTTCATTTGTCTCGCGCGCTGCCCACCACCAGATTTGCAGGTTCATCATCGTATCGATGATCGTATCGTCACCGTTTACCGACCACGCGGCAACCAGTTCGGTCGTCGGATTATAGAGTTGTTTCAAGCGCGCCGCCGCCCGGAGAGCGCCGTCGCGATATTTCGGATCCTGCGTGCTGCGGTAACCGAGTGCAGACGAATAAAAGTTCAGGAAACCAGTATCGTGATTCTCATTTGCCTCGTTGCCGAGCAACCGGGCATTCCAAAGCTCAGCCCAACGTCGAAAGCGTTCGTCTTTTGTTTTGGCGTAAAGCTGCCACAACTCGCCAACCCAAAAGCTTCCGGTCCAGTAAAAGCCTTTCTGCGATTTCCATTCGCCGGTTTGATTGTCTCCCTCTGTGAAGAAACCTTCGCCAACGTCTCGCGCCGCATCCTCGGGTTTGGTGTGTGAGATAGCTGATTCCAGCTTTTGCGCGGTGCGTTCGGCTGACTCCTTCAGCAACTCGATCGCCTCGGCGTATGTCTTCTTCTTTGCGGGCTGCAGACTGTCAAGCGGCGCCGCCTGTGCTGTCGCGTTCGTGGAAACGACTTCAACTCGCGCCGGATGCGTGATTCGGCTGCTGGTCTGCCGCACAAAATTAACGAAGCCCGCGAAAGTTTTACCCGAAGGTTGTGGCAAAGCGAGCGTCCCATATCTAAACCGAGAGTCGGCGCGCGGCGCGCTAACGTTCAAGTCATCAGTGTCTTCCTGATCCCAAAGGCCGGTGACATACCACTCTGCTTTGCCATTCTGAAACTGGGGTTGGACCAGAAGGTTTAGCGGATCGTCAGTGATCGCCTTGCTTTCCTTTCCCAGCGCGATGATCGCCAGACCGAGATTTTGATCGGAGAGCATGTGAATCGCCGTCGCGGGCGGACCTTCCTCTTCAACTTGATGTCCCCACCACGCGCGCGTGAAAGCTCCTTCATCGGCGGTCGGATTGAAAGTCTTTTCTTCCAAATCCGGTTGTCGAACAATTCCGGTGACCAATGTCAGCCCGTCTGCGCCCTCAGCAGTCACGCGATGATCGAAGCCGCGTTCCCCGGCCCATTGCGTGATGCGACTGGTAAGATTCACTTCCCGGCCCGCCACTTTCCAGCCCTTGTAACTCAATTCAACGATCGTCCGAACCGGACCGGCGCTAACGATGCGCCACTTGCGTTCGGCAACATCGGAAACTCTCACCGCCTTGCCATCGACCAGCGCACCCACTGCCCCAATTCCGAGCGCGTCGCCGATGCGATAGATGTCGCGGCCCAGCGGAGACTCCCAGTGATAGACGTACTCAGGCGCGCCGAACATCTCCAGATACAAACCCGGCCGTCGTTTTCCCCACACGTCAATCGCATTACGCTTATCAAAATATATCCGCCACGCCATTGCCTCGGATTCCCAGCCGAGGCCGTCAAACTTCATTGTGAATTTCGCCGCGGTCCGCTTTGGATAGTCACTGCGCAGACGCTGAATAGTCGCTGTTTCTCCGTAGGCAATCGTGACAATGCGCGTTTGTCCAGGTTTCAGATCGATTTGAAAAGCGAGTTCGTCATACTTGTTATCGCCGTCGAGATCGTCCGCTTGTGAAGGCAGCTCGATTGTATGCAAAGTGCGCGCATCTTCTTCGAGCGTGGCCGCCTCGCTGGTCGTGACGATCGCGTCGCCAGCTCTAAAATCTGGCGCGATCCGTTTCAACTCGGCAACGCTGACGACGATGTCTTCCGCCGGGCGCGACTCGTCAGTAGTGTTTGTGACGGCAATCTTCAGCACCTTAATGCGCGGTGAAGCGAGCGCAAAGTCTGAGCTCGCGAACGAAATTACCAGAACCAGGCCGGCAGTTTTGATGAAGTTAAGCATAGTCAGACAATCGCGGCACGGGCCGCGCCACATGATTCTCGTATGACCAGTTCAGGTTCCACAATAATGTGCTGTTCTTTCGGCCGCCTTTTGTGTTCGACTAAATCAATCAATAGACGCCCGGCTGCCTGGCCCATCTCAGACGTTGACCAGGCCACGGTTGTCAGAGGCACTTTAAGCATGTCGCCGTAATGGATGTTTCCGCCACCAACGATGGCGACATCTTCGGGAATTCGCAGACGGCCCTGGCTGAGTGCGCTCATGGCCCCGATCGCCGCCGGATCGTTTGCGGCAAAGAGGGCTGGGGGCACATCGCCAGTTTTTAGCCAGGCGGTCATTGAATCGTAGCCATCCTTCTCAGTGAATCCGCAGCTTCGCACCAGCGACGGATCGAACGGCAGGCGGCGTTTCGCGAGCGCCTGTTTGTAGCCCTCAAGGCGCTGCACGGCCGTGGATGCATCTGTGCCTTTCAAGTGTCCAACTTTGCGATGGCCGAGATTTATCAGGTGTTCGGTCGCGAGCCGCCCGACCTTCACATCGTCAGTGGTGACGGTACTGGCGCGCACGCCTTCTAACTGTCGGTCAATCAAGACGACACGACCGTTTTCGCGAATGGCGCGCCGCAAAACCTTAGTGTCACTCGGCGAGGCTGACGAAGCGATAATCAACCCGTCGGTGCGGGGCAACAACGCTTCAATCTCCGCTTGTTCATTCGCAGCATTCTCATCCGTGCTGCAGATCAGGTTTTGGTACCCAAGCGGTTTCGCAATCGTCTCGATCCCGCGGCAGATTTCCGCAAAATATGAGTGCATCAAGTCGGGAACGATTACGCCCAGCAGATAGGAACGATGGGTGGTAAGCGCGCGTGCGAACTGGTTCGGCCGGTAATTCATGCGGTGCGCGGCTTCCAAAATTCGCTCCCGCGTTTCCGGACTGATTTCCGGATGGTTGTTGATGGCGCGCGACACCGTCATCTTTGAGACGCCCAGCGTGCGCGCAATATCTGCTAAGGTTGTCGCCATGAATTCGTGGTTCCCAACATTGTCGATTGCCAATTTTTGAACTGCCGAAGTTAAGTTGGATTCGACTTAGCTGGTTTTCAATCGGCAATCAAAAATCGGCAATGGCTATACCTCTCCCAAAGGGAGAGGGAGTTAGTTTCGATTCTTTAACGCTTTCGCAATTGCGGCCTCGGCCAGCGGCGCCATGATCGCATATCCCTTCGCATTCGGATGCAGGCCATCCGCGCTAATTTCCTCTTTAAGAAAACCTTTGTCGTCTCTCATGGCCGAATAGTAATCGAGATAAGTCAGCTTATTCTGGGCGACGTAGATGCGCATCCAATCGTTCAGCGCTTTGATTTTTTCCGGCGGGTGCTGTGTCGTTTGAATGATCGGTTTGCCATCGCGCGATTCGTAATCGCTGACGGGAAGCACTGATGAGAGCACAACGTGAATGTGATTAGCTTTGGCGAGATCAACCATCGAAATCAGATTGTCTTCGATTGCCTCCAGGGTCATCGGACCGGTGTTACCCGCCAGATCGTTAGTGCCGGCGAGAATCACGACAACTTGTGGATGTAGCGCAATCACATCGGCGCGAAAACGCACGAGCATCTGCGGCGTTGTTTGCCCGCTGATTCCGCGATCGATGTAGGGTTTACCGGGAAAGAAGCCGCCATATTTCGGATCGTCCCACGAATCAGTGATCGAGTCGCCCATGAAGACGACACGCGCCTCGTTTCCTACAGGCGGCGCGAGTTTGGTGTTCGCCTCATGGTAACGCCCGAGCGCAGGCCAGTCATTCAATCTGGTCTGCGCCCGCGTCAATTGCGTCTTCGTTTCCGCGCAATCATTGGCCGCCGGTTGTGCTTTGGCATTGCCGGCGAAAATCAACAAGGCCATGATGGTGATCAGCAGCTTTAATCTCATTCCGACAAACTCCTTACTCAATTCCGTTCGTCTCCCATCGCAGTTTGCAATACCAGCATTCATGCCGGTTGCAGAATCTCGCCGGCAACTGATGATCTGTTTTTCCAAGCCTGCCCGTGCGGAAATTCGTAGTAATCCAGCGATGCAGTTTTCATTTCAATGCTGTATCCGGAATCGAGCGGCGGCATATACCGGCCATCCTTGATAGTCACGGGATAGACAAAGTGTTCATGTAAGTGATCGACATATTCCGTGATGCGATTCTCGAGCGATGCACTCACCGCGATGTAATCAAAGAGAGAGAGATGCTGAACGTATTCACACAAACCGACACCTCCGGCGTGTGGACACACGGGCACGCCAAATTTTGCGGCCATCAAGATCACAGCCAACACTTCGTTCACTCCCGCAAGACGGCAACTGTCAATTTGGCAGAAGCTGATCGCGTTTGCCTGAAAGAGTTGTTTGAAGATCACCCGATTCTGACAAGCCTCGCCGGTGGCAACGCCGATCGGCGCCAACGCCTTAGCGATCTTCGCGTGGCCTAAGACATCATCGGGAGATGTCGGTTCTTCAATCCACCAGGGATTAAACTGCGCCAGCGGTTTCATCCAATCAATCGCCTGATCGACATCCCAAATCTGGTTCGCGTCCATCATCAACTTGCGATCGAGACCAATCTCTTTGCGAATAATTGAAGCGCGACGAACGTCATCGTCACGGTTACGCCCGACCTTCATCTTGAAGTGGGTCCAGCCGTCCGCCAGTCCTTCGCGCACCAGTTGCCGGACCTTTTCGTCCGAATACCCGAGCCACCCAGCCGATGTGGTGTACGCCGGATAACCCTGGGCAATCATTTCCTGTTCGCGAGCCGCTTTCGTTGATTCGTTCCGCTGCAGCAGCTCGATTGCATCGTGTGGCGTCAAGGCATCGGTGATGTGCCGAAACGGAACGCATGACACGAGCTGTTCCGGCGACATATCCACCAGCAATTTCCAGACAGGTTTGCCTTCAGTTCTCGCGTACAAATCCCAAACTGCATTAACCAGCGCGCCGATCGCAAGATGAATCACACCCTTCTCTGGTCCCAGCCAGCGCACCTGACTATCCGAAGTAATTCGCAACCAGAAGCCGGCGAAATCGTTCGCGATAGATTCCAGATTTTGTCCCAAGAGGTGATGCTTGAGTGCGTGCACTGCGGCGACAGAGATCTCGTTGCCACGACCGTTGGTGAATGTCAGGCCGTACCCGCGCAACCCGGTTCGATCTGTTTCCAGCGCCACATACGTCGCCGAATAATCCGGATCGACATTGAAGGCGTCGGACCCGTCGAGTGTCGCCGACGTGGGAAAGCGAATGTCGCGCACGATTACATCAGTGATAGTGGTGGGCATGAAATGGTCCTAATTAAGCCAACGCCGTCCGTGAACTTCGCCAGCGGTCTATCGCCACAGCGAACACAATCAATGCTCCAATGATGATTTCCTGAATGTAGTTGGGCCAGCCAACTTGCTGACAGCCGTTGCGCAGAAACGCCATGATCAGCGCGCCAATCATCGCGCCCAGGATGCTGCCCTCGCCGCCACTCAAACTGCCTCCGCCAATCACGACCGCGGCAATAATGTCTAGTTCTAAACCGGCAGCCACCGTCGGATCGCCCTGCCGCAGCCGCGACATCTGCATCACACCCGCCAAACCAAACAACAAACCGGCCAGCGCATAGATGTAAATCTTTAAACGATCCGTGGCGATGCCACAGGCGCGGGCTGCCGCTTCGTTCGAACCCAAAGCAAACACGCGCCGGCCAAAAACTGTGCGACGCAACATGACGGCAGCGACGATTGCCAGAACGGTCGCGATCCAGACACCTGGCGCCACCAACAACCACTGATGTTTCGGGACCGTCAACAGCAAGTCATTCGCCCAAGTGTCGGGCACGTTCACGGTTTGTGATCCAGCCAGACCCTTCGCAACTCCGCGCGCGACGCCCAACATTCCCAGCGTGGCGATGAACGGGACGACGCGCAGTCGCGTAATCGCCACCCCATTTACCATGCCCACCATGCCGCCCACCAAAATCCCAATACCCAGAGCCAGGGTTGTGGGCCAGCCGGCGTTAATCCCCAGCGCGGTAATTACACCAGTCAGCGCAATGGCCGATCCGACCGACAGGTCGATTCCGCCGCTGATGATGATGATGGTCATCCCAATGGCGCCGATGGCTACGATCACGGTCTGCGCCAGGACTGTCCGCAGATTTCGCAGTGAAAGGTATTTCTCAGGTTCGCCAATCAGGATCGTAAAGATGACAATGACGAGCAGAAGCCCGAAGAACGGCGCCAGACGGTTCAGCCAGTTTCGCGCGACGCCTTGGGCGGGGATCGTCCAATCGGTTTTGGTTTCAGCGACCATCAAGTCAGTTTCGGGTTTCGAGTTTCGAGTTAGAGTTTGGATTTTGAAGTCCAGCGTTCGCGCCATACAAGCGAACTCGAAACTTGAAACCCGAAACTCGAAACTTACTTTAAATACTGCTCAAGCGGCGGATGCAAAAGTGCCTGGCTTTCCTTTGCCTCCAGATTTTCGGGAGTAATCATCGCGATCCCAGTGTCGATGCGTTTTTCAACGGCCTTGCCCTGAAGACTCTCGACCATGGTGTGCACCCCGAGGTAGCCCATGTTGAATGGATTTTGCACCACGATGCCGTGCAATTGTTTAGCCTTCATCGCATCGACAAACATCTGCGTCGCGTCGAATCCCACAAACATGAGCTTTCCGGCCTTGCCCGCGTCCTGTAAAGCCGAAAGCATTCCGGCCGTCGTCGATTCGTTCGGACAAAAAATTCCTGTTACGTCGTCGCCGAAGCGATTGAGCAGATTCTCAGCCGCACGCTTGGCCGTGTCACGCGTCGCGCCGCCGTATTGATCCGTTGAAATCAATTCGACGTTCGGAAACTTCTGCTTCATCTCCTGAAGAAAACCTGCTTCGCGCTCTTCAGTGCTGGCCGACCCTTCGGCATAGCGAAGCAAGATCACTTTGCCCTTGCCGCCGAGCAGCTCGCCCAAACGATCCGCGCCCAGCATGCCGCCCTTGCGGTTGTCGGTGGCGACAAAGCTGACGATGCTGTTCGACTCCAGGGCCGAGTCAATGATTACGGTCGGCACTCCGGCAGCCTTTGCTTCTTCAACGGACCGCGCCAGAGCGTGATTATCCAGCGGCGCCAAAACGATGCCGTTCACGCCTTGCGACGCGAAGCCCTCGACCACTTGAATTTGTTGTTCCCGATCGTCCTCACGCAAAGGCCCTTTCCAGATCAGTTCCACTGGCGTGCCCTGCGCGGAGATTTCCTGTGCGGCCTTAACGGCGCCGGCGTGAATGCTCTTCCAAAATTCGTGCGATGTGCCTTTGGGCACTACGGCGACGGTAAGTTTGCGGCCGCTATTTGATCCGCCTCGGTTACAACTGAGGGCAAGTACCGCCGCGAACATGACGAGCATTAGAGTGATTTTACGCATCATTGGCATCAGCCTCGTTCGTCTTAATTTGTGGACAGTGGGCAGTGGACAGTGTGCAGTGTGCGGTGTGCGGTGAGCAGTCATGTCTCTGATCTCTGGTATCTGGTCTCTGGTCTTTGGTCTTTGTCTTGCCTTCTGCCTTCTGCCCTCTGCCCTTTGCCCTCTGCCTACTGCTCACTGCTCACCGCTCTGTGATTGTGAGTCCACCGGGCATAGCAGCGGCCTTTCCATGTGCCACCACTGGATTGCCCAATGTCCCGACCTTTTCGATCACAACTTCCATTTTGTCGTTCGGCCGCAAAAACACCGGCGGCCTCCGCGCAAAGCCTACCCCGGGCGGCGTGCCGGTCGCGATAACATCCCCCGGCTCAAGCGTAATCGTTTGCGAAAGGAATTCGATCAACTCAGGAATGCCGAAAATGAACTGATCGGTGTTCGAGTCCTGCATAGCCTGGCCGTTCAGGACAAGTTTGATCGACAGCTTGTGAGGATCCGGAACCTCATCCGCGGTGACGATCGTGGGTCCCATCGGCGCAAACGTATCACAGGATTTTCCGCGCTGCCATTGACCGTCGGCAAACTGGAAATCACGCGCACTGACATCGTTAAAGCAGGTGTAACCCAGGACATAGTCGAGCGCGCGTTCGAGGCTGATGTCCTTTGCGCGACGGCCGATTACCACCGCCAATTCCGCTTCGTAATCAACCTTGGTGCTGGTCGCCGGCAACACGACAGGCTCGCCCGGCGCAATGACCGCCGTTGAAAACTTTGAAAAGACAACTGGTTCCTTTGGAATTGCCATGTTGCTTTCAGCGGCATGATCCCGATAGTTCAAGCCAATACAAATCAATTTTCCGGGGCGTGGCACCGGCGCAAACCAGTAGGCATTCTGACTGGGAACCAGCCAGCCGTGACTGTTAGCCTCAGCCAGCGCGTTGTCATCCTCGGCTATCTTTTGGGAGATTTCGAGCGCCTTCTGGAAGAACTGACTATCCATATCAAACCACGACAGTGGATTCGACGGCCGGTCGGCCGCGCCAAAAAGCTTCTCACAGTCCAGACGGTGGCCGGTATCACGACCTTCGCGGTGCAGAATCATGCCGATCCGCGGCGATTGCCAATTTGTCTCTTTGGTTGCAAAGGAAATGATTCGCACGAGATTCTGTCTTGAGAAATTGATCTAAGTTCCGCGGCCATCTTCGTACACGATCACATACAACTCCTTCGGACCATGCACGCCGATTGTGAGCGTGAGTTCAATGTCCGCCGTCCGTGACGGGCCAGTAATGAATGTGACCGCCGCGCTCGTTTCGCAACTCACGCGCGCGTGAAGAATCGCCTCGCCGAGGGTCTCGCAAACGTCCTTGGCGTTTACGATCGCGATATGCACAGGTGGCAGAAGCGAAACCAGTCGATGCCGCTCAAGTGCCTGTTCGAGCACCAGCGTTCCCGTTTCCGCAATCGCCGCTTGCGCCGTGGTAATGCCAACGTCAAACTGAAAAAGATCATTCGTGAGCGGCAGCACAGCAACCTCATAACACTCGGCTGCTGCAAAATCCTGCGCCATTGATCCGAGAATGGCCGCATCGGTCAAAGCAATGCGGCGCGTCGCACTGCCTTTGTGTTTGAGTTCAGCCAGGACCGCTTTCAACGCAGAAAATACTTGCGCTTCACTATCAACGGCGACACAACGGCCGCCGACCGATTCCAATCGATGTTTGAATGTCTCGACTAAAGACCGCTTGTCCGCGATAACTGGTGTAGTCGCGAAGTCAACATCGAACGGCGCAACATTGGATGGAGTTTCTGCGACCGGCGCGCTTTCCGCCAGACGGCTGCGGATCGACTGAAGAATCTCAGCTCGTGCGCCGGTCCTTTCGCTGGTCGCCATGCTCTCAGTCATTCCCTACTCTTCTCCAATATTCGCGAAACGTTTCACGCTCAATTGGCCGCAAGTCGCGTCCACTGGTCCACGCGGCCAGTGGCGGCGCAAGTTTTCCCAGCGACCCATTCACTTTTCGTATCGCCCCGTCGCGCATCGCTGCTCGCTGCAAGAATCCGAGAATCCTGCCGCCCCATTCGTAAAGGCGTGGCCGAGTCATCATGGCTGCCCATAATTTGAACGCGTAGTGTTCGATTCGATTTCGCTTTACCGGTGCTGAAGTCTGATTTCTGATCTGTGCCGGCTGCTTTATTTCCGCGCGCAGATGCAGCAGCAATTCCGGAATATCAATTTTCACAGGACATACTTCGCGACACGCGCCACACAGACTGGAAGCAAAAGGAAGCTGCGCGGCCTTCGCCAAACCGAACAATTGCGGCGTGATGACGGCCCCGATCGGCCCGGGATAGACTGAACCGTAAGCATGCCCGCCAATCTGCTGGTAAACCGGACATGCGTTGAGACACGCGCCGCACCGAATGCACGCCAGCGCCTGTCGCGTCGTCGGATTTGCCAGCATGCGCGAGCGGCCATTGTCGAGCAGAACGATGTGCAGCTCGTCCGGTCCCTCATCCCCGGCGTTGCGTTTCGTGCCGGTAATTAGCGATTGATACGCAGTGAGGTGCTGGCCCGTGCCAGAGCGCGGAAGCAATTTGAGAAACACTTCCAGATCGGCAAACCGCGGGATCACTTTCTCGATTCCCATCAAAGCGATGTGGGTTTTTGGCAGGCTGGTCGTGAAGCGAATGTTGCCTTCGTTTTCCAGAATCAGAATCGTCCCGGTTTCCGCGACTGCGAAGTTAACGCCGCTGATGCCAAGCTGGGCAGCGGCAAACTTATCGCGCAAGACTTGCCGTGCGGTGATGGTCAATCTTGCAATATCGTCGGTCCTTTCGATGCCGAGCTTTTCGCTAAACAGTTCCGCGATTTGGCCGCGGGTTTTGTGGATTGCCGGGGCGATGATGTGCGAAGGCGTCTCGCCGGCAAGCTGAATGATGTATTCGCCCAGATCAGTTTCGATCGCTTCGATTCCCACCGCTTCCAGCGCTGCATTGAGATGGATCTCTTCGGTCACCATGCTCTTGCTTTTCACGGCCAGACGCGCATTTCGCTCACGCGCGAGCCGGCAAACAATCGCGTTCGCTTCGGCCGCGTCGCGCGCCCAATGAAGCCGCGCGCCTGCCCTTTCGGCGTTGGCAGTGAACCGTTCCAGATATTTATCGAGATGAAGCAACGTCTCGTCTTTGATCGCGCGCGCCTGCGCCCGGAGCTCTTCCCAATTATCGAGACCTCGTGAGGCTTCCCGTCGCCGTTTGCCAAAAAGCGTTGTGGCGTTGCGCAGCGCGCCGCGGAGGTGTAGGTCAGTCAAAGCCGCCCGCGCGTTAGCATCAAATGTCTCGCTGGTTACATGGTCCATGGTTACTTTTCCCTCTCCCTCTGGGAGAGGGTTAGGGTGAGGGCCTACGTCGCGAACAATACTTTTCTCTTGGGAGCGATGAGTTCGCTCACTGAGCGAACTCATCTCTCATAACTCAAAAGAAAAGGCTGCCACTCGCAAGCCCTCACCCCAGCCCTCTCC
>CBFHBA010000026.1:0-70656 GCA_965653675.1 uncultured bacterium
CGCGAGCTGCAGTGCCGCTGTGCCGCTGTTGACGGCGATGCATGCGCGCGCGCCAACATATTCGGCGAACGCGGCTTCAAAAGCGCGGACTTCCGGCCCGAGGATGAACGAGGTGTTCTCGATGACGCGCGCAATCGCCGCGTCAACTTCTGTTTTGATCGAAGCGTATTGCTGCTTCAGGTCTACAAAGGGAACCGTGACATTTGCTGCTTGCGGGTTGTGAATTTGAGTTGAATTTGCTGCGTACGGTTTCGACATAATTACTTCTTAGCAATGACTCTCGCTGGGTTGCCCGCCACAGTCGTGCCGGCCGGAACATCTTTCGTGACTACGGCGCCAGCGCCCACGATGGCGTCTTCCCCGATTGTCACGCCGCAAAGAATGGTTGCGTTGCTACCGATGCTGGCGCGCGACTTGACGATGGTCGGAACTACTTTCCAATCAGCTTCAGTCTGCAGCGCCCCGCTTTCCGTCGTCGCGCGCGGATATTTGTCATTGATGAATACGACACTGTGCCCGACGAAAACCTCATCTGCGATGTCGACGCCTTCGCAAATAAAACTGTGGCTGGATATTTTACAGTTGCGGCCGATGCGCGCGCGTTTCTGTATTTCAACAAACGATCCAATGTTAGATCCGTCGCCGATTTCACAGCCATAAAGGTTTACGAAGTGATGAATTTTTACATCGCGCCCGAGCTTTACGTCGGGCGCGATCACACAGAATTGTCCGGGCATGTATCGGTAGACGAGGTGTTAAGAAATTCTTCGAAGCCTGTCGACTATGGCGCGGCCGCGCGTGCGGTTCCGGCGCCTTCGTCGGCCTCAGTGTAATCGTCCGACTGGTAGTAAGCCGAATAGTAGCTCGCGCCGTAATAATATTTGTGCGTTTCGGTTTTCACGTTGTTCAGCACGACGCCGAATATATGCGCGCCGACATCCAGCAGTTGTTGGCGCGCCCGACGAACCACCGCGCGCGAGCTGCGCCCGCCGTGGACCACGAGAATCACGCCATCAACGAAGGTTGAAAGAATCGCGGCGTCGGTAAATGAAATTGCCGGCGGCGAATCGACGATGACGTGGGTAAATCGTTCCGAAAGGGATTGAAGCAGCTTGCGCATTTCCTCCGAGCCGAGCAACTCTGCCGGGTTCGGCGGAATAGGACCTGAAGTCAACAGCTTCAAGTTCGGCACTTTCTCGTAGGATTGAAGCACGTCCTCGATCGGACTTTCGCCCGAAAGATAATTCGTCAGTCCACGCGCGTTCGAAAGATTGAAGTTCGCGTGCAATCGAGGACGACGCAAATCACAGTCAATAATCAACACAGCTGCGCCGGTCTGCGCGAGCATGAATGCGGTGTTGATGGCTGTCGTGGTCTTGCCTTCAGAAGGCTGGCTCGAAGTGATTAGGATTGTCTTTGGCGGATTGCCTGCCGATGACAGCAACAGCGAAGTGCGCAAGTGTCGATAGGCCTCGGCAATCGGCGAGCGCACATCGGTCACCAGAGCGAGGGCCGTCGAAGGGTTCGGGCCGGAAGATTCCGTCTGTGCCGGCAACCTTACTTTTTCATTCCGCGCCGCTGGAATCAAGGCCAGCGCGGGCAGGTGAATATAGCGGTCGATGTCGTCGATCGACTTCACGCTGTCGTCAAGGAAATCAAGCAAGAACGCCAGACCGATACCGGCCATTAACGACAACAGAAATGCCAGCACGATTGTGCGCAGTCGCGCGGGGCCGATCGGCTCGTGTGGCACTCGGCTGTAGTTCGCGATCGACACGTTCGTACCGGCATCACCAGAGACAGCGTTCAACTCTCGCTGCTTCTGTAAAAGCGTGTTGAGATACTGTTCATCGGTAGTCAATTGCTGCGTCATGGCCGCGAGATCGATTTCGGCTTTGGTCTGCGCAGTGGTTTTGCCGTGCGCCTGACTGTAAGCGCCGACGAGACTCTTGTATTGGGCTTCCGACGCCTCGTATCGCTTCTTCATCGCGCCGAGGATCTGTGCGGGAGCTCGCTTCAAATCTTCTTCTTTCGATTTGATTTGTGCGTCAATAGACTTAACCTCAGGCCATTCCGGTGTGTACCGTTGCAGTAACGCATCGCGTTTTTCGTTGAGGTCACTGAGCTCGTCGCGGAGCTTACGGATATGTTCGTCCTTTTGGACCTCCGGATTTTCTAAAGGATCTTGGGCATTCTTGGCCGCCTCATAGGCCGCCTTAAGATTTCGCTGCGCATTCTCCGCATCCAGCAATTGCTTGCTGTATTCGTTCTCTCGTTCAGCTTCCAGATTTATCGTCGTCGTCGTTAAGGGCAGGTTGTTTTCCTTGGCGAAGTTGAAACGCGCGTCGCGTTCCTCCTTCACCTTTTGTTGGTATTCGGCGATTGCCTTTGCCAGCGCGATTCCCGCTTTGCTCGTGCCTGCTTCTTGCCGCTCGAGATTGTTCTGCACAAAGACATCAGCAAGCGCGTTGGCAACTCGCTGGGCCATGGCCGGATCGCTATGCGTGTAGTTGATCACAACCAGATTTGTTTTTTCGACCGGTGTGACGGTTTCATTGGCGACGATGGCATCTTCGTAAGGTTCTAACTTCTCCAACTGTTCCGGCGTGAGCTGACGATCCGACATTTCCGCATCGCCAACCGGCTCCGGCTCGCTGGTCTGGCCTTGCGCGGATTTGTTTGCGGTCTTCTCGCGCGAAAAAATTCGTTTCAACGAAGAAAAAATGCTGCCGTTCGTCTGTCCGCCCATGAAGTCAGGATTGTTTTGCAAATTGAGCGTGAGGATGACTTGTCGCGCGAGAATCGGACTCTGGAGCAGTTTCAGTTGGGTGCCCCAAAAATTCGGATCGGTCTGGTTAATGACGAGCGCCTGACCGGTTTGCAGAATGTTTCCGCCCTTCGGTTCAATGCGAATGGTGGTGCTGCCCTGATAGATAGACGGTTCGCGATATGCCTGGATTGTCACCAGCGAAGTAATAACGAGGATCAGGCTTAGGATCAGCCACTTGCGCTTGAGAATGATGAATATATATTCGCGGAGGTTCGTTTCCGGCTGATTGCCGTAGCGGCTGTATTTGCCGTATGCGCGGCCCTGTGCGATTTCGGCAAGTGACGTATCTGCCTCGCGTGGGGACCTCACCGGGAGCAAACGTTCGTCTTGAGTCATAAACCTTAAAACCTATTTCCCTGAATTATTTGCCACGGGCAACAGGCGATCATAATAACAGACCCTCCAAGCGAGGCAAATCAAAACAGCCTCAATATCCGCCGTTGCCGCGGGCGGTTTGACAGGCACTGGTTTGGGTTTTAAACGGAGGCAGTTTGGCTGCCGCTGTGCAACTGAACAAATCTGTGTAAGGCATCGGTCCAGAGAGGCAGCGGGGTCAGATCAAGCGCCTCAGACCAGAGGCATCGCAGGCGCGAATTGCGCGGTCGCGGGGCTGGGCGGCGCAAGTCGGCAAGCGACACAGTTTCAAGCGGCGTTGATGTTAATCCTGCGATTTCCAGTGCAGTTCGCGCAAAGGTCGCAAAGCTCGCGCCATCGCCGCGGTTGACCACATGAAAAATGCCGGGTAGATCCAAGGCGGCGAGTTCACGCATGCGCCGCGCGAGATCCGGCGCATAGGTCGGCGTGCCGACCATGTCTGAGATCGCTTTCAATCGTTCGTGATGCGCGGCACGGGGGAGAAGCGTGCTTAGAAAATTCGTACCGCCCTGGCCGAAGATATAGCCGCTTCGAATGACGATTGTGCGTGCCCAAGCCGCTTGCGCGCGGCGCTCGCCTTCGAGTTTTGATTGGCCGTAGATACTGACTGGGTTCGGCTGATCGCGTTGGGTATAGAATCCCTGCTTCGTCCCGTCGAAAATGTAATCGGTTGAGATTGTGATCAGGAGCGCGTCGTTTTCTCGGCACGCACTCGCGAGCAACTCAGGTCCAAACGCATTCGCCCGTTGCGCATGGGCCGGATCAGATTCGCAACCGTCAACATCGGTCCACGCCGCGCAGTTGATCACGACTTCAGGTCTGGTTTGCTGAAGGGCCGCATGGACTGCAGATGGATTGCTAATGTCGAGCAAGTGATGCTCAAAAGCGAACACTTCGTCGCCCAACGCGGCACAATGTTCGGTTACTGTGCGACCAACCAAACCAGCGGCTCCGGTGACCAACACTTTCAACACGCGCCCGCCTCCACGCCATATTGACGCGCGTAGTATTCGCGGTACGCGCCGGAACGAACGTGATCGAGCCAACTGCTATTCTCACGATACCAGTCGATCGTTTTCTGCAATCCGCTCTCCCACGTTTCCTCGGGACGCCATTTGACCTCGCGCTCGATCAAACCTGGATCGATGGCATAACGCCGATCATGGCCAGGTCGATCTTTAACAAAGCGAATCAAGGTGCGCGGTTTTCCGAGGGCATCAAGGACACTGTATGCGACATCGAGGTTGCGTCGCTCATTTCGCGCGCCAATGTTATAAGTCGCGCCCAATCGACCATCCGCCACCAACTTCAGAATCGCGCGGCAATGATCTTCGACGTAAATCCAGTCACGCACATTCAAACCGTCGCCGTAAACCGGAATCGGTTGATCGCTCAATGCATTTGCCAGCATCAACGGCAGAAATTTTTCGGGGAACTGGCGCGGCCCATAGTTGTTTCCACAGCGGGTGATTACTGTGCCGAGACCAAAGGTATGATGCGCTGCCCGCACTAGTTGTTCGGCGGCCGCCTTCGAAGCGGCGTACGGACTGTTCGGTCGGAACGGCGACTCTTCCGTGAAGAATGCGTCGTCGTTTTCCGGCAAGCTGCCCATTACTTCGTCCGTGGAGATTTGAACAAATCTCGGCACACCGCGTTCGCGCGCTACATCGAGCAGCACCTGCGTCCCAAGTACATTCGTCTTGATGAACTCGTGTGCTGAATGGATGCTGCGATCGACGTGTGACTCGGCCGCAAAGTTAATGATCGCATCAGTCCCTTGAGCAAGACCGTGAACGACCGCGTCACGATCGCAGATGTCGCCGTGCACGAAACGATGTCGCGACTCGTCGATGCCTTCCAGGTTTTCGAGGTTTCCCGCGTATGTGAGTGCATCAAAATTGATGATCTCGCAGTGCGGCAACTCGGACAGCGCCAACCGAACGAAAGCTGATCCAATGAATCCTGCTCCGCCAGTCACAAACAGCTTGCGCAACTTATTGTTTTCGCCGATCTCCCGTTGCCTCCGCAGAAAATGCGAATTAGAGGCCGATATTATCACGATCTTTGCTGGTGAAGTGGTCGACACCCTGCCACTGGTATCGGCCGTTTTCGGGAAAGGCTTTTAATTGCAATTTCAAGCACCTAAAGGTACTTTGAACGCTCGATGAGAATTTTAATCACTGGCGGCGCAGGATTTCTTGGCTCGCATCTCTGCGACCGTTTGATTGGCGAAGGTCATGAAATTATCTGTCTCGACAACTTCTTCACTGGCCGGCGTGAGAACGTCATGCACCTGCTCGATCATCCGTGCTTCGAGCTTGTGCGGCACGATGTCACCGAACCAATTCTGCTCGAGGTCGATCAAATTTATAATCTCGCGTGCCCGGCGTCGCCCGTTCACTACCAGTACAACCCCGTCAAGACGGTGAAGACGAACGTGATGGGAACCATCAACATGCTGGGTTTGGCGAAGCGCGTCCGCGCTCGGATCTTACAGGCGTCGACATCCGAAGTGTACGGCGATCCTGAACTGCATCCACAACCGGAAACCTATTGGGGAAACGTGAATCCCATCGGCGTGCGCAGCTGCTATGACGAAGGAAAGCGGCTGGCGGAAACGTTGATGATGGACTATCAACGCCAGAACCACGTGGACACGCGCATTATCCGCATTTTCAATACGTATGGCCCACGCATGCTCGAGAATGACGGTCGTGTAATTTCGAACTTCATCGTGCAGGCATTGCGCGGCGAAGAGCTAACGATTTACGGTGACGGCAATCAAACGCGCTCGTTTTGCTATGTCGATGATCTCATCGACGGCATGGTGCGGTTGATGAATGTCGCTGACGGACCCACGGTGCATGAGCCGGTGAACGTCGGCAACGATCACGAATTCACAATGCGCGAATTGGCGACTGAAATCGGACTGGCTGTCGGCCTCGAACCAAAGATTCGTTTCTGCGCTCTGCCCGCCGACGATCCACGGCAACGGCGGCCCGACCTGACGCGCGCAAAGCAACTGCTCGGATGGGCGCCTTCAGTTCCGTTCAAGGACGGCATGCGCCGCACGGTAGAGTATTTCGCCAAGCGTTTTGAAAAACAGCACCCGCCGATGGCGCAAATCGCGCACAACGAATAAATCGCGAAACGCGAAGGAGCACTGTTCAAGTAATGGCAGAGACGCTCGGCACTCTCGCCGACAAGTTAACGACGGTAAAGCTGAAACTTTGGCATACAGACGACGCCGAGCGCATCGCCAGTCTGGAACTGCAGGAGAAGCAGCTTGAGGCTGAGATCAACGAATTCGTAGGCGCCGCCATTGCTGGAGATATACCGATCGAACGACTGACCTTCGCGGCAAATAAAGTTTATAAAAAAGAGGGGAACGCGATCGCCGATTTTTCGGGCACAATTGGCGAACTTTTTTCGCAATTGGCCGAAACGAACTGCAAGCTCTGGCATGTCCAGGAAAAGGTCTATGAATTCGAGCAAATTCCCGCGGCGCAAAAGGACGAAGTCATCAAAGAATTAGCCGTGGTTAATCTTGAGCGAAATAAATGTATCGATCGTTTGGACCAGGAATTCCAAAGGTCGGTGTCGGCAATTCAGAAATCAGGCAAATCAGCCTGAAACCCTCGGCCCCCAACTGCCCAAAAAGTCTACTCCTGCGAGTCGTAGCAACTTAACAAAAATTTAAGTAGCAAAAACATTGACAACGTAGCTTGATTGGAGTATTAAGGCGCCTGCTCTTCAGCAGGCTGTAAAAGCTCGCCCTTAGGATTTTCCCTCGTCACTTAACCCGACCCAGCAGAGGGAAGGTCTTGCAGCTAATTTGCAACATCGAAAAAGTCTTGACCAGCTAGTGATTTGACATTAGAGTATCCGGCCTCAGTTTTAGAACCATCGGCATTCCCGAAGCAACAAAAACACGCCACCGGTTGAAACTGAAACCGCCTCTTGAACCTAAAAGGAGATACGCAAATGAAGACCCCGCAAGGCCTGCCATCTCTTCCTTCTATTCGTCATTATTATTTGATAGCGATTGGTGGTTTCGTACTAGCTTCTTTAATCGCCATCGTAGTGCCAATTCGTTCCCTGGCGTCACGATCCGTGCGGCCTGGTGTGAGCCACGCGCCGAGCGCGCCACGAACCAAGGTTACGCGTCCGATTGTAGAGAAAGCGCGATCGAACTTGCGCTTTGAGTCATTACCCATAGTTCCGGCGCCCACGGGAGAAACGATCGCGGTACTTGCTTCGGATTGCACAACTCCGAAAAGCGTTTTCCAGGTCGGGGATACGGTGTGTATCGTGGTTTCGGGAGTTCCGCTCAGCACCTCTTTCCCGAGGCATGTCACTTGGGAATGTCCGAACTTGGATATCCCTCAATCAGCTGCCATCACCAGCGATCCGCAGACAGGCTCCTTATTGATTACACCCACTTTCACCGTTGGCGGCTCAGTAGCAGACAGTCGCGGAACCTGGCGCGTCGTGGTGAGAAACCCTTTCTTTTTGTATCCGGAAGCCACGGCCTCGTTCACGGTCTCAGATCAAGCAAATCCCGAAGCCGATATCGGTGTGGCGTCAAGCTTCCAGTCTGATAGTGCCTCAGTTGGATCGAGTGTGGTCTTTGGCTTGCAGGTGACGAACTACGGACCGGACAGTTCTGCCAATGTTCAGTTGACTGATGCTTTGCCCGCAGGGGCGTCTTTCGTTTCATTTAGTCAGACTGGTGGTCCGGCCTTCGCCTGCAATACTGACACTGGTGGCAACACGACTTGCACGATAGCTATTCTGGCGTCGGGTGCTGTCGCGACCTTCACTGCGAATTATCAGGTTGCCTCCGGCTCTTCGATTAACAACACCGCAAATCTTTCCGCCGATACGGCTGACATTAACTCTCTCAACAACACGACCACGACAAGCATCCCGGTCACTTCCACTGGCGGGGGTGGCACTTGTGCGCTCACTTGTCCGGAAGATGTGACTGCTAGTGCTAACACTACAGAAGGCGGCCAACGCGGCGCGCACGTAAGCTTCCCAGCTACCGTCGGGAGTGGTAACTGTGGATCCATTACCACCACGCCAGCTTCAGGTTCGTTCTTCCCGGTGGGAACCACGACTATCAACTCAACGTCAGAGACCGGTGGAGGGAGTTGCAGCTTTACCGTAACGGTGAACGACACCGGCAGCAACCCGCCGACCATTAGCTGCCCTGCCAACCAGAGCGCCAACGCTGACAGTAACTGCTCAGCTTCAGTCAATGTAGGGACGGCGACCGCCACGGGCGACAACGTAACTTTATGGGCGCAGCGTAGCGATGGTCAGCTTGTGTATGACTGTGACGTGAACGGAAATTGTACGCGCCGCAGCTCTGATGCTCCATTCTCGGCTGGTACAAACACGATTATTTGGTTCGCATATGCCCACGACATAGCGGGGCCGTACACCACAGCAGGCCCAAATCCAGGTGACACTTTCGAAGAGCAGCATCGGACAGGCACTGCGTCGTGCACCCAGACAATAGAAGTCGTTGATGTCACGCCGCCGTCGATTAATGCTCCGAACACATCAGCTTCAGCGGACGGCAATTGTCTGGCTCCAGTTCCTAACTACTCGACGCTCGCAACTGTCTCCGATAATTGCTCTTGCTCGAGTTCAGATACTTCGGAAACTTGCCAGAATCGTCAGACGATTACTGTGACTCAAAACCCGGCGGCAGGCAGCTTGGTGGGTTTGGGCCCGCACACAATTAACCTAACGGCGAATGACGGCTCCAGTAACAATGGTGGCGCAGGTAACAGCACCACTATTCAGGTGACGTTCACAGTTAACGACACGACGCCGCCGACCTTCACTTTCGTTCCGCCCATGGTCACGGCTTACACCGGCGCGGGCGCAACCACCTGCGACACGGTGGTGAGCAACGCCACCTTAGGTACGCCGACCGCGACTGACAATTGCAGCGCCGTCACGTTCACGCGCAGCCCGACCGGCAATACGTTCCCGGTCGGCGATACCACGATTGTGTGGAGCGCCCACGACGTGGCAGGCAATGTGACCACCGCCAACCAGGTAGTCAGAGTCATCGACAACACACCACCGCAGATCAGTTGTCCGTCCAGCCAGGTGCTCGAGCCGACCTGCCCGTCAGGCGCGATCGCCACCTGGACAGCGCCCGTGGGCACAGACAATTGTCCCGGCGCAGTCACCACTCGCACCGCAGGTGGCGCTCCAGGCACTGTGTTCCCGATTGGCACCACCACCGTGACCTACTCGGTTACCGATGCTGCCGGCAATGGCCCGGTGACATGCAGCTTCACGGTGACGGTGAAGACAGTGAACCAGACGATTCTGGACATGGAGGCTTACGTGAACAGCCTCCCGCTGAGCGGCACTCAGAAACAAGGATTGAATGCCAAACTCGAGCAAGCACGGACAGCCCCGAACACTGGTGTGGCCTGTAACAAGCTGGCCGACTTTAACAGTCAGGTTACCGCCTACATCAATAATGGGACGTTGACGTCTGCGCAAGGTAACGCCTTGCTCAGTTCATCGAATCACGTACGGAATACGATCGGGTGTACGAACAATCCGTGTACCTGAGGGCTTTGACAATGGAGGGAGCGTGCCAACATCGGGCGCGCTCGCTCCGGGACTTATGGCTTCATGAAGCCTTTTTTGATGACGAAGTTTTTGTTGTCAACAATGGGAAGACTCGGCACAACAGTGGCCGGAACTGATCCGCGTTCTACTGGTGGCCATCCCCAACTTTCAACTAGAAAAAAAGGAGACTCCAAATGAACAAGTTTCGGCTCACAATTAAGCTTCTGGTAATCGCGACCTTCATGTTCGCGTTTGCCTCCCTGGCCCAGGCGCAGGCTTCCCGCACTTGGGTTTCCGGCGTCGGCGACGACGCTAATCCCTGCAGCCGTACCGCGCCATGCAAAACGTTCGCAGGTGCCATCTCGAAAACCGCGGCTGGCGGCGAGATCGACGCGCTCGATCCGGCCGGCTACGGCGCGGTGACAATCACCAAGGGAATCACCATCGATGGTGGTGGCGGCCAAGTCGCTTCGGTGCTGGTGGCCGGCACCAACGGGATCGTGGTCCAAGCCGGACCGAGCGATGTGGTTATTTTGCGAAATTTGAGAATTAACGGGATTGGCACCGGCATTAACGGGATTCGTTTCCTCTCCGGTAAGTTCCTCAACGTCGAGAACGACGTAATCTTCGGCTTTACCACCAACGGAATTGATATTTCTTTGGGTGCTGATGGTTCTAAGGTCTTTGTAACAAACACGATCGTCAAGAATTGCGGTGGTGACGGGCTCGCCGCGACTACGTCAGCTGGCGTGGTAAAAGTGGCAGTTACTCGTTCCGCTTTCGCGGAATGTGGGAATGGCCTTCATGCGAAGGTTAACTCGCGCGTCGCGGCTGACAATTCCGAATTCGACAACAATGCCACCAACGGAGTCCTGGCGGATGGGAGTGTCGGAGTCGCCGACGTTTCCAATTCGGGGATCTACAACAACACGAATGGCGTAAATGCCGTGAGTGGCGGAATCGTCCGTATCAACAACAATGACATCTTCACAAATAGCGGCACCGGAGCATTGGTTGGCGCTGGAGGGGAAGTCGACACTTGGGGTAACAACAGGATTTTCTCCAACGGTACCGATAACTGTCCAGGCTGCACCGGGAAGGGAGTCAGCTAACGAATTAGCTGCGACGACACCAAAGAGCTAGAACCATGCGCCTTCATACATCCCGTCCGCCGTTAGGCGGACGGGATGTTTTTTTGTAAACAGCGCTCTACTTGACCGCCATCGTGCACCTGGCTATTCTGGCACGACGCTTCCATTCCGATGCGATGCTGCGCGCTTGTTTGGTTAGATCGGATTCGCAAACGCCAGCAATCGCAAATAACTCCTGACTATTGGATTGGCAAACTCAACGGTCTCAGGGAACCACAAACTCCGAAAAAGACATGACCGAGTCCACAGGGAAATTTGAGTTAAGGAAATTCGCTTCGCGGAAGCCTGAATATTATGAAGCGCTCGAGCGAATCAAGGCGCTCGGGTTCGATGCCAACGAATACATCCACTACTTTCCGGCATTTGCCGGCCATCTAACAATCGCTCGCTTTATTTCTCTTTATGAGGCATACAAGATGACGCTCGGTGTGGCGGGCCACATCGCCGAGATCGGAGTTTATAAGGGTGCTGGAAGCTTATTTTTTGCGAAGTTAATGAAACTGTTTGAGCCTGAGTCGCTGACACTGGTGCATGGATTTGATTGGTTCCAGGGAGCCAAGGTTACTGAAGAAGAAAAATATGTAGCGGACGGGGAATGCTATGAGAGTTACGATCGAGTGCTGAGCCTGATTGAAGCGCAGGGACTGGATAATATCGTTCATATTCATAACCTCGATGTCACCAAAGATCTCGAATCGTTTTTCAAGGAAAACTCGCACCTGCAATTCAAGCTCATTTTTTCCGATTGCGGCATTTATGACGTAGTGCGGGCGACGCTGGAACACTTTTGGCCCAGACTGACCAGTGGTGGAGTAATGATTTTCGATCAGTTCAACCACGAAGTGGCGCCCGGTGAAACGCGCGCCATTAAGGAGTTCATGCCCGACGCTAAATTGAAGACGTTTCCCTTCGGGTGGATGCCGACTATGTACGTGGTTAAGCCATGATGCTAACAAGTCATTATGTAATAAGAATCATCCTTGTGATTTTTCTTATTGTGCCGCTCGGCGTGGCCAAAATCCCCCAAGGGGCCAAAAAAATCTATCCCGTCAATTGTCGGTCAGTGGCAAGTACAGTTTACGCTCCATGGCGTTGACGGCAGTGTCCTGATAACCGTGGGGGCGATGGCCGGGGTTGGTTTAGATTCCCGAACACGAAAGCAGTGCTTCAGCCGGCGGGCCAAGTCCTCCCCGCGGTGTGGTCAAGTCTGCCGGACCATCGAATCAGCTTTTCAGGAGAGGCGGAGTTGCCGCTCGGCACGTGCTGTCGCGAACGAGGGTCGCTGCTCTTGAAGGGAAGACTCAGCTCGCCTAACGCCATCTCCGGCAAATTACTCTTTTGTCACCTGTGTCGATGACGAAGAGAGCCCATATAAGCTTCGTTCGGAGATTGGAGTCTTCACTGCTACTCGTATTGATCGTTGATTGTCGACGTTCCGCGATTTCCTCGTTCGATTTGCTCCCACTGTTCGCTTGACCCTGACTCACGCGGATAGCTAGACTGTTGGCTAATTTCAAAGAACCCGTAGCTTTCATGCGAGGAGCTAAATGCTAATCCAAGCCTGGACGACGTCTTCGTAAATGCCGCCCCTCCTGAAACTGAAATGAGTATCTCCAGTAGCTACCGTGACGCCGCGCTGAAATCTAAATGGATATTTCGAACGACACCACACTCAAATCCCTGGCACACGCCGAACGCGGTCTTCCGTCACACGAATCGGGAATGACTTCTAAGGTTGAATTGCCGTCCGAGCCTTTAGTTGTACTAGAACCTCATCAAAGTTCGCGACTATTCGATCTGGCAACTCTGTGGACGTATCGAGACTTGCTATATTTCCTGACGTGGCGTGACGTCAAAGTTCGCTACAAGCAAACCGTGCTGGGGATCGCATGGGTGATCTTACAGCCGCTGGTATCGACGATCATATTCACGATCTTTCTCGGGAAATTAGCGCGCGTACCCAGTAATGGCGTTCCCTATCCGATTCTGGTTTACGCTGGATTGCTGCCGTGGACTTTCTTCGCCAACGCTGTCAGCGGGGCTGCGGTCAGCCTGGTGGGCAGCGCCCATTTGATTACGAAAATATATTTTCCGCGGCTGATCATTCCGATTTCAAGCGTGGGCGCGCGATTGGTGGACTTTGCAATTGCGTTTCTCATCTTGCTTGGCATGATGGCCTACTATCGCGTACCGATCACCCGAAACATTCTCATGCTGCCCGCATTGGTAGTGATGCTGGTTCTTTTAACGCTCAGCTTTTGCTTGCTGTTCGCTGGGCTAAATGTGAAGTACAGAGACGTTGGTGTCGTACTGCCGGTGTTCATTCAACTTGGAATGTTCATTTCACCGGTTATTTATTCAACTACGTTAGTGCCGCCGCGATGGCGACTAATCTACGCACTCAATCCCATGGTCGGAATCATTGATGGGTTTCGGGCCGTTTTCATTGCTCAGGCCTTCAACTGGCAGGCGCTCGGTATCTCGGCGATTCTTACAGTCGCCTTGTTGATCTTGTCCACTTATATCTTTCGCCGTGTAGAACGGGGCTTCGCGGATATTATCTAGATCCATATGAAACCCATCATCAAAGTATCGGGACTGTCAAAACAATACCGAATCCAGAGTCAGGCAACGTCCTACAACACACTCCGCGACGCGTTGGCGCGAATGGTTCGGGCTCCAGTGCAAAACATTCGCGGCCGCTGGAATGGATCAGGACAGACGATTTGGGCCTTAAGAGATGTGAATTTTGAAGTCCTTCCGGGTGAGGTGATCGGCATTATCGGTCGAAACGGAGCGGGAAAATCGACGTTACTCAAAGTGCTTTCCCGGATAACCGAGCCTACGCAGGGTCGCGCCGAACTCTACGGCCGGGTCGCCAGTTTGCTGGAGGTCGGCACTGGGTTTCACCCCGAACTCACTGGAAGAGAGAACATCTACCTGAACGGTGCGATCCTCGGTATGAAGAAAATCGAGATCGATCAGAGGTTTGACGAGATCGTTGAGTTTTCCGAACTGGAAAAGTTTCTTGAGACGCCGGTCAAATGGTACTCGACTGGAATGTACATGCGTTTGGCCTTCGCCGTTGCCTCGCATCTAGAGCCTGAGATTCTGGTGATCGATGAAGTGCTGGCGGTCGGCGACGCCCAGTTTCAAAAGAAGTGTTTGGGGAAGATGAGCGACGTCGCCAGCAAAGGCCGAACCGTGTTGTTTGTGAGTCACAACACAGTTGCGATCCAGAGTTTGTGCCAGCGCGCCTTGCGGTTGGAACAGGGAGTAATTGTAGACGACGGATCAGCGCTTACAGTCGTCGGTAATTACTTGAAAAGTGCTTCCGGCACTGGTGAATCGCGTGAAGAATGTTGGCCAGCCATGGACAGCGCCCCCGGCAACGAAACTGTGCGTCTGCATCGAGTGCGGGTGAGGCGCAGCGAGAATGTCGAGTCGGAGCCGCTGACAACGGCTACCCCCTTTGCGATTGAAATCGAATACTGGAATCTTGTACCAGATGCCAGGCTACACGTAACGCTGCATATCTACACCAAGCAGGATCTAATTGCTTTTACGACGGGCAGCGGAGCCGGCGATCCTGAGTTTACCGGGCGACCGATGAAGACTGGATTGTTCCGAGCGACTTGCTACGTGCCGGCCGACTTGCTAAATGTGGGTCCTCACCGCTTTAAGGTACTGATCATCAAAGATGGCTCATCGGTCCTGTTTGAGTATCACAGCGCCGTTATGTTCGAAATCGTAGATCTCGCGGAAAGACAATTCGGTTCTTACGGAAAAGAGCCTGGCGTCGTGAAACCCGCTTTGCCATGGAAAACCGAACAGATCAGTGAATATGAGAGTTTCTGAGGATGACGACGCGACGATCACTGAAAAAGGTTTTTAAGAGTACGAGGAACCACTGGTAATCGCCTACCCGGATAAAGATCATGCGCTGCATGAGCCGACCTCTGTGAATCAACAATCCATTCGGGTTGAGCCGGCAGGGTATGCGAATTCGCTGTATTGCAATTCGTTCAGCGAGTTCGGTCTTCCCTATTTTCTGCCTTTGAGTGGCGGCTGGCTCCTGGAGCGAAGAATTTCCGATTCGGATCACGTCGATGCGATGGGTTGTTATCCCTTGTTTGCTTGCGTCGATTGGCTGGCCTTGGTGATCGATCTCGAAGATATTCGTGAAGAGTTCGTCAGTGTTGTGCTCGTGACGGATCCGTTTGGCAATTACAGCGAAGAGGTTCTCTGCCGCGCCTTTCCCGATCTGACGCGGCCATTCAAAGATCATTTTGTGATCGACCTCGAAAGATTCAATGCGAAGTTTGTGCATCCTCATCACCAACGCAAAGTGCGTCGCGCCAGAGAGGTAATCGAAGTCGAACCATGCGACGATCCGGCTATTTTCCTGCCCGAATGGAACGCTCTTTACGCGAACCTGATTGCGCGCCACGACATTCGTGGTATTCCCCGCTTTTCCGAACAGTCGTTTGCTGAGCAGGCGCGCGTCCCCGGTTTGGCGGTGACGCGTGCCGTTCATGATGGCCAGGTAGTAGGGATGAATTGGTGGTTTGTCTGCGACGGTATCGGCTACTATCATTTGGGAGCTTACAGCGATCGCGGTTACCAGTTGGGTGCATCATTCGCCCTGTTTGACCGAGCTATTGATCTCTTCCAGGGGCAGGGCTTGCGTTGGCTCGATTTGGGCGCAGGCGCGGGCTTGAAAGCAGACGCCCAGGACGGATTGTCGCGATTCAAGCGCGGCTGGGCGAATACCACGCGCTCTTCTTATCTTTGCGGCAGGATTTTCGACCAGACGGCTTACCAGCAGCTGGTCGCAGCGGCTAACGTGCCGCATACCAAATATTTTCCGGCATATCGGTCGGGGGAGTTCGCATGACTTGCCTGGGCGTTGTGCCGCCGCGGGAGGGATGTTGATTTAGTGAGCGAAGTTAATGGAAAAATAGAAGGCTTGCTAGCCGACATCTTGCAGGTGAAGATCGAAACGATCACGGACGATTTGTCGATGAAAAATGTCGAGGCGTGGGATTCTCTTAAACACATGGAATTAATTGTGTCGCTCGAAGAGAAGTTCGGCTTACAGTTCAGTTTCGAGGAAATTGTAAGCATGCAAAGCGTCTCTGAAATCAAACGGGTGATAGATAGCAAGACCAACGCCGGTTGAGGCATGGAACTGCGCGATAAAAAGATTATCGTAACCGGCGGAGTACGCGGGCTGGGCCGCGCATTAGTCGATCTACTCGAGCATGAAGGCGCCCGTATTTCGGTTTTCGATTTCGACCGATCCGGGCTCGACCAGTTGCGCGAGCAAACGCAGGTCGAATGCTTCGCCTGCGATTTGTCCGATTACGGTCAGGTGGTGATGGCCACAACGGAGTATCACGAACGTTTTGGCGCCGCGGACGTGCTTATCAACAATGCGGGGATTCTTTTCAGCGCGCCACTTTTAAGGCTTGGCTCCGCTGGAATTGAGAAGCATTCGGTGGAGCTTTGGCGCAAGGTCATGGCGGCTGATTTGGATTCAGTTTTTTTCATGACCGCATGTGTGGCTGAACAAATGATGTCTACGAGGACAAAGGGCGTCATTGCCAACATCAGTTCAGTCTCGGCGTCCGGGAATGCGGGACAATCTGCATATTCGGCTGCGAAAGCCGGCGTTAACGCACTAACGGCTGTTTGGGCCAAGGAACTGGGGCCGATGGGCATTCGCGTATTCGCGGTGGCCCCCGGCTTTAGTGACACCGAATCCACCAAACAAGCTGTCAGTGAAACGGTGTTGCAAGACACTCTAAAAAAAGTGCCGCTCAGACGCTTGGGCCGGCCCGAAGAAATTGCCGCCGGCGTAGTGGCGGTAATCAAGAATGATTTCTTTCACGGCAAGGTATTTCAGTTAGACGGTGGGCTGATTATTTGACCGGGGCTCGCGATCGGGATGTACGAATACAATCTCGGGATTCGATTTGAGAATACGGCGAAGCAGCGAGCAGATAAAGTCGCGCTCTGGTTCGATGAGAATTCCGCTGTCCGCTATGACGAACTGAACCAATCAGCTAATCGAATCGCCCGCTTCTTGATCGAGCGTGGCGTGGCGAAGCGTGACGTTGTTTGTCTGTCAGGCGACAAATCACGATTCACCTTCGCTGCGATCATCGCCTGTCTGAAGCTTGGCGCCGTCTACTGCGTGCTTGATCCGAATAGTCCTGCCGAACGCCTGCGAAAAATTCTTGCCACCTGTCGACCTCGAGTATTGTTCGGCGACGCGCCCTTTCTCGGTAAGAATGCCGAAGCGGCGGCCGGACTGAACATTACGGCGACTGACAAAGATTTCGCCGAGCGAGACATCACGAGTCTGGATGGCGCAAACCTTTCGGAGACAAACGCGGTCACAGGGTCTGATCCGGCGTACATCATGTTTACGTCGGGTTCGACAGGATTTCCGAAAGGCGCGGTAATGACGCACGCGAATGTGCTTAATCTGATCGAGTGGGCCAAAGCAACTTTTGCGATTACGCCAGATGATGTTTTGACCAACGTGAATCCGCTTTATTTCGATAATTCAGTTTTTGATTTGTTTGCGTCGCTCTTTTCCGGTGCCCGACTGGTGCCGTTTCACAAGGACGAAAGCACGGATCCGAAACGTTTGGTGGATAAAGTGTCAGCCGGCGGTTGCACGATTTGGTTTTCTGTTCCGTCGCTGCTGATTTTTCTGCAAACGATGAGGGCAACCGACGGCAAGAACCTGCGATCCATCCGCGCATTCATATTCGGCGGTGAAGGGTATCCGAAAGCGAAACTGAAATTGCTTTACGACACGTACGGGCGAACGAGTGAACTATTCAACGTTTATGGACCAACCGAATGCACCTGCATTTGTTCCTCGTACAAAATTAGTGCGCCGGATTTTGAAGATTTGCAGGGACTCCCGCCGCTGGGTTACATCGCAGACAACTTTGCCTATTTGATTCTGTCCGAAGACAACGAGCGCGTCGCGCCTGGCGAAACCGGCGAGCTATGTTTGCTGGGACCAAACGTGGGCCAGGGTTATTACAACGATCCCGCGCGCACCGATGCCAGCTTTGTACAGAATCCTTTGCACGATAATTTTGCTGAACGTATGTACAAAACCGGAGACATGGTGCGATTCGACCCGGCGGGCCGAAAGCTTCACATTCAGGGTCGCAAAGACAATCAGATTAAGCACATGGGCTTTCGGATTGAGTTGGAAGAAATCGAAACGGCTTTGAATTGTCTCGACTATGTTTCCGAGGCTGCGGTGTTGCACGCGAACGTCAACGGGCTAAGCCGCATTGTCGCCGTGGTCGCCAGCGGCGACAGCATCGACGGCCAGTTATTGCGTAAGGATCTCAAGCAAATCATTCCTGACTACATGATTCCGTCAGCGTTTTATCGCGAAAATCCTTTGCCGAAATACGCGAACGGCAAAGTGGACCGCATCGCACTCGCGGCGAAGTATCTGCAACCATCCGCAGCACAGAAAGGGACGGCATGAGCAAGGTCGTCATTTTCGGCGCCGGTAAGATCGCCGACGAAGCCTACTTTTATCTAACGAGCGACAGTTCCCATGACGTCGTGGCTTTTACCGTCGACCGCGATTACCAACCCGGCAAAGAAAAACTTGGATTGCCACTTGTGGCGTTTGAAGATATCGCCCGGCTTTATCCGCCGGATGATTTCAAAATGTTCGTGGCGGTCGGTTATCAGGACTTGAATAAATTTCGCGCGCGCAAATACGAAGAAGCAAAACAGAAAGGCTACGAGCTGATTAGCTACGTTAGTTCCCGGGCGTCCAATTTTGGGGACGTCGAAGTTGGCGATAATTGTTTGGTGCTGGAATTCACCACGATTCAGCCATGTTCGAAGATTGGCAATAACGTTTTTCTTTGGAGCGGTAATCACGTTGGCCATCATGCCAACGTCGGCGATCACTGTTACATCGCCGGCAACGTGGTGATCTCGGGCAACACGAAAATCGAGTCGCACTGTTTTATCGGCGTGAGCGCGACCTTAGGACATGAGCTCACGATTGGCCGCGACAGTTTTATCGGCGCCGGTTCGCTGATCACTAAAGATGTGGCGGCCCAAAGCGTATACATTACTCCTGACACGCAGAAGTTCCGGCTGGACTCAGCCGCTTTTTTGCGGCTTACAAAAATGAAATAATTCGAAGCAATCTCAAATTAACTCGATGAAGCGCGAAGAACTCAAGCTTTACGTTTGTCCCGCCACGGGCACTCCGCTGACGCTGGGATCAGGCTATGAAGAAACGAATGGCGAGATCACTTCCGGCATTCTGACTTCGGCAAGCGGTAATGAATACCGCATCAAGAATGGTTTCCCCGATCTGACATATCCGCCAGAGCTCTCGTGCGAAGATGAATTTGCCAGATCGTTTTATGACGGCCGGGCTCACGCGTACGACGAGAATCTCCATCTGACTTTTGAGACCCACGGCGAAGACGAACAAAAGTTGCGTAATGAGTTTATCGACGAACTCAAGCTGGGTCCGAGCGATCGAGTGCTGGAAGTTTCATGTGGGACCGGGCGCGATTCGGAAATTATCAGTCAACGCCTGGGTGCGGGCGGGCAAATCTGTCTACAGGATATTGCCGCGGGTATGCTGGAACGATGCCGAAATCGCTTGTCGCAGACCAGCGTGCCGACCTCGTATAGCGTTTCCAACGCCTGTTATCTTCCTTATCCGGATCGTTATTTTGACGCAGTTTACAGTTTCGGCGGACTGGGTGAGTTTTCCGACATTAAACGGAGCCTCGCTGAGATTGTTCGCGTAAGTAAGGTCGGGGCGCGCGTTGTTGTTGGCGATGAAAGCATGCCGCCCTGGTTGCGCGAAACGGAGTTCGCCAAAATCTTGATTACGACGAACAAACAGTTTCTCGCCAAGCTGCCATTGGAGGAGATGCCGGTCGAGGCGCGAGACGTTCATCTGCGGTGGGTCATCGGCGGAGTTTTTTACTTGATCAGTTTCACAGTCGGTGATGGCGAGCCCACTGGAAATTTCGACTTCGAAATACCTGGCGTGAGAGGCGGGACTTATCGCACGAGGTATTTAGGGCAGCTTGAAGGTGTGGGGCCAGAGACAAAACGTCTCGCCGAAATGGCGAGAGAGAAAAAAGGCGTCAGCGCACACAAATGGCTTGATGACGTTGTCCGGGAGGCGGCGCTGAAGGACTTGAAAGGCGATTAGTGCTAATTGGTCTTTGACATGAAGTGGCAAAAGCAAGGCTTGGTTTTTTCTCCGCGAGATGAAGGTGGATGGATGAAGTCTCATGCTCAAGTTCCCACTCCGCTGGTCTGCGACGGTTTCATCCGGGTTTATTTCGCATCTCGACCTGAACCCAAACTGAGTCTGACAACCTACATTGATCTGGATTTGGAAGACCCCAGAAAAATTCTGCGGTTGAATTCGACTCCCATCCTTGATTGCGGTAAACCGGGCACGTTTGACGAGCACGGAATCATGCCCAGCTGCGCCGTACGGCACGGCGACCAGGTGTATCTGTATTACAGCGGATGGTCCCGGGCGGGTTCAGTGCCCTACACGAACTCGACTGGTTTGGCGATTAGTGATGATGGTGGCGAAACATTTCGAAAGATTAGTAACGGTCCTCTTTTGGCAAAGGGACTTCACGATCCTTTTTCTGCGACTTCACCAGTGGTGGTGAAAGAAGACGGCTGGCATATGTGGTATTGCTCCGGAACAGGCTGGCTCGAAGTCGCTGGCAAGTACGAACACACTTACGATATTAAGTACGCATCCTCAACTGATGGCATTAACTGGCATCCATCCACGACACCTGCCATCAAACAACAAACCGAACAGGAAGCACTTACCCGTCCATACGTAGTGCGCGAAGGCTCTACACACCACATGTGGTTTTGTTATCGAGGAAGCGAAAACTTTCGCGACGGCACAAATTCGTATCGGATTGGTTATGCGCAGTCGAAAGACCGACAGTTTTGGTCGCGCGACGATGCGGCGGCCGGCATCGATGTTTCCGAAACCGGTTGGGACGCAAAGATGATTGCCTACCCTGCCGTTGTTAGAGACAGAAATCGGCTGCTTATGTTTTATAACGGAGATGGTTTCGGTGTCGGCGGCTTTGGTTACGCTCAGCTAAGAGACGGCATTTGATGATGCGAAACAAAACCGATCTCAACGTAACGTTAAAGACTGAGCGCCTCACGCTGAGGCCGCTCACTCTGGAGGACGTCGATTTGCTCAGGCAGGATATCTCAGACCCGGAAATCTCTATACAGATGGCGTGGGAAGCGCACACTGATCGGTCGCAAACAATTGAGTTTGTGAAGCACGCAATTGCGCGTCGCGAAGCAGGAAAAGGAGTCACTTGGGCGATATTCAAGGACGGCGTATTCTGCGGTATTTTTAGTCTGATTGGGTTGATGTTGACTCACCGCGCCTTGACTTACGACAAGGCTGAAATAGCCTATTGGCTCAGTCGTAAATACCAGCAGCAGGGGATCATGACTGAAGCCGGCGAGAAAGTGCTGGACTTCGCGTTTCGAGACTTGAAGCTTCATAAGATTTTCGTTAGTCATTTCTCGGACAACAAAGCGTCTGAGAATTTGATCAAGCGGCTGGGATTCAGATATGTCGGAGAACAGCTCGAAGAGTTTAAGAAAAATGGCGTGTGGCATAACCACAAGAACTATGAACTGCTAGATAGAGAGTTTTTCAATGCAAGGTGATCACGAGGTCAAGGCCAGCTAATGTCGACCGCCTCAGAAGCAATTCGCAAATCAATGAAAACTCAGGTTTCCGATTTGGCGATCTTTGGCGGCACGCCCGCCTTCGCTACGCCTTTCCACGTCGGCCGTCCGAACATCGGGAACAAAGAGAAGTTCATCGAACGTGTAAACGACATACTGGATCGACGATGGCTCACCAACGACGGTCGCTATGTTCGCGAATTCGAGGAGCGCATTGCTAAGCTCGCCGGAGTCAAGCATTGCATCGCCATGTGCAATGCGACGATTGCGCTCGAGATCGCAATTCGCGCGCTGGACATGCATGGCGAAGTCATCATTCCATCTTTTACGTTTGTCGCCACCGCCCACGCCTTGCAGTGGCAGGAGATCACGCCGGTTTTTTGCGACATCGACCCGCGAACTCACACACTCGATCCAAACAAAATCGAGGCGTTAATCACGCCGCGTACGACAGGAATTATTGGAGTCCACACTTTTGGTCGGCCCTGTGCAATCGAGGCGTTGACCGAAATTGCGAATCGACGCGGACTGAAACTGCTCTTCGATTCGGCTCATGCCCTGGGTTGTTCGTACCGAGGCCAAATGATCGGAGGGTTTGGCCACGCAGAAGTCTTCAGCTTCCATGCGACAAAGTTCCTCAACTCGCTCGAGGGCGGGGCCGTAGTCACCAACGATGATGATTTAGCGAAGAAGATCGCGTTGATGAAGAACTTCGGATTCACAGACTATGACCGAACCGATTTCATTGGGACCAACGGCAAAATGAATGAGGTATCAGCCGCAATGGGTTTAACCAATCTGGAGTGCATGAATGACTTCATTTCGACGAATCGTAGAAACTTCATGCACTATTGTCATGAGCTGTCAGGAATTGATGGTCTCCAAATCCTTTTCTATGATGAAAGCGAAAAGTGCAATTTTCAATATATTGTCGTTGAGATCGATCAGGGGAAAGCTCTGGTGTCTCGTGACGACATATTACAGGTATTACATGCCGAGAATGTCTTAGCGCGGAGGTACTTTTATCCGGGCTGTCATCGGATGGCACCTTATACAACATTATTCCCCGATGCTGGTCTAACGCTACCCGAGACTGACCGGTTAACCGAGCGAGTTCTAGTTCTACCTAATGGCACGAGTATTGACCCAGACGAGATCTCAACTGTTTGTGAAATCATTCGGACGACGATTACTAGCGGCGGATTAGTAAAGAATAATATCCTCAGGGATAAATCGCGTTCGTCAGTGAATCAACCCTCACCCAGCCTTTCCGGGGCGCACCAAAATCAGTGACCCTAAACGAAATTCTTTCGCGCATCAAAGCGAATGAGCCGGTGTCGTCGCATGATCTGCTGCCACATCTTTCAGCCGAGCGCCCGCGCGATCGCGCTCAAGTAAATGCATCCCTCGCTGCGGCATATTTTGCGTCTAACGGGAAGGAGAGTCTCGAGCACGCCAAGACCCTCATCGAACGTGCCTGGTTTCTTAGCAACTTTAATCTTGATCTGTTGCCACTCTATACCGAAATTCTTGCCACCGCAGGCGATGTCGAGGGAATCCGAAGCGCTTATAAGACAATAGGAATAAGAATGGCTCGGCACGGTCGTGTCTCTGAGGCCATTAGATTTTTCGACCTGTGGCATTCCGCATATGCGACGTTCTTGAAGGCGGACAAGTATGAATATGACCTCGACGTCCTCGAATCTATGGATAGTCTGGCTGCCCCTTATCGGTTCTCCCGACAGCTGCGGCCGGACGTTAATGACGGCAAAAAGGTTCGGATTGCGTACCTACTAAAGGGCATCACTGAACTCGGTTCGGTGTTGATGAAAGTCATTTATTTACTGGCCAAATACCATGATCCTTCTCGTTTTGATTTGATGATTTTTGCGCCCGAATCAGTTACTTCCATAAAGAACTCACCGGAGGGCTCTGCACACATCGAGGCTTTTTCCCGTTTGGGATACGACATCGTCCTGGGTCCGGATGTTGCCACAACCAAAGAGAGACTCCTCGCTGTTGCTCGCGCGATCGAAGGCAGCAAACCAGATGTTCTGGTTACCAGCGCCGCCCTCGCGAATTTCGAACAATACTTTATTTCCACATTGCATCCGGCGCCGATTATGATTGGCCTTCTGCAAGGACCGCCGCCGTTGTTTGCGCCCCCGTTTCTGGATTGGGCAATTGCCTGGTCTGGTCACACCTTGCTCGACTGTCCCGTCGGGTGCTCGCGCAGTAGCCTCGGCGCAGATTTGAAAACCCGTTCGCATGTCACAGCGCGAGAACGAAGTGAATTAGACGTACCCGAGGGCGCAGTCATAGTTGCGAGCGCAGGAAGATACTTCAAGTTCCAGGATCGTCGATTTTGGGGTTTGGTGAGAGATGTCTTGATGGATCATCGGGATACGTTCTACGTCGCCATCGGGGTTACGAAAGACCAACTCCAATTTCTGGATGAAGTAGTGCCCGCAGAAATCCAATCTCGAATTCGCTTCATTCCCTGGCGGGGTGATGATTACTTAAAGACATTGGTACTAGCTGACATTCTAATCGATACGTATCCATCAGGTGGTAGTGGGATTTTGCTCGACGCGCTCGGCTTAGCAATTCCCTGCGTCTCATTTGAAAACAACTATATGAGACTCTTTGAGCAGACGGATTGGTCGCCGGCTGACCAATTCATCAACGATCCGGATTTGCTGGCGCCCCGCGGCGATTTCGATCAGTTGAAAAAAGTGGTGGCCCGATTGATCACAGATGACAGTTACCGTGCAAAAATAGCAGAGCAATCTCATCAGTACATCCTTAAGACGTTCGCAAATCCGGAGGCTTCAGTTCGACATTGCGAACAGATTTATTTGCAGGTGATTACCGATAAGTTGTCGGGCAATACGGCGGCAGAGACCAGTGCGAGAGAGTACCGAGACTTGTCAGGATCAACTCGTCCGGCGATTAGCACAGGCTTCGTCTCATGGATGCTGTTTCAAATGAAAAGGTCGTTATATTTCGGCCAGCGAATGATCGACCGAATGTCAGAACGACTTAACTGAGTTTTTCCACCAACTCGACGGCAATGAAGGTTTTGGTACTGGGCGGGTCCGGGATGCTGGGCCACAAGCTTTGGCAAACGTTCGCACCGCGTTTTGAGACTTACGTCACCTTCCGCGAGGCGACCGAAGTATACCTGCGCTATCGTATCTTCGATGAGTCCCGATGTGTTGGCAAAGTTGCTGCTGATGATCTCGATAGTGTCGCGCGCGCGATTGCGAAAGTGCAACCGAACGTTGTCGTAAATTGCATCGGGATCGTTAAGCAGGACGCCTCGGCCAAAGACCCAATCGCCGGCATCACGGTCAATTCTTTATTTCCGCATCGCCTTCACAAACTCGTACAGAGCTCCGGCGCGCGTTTAATTCATCTGAGCACTGACTGTGTATTCTCGGGACGCAAGGGCAATTATTCTGAATCCGATACTCCGGATGCCGAGGATTTATATGGCCGCACCAAACTGCTGGGCGAAGTTGTCGCCGAGAACTGCCTGACAATTCGCACGTCAATGATCGGGCGCGAACTGAAAGGATCTCACGGATTGTTGGAGTGGTTCCTATCTCAGACCGAGCGCGTCCGCGGATTCAAACGAGCGATTTTCAGCGGTTTCACGACGCCAGCGCTGGCGGAAGTGATCGCAAAAATAATGACAGATCAGCCGAGCCTCTCCGGCGTCTGGCATGTCGCCACCGAACCAATCAGCAAATTTGACCTTCTCACTCTCGTAAAGCAGACTTACGGACTTACAACCGAAATCGAGCCTGATGATACGTTTGCCTGTGACCGCAGCCTGAATGCGACGCGGTTCCGCGAAACAACGGGAATTCAACCGCCGTCATGGACTGAGATGATCGAAGAACTGGGGTCTGATCCAACGCCGTACGAGGAGATTCGGAAGCGATGATGCTGGACGACAAGCGGATAGTTGTTACCGGTGGCACCGGCTCACTGGGCAAGGTTCTGGTGAAGCGTTTGCTGACCGGCGAGTTGGGCACACCGCGCCAAATCACGATTTTCTCGCGCGACGAAGCGAAGCAACACTCAATGCGGCTGGCTTTCCAACATCTACGTTCACCGACTGATGAAGTCATCTATCACAATTTCGAGCAGCTGCTTCAGTTTCGCATCGGTGACGTGCGTGATCTCCATAGCGTCACGACGGTTTTGCGCGAGGCCGACGTTGTCTTTAATGCGGCGGCGCTGAAGCAAGTACCTTCGTGCGAGTATTTTCCTTTTGAAGCAGTGCAAACAAACATCGAAGGCGCAGAAAATATCGTGCGCGCACTCCGTGAAAATCGATTGCCGGTGCAAACCGTCGTCGGAGTGTCAACCGACAAAGCCTGCAAACCCGTTAATGTGATGGGCATGACAAAAGCGATCCAGGAACGAGTGTTTGTGCGCGCAAACCTCGACGTCAGCGAAACGCGTTTTGTGTGTGTCCGTTATGGAAACGTGCTTGCTTCCCGAGGCTCGGTGATACCTCTATTTCACGAGCAGGTTCGCCATGGCGGACCGGTCACCATCACAACCACGGACATGACGCGATTTCTGTTGAGTCTCGAGCAGGCTGTCGACACAGTCTTTGCGGCCGTCCGCGAGGCACAAGCAGGCGAGACATACATTCCGCGCGTTCCTGCTGCGAAAGTCACCGACGTTGCCGCCGCGCTAATCGGCGATCGCAAAATACAAACGCGCGTAACCGGAATTCGTCCGGGTGAAAAGGTGCACGAAATTCTGGTCTCGGAAGAGGAGGCTCACCGCACGATTGAACGTGGCGATTATTATGTCATCAAACCGATGCTGCCCGAGCTTCGCTCGCCCGGAGACGTATCTGCTCCCATCGCCCGCGAATACAGTTCCGCGGACAGCGTCATGAGCGCCGCGGCCGTCGTCGCCCTGCTCGAGAAGCACAACTTGATGATCGGCGATCGCTTCACCTATGAGGAAGACATGCTCGCATGAAGATAATGACGATTCTCGGGACGCGGCCGGAGATTATTCGTCTTAGTCGCGTGATTGAAAAGCTCGACCGTCTCGCGGATTCTCACGTGCTCGTCCACACCGGCCAAAACTATGACCCCAAATTGTCCGATGTGTTTTTTGACGAACTTGGCGTCAGACAACCGGACCATTATCTCGGAGCACGCGGTGAGACTTTCGGCGAACAAATTGGACAGATAATTGCTTTGACCGAGCGCGTCTTGCGCGATGAAGCGCCCGATCGCCTGCTTCTGCTCGGCGACACCAACAGTTCGTTGTCGGCAATCGTCGCGAAGCGGCTGGCAATTCCCGTCTATCACATGGAAGCGGGAAACCGATGTTACGACGATCGAGTGCCCGAAGAAGTCAATCGTCGTGTGATTGATCACAGTAGCGACGTTTTGATGCCTTACACTGAACGTAGCCGAAAGAACCTGTTGCGCGAAGGTATTCCAGGACACCGGATCTTCGTTACCGGCAATCCGATACTTGAAGTGATCGAGCATCACGAAAGCCAAATCAATGGTTCGCGCGCCATAGCCGAATTGAATCTTGAGCCGAACAAATATTTCCTGGTCACGATGCATCGCCAGGAGAATGTCGATGCCGAGGATCGTTTGCGTTCGCTGGTCGACGCGCTGGCGGCACTTGCACAGGAATACAATTTGCCGATTATCGTGAGCACTCACCCGCGCACGCGCGAGGTGATGTCACGGTATGGATTAAACGCTGCCGGGAATGAAGCAATTCGCTTCCTCGATCCTTTTGGACTCTTCGATTTCATCGCGCTCGAGCGAAACGCTGCTTGCGTGCTATCGGATTCCGGAACAGTGCAGGAGGAGTGTTGCATCTTTGGCGTGGCAAATGTGACGCTACGCGATGTCACTGAGCGGCCTGAGACGCTGGAGTGCGGCAGCAATATCTTGAGCGGCGCCTCGCCTACGAACGTGGTGCGCTGTGTGCGCACGGTGTTGGATCGAAAACCGGTCTGGACCGTCCCACCCGAATATCTGGCCAGAAACGTCAGCGGTACGGTAGTGAACATCCTATTAGGTTTCTCGCGGGCCGAGGCGGACTTCTCTTTCCCAGCCTGAACGGCCAGTGGATATGATCAGTTATGGCGAGTCCCACGGTAAGTGTCATTCTGCCGGTTTACAACGGCGAGAACTATTTACGTTTCGCTATTGAGAGCGTTCTAAATCAAACTTATGGCGATTTCGAGTTAATTATTGTCGACGATGGGTCAACTGATCCCACACCCGAGATTGTCAGCGCCTATCATGACGCGCGTCTGCGCTACGTCCGCCAGGACAACACCGGTGTAACCGGTGCCGTGAATCATGGCCTTAGACTTGCGACAGGCAAGTACATCAGTTGGCTTAGCCACGATGACGTGTTCTTGCCGGACAAGCTCCGAAGACAGGTTGACTTGATAGCCGGCTCGGTGCTACCGGCAGTTTGCTACACGGACGTCCAGATGATTGACGCGCGGGGTGAGGTGACGGCCGAGCACAAACTCCCCGAGCATAACCGCGAAGAGATTCTTCGCTACATCCTAAGCTTCGGTCCGATTTCTTCAGCTTCGTACTCGATTATGTATGATCGTCGTTGCGTCGATGAAGTTGGCCCTTATTCTGATTCATGGCCGTACACTCAGGACGCAGAAATGCTCCTGAGACTGGCGCGCAAGTTCCCATTCCTTCACTTGACGGAATTCCTGATGCAAGTGCGCGATCATGATCAAAGAGGCGTACGTTCCCGAAAGTGGGAAAACGAGGTTGTTAGATTTTTCAGCGAGCATATCGACAGGATGCCGCCTTCGGAGTTGTTTCCTGAACTAGCCGCCGAGGGAAGCAGAGCCGAGCAAGCCAAGGCTTACCAGTGGCTGGGTGATCGCTTCTTATGGCAGCAGGAACCGTTCTACCGCATCGCGATAGTGCCTTATCGTAAGTCCCTGCGTTACAATCCAATATCGGGCACGGTGCTACGTCGATTGGCCCGACTGGCGTTACGTTATGTCCGACGAGAATAGGGCGGGTATAGGGACATCACGTGTTGGAAGTTATCGTCGACGGAATAATCTATCACCAACAGGCCAGGGGTGGCGTCTCGCGTATCTACAGCGAAATTCTCCCGCGAATCTGTCAACAGGATGACTCCGTCCGGGTCACGTTGCTGACGATGTCGGATCGCCCATCGCAACAGCCTTTGCCGCAACACCCGCACATCAAACCGCGCTCCGTACCGGTAGTCGAACGTTATCTGCGTCCTTGGCGCATTTTGGGGCCGTACGCGCCGTTTGTCAGGCGCCTGATTGATCCGTTTGTGATCGGAGATGGCGCCGGTCAGATTTGGCATTCGACTTATTACACTTCACCGTCGCGATGGCGCGGCAAACAGGTGGTTACCATCGTAGATATGATCTATGAGCGCTATCCGGATTTGTTCAATGGACCGTTCGACAATCAAATCAGGGAACAGAAACGACGGACGGTAGCGCAAGCGGATGCGGTGATTTGTATTTCCGAAACCACACGTCGGGATGTGCTCCAGTTTTTTCGCGCGCCTAGAGACAAAACATGGGTCGTACCGCTGGCCCATAGCGATCTCTTCCGACCGCTACAATCCGCGAACAACGGTTTTGAAAATTCGCCCAAGAGACCATATCTGCTTTATGTAGGTAACCGAACAGGGTACAAGAATTTTGATTTCCTGCTGCAGGCGTATGCAGTGTGGCAGCACCGCAAAGAAGTCGATCTCGTCGTCATTAGCCGCGAACCGTGGACGGTAAAAGAGCAGCGGTTTCTCTCGGAATCAAAGCTCGAGTCGCGCGTGTCTTTGCGTATGGTTGTCGATGACGAGCAACTTAGGCATCTGTATTGCCAGGCAGTAGCGCTCGTCTATCCGTCATTGTACGAAGGATTTGGTATACCGCTGCTGGAAGCCATGGGTTGCGGTTGTCCTGTAGTCGCATCCGATATCCCTTCAACACGGGAGGTGGCTGGCGAGATTCCAATTTATTTCGAAGTAGCTAGCAGCGAAAGTCTGCTGCATGCGCTGGAGAGCGTCATGAATGAAGGGCAGAGCACTCTGCGCCGAACCGCCGGGATCACACACGCGAGTCAGTTTTCCTGGGACAAAACCGCCCGTCAGACGCTGGAAGTTTATCGCCGTTTGTGAGAGCCTCACTCAAGCTTTCGAGATCGAAAATGGCAACAAAAAAGGCCCTCATCACGGGAATCACCGGGCAAGACGGTTCGTACCTGGCAGAACTCTTGCTGGAAAAAGGGTACGAGGTTCATGGCATTATTCGTCGCGCGTCGACCTTTAATACCGGACGGATCGATCACCTTTACACTGACCCGCACATTCACGGCGTTCGTCTATTCCTGCATTACGGCGACATCGCTGATTCGACCAACCTGATTAAGCTGCTTTACCAAATTCAACCGGAAGAGATTTATCACCTGGCGGCGCAAAGCCACGTGCGCGTCAGCTTTGATATTCCCGAATACACCGGCGATGTGACCGCGCTCAGCACGGTGCGCATTCTTGAGGCGATTCGCCAAACTCAGGTAGGCTCGCGGTTCTACCAAGCGAGCAGTTCAGAAATGTTCGGTAAGGTGCGCGATGTGCCGCAAACAGAAGCGACGCCTTTTTATCCACGCAGTCCCTATGGTGCGGCGAAAGTTTACGCGTACTGGGCGACGGTAAATTATCGGGAGTCTTACGACATCTTTGCGTGCAACGGGATTCTCTTTAATCATGAATCACCGCGCCGCGGTGAAACCTTCGTGACGCGAAAGATTACCCGCGGGACGGCGCGCATCAAATACGGACTGGAACAGAAGCTCTATCTCGGCAATCTTGATGCAAAGCGCGATTGGGGATACGCCAAGGAATATGTCGACGCAATGTGGTTAATGCTGCAACAGGACCAGCCGGACGATTACGTCGTTGCCACGGGTGAGGCTCATTCTGTCCGTGATTTTCTGGACGAAGCGTTCTCGTATGTAGGACTTGATTGGCACGGTCACGTTGAAATCGATCCGAAGTATTACCGCCCCGCTGAAGTGGATCTGCTGGTCGGCGACGCCGCCAAGGCGAAAGCGAAACTCGGCTGGCAGCCGCGGACGACTTTCAAACAACTTGTGAGATTAATGGTAGACGGCGATCTTGAGGCGGAAGATCCATCGAAGATTCGGAGAGACGCGCGTGCTTTTGTCGGATAAGAGAATTGTCGTCACCGGCGGCTCAGGTTTCCTTGGATCCTTTCTTGTCGAAGCGCTGCGCGCCCGCGGATGCCGCGAATTATTCGTCCCGCGTCGTTCGGGGTATGACCTGCGCGACCGTGACGCAATTGTACGTTTGTACGAAGATACCAAACCGCACATCGTCATTCATCTTGCCGCCATCGTCGGAGGCATCGGCGCCAACAGTGAAAACCCTGGGCGTTTTTATTACGACAACGCGATTATGGGAATCGAGTTGATCGAGTATGCGCGCCGATACGGCATCGAAAAGTTCGTGGCCATCGGCACTGTCTGTGCCTATCCTAAGTTTGCGCCGCTACCATTCCGCGAAGAGGACTTGTGGAACGGATATCCTGAAGAGACAAATGCGCCTTACGGATTGGCAAAGAAGATGATGCTGGTTCAGAGTCAGGCGTATCGTGCTCAGTACGGCTTCAACTCAATTTTCTTGTTGCCGGTCAACCTCTATGGCCCTCGTGACAATTTTGATTTGCAGACTTCCCATGTAATTCCGGCACTCATCCGAAAAGTTGCCGAAGCGAAAGAGCAGCGGCAACCCGAAGTAATACTCTGGGGCGACGGATCTCCGACGCGCGAATTCCTTTACGTGGAAGATGCCGCCGAAGGCATCGTGCGCGCAACCGAAAACTACGATGGAGATGAGCCCGTGAATCTGGGAACCGGGCGCGAGATTTCCATTCGTGAACTCGCTGAATTAATTGCCCAGGAAATCGGATACAAGGGCGAATTTGTCTGGGACACCTCAAAGCCGAACGGCCAACCACGACGCTGCCTGGATGTTTCCCGCGCTGAGCGGCTCTTCGGGTTCCGGGCCGGCCACGGCTTCAACGATGGAATCGCCAAAACGATCGCGTGGTATATGAGCCATCGTGATGACCTGCGTGAAGTTACCTTCAATGAAATCCCAGAGCAGCTCGTGCATCAGACGGCGGCAGCTGATCCAAGAGGGGCCCAATGATTTCTCCTCGATTGGATGAACTGCCACCGCCACCAGACGGGAAAACCGGGTGGCCATGGACTGTCGAAACGCCAACCGCGCTCGAGTCGCCTGCAAGCGGTGCGTGGCCCAAATTGACAGTCGTGACACCATCGTTCAATCAGGGACAGTTTATCGAAGAAACGATCCGATCCGTTTTTCTTCAGGGTTATCCCAAGCTTGAATACATAATCATGGACGGCGGCAGCACTGATGGAAGCGTCGAGATTATCCGTCGATACGAGAAGTGGTTGGCGTACTGGGTGACCGAACGTGATCGCGGACAATCAAACGCAATCAACAAAGGATTCATGCGCGCGACGGGCGACGTTTGCGCTTGGTTAAACTCTGATGATGTATATTTGCGAAACTCTTTCCAACACGCGATGAGCGAATTGCGTGAGCATCCGGATATCGCATTGTTATACGGTGACGCAATTCTGGTAGATTCCGAATCAAGAGTTGATGGACATTTGCTTCTGTCTGAATTCACGTTGACTGAGTTGTTGCGTGCGAACTTCGTTTCCCAGCCGGCAACCTTCTTTCGAACGTCAGCGTTGAAACGGGCAGGTGTTTTGAAAGAAAGCCTACATCTATGCATGGACTACGATCTATGGCTCCGATTGGCGTTGCAGGGAAAAGTCGCGCACTTAAGCCACACGCTGGCCGCGATGCGAATGCATCCCGCAAGCAAAACCAGCATGCAGATAGTCAAGATGAGTGTCGAACTCGTCGAGATTGCTGCTGACTTTCTGAAGAATCCACAATTGGATTCGAAGATTCGCGACCAGGGTGAGCAGATTCTAATAAGGCAACGCTGGGTGGCGGGTTCCATGTTGTGGTTCGGTGGACAAACCGATGCTGCCACTGAACACTTGAAGATGGCGCTGAACAATTCCGCGATGATCGATTCCGAAGAGTTGGCCGTATGCGCGGCGAGCGCCGCAGTGCAGAATTACGGCTCGCAGGCAGTACCACAATTGCGGGAGTTTGTTGCGCGTTTTAGTCTGCCCGAATCGGTAGGTCGCCAGGCAGAGGCCTGGGCGTTAGCCCTGAACGCGCATGTCTCTCCGTCAGATCCTAGTTTTTATCGACGCATCGCCAGGGCAATTAGGCTCAATCCCAGCAAGCGCGTGTTGCGCACACTGATGCCTTTGATTTTGTTGCGCACCCTCGGTGACAAGACACAGAATACTCTGCGCCAACTAAAGCGCTCTGCCACACACTCGCCGGTGGGTCTATCGCTCTCTGAGATTTCGTGAATGCTGTGAACCATTCGAACGAAAAGTGCTTGTCGGTGGTGGTGCCCGCCTTCAATGAAGAGGCGACTCTTTCCGGTATCGTTGAAAAGTTGCTCGCGCTTCCAGCGGTGCTCGAAGTCGTGATCGTAGACGACTGTTCGGGGGACCGGACTTCAGAAATCGCGCAGCATCTTGCGGCCACCGATTCACGCGTGAAATTCACGCGACAAGAAAAGCATGGCGGCAAAACAGAAGCTTTGAAGACAGGTCTCGCGATGACGCGCGGCGATATCGTGATCGTTCAGGATGCTGATCTTGAATACGATCCAAACGAGATACCGGGAGTCATCAAACCAATTCTTGACGGCCACGCCGACGTTGTTTACGGATCGCGGTTTCTGGTGCGCAAGGCGACACGGGTTCTTTACTTCTATCATTTTCTGGCTAACAAAGTGCTGACATTCAGCTCGAACATGTTGACGAATCTCAACATGACGGATGTCGAAACGGGCTACAAAGCGTTTCGCGGCGAGATCATTCGCAACATGATCATCACTTCCAGTGGTTTTGGTTTTGAGATCGAAGTTACCGCAAAGGTCGCCAAGCTGGGCTGCGCCATTTACGAAGTGCCGATCAGCTATTACGGGCGCACTTATGAAGAAGGAAAGAAGATCGGTGTGCGCGACGGACTGCAGGCATTCTGGTTAGTGTTTCGCTTTAACTTATTCTGCGGATTGCCCGCATCCTTTCGACAGATGCCGCAAATTGGACGGACTCGTCCATCTCAGAGCGTCGTTGGACAACCGGCCGGCGATGGCAGCGCGGATGACCAACGAAGGCTGAACGTCGCGAAGACCTCGGGCGCGTAACTGGTGCGTAATCGCGAATGGCCCACGCAGCTTCCGACTCTCGAACTGCCTCAAACAGTTACTCGCATCATCGTGCATTGATCCTGACGATCATTTTCGTAGTTGCGTTAGGTGTTCGCGTCGGCGCAGTTCTGTCACAGCCGGAGACGCCAATCGGAGATGCTGCTGATTACCACCAGATCGCCACATCACTCGCTGATGGGCGTGGCTACGTAAACGCGGCCGGCGAGCCAACCGCTTGGCGACCTCCCGGTTATCCTGCTTTTTTGTCGCTGATTTATCGGATAATTGGACCGAGTGTGGCAGCCGCCACAGTCGTTCAATCGTTTGTCGGCGCACTTACGGTCTTGATGTTGATAATGTTTGGGTCGACGATTCTGAATCACATTGAAAGTTTCATCGCCGGCGTTCTCGCCGCGGTCTATCCGGGACTAGTTTGGCTTCCACGATTGCTTTTGTCAGAAAACCTTTCACTGTTGTTGACGCTTACAATGCTTTGGGCCGTCGCGATGTACCTAAAGTCACGGCGCGTTGCGTGGCTCGTGTTGTTTGGCGCGGCCGGCGGCTTAAACACCCTGGTTCGCGGCGGCAATCTTGCTTTAACAATCATGTTGGCGGCAGGACTTCTGATCGCTGCGTTCAGACGAAAGTCTGGCGACTGGAAGCATCTGTCGGTCGCGATGCTGCTCGCGGCGGTGGCGTTTGTTGTTGTGCTGACTCCGTGGATAGCACGCAACTATCGCGTGTTTCATCAGTTTGTTCCTGTGGCCACGCAGGAAGGATTGACGCTGTATGGTTCCTATTGGCCGCCGGTAAAAAATGGCCGATTCATTTGGGGAACATTACCGGGAACTGAAGATCCGACGATCTCGGCGGCGAATAGTTTGCATGACGAAGTTGCGGCGTCCAAGTATCTGCAGCACACAACGGTCGCGCGTTTGCGCAAACAACCGACATTCTTCTTTCGCGTCATCCCCTCAAAGATGCTCTCGCTGCTCGTGCCGTTTGACTGGGAGATTCTTCCGCATCCTATCGGTATTGGCCGGAAGACGAATTGGGGTTACATATTGATCGCTCTGCCAACGCTCTTCGGTTTCATTTTGCTTTGGCGAAACCCAAGGAAAAATCAATGGCTGCTGTGGGTAATCCCCATTTTGGTGCTGGTTCAGACCGTCTTCTTTTATGGCTCGCCCCGATTTCGGCTGCCCGCAGAACCGATCGCGATTTTGTTGGCATCCGCCAGCATCATGCGCGGCTGGGTTTTTCTCAAAAACCGTTTCACCCTGTTAGGATAGAACGTCAGAGCAATTGAATTGAAAGCAAGCCTGCGAATGAGTGATCCTCTCGTTACGATCATCATCCCCACTTTTAACCGGCGTCGCTGGATCGGCGCGTGTCTTGATTCAGTCAAAGCGCAAACTTATCGAAACATCGAGACGCTCGTAATCGACGATTGCTCAACGGACGACACCGTCGCATGGCTGCGCGCAAATCCGGATTACAGTTTCGTCAAAATTCATGTTCAGCCGAAGAACGGTGGCGCGTCGATCGCACGCAATACTGGGATCGAAATGGCTCGCGGCAAGTTGATCACATTCATTGACAGCGATGACCTGCTCGCGCCCAATCACGTCGAAAGGGCTGTGGACAATCTGGCTTCGCAACCAAAGATCGGGCTGTTTGCCTGCGACTCTACTTTGATCGACAGCGAGGGGGCCTTGCTTTACTCTGGCCGAACCTGGCATGAGATTCAAAGCGAGTTGAAAAATTATCCGGTCCAAACTGGCATGCGAAACCTTGCAGATGTGTTTGTCTTCTCGAACATCTTTCCTGGATTCACACTGCCAAAAACCGTTTTCGATCGCGTCGGCAATTTCGATCAGACGATCTTTCCCATGGACGATTACGATCTGATGTTAAGAGTCGCCGGCGCCGGCTACGGAATCTACTACTGCCACGAGCCGCTAGCACTTCGACGCGAACACACTGGTCAATGCTCAGGGCCGGCGAACTCAGTCGATACGTGCCGGAAACAGATACTCACCCTCGAGAACTGTCTCAAACGCAATCCTGAATTACGCAAAGCAGGGCCTCTCGTTAGGAAACGAATGGCGCAGGCGAACCTCGAGTTGGCGCTCAGCCGGCTGAAGGCCGGTGAGCGCGCTGATGGCATCCGCGCAATGTTCCAGGCGATCCGAACCCATCCTTCACAGCTTGGGCAAATCATCCGTTTGAGCAATCGAAAATTTCAACGGCTCGTCACGTCTCATTGAACCTCAAGAGAATGCGAATCTGTTATCTCGCCGATGGGCGGTACATTCATACGCGACGGTGGATGAGTTTCTTCAGGAATCGCGGCCATGACATGCATCTTATTTCTTTTGCTGAGCTACAAGGTGAACATATCGAAGCGCTAAACGCTATCGGCATCAAGCTCCACGGATCGATCGGTGCATTTCATCTAAAGCGTTGGTGGCTGACCCTGCGCGACGTTCGTCACCTAAGACGGACCTTGCGGCGCGAAAAGATCGATATTCTTCATGCACATTATCTCGGAGCGAATGCATGGTATGCGGCCATCTCGGGATTCCGCCCCATCGCATTGACAATTATGGGTGGCGGCGACGTTACCGGCCCGGACTGGAAGCCCCGCGGCAAGCGCGAGCGTTTGCTGACGCCATACGCACTGCGTCGTGCCGATCTGGTTACATCCTGGTCAAGTGTCATGGCCGACGTGGTCAAACCCTACTGCCGGCCCGGTGTGCCGGTTGAGACAATTCATGGTGGCGTCGATCTAGCACGATTTCATCCCGGCCCAGCAGCCGTCTCACTTCGCGAAAAGTTGAACCTCCATGCGCAGGACAGAGTAATTTTTAGCGCCCGTTTGATGCGACCCCTCTCTAACATTACAACTATCGCGCGGGCGGCAGAATCTGTTTGCAAACAGGTTCCTGAAGCGGTCTTTGTCTTTACCGCGCCGGGCGAACAACGTGATTCGAAATATGAGAACGAAGTAAGAGAGATTCTCAACGCAAACGGGCTGCAAGACCGAGCGCGTTTTGTGACAGCAATTCCGCACGATGAAATCGCGGACTACTATCGGCTGGCGGCGGTAACCGTTCTAATACCCAGTACGGACGGCACTCCGCTGACCGCGCTTGAGTCAATGGCCTGCGGCACACCGATCGTCTGTGGCAACATTCCGGACTACGATGCGAAATACTTTGAGCACGAAAGGACGGTATTGATGGCGAACGTCGCCGATGCCAGTTCGGTCGCGGGGGCCGTTGTGTCCCTCCTGAAGCAGAACGAATTGGCCGCCAATGTCGCACGCGAAGCGCGCGCTCGAGTAGTTGAATTTGGCAGTTATGAGAGCCAGATGTCGCGGATGGAGCAACTCTATCAAGCGGTGATGAAATGACCAGCGCCATAACGCAGGCCTGAGCACCAGCCTTTATCGGCTAGGTTATGGCGCTTCCATTCTCGATTATCGTCTCGGGCGAATCGTATTTGCATACCGTCACAGCCTCGTGCTACTACCTCGGAAGTAAAGACTGATCGATGGCAGTTCCCGCGCGCGAAGTTAAATCGCAAATCACTCCCGAGACGACTATGGACACATTGCACGTCGTGCACGTAATTGAAGCGCTTGGTGCCGGAGGAGCTGAGCGGCTGCTCTACACGAACCTGAAGCATTTCGATCGTGCGCGCGTCCGCAGCACAGTCTTCACCGTCTATTCACGTGAAAATCATTGGCTTGAGCCAATTCGCGAACTCGGTGTGCCAGTCATGAGTCTCAACTGCGACGGTCCGAGCAGTTTGCCGCGTGCGATCAAAAACTTTTCCGGGTGGTTGCGCGCCCACCGGCCTGACGTAATTCACAGTCATCTTTGGGCCGCAAACGTTGTGGCGCGCGTGGGCGGGCGACTTGCGGGTGTGCCGGTGGTCAGTTCGGTCCATAACCCCGATCACGAAGACGCGGCCTGGTCAGATGGCGCTGATGTGAGTCTGACGAAGCGGAGAATCGTGAAAGGCATCGATCGCTGGACAGCGCGTGTCGGCAACGAAAGACTAATTGCTGTCAGCGAATACGTGCGGCAAAGCGCGTATCGGCATCTGAAGTTTTCTTTGAATGAAATCGACCTGCTCTACAATCCGATCGATACGGAAGCGTTAACGAATCCGCTGCAAAAGGATCGCGCAGAGTGGTTGGGTGAGTTGGGTTTGCCGCAGGACGCGATCATCCTGCTAAACGTCGCGCGTTTGTCGCCGCAAAAAGGACTGATTCATGCACTGCGGGCTTTGCCGAAAATCATTGAGAGTTATCCCCAAGCGCATTTGTTATCAGTTGGCGCAACGACCGATCCGGCTTGGCACGAAAAGTTAAAAGCAGAGGCAAAGCAAAGCGGCGTCGCGGATCACTTTCATGTCCTCGGGTCACGACGTGATGTGACCGATTTTTTACGTGTCTGCGACGTATTCGTTTTTCCTTCGCTTTATGAAGGGCTCGGCATCGCTTTGATTGAGGCGATGGCCAGCGGTTGCGCCTGTGTCGCCACGACGGCCGGTCCTATTCCCGAGTTCGTGGAGAATGGACGAGACGGTATCCTCGTGCCCCCCGCTGATTCCGAAGCAATGGCTACCGCCGTTTGCGAATTGCTCGCGAACCCTGAACGCCGCAAACAGCTGGGCGACAACGCGCGACAAACTGCACTGGCGCGTTTTCAGCCCCAAGCCGCGGCCAATCGGTTGACGCAGATTTACGAAAGAGTGGCCAAATCCCGGTCCTGAACGTCTAATGATCATGAACTCAGTTTCTCAAACTCCTACAACATCAGTCATCGAGCATTTCGATAAACTATCGGCTAATCGTGGCTGGTCGCAACTCTACGCCGTCTCCGACGGCAAGTCTTACCATTTTCACGTGCGGCGCGCCCGTGTGCTCGAGCTGTTGCCGGAAAAACTAGGACGCGTGCTTGATGTCGGTTGTGGACCAGGAGTCATGGTCAATGCGGTGTTGGAACGTGGCGGCAGTTTTGAAGGGCGCGATCTCTCGCCTGAGATGGTCGCCGAAGCGATTGAGAAATTTGGTCAGGCGCCGAACATAAATTTCAAACAAGGCGACATCGAAAACATCGACCTGCCGGATGCGTCGTGCGATCAGGTGCTGGCGATGGCGGTCATCGAATATTTGTCTGCGCCTGACAAAGCCCTGGCCGAAATTTCGCGCGTCCTGAAGCCAGGCGGTGTCGCTGTAATCACGATTCCGAAACGACGGCATATCGACCAGACAATGGTCTCGCTGGCCACGCCATTTAGGGCACTGGCGCGGATGGCCGGAGTGGCGACGGGCGATTTGCTGCCGCGTTTGTGTTTGCAGCCCGACGAGCTCGATCGCGCCGCCGCACGCGCTGGGCTGATTCCCGATGGCGGGTCGCAATACAATTTCACTCCATTTCCATATCCGTTGACGCGGCTCGTGCCTAATCTGTCGATGCGACTCAACGCGCCTTTCGAGCGCTGGCACGAAACGAAATCGGCGCTGAAGTCTTTCTTTGCGCATGGTTATGTCGGCCGGTATCGGCGCCCTCAATAATCATTGAAGAGAATCATTTTTCAAATTCTGTACTGGACGGGCGCGGTGCGTCTTGCCGCGTGGCGCAATAGGCGTGATGTCGTGGTGCTTTGCTACCATGGTGTTACGAAGCGATCCACCAGACATCCCGACGATCACTTCGGTTTGCATGTGCGCGACGATCGATTTCGCCAGCATCTTGATTACCTGCGCCGGCATTATCGAGTGATTTCATTGCGCGATTATCTGCGGGCGCGCGACGGAAAGTTGGAGCTTCCGTGTTACTCAGCGGTTATTACGTTTGACGATGGCCATCGCAACTTCTACACGGTGGCAGCGCCGTTACTTGAAAACTATCAAATGCCGGCGGTGATGTTTCTGATTTCGAATCGCGTCGCCACGAATGGTTCGAGGCCGGAGACGTGGCGCGAGAGTGACGATCAGGTCTATCTGTCCTGGAACGAAGTGCGCGAGTTGACGGCGCGGGGCTTTGAGTTTGGGTCGCACACATGCTCACATCAAAGACTGCCGCAGATTTCAAAGGACGACGTCGCACGAGAATTAGGCGATTCAAAGAGCGCGATCGAGCAACATGTTGCAAGCGACGGGTTGCCGCTCGCTTACCCTTTTGGAATGACGAGCGACGAAATCGCGGCGCGCGCGGCGGCGCTTGGCTACGCGTGCGCGTTCACGACCGACACCGGCTTCAACGACAAGGCGACGGACTTATTCAAGCTTCATCGCACATTGATCGGTGACGATGACGACGTTGCGGCGTTCGCCGCGCGGGTCGCCGGGCTGACTCGGTAAGTTCAATGCTGCTTTGACTTGCGACCATCGGCCACGTTACATATGGCTCACTTTTTGATCGGCAAATGGAGCAACTAAATATTCTCGTTACCGGCGGTGCGGGATTTATCGGCTCACACCTCGTCGATGCGCTTGTCGAGCGCGGCCATCGCGTGCGCGTGCTCGACGCGCTCGTTAGTCAGGTGCATGGCGATGGCGTGCCACGTTATTTGAATCCTGCGGCGGAGTTCATGCAGGGCGATGTCTGCGATCCAGCTGCGGTGAATACTGCGGTGGAAGACATCGACATCGTGTTTCACAAGGCGGCCGAAGTCGGCGTCGGCCAATCGATGTATGAAATAGTGCGGTACGTGCGCGCGAACGATCTCGGCACTTCCGTGCTGCTGGAAGCGTTGACGCGAAACCGCAAACGCATTCGCAAACTGATCGTTGCGTCTTCGATGTCGATCTATGGCGAAGGTGCGTATGAATGCGCTCAGTGCGGGAGGGTCAATCCGAAACTGCGTTCGAACGAGCAACTACTGGCGCGGCAATGGGACTTCGCCTGTCCGAGCTGTGGCGGCACGCTTAGGCCGCGTCCGACCGATGAAGATAAGCCGCTGTTTCCTTCGTCGGTTTACGCCATCAGCAAACAGGATCAGGAACAGTTTTGCCTGACGGTGGGACGCGCGTATAACATTCCGACGGTGGCGCTGCGCTACTTCAATGTTTACGGCACACGCCAGGCGCTTTCGAATCCTTACACCGGCGTCTGCGCAATATTTTCAGGGCAGCTGCTAAACAGTCAGCGGCCGATGATTTTTGAAGACGGCGAACAGACCCGCGACTTTGTGCACATCAGCGATATTGTCCAAGCCAATTTACTCGCGCTCGAAAAAGCCGAAGCAAATTACCAGGTCTTCAACGTAGGTACGGGACGTCCAATTTCGATCTTGCAAATTTTTCGCATGCTGGCCAGCAGTCTTGACAAAGATATCGAGCCGGAGATAGTCGGCAAATATCGCGAAGGCGACATTCGTCATTGCATTAGTGATATTTCGTTGATCAAAACCAAGTTGGGATACGAGCCGCGCGTGCGGCTCGAAGACGGGATTCCGCAATTGATCGACTGGGTGCGCGAGCAGCAGGCAAACAATCACGCAAAAGCCGCCACCGCGGAGCTCGAGAAACATCAACTCGTCCGCTAGCTATAGATGGCAAAACGAGCGCTCATCACTGGACTGACGGGACAGGACGGCAGTTATCTTGCCGAGCTGCTGCTCGATTTTGGTTACGAGGTTCATGGTCTCGTGCGGCGCGTGGCGCTGGAAGATCCCCAACGCCGCTTCAATCGGATCCACCAACTACTCGACCGCGTAACGCTGCATCCGGCGAGCCTCGAAAGTTACCCAAGTATTTTCAGTGTGATCAGTAAACACCAGTTTGACGAGTGCTATCACCTCGCAGCGCAGTCGTTTGTTGCTGAGAGTTTCGCCGATGGCTTCTCGACGATGAATACCAACATCAACGGGACACATTACATGCTCGCCGCGTTGCGCGAACTTCAACCCCAGTGCAAATTTTATTTTGCCGGGTCATCCGAGATGTTCGGCAAAGTGCGCGAAGTGCCCCAGAAAGAAACGACGCCCTTTCACCCGCGCTCGCCGTATGGCATCAGTAAGGTCGCCGGTTTTGATCTAACGCGGAACTACCGTGAGGCTTACGGAATGTTTTGTCTCAGCGGCATTCTCTTTAATCATGAAAGCCCACGACGCGGCTTCGAATTTGTCACGCGTAAGATCACTTCCGGCGTTGCGCGCATCAAAAACGGCACGCAGAAAGAACTTCGTCTCGGCAACCTGGAAGCGCGACGCGACTGGGGGCATGCGAAAGATTACGTGCGGGCAATGCACATGATGCTTCAGCGAGAAGGGCCTGACGATTTTGTCGTTGCCAGCGGCGAGTCGCATACAGTTCGCGAATTTTGCGCGCTCGCTTTTGGTGAAGCCGGCCTTGATTACCGGGATTACGTCGTGCAGGACAAGCAGTTTTATCGTCCTGCTGAGGTAGAATCGCTGATTGGCGATTCCACCAAAGCACGAACAAAGTTAGGCTGGCGGCCTGAGTTTGATTTTCACGCGCTGGTCAATGACATGGTACGCAGCGATTTGGCGACCGTTGCGAATGCGACCGAGATAAATGCTTCCGCAGCAACCGTTACTCCCTGATTCCCGCACATTGCCTGTTACAATCCTTCGCTGCGTATTGCGGCAACTGATATGCACTATCATTTGATCGGAATTTGCGGCACCGCTATGGCCTCCCTCGCCGGCATGCTTCAGGCGCGCGGCCATCGCGTGACCGGCTCAGACGAGAATGTCTATCCGCCGATGGACAAAATGCTCGCATCACTGGGCATTGAAATAACGCCCGGTTACAACGCGGTGAATCTGCGGCCGGCGCCGGATTGCGTCGTCATCGGCAACGCTATTCCCCGCGGAAATCCGGAAGTTGAAGAGACATTGCAGCGCAGACTTTTGTATCGCTCGCTGCCTGAGGTGCTGAAGGCTGAATTCATTCACGGGCGACGCGCGCTCGTCGTGGCCGGCACACACGGTAAGACCACGACCACGAGTCTGGCCGCGTGGGTTATCGAACAAGCGGGCCTGAATCCTACTTTCCTGGTGGGCGGCGTGGTGCAGAACTTCGGCGTCAGCTTTCGCGTCACTGAGAGCGATTACTTCGTTATCGAAGGCGACGAGTACGACACTGCTTACTTCGACAAGAGCCCGAAGTTCATGCATTACCTGCCGGAAATCGCGATCGTCAACAATATCGAATTCGATCATGCGGACATCTACAAAGATCTCGATGCGGTGAAGCTCGCGTTCCGAAGGTTAATGAACCTCGTACCCGGAAATGGAAAACTGATCGCCGGTTGGGACAGTCCCTATGTGCGAGACGTCGTGGCGTCGTTCGGCGAGAAGCTCTTTACCCAACTGGAAACATTCGGCACGCGTGAAGACGCGAAGTGGCAAGCGCGCGACATTCGCTTTGCTGACGGAATGACGCGTTTCACTGTCTTTCGGGACGGTACGAAGTGGCAAGAGTTTCAGACACCACTCATCGGCGACTTCAACGTGCGTAATTGTCTGGCGACCATCGTCGCGGCCGACGCCTGGGGAGTTGATCGAGAAAGAATTGCTGAGGGACTGGCAACTTTCAAAAGCGTGCGGCGACGCTGCGAAGTGCGTGGCGAAGTGAATGGTGTGATTGTCATCGACGACTTTGCGCATCATCCGACCGCCGTGCGTGAAACCCTCGTGGCGTTGCGAACGAAGTATCCGGATCGCCGTCTCGTTGCTGTGTTCGAACCGCGCTCGCGCACTTCGTGTCACGCGACTTTTCAGACTGCTTACATCGAAGCGTTTGCGCCTGCTGACTATGTAATCGTGTCGCGCGTTTACGACGCAGAGCGTGCGGCAGAAATGGGCGGCGTGCTCGATATTGAAAAGTTAATCGATGCCGTGGGCGCTAACGACAAACCCGCATTCGCGATTAGTGATGTTGCAGCGATTGTCGAGAAGTTAGGAAACGAGCTACGGGCAGGTGACGTCGTTGCAGTGATGTCCAACGGCGCGTTTGGTGGAATTCACGAAAAGCTTTTGGCAGTGCTTGCCTGACTGATTTGCTCAGCACACCAACGGAACGCAGGCATCTTTGCCTGCGATTCACCGGCATCCTTACCGGTTCTTTTGTGAGCATTGGATGGCAGGATGCCCGCCGCCCGCCCGCAGGATGCGGCGCTCCTACTGCACTCCAACAATTCGCCAGTTATTATCTGTGGCCGTCGGCACAGTCTTATTTCGCTCGACCCAATCGATGATTAGCTCGCGCACTTCCGCGCTCGAGCGATAAACCACCGGCGCATTCTTATACATCGTGAAGCCGCCGCCGCCGTTGACGCGATAGTTGTTCGTCACCACGCGCAGCTTTTGCGTCATCGGCAATGGCAGGCCCCTGAATTTCAGGTTTTGAATACGTTGGCCAAACGGCTTTGTCAGATCGATGTCGTAACTCACGCCTTCAGCCACGTCGAAGTTGTACCCAGGAATTCGCGTGTCAACCAAATCGTTCAAGCTTTTTCCTGGCTGATATTCTTTGAAATAACGCGTCGAGTGTTCCAAAGCATCTTTCAATTGCTGACCCGTCAGTTCGACCGTGACGAGTGTGTTTTCGTATTCGTAAAGTCCGGCGATGTCACGCACCGTGACCGCGCCTTTCGAGATGTGCGCACGATCGTTGAAACAGGCGGCCATCGACACGTCGGCTTTCCCCGCTTCTAGTTGCACACGCTGAATCAGATCGATGATGGCGCTGTCATGAAAGCGGCAATCGCGCGCCGTGAGTTCTTCCGACGACTCGCCGATATTGCGGCCGAGCCAATCCTGCGTTTCTTTGTCGTAAGGCTCGCCGATTTTCGCAATCTCCGGATCGATCTCCGTTTTCTCAGTCACCGGGATCGTGCGCGCGGATCTGGCGTCGAGATGCCAACGATTGTCCTCGCCTTTGGCGAGGTAGAGATCGACACGCGCCACATGGCTGGCCCAGCGATTGGCTTGAGTTAACAACACGCCGTTCACAAACAGGTCGCTCACTTCGCGATGCGTGTGACCCATCAAGATCACATCCACGCCCGGCACTTGGCGCGCGATTGTCACGGCCGCGTTTTCGTTCGGCACTGTCGACGGATTTGGAATTCCCGTGCGCAAATCTTCTTCAATGCCCATGTGCATCGCAATCACGACGACGTCGACTCTCTCTTTGTCGCGCAGAATCGGCACCCACTTTTTCGCTTCGCTGACCGTCTCGTGAAATTCAAGCCCCGCATAATTCGGCATATTTTCCCAGTAAGGAATGCCGGGCGTGGTCAGTCCGAGAATCCCAATCTTCACGCCCTGAACTTCTTTAATGATGTACGGCTGATAATGCGTTGCAGGCGTTCCTTTCGCGCCCGTGTCGTACGTATTCGCGGAAAGCCACGGAAATTTTGCTTCGCTGCGCGCCTTCTCCAAAACTTTGAGGCCGAAGTTGTATTCGTGATTGCCGACCGTCATTGCCTCATATTTCAAAGCGTTCATCGTCAACATCATCGGGTCCGGCGGCGTGTTGTTATGCTTGTTGTGAACATATTCGAGCGGCGTACCCTGAATCGTATCGCCCGAATCTACGAGCAACAGATCCGGATCGTCCTTGCGTGCCTGCTTCACGAGCGTCGCGACTTTAGCGATACCGACGTTGTCATATTTGTTGGTGTAGTAGTCGATCGGAAAGATGCGGCCGTGCATGTCCGTCGTACTAAGGATGACGACATGCGCGCGTTTGGATGTGGAGTTCTGCGCCGAGTTACGAACCGGCTGAAGCGAGATACTTACCAACAAGATTGTCAGCAAGAAACTGAATCTCTTTGTCTTCATGTTGTTGAGTGCGCGGAAGAAGGTAACGCTTTGCCTTTGGCGGAATATTAGTTCGGCAACTGACATTCAAGGTTAACCGCCCCTGACGGACAACTTTGACGAAACCCCAAGTTTGGCTTCTTCCGCCAGCGCCGCCTCTGCATCGCGCGCGACCGCGCGTAAAGACAATCCCCGCTGCAGCAGCAATATCATACCTGTTGCTGCCCAAAACACATCACGCGCTTTGCGTACGATGGCGAGCGTGACACCGGTGGCCATCGTAAATTGAAGCACCTTGGAAATCCGACCGGTGCCGGCCTCATCGACGCCCATCCGCAATGGAATGAATTTAAAGGCGACGGTGATAACGCGATTCACCGATTCCAGGATGAACGCGGTGAGAAATGTTGGCGGTTGATCGGGGCTAATAAAACTGAGGGTAACGTAAATTTCGGCGACGCCGGCGAGGTGAAAACAAAACTCCAGAAGAATGATCGGCAGAAACCTCGCTGAGTTTCTTTGATAAAAACCGTAGATCCGATCTTCGAGCGCGCGTCCTTTTTCGATCCACTTTTCGTTCAATCCGCGGCGGTGCAAAAAGCCGGCGCTGCCGCTAATGAATCGCAAACGCTTCGCGATCAGTACGGCGCCCAATCCGATCACAACCGCAATCACCGCGAGCGTGATGATGCTGACAAGTCGCAGACCTTTCGGCAAAGTGAAGCTCAGCAGCAAAGTCACCATGCCGGAAAAGATGAAAAGCGCGACTGAGAGCGTGTAGAAAATGTTTTCAATCGCCAGCGCCGAGAAACCAGCCATGAGCGGCACGCGATCGCGAATCAGCGCGGGCTTTGTCGGCTCAGAAACCAAAAAGCCGGCGAATGGAAGAATGTTGCCAATCGCGTCGCCCATTACGCGCGCGCGAAACGCGTCGCGAAAACGCAGACGATACGGTGGCTCCATGCAGAGTATCCACGCGATCGAGCGCGCAATCTGGCGCAATGCCGAAACCGCAATGACGAGAATGAACCCGGCGCCAAGACGACTGATGCCTTGGAGGATTTGGCCCACGCCCGCTTTCTCGACGAAGTAGACAAAAAGCGCGAGACCGACGATGAAACCGATCACACCAAAAGGAGTGAGCCCCTTTTTCGATGGGGTTCTGCGGGATAACTTTGTCATTCACTTAGCCAACATTTGTCAAAATAAAGGATTGCGGATCGTATGTCCAAAACAACCGGCCCGTTCGGTGAAATTCGCACGAGCAGGGTAAATCTAACAAGCGTCCGCAAGTGCGCCGGATCATTTGAACACGCGAAAGATTGGTCCGTTGTTACGACTGCGTGGTTTTGCGTTTTGCGTCACGCGTTGATTATCATGTCGATTCAAAATATTCCTTTCCGCGGTTAGCCGGCTATGACTCAAGTTCAAACTGCAATTGAAGAATCTCTCGCGCGTCCCTTGACGACGCTATCGGAAGACGAACAGATGTTTCGCGATAGCGTGCGCGAATTTGCCGAAGGTGAAATTCGCAAACGCGTCGAAGAAATGGACGAGCAGGCGCACATCGATCCGGCACTGATCAAACAGTGCTTTGAGCTGGGATTGATGGGCATCGAAACGGCCGAAGAATTCGGCGGCGCCGGCGGATCCTTCTTCCAGGCGATTCTGGCCGTCGAGGAGTTGTCGCGCGTGGATGCGTCAGTCGGCGTGCTTGTCGATGTGCAGAACACACTGGTCAATAACGCGATCAGTCGTTGGGGAAATCCACAACTAAAAAAGAAATACTTGTCGGAGCTGGCTGCCGAAAAAGTTGGCGCTTACGCATTGAGCGAGGCTGGCTCAGGCTCTGATGCATTCGCGCTGGCCACACGCGCGGTCGAAGCCGGCGATCATTTTGTCATTAACGGACGGAAGCTTTGGATTACTAACGGCAAAGAAGCAGAGATTTTCGTGCTGTTCGCGAACACGAATCCCGAGGCTGGCTATCGCGGCATCACCGCTTTCATTGTCGAGAAAACTACTGAAGGTTTTTCGGTCGGCAAGAAAGAAAACAAACTTGGCATTCGCGCGTCGTCGACCGTCGAGTTGATTTTGGAAGACTGCAAAGTCCCGAAAGAAAACGTGCTCGGCGAAGTTGGCAAAGGCTACAGAGTGTCGATCGAAACGCTGAACGAAGGTCGCATCGGTATCGGCGCGCAGATGATCGGTCTGGCGCGTGGCGCGCTTGAATCGGCGCTGAACTACACGAAAGAGCGGCAGCAGTTCGGGAAATCGATCAGCGAATTCCAGGGCGTGCAATTCCAACTGGCCGAGATGGCGACCGAGCTCGAAGCGGCACGTTTGATGGTTTACAACGCCGCGCGCATGAAAGACGCCGGGCAGAATTTCGTGAAGGAAGCGGCGATGGCCAAACTGTTTTCGTCGCGCGCGGCAGAACGCATCACTTCGAAAGCGATCGAGCTTTACGGTGGGTACGGCTATGTGAAGGACTACCCGGTCGAAAAGTATTGGCGCGATTCAAAAATCGGTGCGATCTACGAAGGCACTTCGAACATGCAGTTGCAGACCATTGCGAAGTTGATGATTGGGAAGTGAGACTGGTTACTAGTGAATCGTGAATCGTAAATCGTAAATAGAAAGAACCTGATACATCGCGGTTTCTATTTACTATTCACGATTTACGATTTACTAAAAATGTCACGGATTGAAGTCTTCGAACAAATGCTCGCTGGTGATCCGGCGAATAGCGCTGTGCTGTTTGGCTTGGCCAAGGAATACGAAAAAAGTGGAGACGATGCCAAAGTGATCGACACGCTCGAGCGATATCTCGCGAGCGCTGACGATGAAGGCAACGCGTACGGCATGCTGGCGCGCGCCTATGAGCGCACGAATCAAACAGACAAGGCGCGCGATGCGTACTCACGCGGAGTAGATGCTGCAATGTCCCACGGTCATCCAGGTATGGCCGAAGAATATCGAGAGATACTGGAGCATGAATCTTCAGTGCCGTAGGCACGAGATGTTTATAGACGCGTGCGCTCTTTTGTTTAGCTGAGCCCATTTATGGGCGACAGAAACATTACGCTCCTATAGGAGCTTTGAAGTGTGATGCCTCTCCGGTCTATAAACATTTCGCCGCGCTGCGGCGAGAAACAAACCACATGAGCGACACGAAGGTCCTAAGACTTGTAAAGAAATCTGAAGGCGGCCTCCCCGAAGAGGCTTTCACCTCAAGTTCTGTAGCGAAGGCTGAGCCGAAACCTGTGCCTGCTCCGATTTTGAAAGCGGCGCCATCGCCCAAGCCTGCGCGGCGACGCGGGAAAGCGAAGCCGCAACGACAGACGCAAGTCAGTCCCGAAGAAATGTTGACGATTTTCCGCACGATGTATTTGTCGCGGAAACTCGACGACAAAGAAATTCAGATGAAGGGGCAGAACCGGATCTTCTTTCAGATCAGCGGCGCTGGTCATGAAGCAATTCTCACGGCTGCAGGGATGTGCCTGAAGCCGGGGTATGACTGGTTCTATCCGTACTATCGGGATCGCGCGTTGTGTTTGCAGCTCGGCATGACGCCCTTAGAAATGCTTTTGGAGAGTGTGGGCGCGGAAGCTGATCCGAACTCGCATGGACGACAGATGCCTTCGCACTGGGGGCACAAGAAGCTGAACATTGTTTCGCAGTCGTCGCCCACCGGCACACAGCTCTTGCAAGCCGTCGGCGCGGCCGAAGCGACCTACCGCATCAAGCTGGTCAAGGAACTAAAGCAGCGCGTCAAGAAGTTTCATCAAGATGAAGTTGTTTATGTTTCCCTAGGCGACGGCACGTCGAGTGAAGGCGAGTTTTGGGAAGCGTTGAACACCGCCTGCAACCTGCGCTTGCCGGTAGTGTTTCTGCTGGAAGACAACGGCTATGCGATTAGCGTTCCGGTCGAAGTGCAGACTGCAGGCGGCGACATTTCGAAACTTGTTTCCGGATTTCCGAATCTTTACCGGCAAAAATGCGATGGCACTGACCCGGTTGAATCGCTCGCGGTGATGCGCCGCGCCGTCGAGAACTGCCGGCGCAATCGGGGGCCGTCATTTGTGCACGCGCAAGTCATCCGGCCTTATTCGCACTCTCTTTCCGACGACGAAAAGTTGTATCGCGCGAATGAAGAGCGCGTGTCTGATGCCGAGCGAGATCCGGTCAAGAGATTTGGGGCACGCCTGATTGATGAAAAGATTATCGATCAGGACGGGTTGCAACAACTAAAAGATGAAATCGATCGCGAGATCAACGAAGCGGCTGATGCTGCGCTCGGCAGTCCACAACCCGCGCCGGAAACCGTGACGCTCTACGTCTATTCGCCGGATGTCGATCCGACTTCGTCTGATTTCGACACGGAAGACAAAGTCGAGTTGAGCGGCAATCCCCGCACAATGGTCGATCTGATCAATCGCTGTCTGCACACTGAAATGAAGCGCGATCCGCGCATTGTCGTGTTCGGCGAAGACGTGGCGGACTGTTCGCGCGAACAGTCCTTGGACAAAGTGAAAGGCAAGGGCGGCGTATTCAAGGTGACCGCGAATCTGCAACGCGAATTCGGCAGCGCGCGTGTCTACAACTCACCTTTGGCGGAGGCAAACATTGTCGGGCGCGCGATTGGCCTGGCGACGCGCGGTTTGAAACCAGTCGCTGAGATCCAGTTCTTCGATTACATCTGGCCGGCCTTTCATCAGATTCGTAACGAGTTGGCGCTGCTGCGCTGGCGCTCGGGCAATGACTTTTCCGCGCCGTGCGTACTTCGTGTGCCGATCGGCGGTTACTTAAAGGGCGGCGCGATCTATCACTCGCAATCGGGTGTGTCTTTGTTCACACAGCTTCCCGGTCTGCGTGTCATCTATCCATCGAATGCGCTTGATGCGAACGGATTGCTGCGCACGGCGATTCGCTGTGACGATCCCGTGATCTTCCTCGAGCACAAACATCTCTATCGTCAGGCCTACAACAAGTCCCCTTACCCGGACGACGATTTCATGATTCCCTTTGCGAAGGCCAGGACAGTACGAGAAGGAACCGACCTTTCGATTATTACCTATGGCGCGCTCGTGCAAAGGTCAGTCGTCGCCGCTAAAGAAGCTGAGAAGCAGGGCATCAGTGTTGAGATTATCGATCTGCGGAGCCTGAGCCCCTACGATTGGGAAGCGATTGCCGAATCAGTGAGGAAGACTTCGCGCGTGATCGTTGCGCACGAAGATTCGCTGTCCTGGGGTTACGGAGCGGAGATTGCCGCGCGCATTTCAAGTGAACTCTTCGAACACCTCGACGCTCCCGTGCGTCGTGTGGCCGCGCTCGACACCTTCGTCGCGTACGCGCCGCAACTCGAAGACGTCATCCTGCCGCAGAGCGCGGATGTGCTGAAGGCAATAAGTGCGTTACGCAATTATTAGCCTTTTAGACGTCTCCTAATGTCAATTAGAGAGAAGAGAGACAAGATCCATGTCATATAGTTTCCCACAAATGCGGTTATCAGAGGCCGAAACGTTATGGCTCGAAGAGGTTTACTCGAGACTAAGGGAGTTTGAACCCGCCAGTCCACGGGAACTGCGAGTAAACCTTTGGAACCGACTGCCTCGCAGTTTTGACCCTTACCAAATCGATCGTCGGCTAATGCTTAATCCTTCGCAAATCACCCTTTTGGGAATCTGGCATATAGATCCTGAGAGCGATTTGATTGATAAAACAGATCGAATAATCTGTTGCATCAGAGATTCTATACTGAAAGATCATTCTTTGATTACTTTCCGGGCCGCTGAGATTGCGGAATCAACAAACATACCTATTGAGGAAGTGGCAATGATTTTTGAGAAATTCCTGCATCAATTAGGGACTTTTCAGGAAAGTGCCACTGTATACATTGTTGATGGAAAGCATTTTGGTTATGACAGCATAAGCATCGGAAGCGAGAGAGGATTTCAGCAATACATGAGCTACGACGGCCTGGAACCTCTCGTGGAAGAATTCTATCGCAGACTTGACCCTGGACAATCCCTTATTCAGTCGGACACTTCTGCTGTCACCAACGAACAGGTTTATTGGCCTAACAGTGCGTTCATTATGATGTGGATGGATGACAGGCACTCGGAACTTGAAGACGTCGCCAACGCAATCAAAGACGTTTGTACACAGTTCGACATTAAGGCTGTGCGAGCAGACGATGTGGAACATCAAGACAAAATAACTGACGTTGTTCTAGAGCACATTGCTAAATCGGAATTTCTTATAGCCGACCTCACAGGCGAGAGACCCAATGTTTATTATGAGGTTGGCTACGCTCACTCACTCCGAAAACGTCCAATTCTTTACCGACGATTTGGTACAAAGCTTCATTTTGATTTGTCAGTTCATAACGCTCCAGAATACAGGAACATCACTGACTTAAAGCATCTTCTCACTAAGAGATTCGAAGCGATTTTGGGGCGTTCTCCGAATTCACAGACGAATTCAGAATCTTTTAGTGTAGCGGCTTCGTGACTCCTCGTTTCTTCAAAACATCCGCGGCTTTTCGCAAATGGCTCGCGGCCAATCACAACAAATCAAAAGAACTTTGGGTTGGGTTCTACAAGAAAGAAACCGGTAAACCCAGTATCGATTGGCCCGAGTCTGTCGATGAAGCACTCTGTTTCGGGTGGATCGACGGCATCCGCAAAAAATTTGACGACGAGAGCTATGTGATTCGCTTCACGCCGCGAAAGCCGGAAAGCATCTGGAGTGCAGTGAACATTCGCAACGTCGAGCGGCTCATCAAGGAAAAGCGGATGACGCCAGCGGGCCTGAAGGCGTACGCGCGGCGGAAAGAATTTCGTTCCGGCATCTATTCATACGAACAACGGCCGGCTGAGCTTGTTGAGCCATACGCATCCCAATTCAAGAAAAACAAAGCGGCGTGGAAATTCTTTCAGGCGCAATCGGCGTACTATCGGAAAATGATGACGTGGTATATCGTGAGCGCGAAGACGGAAGAGACGCGGCAGAAGCGACTGGCGAGATTGATCGAAGGTTCAGCAAAAGGTGAGCGGCTAAGATAATGCGAAAAGTCACGCTCGGTCTGGCGAACAGCCTGGATAATTACATCGCCCGCAAGGATGGCGGCGCGGATTGGCTGCGCTGGAGTAAAGAGGTCGCAGAAATCAGTGCGCAGTTCATGAAAACCGTCGACGCGATTCTCATCGGCCGCAAGACGTACGAAGTGATGCTGAAGTCGGGACAGACCTCATATCCCGGTGGAACAAACTATGTATTCTCACGATCGAAACGCAATCGCTCGTTGCTGCTACGAAAGATTGCGGCGATTAAAAAGGTGGATACGAATGTTCAAGTCGTCGATGAAGACGCCGCGTCATTTGTGCGGAAACTGAAAAAGCAGAAGGGCAAAGGGATCGTTGTTTTTGGTGGCGGCGCGTTGGCCAAGAGCCTCTTTGAAGCGAATCTGATGGACGAAATCGTGCTCAACGTCCATCCGGTGCTGCTTGGCTCGGGCATTCCGCTGTTCCATGAAATGAAAAGACAGATTGATCTGGAATTTGTGAGTTCTCGTCAATTGAAAACCGGCGGATTAATCATCTCTTACCGCGTCAAGCATTGAACTGACCCCACTCTGACAAGAGGGTGTGGCTTCGCCGCTCGATGTGCGGAAGGTCTCTGACCTTCCGCAACAATAAGCAAAACATCTAGGGCTGTGCCCTCCTCCAAGCGATTCGATCAAAATCAACCTTCAGCGGCTCATCATGAGTGTCCAAACTTTGCCAATACCGCGCACTCGACCAATGGTAGTCAGCGGCTCTATCGCACATATCTGCTCGAACTGGATTCAAGTGAATGTAATTGACCTTCTGCATAAGCATCGCTTCACTGAAAACGGATAGTACGTTCTTTTCTTGCTGCCACAGCGAATGACTATGTTTTCGTTTCCACTGTTCATGTCGCAATTTGGCTAACGAACTTTCAAAGCCATGTGCCTTCAAGTAGTCAATCACGCGTCGCCCAGTTAAACCCTTCACATAGCGCAAGACATCGGCAGATGTGCCAGGACAATTCGTCATCAAATGTAAGTGATCTGGCATGATCACATAAGCAAAAATTAGGAATCCTCCTGAGCCTCGTGCCTCATCGAGCGCGCGACAAGTGACCAGTTTGAGCGCGTCAGTTCTAAAAACAGGCAACCGATCTTTGGTGACCGTGGTGATGAAAAGAGCTTGTGAATCGTGGGAGAGTTGAAAGTTGGGAGTCATGTTTTTGGGGCGCAGCCCCGAAATCCTAGTTGAGCTTTTCGGAAGGTCAGAGACCTTCCGCACATCGGGCGGCGGAGCCGCAGCTCGGTGCGTAGTCTGACGCGCTGAAGAAGCAAATAGTCAGTCTGCCTCCAAAATTACCTCAGCTACCGCGTGCTCCGTTGTATGCGCAATTGAAATATGCGCCGTGGTCGCTCCTGAAGCTTCATACAATTCGCGCGCACGGCCGTGGAAGAGAATGACGGGCGCGCCCGACTCCTTCGCGGCGACTTCGACATCCTGCCAACTGATGCCGCCGCTCCAACCGGTTTGCAAAGCCTTCAGCGCGGCTTCTTTTGCTGCAAAGCGCGCGGCATAATGTTGTGCGGCCGCCGCGCCACGTGATTCACAGTACGCGCGCTCGGCGGCAGTGAAAACACGTTCAGCAAAGCGCGGCGTGCGCGAAATGGTTTCAGCGACGCGCCGCACTTCGATGATGTCGATGCCAATAGAAACGATCACGGACGCGGAAGATGTTAAGCGGAATGACGCCGCACTCCAAGGCGCGGGGTTTTACTGGCGGGAACGCGACGGCGTCCGCGCGTTGATTTGTGAGCCGCTTGAAGACCACGGCTTCGCGAACGCGTTTTCGACGCGGCTTGGTGGCGTGAGTCCAATGCCGGAGAATTCGTTGAATCTCGCCGGCTTCAACGAAGACGACGCCGAAAACATTTACGAGAATCGCCGCCGTTTTCTTAAATTGTTCGAGGGCGAATGGACGCTCGCAGGCTGTTGGCAAATGCATGGCACTGACGTGCGGATCGTGAAAAGCGAAAATGAGGCGAAACCAAAGCCGGGCGTGCTCGGCGATGATCAATACTGCGACGCGTTGGTTAGTAATACGCCGAAGATTCTTCTCACAGTAAAGACCGCCGACTGTGTTCCCGTGCTGCTTGGCGATGCAACAACGGGCGCGTTTGCCGCGGTCCATGCCGGCTGGCGCGGCACTTCCTCTTCGATCGTCATACAAGCAATTAGGCAACTGCAAAATGAATATGGAACCAGGCCCGAGCACCTGCGCGCCGCCATCGGACCTGCGGCCACGCTTTGTTGTTACGAAGTTGGCGCTGATGTGATCGGAAAATTCAGGGAGCGTTTCGCGGAAGCCGACTCACTGTTCGAGCCGACGCGCGATGGGCATGCACGCATTGATTTGCACAAGGCCAATCGCGACCAGCTAATCGCGGCGGGCGTCGCTGCTAAACGAATTCACACCGCGCCGTTTTGCACAATGGAGCGTACCGATCTGTTCTTTTCGTATCGTCGCGAGAAGGCGGTTCAAGGACGCGTGGGACGGTTGATGTCTGTGATTGGACGGACTTCTTAGTAACATACGATCGGCTATGCCGACTGATGTGCGGAAGCGCTCTGCGCTTCCGCTGGTGTTCTAAGAATACCAGGGCTTCGCCCGAGACTCTAGGGCTTAGCCCAAACTCCTTCTTCCCTTGCCGGAAGGCCAAAGGCCTTCCGCACATCGAGCGGCAAAGCCGCCGCGACAAAAGGTAAAGAATGGAATAGGTCTATTTGAAGGCCCAACCGTTTGTCGCGCGCACGCGTTCGGTCGCGCCTACGACATCAATCTTCAAATCCAAGTCATAGTTCTTTGGCGGGAAGCAGACCTCATCGTTACAGCTTTGCAGACGCACGCGCGCTTTGATCTTCGCCGAACCTTCAGAATAATTCGCCGGAATAGGCACGCTAAACTTCAGCCGCGCCTGGCCTTCATAAACCGACAATTGCTTGTTCGAGAATTTAAAGGTCCGCAAAACCGGCCGCGGATACGTCACCACGCCCGCGCGCAAACCGTTCTCCGGCTCGACCTTGACTGAGGTGGCAATTAAGTAACTCTCCAGCGGGCGGTTGGAATTGATGTGATAGCCCGTCGGCACATCGATCACGATCGCGACGCGCGCCGGCTTACCGCGCTGCGCCTTGTCCGTGGCGAAATAGCCAACGACGCTGATGTTCGGTTCAGGTGACGGGGCGGCGACCGCCATCGGAACAGCTGCCACGAAAATGGAAAATAGAAATGCGAACAGGGCCAATTTCTGAATCTTTTTCATAATTTTTGCTTGGATGGCCGAGGATTCTATCGCGGTTGCTGCTGAATCGAAACCGTTGGCGTGCTGCGCGCGGCGAGTTGTCCGCACGCCGCGAGGATGTCCCGGCCTCTCGGTCTACGCACAAAAGTATGGACGCCTTTAGATTCGAGAATCTCGCGAAACGATTCGACGCGTTTGTCCGTCGATGGTTGATAGGGTAGGGGCTCGGCGGGATTGTGCGGAATCAGATTAACCTTAGCGCGTAGCGCGTGCCGGTTCAGCAAATTCGCAAGTTGCCGCGCCTGCTCATCTGAGTCGTTCACGCCTTTCAGCATCACATACTCAAACGTGAGGCGCTCGCCGGGTTTCAATGATTTCTCGAACTCTTTGCAGGCATCGAGTAACTCATCCAATGGCCATTTCTTGTTGATTGGCATCAACTCATTGCGGAGTTCGTCCGTCGGCGCGGCCAGTGAAATTGCCAGATGAGGTCGATCAGGAACGGTAGCAAGTTCGCGGATACGAGGAGCAATTCCGGCCGTGGAGACAGTGATGCGATTCGGCACAATGTGCAAACCCTCCGGGTCGCCGATGATGCGCACTGCTTTCCACAGTGCATCGAAATTCAGAAGCGGCTCGCCCGCACCCATGCCGACCAGGTTTGTTCCGCGGGGCGGCTTCAGGCCTTCGCCGTATGCATCGTTGAGCGCGACGATGATCTGTTCGACGATTTCGCCTGCCGTCAGATTTCGCAGCAGTCCGAGCTGGGCCGTCAGACAAAACGTGCATTGCAGCGGACATCCGGACTGCGACGAGAAGCAGATTGTGTCGCGCCGTTCTTCGGGAATGAAAACCGTTTCGACCGGACGATCGTCGTGCGTCTTCATCAGGTAACGACGCGTTCCATCAGTCGAGATGTATCGTGACTCAAGCCGCAGCGTCGAAACCGCCGCGCACGTGCTCAGCTTTGCACGCAGTTCTTTAGGCAGGTTCGTAATTTCGTCAAAGGACCGGACGCGCCGCTGCTGCACGGCGGTGAATATCTGCTGCGCGCGATACGCGGGCTGGCCGAGTTGCTCGACCAATGCCGAAAGCTCCGCTTTAGTTAATCCTGTGATCTGCGTCTCCATGGTGAAGTTTGATTCTAGCACCGTGACAGGAAGCCAAAGAAAAATCGCGAGCGGTTCATGGCGAACCAACTCGCGATCCTCGATCAACTTCTACCCGAAGCTACTGAGCAATCGTGAACTTCGCCGATTGCACCAGGCTTTGCCCGCTCACCCGATCGCGCACGCGAACTTCAAGCGTGTAGTCACCTGGATTCAACCCATTGGAATTCACCAAACGAGTCAACGTCAGACGCTGGCCAGAGTCGCTGTTGCCGCGCCAGTCTTCGGGACTCTTTGCAATCTCTTTGCCGTCTTTCATCAACGCATATTCCACATCAACCGACGGGCGCAGCGTCGTCTGATCGATACCCGCATTGTAGATCTGCATGTAGATGCCGATCGGCGTACCGCGGTGATAGATGCCTGAGACGTTCGGAATTACCTTGACGTTTCCGATCGTAAACATGCCAACGGCAGGCTGATCGCCAAGGCTCTCGAGTTTCGCCGCGAGCACCAGCGTTGACGTGCCCAGCTTATTCGGATCGTATTTAGGAACCGGCACGTCGATATGCCGCACGCCTGTCGCACCAGAGTTGATGTCACGAACGATCACATCGAGCTTGTATCTGCCTGGCGCCAAAGCGACGGCTTTTTGATACGCAGATTTGCGCTCTTTTGCCTCGGTCAGTTCCTCGACGGTAGCCCGCGTGATAACCGGATCTTCAAAAATACCAGCACGACGTCCGGAGACGTGTGTGATCTTGCCGAAGATGTTCAGTTGCGCCTGTTGCAAGCCGCCGCTGTCCGTGAACGTGAGGTTCCTATTGTCTGTCTGAATGGTAAAGGCGGTAATCACACGCTCGTCCGATTGCCGGAAGAAATCAACGCGCACATCGAAGTTCAGCGGATTATCTTCGACGACCGGCGTGTTGACCGCAGAAGCGAGATCGTTGTACTTGATCTGCGGCGGACGGCTCAGGTCTGCCAGCAATTGCAGGCGCGAGAAAGGGCTGTCCTGTTCGCGCGTGTAATTAGGCATGCCGAAGCCTCCGATATTTGCGACGCGTTCAGACTTATCCGAGAGTCCCATCTCTTCCGCGAGTGTGAGTCCTGCGCCAGGAACGTGGAGTAGCGCGTCCTTCTCATCGGGATTTCGCGCGATTCGATATTCACCGCTGCCCGTCGGATCGACGAACTCAATCTCAATTCCCGATCCGACGCCGGCAATGTAGCGATAGAACCATCGCTCGAATGGATAAGTCGAAGTCGAACCGCCACCTTCGTACGATTCGCGGTTGTACGTCCCGCCTGACGGGTGCGTCTCAGTCTCGTCCGGCTTGCCGTACATGATCCAGATGCGGCCGCGATCGGTCTTCCATCCCGGGATACCCGAGGAAAAGTGTTCGTTCGCATACGCTATGCGCTCGTAATACTCTTCGCGATACTCGTTCTCGTCCGTGTCTGGATCGGGATCGCGGCGGCGCCAGAACTCTTCGATAAAGTGCTCGCGCTCGTCGTCGGTTTCCAGCTTCTTAAAGGCTTTCCGCTCTTCGTCGGTGATGATGTAAGCGACGTCTTTTTCAAGCCAATCTTTGTACGCCTTCTTCAGTTCGGGCTTGACGTTGCGAGGCTTCTCGGAAGGGTCCTGATCGCCTGTCTTCTTTTGCGCAGCCACCGGGGACAGCGCGAATGTCAGGCTGAACATGGCAACAGCCACACGGCTTGAATTGCGAAATGGCATAACGAATACTCCTAAATTAGCGGCTCGGGAAGGTTTCTGGTTACGATCAGTGTTGCATCCGGCGACGCGCAGCAACGTACGAAGTCGAATTCTAAGTTTCGCCCAGAACAGAGTCAAGATGCGGCCGAGTAAAGGAAAAGTTGCCTTTTCGCAGGCTAATTGCTTAGGATTCGCAACCGAAGATTAAGTAACGGTTCGTAACCAATTCCGCGGACTTTGCGTCTTAATAGCGAACTAAAAGTTGATCGCGGTGTCGACAACGGCTGGTTTAGCAAATTTACGGAGGATTTCTCATGAAAAGACTTTTCTTAACCGCAGGACTCACGGCTGCCTTGGCTCTTGCGGCCTTCGCGGCAACGGCTGGTGGCCCGAATTTTTCGGGAACGTGGACTTTGGACAAGTCGAAAAGCCAGGGCCTGGATCCGCGTATGCAAGGCGCCGATAGCGTCACCTGCGTGATCACTCAGGACGACAAAACACTATCAATCGAATGGAAAGTTACTGGTGGTCAGCCGCCGGCAGGTGGTGGCGGTGGCGGCACCGGTAGCGGCGGCGGCATGGGACGTGGCGGCCCGACCGGTCCGCAGAGCTACGCGCTCGATGGCAAAGAAACTACGGCCGAGGCAATGGGCGGAACGAATACCACAAAGGCGACATGGTCCGGAAAGACGCTTGAACTGTCGTCGCTTCGTACGGGAAGTTTTAATGGAAATGATTTCAAATTTTCCAGTGTCGATAAGTTGAGTTTGTCCGATGACGGGAAGACGTTGACCGTCAATCGCCATCGCGAAAGCCAGCGCGGCACAACTGATTCGACTCTCGTTTTCAACAAGCAATAGGCGAAAGCATTTCAATTCCCTCGCACGAAAAAAAGAGCTGCCGGATGAGAGTCTGGCAGCTCTAATCGTTTTGCATCGTGCTAGAGCTATGGCCAGCTAAATCCCGTTAAGGGATTTCCAAAATACGCATCGGTCTTCCACGCATTCTTGTCCCACGTGCCATCCTCAGTGCCGAGGATCGTGACCGGAACGATTACTCGATCGCTCCCGATCTTGTTGGCCGCGGCAATCCCATTGTCGAATTTGCCGTCCGCCGCAACCGTAAATTTGATCGAGCGCGCCAGATGGTTGTTCCAAAGGACTTTGATTTCGTATTCGCCCGGATGCTTAGCAAGCAGATGGCCTTCGCCGAACATCCCGGGGGCCTCACCGGTTTTGTCCCAACCTTTCACCACCGGAAACCTGCAGATTACACGTGACCAGATAATTTTCTTGTCGTTGTCTACGTCGCTCATCGTACCAGTTTCTATGCCATCCTCGGTCCCGCTTTCACAACTGGGTCTTCCGACCTGTTCGCCTTGCCACATCAAGTTGCTGACATCTTTGCCTTGATAAAACAGATGCGGATCCATGCGCACCGCGTCGCCGCGCACCCAGAACACCGCGTTAAAGTCAGGCTTCTTCCAACCGTCGACATCGGCGGGCGTGAGAAAAACGTAGCCGATCGGCAGCGCCCAGTCATGATCGACGTAAAAGATAAAACGATTGACGGCGTGTGGGCCCACTTCGTTCGAGTGGATCTTGCCGACTTTCATTTTGCCCGTGAAGAGCGTCATATCCGAACCCGCCAGCTCGTTGCGCAGCTTGATCGTGAAGTTTACCGGTCCCGTGTATGTGAGAGCTTTCGCCTCCGGAATGTCATGGCCGCCGCACTCAGTTTTCCACCAGGATCCCTTGTCGATTTGATCGGTGCTGCAATCGAACTTCACCCATGAAGGATTGCCGGGCATGCCGAATTCGACAGAGAGCTGGCTGCCACTCGTGATTGGGCCGTTGACGCGAAACTTAATCCGTGGCACCCACGCCCATGTGTCGTAATCACCTTTAAAGACCGGCACCTTGTAAGCCCACAGCACGATGCTGTCTTTCATGATGGTGGGTTGATCCTCCGCAATTGTCGCGACAGGCTGCAACCTGGCGGAAGTGTTTGCGTTGCTAACAAGGCTGGACAGAACGAGCGCGCAGAATAGCATAAGAATTCTTTTCATGGGTTTTGCCTTTCCTTGGGATGCTTGTAATCAGGTTTCCCTCCTCGCTCGTGATCGATTCAGGAATTGCGCCGGGATTTGATCCATGCTTTGTGGCTGGGCAATCTAACACCGCATCCGATTCATGGCAACAGGCACAGGTTCAGTTCAATGGTCTAGCAAGCACATCATTCCGGCGGTACAATTCCTCGCGTGCCGGCGCGATTCAAATGGAGCCTCGTCTCCGACGAACGTTTGCTCGACACGCGCATCTGCGATCTCCCAATCAAAATCAAAGGCTCGTTCATTGAGCCGCATATCAAGCGTCTTTACAGCGAGCTGAATGATCGCGGCATTCGCTTCAAGCCGCACGTTTGGTTGTCCGCGGAATGGTTTACACCGGACGGCGTGCCGGGATTTGCCATTCCGTTTTATCTCGCTCACCCACGGTTAATGAAACTGGAACGAAAATTCATGCGCGAAGTCGAAGGCGGCACTGACGTTGAATGTATGCGCATCCTTCGTCACGAAGCGGGCCACGCCATCGACAACGCGTTTCGACTTCACTTCAAACGGAAGTGGATTCGCACGTTCGGTTCGTTCACCCAAAAATACCCGCCATCTTACAAACCTAAACCGAATAGCCGGCGCTATGTTTTGAATCTGGACGCGTGGTATGCGCAAGCGCATCCGGCCGAAGACTTCGCTGAGACATTCGCGGTCTGGTTGCAGCCACGTTCGAATTGGCGACGACGATATCGCGGCTGGCCCGCGCTACGAAAAATCGAGTACGTCGATGAACTTCTGAATGCAATCGCCGGTACGCGCCCGAAGAATCGCGTGCGCAAAAAAGTCGAACGCCTGCCTGAGATTCGCATCACCCTGCGCGAACATTACGACCGCAAGCGCGCGAAGTATGCATTCGAATGGCCGGCGTACCTGGACAATGACTTGCGCCGAATCTTTTCCAATGAGGCGCGCCACCGAGCGCGCGAAAGCGCCGTTAGTTTTCTCCGGCGCACCGCACCGGAAATTCAACAGCTCGTTTCGGACGGAACCGGCGTGCATGGCTATGCCATTGATCACCTGACCGAATTAATGATCGAACGCGCGGCGCAACTGAAACTGCGCGCGGCGGGACGCGACGAACAACTCAAAAGACAACTGATGGTGATGCTGACGGTGCAGACGATGAACGTCGTCCATTCGGGTTATTACCGGATCGCTTTGTGATTCGTATCAGAAGCCCGACCGTTAGGGAGGGCAGGTTCCGGGATTGCAACCCTGATCGTGAAGAATGAACAGACCATAAAAGCCGATCGTCAAGCGAGTCGCAAAGCGGCGCGTAACGCGGCAGCTGCGAAGAACGGCGAGGCCCTCAAGAAACTTCGCGTGATGGTTCTCTGTCACGAGGATCTCGTGCCGCCAGATTCGATCGACGAGCTCACGCCGAAAGAGATCGCGCCATTCAAGACCGAATGGGACGTTATTTCCACCCTCAAGAAAATCGGCCACGAAGTTTTGCCCGTCGGCGTTTATAACAACCTCGGCGTAATCGGTAACGCGCTGCTCGAGTTCAAACCTCAGATCGCTTTCAACCTTCTGGAAGAATTCCATGGGTATCCGCTTTACGATCAGCACGTCGTCAGCTATCTCGAACTGATGAAGCAGCCTTACACCGGGTGCAATCCGCGCGGGCTGACCATTTGTCGCGACAAAGCGCTTTCGAAAATGGTGCTCGCCTATCACCGCATTCAGGTGCCGGCGTTTGCGGTCTTTCACATGAATCGAGTCGTCAAGCGTTCCAAGCGTTTGAAATTTCCCTTGCTGGTGAAATCGATCAGTGAAGAAGGTTCAGTCGGCATCGCGCGCGCCTCAATCGTCAATGACGATGCCAAACTGGCCGAGCGCGTCGACTTTATTCATCGTCAGACGAAGACGCACGCGATCGCCGAGCAGTACATCGCCGGGCGCGAAATCTATATGAGCGTCATCGGAAATCAACGTTTGCAGTGCTACACACCTTGGGAGCTGCTGATTGAAAAATTGCCCGAGGGCGCACCCAACATCGCCACCTCGAAGCTGAAATGGGACCCGGCGTATCAGGAAAAAGTTGGCGTGGTAACAAAAGCTGCGGAACTCGACAAGAAGATGCGCGACAAACTCGAGCGGCTTTCGAAAAAGATTTATCGCACCTTGTTCCTGAGCGGTTACGCCCGTTTGGATTTTCGCGTCACCGACGAGGGCGAGATTTATCTGCTGGAAGCGAATCCCAACGCGCAGATCGCAAATCAGGAAGACTTTGCCGACTCAGCCAAACACGGCGGCGTTGATTACGAAGCGCTGCTCCAGAAGATTATGGCGCTCGGTCTCCGGTATCGCACCGGCGCGTCCATTCAAGAGAACTAAGAAAAATGGCGCTACGCGCTCCGCGCAACGCCATTTCTTCAGCAAATGATTCAAGTGTTACTGAGCGCTACTGGCTCCGCCGCTACCACCGACGATCACGTTCTGATTTGAGCCTCCGAAAGTAATCCCGCGGAATTCAGCCACGGCGCCGCCAGTGTTCGCGATAATTACAGCGGTGTCTTTTGCCTCGCTGCTGCGCGCCTCAAGATGCGCCGTTGTGGTCGCCTTCACTTTGCCATTTTTCATGACACTAAGTTCGCCGGTCTGTTCGTTAAATTTCACGTCGTATGTTCCGGCCTTCAACAGTGTGCCGTTCACCATTACATCTTGATTGAACTCCACTGTTTTCTTCTTCGTCTTATCCTTCGCGGCAACGCCCAATGATGCGATTAGGGCAATCGCCAACGCGCATACAAATCCAGTTATGAAACGTTTCATTTCTCTTTTTCCTCCCCTACAGCTTGATTAAGCAACTCGCGATCCTTCACGTCTCGCAAGCTATTTTAGTTTCAGAACATTTAGACACCGGCGCCTCGGCGTTCGTTACATCTCAGTTGTTAAGAATTGTGAAGAGACGAAAAGTGTAATGAGAGTCAAACTCACTTACCATTTCGCGACATTTTGGGGATCGAGCCAATGCCGCGTCATATCACACCAAAGCACGAGTCCGCGCCATGAATCAAAACGCACATAAAAGCGTGCGATTTTCTTATCGTTTGCGGTGCGCCCGTGATTGCGGCTTTTCGCGAATTGCGCGCGCGTCCAGGAATCCAAAGCCAACCCATCGTATCGGCCCAGCAGCTTCAACAAATTTTCGGCCGCATAGTTGCCGACCCCTTTGACGCGCTTCAGTTCCTTCATGAATTGTTCGTGCGCGAGATTAAGTTTTGGCCATGATTCAACCTCGAGTTCCCCTGAGACGACTCGCTGGGCCAACTCTTTGAGATAAGGTGCGCGATAACCAGCGCGAATTTTGTCGCGATAAAACTTTTCATTCTTCTCAGCCATCGCCGGCGCGGTCGGAAATGATTTGCGACCGTCATCGGATTCATGACCGAGTTCGTTGACGAGTCCGGCAACCATCTTCTCAGTCAGCGCCCACGAACAATTTGTGGTGCACATCATTTTCACAAGATCCTCAAATACGGTGGGCGATCGCAGCAATCGACCCGCTCCTTCCGTCGCGATCCAGCGGAAGTCCGGTTCGGCGGAAACGGCTTCATAGAAACTGTTCATATCATCGTCGAGCCGAAACATGTGACGAACGTCGCGGACTATCTTTTCCGCCGCGCGCTTTCCGACCGAACGTGAAGTCTCGACTGCTAATCCCTGCTTCGCAGCAGAAATCGTAACGGTCACGGGCTTTGCCGGCGCGAGATCAATCACGCGGGTTAGCGTCCACTTTTCTCTGTCGAATTCGAATGGCGGAAGGACACACCAACCGTGACTGAGAACTGTGCGGCGGAAACTAAAATTGTGCGGCGCCGGAATCTTAATCTGCATGAGTTTAGGCCGTGTACGCTGCCAGATCGAGATGGAATTTTGCAAGTGCGGGAAACAGCTCTTGATTTGCATTTTCGCTGCGCCCTCTCCGAAAGCCTCGGCGCTTCTCGGCGGTTGTTACTTTGTTCGCTTGATTAACCGCAAAGGGGAAATCCGGGGAATTCGCAGAAGATCGCAGAGAAGCTGAAGCCCGGCACTTCTGAAATTAATAGAGGTGTTTACGGCCCGGGAAGCTACAAATTTGGAGATTTTGTGAAGGTTGGGACCCCGCTTACGGTGCTTAGCGCGCTCATTGTTATCGCTCTCGCCCCGATTATCTGGCGAAGCTGATTTGTACTTAAGGCGTGCGGTCAAACTGCCACTTGACCAGAGACACTGCCCGGCCTAGACTGGAGGCACTTACCAAGATGAATGGAAGGCTGTACTCGTTGGTTCCTAACACACTTGGAGCTGTACGAGCGTGGAGTCAACACCGAGACCCCCTACAGCCCAAGGTGACTTAAGCACCGATTCCACAAAATGCTGCCGGAGCTTTCCGGCGCGCGCTCCGTCGCCCCGTGGGAAAAGCCCTCGGGGCGATGTCGTGTTTAATCCTCTTCCGCTCTCGGCTTGGATCGAACCAACGAGATAAGCACCGACGAAATCAATACAACCGCCACAATGCCCAACGCAATGTGCGTCGGAATTCCAGTACGCGCTCTTACCCATTCGCCCATCGTCACAAACCCTATCGCCGCTAATGCAGCTCCGAGTACCTTCGCGATGATCGGCAACAGCATCTTCACGCCGATGAAACTCAAAACGATACCCAAGCCATACTTAAGGTAGTGAAATCTGTCGATGACACCGGCAAGCAGAAAATAAAATGTCCGCAGGCCGAGAATAGCGAACACGTTTGACGTGTACACGATGAAACGATCGGTCGTCACACCGAAAATAGCGGGAATCGAATCGAGCGCGAAAATCAGATCAGTAAATTCCACGACAATCAACACCAGGAGCAGTAGCGTTCCGACAGTCTTTCCATCAACGACCGTGAAGAATTTGCGACGTTCGTAGTGACGAACTATCGGAACGTATCGGGTGACGGATTTAACCACGAACCGATTTTCCGGATCGATATCCTGGTCTTGTGTACTGAACATCTTTATGCCCGTATAAATCAGGAAGACGCCAAAGATGTAGATGATCCAGTCAAAGCGTTCGATTAGCGCCGTGCCAGCGACAATCATGATGACACGCATCACGAGCGCACCCAGCACACCCCAGAACAACACACGGTGCTGATACTTCGCCGGGACTTTGAAATAGCTGAAGATCAGAACGAAGACGAATAGATTGTCGACAGAGAGTGAAAGTTCGATTAAGTATCCAGTAATAAACTCGAGCGTCTTTTGGTGGCGGGCAGCGCCGAACAGTTCCCAGCCCAGCGGCCCCGCCAACAAGCCGGCGAAGATCAGCGCCAGCGCCACCCAGACGGCGCTCCAAATCGCAGCGTCTTTGTAAGTTATTTCGTGAGGACGGCGATTGAAGACCCCCAGGTCAATCGCCAGCATGACCAGAATGAAAACACAGAAGCCAATCCATGCCAGCGTCGAGACGGCTATCTGCATCTACGCTGGTAAAATATCATCGCCTTCGCCCGCCGCGCAAAAACAATTGAGGTCAGTTACGATTTGACGCGCGGCAAGTTGCGGCTGCCTCGACTCTCCTTTAAAATTCGTCGTTTCGCTGGTAGTGGAAGGTTCGATCTATGCTCAAACAACTCAGTAAACTCGAACGTACGCGGAACGTTCTCATCCTCGGTTTCGTCGGGCTGATGGCGATCAGTCTCGTCCTCTTTTTCCGGCCAAACAGCAGTACGAGCCGCGTTGAGCCGACGAAAAGCACGCAAGTCCTGGCGGTGGTCGGCGGCGAAGAAATCACGGTCGCCGAATTCGCAACTCACAAACTGAACTTGCAGGCGCGGTACAGCCAATTCGGCGCGCAATTTAGTCTTGCGCGCATGGGTTACACCGATTCGCGAATTCTGGATGAGCTGATGATGGCGCGCGTCATTGACCAGGAAGCGAAGCGTTTGGGGCTAGGTGCTTCCGAGTCGGAAGTAAAAGAGCGCATCGCGAACATGTTTCGTGATCCTGCGGGCAAATTCCTGCTGGTTGACGCATCCGGCAAATTCGACATGAGCAAGTATCAGGAACGGGTTGGCGACATTCCCACCTTCGAACGCGGCGTTGCCCAGGATATCGCCAGAGAAAAGTTGGAAGCACTGATTACAGCCGGCGTGACCGTGTCTGAAGATGAGGTCAAGGAAGAATACAAGCGCAAAAACACGACGCTCGATCTAACTTATGTGGCAGTATCAACCAGCAAACTGGCGGAAAAACTCACGCTTGGCGATGACGAAGTGAAGGCTTACTACGACAAGCACAAGGGTGACTTCTACATCGGCGAAATACAAAAGAAGATCCGTTACATCTTTATCGATCAGGACAAATCCGGAGAGAAGGTCCAAATTTCAGATAAAGAGTTGCACGACGAATTCGACAACCTGCAACCGCAGTACAAACAAGCCGGTGTAAAAATCCAACAGATAGTTTTAAAGGTCGCGCGTGAAGATCTGGACGAGACCGTGAAAAAGAAAGCTGACGACCTGGTCACTAAAGCCCGCGGCCAATCGGGCACCGCCACCGAGGAAGCTTTCGGAGAGCTGGCGAAAGGCAATTCAGAGGACCCGGCCACGGCTAAAAATGGTGGTCACGTCGAGGGCTTGGTGAAGAAGAGCGCCAACAAGACTGATGATCCGTACCAGAAGACACTGGACATGCAACCAGGCGAGGTCACCGATCCAATCAAATACAAAAACGGCTATTACATCCTGCGTCGCGGCGAATCTGTGCCGAAGACTTTCGATATGGCGAAACCGGAATTGCTCGTTTCGTTGCGCAATCGGCGCGGATACACAATCGCACAAAAAATTGCCCAGAAAGTAGAAGACCGGTTGAAACAAACGAAAGATGCACAAAAGGTAGCGCAGGAATTTGCCGCGGAAGCAAATATGAACGCGGCTGAAATGGTCCGCGAAACCCCATTTGTGAAGCCTGGTGATGACATTCCGAACATCGGCAGCTCGCAACAGTTCGAGGATGCAATTGCGGCGCTTAACAATCCAAACGACGTCGGAGAACGGACCGGCATCAAGAACGGGTTTGCGGTACCGATGCTCGTCGAAAAGCGCGATCCGCGAATTCCTGAATTCGATGAAATAAAGGACAAAGTTGTGGCGGCCGCGAAACAGGACAAAGCGAAAACACAGCTCGAGCAAACTGCGAAAGACATAGTCGCGAGCGCGAAAACCCCGGCCGACCTAAAAGCAGCGGCGCAGAAATACGGACTCGAAGCGAAGGCCGAAGCCAACTATAAAATCGGTTCACCACTAGCTGATCTTGGCTCGAGCGTTTTAATGGACGACCCCCTCTATAAATCCGGGAATACGGGTACAGTGCTTTCGGCGCCAATCTTTCTAAACGAAAATTACATCGTGCTGGGAGTAAACAAGCGCACCGATGCCGACATGGCTGAGTTCACAAAGCAACGCGATTCGTTGATTGAAACCGCGTTGAAGGATCGCCGTGACCAGGTATTCGAGGATTATCTCTCGACCGTGAAGTTAGAGATGCAACGCGACGGCAAGATCAAGATTTACAAAGATGCGCTCGACGAGTTGCAGGAAGAAGAGCCGGACATCGACATTCCAGCGCGGCGACCGACGCCGGCACGAGGATAAGTCGTATCAGGCGGCGCCGAAATCGCGAATGTCCTGAAACGGCCGCTCGCGATTGGTAAAGTCGGGACGATAGTAAAACGCGGCGCCGTCATACTCCTGCATCCAGCCGTTCTCAATTTCAAATTCATCGAGCGCGGATACCGCGCGCAACCATTCCGCCTCGCTAATTCGCCGCGACAAGAGCGTGTACCGCTGGTTTGTGCCGGCGACATTCGTTGGGTAGTATTGCGCCATCAACGAGACGGCGACGTGCGGACTTAACTCATTGCGCATCCACTGCAGTTGATCGCGCAATCCACCGATGTCGTTCGGCAGGACCAGCAGACGAATCACCAGTCCTCGTTTTAGTAAGCCTTGTTCAAAGATCAATTCACCGCCGGTCTGGCGAAACATTTCTTTGAGGGCGGCGCGCGAAACGGACGTATAACTTCTCACTTTTGAATAAAGAAATCCCGCCTCGTCTTCCGCGTACTTCAAGTCAGGCAAGTACACATCGACGATTCCGTCCAGCAGCCGCAGGACTTCCACTGAATCGTACGCGTTAGTGTTGTAGACAATCGGCAGACGCAAACCCTTTTCAGCTGCGAGCAGAATCGCGCGCGCCATCTGCGGCGCGAAGTGGGTCGGGGAAACAAAGTTGATGTTGTGACAACCTCGCGCTTGCAGCTCGAGCATCATTTCGGCAAGGCGCTCGTGCGTCACTTCGTTCTTAATCTGTTCCTTGTGCGCCTGGGAAATCTGGTAGTTCTGGCAATAGACACATCGCAGATTGCAGTTACCGAAAAAAATATTTCCCGCTCCGCGCGTGCCGGTGACCGGTGGCTCCTCACCGAAATGTGGCGTATACGACGAGACGATCGGCAGTCGTCCTGAGTAGCAACGCGCCAATTCATCATGTAAACGATTATTGCCGCAATCGAGCGGACAAACTGTGCAGCGTGCCAGCAACAACTCAAGCGCTTGAACACGAGTTTTCAACTCGCCCGATGCGAGCAGGCGAAGATAAGAGGGTTGTGCGGTTTCTGAAACTCGATTCATGTTGTCTTGTCAATCGTGCGTCGTGACCCGGTCGCTACCGGTACCGACACTCATCTCTTTTCACTCGTCACTCATTACTCATCACTCATCACTTATAGTCATTGATCGCTACGCTTTCGAAAATGAACGTAGTGCGTCTTGTGCCGTTCGACCAGTTCTTTCGGCACGACACGCTTGGTCGTGCGCCAAATGAAATCCATCTCCGCATGGGTCGTGCTTAAGGCGAGCCGCGCCTCGAAAACCAACAACATGCTGCCGTACAAAAGAAACAGAGCGCCGATCAGTCCCATCGCCACCGGCAACCATGCCCCGCGGCTGGTGGATAACCCACGCGCGAAAAAGAAGGCGACTGCGCCGATCGCCAGGCTCGTGGCCACGAACACGCCGACCGCAAGATAGAAAGTTGTCAGCGCTCTTTGCAGAAGACGGGACCGGCTCGTGAGCTTGTCGAGCTGGTCGTAGAGCATCGCGCGCTCTTCTTCGAAGAACTCGTGACGTTCATCGTCGGTCGTGAGCCGTCGTAACCGGCCCGACAATGTGCGCACGCGATCGACGACGCGGCCGAGCCGCGTCGAAGTGGAAAGGATCATAGTGCCGCTCGCCGAGATCAAAACCGCGGGCGTGATCATTGCTGTGAGTACGGCGAGCGATGAAGTTAAGGCGTCCATGGACTGGTCACTTTATCGTCAGTGTGAATAGCGAATCAAATATTATTCATAGTTCGCTTCAGCGAG
>CBFHBA010000027.1:0-70348 GCA_965653675.1 uncultured bacterium
CGAGACGGTGGAAGTCGTCGGCATCCGGCCGACACGCTCGACGGTGGTGACGGGGGTGGAGATGTTCAAGAAGCTGCTGGACGAAGGAGTGGCAGGAGACAACGTGGGGTTGCTGCTGCGGGGAGTGGAGCGGAAGGACATCGAGCGCGGTCAGGTGATAGCCAAGCCAGGTTCGATCACGCCGCACACGAAGTTCAAGGCGGAGGCGTATGTGCTGACGAAGGAAGAAGGGGGGCGGCACACGCCGTTCTTTACGGGCTACCGGCCGCAGTTCTACTTTCGGACGACGCACGTGACGGGAGTGGCTCATTTGCCATCGGGAGTGGAGATGGTGATGCCGGGCGATAACGAGGCGATGGAAGTGGAGCTGATCACGCCGATCGCCATGGAGAAAGGGCTGCGGTTCGCGATCCGCGAGGGCGGGCGAACGGTGGGCGCGGGCACCATTTCGGAAGTAATGGAGTAGGAACATTGCCAATTGCCGATTGCTGATTGCCGATTGGCGTGATGAAAGAAGCAGAAAGCAGAACAGAACGTGCTACTGAATTCAAATTGGCAATTGGCTATCGGAAATGGGAAATGAGATATGCCGCGAGATAATATTGTGTTGCAGTGTAACGAGTGCAAGAACCGCAACTACGTTACTACGAAAAACAAGAAAACTACGCCAGATCGGCTGGAGTTTCGTAAGTACTGTCGTCGTTGTCGCAAGCACACGGACCACAAGGAGACCAAGTGACCGACATTTCCGATTGCCAATTGCCGAATGCCGATTTGATATGGCTCAATTCGAAAGTGTTCAAATTGGCAATCGAAAATCGAAAATCGCGAATGCCCGGAGGGGTATAGTGTCAACGGTTAGCACGTCGGTCTCCAAAACCGAAAGTCCGGGTTCGAATCCTGGTACCCCTGCCAGTTGAGGCGAAAAGAAGAGCAAGTGACGAAGAAGGTTCAGCAAATTGGCGTGAGTGAGGACGTAGACGAGCAGGAGTTCGATCTCGAGACTGAAACTTCCAGTGTTCAAGCCCCAGAAGCTCCTGGAGGTACGCCGCCAAAAAAGACGGCGCGCGGGACGGTTCCGCCGGGAGGCGATCGGGGAGGACGACCGCCGCGAGGTACCACCGCACCTCCGGGTTTGTTCGTACGGATCCGCCAGTTTCTTCACGACACACGCGCGGAAATGCGACGCGTTTCCTGGCCGGGCGCGACCATGGTCAAGAACACGACATTGATCACTTTGGTGGCCGTTGTTTTCTTCGCGCTTTATCTGTTCGCTGTTGATCGCGTTTGGGCATTCGTGATTGATCGCCTGCGTGGGTGGCTGGGAGGCTAAGAACAAATCTTATGAAGCAGTGGTTCATTCTTCATACGTACTCGGGGCACGAGAAGAAGGTTTGCGAAAGCCTGAAGGCTCGTGTTGCGGGTACGCCTCTCGAAACCGCGATTGCGCAAGTGCTCGTGCCGACCGAAACAGTAGTTGAGATGCGCGGTAACAAGCGCATCGAATCGTCGCGGATGTTCTATCCCGGTTACGTGCTGATCGAAATTGATTGCGACGAGAAGGGGCATATCCCTGACGATGTGTTCCACACGATTCGGTCGACGCCGAAAGTTACAGGGTTTGTCGGCGGACAGCATCCGACGCCCCTGACTGCGGAAGAAGTCGATCAAATCGTGAATCAGCAGGCGGCGGCGGCAGAGAAGCCCAAGCCGAAGTTCTCTTATGCGGCGGGCGAAACAGTCCGCATCAAGTCCGGGCCATTCCAGAGTTTCACCGGCAAGGTTGAAGAGGTTAATGAAGAGAAATCCACTCTGAAAGTAACTGTGACAATCTTCGGGCGCTCGACGCCGGTCGAGCTGAACTTTTTGGACGTTGAAAAAGTCACGTTCACTGAAGAGGAGTAGCTGAAGATTGATTCATTGATTCATCGGCTCATTGAATCAATGAACAAAATGAATCAATGAGCCGATAACAACAATGGCAAAGAAGATTTCAAGTTACATCAAGCTGCAGGTTCCCGCGGGCAAAGCGAATCCGGCGCCGCCGATTGGTCCGGCCCTGGGTCAACACGGCGTCAACATCATGGAATTCTGCAAGGCGTTCAACGCAAAGACTGCGCAGATGGATCCTGACATGAAGATTCCGGTTGTCATCACTGTCTATGCCGATCGCTCGTTCACCTTCGAGACGAAGACGCCTCCGGCGGCTGATCTCTTGAAGAAAGCAGCGGGAATCTCGAGCGGTTCGGGCAAGCCTAACAAAGAGAAGGTTGGCACGATCTCGCGCGCGAAGATTGAAGAGATTGCGAAAACGAAGTTGCCCGATCTGAACACAACGAACCTCGAGAGTGCGATGCGCACAATCGAAGGGACGGCGCGGCAGATGGGACTGACAGTGGAGTAATTTTTGATTTGCGATTGCCGATTTAAGGCGATCGCGGGGAGAGGGAGGAATTGTCGGACGCTTTTGATTTCAGATCTGAAATCAAAATCGCAAATCGAAAATTCCGTCAGCACCTCAGAGGTAATAAATGAAGAAGCACGGAAAAAAATACCGCGCCGCTACCGAGAAGATCGAAGAAGGGCGCAAATACAATCTGGACGACGCGGTGAAGAAACTCAAAGAGATCGCGTTCGCAAAATTCGACGAGACAGTTGAATTAACGATCTGGCTGGGCGTCGATCCGCGCAAGGCAGATCAACTCGTGCGGGGCACGATCGTTCTGCCGCACGGTCTGGGTAAGTCGAAGACAGTGGTAGTGATCGCTCAAGGCGACAAGATTCGCGAGGCTGAAGAAGCCGGCGCGGATTTCGCTGGCGGCGAAGACCTGGTCAACAAAATCAAAGGCGGCTGGCTCGATTTCGATGCCGTGATCGCGACGCCCGACATGATGCGTTTTGTCGGTGGCCTCGGAAAGGTGCTCGGACCGCGTGGCCTGATGCCTAATCCTAAAACTGGCACCGTGACGCCCGACGTCAAAACTGCGGTCAAAGAAACGAAAGCCGGCAAGGTTGAGTATCGCGTCGATAAGACGGGCGTAATTCACACCGGTGTCGGAAAGGTTTCGTTCGATGAGAACAAGATTGTCGAGAATACTCGCGCGTTAATCGATGCGGTGGCGAAAGCGAAGCCGTCGACGGCAAAGGGCAAGTACATGAAGAAAGTGAATCTGGCGTCGACGATGAGTCCGGGCATTCTGCTCGACGAGACTGCGTTTGCGAGATAAGGAGTTCGGGATGAAGACAAGAGAACAAAAGCAAAAAGATCTCGAGGCGCTAATCGAACAGTTTAAGAATGCGAATGCCGCGATGTTGGTCAGTTTCAAAAACATGACCGTCGCGAAGGATCAGGAACTGCGGCGTCAATTGCGCGAAGCGGGCGTTAGTTACGAAGTCGTCAAGAACACTTTGGCGCGCAAAGCGGCGGTGGGAACCCCGATCGAGCCGCTGGCTGATGACTTCAAAGGCGTCACCGCAATCGCGATAAGCAACACCGATCCTGTGGGCTTGTCAAAAGCGATTTCAAAATTTGCGAAAGCAAACACCGAGATTTTCAGTTTCAAGGTCGGCCTGGTTGAAGGCAAGGTCGTCGAACTGAAGCAGGTTGAAGCCATCGCGAATTTGCCGGCGCGCGAGGAACTGGTCTCGAAGATGCTGTTCCTGATCAATGCGCAGGCGCAGAGACTGGTAACGGTGATCCAAGCCGTGCCGCGAAACCTCGCGGTCGTGATGGATCAGGTGCGCGCGCAGAAGGAAGCGGCGGGCGCTTAGAAGATTTCTGTGGCACGGGCGTCTCGCCCGTGAAAACCACGCGCAAGATGCGCGTGCCACGAAATGGTTTTGTGGTCGTCGCTTTAGTCAGTGGACGGCCAGGGAGGGCGGAAGTCGCGGCGATGCAACCGGGATGGATGCCGAAGAGATAAGCAGGCCTATGATTTTCAAATCTGAGATCTCAGATTTGAAATTTGAGATGTCAAAAAGAAGGCTTGCGCAAAGTGATACAGGAGAGAGTAACGAATCATGGCTGACATTCAGGCAATTGTGGATCAAATCAAGGGCTTGACGCTTTTGGAAGCTTCCGAACTCGTTAAAGCGATGGAAGAGACTTTCGGCGTCTCGGCAGCAGCGGCGGCCGTTGCGGCCGCACCGGCAGCCGGCGTGGCGGCAGGCGGCGGTGAAGCTGCGGCAGCGGCTGAAGAGAAGAGCGAATTCGACGTCATCCTTCAATCCGTCGGCGGCAACAAGATCAACGTCATTAAGGTTGTTCGCGAAGTCACCGCGCTCGGTTTGAAGGAAGCAAAGGACCTCGTCGAAGCTGCACCGAAAGCCGTCAAAGAAGGCGTGTCTAAAGAAGAAGCTGAAACTATCAAGCAGAAACTTACGGACGCCGGCGCTACCGTTGACGTGAAATAACTAAGAAAGTCTTTGGTCTTAGTACTTTGGTCTTGGTCGCAAACCCGAGTAACCAAGTGCTGACAAAGATCAAAGACCAATGAACAACGAACGCGAAAGGGCAAGCTTTCTTGACCTTTCGCAGTTGAGCGGTTAACTTAGGGGAGTATTGAAGGGCTGCGGGTTACTCCCGAAAAACTTTCAGAGTTGCAAGCGCGTTTCACTTTTTGAAGCGGCCGGGTAATTGTGCGTCCCGGCCGCGATTACGTGTCTTTGGGTAATTGCCACGGAGGCACCGAGACACAGAGAAAAATTTGAAAGAGAAGGCAGAACAGTAACCTCTCTTTTGGCTGTTCAGTCGTTCTCTGTGCCTCCGTGCCTCAGTGGCAAAGTTGATCGCACATCATCAGGAGCATTCATGTCTGCAAATCTTCTCGAAACAGTGAACACAGGATTGGGACGGCGCACGAGTCAGGCGCCGGAGCGGCAGGACTTTTCCAAGATCAAGACGGCGGTGCCGATTCCGAACCTGATCGAAATTCAGCGCGACTCGTACAACCGTTTTCTGCAGATGGATCTGCTGCCGGAAGAGCGCGTTAACACCGGGCTGCAGTCGGTGTTCCAGTCCGTCTTTCCGATTTCAGACTTTCGCGAGACCGCGACGCTCGATTTTGTCGAGTATCAAATCGGCAACTGGCAGTGCAAGTGCGGCAACCTCGAAGGTCTCCAGTATCTGCGCGCGGCCTGTAAGAGCTGCGGGGCGAAGATCAAGGTCGACCCGCTCCGCCCCGGCGAAACACTCTGCCACGTTTGCGGCACGTTCAATTCGGTTCGTCCCGAACTGTGCCCGAACTGCGGCGAGCCCGTCGGCTTGAAGCATAAACATGATCAGCAGGAGTGCCAGGAGCGCGGCATGAGTTACAGCGTGCCGCTCAAGGTCAAGATTCGTCTTACCGTCTACGACAAAGATCCGGACACGAACATCAAGTCGATCCGTGACATCAAGGAAGAGGAAGTGTTCTTCGGCGAAATTCCGCTGATGACCGACAACGGCACTTTCATCATCAACGGAACTGAGCGCGTCATCGTCTCGCAGTTGCATCGCTCGCCGGGTGTGTTCTTCAAACGTGGTGCGATGTTCGTCGCGAAGATCATTCCTTACCGCGGTTCGTGGGTTGAGTTCGAATATGACCAGAAAAACCTTTTGTATGTACGCGTCGGCAAGCGCAAGTTTCTCGCGACCATTTTCCTGCGCGCGCTGGGCGTGTGGCTGAGCGAGCCGTTCAAGAGCAAATCGTTCGGCAGCGACTCGCAATTGGAAGATGGCGTAAAAAACGCGATCTTTTCCGACGAAAACATGCTGCGCTCGTTCTACGTCGTTGACGAAGTGCGCGTGGCCGACGGCAGCTTGATGTTGCAGGTGCCGGAAAGCGGAAAGACGAATCTCGTCGGCATGAAAGTCGATTTCGAGATTAAAGGCCGCGGTGGCGATCCAGTTGTCCGCAAGGGCAAGGAAGTTACGCGCACCTCGCTCGAGGGACTACGCAAGGCGAACATCGGCGAAGTCGAAATTGAACCTCAGCAGTTCGAAGGCGCGTACGCCGTCGCAGACATCGTCAACACCGAAACCGGCGAAGTCATCGTCGAAGCGAACAACGAAATTACGGCGGCAAAGCTTCAGGAAGTTATCGAGGCCGGCGTAGCAAGCTTTTCAGTCTTCTTCCCCGAGCGCGACGATGTGGGCGTCGTCGTTACGCAAACGCTGAAGAAAGACACGATCGCCAAGCCGGTCGATGCGCTGCTCGAAATCTATCGCAAGATGCGGCCGGGCGATCCGCCGACGGTGCAGACTGCGTACCGATTGGTCGAAGGCATGTTCTTTGATCCGCGCAAGTTCGACTTCTCGCGCGTGGGTCGCCTGAAATTCAATATCAAAATGGGCAAGCAGGAGAGGGAGCGCATCGACGACCCGCTCTTGCAGGCCGCTGACTTTTTCGAAGTCGTAAATTACGTCCTCAAGATGCGGCGCAATCCGGTGGATGACGAGAAACGGCCGATCTATCAGGCTGACGACATCGACCACCTCGGTAATCGTCGTGTCCGCGCCGTTGGCGAACTCCTCGAAAATCAGTTCCGCATCGGCCTCGAACGCATGGAGCGTGCGATCAAGGAAAAGATGTCGATCCATCAGGAGATGCAGACGACGATGCCGCGGGACTTGATCAACGCGAAGCCGGTCACGGCCGCGGTGCGCGAGTTCTTTGGCTCGTCACAGTTGTCGCAGTTCATGGACCAGACGAATCCACTTTCGGAGATTACCCATAAGCGTCGTCTCTCCGCGCTCGGACCGGGCGGTCTCAGCCGCGAGCGCGCCGGATTCGAAGTGCGCGACGTGCACCCGACGCACTATGGACGCATCTGCCCGATCGAGACGCCTGAAGGTCCAAACATCGGTTTGATTTCTTCGCTGTCGTGCTATGCGCGCATCAACGAATTCGGATTTATCGAGTCGCCTTATCGCAAAGTCGTGAACGGCAGCGTGGTCGAGTTCGTCCGTGTCATCAATGGCGGCGACACGAAATTCAAGCCCGGCGATCACGTGCCGCAGGAAGAAGTCGAGAAGGCGAACAAGCGCGCCAGCGCCGATGGCAAGGCGAGTTACGAGCCCTTTCCGTTTTACCTAACCGCGTGGGAAGAGGACAAGCACGTCGTCGGCCAGGCCAACATCGAGCTCGACGAGAACGGTTACATCCTTAACGAGCGTAACGCCGCGCGAAAAGCCGGTGAGTTCATCCTTGCGCATCGCGATGAGATCGAATTCGTGGACGTCTCGCCGAAACAACTTGTGTCGGTTGCGGCCTCGCTGATTCCGTTCCTTGAGAACGACGACGCGAACCGCGCGCTAATGGGATCGAACATGCAACGCCAGTCGGTACCTCTGCTGCGCGCGGAAGCGCCTTACATCGGCACCGGTATGGAAGACGTGACGGCACGCGACTCCGGCGCGGTGGTCATTGCGCGCCGCGACGGCACGGTCGATTACGTCGATTCCGAACGCATCATCGTCAAAGCCGACCACAATGTTGACGGCACGATTTCGCGCGAGGTCACGGCCGACATCTACACGCTGATTAAATTCAAGCGTTCCAATCAGAACACCTGTATCAATCAGCGTCCCATCGTTCACGTCGGCGAGCGCGTCGATAAAGGCCAGGTGATCGCGGATGGCCCGTGCACGGATCGGGGCGAGTTGGCGCTGGGCCGAAATATCCTGGTCGCCTTCATGCCCTGGCGCGGCTACAACTTTGAAGACGCGATTCTGGTTTCTGAGCGTTTGGTGAAAGAGGATTACTACACCTCGATTCACATTGAAGAGCTAGAAATCGAAGCGCGTGACACGAAGCTGGGACCGGAGGAAATCACCCGCGACATTCCGAACGTCGGCGAGAACATGCTGCGCGACCTCGACGAGAGCGGCATCATCCGCATCGGCGCTCAGGTCAAGCCCGGTTCGATTCTTGTCGGCAAAGTTACGCCGAAAGGCGAGACGCAGCTGACTGCGGAAGAGAAACTGCTCCGCGCGATCTTCGGCGAGAAGGCTGCGGACGTGAAGGACGCTTCGCTCGTCTCACCTCCGGGCATCGACGGCACGGTCGTCGATGTGCAGGTCTTCACGCGCAAAGGTCAGGAAAAGGACCAGCGTTCGCTCGCGATCGAACAGACCGAAGAAGAGCGTCTGCGTCGCGACCTTGACGACGAAATCCGTATCCTGCAAGAGCAGCGCAACGAACGCATTTATGAGTTGTTCGAAGGCCGCAAGCTTTCAGCCGACCTGACAGATCATCGCGAGGTAGTCATTCCGAGGGGCGAGACGATCACTCGCGAGATGCTGATCGGCATCGAACCGAAGCTTTTGCGTAAGGCTTCAATCGCGGGTTCACGCGTTGATGCGGCGACTGAAGTCAAAGCTTACGAAGATCGCACTGAGCGACAGGTCAAAATTCTCTCGGACATCTACGAAGAGAAGATTGCCAAGTTGCGTCAGGGCGATGAGCTCTCACCAGGCGTTATCAAGATGGTGAAGGTCTTCATCGCGATGAAGCGCAAGCTTTCGGTCGGTGACAAGATGGCCGGCCGCCACGGAAACAAGGGCGTCATCGCGCGCATTCTTCCCGAGGAAGATATGCCATATCTGCCAGACGGAACGCCGGTCGAGATTGTGCTCAATCCGCTGGGCGTGCCGTCGCGTATGAACGTCGGCCAGATTCTCGAAACACACCTCGGGTGGGCAGCGCGCGTGCTTGGTCTGCACTTCGCGACGCCGGTATTCGACGGCGCGACAGAACGCGAGATCAAGAAGCGTCTCGAAGACGCGGGCGCTCGCGCGAACGAACTGGGCTTGCCTGAGATCGTGAATCCGTCGGGCAAGGCGGTGCTCTATGACGGCCTGACTGGCGAAGCGTTCGAACAGAAAGTGACGGTGGGCTACATCTACATGCTCAAGCTCTCGCACCTGGTCGACGACAAGATTCACGCGCGTTCGATTGGACCGTACTCGCTGATTACGCAGCAGCCGCTCGGCGGCAAGGCGCAATTCGGCGGACAGCGCTTCGGAGAAATGGAGGTGTGGGCGCTCGAGGCTTACGGCGCGGCGCACATCCTGCAAGAGTTGCTGACGGCGAAATCGGATGATGTCGCCGGACGCTCAAAGATTTACGAAGCGATCGTCAAAGGCGAAGCTGATTTCGATCCGGGTCTGCCAGAAAGCTTCAACGTGCTCGTGCGCGAGTTGCAGTCACTCTGCCTCGACGTCGAACTGGTGAAGAAAGACGGCGCGCCGGACGAGACGATTGCTGAGCCGCTGATTACTTCGGGGATTTAGGATTACGTCGGAAACGGGCAGAACTTTGTGCTTAGTGCTTTGTCCTTGGTTCGCCCATTAACCGTAGCGCGTTACGTCGAACAGACGACAAAGACCAAAGTACAAAGACCAAAGCACATTTGAGTGGCGACCAGGTAGGTAAGACACAACGGAGAAACTAAAGTGTTTCGATTTCATCAAGAGAAAACGCAACTCGCGCCTGACTTCGAGGCGATTCGCATCTCGCTCGCTTCACCGGACAAGATCCGTCAGTGGTCGCACGGTGAGGTAACCAAGCCAGAGACGATCAATTATCGCACGTTCAAGCCGGAGCGCGACGGACTTTTCTGTGCGCGCATTTTCGGTCCGGTTGCGGACTGGGAGTGTCTGTGCGGCAAGTACAAGCGCATGAAGCACCGCGGCGTGATCTGCGACAAGTGCGGCGTCGAGGTTACGCAGGCAAAAGTGCGCCGCGAACGCCTTGGCCACATCGATCTCGCCAGCCCGTGCTCGCATGTGTGGTTCTTCAAGGGACTGCCGTCGCGCATTGGCCACTTGCTCGATATTCCGCTGCGCGAGCTTGAGAAGGTGCTCTACTTTGAGTCCTACATCGTCATCGATCCGGGCGACGTGAAGGAGTTGAAAGAGCGCGAGCTCCTGACCGACGAACGCTATCGCGAGCTGACGCGCGACTATCCCGGCCAGTTCCTCGCGAAGATGGGCGCGGAAGCGATCAAGGAATTGCTGGCGACCGTCAACGTCGAAGAACTCGCGGTCGAATTGCGCCGTCGCATGCGCGAAGAGACTTCGCAGCAGAAGAAACTCAAGTTTTCCAAACGCCTTAAGGTTGCCACGTCCTTCTTGAAATCGGGCAATCATCCGGACTGGATGATCCTCGATGTGATTCCGGTGATTCCGCCGGAGTTGCGTCCACTGGTGCCCCTCGATGGCGGACGTTTCGCAACGTCTGACTTGAATGATCTCTATCGTCGCGTCATCAACCGCAACAACCGCCTGAAGAAACTAATGGAGTTGCGCGCACCCGAAGTCATCGTGCGCAACGAAAAACGGATGCTTCAGGAAGCGGTCGATGCTTTGTTCGACAACGGCCGTCGCGGCCGCGTGCTTCGTGGCGTAAACAATCGCCCGCTGAAGTCTCTGTCCGGAACGTTGAAAGGCAAGCAGGGACGTTTTCGTCAGAACCTACTCGGCAAACGCGTCGATTACTCCGGCCGTTCCGTGATCGTTGTCGGACCGGAACTCAAGCTGCATCAATGCGGTCTGCCGAAGAAGATGGCGCTCGAGCTGTTCAAGCCGTTTATCTACAACCAGCTTGAAAAGCAACAGCACGCCGCGACCATCAAGCAGGCGCGCGAAATGGTCGAGCGGCAGGAGCCGGTGGTTTGGGACATCCTGGAAGAAGTGATTCGCGAACATCCGGTACTACTCAACCGCGCTCCGACACTGCACCGTCTTGGCATCCAGGCGTTTGAACCGGTGCTCGTCGAAGGCAAAGCGATCAAGATCCACCCGCTTGTCTGCACGGCTTTCAACGCCGACTTCGATGGCGACCAGATGGCGGTGCACATTCCACTTTCGCCGGAAGCCCAGATTGAGCCCGCCGAGCTGCTGTTGACATCGCACAACAGTCTCAGTCCGGCGAGCGGCCAGCCCATCGCGGTGCCGTCGCAGGACATCGTGCTCGGCATTTACTACCTGACGCGCGAGAAGGAAGGCGCTAAGGGCGAAGGCCGGGTGTTCTCGTCGATGGAAGAAGTGTTCCTTGCGCTCGACGCGAAGGAAGTGACGACGCAGACGCCGATCAAGCTGCGCATCACCGGCGACTTGATCGATCTGACGCAGGAGCACGACACGCAGGACATCCTGCGCGGCACAGTTCAGGAAGACGTCAGGCGCGTCATTAACACGACCGTCGGCCGGGTAATTTTCAATGATGCGATTCCGACCGGCTTGCCCTATATCAACGGCACGCTGCGCAAGAAGGGTCTGCAGTCGCTCGTCAACTACTCGCACATTCGTCTTGGTCACGAGATGACGGTGAAGATGCTCGATGACCTGAAGAACCTCGGCTTCCTGTACGCGACGAAGGCCGGCGTTTCCATCGGCATCGACGATCTCGTCACGCCTGAGTCGAAGAAAGACATCGTCGGCAAGGCGGAGAAGGACGTGATTACCGTCGAGCAGCAGTATCGCGACGGTGTGATCACAAACGGCGAGCGCTACAACAAGGTGATCGCGATTTGGTCCGAAGCCACCGATAAGGTCGCCAAAGAAATGTTCAAGGCGATGGATGATCGCGAGAAGTCGTCGAACGAAATGAATCCGATCCTGATCATGTCGGATTCGGGCGCTCGGGGCTCGGCCCAGCAGATACGTCAGCTCGCCGGCATGCGCGGATTGATGGCGCGGCCTTCGGGCGAAATTATCGAGACGCCAATCCAATCCAACTTCCGCGAAGGCCTGAACGTGTTGCAGTACTTCATCTCGACGCACGGCGCGCGCAAAGGCCTGGCGGATACCGCGCTGAAGACGGCCGACTCGGGTTACCTGACGCGTCGTCTGGTGGACGTGGCGCAGGATGTGATTATCAGCGAGCAGGATTGCGGCACGCTGAAGGGCATCTCGGCGACGGCCATTGTGGAAGGCGGCGAGGAAATCGAAAGCCTGCGCGATCGCATTGTTGGCCGTACGGCGCTCGAAGATGTGATCGATCCGGTTGAAGGTAACGCGATTGTCGAAGCTAACCAGGAAATCGACGAAGATCTGGCGGCTGAGATTCAACGGTCCGGCGTGCAGCGCGTGCGCATTCGTTCGGTGCTGACCTGCGAATCGCGACGCGGCTGCTGCGTGAAGTGTTATGGCCGCAATCTTGCGACGGGACGCGCGGTGGACATTGGCGAAGCGGTGGGGGTCATCGCCGCCCAATCAATTGGAGAGCCCGGTACCCAACTTACGATGCGTACGTTCCACATCGGCGGCACGGCGCGTCTGGAAGAGTCTTCAAAGCACGAAGCTCGCGTTGAAGGCAAGATCAAGTACGTGGATCTGCAAACCGTGAAGACCCGCAAGGGCGAGCGCGTGGCGATGAATCGCAACGGCGCTTTGACGATCATCGATGAACGCGGCCGCGAGGTGGCTCGATATCAGATCGTCTATGGCGCGCACATTCTGGTCGAAGACGGCCAACAGGTCGCCGAAGATCAACTGCTCGCGACTTGGGACCCGTTCACTTTCGCCATCCTGACGGAAGTCGCCGGCACCGTGAAGTTCCAGGACTTGAAGGAAGGCGTGACCTACGAAGAAGAGACTGACCAGGTGACGGGTCTCTCGCACATGGTGGTCAAGGATTCGCCCGACGAAAAGAAACAGCCGCGACTCGAGATCCGCAACGTCAGCAACAAAGTCCAGAAGACTTATCAGATGCCGGTGCGCGCGAACCTGATGGTTAACGACGGCGAGCAAGTCGAGCCGGGCGACATCATCGCGAAAATTCCGCGCGAGACCACAAAGACGAAAGACATCACTGGCGGTCTGCCGCGCGTCGTCGAACTCTTCGAAGCTCGCCGGCCGGCGGAAGCCGCGGTCATGTCGGAAATCGACGGCACGGTCAAGCTCGGACCGATCTCGAAAGGTAAACGCAAACTGATCATCACCGGCGATGACGGTGAAGAGCGCGAATACGACATCCCGCGCGGCACGCACATCAACGTGCAGGAAGGCGATCGCGTCAGGGCCGGTGAGGCTTTGCAGGACGGGCCGCTAAATCCGCACGACATCTTGCGCGTGTTGGGCATGAACCGTTTGCAGGAATATCTGACGAACGAAATTCAGGAGGTCTATCGCTTGCAGGGCGTGAACATCAACGACAAGCACATCGAAGTGATTGTTCGTCAGATGTTGCGCTGGGTGAAGATCAAGGAAGTCGGCGATACTGAATTTCTGCTCGAAGAGCAGGTCGATCGCTTCCGCTTCACGGATGAAAACGAACGGGTGAAGAGCGAGAAGGGTGAAGTCGCGCAGGCTGAACCTTTGCTGCTCGGTATCACTAAGGCATCCTTGTCGACCGACTCCTTTATTTCAGCAGCTTCGTTCCAGGAGACGACGCGTGTGCTTACGGAAGCGGCGATTTCCGGTCGCGTGGATTACCTGCGCGGCTTGAAAGAGAACGTGATCATGGGCCGCCTGATTCCCGCCGGGACCGGCATGGAGTACTACCGTAACGTCGACGTCGAACGCGACGAGACGGTCGGTGAAGCCGAGCGCGAAGAGGAATTCCCGGAGATTCTCGGCGGCGTCGAGATTCCACCGTCACCACACACCGTGCTGCCAACTACCGGCGATAGCGACATCGTTGGTGAAGTCAGCGAGCCGGAAGAGACGGTTGAGGTTGGGGAACCGGCAGAAGAGTAAGCAGCAGGCAGTAAGCAGTAGGCAGTAGCGCGACCGTGAGGGAGGGCGTCTCCTCACGCTGAAAGCGTGAAATAGATTAGCCCAGGGTAAGCGCGCAGCGCTGCACCCTGGGGATCGCTATAAACAATAAATTCCCTGCCGGGCTTTAGCCGGCAATGAGGTCAAGCGAACCGGCGTGGCAAAAGCTGCGCCGGTTTTTGTTTATCCAGCCAGCCTGGATCAGCCCTGACGAAATCAAGAGCCGTTGCGGTATGATCCTCCGCAATGCCTCGATACATCGACATCCCAAGTTGGCCGCGACGCGATACGTTTGAGTTCTTTCGCGGATACGACAAGCCTTACTTCAACGTGGGGACGTCGCTGGACGTGACGAATCTGGTCGTGGAAATTAAGCAGCGGCCGGGGCTCAGCCTCTCACTTGCTTATCACTACCTCGCGCTGCGCGTGGTGAACGAGATCGAGCCGTTTCGTTACCGGCTGCGCGGCGAACAGGTACTGGTTCATGACGTAATTCATGGCGGGACGACACTTTTGCTGCCGAACGAAACGTTCATTATGGCGTACTTCGATTACAGACCGGATTTCGAACAGTTCATGACGGAGGCAATGAAGGCGATTGACGAACAGCGCGCCGCTGCCGCGTTTGATCCACGGCCTGAAGACGATCGGATTCATTTCAGTGTGCTGCCGTGGATTTCGTTCACGAGTTTTTCGCACGCGCGGAACTGGGGTCGTGAGGATTCGGTTCCGAAAATGGCATTCGGAAAAATCGGCGAAGCGAATGGACGCCGAATGATGCCGTTCTCAGTTGAAGTTCATCACGCCATGATGGATGGCATTACCGTGGGTCGATATCTTGATCGCTTGCAGGAGATGCTGTTGAATCCCGCCGAGTATATGTCGACGGCCCGCGCTGCCGAGCGATCGAGCCTCTCAGTATAGTCAGCACCGGGAGCGGTAGCGACCGGGTAGATCTGAAGTCAAAAGTTACCCGGTCGCTACCGCTCCCGGTACTGACCTCAGATCTATCGCGTCACTATTGCTCGGCTTACATCACGCATACTCCAACACACCCGTGTGCATGGTCATCTTCCACTCGTCGCCGACTTTTGCATAGACCTTGCAGACGCGACCCTGCCAACGCTTCTCCTGACCCGCAGGGTCGATCCAGAGCGTATCGATGTCGACGACCGCGAAAGCACCATCACCTTCTTTTGAGATCTCGATCTTGCGAATGATTCGTTTGTTATGGACGAGTCGATGCGTGTCGAACAACTGCTGCCAGCTATTTTTCCAGCGGTCATAGTCATAGCGTCCCCAATCAATCACCCAATCCATTGGATCATGTGATTGCGGCGTGCGTGGCCAAGGCCAAACCATATCCGGATGAAAGATCGTCATCAACAGATTCACATCCTGTGTGTCCCATGCACGCGTTTCGCGGTTCACTATCTCTTCGATCTCAGTTTTGACATTCTCATGCATATGGGATCAACAGAAGAAGGCGCGGGCTTTAACTCTCGCCCGCGCCTGTTTCGTTCAAATCAGGAAGTCAGTACCATCTGCGTTAGCAGATGGGTCACACAAAATCATGTGTGAATCCTAGTTCCACCCGCTTACGCGGGCGGTACTGACCTCTATCGCTAACTCAGAACAAGAACCGAATCGCCAACTGCAGTTGTCGGGGGTCCCCCACTCCCTGGCGCAGGAAGCCATCGAAGTTAAAGAGGCTCGGCGCGGTCAGAGAGTTTTGGTTTCCCGCACCTGAAAGCGAGTTGATGCGGTTGTCGTTATTGAAGGTATTGAACATCTCCATCGTCGGAATCAACTGATAACGCTCGCCGAATTTGAACGCGCGCGCCAGCCGCCAATCGAACGAGAAGTAGTCGTTGTCCTTACGCAGCGTGTTGCGATTCGTTGCCGTGCGCGGGTCCGGGGTCGCCGGCTGGGCCCCGCGCGCCTGGATGCGCGGCACAAACTCAAAGCCCCACGGCAATAGGGAATACATGTAGAAGTTGAACTTGTGCCGGATGTCTCGATCCGAAAGCGCATAGTCGAACTGCAGGTTGTTGATGTCGAATGATCGGTCCGTGAATGGATCGCGCTCGTTCGAATCGTCGTCTTTGTCTTTCGAGACCACATAGTTCGCTTCGAACTGGTACCTGTTGCTGAAGCGCTTGCGCACGCCGGCGGTGAATCCGTTGTACATCGATTTGCCGACTGCGCTGGTGACCATTACTTCGCCGAGATAGTCGCCGAAGATGGGAAAGCCCGCCGAGTCCAGCTTGCGATTCACGTTCAGAAAACGCGTCATGTGGACGCCTTGTGAATGCGTGAAATCGAAATAGATCGAGATGTCGCGCGTGACTTGCTGTTCGAACTGCGCATTGGTCGTGTAGATGCGCGGGTTTGCATAGTCGCGACTGAACACGCGGACGCCTGAGAAGCACGGAAACGGATTTGTAAACGGTCCGGCCGCGCCAAAGTTGTGAATTGTCGAGCAGGTGCCCGCGGTGGGCGTCACCAGTCCGGGCCACGTCGGCAGGATAGTTGGATTCGCAAAGGCGCCGCCGGCGATCGTTTGCTGCTGCACGCCATTGGTGGTGATTGAGCCGACCTGCGAAAGCATGTTCTGGCGGCCATAAAAGATTCCATAGCTTGCTCTGAAGACTGACCGGCCGTTATTCCTAATGTCCCACGCAAAGCCAACGCGTGGTTGAAACTCCTTCTTCTGACTGTGAAGTGTTCCATCGGATGGAAAGCGGGGATCGCTCAAAAACCTGCCGTAGGCTGTGTTGGCGGGATTTACAATGACATTCGGGAAAATCTGTGCTTCCCAGCGCAGGCCGTAATTCAGCGTGAAATTCGACCTAATCCGCCAACTGTCCTGACCAAATAGAGCAAAGTCTTCGTTCTTGATGTTTGATGCGCCTGCTGCGTCAGTGGCGGGACCGGTTGGCCCGGCGCCTTGCAGGAAGAGCAGGAGCGGACTGCCCTGGGATGTAGTACCAACAGGACATGGTGTCGGTGCAGTCACGAACGTGCCGTTTGAGCAGTGGGTGGTGTTCGGGCCGAAGCCGCCCGCGGCAGGCGCTGACGCGTAGCGTATGAACCCGGTGACGCTGTCAAAGATATAACGGCCTTGAAAGAATCCACGGAAGACCTGATCGTTAAGCGTGTGTATCCACTCACCGCCGAATTTTATCGTGTGATTTCCATGGATGATTGAGAAGTTGTCTTTGAGATGCGTACGCCAGAGAAGTTCATCGATGTTTGGCGCGAGAAAGAACGGATGTCCGAAGCGGAAGGTAGTGACAAAACCCATGGCCGTATCCGCCGGCACATTTGAAGGGATCGCCGAACGCGGCCGTTTTTCCCGCGTGTACGAGAAATGGGCTTCGTTCATCATAGTCGCAGAAACGGTACTGTTCAGGTTGATGTTCAGATTGTGGATTTTCGAAGGGCCTTCGATGCCATTGGCTGAGTTGCCATAGGTGGCGACGTCGAACGTCTGGTTCGTGTTCTTCGAGTAATCGAAGTTGTACGAGATGCCCAGCTTATTGGCATCATTCAGGTTCCAATCAGTTTTAGCGAGAAACGCCTGGTTCCTGACTTTGTGTTCGACCGGCGCGCCTTCCTCCTGATTCCGCGTGGTGCGGAAAAAGTTCAGCAGGGCAAGCCGCTGACAGTCGGCGCTGCCATTGATCAGAGCCTCGTTTGCGGGCACAGTCGGGGTTGTGACCGAACAGGGCGCGCCAATTGGCACGCTCAAATTGTCGCGCGAAAGTTTTTCGTGGATCCCTTCAAACGAAAGAAAGTAAAAGGCCTTATCGCGTCGAAAGGGGCCGCCGACCGTCCCGCCATACTGCGAGCGGTTGAAGTCTTTCAGCGGCTTGTTGTCCGGTTTTGTGTTCGCAGTCAGCGCTTCCAGGCGTTGGAAATAGAAGACGCTACCGTGCACGTCGTTCGACCCCGATTTCGAGATGACGTTGACGACACCGGCGGCGGTGCGACCGAACTCCGCCGTGGCGCCGGTGGCAACCACTTGAAACTCTTTCACAGCATCAAGTGGGATATCGATCGCCGCACGTTGCCCGCCGAGCTGCTCGCCAAAGAATCCGTTGTTGTAGTCGCCGCCATCGAGGCTGACGTTGTTGAAAACGCCACGCTGGCCGGAAAAGTTAATCTCGTCTCCGTCTGGACCCTGCGTGATGCTGACGCCGGGCGTCAGCGTGAGCAAGTCTTCAAACTTCCTACCGAGAATCGGCGTCGCACTGACGGCGCGTTCGTTGAGCGTGGTGCTGGATTCGGTTTTCACCGTATCGACGGTCGGCGCCGCGATGGTTACGCGCGCTTCGACGCTGGAGATTTTCAAGGCGATGTCGCGCAACTTCAGCGCCTGGCCAACGGTCAGTTCAAGCTTTTCTGCGACGGCAGTGGCAAAGCCTTGCTTTGATACAGTCACGGAATAGTTACCGGGCTGCAAAGCGAGCGCGACAAAGCGTCCCGTTTCATCAGTCGTCAAAGTGCGCGAGGCATTCGTGTCGAGATTCTTGATTTCTACGGTTGCGCCAGGGACGATGGCACCTTGTTCGTCAGTGACCGTGCCTTCAATGGTTCCAGTTGTAATCTGCGTCTGTGAATGGCCGGTGATTAAGACCGCACACACGACGATGACCGCAAACATGAAAGAACTTCCGGCTTGCCAAAGCCGATCGAGCCTGTTTTTTTGCATTTTCTGCTCCTGTTCGTTGAAGGGGCGAGCGTTTGAGTTGAGTCGTCAGTTGATGCTCACTTGAACTAAGCCTGTAAAGTCCGGTAAAGCGAGGATTGCCTCTGAAAGTCGGCGGCATCTTAGTTAACGTCATCGGATGTGTCAACGAATTGTTCTTTTCAAGTCACAATTCTTGCGCTATTATCAGCTTGAGGCGCTGGTCCCCGCGGCCTCGTTGAAACGTTCCCCCGACCTGCCGCATGTTCTGGCCAACAAGCGAGCATGTAACTTCAGTTAGTGCGTAATATCCAGTGTCGCGGAATTTGCTGGATGATGCGCACCTTTTGCTTTCGCCAGGAGGTTTTAGTGAAAAGCTATATCCCCCGCCTCGTCGTCGTTCTGTCTCTTCTTGTTTTCGGTCTTTCAGCTCATGCTCAGTCAACAGCGGGAGCCCTGTCTGACGGTCGGGCCACTGGCCCGGTTCCGCAGGAAGAGTCTCTGCCTGATCTGATTCGTCGCGTTAAGCCCTCAGTCGTTTCGATTCTGACCTACGATGCGAAGGGCGAGCCGCTCATCAGTGGCAGCGGCTTCTTCATTCGTCCGGGTGAGGTCGTGACGAATGTGCACGTCATCAAAGGCGCGCAACGCGTCGAGATTCACACGCTTGACGGCAAGGGCCGAACTTATCCGGTTGCCGGCGCGCTGGCAATCGATGAAGAAGCCGACCTTGTGCTTTTGAGTGTGAACCTGCCGGAAGAGAAATCGCGGCCACTACCGTTGGCGACCGCGTTGCCGGAAGAAGGCGAACCGATCTTTCTCATTGGCAATCCACTGCGGTTGGAAGGTTCGATCAGCAACGGGATCGTTTCGGCGATTCGCGAAGTGCCGGCGTTGGGACGCATCATTCAGATCACGGCGCCTGTTTCACACGGCAACAGCGGTAGTCCTTTGTTCAACATGCGCGGCCAAGTGATTGGAATTGTTACTGTCAAAGTCACGAACGGCCAGAACATTAATCTGGCGCTCGGCGCGTCGCGGATTGCGGTGCTCGAGCGGGGGCAATTGATCACATTCGATCAGGTTGGATCGAAAGGCCGGTCAAGCCAACCCGAAGCACTCGCCGACCTCTGGTATCGTGGCGGCATCGACTCGATGTGGCTGGGGAACTATGACAATGCGCTCAACTATTTTGAGACGGCCGCAAACCGCAATCCGCGTCGCGCGGAAACATGGATTCAAATCGGCTACTGCAAAGTGAAGCAGGGCCGCAACGACGAAGCAATTCGCGCTTATCAACACGCGCTACAGTTGCGGCCGGATTCCGCGGACGCACAAAACAAGCTGGGCGACGCATACTTCTTCGCGGGCAAATTCAGCGAAGCAATCGCAGCTTATCAACAGGCCGCGAGGTTGCGTCCAGACGAGGGCGAAGCCTACTACAATCTCGCGCTGGTTTATCTTGAAATTGGCGACCGTGAAGCAGCCATGGCGCAGAGTCGCTTGCTGGCATCAATAGATGCGGAGTTGAACAAAAAGCTGGTAAGCGAGATGCATCGGTAGCGTGGAGGTATCCGCGGATTACAGAGATTCAGTCGATCACCCACGAAAAGGCACAAGCGGCACAAAAGAGAAAAGCCATCGGTGACTACTTTTTGTGCTACTTGTGCCTTTTTGTGGACAGTCTTAGTAGTTCGTCAGGATATCTTCCGCGGCAAAGCCCATCTGACTCAGACGATCTTTTGTTTGCTCGATCATCTCTCGCGAGCCACATACCAGGGCCACCGGCGATTGCAAATCCGGCAGAACATGATCGAGCAGTGACTGAACATAGCCGGTGCGGCCCGACCAGTCGTGACCATCTGGTCGCGAAATAACGCGTCGCAGCTCAACGCCGGTCTGTTCCCACTCGTCAACTTCCTCGCGATAGCAGAATTCATCCGGCGTGCGTGCACCGTAAAGCACGACCAGCTGTCCGAATCTTTCGCGACGATTCATTACGCACCGTAAGGCCGATCGCAGCGGCGCGACGCCGGTCCCCATCGCGACAAACACGAGGTCGCGTCCGGCTTGTCCACCCAAATCGAAACCATTGCCGGCGACGCCCACCAGCTCGACCGTGTCCCCTTCGTTCATTTGAAACAGTGCGACGCTGGCGCCGATGGTTTGTTTCACCAGGATTTCGAGTTCAGGATCTTCTGGAGAACTCGCGAACGCGAAATAGGCGGGATCTTCCCGCTGTACGCGGAGAATCGCGACCTGACCTGGTTTGAATTGGACAGTGGATTTATCGCACGTGGCGAGATCAAAGGACCGGATGTTGCTCGCTTGCTCACGAATTTGGGTAATGACGAGAGTTGGCGTAGCTGTTGACGACATGTGCTTCGAGTTTAGTTCACAGCGAGCGAAAGCGAAAAACCAAGCACCGCCGGGCGCCGGCTCAGTCTGAAAGTGGCACGCGCATCTTGCGCGTGATTCACGGGCGGGACGCCCGTGCCACCTCGGCGAACTGAACCAGTACTCACCGCCGGGATTGCGAGACTCTGCGTTCTCGGTGCAGATCCCCGGCCTCTGTAGTGGATATGTTCCCGGCATTGACTCACCACGAAGGTAGAGAATTCACAGAGGCACAGAGGAATGGCGCTCTCAAATCGCTAATGCTCTGCTAGTGGGGCATTACCCTCAAATCCGAAACATGTACGTCGGCACAAGAGCAGGTGTAGAATGCATCGTGAACATGGCATCCCGCCCCGGTCGAAAATTTCTGCTCATTGTCGCTGCGGTCGTTGCCTTTGCGACTGTCGTTCCGGCACAGTCCGGCCGTCGCGGTGCATCGAAGCCATCGCCGCCGCCAGCGAGTACTCCGTCAGAATCCACGTCAACAAATCCAACTGAGTCGGCAGCAAAGAAAGCCCCCGAGATTCAGTTGCTCGTAGGCATTGACGATCCGAATCCGCTTTCGGGCATCCCGCGATATTTTGCTGATACAGTCCTCGACGTTTGCGTTGGCCGTTTAAGCGAACCAGCCGGGGTGAAGGTAACGGCAGGCCCGCGCACGCTCACGCGCGGCGACGCTGTCAAAGCAGCGAAAGCTGAAACCGCGAGATATGTTGTGTGGTTGCAGGTTGGGAACGCATCGACGGACGCAGGTGGTCAAGCGAGCGGTAGCAGTGACAACTACTACGTGAACTTTATGCTCCTTGAGCCCGGCACCGCCAAGATAAAGCAAAGCGGCCATGTCTTTGGCGGGGGACGCAAAGTAGGAAACGTCGGCGTGCCATCATCATCGCGGAGCATGCTTTACGTGGAGCAGGTAATCAAAGACGATGCGCGGCAAGCGGCGGACCGTATTTTGTCAGCGTTGGGGATTAAAGATACTGAGTGGCCGCGCGGATAACACTTTGGGTTAAAGAGTACTAACCGCCGATCGCTTCTTCACTCCAGCCACTTTCGGGAAATGACTCAATTGGCCCGGAATAAAGCCGGTCAATGACATCGCGATATTTCTCATCAATCACCCGCCGCTTCACTTTCAAGGTTGGAGTCATTTCGCCGCTCTCGACGGTGAATTCACGATCGAGTAGCGCAATCTTCTTGATTTTCTCGAATTGCGCGAGTGTTTGCGTGCGCGCCGCAATCTGACGCTCGAACAGATCGTTGATGCGCGGGTTGTGACAGAAATCGGCGCGCGCATTAAGACCTTCAATCCCTTTGTACTTCGCATAGGCTTCGAGTTGTTCCCAATCGGGTACGATCAGAGCGGATGCAAACTTGCGATCATTGCCGATGACTACAACCTGGTTCACAAAACGCGATCCCTTAATCATTTGCTCGATTGGTTGTGGCGCGATGTATTTGCCGCCAGAGGTTTTCAGTAGTTCTTTCTTGCGGTCCGTGATCGTGAGAAAACCTTCGGCGTCCAGACTGCCAATGTCGCCGGTTTTGAACCAACCATCGTCGCCGATGACGGCTTTGGTTTCATCAGGCTTATGCCAGTAGCCCTGCATGACGTGCGGCCCGCGCGTCTCAATTTCGCCGTCAGCCGCGATGCGAACTTGCACGTTACGAATTGGTTTGCCCGAAGTGCCGACGCGGATGTCGTGCAGTTGCCCCGCCGTGATTACCGGCGAAGTTTCTGTCAGTCCGTATCCCTGCACGATTGGCAGACCGGCGCCCAAAAACGCCAACGAGACTTCATTCGACAACGCGGCGCCGCCCGAAACCAGAATGCGTATCCGCCCACCCATTGCCTTGCGCAGTTTTTCGAAGAGAATCAGATCGGCGAGCTTATGTTTCAGCGAAAGGCCGAACGGAATCCGCTTCCTATCTGAGACGTTTTGGGCCCAAGCCTTGCCGACTTCAACCGCCCAATGCACCAGCGCAGCATTCAGCCTTCCTTTGGCCATCGCGCGATCCTGGACGCGGGCCAGAATCTTCTCGTAAATGCGCGGCACACCGACAAAAACCGTAGGCTTCACTTCGCGCAGGTACTCGCCGAGCGTTTCGAGTGCGCCAAAGTAAACGCTCATGCCATGATGCAGGTACATGTTCATCGCCTGCCGTTCAAAACTATGCGAGAGCGGCAGCACCGAAAGAGCGGAATCGTTCGCGCCGAACTCGAGATGATTCGAGGAGTCAATCAAATTCGACACCATGTTCGCGTGCGACAGCATGACGCCTTTCGGCTCTCCCGTCGTTCCCGACGTGTAGATGATGGTAGCCAGATCGTCCGGCCGCGCCTGACCAAGTTCATGACCGATCTGAGGTTGGCCTGTCGCGATTTCACGACCGCGGCGTTCAAGTTCTGCGAGCGATAGAAGGTTTGATTCCGTGGACGGAGCTGGCTGAAACAGCACTGTATCGGAAATGCTCTGGCAGCCGTTGGCGACCTCACGGATTTCGTTGAGTTTTTCGCGCGTCGCCACAAACAGAACTTTGGCTGCGCAGTCCTCGAGGATGTATTGAACTTGGGGTGGTGTCAGCGTGGGATAAATCGGAACCGTGACCGCGCCCGCAAAGAGGCAGCCTTGATCCGCGAGCACCCATTCGACGCAACTCTCTGAGACAATAGCCACGCGATCGCCTTTGCGAACGCCGTGCGAATGTAAACCCAGCGCAATATCTTTGGCGCGCCGAAGCATGTCCGCGGCCGAAATTGAGTGCCATGCGCCGGCGCGTTTGTAATTTAATGTGTCGGGCTTGGGAAAATCGCGAACGACGCGTTCGTATATCTCGGGCAGGGTCGTCGGCTCATCCGGGGTCAGAGGAGCTCGCTGCCGCGTAAACTTCGTTTGAGTGACTGTTTCGATCATTGCGGCCCAATGTCAGAAGCCCGACCGTAAGGGAGGGCAAGTCTCGTCGTATCTGAACCTAAAGAACCTAGAATCGTTTTCAATCAGAACGTCATGCGCTGAGGTTGCCCTCCCTTACGGTCGGGCTTGTGAGACTCCGTTCAGAAACACGTCCATCACGACATCGGCCATGGGCGCGAGCTTGTAACTTCGCTTCGAGATGATCCAGTTCGTGGCCATCTCGTCGAGCGCTCCAAACAAAATCTTGGCCGCGGCTTTCGCGTGAAGTTCTTTGCGAAAAACACCGGCGGCCTGACCTTCCTCAAAAATTTGGCGCAGCAAAGCGAGGTATTCGGCAAAGCCAGCGGCTGAGAACTCGCGCATGAACTTTGTCGAGCCACGCAGCTCAATCTGGAATACGATGGCGAGATCGCGATCCGCGCCCAGACGCTCGAGGTGAAGCGAAGCGATGCGACGTAGCTTGTCACTGGGATCACGCGCGTTTTCGATCAGACGACGCGCCGCACCGATCGCATCGGCGATGTTCTGATCGAAAATCGAATGAAGAATCTCTTCCTTGCTTTTAAAGTAGAGGTAAACCGTTCCATCCGCGACGTCGGCGGCGCGCGCGATATCCGCCACTTTTGAGTTGAAATAACCATTGCGCGCGAAAACGCGCGTCGCGGCGCGCAGGATAGACGTCCGCTTGTCGCTGGTTGAATTACGCATGTTTGAGCGTTTATTCGCGGCTTTCGGCATGACTGAATGAATCGTCACTCAGTGACAGCCCACAGCGTAACGTGACAGGGATTTTCCGGCAAGCCGAACGCGTCAGTCGCTGGGACGATTGTCGTCTATGAGTTTGTCGACAGCATCCAAATGCAGCGCTGCGCCGTTGCGCAGACGCAGTTCGGTTTGTGGAAAGGGAATTTCGATCTGTGCCTCGCGAAACAATTTCTCGATGCGATAATTTATGTCGCTGCGAATCTGCGTGTGTAGACGAGGACGATTCGTCCAGACCAGCAGCCGGAAATCGAGCGACCAATCGCCGAATTTCAAAAACTGAACTTTCGGCGGCGGATCATGGAGGACGTTATCGACGTCTTTCGCAGCCTTGAGCAGTGTTTGAGTCACCAATTCGATATTAGAATCGGTTGCTACACCGACCGGAATCGCGATGCGTGCACGCGGATCGCCATACGACCAGTTGATCAGCCGCTGACTCACCAATCTTGAGTTCGGCACGATAATCGAAATGCGATCGTTGGTGGCGACGACCGTAGTACGCAGGTTAATGCTCTGCACGTCACCCTCGTCCTCGCCGATAGTGATGCGATCGCCGACACGCACCGGGCGTTCAAACAACAGGATGAAGCCAGACGCGATGTCGGCAGCGATGTATTGCAAACCAAAGCCGATACCGACCGAAAGCGCGGTGAAGAGTACGGCGATAGAAGTCAGATCAATGGCAGGTGAGGCTACTTTGACGGCGAGCAATACGCCGAGGATGAAGATCAGATACTGCGTCAGGCGGCCGAGCGTGTATTGCAAACCTGGATCGAGATACGCGCGCTGGGCAATCCGGCGCTGCAGCAATCGGGTTAGGATGCGAGACAGAAAAACCGTCGCGATCATCACTAACAGGCCTTCGACCACGCTTGTAACCGAGACCTTGACGCTGCCTATTTCGTAAACGTGATTGAGATACTGCCACATGCGACTGATAGTGCTCCCGTACTGAAACAGAAGGGTCGCGAGTGGGAAGGGCAAGCTAAATACTTGGGGTGTCACGGTTTCTTAACTATATGAATCGGTCGAAAGCACGTCAAAAGGCCAACAAAACGGGTCGGCTGCAACTTTGTTCAGAAGTTTTCTCGTAACGTGTTAATAATGCGCGGGGTTCGAGCGTTTTACGGGCGGAAGGATTTCCTAAAAACACATGTTGGCCGCCGTCAAACCGCTTAAAACTACAGATTTCGCAGCCACTTCAACCGTGCCGATGCGTCAGGAAGTCACCATGCAGAATTCGGCATCTGCCAATCTCGAAAGCCTGTTCGAGCGCCATCACGATCGCGTCTTCCGCGCGGCTTATCGCGTGACGGGCAGCGCGGCTGACGCCGAAGATGTTTTGCAGACCGTGTTCCTGCGATTGGCGAAAGGCTCTGAGCCGTTCGTGGTTCCTGAGAACCCTGATAGTTATTTTGCGCGTGCTGCGGTGAATGCATCGCTCGACATGCTGCGCGCGCGCAAACGTTCGCGGCTGGTCGCGATCGACGATTTGGAAAGTGACGGCGCAGTGCTCGACCTGGTTTCCCCCAATCCGGCATCGAGTCAGGAAGATCGCGAGCTACGTGATTTCATTCGCGTGGCGGTCTCGAAGCTGGCGCCGACGGCCGGACAGATGTTCGCGTTGCGCTACTTCGAAGGGTACGACAACGGTGAAATCGCCCAGATCATGAAGACCTCGGCTCTGGTCGTGGGCGTAACGTTGCATCGAGCCCGCACGCGTTTACGAAAAGAGATTGGCAGCTATTTGCAAAAGCATAAATGAGTTTAGGCGAGAGCGTCGCCCTCGTCGGCGGGCAACGCCCGCCTCCAAACATAAGCAATCATCTTGGGAGAGATTATGAACAACAAAGAACTCGACAACATCCTGGACAAAGTCAGCGCTGATATTCGCGGTGAAGAGGTTCAGTCCGCGACGCTGAAAGGCGCTGCCGAGCGAGTTTGGATGAAGGTGTCAGCAGTGGATGAGAACGCACGCCCGGCCGTGGCCGGTCCCGCGGAGCGAATCGAAGGCTGTGCTGACTTTCAATCGTTGATACCGGCTTACCTGCGGAATGAGCTTTCAGAAGCGCGCGCACTGCTGCTGGTTGATCACACGCACGAATGCATTCCGTGCCGCAAGGCTTTGAAGCAGGCGCGCACGGCGCGTGTTGCCGCGGCCGTTGCGCCTCGCCGGCCGGCGCGTAAGTCGTCGCGATACAACATCAATCCCGTGATTCTGCGTTGGGGAATCGCGGCGGCGCTCTTAATCGGTGTTGGCTTGGTAGCGTGGCCGCTGGTGCAGCGCTACGTCCCCATCGGGTCGATTGAAGCGACGGTGCAAGCGGCGGAAGGCCCGGTCTATCTCGTTGAGGACGCCAAGACGAATCCGCTGACCAACGGCGCGAAGTTGTCGCGCGGTCAAGTGATTCGCACGGCAAAAGACGCGCATGCGGTTGTGCGACTGAAAGACGGCACAACGATCGAGATGAAGGAGCGATCCGAGTTCTCGATTAGTCAGACGCTGCGCGGGACCACCATTCACCTTGGTTCGGGAAGTGTGATTGTCGAAGCGGCGAAGCAGAAAGATCATTTGTACCTCGACACCGGCGATTCACTTGTGGCCGTGACGGGAACAATCTTTTCTGCGAATGCAGGAACGAAGGGTTCGCGCGTCAGCGTAATCGAAGGTCAGGTCAGTCTCGATCACAACGGCAACGAGCGTACGCTGAAGGCGGGCGAGCAAGCGACGACCAGCAACAGCATCGAAACGATTCCGGTGAAAGATGAAGTCGCGTGGAGTCGCAACGCCGCGCGTTATACCCAGACGCTGGACGCGCTGACCTCGCTCAACAAAGAACTGAACGCGGTGCAGCAGCCGGATGTGCGACATTCGACGCGACTGCTCGACATGATGCCGGCGAACACGGTGCTTTATGCTGCGGTGCCGAACCTGGCTGCGTCGATCGTCGAATCGAATCGCATCATTGAAGAGAAGATTCAACAGAACCCCGCGCTGCATGACTGGTTCCAGAATCGTCGCGAGCCCGGCGTGAACAGCGCCATGGCTGCGATTCGTGACTTCGGCGATCAACTTGGCGACGAAATCGCAGTCGGCGCCGGCATGGACGACAAGGGCGAACCGGTTGCGCCCATCGTGCTGGCTGAACTGAAGAATCCCGGCGGATTCCACGCGTTCTTCGATGCCGAAATGCAGAAGTTGAATGCCGACGGAAAGAATCGTCCGCAGATTACTTGGATTGACGATCCGAAAACGGCCCAACCTGTGGCCGATAGCAAGTCCGGCGACAAAGGAGTTTACGTGTGGATAAACGGCGACGTGCTGGTAGCGTCGCCCAAGCTGGACGAGGTGCAGCGTATCGCGAACACGCCACAGTCGGGCTTTGCTTCAACCGCGTTTCGCAATCGCATCGCGGATGTCTATCGCGATGGCGCCGGTATTGTGGTGGGCGCTGATCTTGAAAAGATTCTCGCACGCGTCAAGACCGAGCAGAAGAATACGGGTGACGCAGGGAAACATGAACAAGCGTTGACACAGCTCGGTGTGATGAATTTGAAGACGTTCGTGCTCGATCAAAAGAAGACCGACGGCAAGACGCACACACGCGCGGTGTTGGGTTACGACAAAGCTGAACATGGCATCACCGCGTGGCTGGCACAGCCAGGTCCAATGGGTTCGATCGATTACATCTCGCCCGACGCGAACATTGCCGCGGGCTTTGTCGTCAAGAACCCGACTGCAGTGGTTAATGATCTGCTCAGTGTCATCAACTCAGTTTGTCCCGACCTGAACAAGCATTTCGAGGATTTGGAAAAGAATCACGGCCTCAATCTTCGTAATGACATCGCGGCGCCGCTCGGTGGCGAGTACGCGTTTGCCATCGATGGGCCAATTCTGCCGACGCCGTCGTGGAAGCTGGTGTTTCAGGTGAACGATCCGACGCATCTGCAGCAGACGTTCGAACGTGTCGTCAATGAAGTAAACGCGCAAGCCACTAAGGAAGGGAAGAAGGGACTTGAATGGGATCGCGCGGATGCCGGCGGCCGCACGTTCTACACTTTGCGCTCCGCGGACTTTGGTTTCGAAGTGAATTACGTGTTCACCAACGGCTACCTGATTGCCGGTCCGTCGCGGGCGCTGGTCGAGCAGGCTCTGCGCTATCACGACTCGGGCACGACGCTGAAGACTTCACCGAAGTTTACCGCCGGATTACCGGCGGATGGACAAGTAAACTTCTCGGCCTTCGTCTATCACAACATCGCACCTCTGGTGCAGCCGCTAACAAAGCTGGGCGGCCCGAACTTGCCATCCGGTCCGCAAAGGGCCATGACGATGGCCGCGATGATGGAGCCGACTCTCGCTTATGCCTATGCGTATGGCGACCACATGGAGGTGGCGGCCAATACGGAAGGCGGGCCGTTTGGTCTCAGCCCGGCAACGTTGCTGGGAATGCCGAACGCATTCGAATTGCATAACATACTCGAACATGGACTGAAGGCGGACTTACCGAAGCAGGAAAAGCCGCAAACGAAAACCGTTGGAACTCAATAACGCTGTGCTGGCAGCGAAGCTAAACAACCTGTCAGAAACCCGAGCGTGAACAAGACTACTTGGGTATCGCCGATTCATCCTCGTCACGTTTCTCTCCGAAGCGCCGGGCTTCTGACATTGACTTTCAGAAACAGGGGTGCCCATGTCATCGCTCAAACCGGTCTCGTCCGCCGATCGATCAATTCTCATCAACGCCGTCACGCTCATTGCGCTCGGCGTTTCCATTTTTGTGCTCGATAGTTGGGGAAACCTTTTCGTGCGGGTGTTCGTAGGTTTATTCTGGGGCGCGTTCATGCTGATCTTGAATGGTCCCAGCTTCGTCCGCAGCATGCGGGCGCCGAAACGCTTCGATGCCAGACACCGCCGCATCAATCAAGGTATCGCCAACTACGAACGCCGGCCCTCCGGTTATTGATCTCCAACAGCTGTCGGTCACGTTCGGCGGCCGGCCGATTCTGCGCGAACTCAACGGACAATTGCGTGGGCGCGCGATTGGTTTGCTCGGTCCCAACGGCGCTGGCAAGACTACGCTGATTCACACGTTGCTCGGCTTTCACGCTCCCTCGTCGGGCACCGCAAGTCTCTTTGGCCGCGACATCCGCGGCGACGCGAATCAAATCAAAAGTCTCGTCGGCTACATGCCGGAACGCGATGCCTTCATTGCCAAGATGTCGTGCGTCCACTTCGTCCGATACCTGGCAGAGTTGTCCGGCCTGCCGCCCGCGGCTGCGCTGGAGCGCGCGCACGAGGCGCTATTTTTCGTCGGACTCGGCGAAGCGCGCTATCGAAATCTCGACACGTTCTCACTGGGCATGAAGCAACTGGCGAAGCTGGCGCAGGCCATCGTGCATGGGCCGAAGCTGATTTTTCTTGATGAGCCGACGAACGGTCTCGATCCGCCGGCACGGACGCGCATGATCAAAATGATTCGTGAGATTCGCGACAGCGGCGAGGCGAACATCGTCTTGTCTTCGCACTTGTTGCGCGACGTCGAGGAGTGTTGCGAAGAGATCGTCATTCTGAAAGATGGTCGCCTTGTCACCTATTGCAACCTTGAAGAGGAGCGCCGCGCGAACAAGAAATTCCTGATGCTTGAAACTCGTGGCGATCTGAAACCGTTTGTTTCAGCAGTGAGCGACATCGATTGCGAGTATGCGGTTACGGGGGATCATCGTGTGAAGTTAGTCCTGCAGGAACAAACTGAGGTCCGCGACATTTATCGCCTCGCGGCGCAGACGAACGTGCAGATTCGTCGATTGAGTTACAAACGGGATTCGCTGGAAGATATCTTCTTGAAGGCGATGGAAAACGGAGAGGTGTCAGAAGCCCGACCGTAAGGGAGGGCCTACTTCGCAGAGCGCGACTTGCCCTCGCTCACGCTCGGGCTTCTGACACAAAAATCAATGGCAGTTCTCGAACGTGCATACAAACCTTATGTCGGCCCGCTGTCGCCGCAATGGAGCCGCTTTCTGATCATCCCGCGGGAAGCATTGCGCGATGTGTTCCGTTCAAAGATCTTTACGGGACTATTCCTGTTATCGTTTGTGTGGCCGCTCGTCTGCGCGATTCTGATTTATCTCCACCACAATGTCGCGGCGTTGACGGCGTTTCAACTCCCTCTGCGGGAACTCGTGTCAATCGATGCTTTTTTCTTTCGCGTGTGGATCATAGTACCGCAAGGCTACCTCGGGTTCTTTCTGGCGATGCTGGTCGCGCCGTCACAGGTCTCGCGTGACCTGACAAATAACGCGCTCCCGCTCGTGCTGTCGCGGCCCTTCAGCCGAACCGAATACGTCGTTGGCAAGATGTCAATTGTGATCATACTGCTTTCGGCGATCACATGGATCCCGGGACTAATTCTGTTCCTGTTGCAAAGCTACCTCGAGGGTTGGTCCTGGTTTTCGCAGAACATTTCCATCGCGAGCGCAATCTTCATTGGCAGTTTGGTGTGGATTCTCCTGCTGGCGCTAACGACGCAGGCGATTTCCGCGTGGGTACGTTGGCGGCTTGCGTCGCGCGCGGTGCTGCTGGGCGTGTTCTTCATTCCGTCGATTTTTTCAGTGGTCGTGAATGAAATTTTTCGCACGCAGTGGGGGTATCTGTTCGACCTACAAGCACTAATCTGGAATATCTGGAGCGGGTTGTTCGGTCAATTTCAAGGACCGCAGACCGTCATTGACACAATGGGAGTGGAACAGCCCGATCTGGTCTCTAGTGCGCCGCCATTGTGGACCTCGTGGCTGGTGATGTTTTTGATCTGCGCAGCGTGTCTGGCGTTGTTGTCGCGGAAAGTCAAGGCCTATGAGGTTGTGAAGTGAACAGAGATAAACCGCAGAGGAACGGCGAGGACGTCGCAGAGGTCGCTGAGAATTTTCTTGTGTCCTCTGCGAATTCCTCAGCGTCCTCTGCGGTTGATCAGCGAACGATGAGCGAGCGGCCGGAACAGACAATTACCTTCGACAACGTCTCGAAATTCTACGGCGAGATACTCGGCGTGAATCGCGTGACGCTGTCGATCCCGCCCGGTATCACAAGTCTGGTTGGACCCAACGGCGCCGGCAAGACCACGTTGATGAATTTGATGACAGGCTTACTCCGTCCGACGCGCGGAACTGTCATGGTGCTGGGAATTCCGACCGATCGACCGGAAGAACTGTTTCGCAAAGTTGGTTACTGCTCGCAATTTGATTCATTCCCGCGCGGTCTCACCGGCCGCGAGTTCATCCGATCGTTTCTGATGGTTTCCGGATTCTCTAAGACAGAAGCCGAAGATCTAACGACCAAGGCACTCGAGCGCGTCGATCTCGTCGCTGCCGGGAATCGAAAAATCGGCGCGTACAGCAAAGGCATGCGGCAGCGCGTGCGACTGGCGCAATCGATTGCACATCAGCCTTCGGTGTTGATTCTTGATGAGCCGTTGAATGGTCTCGACCCGATGGTGCGTGCCGAAACGATCGCTTTGTTCAAACAGCTTGCGGCCGAAGGATTACATTTGATCATCTCGAGCCACATTCTGCACGAAGTCGACATGATGTCCGATCGCGTCGTGCTGCTGAACAATGGCTATGTCGTGGCCGAGGGCGCAATTCACGGTGTGCGAGACGAAGTCGATGCCGAGCATCCGATTCAGATTCTGATTCGGTGCGACAAGCCGTCGGTGCTTGCGGCACGCATGTTTCGGAGCGACCATTTGGTCGAAGCGCGCATGCACGACGATCGCCATGGATTGTTTGTGAAAACACGCGATCCGGACAAGTTCTATCTGCTTTTGAATGAAGTCGTGGCGACAGGTGAGATCGACATCGAATCAGTGGCGCCCGTCGATGATGACCTGAGCGCCGTTTACGAATATTTGATTGGATCGCAGTGAGGTTTAGGTGGCTTCGCCACCTGATGTGCGGAAGGTCTCTGACCTTCCGTAATGATTGAAAATGAATTTGGGGCTCCGCCCCTGAGTGAGAGAGAAGGGCATAGCCCATTACCTAACCCGATGTTTCGGAAGGCCTGAGGCCTTCCGCACATCGGGCGGCAAAGCCGCTGTAAAATTATGAGTTCAGCCGAAGCAACATTTTCAGTTAAGACAACGCCACGCGCGCCCATCCAACTGTGGCTGCGGCAAATCGCGGCGATTATGCGGCTGGAGCTAAAGAAGAATTTCTTTGGCAAGCGCGCCGTGCTGGTTTACTTGTTGGCGATGATGCCCGTCGGTTTGCTGCTTTTGATTGCGATTTTGCCGCCGGCCGCGCGTGAGTGGTTGGACTTCACTGCCTATCCAAAGATTTTCTCCGGGCTCTACAGTGCCTTGATTCTCCGCGCCGTCATCTTCTTCGGTTGCGCATGGATCTTCATGAACCTGTTTCGGGGCGAGACCGTCGATCGCAGCCTGCATTACTACTTTCTCTCATCCGTGCATCGCGAAGTGTTAGTTGCCGGCAAGTATATTTCGGGCCTGGTAACCGCGGCGATTTTGTTCGTCGGCGTCACAGTGGTTTCGATGCTGCTAATGTTCTTCCCCCATTTTTATACGGCGAGCATGCGCTTCTTTTTCGAAGGTCCTGGGCTGTCCCAACTGTTTTGGTACATTGTGATCACGCTGCTCGCGTGTATTGGCTATGGCGCCTTCTTTCTCATCGTTGGACTCTTCATCCGAAACCCGATCATTCCTGCGTTACTGCTTTATGGCTGGGAAGGCATCAACTTTCTGCTTCCGCCGCTGCTGAAAAAGATCAGCGTGATTCACTACTTGAATTCGCTGATGCCTGTGCCGCTGTCGGTGGGCCCACTCGGCGTAGTCGCCGAACCAACGCCAGCTTACATTGCCATCCCGGGATTACTAATCGTCACCACGATTGTCCTGATCGCCGCGGGCTCGCGCATTCGGCGCATGGAAATCAGATACGGTGGCGACTAACAACGTTCTTCATTTAAGGCAATCCAAATCTCCCGCGGTATTCCGGCGATTCGATAAACCCACGCACGATAAAGTTCTGGGTCAAGTCCGAACCTAGCTGGGGCAATAGTTCATTAAATCGGCGGTTGTGATAGACAAAACCGCAGTCCCGCGCGTTGGGCTCACCCCACCAGTTCGCTGGATCGTGGCAATCCCCAGGATCTCGCCGGAGATAGCCGAAATACTCCATAGTCACAAAGGTCGGCTGATAAAACTTCGTGTTTACTTCTGCGCTTTCGGCGATAACCTGCAGCACCTGCGCGCGCGTGGTCGCCGCAGCAATTGCATTCTGCGTGGCTGCCGACAAACTGACACCGCCGGTTGCCGCCAGGGCATTGCCGAACGAGATTAATGTTGGGTAGGTGCTCGTGGGATACTTCGCGACAATCTCCGCGCGCTGTACGAATGCTTGCGTGAGCGCGGCTTTCTTCGCCGAGTCGGAACCGTTGCGATCATCCGGGCTGCTGATGGCCGCCATGTCGGCGATGAACTCGGCGTAATGCGGCCTTTCCACCTTGGTTGCATCCTGAAGTTCCGCTTCGGTCGTCGGGCGCTGGCCAACGGTCAGCAGGTAGAGATTCATGACGTACACGCCTTTCGCCTGAAACTCGGGCGAGCGGAAGAAGTTGGCAGAGAGAGCGCCGCGCGTATACTTCATGCACTCAACGTTGTCGCCGCAGCCATTCAGAATCGGCAGATAGAAGTCGAGGCCGCACTGATTTGGCGGACATGAAGACTCCGGCTCGCGCCCGAGAAAATCAACGTACTGCTGCCGCACGAAGAAATCTGCACAGTCGATTGGGTTAAAGTAGGCACAGCCGGCCGGCGCGAGCGGCTGCCATGATGGTGCCCCTTCGAATCCGTTGGGGGTGTCGGTAAGTCTGGTGAGGTTGCTGCCGTTGGAATCCATCGTGAAGAGGTCGCCGTAGCGATCATCGTTGCCAAGCCACTCGAAAACGATCTTCGTTCCGTCTGGAGACCAGACGGGGCCACCGTAAGCTATGATATTTGAGAGCTGCGCTGGATTGGTGCCGTTGGCGTTGACCGTCCATATGGTTATGCTTTGACAATTGTCGTCGAAGTCGCAGCCCGTCCAGCGGTTGAAAAGAATTTTCGCACCATCAGGAGACCAGGCCGGTTCCGAGTCATAGTCATAAAGGTAGGGCGAAGGATTTTTGGGGGCGGTGATTCGTACGCGTCCACTGCCGTCCGGGTTCATGACGTAAAGGCCATCGTCGGCTTTGAACACTAGCTTCGAACCGTTGGGCGACCACGCCGGCTGGTCCCCCGAGCCTATAGAGTGCTGATTGCTCCCGTCGGAGTTGATCACGTAAACGCCACCAGGGCCGACGAAAGCGAGCTTCGTTCCGTCGGCCGACCACGTGGGGCGGGACCAACTCACATTGCCAAGCTGAGTGAGCCGTCTTTGATTGCTCCCGTCGGCATTCATCAGAAAAACATCACTTTCATTCGAGAAGTGCGGAGTCGGCACACCCCTGATGAACGAGATCTGGGTACCATCCGGCGACCAGACGGGGGTCGTGTCAAATTGGTCAGGACCGCAGATGCCGGCTGGGCGATTCAATTGCGGACACCTGTTTTGGCTTAAAGTCAGGGTAGTACGACCGCTGCCGTCAGGATTCATGACGGAAATGCCGACGTGTCCATCATCTTGATAGTATGGAGAGGCATTGTCGATGTCGACGAATGCAATTTTGCCATTCGCGTGACGCGGTAAACTTTGTGCAAACACCGACAACGTGCTCGCCAGAAGCGAAGTGAGAAACACGATTCCGCGGGCTGTGATGATTTTGGAGCTTTTCATGATTCTGTTCCTCGGTCGTTAACGCGAGAAACAGGCGGGAAAACTCTAAAAAAACCTTCATTGAGAAGCAGGTAATTCAACGTAAAAAAAAGCGGCTCCGAAGAGCCGCTTCGAATCGAATTCAAATGCCAGCACTAATCATTCACCAACCGGACGCAGGAAATGGCTGTGCGCCCATTGGGCTACTAGTCGTCCTTGTTTGCGCGCCGCTTCGTCCGCGAAACGGAAGTGAATGCCCTCGTAAATACGAGCATTAACAACTTCCTCCTGGGCGTCCGAGAATTTTGTGAAGTCACGTGTGTCCTTCACCGTCGGACCTGGGTTCGTCGTCGTTACTGAGAAGTTCATTTCATCTGTGCCGAAGAAAAGTGACAGGGCGCGGGTAGCTGACGCTGTGAGGTTATTCGCGCCCGATGTGAAATCAGGATAAGGAGGGTTCGGGATGAGTGGCGACCAAGTTGGGTCTCCAACTGTCTTTGGATTGCCATCGTTGTCGCCTTCGCGAATTGCTGTCATCGGCCGCCAGAACACGAACGCGACTTTGCTGTCCCACGCGGTGATGGCGGCATCAGCCATCGACATACTTACCAAGGCTAAGAGTCGCGCGCTGTCGCCTTCATTGTTGAGATTTGCTTCCGCCAGGTTCCTCGTGACCGTATTCCACAGCGCGACATAATTTGAATTCCAGAAGTTAGCCATGTCGGTCTGCTCGGCCGTTCGAGTCGTGCTGTCGCTCTTCCCGACAGCTTTTACTTCGTCGTAAGCGTGCGTGTATTCCGGACTATTTAGATCAGGCGTGTCGTGAGGTCGAAATTGCGAAGGACTGTTCAGCGCGAACGGAGTGACGGTAGCTAGCCACGGCGCCGCCATTGGCGCGTTTGCCGGCGGTGTTGGACGCCACACACCAATCGCCAGACTGCCGATAAACGGGGGCGGTGGAGGATTCGGAAAGCTGCCGTCAGTCGCTCTCAACGCGATGATGCCAGCGGCGGCAGTGGCGCCGACCCCAACACCGGGATCGGCTGGGTTCAGCCCATGATTCGACAGATAGTCTTGATAGATCAGTTCGATCGCTGCGGCGCGGTTAGGAAAACGGTTGACGAGCACATCGCGCGCGGCTTTAGCTGCGGCAGACGAAGTTGAGCCAGTAGCGCCAGGAATAACGACGTGGTAGGGCTGATACGCTCCGACGATATTCTGGACTGCGTCGTAGACAGCTAACTGGACGGTTGCCACGTCGAGCGCGCCGGTCGCTCCCGGACGTGCTGCTATTACTACTTCCTGCACGGCAATTCTGTTCCAATCAGTGACGGTATCGGCGCGGGCACCGGTCGCCAAGGTCAGCACAAAGACAATGATTGCAGTCGTTGTGGAGATGCGGAGTTTTAGATTCATGATTCTTCCTTTCTGTGCCTTCGGATTCAGAGCGTTTCGGTACGAACTCTTTCCGGAGAAGAGAGCGCATTGGCCGGCTCGATTTAAGTTGCTCTGTTCCCAAACGCGAGAAGGAAGCGGGAAAGCTCTAACCTTGTGCAGAAGCTTGTGAGATGCCAACTGCCGCAAAGTCTGGCTGGATCTCACGGCGGCAGCTATAATGACAGGCACTTAAGGAAGGGACGTCATTCCACTTCATATCTTTAAGTAGTCGTCTTTCTAAGTTCCATTTGGTCAAATCCGCCAAACGGATCATCTGTACTGATGACCCCTTCGCCACCACAAGTGACGCAATTGCTCAGCGCCTGGAGCGACGGCGATCAAGCTGCGCGCGACAAGCTGATGCCGCTTGTTTACGAGGAGCTTCACCGGCTCGCGCACCGGTACATGAAGCGCGAGTCTCCCGGTCATACTCTGCAAACTTCAGCACTCGTAAATGAAGCTTTTGTGCGGTTGGTTGATCAGAAGAATGTGCGATGGCAAAACCGCGCGCATTTCTTTGGAATTGCTGCTCAGATGATGCGTCGCATTCTGGTTGATTACGCGCGCAGCCGTAACTACGCCAAACGCGGCGGCGGCGCCGCCAAGATTTCTCTCGATGAAGCTCTGATCGTTTCTGATGAGCGCAGCGCGGAAATCGTCAATGTGCATGAGGCGCTCGAGCGGCTCACGGAATTCGATGTGCGCAAAGGTCAGATCGTAGAACTGCGCTTTTTTGGCGGACTGAGCATTGAGGAAACCGCCGAAGTTTTGGGCGTTTCTCCCGGGACAGTGATGCGCGACTGGACGCTCGCAAAAGCCTGGCTGAAGCGTGAAATGACTGCGGACGGCTCTGAGGCTTAGAGGTTTTCCCTGAATTTCTCGCGTATAGGTTGAATGGGCGGTAGCGCAAGCTGTGAGCTTCGTCCTGCGCAATCTGACAGATTGCGTTACACAGAACATGACGCCCGAACGCTGGCAACAGGTCGATCAATTGTTCCACGCCGTTTTGGCGTGCCAACCCGAAGAGCGTTCTGAGTTCCTGGCAACTCAATGTGCGGGTGACGAGACGTTGCGTAGCGAGGTTGAGTCGCTAATCTCGTCACTCGAAGAAGCTGAGGACTTCATTGAAGCGCCCGCAGGTGACTTGGCCGCAGAGGTTCTGGGCACTCATCGCTCGGCATTCCAACCAGGTCAGGAAATCGAAAACTACCGGATCGTGAACCGCCTCGGTTCCGGCGGCATGGGTGAGGTGTATCTGGCCGAGGATATTCGCTTGAAGCGCAACGTCGCTCTGAAGATTTTGCCTTCGCACTTCACTGTCAATCCCGATCGCGTGCGCCGTTTTGAGCGCGAGGCACAGGCTGCCTCAGCACTCAATCATCCGAACATCGTCACGATTTACGAGATCGGACACTCGAACTCTACGCACTTTATCGCCACTGAATTTGTAGACGGCAAAACGCTGCGCCAATTGATTAACGAGAAGCCATTCACACTCAATGAAACTCTGAACGTCAGTATGCAAGTCGCCGACGCGCTGAGCGGCGCCCACGCTGCCGGCATCGTTCATCGGGACATCAAGCCTGAGAACATCATGATTCGGCGCGACGGCTATGTGAAGGTTTTGGATTTCGGTCTTGCCAAGCTGACGGAGCAACAAGCGGCGTCCGAGGATGAGACCGAAACTCCCACCTTGTTGCAGTCGAATCCAGGTCTGGTGATGGGCACAGTGCAGTACATGTCGCCGGAACAGGCACGCGCAAGGAATGTCGGAGTGGGCACGGACATTTGGTCTTTGGGAATTGTGATGTACGAATTGCTCGCGGGACATGTGCCGTTCAGTGGCGAGACTCCCAGTCACGTGATGGTTTCGTTGATGGAAGACAAACTGCCGCCGTTGCGGCATCGCGCAGACGTTCCCGCCGAGTTGGATCGATTCGTCACAAAGGCACTGCGGAAGAACCAGAAGGAGCGCTATCAGACAGCCGGTGAGCTGGCCCGCGATCTGAAAAGCTTTAAGCAAAGACTGCAACAGGATTCGAGTTTGAAGGAGTGGCTCAAGACAGTTCCGAGCCGGAGAGACGGGGTGCAACAGCTGTCACTTGGACCCTTAACTACCATTAGCGGACCGCAACCAGTCCCGCTGGAGAAGAGAGCCCTGACCGAGACATCCACCATCGAATCACATGCGACGTCCAGTGCTGAATATCTAGTGCGCGAGATCCGGACGCATCGAACTTTGGCGCTCGCGGCGTCGATCATCGTCATCTTCGGGGCGATCGGCCTGACTTATTTTCTCAAAAAGCGCGCGAGCTCAAGCGTGGCTTCCCAGGGCGCTACCTCGATTTCAGCCTCTGCCAATCCGACGCCCAAACGCGGAACCACGAATGACGAGGCTTACCGGGCTTATGTGCAGGGCAAGAACCTTATCAATAGAAGAGGCGGGGACACTGACAGAAAGGCCATTGAATATTTTGAAGAAGCCATTCGTCTTGACCCGAATTACGCAACCGCTTATGCGGGACTGGCGTTCGCTCACTTCGGAGTAGCCGGTATGGGCGTCGGTTCGCCCCGAATTGAAAATGAAATAGCAAAGCAAGCCGTCAATAAGGCCTTGGCGATAGACCCCAGTCTGGCCGAAGCGTATGCAGTTCGGGCAATAATTGATTCTGCCTACGAATGGGACTTTGCAGCTGCGGAAAGGGACGCGATAAAGGCTCTCGAACTAGAGCCGAACAACGATACGGCTCACTGGGCGTATTCCCTTGTGTGCGCTCATACCGGGCGCTTTGAGCAGGCGATGAAAGAAATGGAAGCCGCGCAGGCGATTGTCCCAGGAACGGACAGGTATGAGCGCGACCGGGGCCGGATTCTGTATTACTGGCGTCGTTACGACGAAGCGATTGTCCAATTGAAACGGCATATCGAGTTGACACGTGGAGCCGGTGATATCTGGCTTTCGCGCGCTTACGAAATGAAAGGCGATTATCCGGCCGCCTTTGAAGCGTTCATGACAACGCAAACAGATCCCCAACGGATCGAGGCGTATCGTTCGGCATACGGAGCCGGGGGCTGGCAAGACGTCCAGCGGAAATTCGTTGAGTTCTCACTACTTGATGAGCAAAAGGGCAAAGACGTTAACTATTACAAGGTCGCAATCGCATTCGCTCAGCTTGGCGAGAAGGACCAGGCATTCGCGTATCTAAACAAATTAGTTGAAGAGCGTTCGTGGCAAATCGCACCACTCAACGTAGATCCGCAGGTAGATCCGTTACGGGGCGATCCCCGCTTCGACGCAATAATTAAACTCGTCCGAGAATGAGATTGCGCACATGAGCACCAGAAAACCCTCATTGTTGTTCTGGATCTGTTGCTTTCTCGCCCTCTGCTCGATCGCTGTTTTCGCCCAAAGTCAGACCACGGGTCGCATCGCCGGCACGATCAAAGACCCGAACGGCGCTCGTATCGTCGGGGCCGAAGTGATGATCACGAGCCTCGCCACCGCTGAAGAGCGAACGGTCACCACCGACGCGGAAGGTAACTACGCGGCGGTGTTGCTTTCGCCAGGCACTTACCGCGTGAGAGTGACGACGAATGGATTCAAGAGAGCTGAGATCGAATCTGTCCGAGTGGTGATCACAGAAACCACCACGGTTGACGTACCCCTGGAAGTCGGAAACATAAGCGAAGCCGTGATTATTAAGTCGGACCCGCTCGTCCAAACGAGCGGCCCACAACTCGGCCGGGTCGTTGATTCGCGCGCTGTATCAGAGTTGCCGCTTGCCACGCGTAACTTCCTACAGATCCTCGCGCTCTCGCCGGGCGCGTTCGCCGACCTGCCCGACAACACGGCTCTGGGGCGCAACTCGCAACCGGTCTCAGTCAACGGCGCACGCCGCACGCAGAACGCTTTCGAGATCAACGGCATCGACGCGAACGAGTTCACCAGGAACGTCTCGACGTTTGTGGCCGTGCCCGCGCCGGAGACGATTCAGGAGTTCAAGGTTCAGACCTCGCTTTACGACGCGACCTTCGGGCGCGGCGCAGGCGGCAGCGTGCAGGCGGTCACGCGCAGCGGCACAAACGAGTTTCACGGCGCGGCCTACGAATACTTCCGCAATGACGCCTTGAACGCCAATAACCCTTTCCTGAAAGCGGCTGGTGTTGAGCGGCCCGTGCTAAAGCGCAACGTCTTCGGCGGGCTGCTTGGCGGTCCGGTCAAGAAGGACAAGGCTTTTTTCTTCGTCTCTTATCAAGGCACGCGCGAGCGCAACGGTGCATCGCCCGAAAGCCTCACGTCCAGCGTCCTAATCGCTCCGGGATTGACCGACGACCGTTCCGAGCAGACTTTGCTCGCGACCTTCAGACCGCGTCTTACAGGCGGGCCGCCCGCCACCTCTATTCATCCTTCAGCGCTCGCACTTCTCAATGTCAAATTACCCAACGGGAAATTTCTGATTCCGACGCCGCAGACTAACGGCCGCTACTCAGGCACAGAAGTCTCGACTTACCGCGAAGATCAATTTAACGCGAACGCGGATTACCGGTTGAATGAAAAGGATTGGCTGGCGGTGAAGTTCTTCTTCTCAAACGCGCCGCAGTTCGCGGCGCTGCCCAGTGGTGGGGCCAACGTCCCAGGCTTCGGGGCAGACCGAAAAAATGATAACCATCTATTCTCGATCCAGAACGTTCACACTTTCAGTTCCAAGACCGTTAACGAAGTTCGCGCCGGCTATAGCCTCGTGTACTGGAGTACCTTCGGGCGGCACCCTGTGAAGGACTCGGACGTGGGTATCAGACGGGCGAACGCCGATGTATATCCGGGATTAGGCGGGATTCAAATCGGCGCGGCCGCGTTGGGCGTGGGCGTCGGCAGCAACGGCATCGCGACTAACGCGCTGAACTTCGGCAATTCCGGCACGAATGTAGACATTGAGGCCGACAACTCTGCGATCACGCTGGTTGACATTCTCTCTGTCACACGCGGGCGTCACAGCATCCGCGCGGGGGGCGGGATCATCTTTTACCGGATTGACCAGACGACAAATAATAACCGGCGCGGCCAGATAACTTTCCAGAGCTTCAATAATTTCCTGCTCGGTCTGGCTAACAACTCGACGAACGCCGAGGGCATTAACACACGCTTCCTGCGAGCGACCGACTACAGCCTCTTTCTTCATGACGATTGGAAGCTGTCGCAGAAGCTGACCCTCAATCTCGGCTTGCGCTACGAGCTGGATCTTCCGCCTTACGAGACGCGCGGCGTGTTTGGGACTTTTGATCCCGCGCTTTATCAACCGCGAATGGAAGTGGATGCGAGCGGCAATCCAGTCGGCCCTCCGGTTGGAGGGTTCGTACAGGCGGGAAATGTAGTCCCACCGTACGACTTAGCCAGCGTGCCGAACGTCGGTAAGCGAGTCTTCACAAACATTGACGCGAACAACTTCGGTCCGCGCGTGGGCTTCGCCTACGCGCCTCTTGCTTCGGGGCGGCTGACGTTGCGCGGCGGCTACGGCGTCTTCTATTCGCGGCCCGCCACGACTCACATCAACAACACGGTTAATGGTCCGCCGACCTACGCCCTGCGCCGAAGTCCGGCGGGCGCTCTGGTTCCTTTGGAGAATCCTTTCGCCCCGCTGCCGTCGCAAGATCAATTCCCCACATTCGTGCCCGGCGTCTTGCTTGCCAGCAGTACGTTCGAGCGTCGTCTGCGCACGCCTTACTTCCACCAATACAACGCCAGCCTTCAATACGCGCTCTCGCGAGATTCACTGCTCGAAATCGCCTATGACGGCACCACCGGGCACAACCTGTTCCGCAACGTCCGCCTCAATCAGGCGCGGCTCGCCAACGCGCAACGGCCGATTGTCAACGCCGTAACCGGACAGGTGATTACCACGAACGCCCCGGGAAACGCCATTCTGCGAGCGCCCTATCAGGGCGTTGATATCGCTGGCTTTCAGCAGTTTCAGTACAGTGCCGAGTCGGCTTACAACTCGTTACAGATGAGCCTGACGCGGCGGCTCTCGCGCGGGCTGCAACTGCTCGCTTCGTACACATTCGCGAAGTCGATCGACAACGCCTCAGGCCAGGCAGACGTTGACACGACCACCATTAGGGGTAACCAGTTGGATCCGAGGGCCAATCGTGGCATTTCTGATTTCGATCGCACACATCGCTTCGTGTTGAGCTATTTATGGGATTTGCCACATCGGGCTTTCGTGGGAAGGTCAGCTGCCGGGCGGTTGCTGTTCGCAAACTGGCAACTGGCGGGAATCATCACGGCAATGTCCGGCCAGCCGTTCGACATCACGGACTCCCTGGCAGGCTCATTCTATTTCGGCGCAAACAGCGGACTCTCTCGGCCAAACTGGGCGCCGGGCGCGACACGCGACACGGCGACTAGCAACGTTCCATCAGGATACTTCTTCAATCCTTTCGCCTTTGTGCGGCCTGTTGTTCAGTCCGGTCAGCCGATCCCGAGTTCAAGCGGCGCGGCAATAGCGGGTGCGCAAGGGACAGACATCGGCAACGTTGGCCGCAATCCTCTGCGTGGGCCCAAACAAATTAACGTGGACTTCTCAGTTATCAAGCGCTTTGCCTTTGGCGAAACCAAAAGCCTCGAGTTCCGCGCCGAGTTCTTCAACCTCTTGAATCAAGTTAACCTGTCTAATCCGAACGGCAACCTCAACTCAGCCGCCGTCGATTCAAACACCGGCCGAATCATCAATTCCGGCGATTTCGGACGCATTACATCAACCAGCAACAACCCGCGTCTGATCCAGTTGGCTGCGAAGTTTGTTTTTTGATTTCTTTCAGGCTTCGGTGGCAAGCAAACATCGGTCGCGCGGCGAATTGTGGCTACAGGTTTTCAATCACAACCGGTTCTACCTCATCGGCCAACGCAAAACCAAACACGCGGGAATAGAAGTACAACTCGCCGTCGAGTGCGCGCTTGATGTTCTCGGCTTTGCGGAAACCATGTTGCTCGCCTGCAAAAGCGACATACGCGACGGGCACGCCTTTTTTGCGCAGAGCGTCGACCATCATTTCGGCCTGGTTTGGTGGGACGATTTTGTCTTCCAGTCCCTGGAAGAAAATTACGGGACAGGAAAGTTGATCCGCAAAATGAATCGGCGAACGTTCGATGTAGAGATCGCGTCTTTCGGGATAAGGCCCGATTAAAGTGCGATCGTAGTGCGACTCGAAGTTGTGGGTGTCTTGACCGAGAACCTCCAGATCGCTGACACCATAATGGCTCGCTCCGGCTTTGAAAACATCGCGAAACGTCAGCGCGCAGAGCGTGGTGTAGCCACCAGCGCTGCCGCCATCAATCATCAAACGATCCGCATCGATTTTGCCCTGAGCGGCGAGAAACTTTGCGCCGTTGACGCAGTCATCGACATCGACGATTCCCCACGCGCCATTCAACCGCCGGCGATACTCCGTGCCGTAACCGCTGCTGCCGCCATAGTTCACATCAAGCACGCCGATGCCACGGCTGGTCCAATACTGAATGCCGAATGTCAGCAGAGCGATGGTCGCGGCTGTCGGGCCGCCGTGACTCTTAACGAGGAGCGGCGGCTTCTCGTTCGCTGGCCCGGCGAAGTCTTTGTTCTTTGGCGGATAGAAAAATCCGTGCGCCGTCAGTCCGTTTTCAGTCGGAAATTCGATCAACTGAGGTTGCGAAATGTAGCCCTCATCGACTTCGACCTTGTTGGCGCGCTGCAGAGTGTTTGATGTGTGCGTCGCCAGGTCATATTCGATGATCGAGAGTGGCTGCGTCGGCGAGCCCGCGCGAAACAACACACGGTTGCCGGCGGCGTGAACAGCAGATATCTCCGTAAACGGCGTGTCGATGCGCGTTAGTTCGCCTGTTTGAGTATCGATTTCACCGAGGCGCCAAATTCCTTGCTCGACAAATCCAGAGACGATCTTGTCGGCGGACACGAACGCATAACTCGACATACCGAAGATCCACTGTGGGGCGCCAAACTCAGCTTTCATCGCGCAGACGTTCGCAACGCCGTCTGCTGACTCTCGATAAATATTCCACCAGCTGCTTGCATCAGAAACGAAGTAAAGCCGGCCATCAGGTGACCATTCGGGTTGAAAGATTGATTCACTCAATCCACCCGCGATCATTCGTCGATTCACGACCGATCCGGCCGCATCGAATTCGCCGACCCACAATTCACAACCATCCCAGGGCATGTTTGGATGGTTCCAGGTGAGCCACGCGAGACGCGAGGCGTTCGGACTAACGCGCGGAAAAGAGTAGAAGTCGTTTCCGGAAACGAGGACATTCGATTCGCCACCAGCCTTTGGCACCGAAACAATTTCATTGATGGGTTGACGCTCATCGCGGCGATGATCTTCACGGACGCAGATCAGGCGATCGCGCTCGCTGTCGTTTACGTAATCCGCGTAGCGCACCCGAGCGTCGCTGCAGTCGCGACTGATCAACTCTGGGCTGTGGTCCGCTGAGACGCGGTAAATTTGTTGGTCGGAAAAGTTTGAGAAATAGACGTTCTCGCAGTCAACAACATAATCGCCGCCGCCATATTCATGAACCCGCGTTCTGGCGTTGAAACCGGATGGCGTCAGATCGACGCGCTGGCCCTCGCGGCCGTTTCGCACGACAACTTGCCGACCGCCTTCTGAAGGGCGCATTTCGATCCAATAGGCATTGTCTCCGGCAAGTCTGGGCTGAGTTAGCCCGATGGACTCTTTAACAATTAAGTCGGACGTGATTGGGGATTTCCAGGATCCGAATGGAGCAATGTTCATAGGATGAAGTCAGAACCGCCTGCGGTAGCGGGCGATTGATCTAATTATTCGGTAACGCGAGTCAGTTAATAGTGACAGGTCAGAGAAGTCAATGGAAGATCGGTGCCTGATTTGTTCCGAAAGGCGTTGCCTCGAAAGTCATTCGCATATCGACGCGTAGCGGCGTCATGAATTTAGCCCGGCCTTTCAAGGGCAATGACATATTTGACGAATCGGTTCGCTGGGAGTTTTTCTCCCTTCTCCCTTTGGGAGAAGGGTCGGGGATGAGGGCTTAGCGTGCGTATACAATTCGAATTATTGCGAGAAATGAATTCCGTTTCGGAATTCATTTCTCGCACTGTCTCCAGTAACAATTATTCACCGCTAGGCCCTCACCCAACCCTCTCCCAGTGGGAGAGGGCTTAAGTATTTGATTCGTCAAGTGTGTCATTGCCCTTGAAAGGCCGGGCTAAATTCAAACGGCGCTCCGCGCCGCTCTTTTCTAACTTTTGAGGCAAAGCCGTTCCGAAACGAAAACTGCCCTGAGGCAGTTCTGACCTGTTGCTCACAAATAGAAAAGCAAAGGCGCCAACCTCCCCCAAAGTTGGCGCCCTACCCTTCAGTCTCAGTTCTCACAAGGAGAATCAATGAATGAACGGATGCTAGACTCTTTCTAAAGCCCAAGGGTTGCAGAAGTATTGCGATGTACTGGTGTAGGTGTGTCCTTCAAAGTTCTACAAAAAAGAATCCGGATCGGTAGTTCGAAATTCTTTGCTCAGTGCAGTGGCGCAGTAATTCGTGGCAGTTAAGTGAGCGCTTTCGCCTCGATAAAAATGTGCCGTATTTCGGGATGACGACCGCGGATTGCGGCTTCTACGCGATTGATGGCGTCTCCAATTTCTTTCACAGAAAGATGCGATTTGAATTCGACGTCGAGCGCCAAGAGGACCTCGTGCGGACCGAAATGCATTGTCAGGGATTTTCTGACTGTTTGAACTGCGTCATCCGCCGCCGCAATTGAACGGACGCTGTCCAGGGTTTCCGGGTCAACAGCTTCGCCAATCAACAATCCCTTCGTTTCATAAGCGAGAAATACAGCGACCGTCGCAAGGATAAGGCCAATTACGATTGACGCAATCCCATCAAGATACGGATTGTTGAGCAAATCGCCGAGAAAGATTCCAAGAAACGCGACAATCAATCCCGCTAACGCGGCCGAGTCTTCGAACAGCACCGTAAAGGTCGTCGGATCCTTGCTGCGTCTGATCGTCTCGAAGATGCCGGCGCCTTTTAGTTCCTTGCGAAAAGCTTTGAATGCAAAGAACGCGGAAACGCTTTCAAACGCGAACGCAAGTCCTAAAACAACGTAGCTCCAGGTTGGATCGCCGTGATACGGATGTACGATATGCGTGATGCCTTCGTAGACGGACATTCCTCCACCCAACGAGAAGACAAGAATCGCGACGATCAGCGGCCAGAAGTAGAGTTCCTTTCCATGTCCGAATGGATGATTTTCATCGGCGGGCTTTCGGCTTTGACTTAAGCCGACTAGAAGCAGCGCGCCATTACCGGTATCAACGAGCGAGTGAATGGCCTCGGACAGCATCGCCGAGCTGCCGGAAAAAAAGGCGGCGATGAATTTCGTGATCGCGATCGCCGCGTTTGCGGCGATGGCAGCGAAAATGGCGACCTTTGATTCACCCGTCATGGGTCACACAATAACAAATGGCGCTGGTAGTGTCCCAATTTGAGTTTGTTCTCAGTGTCTCTGTGAGTCCTCGGTGCCTCGGTGGTGGAAATATCGCGCGGAAAACATTCACCACAGAGGCACAGAGAATTCACTGAGACACTGAGAGTTGAAATTAGGACATTACCGCGGCATGCGCTCGTGTTTTGCGAGTGCGATTTGCTGCTGATATAAAGACGCCAGAGATCGATTGCGCGAAGGAGAAACAGCTTGATCAACGGAGCCCATGTAATCATCTACAGCAAAGATGCCGAAGCCGATCGCGCGTTTTTCAAAGATGTGCTCGGCTTCAGTTCCGTCGATGTTGGCGGCGGATGGTTGATCTTTGCTCTGCCGCCGGCGGAAGTTGCTTGCCATCCCGGCAACGAAAACAATCAGCACGAGTTGTATCTCATGTGTGAAGATCTGAAGACAACGATCGCGGCGCTCGACGCAAAGGGCATTCAATGCACCGATGTGCAAGAGCCGCCGTGGGGAATCATGACGACGATCAAATTGCCAGGCGGCGGACGGCTCGGTCTGTATCAGCCGAAACATGCGCGCCCGGTTTAGTCACGATCCTATTTTTGCTAGTGGCTTAGTTTCACGTCTTCTCTGCGTTCCTTTGCGAGGCCCTCGGTCTCCTCAGCGGTTTAGTCGCAGACTATAGGAATAGACCGCAGAGGACGCTGAGGATTTCACAGAGCATCGCAGAGGAAATCGAAACTAGATACCTCCAGTTTGAAGAATTCGGTTAACGCCAAAGGGAGAAGCAGATGGCTGATTCCAAAACAACAACATCGACGGGCCCCGAATTAACCGCGCGGGCAATCATCATTGGTCTCGTGGTCGCGATGATTATCGGCAGCGCTTATCCATATTGCGTCTTGAAACTCGGCTTTGGACCGAACCTGTCCGTGGTGTCGGCGTTCTTTGGATTCATGGCGCTGGTACCACTCGTTTTTGCGTTGCGCCTCACGGACACGAACGCGCGCGAAAACAACATCGTGCAGACGATGGGCACCAGTGCGGGTCAGACCGCGTTCATGGCCGTGCTGCTTGCGGCTTTCGACATGCTGAACGCAAAAGGCGTTCTCCAACCTGCTATCTATCTGAACACCTGGCAGATTTTTCTTTGGCTTTGCAGCGCGAGTTTGCTCGGCATCCTGCTCGCCGTGCCTATGCGCCGCCATTACATCGACGAAGAAAACCTGACGTACGCCGATGGTCTCGCTGCCGGAGAAACGATCAAGGTTTTGCACGAGGGTCGTGACAGCGGCGCGTCGAAGGCACCGCTGTCCGCGCTTGGCATCGGCACATTCTTGTCCGGTCTGCTGATGATGATCACGACCTATTGGAAGTGGGTGCGTGACACCTGGTTCATTCCGGGTAAGGAAGCAATGAACATTGGCTTCAATATCAGTCTGCTCAGTTTTGGGTCGGGCTTACTGGTCGGATTTCGCATCTGTTTTGCAATGGCGATAGGAACGGCGATTAGTTGGTTCATCCTGCCCCGTTATCTCTTCTCGCGCGGCATGATTACCGCACTGACGTATCCGGCCACGCTGCGCTGGGTGATGTGGCCCGCCACAGGTTTGATGGTTGCCGGAGGTCTGATGTCGCTCGCGTTGAAGTGGAACTTGATCGTAAAGACTTTTCGTGGCCTCAAGGGCAGTACGACCAGCAGCGGTCAGAGAGACTTTCCGATGCGTTGGGTTGTGATTGGATCGATCGTGATGACGATCGTGCTGTGCGTAATTCAGCGCTTCAGCATGGGCATTCCGATGTACTTGTCGCTCATCGCGATCGCGTTTTCGTTGCCGCTGATGCTCGTAGGTCTGCGCGTACTGGGCGAAACCAACTGGGGACCAATCAGCGCGATGTCGAACATGATGCAGGCGATCTTCGCATTTATCTCGCCGGGCAACGTGCCGGTGAACATGTCTTCGAGCGGATTGACAGGAACGATCGCGGTGACCTCAGAAGCGTTGATGCAGGATTTCAAAGCCGGACAACTCGTGAAGTCCAATCCCCGCAATCTCACGATTGCGCAACTCATTGCCGCGCCGATCGGCGCACTTGCCACGGCCGTAGTTTATCCAGTGCTGCGCGCGAAATTCGGCATTGGGCCGCAAGGACTGTCGTCGCCCATCAGCGTGAAATGGGCGGGCTTTGCCGAGTTGCTGACGCAAGGTTTCAAAGCGTTGCCGCCCGGATGTCTTGTCGGACTTTTGATCGGAATAGGCGTCGGCATCCTGCTGACAATTTTGGCAGAGAAGTGGCCGGAATATGTGCCTTCACCAGCGGCCATCGGCATCGGCATGTTGATTACCGCGGCAGTTCTGCTGACATTTATCCTCGGCGGCGTGGCGCAATTGATTTGGGCAAAACTGTCACCCGAGACCGAAAAGACCTATCGAATCCCTCTGGCGTCGGGACTCATTTGCGGTGAGGCGATCATCGCAGTAGTGCTGGCCGTGCTGGCGGCGTTGGGAGTGAATTTCTGAGTTACAGAGTTACAGAACCGCGAGCGGTAGCGAGCGGGATAAAGAATCAACTTCAGTCGTTGATGAAACTTCTTACGAGAATTGAGTCCTTAAACCGCTCTCTATCGCTCGCGGTTCTGTAAAATCTGTGTTTATCTGTGGTTATGGAATGGCGTGACAATCTCATCCACGACTCACCAGAAATCCGCGACCTCTTATCGCAGACGAAAACGATCGCGGTGCTCGGCATCAAGACTGAAGGGCAAGCCGATCAACCCGCGTTCTACGTTCCCAAGTATATGCAGAACGCCGGCTTCAAGATCATTCCCGTTCCTGTCTACTATCCCAACGTGACTGAGATTCTCGGCGAAGAAGTCTATCGCCGCGTCAACGAGATTCCCGAAGATGTAGACATGGTGAATGTGTTTCGTCGCCCGCAGGACATTCCGCCGCATCTCGAAGATCTATTGACGAAAAAACCGAAATCTGTCTGGATGCAACTCGGCATCAGTCACGCCGCCGTCGCCGAGGAGCTGGCGAAGGCCGGCATCAAAGTGGTGCAGGATCGCTGCTTGATGGTGGATCACCGACGCTTGGCTTAAATAAATTTTGGAGTGCGCCGTCGGAGTCCCGACTTGTCGGAACGGCCACGGCGCTCTGGATCGACGCGATCGACTTTAGGACTCGATAGATTTTCAGTAGTGCCCCGATTTTGCTTGGCGATACTTTGCGGCTTTGCGCATTCGCGTGAACCGCTGTTTTAGTCTCACGCCAAGAGGCAAAGTCGCAAAGAACCGCAAAGTAGGGCACTACCGATTTTTTCATATGAACTTCATTGCGCTGGTCCTTGCTTTTGCTTTTGTGGTGCCGACCTGGACCCTTCAAATCAGCGGCGTGAATGCGCGCCTGCGTGGAGTAAGCGCGGTCAACGGCCGAGTCGCCTGGGCCAGCGGCTCCGGCAGCACGGTTCTGCGAACCGAAGATGGCGGCGCGTCGTGGAAGAAAATAACTGTTACCTCTGATAAGTTGGACTTTCGCGATATCGATGCCATCGACGAGAAAACTACCTACGTATTGAGCATCGGTAACGGCGATGCGTCACGCATCTACAAAACGACGGATGCAGGGGCAACGTGGAGGCTGCAATTCCGCAATGACGACCCGAAGGTTTTTCTCGACGCAATGTCTTTCTGGGATGCTGATCATGGGCTGGTGATCGGCGATTCAATTGATCGGCAATTCTATCTCTTAATGACGTCTGATGGCGGTCAGCATTGGACGCGTGTACCTCCGAATAAATTGCCGCCGGCCAAGGACAACGAAGGGGCGTTTGCTGCGAGTGGAACCAACATCGCCGTCTACGGCCACAATTATGCCTGGATCGGTTTAGGCGCCGCCGCGCGCGCCCGCGTGATGCGCACTGCTGATGGCGGCCGCTCGTGGAAAGTCTTTGAGACACCGGTTAAGTCGGGGCAATCCTCGGGCATCTTCTCGATTTGCTTCCGCGATGCAAGCCACGGTGTAATCGTCGGCGGTGATTATCAAAGGGAGAACGAGGCGGTCGACAATCTCGCCATCACCAGCGATGGCGGCCAGACGTGGAAACTGGTCAAGGGACTTACTGGGTTTCGATCCGTAGTCGCCTACGTCCGGGGCACGAGAACGCTGGTGGCCGTTGGGCCGGCCGGCGGTGATTATTCGGACGATGATGGTCACACCTGGACGCCGCTTACAGGTCCGGGCTTCGACACGTTCAGTTTCGCGCGCGGTGAAAAGGTCGGATGGGCCGCAGGCGCTCGCGGCGCAATTGGCCGGCTGAATTTTTGAGGGTGTCTTAATCTCGACTTTCTCCGTGTGATTTTCTCAGTGTCTCTCTGTGCCTCTGTGGTGAAAATATCGCGCGAAAACATTCACCACCGAGTCACAGAGAATTCACCGAGACACTGAGAGTTGAAATTAAGACACGGCCGATTTTCGATTCAGTAATTTGCAATGAGTTCCAATCCAAAATTCCCTAAGTCTGTCGCTGAGGCAATTCACCGGGCAAAAATTCTCGGCATTCGTGCCGGCACAAAGCCGCACCGCATCATCGGCATTTGGGCGGTCGTGGTTGAAGGCCGCGTCTTTGTTCGCTCGTACAGTTTGAAAGCGCGAAGCTGGTATCGCACGTTCCTGGAAGACCCACGCGGCGTGATTGAAGTCAACGGCAAGCAGTTCAAAGTGCGCCCGGTCTTCACCCGCAGTGAGCGCCTGAAGAAACTCGTGGACAAAGCCTACGCCGAAAAGTTTCCCACACCCGGCTCACGCCTCTTCGTTGAAGGCTTCAAAGAAAAGAACCGACGGGATACGACGACGGAATTGGTGCCGGTGTGATCGGACTGAACAACCGGATGTGTCGGGACCGAGAGCAGTAGCCAGCGCTTTGCTCTTAGCCCTTTGCTCTTAGCCCTTTGCCCTTGGGCGCACTCCCGCGTAACCTTTTCCCTCGCTCACAGTTTATACAATTAGAAGAACAATGGCGGGCAGCGAACCTGCACAGAAAACGCGTCTCCCGAAGACGGACGAGACGGAGGAGAGGCGCCTGGTTGAAGCGGCGCAGCGGGATCGCGCGCGTTTTGGAGACGTGTACGAAAAATACTTTGAGCTGGTGTATGGCTACGTCGCGCGACGCGTTCGCGATCGCGCCGCGACTGAGGACTTAACCAGCGAAGTTTTTCGGAAGGCGCTCGCGAACATTGACCGATTCAAATGGATGGGCGCGCCGTTTGGTGCCTGGCTGTTGCGTATTGCTTCCAATGTGATCGCCGATCGCACAAAGAAGGCGGCACGAGAAGGGGGCAATAGCCCGAGCGTAAGCGATGGCGTTCAGACGCCCTCCCTCACGGTTGGGCTACAGCCCCTTGATGCTGCGAGCTCGTCGCAATCGCAACAGGTTCAGTTGGAGGATGCTGAACGGCGGGCCTGGGTAATTCGCAAAGTTGATGAACTTCCGGATGATCAGCGTCGCGTCATCAGGATGCGATTTGCCGAAGAGAAAACGATTAGCGAAATTGCGGCCGAGCTTGGGCGCAGTGAAGGCGCGGTAAAGCAATTGCAGTTTCGGGCGCTGCAGAATCTGCGGAACAAACTTTAACCACAGAGGACACAGAGGTAGAACGATTAAGTCAGGAGGCAGGAGGCAGACGGCAGGAAAACGAAAAAGTAGTGATGAGTGAAGTTGCTGAACAACTGAACCAGGCGATTGATGTGCTCTTGAGCGGAGGCTCGTCTGAAATTGCCGACGCGTCGGTGGCGGAGTTGTTGGCGGTTGCAGACCAACTGCGCAATCTGCCGCGCGAAGATTTCAAAGCGCGCTTGGGAAGTGAACTTGAAGAGGAGGCAGAGATGAGTGCTGCAACGAAGAAAGCGTCGGAAAAAGTGAGCGGTGTACGCAAAGGATTTCGCACCATAACTCCTTACCTGGTCGTGCCCGATGTTCATGCAGAAGCTGAATTTCTGAGGCAGACATTCGGCGTGACGGGTCAAATTCATGGTTTGGGATCACAGGGCGGATTTCATGCGGAGTACGACATCGGCGGCTCGATGATCATGGTCGGTGGCGGCGGCGAAGGTTCGCAATGGAAGGGCACGCCGCTGCCAACATACATTCATCTGTACGTCGAAGACGTCGATGCGATTTACGAAAAGGCCGTGCAAGCGGGAGCCACGAACTTGTCTGCGCCAGGTTCACGACCTTACGGTGATCGCGAATGCGGATTTCGCGATCCGGGTGGCAATCAATGGTTTGTCGCGACCCATCAGGGCGAATCGTTTGCCCCCGCGGGCGTGCCTAACCTGATGCCGTCGTTGCTACCAGTGGGTGCCCCAAAAATGATCAACTTCCTGAAACAAGCATTCGGCGCTGAGGAACTTGCGGTGCATCGGTCGCCGGACGGAGCTGTGAAGCATGCTTCGATACGCGTTGGCACTTCAGTAATCGAAATGGGTGAGGCCCACGGTCAATGGCAGCCCATGCCTTCGGTCTTCATGATGTACGTCGATGACGTCGACGCTTGGTACGAGCGCGCGAGTAGGGCCGAAGGTGCAATCGCGAAAGATCCGCCCAAGCTGCAGTCACACGGCGCGCGGATGGGATCGATTCAGGATCCGTTCAATAACATTTGGTACATCGCATCACAGGTCGCAGCTGCCGGAGGGCCACCGGCCGAAGAAGAAAGGTAAGCAATGGGCGCACCAAGAATGTTTCGCATCGCTCTGCAGGTGGGAGATCTTGCGGCAGCCGCAGACTTTTATTCGAAGTTGCTCGACGATCCCGGCATCCCGTTTCCGCGCGGCTCTCGTCATTACTTCAATTGCGGACCCATGATTCTGGCGCTGGTTGACGTGGCGAAAGGTGCAGGCGAGAAGCCGCAGCCAACGCCGGATTACATCTATTTCGCCGTCAACAATCTGGAAGAGATTTTTGAGCGCGCGAAGGCACTAAACTGTTTGGCCAACGATCGGTATGATGATCAGGAAGCTGGTCAGATTGTGAAACGACCGTGGGGCGAACTATCGTTTTATGTCGAAGACCCCTGGGGCAACGGGCTGTGCTTTGTTGATGAGAAGACTCTGTATACGGGTGAGTGACTTTGCGTAGCGTTGCGACTTTGCGCGGCAAGCAGTCAGTACCGGGAGCGATAGTGACCGGGTCTCGTGTTTTTACCCCGTCGCTACGGCTCCGGGTACTGACCTCATTCACGCAAAGGCGCTAAGACGCAAAGATTCGCAAAGATTCGCAAAGATTTTGAATTAAGGAGATAACATCATGTCAGTCAAACCAATTCCCGAAGGTTATCACTCAGTCACGCCGCACCTAATCGTGAAAGGCGGCGCAGCGGCGCTCGAGTTTTACAAAAAAGCATTTGGCGCAGTCGAACTGTTTCGTTTTCCAGCTCCAGACGGGAAGATCTGCCATGCCGAAATCAAGATCGGCGATTCGCCGATCATGCTCGCTGATGAGTATCCCGAGATGGGCTACCTGAGTCCGCAGACTATTGGTGGTTCGCCCGTCAGTCTGATGATCTACCTCGATGATGTCGACACCGTTTTCGACCGCGCCATCGAAGCCGGCGCGACGGTCAGAGAGCCAGTGCAAGACAAGTTTTACGGCGATCGGGTCGGCGGATTGACGGATCCGTTTGGTCATACATGGCACGTAGCGACGCACAAAGAAGACGTCTCGATGGAAGAGATGGAGCGGCGTGCGAAAGCTGCCCACGGCTAAAAGATCTTCCTTTGCGAGCTTTGCGTCTTTGCGACCTGGCGTGACCATGATCGTCGCAGGATTGGTTCACGCAAAGCGCTAAGAAGAAAAACTCGCAAAGAATTTCCAGATCTTAATTAAAGGGCTTTGCCGAAGTCAGCCGCGTGGGTGTAGATTCTTGTGCCGAGGTGATTATGAACGGAAAGATCTACGCCATTCTTCTGCTATCTCTTGTATTTATGTTCGCTGCTTGTTCGAGCAGCGCCAGCCTGACTAAAAATCAAAATCAATCAAGCGTGCCGGCTAATGGTGACCTGCATTTCAAAGCGCCGGACGCGTGGACGACTGAGAAGCCGTCGTCGAACATGCGCGTCGCGCAGTACAAACTGCCGAAGGCTGACGGCGATCCGGAGGATGCTTCGCTGGTGCTTTATTATTTCGGCGCGAGCCAGGGCGGCGGTGCGCAAGCAAATATTGATCGTTGGATCGGTCAAATGGAACAGCCCGACGGCTCAGCTTCAAAAGACAAAGCCAAAACCGATAACCTCACCGTCAACGGCTTGAAAGTTTCAACGGTGGATGTCACGGGGACCTACACCGCTGAGATGTCGCCGGGTAGCGGCGATCATCACAACAACGCGAACTACCGTCTGCGCGCGGCGGTAATCGAAACGCCAAAAGGGAATTACTTCGCGAAACTCATCGGACCGACGAACACGGTGACGAAGTGGGATCAGTCATTCAACGATTATTTGAAGTCGTTTGAGTTTAAGTGATTCGCTGGCTCCGTGAGGAGCCAAATATTTATAGAACGTGAGGCACGAAATAGTTTGATGGCGGCAAGAGCAGAGTGCATTCTACTCTTGCCGCCGAGATTCTGAGTCGGATCGTTACTATAAATATCTCGCGGCGGCGAGAACTGCCGATCGACGACTATGACCCCTTCACCCAAACAGATTTCAATCCGGGACCAAGTTTCCGAAGCCGAGTGGCAAGCGCGCCTCGATCTGGCGGCGGCATATCGACTGGTGGCGTTGTATGGTTGGGACGATCTGATCTTTACGCATATCTCTGTGCGTGTTCCCGGCCCTGAACATCATTTCCTGCTCAATGCTTATGGGATGATGTTCGAAGAAGTCACCGCCTCGAGCCTCGTGAAGATTGATCTCAATGGGAACAAGGTTTCTGACTCGCCACACTTTATCAATCCTGCGGGCTTCACAATTCACAGCGCGGTTCATGCGGCGCGCGAGGACGCGTTGTGTGTAATGCATCTGCATACCGACTATGGGATCGCCGTGTCGGCGCAAGAGCACGGGCTGCTTCCGATTTCGCAGCAAGCGATGTTTCCGCTCGCGTCGCTCGCATATCACGATTACGAAGGTCTGGCCCTTAATGAAGAAGAGAAGCCGCGGCTGTTGGCTGATCTCGGCGACAAGAACTACATGATTCTTCGCAATCATGGTTTGCTGACCATCGGTAAGTCAGCCGCCGAAGCGTTTCTCTCGATGTACATTCTCGAGCGTGCTTGTCGCATTCAAATCCTGGCGCAATCCGGCAGTGGCGCGCTGCACTACGTTCCCAATGACATAATTGCTCTCACCGCCAAACAAATGAGCGCAGTTACCGTCGGGCAGGGCGCGGATCTGACGTGGCCCGGACTGCTGCGCAAGCTCGATCGAATCGATTCTTCGTTTCGCGATTAGCATTTAAGCCACTCGTCTCCGCAATTCGCGAGTGCGCAAGCTGCATAGCATTTCAATCCAATTTGTCAGGAGAGAGTGATGAGGCGTCACTTACCGCCAATCTTAGTCGTCATCAGTTTGTTGGTTAACGTCCTCGCGCGGGCGCAGGAACCAATCGACCGCGACATGATCGCAAAAATTAAAGACGAAGGACTCAATCATGCGCAGGTCGAAGAGACATTCACGCACTTCACTGAAGATATCGGGCCGCGCCTGACCGGAAGTCCGGCGCACAAACAGGCGGCGGAATGGGCCCGTGACAAGCTGAAGGATTGGGGACTCAGCGACGCGCATCTTGAACCGTTTGAGTTCGGACGCGGTTGGATGATGGACAGGCTCACGCTTGAGATGGTCGAGCCACGTTATCTGCCGTTGAGCGGTTTCGCAGAAGCCTGGTCACCATCAATGGCGGGCGAAGTCGTGGCGGCGCCGTTATTCATTGGAGACAAGAACGAACAAGCGATTCAAGAGATGCAGCCCAAACTGAAGGGTGCGATCGTTTTGAGTCAACCAATTCAAACGGTTTTTGAACGCGCCGATCGACCACAGCCGACGCTGTCTGACCAGCCGGTCGCGATCGGAGCACCGCGGCGCGCCGCTCCGCCGCCGCTCGTCAATCGCCAAACGATGACCCGGCTGCTCAACCAGGCCAGGCCAGCCGTCGTATTACGGCCGAACTTTGGCGAGCACGGAACGCTGTTCGTGCAGGGCGTGCCGAACAGGGAAGCCACCGTGCCGAGCATAGTCTTGAGTTCAGAACACTACAACCTGATTGCGCGAATGATTCAGCGTGGAATCCCAGTGAAGTTGCGTGTGAATCTTCAGACGCGATTTCTGACCGAAGACAAAAACAGCTACAACGTCATCGCTGAATTACCCGGAGCCGATCCCGCGCTGCGCGAGCAAGTTGTGATGATCGGCGCGCACCTCGATTCCTGGCACGCCGGAACTGGCGCGACGGACAATGCCGATGGTGCGGCAGTTGTAATGGAGGCGCTGAGAATCCTGAAGGCCATTGGCGCTCGCCCGAAGCGGACGATTCGCATGGCGTTGTGGAGCGGGGAGGAAGAGGGACTGCTGGGTTCGAAGGCCTGCGTTGCCAGTCACTTGCTGGGCGATGCGAACAAGAGCGCGCGCGAAAAATTCGACGTCTATTTCAACCTCGATCCCGGTACCGGGCCAATCTATGGCTGGTATCTGGAGAACAACGAAAAGGTGCGACCGATCTTCGACGCCTGGTTGGACCAGTTTCACGATGTGGCGGCGCGCAAAAACATAATTCAGCCGATTGGTAACACGGACCATTTGAGCTTTATCGCAGCCGGGATTCCCGGTTTCAATGCGGTGCAGGACTACACCAACTATGATGTGCGAGAGCATCACACGAACGTGGACACTTTCGAGCGCGTGAATCTGAATGAGTTGCGGCAGTGCGCGATCGTGATGGCGTCTTTCGCATACCTCGCCGCGATGCGCTCAGAGAAGATTCCGTTCGTGGCGCCTGCGCCGACTCCGACGCCGACTGCGACGCGCTGAGACTATTGATTGTTCGGATGGCTAAGCCAGAGAGGCCGCGTGTTCGCGCGCTTGCGTGCTGATCGAATAAATCGCTTCCATCACCGCGGAGTGAACTTCCGGAGGGAGTGCTTCGCGCGCGGCTAAATGTCGCAGCGACGATAACACCTGCTGTTGATTACTCAATGCCAGCAATTTGATCGATGTCAATCGCACGTCGAGATTTGAATGCCGGCTGATCGCCTGCATCAATGGGACGACTTCTCCCGACTTCGCCATCAAGAATAGCAGCGAATATGCATCGTAGGTCCGCTCGCGACCTTCGCCGCTCAGGCTGTTGATGGCGTCAACAGCGAGACCCGATCCGGCGATTGCGGCGCCGATCTTTCGACGCCGTTCGGGCATTGCTTCACGCAGCGCTCGCGTGAACGAACCGGTACGGTCGTGACTCAGGTCATACAGCGCGCGCGCCGCGGCGTTTCGCACTTCGACTGCAGGATCGTCGAATGACTGCGTAATCAGCTCGAACGCTTCTTCACCGCCGATTTCCGTGAGATCGGTTAACGCGGCGGCGCGATCGGTCGGATCATCACTCTTTAGCAGTTGCAGAATATGGGCAGAAGGCGCCGAGTCGTCAGCAGCTTCAAGACCTGCGGGAGTGCTAGACCACTCGGGACTCAACTCAAGCGAGGGTGACGGCGCAGACGGCTGAGACAGTTCATGTATCGCAGACGACCCGTTTCCGTTGTCCGTATGATCGAGATCGATTTGCAGCCAAGGCTCTTCGACCGGCGCGATCTCTTTTACTTCGTCCTGCAATTCACAAGAACCGCGTTCGATCATTGGCGCTATGGCTTTCACCTCGTCCGGGTACTCTTCGTCGAGCAGTTCCAGAACCGCGTCGGACTCGGCGGGCTCAAAGGTTTTGATTTCCAGCCTCAGCGATTCGACCAACGCTGCTCGTTCACGCGCCTGCGCTTCGGTCTGAGCGCGCGCTTGTTGCAGCTCAGCGATGCGTGACTCTTCATCGTTTGCCTGTCGCTGCGCTTCGTTCTGGACGTGGCGGAGCGACTCTTCCTGTTCGCGCGCTCGCGATTTGAGTTCGTCGATGCGCGTCATTTGCTCTCGTTCGGTTGCAAGCAGAGACTCCAACTGCTCATTCAGTTGCTGTTCTTGTTGCGCCCATTCAGCCGCGCGCGCTTCCGCTGCATGTCGCGCTTGTTCCTGTTCAATTCGGCGAGCCTTAGCTTCTTGCTCCAAAGCAAGGTGATTTTCAACGTGGCGTGCCGCGGCCTGCACAGCCGCTTGCTTCTCTTCGGTCTGGGCGCGGATCGAATTCAAACGCGCGATTTGTTCTCCCTCGGCAGCGGCGAGCGAGTTCAATTCATCGTGGAGTTGCTCTTCTTTCTCGGTCAGTTCCGTCGCGCGCGCCCGCGCTGCTTGCCGCGCTTGTTCTTGTTCCTGCAGTTGCGCTTCGGCGTCTGCGATGCGCTTAAGTTGTTCGCCTTCGGCGAAGGCCAGCGCCTCAATCTCCGCATTGAGCTGCTGTTCTTTCTCGCTGCGCCGGCGCGCCTCAGTCTCCTTGTAATTCCTTGACTGTTCGAGCGCACGCAAATCGATTTCGACTTGCTCGACCTGATCGGCGCCTTGCGTCTTCAGTTCATGAAGATCGCGGATCTTCGCCAACAACTCCTTTTCTTGTTCGGCGTACTGCTTGATTTCAGCGTCGAGTCGAGAGCAAGCCTGGACCTGAACTGCCAGTGCGGCATGAATTTCATCCAGCTTGCGATTCTGTTCCTGCTGCTGGTCACGCAAGACGTTCAGCGCCGAAACTAATTGCTGTTCCTGGTGCACCTGCTTTTCAGTATCTTCTTCCGCGAGGCGGCGCGCTTCTTCAAGTTCTGGAATGCGCGCGGCCAGTTGCGCGACGCGCGCCCGATGCTCTGCTTCAGCCTGCTCAAGTGCAGAGATTTCTGCGTTCAAGCGCTGCTCTTTCTCGTCCTGGGCTTTCACTTGAAGGTCCGCTTGTTGCCGCGCCTTGTTGGCGTCGATGAATCGGGCTTCGACTTCAACAATTCGCTTCAGCAAGTCCTGTTCCGATTGTCGAGACTCTTCAGTCTGCGCAATCAGTGATTTTTCTCTCTCGTCGAGTTCTGCAACCTTCGACTCGTATTCGACAAGGGTTTGCTGCTGAGTCGCTGCACGAGCTTCGGTCTGTTGAATTCTTTCAAGCAGCTCGCGTTCGTGCTGAGTAAACTGCGTGATTTGTTCGTCGAGCGCTTTCTCTTTGGTCGCGAGGCCGGCGGTCTGCGCCTCCATCTGGGTGCGCTTAATTTCGTACTCGCGAATGCGGCGTTCGTATTCCGACGAGACGCGCTCCAATTCATGTTGTGATCGTTCGAACTCGTCCTGTGCTTGCTGTGCCCGTATTTCGACTTCCGTCAGGCGCGTGCTTTGCTCGTCACGATCTTTGATGAGGGTCTTGATCTGCGCGAGCAGTGAGTGTTCTTTCTGCGTGCGCTCCTGGACTTCGGCACGAGCCCTCGCGCGGTCGGCTTCAAGTTCGGTGAGTCGTTGCTGTTCGCGTTCGGCTCTTAATTGCTCCTCGACCTGCGCTTTAAGGTGCGTTTCCTCCTGTGCTTTCAGACGTACTTCAACTTCGCTAACGCACTGTAGCGCTTGCGCCTCGGCGACCCGCAGCCGCTCAATTTCAGCGACGACTTCCCGTTCTTTGTTCCGCAGCTCGGCAAGTCGCCGTTCGGCCTGCGCGCGGCTTTCTTCGCATTCGCGCGCTTCGTTTTCAAGTTGCACGATTGTCGCCCGGTCCTCGGTCGCTTTCTGAGTGAGCGCCGCGATCTCGTTTCGGATGTTCTGTTGGTGCCGGGCGAGACCTTCCGCCTCGCTCCCCATCTGCTGCCGAATTTTCTCTTGTTCGGCAACCTGAGCTTTTGCCTGTTCGATATTGTCAGTGTGTCGTTTCCGCGCTTCTGTGAACGCGTCAATCTCTGAACAAAGCTGGCGTTCCGTTTCGGTGTGTTGCCAGATCGCTTCTTCGGCCGCCTTGCGATCGGCCTGCAGTTGCGCGACGCGCGCTATGGCCGCTTCGACTAACGTCTGTTGTTCGTCGCCGGCTTTCTTCGCGGCTTCAATCTCGGCATTAATTTGCCGCAAGTGCTCTTCGCGCTGCTTCGCCGCCTGTTCGGCGCGATGCTTCGCTTCAAGTTGCGTCAGAATCTCGGACTCGATCTTCTTTAATCGCGCAGTTTCCTTATCTTCCGCGGTTTGCAGAGTTCTCAGTTCCGCTACCAGCCACGCTTCACGCTCTGCATATTTTTTCGCTTGCGCTTCGCCGGCGTCACAGGCGGCCACCGCTTCGCGCAGGCGTACTTCAGCTTCGGCAATACGCTTCAGTTGATCTTGCTCAGCACGCCGCAGTCCATCGATTTCCGCGTTGAGCAATTGCTCTTTGCGTACGGCTTCGAGGGCGGACGTTTCCGCAGCCTTGCGTACGATTTCGAGTTCGGCCAGGCGCTCAGCGTGTTCGCGAGCGCGTTGTTGGGCTTCGGCTTCGATCGCACGGCGTTGGGCCTCGACGGCTTGACGTTTTGCATGCTCTTCTACTTGACGCTTCGCGAGTTCAACTTCGCGTCGCCGTCGCTCGAGTTGTTCTTCAGCGCGTTTAAGTTCTTCTTCCTCTGCGCGCAGCAAATCGTCAGAGACACGAATCGCGGACGCACTTCGCGTCGCCGACCGTCGCTCCAACAGCGCTGCTATATCAGGCAGATTCAAGTCACGCTCGTCGCGCTCATCCTTTGTAAATGCCTGCCGCGCTTTGCCCAACTGCTCGAGATTTCCGCTCGACAGCGCGGCTGTCAGCGAGTCAGCGAGCCACTGCTGATCGATCGCGTCACCTTCAAAATGCTTTGGAGAGTTAGCGGGCTCGTGTGGATTTGGGGCTGGTAAAGAGGATTTCTCCATAATTGTTTTTTTCCATCGGTGCGAAGATGGCTTTGTGAAGTTGCGCTCGGAATTCGGCCCTTGCAGCGCTACTGCAAACAGTTAAGTCCGTTCGAGGACTCGGATGTCACTTGCAAGGAAAAGGCAGGACGGTGGGTTTTCGTCCGATCGGCCTGTGCTGAGCGACCAACAGGCCGGTTTTCATTCTCGCGCATCGGTCATGATTCGGTCAACAAAATTTTCTGGAAGGAGTCGTAAGACATCCAGATTTGCAGTTTTAGGCTGATTTCTTGCTGAATGTCTGGTTGATCTCGGTGCCTATCTGATGAACTTCACCAAATTTCACCGCAGAGAGACAGGAGCGACACAGATACAGAGAAGAAATACAAAATTAGACCGATCAGTTAGTAAAAACGGCCCGACAACAACCGCAGGGCTGCTGTCGGACCCTTTCGCATGAGGAGTGCCTCGTCTCCCCGAATTGTTAGAACTCCGGCTCGCGGGGCGGTGGTGGAGGCGGTGGCGGTCCCATTCGTCGCATCTGCTCATGCCGCTCGGCAAGCTGTGCCTTCTGTTCGGCGGTCAGAATATTCGCAATCTGCGACATCATCTTTGCGTGCTGCACTTCCATTTCAACCTCGACTTTTGCGCGCGCTTCGGCCGCTGAGCGAAATGCGGCTTCATCGAAGTTGCTGCTCAAAGGATCCGCAGTGTCGTTGTCATGCAAGGCGCGCATCTGATCGCGAAGCGCCTTGGTGCTTTCGTCAAAGCTCTCGTGGATCTTTTTGATTTGTTCCCTCTGGGCATCCGTCAGGTTCAAACCGGCTAATGGCCCAAACTCACCAGGGCCTCCCGGTCCGCCGGGCCCGCGATGACCGAATCCGCCACCCGGCGGTCCGTCGGGTCTCGGTGGTGGATTCTGGGAAAAGACAACACCCGCGGTCATGGCCAAAACGATCGCGCCGATTCCGCCGACAATCGCAGATTTTTTCCAATTTAGCTTCACGTTGATTCTCCCTCTAAGAATTGCTCGATTTGTAGAATTAGTCGCGTCGAGAAGGGTGTTATATGACAAGAAGTCAGAACCGCCTGCGGTCAGTACCGCCTGCGTAAGCAGGTGGTTTACTCGATCAACCTAAACGAAGCGCTTGCCCCATCCGCTGACGCGGATGGTACTGACTCCAGGAGATCAACCGACCGCTACCGCGGACCGTCGCCGAATTGAGGCGTACTTGAACGCAAATCTCTGCGATGGGCCAGAGGAGTGGCCATTTAGTAGTGCGCGATTACGTAAGAAATAATGCGCAGGCAGGATGCCTGCGACCCGCCCACAAGGATGCGGGGCTCCGATGCGGCGCTCCAATTTGGGCGCTTCTAAATCTTCGGAAACAGAATCGGCAGCGCCACTTCCGCCGTAAACATGCAGCGCGCGTTGTGACCACAGAGCGGTACGACAACGACTTTATGCTGCGCGCCGTATTTCGCGTTCACGTAAGCAGCGTAAGCCTGTCCGCGCGCGAGTCGTGTTGGGCCTTGCGCCATCGCTGGGCACGACGAATCGAAACCCGCCAAGGGCAGCACATCCAGTTCGCCCAACAGGTAAGTTACCGGCCGCGAAGCCAGCTGCTTTTTCAATTGATCATCGGGAATGTTCGCCGTGTAACCGGTGCGCGTCTTCAAGCCGTAGGGCCAGTTGTCATAGGTCGTGCAGTTGCGCGCATCACCAAACGGCCGCAGCTCATTATTGTTGGCGGCCGATGGCCGTTCAGAATCGAGATACGAATAGCTCGACGGATTGGAGACGACATAGGTGATCGGAACGCCGGCGGTTTCATGAATCTTATTTCCCATCTCGTAACGCGTGACGAATTGACCACCAGCTGAATGGCCGGAGATCACAATCGCTTTCAAGTTGGGAAAGTTCGCTTTGTTTGTCAGCGCGCGCACGATCGCGTCCATGAAATCGTAAGACGTAAGACTCTTGTTGTTCGTCGATGTGCCGCCCGAGCGCCAACTGTCGCCGCCACAGGGCCAATTGACTTCATTTGCCGCCAGAGTATCGCTACAGCCAGTGCCGTTGTTCGAGGCGAACCGCGGCGAGATCACAATCGTGTCAGTCAACGCATTCGCAAGGAACGTCGCCGCCAGACTTGTGCGAAAGTAATTATCAGCGTCGCGGCCCTGGCCATGAACGACAATCAACGCGCGAGTAATTTGATCGTTCCTCTTGTCAAGCGGATATGTCGAGTAAATGAGTGAACGGGCTTCGCCGCCGAGGCTCACCCAACGCGTGCAATCGGGGGTAGCTTTCATGCAGGGTTCAACGGCGTAAGCGGTTGATGAGATAAAAATGGACGTCAGAAGCAGCAGTAGTGTGCGCATAATGCGCGGGAGAATATAACCTGACGTAGTAAGCCGCAAGCACAAATTGCCAAAAAAAGAATCGCGCCTTCGATGCTCCGTTAGGAGCAGGATATTTATAAAATCGATAATCGTTTTAGAAATGGCAAGAGGAGTACAGCCGACGATCTGTACTCCTCTTGCTAAACGAGTCTCTGGAACTGGGTTCTATAAACACTTCGCTCCTAACGGAGCGAAAACAAACTGAGTTTAAATCGTGTCCTCGCGAGTCTTAGACTGCTCTTCCAATTCGAATCGATCGCGATCGCGCTTTTCGATCTTGTTAAGGAAATCCAGTTCTTCGTTGTCTTCAAAACTCACGCCGATGGCTTTCGCGTTCTCTTCGACGATCGATTGATCGGGAGTGGGACTGTCGCCGGCAATCGATTCCGACCCCGCAGCGTTGACGTCCTCCCAGTCCGCATCGAGATCGCCGCCGGCGTCCTGTGGCGACGCGGCCGGATTACGCAGCCGCTGCGCCAACAAGTCAGGGTCCTTGGGCGCGTGCGCGATCTCTTCTTCCATGAACTCTTCAATCTCCGGATCGGGTACGAACTCAGGATCGTTGCTCAGATAGTTAAATGCTTCCGGCTGCTTCTTTGGCATAGCGATGTCTCCTGTTGTGGGATGTGTGCGACACATCCGGAATCATCGATCAACACGCAGGGGTTCGGTTGACGCGACTATAGCAAATCAAGTATCGCAGTCACAACGAACCTGCGCGGTGACTGTAATCACATTTTAGTCACGACCTGGCACGCTTGACGAAGAGTCAGTACCGGGAGCGGTAGCGACCGGGTCTAACGTGCGCAACCCGGTCGCCGCGCTCCCGGTACCGGCCTCACATCGCGAGTTGACGATTGATCGGCCCAAACCTAAACTTAGATTTGAATCTGACATTAAAACCTGCTTTCGGTCGCGCGTCATCATTGCCAGACACTTCGTGCGATCCATCGACTAACTATGCCGCATAATCTCTGGAACACGCTGCAATCATTTGAACCCAACCGCGGAAAGTCCGGCCAGTTGTATTCGTTGCCTCAGCTTGAAAAAGAAGGCATCGGCCCGGTCTCGAAACTTCCCGTGAGCATTCGTGTGGTGCTCGAGTCCGTACTGCGAAATTTCGACGGCTCGAAAATTACTGAGGACGACGTGCGCGCAGTTGCGAATTGGCAAGCAGAGGCCGAGCGCACTGAAGAAGTGCCGTTCGTTGTCGCGCGTGTGTTGCTGCAGGACTTTACCGGCGTGCCTTTGCTCGTCGATCTCGCCGCGATGCGTTCGGCGGTGACGCGACTGAATAAGAACCCCGCGATCATTGAGCCCCTTGTGCCGGTCGATCTCGTCATTGATCACTCGGTGCAGGTTGATTTCTCCAGCACCTCAGACGCGTTCCGGAAAAACATGGAGATGGAGTTCAAGCGGAACAATTCGCGTTATCAATTTTTGAAATGGGGCATGCAGGCGTTCGACGGCTTTCGCGTGATTCCGCCGGGCATCGGTATCTGTCATCAGGTGAATCTCGAATATCTCGCAAAGTGCGTCTGGGAAAAGCACGGCGTTTACTATCCCGACAGTTTGGTTGGCACCGATTCGCACACGACCATGGTCAACGGTCTGAGTGTCGTTGGCTGGGGCGTCGGCGGGATCGAAGCCGAAGCGGCAATGCTGGGTCAGCCGGTTTACTTCCTGACGCCGGACGTCGTCGGCGTGCACATGAGTGGAAAGTTGCGCGAAGGCGTGACTGCGACCGATCTCGTGCTCGCCGTGACAGAGTTACTTCGCAAAGCCAAAGTCGTCGGCAAGTTTGTGGAGTTTCACGGCGAAGGCGCGGCGTCGCTGTCGGTCGTTGATCGCGCGACGATCGCCAACATGTCGCCGGAGTACGGCGCGACGATGGGTTACTTCCCGCCTGACGAAGAAGTCTGTAACTACCTTAAAGCGACTGGTCGTGAAGAAGAGCACGTCGACGCCGTGCGCAACTACTTCAAAGCGCAGGGCTTGTTCGGCATGCCGAAAAAAGGCGAGATCGAGTACAGCACTTTGCTTGAACTCGACCTCGACACGATTGTGCCGAGCGTCGCTGGGCCAAAGCGTCCGCAGGATCGAATTCCTTTGCCGGAGTTGAAGAATACGTTCATCAATCTGCTGCAACAGGATGCGAAGTCGGGCGGCTATGGCAAACCCTACAGCGAGATTGATGTGCGCTACGCCGCGGATATTGGCGCGACTGAGCACGCGCTGGCGATGGTTGTCGGTGGTGGCGAACAGCATCCGACGACTGCGCCCGTGTCGGTTTCCGATCAGCTCACGCATAAAGACACCAGCGCGTGGACAGAGACCGAGATGATGAACAATCGGCCCACGCCGGATCGCGTCGCCGAGGTCCTGCCAGAGGAATTTCCAAAAGCGCATGTTGATCTCGGACACGGCGATGTTCTGATCGCTGCGATTACTTCCTGCACGAACACTTCGAACCCAAGCGTGATGTTGGCGGCGGGATTGCTCGCGAAGAAAGCAGTCGAGCGGGGTTTGAAAGTGCGCCCGACGGTGAAGACTTCGCTCGCGCCCGGCTCGCGCGTGGTGACTGAATATCTCGAGAAGACAGGCTTGCAGCCTTATCTGAATCAAGTCGGCTTTAATCTCGTCGGCTACGGTTGCACGACTTGCATTGGAAACTCGGGGCCACTCGATCCGACGATTGAAGACGTCATCACCGATCACGATCTGATCGCCGCGAGCGTCCTTTCCGGTAACCGCAACTTTGAAGCGCGCGTGCACCAAAGTATAAAAGCGAACTTTTTGATGAGCCCGCCGCTGGTGGTCGCATTCGCACTTGCGGGCAGCGTCGAAAAGGATTTGTCGAAAGAGCCTTTGGGCCAGGGAAGCGACGGCGAAGACATTTATCTGCGCGATATCTGGCCGACGATGGAAGAGATTGGCGGGTTGATGCGTGCCGCAATGGATCCGGAAACTTATCGGCGCCTGTACGGTAGCTTCGCCGATCAGAACCCGATGTGGAACGCGATTCCCACTTCGAGCGGCCTCACGTACAAATGGGACGCCAACTCGACTTACATTCAAGAGCCACCCTTCTTTGAAGGCTTCGGCGCCGAAGTCGGCGAGATGGAAGACGTCAAAGGCGCGCGCCCGTTGGCAATCTTCGGCGATTCAGTCACGACTGATCACATCAGCCCGGCCGGCGCTATTAAAGCGACGTCACCGGCGGGAGTTTATCTGCAACAGCGGCGCGTCGATGTGGCGGACTTTAACAGTTACGGCTCGCGCCGCGGCAATCATGAAGTGATGATGCGCGGCACGTTCGCGAATGTCCGTATCAAGAATCTGATGGTGCCGGGCACTGAAGGTGGGGTTACTTTTTATAGGTCGAACCCGCGATCCGAACCTGAGCGCATGAGCATTTACGACGCGGCGATGAAGTATCAGGGCGAAGCCACTCCACTCGTCGTGATCGCCGGACAGGAGTACGGGACCGGTTCGTCGCGTGACTGGGCGGCGAAGGGAACTCGGCTGTTGGGCGCGAAGGCCGTGATCGCGCAGAGCTTCGAACGCATTCATCGCAGCAACCTCGTCGGTATGGGCGTCCTGCCTTGCCAGTTCAAAGAAGGAACAAACGCGGCTTCGTTGAATCTCGACGGGACCGAGACATTCGACATCACGGGCTTGGAAGCTTCAGCGTCGGCTGGTGGTGTCACACCACGTCAGGATGTGACGCTCACAATTCATCGCGCCGATGGCTCGACTGATCAAGTGCCGCTGACCCTGCGCATCGATACACCGATCGAGATTGATTACTACCTGCACGGTGGGATTTTACCTTACGTGTTGAGGCAGTTGTTGGCGGGGACGACGGGATTTTAGAAGTGAGATCGGTACCATCTGCGTAAGCAGATGGGTGAATGCGCGAGTTGTGTTTTAGACCCACCCGCTAACGCGGGTGGTACTGACCTTCTGCCGCTACCGTTCCAGCACTTTCCTATCCCAACCCGCTAAATCCGCTCCCGCTTCGTAAGTGCTCTGACAGAAATCCATCAACGCATCCTCCGGTGAAGACGATTTGCCCACGGCGTCGTATGGCAGGAAGAATTCGTTCACGTCTTTTGAATAGAACGCTGCTTCGGGTTTCGCCTTGGCGTCGCCGAAGCCTGTTGGTTCAGGTGCGGCGTATGCGTAGAACGCGGCCTCGAAGCCGTTGCCGCCGGGCCACCATCCGTGGCTGATCACTTCGTGTGAATAAGCTTCAATCGTGATCTTATCGGCGCCTTCGCGCGGCGGTGCGGACCGACCAGAGAAACGAGTTACCGCGTGATCGAAGCTGCCCCACCAAAAATGGACTGGGCTAACTTTGCCGATGAAGCGCGAACGAAACTGCTTGAAGACATCATCGATCGAAACCAGCGCGCGCCAAAACCGATTCGCATAATCGGCGTCGTAAGACTTGTGAACTTGATCTTTCTCGAAGGGAATTGCTTCGCGCACCGCCGAGAACGGCGAAGGCACTTCGACCGGCATCGTCCAAATCTTTACGTGAATGCCGAGACGATGAAGTGTGTCCATTAGTTCTTTGTAAAAGTCGGCGACTGATTGCGGACGCAAATTAAGTTTTGTACGCGCACCGTCGCTACAGTCAATCCATAGCTTGTGATCGACGAAATCGAATTCGATCTCGAAAATCCGATCGCCAAAATGCATTGGGGAAGTGGTCAGCCCGCGCGCGGATACATACAGCGGCACGTTCCACCAGTGGTTGACGAGCGGTGTTGTCTCGAGCCGGATCTTGCCGACAATCTGGGTCCACATATGCAGCGTTGCCAGAGTGTCTTGCCATTCTGCGAGGATGAGTTCGGGCCAGGCGTCGGTTGTCATGGCAGGTACGATACAGGAATCATCGGTCTCGGATAAACACTGTGACCCATGGGATTGGGGTATTCAACTAAGGACAGTCTTTCGTTTCCCGCTCACTCTAGTTTCTTGAAACTGCCGAGCATCAGCTGAATTTCCGTTACCAGAGTTGGCGAAACTTCTTTGTTTCCGTAAGCGAAAACACCGACTGGGTTATCGGTGTAAAGCACGAAAACCATGCCCTGCATCTCGACGCCGTCATCTTTGCCGGTGAATGTTTGGACTACCTCTGAAATTCCATTTTGGGTGGTTTGGCTAGGTTCGCCGGACTTGAATGAGTCACCCATGTTCTTCTTCATATCCTTGAAGACGCCCTCTGAGAACAGCTTGAATAATGCCTCGGGTTTGAAGTTTGCAGAGTCCTTTCCGAGCGCGGTCACCCCCACGGCGATGGATCTAGGGCCTTCCGACTTGGAAACGGTAATGCTTCCCTTATCGCCTTTTTCAACTTTCCATCCTGAAGGTACGTAGAATTGAATGGCCGCTTCCTGGAACTTGTAGAACTTTGCTGTGGAAGTACGAACGTCGTCATGTTCTTGATAACGGCTCTTGGGATGGGCGGACACGGCCACGGTAGTCATTACCGAAGCGCCGGTGATCGAGGCTGCTAACAACACCATTCCAGTTTTGCTTGCAATTAATTGTTTGTTCATTAGGTTTCTCCTGGCGACTTACCAACTGAATGGGACGCGATTATAAGGGTAATTTGCTTTGTTCGCGCATTTAAATTTTGAGAAGAGGTATATCACTTAAGCCGCAAACTGAGTGAGGTCTATTCCAGGTACTGGTGCAGTTTGAACGTGGCACGCGCATCCTGCGCGTGGTTCGCGGCGGGACGCCCGTACCACTCGCAAACTGAACCGGTTCTCT